>NZ_JADDIU010000001.1 GCF_016464375.1 Bacillus renqingensis
GATTTGGCCCATAGAACCTTTCTATGGGACATTTCTCCCGCTCCAACACCTTTTTTTGTCCCATAGAACTCCTCTACGTGATATTCCCCTCGTATCCACACCCATTTTGTTCCATCCGACGCTATAAAACGCCTAATTCACTATCTGAGACTCTATAAATCTCTTCGATTTTTTTCCCTTAGCTCTTGCTAATACTTCCATTCTGACTGACAACTGTTTCATGGTAAAATTCATCACCTCTTCAGGGTTCCCTCCGAACGAACTAATCTCTTTGTTATCAATCCCCTCTTGGTTAATCCTAATGGCAAGTGGTGCCAACTCACCCATTTTTGCCACAACAACCTCGTAGAGATGCGGGTGCTCACATATTAACCGTTGCAGTAAGAACGTGCCATAACCGATATGCCTTGATTCATCCCGCTTCAAGTTCCCAATTCCTTCAAGCAGCCCCGGCATGATCCCGGCGGATTCGAGAGAAGCATAGAAGGAAAAATAACCCGTTTCCGCCAAAACCCCTTCCACAAACATATTGTAAACAACCGATGCTTCAGCAATTGCCTCAGGGGATTGGTCAGTTACCAACCGTTCCATTGCAGCAGGTAAAATTTCATAAAATATCTGCTTGTAGGTATCCGAATGGAAATGAGATAAATCCCCTGTCTCACCAATTGCATTTAAAACCCGCCGAAAAAATTCCGTGTGCTTAGCTTCCTCAAATAAAAAAGTGGTTAAAAACATCTCTTCTTCGAGACGGCCTTCCTTGGCAATAGCCATAATGAGCGGCAGCAAGTCTAAGGTTACCGCCTCTTCCCCCGCCTGAAATTGGGAGATGAGCTGCAAGATATCCTCCCTTTGTTCCGCATTCAACGTTTGCCAATCCTTTTGATCTTGGGTGAAATCAATATCCGCTGGATTCCAAGTTCCTTGCCGCTTTGCCTTTTGATATAGGCGATAGGGGAAGGAATCCTCCAATAATCCTCGGCTGCTCGTTGTTAAAATCGTTCTTTTCTCCATGAACATCTTCTCCTTATTATTTATTTTTGTGATTGTTTGCAGGTTAACCGCTCACCATATCTGCAGCTGTTTTACGAAGATGGATTTTTAAAATCTTACCAACACCATTTCTTGGCAGGGTCTCCAGAAATACAATCCTTCGCGGTGTTTTATGTTTTGCTAAATGGTCCTGACAATAGCGAATCAATTCCTCTTCGGTAACTTCTGCTCCCTGTTTCTTTACGATACAGGCAACCATTTCTTCGCCCATCCGTTCATCAGGAACACCAACCACAGCCGCCTCAGCAACCATCTCATGGGCGTTTAATATTTCCTCCACATCCCTTGGGTAAAGATTAAAACCGCCGCGAATAATTAAGTCCTTCTTCCGGTCAACGATATAGAGATAGCCTTCATCATCCATCCGTGCCACATCACCTGTATATAACCAGTTATCCTTTAACACTTGCCTTGATTCTTGTTCATTTTGATAGTATCCCGGTGTAACATTGTCACCACGGACTATTAGCTCCCCTACTTCCCCATTTGGGACTTCAGCACCGTGATGATCGACAATCTTCACCTCTACCCCTGGAATGGGAATACCGACAGAGCCAGGCTTAATCTCGATGCCATTACAATGAGCGGTTACCACCGGTGCGGCCTCTGATAATCCATAGCCCTCATATACCTTGGCAGCAAATTTCTTTTCAAAAGCGTGTAGAAGGGCAACTGGCAGTGGCGCCGAGCCCGAACCCACCGATTCAAGACTGGAAGTATCGTACTCGTCTGCTTGAGGATAGGATACAAGGGCATAAATCATCGCTGGCACTGCAGAAAATGACTTTACCTGATAATCCTCAATCGCTTTAAGTACTTCCTTCGCGTCGAAGGCTGGAAAAACAACGATCGATCCTCCTGTAAGAAAAGAAACATTGGAAACCGTTAACCCGTATACATGGGCAAGCGGAAGGACTCCAAGGGTCGCCCCTCGTTCTGTCTGATTATGTTTAGCCGAGTTTTCTGCATTGGAATATAAATTTTTATGAGTTAGTAAAACGCCTTTAGGATTTCCGGTCGTTCCTGAAGTGTATAAGATAACAGCCGTATCCTCTGGCTTTACATCTACTGACAGATGACTGCTGCCTTGAATCATAACGTCGTAAAGGTTTATAGTCTTTTCACCAGTCGGCCGGTCCACGACCAGAACCTGCGGCCTTACCGGCAACCCTTCCAAGGATTTTTCTACATTTTGAAGAACATAGGAGGATGTGATTATTACTTTTGCCCCTGAATTGCGAGCGATATAATGAAGTTCCTTTGAATGAAGTGTAAACATAACCGGGACGATGATGGCGCCGATTCTCGTAATACCTTGATAGCTGATGATTACTTCTGGACAATTGGGCATGCAGACCATCACCCGGTCGCCAACATTAATTCCTAATTGTCGCAGCCCTGAGGCTAATTGGTCTGCATACTTTTTCGTTTCTACATTCGTTAGGGTCTTTTCCTTGAAAAATAAAAACGGATATTCACCAAACTCGGCGATATTGTTTTCAAGCAGGTCTTTTAGCTTCACAAAATCCTCTCCTTTTAAAAAAGATGAAAGAATACTAGATAGCATGGTACACAATAAGCGAATCCTTTTGCTCAAAGTGAACTTGCTGTCTCTGCTCAAGCAAATCTAAGTGACCTTGAATCTGTGATAATCCTAAAAACACCGACCTTTCTTGCAGATGCGGATACATCACCGTACAAATCTCATAAATACTCTTTTGTCCGTCAGCTAGAATATGTAAGATCTGGTTGCAGCGCTTTTCCTGTTCCTGAAACCTTTTTTCAATCAATGACCGATGGCCGGTAAAGCTCTCACCATGCCCTGGATAAATCTTGGTAAGCGGCAGCTGGCGAACTTTTTCAAGTGATTGGCGGTACTGAAGGAGCGGTTTGGGCCGAGCGGCCTCCCCGCGATGCGGTGGTTCGATAAAGGCGTTAACAGAGAACGCTTTCAAAAGATGGTCCCCAACAAGAGCAGCACCTGTTTCTCGGTTCCACAAAAGAATATCAGATTGGCTGTGACCCGGGACATGAACAACCTCAAATTCGCATCCGCCTAAAGGCACCACATCTCCGTCCCGCAAATAAGCGACATGACGCCAGTTTTCTTCTTTAAATCGTCTTCGCGCCATATGCCAATGGGGATCGGCACCACAACTCTCTAAGAATTGGTTAAAAAAACGGTCGACTCTAGCAAACTCATTTAGTCCAGTATTGATAGACTCCCTCGCTTGCTCATGAACCAAGATGGGTACATCTACTTCTTTTTGAATAGCAGGAACTCCGCCGCATGGTCTGCATGAAGGTGGGTAAGAACGATGTGATCGATGTCTTTCAATTGAATCCCATGGCTCTGTATTTTACCCCTCAGTTGGTGAAACGAATGTTTGCCTGGATTTCCTGTGTCTACAAGTGTCACAGTCTCACCTATTACAAGAAAGGCATTTACTTCCCCTTCGGCAAAGTGGGTTTCTAATTTTAAGGGAATAATCTTTACCATGATCGGCGCCTCCCTTCTGAAAGATGGTGTTTACTCCCAATGATTGTTGTACCTTACATAGCATGGGCTCCACCATCAACAATCACCACATCCCCGGTAATAAAATTCGAAGCAGGGGCTGCTAAAAAGAGAGCTACGCCTTTTAAGTCTGTATTGGAGCCAAATTTCTTTAATGGTGTTCCTTCAAGAATGGCTTCACCACCCTGATCTATTAATCCTTTTGACATCTTTGTCGGGAAAAATCCTGGTGCAATCGCATTCACATAGATACCATGCTGCCCCCATTTCACTGCTAAATCCTTTGTAAATGTAATAACCGCACCTTTGCTGGCGTTGTAGCCAATTGCGTTCATATATTTAGGATTACTTCCTTGTAACCCGGCTACTGAAGCAATGTTGATAATTTTGCCCGATTTCTGTTCAATCATTACTTTTCCGACTTCCTGTGACATGAGGAACGTACCGGTAGCATTTACATTCAAGACCTTTTGCCAGGCTTGAAGCGGCATCTCCTCGACGGGTGCTCCCCAAGTTGCACCGCTGTTGTTGACAAGAATATCAATTCGGCCAAATGTTTCAACCGTTTTTTCTACCACATTTTTAACATCCTCAGGATTGGTGACATCGCATTTAAAGGCTAAGCTCTTCACACCAAGCTTTTTAAGTCCTTCACTTACTTCTTCACAGGACTCGAGTTTTCTTGAACAAACAACAACGTTAGCTCCCGCCTCAGCGAAGCCTTCGGCAATTTGCTGACCAAGTCCTCTTCCGCCCCCTGTTACAATCGCAATTTTTCCTGTTATATCAAAGAGATCCTTAATGTGCATCCTCTACTTTCCTTTCTATAAAAATAGACCCAGCATTACAGCTTCTAATGCCGGGATAGCCTTTTATATTAATAAAATTGATAAACCACCTTCCCCTTTAACACTTCATTTCCACTTTGATTAATTGCTTGAACATTGAAATAAAGTTTATTTTCTTTTTTTTCATGTAAGGTTGCTTTAAGTGTAATCACATCATTTAAAAATACCATTCCTTTGAAGCGAATCGAGAAATCTTGTATAAACCCTTCTTCATAATACTCGGTAAATAGTTTAGAAAGATTCCCCATCGTCCACATCCCGTGGGCAATGATTCCCGGCAAACCGGCTTTTTTCGCTTCTTCGTCGATCGTATGGATAGGATTGAAATCCCCCGATGCCCCGGCATATTTAATGAGATCAATCCTTGTTACAGGCGCAAGCTGTATATCCTTTAGCGACCCGCCCACTTGTAATTCCGTAAGAGTGCTCATTTGGTCCGCCCCTTCCTTACCGCCTCAGATATGACGATAGTTGAGGTGGAACTAAAGAGATTATTTCCCGATGAATCCTCGCCGAAGCTTTCAAGTACTAAGAAGCCCATTTCACCAAAGTTCCCTTTTTTCTCAAAATAGTTTTTCACGACGGAAAAACAGTAAATATCTTCACCCACCAACAGTGGGCGCACGTAACGAAACGTTTGTTCACCGTGAATTAGCCCTTTATTCGGCAGGTTCAACCCTTCGATGACACCATAATCAAAAATCCTCGGGAATGTCGGTGGAGCAATATTGTTTCTGTATCGTGACCGCCTTCCGGTCTCCTCATCAACATAGATAGGATGGGGGTCGCCAATCGCTTCGGCAAATTTCTTTACGGCTCCTCTTTCGACTGTATTCTTCACCCTGTTTGAGCGCTTGCCAATCTGTTCCTTGAACAATTTATCTTCACCTCGTTACATTAGCATTTTGGTCCTCCGGCAACATAGATGACTTGACCATTGACGAATGATGATTTTTCATCCGCAAAGAAAGCGACAGCATTGGCAATATCTGCAGGCTTTCCGCTTCTTCGAACAGGAATAGCAGCAATATTCGCTTGAACCATCTGCTCAAAGGAAATACCCATTCTTTCAGCCGTTGCTTTCGTCATATCGGTTTCAATAAACCCCGGTGCCACTGAATTTGCCGTAATCCCGTATTTACCCAACTCGATCGCAAGCGTCTTGGTAAAGCCTTGAAGGCCAGCCTTCGCCGCAGCATAATTTGCCTGACCGCGGTTGCCTAGGGCAGAAGTCGATGAAATATTAATAATACGCCCGTATTTTTGCTCGACCATGTATTTTTGAACGGCGCGGGCCGCATGAAACGATCCCTTTAAATGAACATCCATGACCGTTTGCCAATCGGAATCACTCATTTTAAATAGAAGGTTATCGCGGATGACCCCTGCATTGTTGACTAAAATATCAATGGAACCAAAGTGGTCATACACCTCTTTGACCACATCTTCTACTTGTTTGGCATCGACAACGTTGGCCACTTTTGAATAGACATGATAGCCTTTTTCTTTGAACTCATGGGTTGTTTCAGTTAACGCCTCTTCATTTAAGTCGATGATCGCAATCTTTGCTCCCTCTTCAGCAAACCGCTCAGCTATTCCTTTGCCGATGCCGCGGCTGCCACCTGTTATAAATGCTGTTCTCCCTGCAAATCTTCCTGCCATTCTTGCTTCCTCCTCAAAAAATAATAGACTCTCGGCATTTCTAGCCTCTCTATAACCGTAAACTGATATTTGGCATGACTTAAGGACCTGGTATCCCTATTACAGACCTACCTTCACATGCCCCTTTAGCAGGTTCCGGGAGATAATCATTTTTTGGATTTCATCGGTGCCATCGTAAATTCTCCAAAGTCGTGCTTCCCGGTACCAACGCTCAATCGGCAATTCTCTTGTATAGCCCATTCCGCCATGGATTTGCAGTACTTTGTCCACCACTCTATTGCCCATATTAGCACCGTATAGTTTGGCCATTGAGGCAAGATGTCGATTATCTTCCCCTTGGTCGAGTGTAAAGGCAGCATTTAACACAAGCCATCTTGCCGCCTCAATATCAACGGCACAATCTGCAATCATCCATTGAATCGCCTGCCGTTGTGCGATTGGCTTACCAAAGGTTTCGCGTTCTTTGGCATAATCAATCGCCATTTGTAATAAGCGTTCTGTGGCGCCAACCGCCCTTGCCCCGACTACCCACCTGGCAAATCCAATCCACTCAAGGCCTAGATTATACCCTTTATGTAATTCGCCAAGGATATTTTCCTCGGGAACACGAACGTTATCAAATACTAATCCGGCTGGACCCCATTCTCCCATCGTATGTATATACTCTGATTTCCAGCCCATATCCCTATCGACGATAAAACAGGTTACCCCTTCACGTCCGTTTGACTTTTGATGCAGCGCTTTATCGGTAATGGCAATGGCCATCACAAAATCTGCTTCATTTCCGCCGGTAATGAAGGTTTTTTCACCATTTAATACCCAATGCTCCCCATCTTTAACCGCCGTCATCTTAATATTTCTTGTGTCAGATCCGGCACCAGGTTCTGTCATTGCAAAGCAGGATTTTTTCTCACCATTAATTGTCGGAATGAGGTATTTTTCCTTTTGGGATTCATTCCCATAATAGAGAATATTATCTGCAGAACCGCCAAACGAAAAGGGTACAAATGTCTTGGAAATCTCCATATAGACAATCGCCATCATCATTTGTCCGAGATTCGCTCCGCCATATTCCTCCGGTGTATTAATCCCCCAAAATCCTGCATCCTTTGCCTTTAATTGCAGCTCCCTAAGTTTTTCAGGCGATAGGCTTGGTTTCCCTTCCCGTTCATTTCTTAGCACTTCATTCTCAAGTGGCAGCAGTTCTTTTTCAACAAATCTTCTAATGGTTTGCTGGACCATTTTTTGTTCATCTGTAAGTCGTAAATGCATACCATTCACCCCATTTTTGAAATCTAGTTTTTTTTGCTGCTACAAAATTATATGCTGAATACCTACCGGTTAGTATGTTAACTTTATTCTATTCGGAAATTTCAGAAAATACAAGTATAAAATGAACTTTTTTCTTTTTTGACTATTTTTTAGACGATTTACAAATGATAAGGATGATATTCATAAGTGAATATCATCGTTTCGTAAAATCCTTTGATGAGGTGATTTGATGAGCTACAGAGAGCGTTTAGATTCCCAGTCAGAGCTATTTCACCACATATGGACAAGGCCGAAGCGTCAAAAGTCTCAGGTAAATGGCCAAACGCAAATGACGCAAAACACAATCATCTTGAGGAGTAATGCCAAAGCCCACCGCTGGTAAGGCGATGGCAATGAAACGAAATCTGGAGGTTTGCTTTAAGCCTTACTTCCAAATCCAAAGAAAAACCTTTTCCTTTTTCATGAGGAGAAGGTTTTTCTTTATTATTTATTGAATATGTACAACAATAGGTTTAACATAATGCTAATGAAGGGATGATGACTGATTATGTTCACCATAAGAGATGCAAAGATCAAAGATTTACCAACAATTGTTGCCATTTACAATTCTACCATAGCTAGCAGAATGGTGACAGCAGATGTAGAACCCATTAGTGTTGAAAGCCGCATTCCATGGTTCCATGGGCATTCCCCCACTTTCCGTCCCCTATGGGTAGTAGAAAATAGAGGGGAGATTTGCGGCTGGCTTAGCTTTCAATCTTTTTATGGTCGTCCTGCTTACAATAGCACGGCTGAAATTAGCGTTTATATCCATCAAGATTATCGAGGTAAAAAAATAGGGAAATTTTTAATTGAAAAGGCAATTGACACCTGCCCTGACCTAAAAATTAAAACACTGCTTGGGTTTATTTTCGCTCACAATCAGCCAAGTATAAAGCTTTTCACACGATTTGGGTTTGAAAAATGGGCACATCTCCCCAGCGTGGCAGAATTAGATGGAATAGAACGAGATCTTGTCATTTTAGGAAAAAGAATCGTGTAAAAAAGGAAAAACCTGCTTATCAGTCTAAAATGAGCAGCTTTTTCTTTATGGAGCAGGTTCCTTTGCTGTTTTTTTGTGATTTCGAATAAATGCAATGACTAATAAGATACACGGTAAGATAATCTGAAAAGGCCAGTGCAGATAAATCGGAACGATATCAAGCCCCTCGACAATATGTTCTGAATAGTAAGGTGCGATGATCATCGCGGTTAAAAGAATCAGAATTCCAATCGGAAGGTTGATTTTTCGAAGATCCTTAAACTTAAACAGGCTTGCTGTTCCGGCAACAGCCACATAATAGAAAAGCGCCACTTTAATAAAACCGCCTATCATTAAATATAGCATAAATAAAACTTCAAGCCGCTCAATAAAATGAAGAAGCTGGATTTTACTAATAGTCGTAAGTAACGGATAGGAGGAGCGGGTAAATAAATCAACCCCCAAAGTGGCAATATTAATCACAGCTGCAATTGTAATATTAATGCCACTTAATATCATTCCTGAAATACATACCGTTTTCACTTTCTTAGATAGATGTACATAAGGCAGCAGCATCGTAAAGACCACCATCTCTCCGAATGGGAAGGTCAGTGTCTCTTTAAGAGAGGTCTTTATAATCGGCTTCCAGCCATTCTCCACCATCGGCTTTAAATTTTCCAGATGAATTAACCCGGAACTTATAATAAGAATGAACCCGGAAATGGCCATTATATAAACTATCACAAAAAAAAGTTCGCTTACTCTGGCAAGGACTTCAAAGCCCTTTTGAATGGCATAGGCAATCGTCAGCATTAACAAGGTCATGAGAAAAAAAATAGGGGTACGAGTGTAGATTGTCGATGATAATAGCTCGCCAAAATCCCGCAGCACCCTTGCAGAGAGATAAGCAAAATAAACGATATAGAAGAATCCTAAGATCCGGCCTGGCCATTTACCGATTATTTTCTGGAGATAACCGGTCAGGGGGAGATTCGGATAAAACAAATAGAGGCGATAATAAACGAAAAATAACAAAATTCCTTCCGCCATCCCTAGCAAATTAGCAATCCAAGCATCCTGTTTCAGATTTTTCGGAAACCCAACTAATATGGCACTGCCCATTTCAAATAATACCACTAGGGCAAATAATTGTTTCGTGCTTATTTTTGCCTTTTCCATCATCTGTCCCCCTTTCCGTTATTGATTAATATCGCTCCAAAACGGGTTGTCCCTTATCCCTGATTCTCGGTAATAGGTTTTTACTTTTATTTGATAATCCATCTCAGCAAACCGATTGTTCCAATCACCTTTGATCTTCTTCCAAAGTTTTGGATGCTGGCGATAAATTTTTTCACCGAATCCAAAGATATCGGCTTTAAGTTTTTGTACCGATTTAATCGATGATTCAACCTCTTTTTTGATTTGTACAGATGTTTTTTTCTCTAGCTCCTGAATTTCATTTGGATTTTTAATCTCAAACGCACGATTGATTTCACTTAGACTAATTATCGTTTCAATGTTAATATTGGCGGTTATTTTCCCGTTTTTAACCGTAAAAGTGACTTTCGTATCGGATAAATTGGAAATAGTACTGACGGCATCTTTTTTACCTTTCCAATCAAAGTCGACATTTGTTGCTTTCATTCTACCCAGTAACCAAACAGCACCACGACTGTTATTTTGACCAAGCCAGCCCACTAATTTTCCATTTTTAAACACAGCGAGATCATCTGCCAAGATCAATGCTTGTGATCTCGTCATATTGATGTTTTGTTGTGAAGTTCCTTTCTCTGGACTGCCCATCAATGTAAAGCCGCTAATTACCGGTTCTTTTCCAGAGCTAGTAATAGCTGATAGGAGGTCATCAATAGTCACTTTAATATTTTCGCCAAGTAACGATTCCGTTGATTCAAGCGTTTTGATAAATTTGTAACTCGGAATCTTATCAAGATTTGTCAGAGTGGAGACTAAATCTTCTGCCCTATTGTCCTTAGCAATAACAACTGTTGTTGTTGTTCGAAACTCCGTGTCCCTTTCTAATTTATCTAATATGTCCAGGATTCCCTCTCTTGCTAGTTCCTCACTTATGACCAAAATATTTGCATGAGCATAATAGATTTCCCGCGGAATCTGTTTCGTTACATTGCTACTTGCTTCAGTTAGGTTATTTCCCGAACTTTTATAGGTGACAATAGGAGGTCCCTGGGCACCACCACCGCCACCAGTTTGACCTGATGAAACATTTGAAGGCTCCACTATCTGGTAGGTGACATCATATTTTTTCTTCTCCCCTTTATCAATCCCAAGAGCCATTACAAAGGCTAGATCTGTCAGTTCCCGCTGATTCCAACACCCTCCAAGCAACGGAACGACACTAATCAGTACTAATAAAGAAAGATACTGTTTCTTCATTGCTGATTCCCCTTCTTACTCTGTGATGTATCTTTGTTGCTTTGTGTCGGCGGTCCTGGTTTTTGGTGCTCTCCGGTTCTAACCATATTACCTTCGCTAATATGCATTGGCCGATTTTTCATGGCCCAAAGTGGATAACGAATGAACACATCCTGCAGATTTTTCCTGCTAAAAGGCGCTAATGGCTCCATATAGGGCACCCCAAAGGAGCGGAGTGAACATAAATGAATGACCATGATCATGAGTCCTACCATTATGCCAAAAAAACCGACAAATGAAGCTAATACCATTAGGACAAAACGGAGCAATCTTGCTGAGACGGCCATGGCATATACAGGGGTGGAGAAATTGGCGATAGCGGTTATCGACACAACAATGACCATAACCGGCGAAACAATTCCCGCCTGAACGGCTGCTTGGCCAATGACGAGCGCCCCCACAATGGAAACGGCCTGCCCCACTGATTTCGGCAGGCGCAACCCAGCCTCCCGCAGTATTTCAAAGGTGACTTCCATGATCATAGCTTCGAAAAAAGCCGGAAACGGGACATTTTCCCGCTGTGCAGCAATAGCAATTGCCAGCGTTGTGGGAATCATCTCTTGATGAAAAGTTGTCCCCGCAATATATAAAGATGGTCCCACTAAAGCGATAAAAAAAGCGATAATCCTTAATAGTCGAAGAGCCGATGATAAATCAAAACGGGAATAATAATCATCAGGCGCTTGAAAAAATTGTATAAAAATGGCCGGGACGGTCAAAACAAATGGACTTCCATCGGCAACAATTGCTATTCTCCCTTCTAGCAGCTGGGAAGAAACAACATCAGGTCTTTCTGAATGGTACGTAGTTGGAAAGGAAGTATAGGTTTGCTCTTCAATCAATTGCTCAATATAACCGGAGTCGAGAACCGTATCCATATTAATTCGATTTAATCTCTTTTTTACTTCTTGAATGATTTTGTCATCAGCAATACCTTTTATATACATAATCGCAATATCGGTTTGCGTAACTGTGCCGATTTTCATCGACTCGGTCCAAAGGTTTGGACTTTTAATCCTTCGGCGGATTAATGCCGTATTTGTTCTTAGCATCTCCGTAAATGAATCCCTCGGCCCACGGATTGATAATTGCTGTGACGGTTCCGATACTGCTCGCTTTTCGCCTCCCGCTGTCCCTCCACTAATCGCTTTATTATAGCCCTCCAGAAAAATAATCGTATCTCCATTTAGCAATGAGTCATACAGATCATTCCAATTCGTGATCGTTTTTGTACTGCCAAGGGCTACCGTTTTGTCTAGCATATATTGGTAATAATCTACTCCCAATGGGATTTCCCCTGTTTGCATAACGGATTCTAAAATAAAATTGCTGATGACCTTACTTTCAGTCAACCCTTCGATAAAAACGATGGCTCCGTGAATATTGCCAATTTTTATCTCCTTACTGACAAGATCCGAACTGTTGCCGAGTTCCTCTTTTATCCGCGCTAGATTTTCCTGATAAGCTCTATGTATCAACAATTCCCCTGGATCTGATGGATCAAGCTTTTGTCGATAATTATCATTTTTTCTTTGCTTTTGTTTCTTTTTTAACATTTTGGATATGATTGACATACAAATCGCCCCATTTTTAAAACGAATGCTTTTGTACTGGTTATGTTATCCAAAGAAGCTTCATTTATCCATCGAAAGGAAAGAAAACCTTGAGGAAGGGGGGCGTGGTGAATAATAGACATGAAGATTGGAACAATAGGATTAATCTCGCAATAAGGGGAGAAACAGGTGAAAACAATCTTTGTCATGCTGCTTTTGTCAGCACTCATGGTCTTACTTGTTATTCTAATGGATGTGGCAATGGGTGTCGGTCTTTCCGGGATTTTCGCGAAAGAAATGGAACCTTTTAAGGTAACGGGCCATACTGATATCGTCATCCTATCTATTTTCGCAGTTTATTTTGTTATAAAAGCGGTTGTAGGCTTTATTAAAAAGAAGCAACAGAATAATTCCCAATCATAAAAACCCGCCGCTATGGCGAGTCAACACCCTTTTGTATTTCTGACTGAACATCCTTTCGCTGCCTTGCTTTTTGACATAACCACTCTTGTATCTTTCGTAGCCATTTCCTTTGCATTACGTGTTTTTTTCCATATACATAACGGTGCCAACAGTAATAGATTGATTCTTCCAAAACAGCTAAGAGAACGATAGCCAGAACGAAAATAATTATCCAATACCACATAGGAAGGACCCCTTTTTAACAAGATAGTTCATCCTATTCGAAAAGCCTCATGAGAAGTACCTACTCACACAAAAAGCCAGGCTCCATATCGGAACCTGACATCATTTAAACCTCTCTTCGCATTGCTTTTAACACATCAACCCTCGTTGCCCGCTGTGCCGGCCGATGTCCGGAAAGAATCGTGACGACATAACAAATCACTATACAGATAATCGGTAAGATAGGCGGAATATCGCTAAAGGTAAGACCTGGCGGCAATTCTTCTTTACCAAATGCCTGCTTGATAATCAGCGGAATCAAAAAATTGACCGCATAACTAATTCCATAGGAAACAACTGTCCCAATGATAGCCCCGATTAAACCAATGTAGCTGCTTTCAAGCAAAAAGATCCGCTTGATCGTTTTCGGATTGGCGCCAATGGCTTTCATGATGCCTATATCCGGTGCCCGTTCCGTTACTGCCATCGTCATCGTGTTATAGATTCCAATGGAGGCAATCAAAATCGCAATGGTTCCGATGAAGATAAGCCCTGCCTTAGCAATCGTAAACATCATATTGACTTGCTTTAATTCATTGACAATCGAATATGTCTCATAATTTTTTTCTTTCAATTTATCGACAATCCCTTGGACAGCTTCCATGTTTTTCGCATAAATTTTGACTTGATCATATCTTCCGTTAGTTGTCTCAAGCTTTTCTGGCAGCGGATCATTGGGTCCAAGCACTGCCCCGCCAGGTGTACCTGTAAACCTTTCAATCTCTTTTAACATCTTATCGGAAATAAATACGTTCTTATCTTCCACCCATTCCTTCGTTGGTTTCTTCCCGATTCCGACAACGGTTACCTGCAGCTTTTTCTTTTCTTGTTTGCCATTTTTCAACTGTTGTACCGTTAGATTGAGTTTTTTCCCAACTAAAGTTTCCGGGTAACGATATTTTTTCTTCACATGACCTTTATTATCATACAAGTCCTCTACTTCGTCCTTTGTCCCAAGATTTAAAGGAAAATCGTAGCCGACCACTATCTCATTATCAGCTTTCGGCAGCCGGCCAACCGATAGTTCAAAGCCTGCCTTTACTTCTGCCGGAAAATTGGTCACATACGTTTCTGTCCCCTCTTGGTAATTTCCAATCGAATAGATACCCTCCTGTTGAAGCATGGTCCGTCGGGTCACAGCTTTAACATCCTTTATCTTTTCAAGTGTCGGAATATCTTTATCGCTAATAGGACGTACGTTTCCATCTTTCAAATTTTTAGCGTGTACATCGATTTGGGTCACAATTCTTTGTTCCATCATCTCTTTGACTACCGATTTCTGCAGCCCAAATCCGACCGAAGCAAGCACTATCAGAAAGGCGCAGCCCATTGCCGTTGCCAGGATGGTCATAAACACTCTCGTTTTATTTTTCTTCATATTTTGTCGGACAAAGCGAAATTGATCTCTTAGTTTCATACCAACACCCCCTTGTCCACTATCCGGCCATCTTTCAATTCAATAATCCGATGGCCAATTTTCGCCACTTTTTCATCATGGGTGATGATTAAAAACGTAATTCCTAAATCACGGTTTAATTCCTGAATAAATTGGAGCAGCTCCTCTTCTGTTTCGCTGTCAAGACTGCCGGTCGGTTCATCGGCAAGAATGATGGGCGGATTGACGATCAATGCCCGGGCGATGCTCACCCGCTGCTGCTGTCCCCCCGACAATTCCCCAGGATAGTGATCCTGATAATCTAGTATTCCCACTCTTTTTAGCAGTTCCTCTGTTTGCTGTTTCCGCTCCCGTTCACTTACACCTTTTAAAATTAACGGCAATTCCACATTTTGAAAGGCCGTCATGCTTGGGATTAATTGAAAGCTTTGAAAAATAAAACCGAGATGGTGAATCCGGAAGTCGGCAAACTTTGCCTCATTTAATTCGGATACCTTCACACCATCCATCCAGATTTCACCCTCTTTTGGGCGGATAAACCCGCTAATTGCATTGAGCAATGTTGATTTTCCAGAACCGCTTCTCCCTACGATAGTGATAATTTCTCCTTGATCTACTTTAAACGAAATATTCTTCAATACCGGAATAATCGTTTGTCTCCCTTTTTTACCAATAACAAATTCATGACTTAAATTATCGACTGTAATCATCTTCTGCCTCCTTCACCTTTATAGACGAAAAGCAGCCACATTTCCCCTACAGCTTTTTTAAAATTTTTGATTGGTCTTTTTCGTAAAGAAAACTTATAATAAGAAAAGCGAAAGGCGCCCTGGTCAGCGGCGTATAGCCTCCTCGAAAAAGCTAACGCTTTTCCTTCGTGCGTTGCTGATGCTGCCGAAGCCTTCCTTGTGGAGCTAGACATTTCTCAAAGTCGATTGATATAAATTCTGATACTATATAGAAAGCAAAAATCCCTTTAAGGTAAGGAGAAAGAATGAAAAAGTTACGTCCACTATGGGAATACATTGTCCGTTTCTGGAAAAAGAGACATTTAACACAAATTTTGCTGCTACTCGTTCTGGTTATCATCTTGGTGACCATTCTTTATTTTGCCTGGCTGGCAACCCGGGCAAATGTCCAATCATTAAAGGAAGGTTTAAGCCAGCCGACAGTTATTTACGATAAAGACGGCGATGTAGCAACGAATGTTGCGACTAATCGAACAAAGGGTGTAAATATTGACAAGCTGCCAAAATATGTCCCGAATGCGGTTGTTGCCATCGAGGATGAGCGCTTTTATGAGCATAATGGCTTTGATATTAAGGGAATTGCCCGTGCCTTTTTCGGCAACCTATTTGCCGGAAGAATTACCGGCGGAGGCAGTACCATTACCCAGCAGCTGACGAAAAATGCCCTATTGTCACCGGAACGCACCTATAAGCGAAAAGCAGAGGAATTATTTTTAGCGGTAAAAATCGAAAAGGTATATAAAAAGAACGAAATTCTACAAATGTATTTAAATCAAGTTTATTTTGGCGGCGGCGCTTGGGGAATCAGCAACGCCTCGAAGAAATATTTTAATAAAGATATAAACGATGTCTCTATTAGTGAGGCAGCGTTGCTCGCCGGTCTTTTGCACTCACCAAATTACCTTAATCCCTATAATAACTATGATTTGGCGGTGAAACGAAGGAATGTTGTCCTTGGCAAAATGAAGGAGCTTGGGATGATTTCGGCGGCCGAGTACACCGAAGCGAAGAAGGAGAAGATTCGCTTAAAAGATGGCGGCGGCAGCTTTATTGAACGGAAATACCCGTATTACGTGGATGCGGTATTAAATGAGGCCATTTCCAAATATGGGCTTACACAGGAAGAAATCTTAACCCGCGGCTATCGCATTTATACAGAAATGGACCAAAACCTCCAAGCAGGACTTGAAACGGTATTTCACAAGAATTATCTGTTCCCGCGAGGGATGGGTGGAGAAATTGTCCAGAGTGGTGCTGTCCTAATGGATCCGGCATCAGGCGGGGCCCGTGCCCTTGTAGGCGGACGCGGTGAGCACGTGTTCCGCGGCTATAACCGGGCCACGCAATTGCGTGCGCAACCGGGTTCAGCCATCAAGCCGCTTGTAGTCTATACACCGGCACTGGAAGAAGGCTATAAATACTCATCCAAGCTTGAGGATAAGCCAACAACCTTCGGGAATAATTATAAGCCGGAGAATTTTTCAAGGACGTACCAAGGAGAGGTGCCAATGTATAAGGCACTGGAAGAATCGTTGAATATTCCGGCTGTCTGGCTGCTGGATCAAATTGGCCTCAATAAGGGGCTCGATAAGCTACAGAAGTTCGGCATCCCTGTTGAAAAAGGGGACAAGAACCTTGCGATTGCCCTTGGCGGTATGAACGGAGGGGCCTCGCCGATGCAAATGGCCAATGCCTTTTCTGTTTTCCCTAATGGCGGAAAGCGTCAGGAAAGCCATCTCATTACGAAAATTGTCGGTCCAACTGGAAATGTGATGGCTGAACGGGAGCCTGTCACGACAAAGGTAACCTCAAAAAAGGTTTCCGATGAAATGACTTCAATGTTGCTAAATGTTGTCGAAAGCGGCACTGGACAACGTGCCCATATCCCAGGTGTTCCGTTAGCCGGAAAAACGGGATCGACACAGCTGCCATATAGAGGTATCCCAGGGACAAAGGATCAATGGATGGTCGGATACACGCCCAATCTTGTCGGTGCGGTATGGATTGGCTTTGACAAAACAGACCGCCAGCATCATTTGCCAAGCTCCAGTTCTGCAAATGTCGTGCCGATATTTAAAGAAATCATGAGGACTTCAGTCACCCATCTTCCAAAGAAGAATTTCGATGTCGTCTCCATTAATGACAAGCTTGCCGGAAAAACAAAGGCAGATAATAGCTTTGGGGATCAAGCGAAGGAAATCAGCAAGGAATTAAACGAAAACGCCCATAAATTAGGGAATACCATTAAGGAACAGGCTCCAAAGTGGAAAAAGGGCGCGAAGAAGGTTATCCGTCATATTGGGGAAGCTGTCGATTCCATCGTTGAGAAAGTAAAGGAAATGAGTCAATAGCACGCCTTTTGGGGCGTGCTATTTTTTAAAAATTATATCTGCGATTTTCGGGCGGGATATCTATTAATTATATGGGCGAATTTACAAAATGTATAAAAGGCAGCACTTGTCTATTTAATTTTTAGCGGATATAAATACTTTCCCGCCAACTTTATTAATTTATCTGCCGATTCGTCCTGATAGGCTGCGATGAAACAAGTTGCAGGCCCCGATGATTTCAATAGATCTACATCCGTTACAATCATTTCCCTTGTAAACTCTACATCAGGAAACATTTGCTGAAGCTCATAATAGATCCCCTTGGAGCCGACTGGCCAAGTCATTACACCATTCAACCAACTGATTTCTTGAAAAATAGTCAAGGGAACAACCTGCCCCTCTTGGTCAATCACCTCATTGCCAACTAAAGGCAGCCCAATGACAGCCAAGTTCAAGCCATCCATGTAGGGAATTTCAGTTTTTTTATCAGCCGGTTTTTTACCAATCACCAATAATCCAATGGCTGATTGCAGTAATTGAAAATTGCTTTCCGTACTGCCGGTAATGGATACATCCGTTAGTCCAAGCTCAAGCAAGCCTTTCTGTATCCCTTTGGCAAGCTCGTCCCAAGGCTCATTCCCACAAAAGTTGTGGAGAACAACAGCAATAGGACGAGCACCTGCCGCAATACACTCCATTGCTGCTACACGAAATGAATAATAGGCAACAGTTTCGTACGGAACTGGTACATCATCAAGCTCTTTCATCCCAACAGCACCGCTATTATCACTGGTAATAACCAGAGAAGTCTCACCGGCAAAAGGGATAGTCAATACATTCCTCATCGTTTTTCTGCTCCCACAGAAAAACTGTGCATCTTGATTGCGGCTCCAACTACGGATAATGCCGTAAACATGGCTAACCAGCTTATAAATTTGCCGTTTAACTTACTTTTCATCCTTACGCTTCCCATCTCGAAACACCTTCGCACTTCGGGCATATTCAACATCCCTTACATTTAAGCGGCAGTTGATCACCCTTGCCAAGGCAAAGAAATAGTCTGACAGACGGTTTAAATACTGCAACGCTAGTTCAGGAGTTTTGGGGTCAGCCTTTCGTAAAGTCACCACTAACCTTTCTGCCCTTCTTGTAACCGTTCTCGCGATATGAATCGACGCCGCCGGCTTCGTCCCCCCCGGGAGAATAAACCGTTCTAATTGTGGTGCTTCCTTTATATACTCATCAATTTTCGTTTCTAAATAGTCAATGGATTCTTGTTGCAGCTTTGACGGTCGCTTTTCCGTAACATTTGCCAGATCACCGCCGCAGTCGAATAATTCATGCTGAATTTTTTCAAGATCATCAAGTACATCCTTGAAAATTCCCGAATCCAGTTCGGTTATCGCCTGACCCACAAAGCAGTTTACCTCGTCTACTGTACCATAAGCCTCTACACGGATATCATCTTTATCCACTCTGCCGCCAATGATACTCGTTTGTCCTTTGTCCCCTGTTCTTGTGTAGATTCGCATTACATATCTCCTCCTGGTTTAAGTGTTTGATCGATGCCATACCAAATAAGGTCCACTTTTTCCGCCTTTGCAGCTAAGTCTTGGAATGCCCAGCCGGTCACATCCCGCCAAAGGCGGTTATCTTTTTCCATTGGAACGATTCCTTTTGTGATATCCGTCCCGATCACAACCAACTGGCGCTTGGTGTTCGCCTTTTCCCAATCCCCCCAAGCTTCTAAATGGTGCTTCCAAATTTCCCGGGATTGGTTCGCATCATTTTGGTCTGATAATTCCTTTAACCAAATTTCAATCCCTTCCAACACAAGCAAATTTTTGTCTATGTCATTTAATAGGGAAGGCATCGGCACATTTTCATAGGCTGACAGCCAGCAGGCATCAGGATATGTTTTCTTTACCCATGCCCTTTTACCGTTAAAGGCACCTCCTGTAACAAAATGCATCGTTCACCTCTCCTTAATGCATCATTTGTAAAAATAAGTTCGAACCCGGTATGATGAGGGATATGCCAGCACCAAAAATCCTTTGACTCTGGAGCATAGGCAGTTAAGATAGATCGAATAACCCCGGCATGGGTGATGACAGCACACCGCTGAATATTACTGGTGGAAATTTGATACACAATCTTTTTCCAACCTGCTTCAACTCTATTCAAAAACGCTGGAAAAGATTCACCATTTGGCGGGCTGTATTGAAAAGGATTTATCAGCCATTGTCGATAATGCACATCATCCTTTAAATCTTCATATGTTTTTCCCTCCCATCCGCCAAAATCCATTTCTCTTAATTCTTTTAACAAGATGGACCGGGCATTTGGAAATAAACGTTTTGCCGTCGTGACACACCTCTTTAAATCGCTGGAAAAATAACGATCATATTCCTGCAGCACCGGCAAAGCCATCGACTCCGGACATAACGGTGAATCATTCCAGCCCAAATAGGCCTTTCGTTTATTTTCTTCTGTTAGGCCATGACGATATAATGCAATAACCACACGGTCATCCATAGAATCAACTCCGTCCCTTCCACTGTCGCACCTAACACATCACCGGTAATTCCACCAAACCATTTCAATACTTTTCTCTGGGCTAAGAAATAACAGCATACTGCAGCAGTTAACAAAATTCCCGTAATTGGAAAAAGGATGACACTAACTAATAAATAAGCCGGATAAATCCATAGGACTTTTAATGATCCAGCATTTTGAAACATAAAGCCCAAGCCTTCCCGCTTCGCTGATCTAACCGACAGCAGTAATACTCCCATTACCATTTTGCTAAAAAGAGGAATAACCGAGATTAAAATAAAGGATACCAAATGAGCATTTGAAGTAATTTCATAGATAAACAGAAACCGGCTGCTTAATAAAACGATAATAGAGATGACACCAAAAGCCCCTGTCCTCGGATCCTTCATTATCTCCAGTCTTTTTTCGGGATCCTGATAGGAAAAATAAGCGTCACTTGCATCCATCCAGCCATCGAGATGAATTCCACCAGTGAATACAATTGTTAGTAACCAGAGCAAAAAAGCAACAGCTACATGGGAAAATGGTGTATATTCTAGCAGGGTATATAAAAAAAGGGAATACACCATCCCCTGAAGTAATCCCAGCAATGGAAAAGCTTGAATGGTCCGTTTAAGATGTTCCTGATCCATCGGATACTGTTTTTTGATCGGAACTGCAGTAAAAAATTGAAGTCCAATCAAAAAACCTCTAATAAATTTCATCCCTTTTTGCCCCAATGATGAATGATATCCTTTAATAACTCCCATTTTAGCAGGCTTTTCAGCTGCACGGCGATCTCATCTAATCTCTTATCTCTAGCCTCTTTATCTCCAGTTATTGCTGAAGGAAGCTGGCTGGAAAGCGCGTCCTCGACGTCAATCATATGATTCTCAACAAATGGCACCACACCAAGAACCGGGATGCCTGTTTTTTTCTCAAGCCACGTGATTCCATCTTGAAACAACCTGACATCTCCGTGAAATTTATTAATAATCACACCGACAACTCGTTCTCGCTCCTTAGGTTCTAATAGTTCGAGAGTACCAACAATGCTGGCAAAAGCCCCGCCGCGATCGATAGCCGTTACAAGGACAACAGGAACATCTGCTAGTTCCGCCACCTTCATATTAACAATCTCGCGGTCTCTCAAATTGATTTCGACCGGACTGCCCGCTCCTTCAATTACAATTGCTTCATAGTCCTTTTCTAACATGGCAAGTGAAGTTTTAATGACTGTTATTGCCCTCTCATAAAAGCCCTCCCGGTATCCGTTCCCGGAAATCGTATCGATTGTACTACCCAAAAAGACCACCTCGGACTCCTGATTAGGACGCGGCTTTAAGAGAATCGGATTCATCCATTCTGTCGCCTCTATTTTCGCAGCTTCTGCTTGGACTGCCTGTGCTACGCAAATCTCCTTGCCATCTCGAGTGATGGTCGAATGATTGGACATATTCTGCGACTTAAATGGGGCAGCTTTGATCCCTTCATTGGCTAGAATGCGGCAAAGCACTGTCACGATAAAACTTTTCCCAACATCAGATGCCGTTCCTTGAATCATGATTCCCTTCATCATTTTGCCCCTTTCATTAAAATAGGAATACCGACCTCAATTAAAAATACCTTATCTGCTTCTTGGACTAATTGCTGATGAATTTGCCCCAGCAATTTTCCATACGTAAAAACAAGTTCATTGCCGGCTAACGGTTCATTTAATACTTCATTACTTACCACGATCATCGTACTTGCTCGATTCTTGATTGCCATAATCCCTTTCATAATTTTTTCTTTTACTTTAGATAGGAAAGTTTCATCCCGGACATCTCCGCCGGAAAATAATTCATTGTTTAACAGTGTCGTAACACAATCCAATAGAATGATATCATGGTTGTTGACCGCCAAAGTAAGCTCTTCAATTTGAACAGACTTCTCCATCGTTTTCCAGTGGTGTTTTCCCGTTTCCCGTTCCCGCCTATGTTTTTCAATTCGGGCGAACATCTCGCAATCTGATGGGACACCGGTAGCAAGATAGTTTAGCTGTCCCCTTGTTTTCATTGCGATTTCCGTAGCAAGTTTCTCCGCAAAGCGGCTTTTTCCGCTTCTTACTCCTCCAGTAACAAAGATTAATGATGGACTGTCCGCCACTGGGCCAGCACCTCCATTAGCCTACTGTTTTCTTCCTCACTTTTAATGGCGAAGCGGAGCCATCTGCCATCCAAACCAGGGAAATTAAAGGTATGCCGCGGAACGATTCCCTCATTCAACAGAAATTTAAACAACATAAACGGTTCCCTTATCAATGGATCACGTAATAAATAAAAATTAACTTTTGAAGGGGAAACGATAAATTGATGTCGATGGTAAAAATCAAACAGCCGTTTCCGTTCTTGATCGATAAAATCTCGGGTCCTGTGGACAAACGCTTCATCTGCTAAGCAAATCTCCCCAACTAACAGGGCTAATGTATTTACACTCCAATGGGGCTGCAATGGGCGAAGCTTTTCCAGAATATTTGCAGGTGCAGCTAAATACCCAAGGCGAATACCCGGAATGGCAAACATCTTTGTCATTGACCGAATTACAATTAGGTTTGAAAAGCGATGAATATACGAAATAAAGGATTGATATTCTTGCAAAAAATCATAAAAAGCTTCATCCAAGATTACGATACAATTTTGTTTTTCACATTCCTCAATGATTGAAATCACTGCCTGGGCTGGAAACTGTATGCCTGTCGGATTGTTCGGATTGCACAAAAATAAAGCGTCAGCGGATGCGATTCTTGAACGAATATCGGTGAAATTTAATTCAAATTCGGAGTCTTTTAATTGATAATACAGAATCTCACAATGGTTGACACGGCAGGCGGTTTCATATTCAGAAAATGATGGCTGAACAATCAGGACCTTTTTCCTGGCAAGCATTCGCGCAACCAATGTGATCAGCTCTGCCCCGCCATTGCCAATCAATAGTGATTCAACCGGTATTTGCTCTTTTATTGCAATGATCTCCTTTAGCTTCATCGCAAAAGGGTCTGGATACACAGTAATTTCTTGAAAAAAATGATTCCAATTTTCCTTTACCGCATATGGCGGCCCGCATGGATTAATATTGGCACTAAAGTCAATAAACTTCTTGGGAAAGGCGATACCTAAAGTCTTATATAGATATTGCGGATTTGATCCATGTGATGGCCAGTTCAAGGGCGATTCCTCCTATCCATGAAAATACCAAAAATAAAAACACTGTTTTAGTTAAAATAGCGTTTGCCCTGATAATATGATCTGCTTGAATTGGCATTAGAGGCTCACCCATCTTAGCCCTGTTTGATACCATTCCTTTATAATAGTTGACACCGCCGAGCTGAATCCCCAGAACAACTGCAACTGCTGCTTCCCCCCAGCCACTATTGGGACTTGGATGCTTTTTGGCATCACAAAACAAAATCATCCAGGCTTTGCGATCACTCATTCTTTTTGGTCGGTTACCTAGCAGCATAACCAAACCCGTTAACCGGCTGGGAATCCAATTCATCACATCATCCCATTTGGCAGAGGCCCAGCCAAACTCTTTATACTTATCATTCAAATGCCCGACCATGGAGTCACACGTATTAGCTGCCCGGTAAACCATTGCTAAGGGGGCACCGCCAATGAACGCCCAAAATAAAGGGGCCGTTACCCCGTCACATGTATTTTCGGCAACCGTCTCAATTGCCCCCCTTGCAATTTCTGCTTCACTCAGGTTCTCGGTATCCCTCCCCACAATATAGGAGAGTTTCCTTCTGGCTTCCGGCAGATTACCTGTTTTTAACGGCTGGTAAACCTCAATAGCTGCATCTTTTAGACTTTTTTGAGCGATAGTGGCGGCAATGATGATGCCTTCCACTATAATCCCGGCCGTTGGATGGATCTTATATGCTATAAAAATGATGACAGAGACAACAGCCAATACACTGAATAAGACCAAAAGGAGCAGCAAAACCCCCTTTAATTTCTTATACCGTCCATTGTTCCATCGCTTTTCAAAAAAGGAAATCACAGAGCCAATCCAGCGTACAGGGTGCGGCCAATTAGGAGGGTCACCTATCATAAGATCAATAAAATAAGCAATCGTTATCGAGATTAAATGGTAACCAATCACGATGATTTCCTCTTTCGCGATTTTTGAATCGCTTCTATTGTACATTGATAAACGGCTTTACTAATTAATTTCCCTAATGGGGTAATGGTTCCCGCATAATCCAATTCCCTTCCTGTTTGCGTGGCAGCGATCAAGATACTATCCGTCGAAGTTCCAGTAGCCATTGTTCCTGTCACTTGATCGATCACCTTCAGCTCGTTGACTGCCTTCACCTTCGCTTCCGTTGCCGTCATTATACTCTGAATAAACGCCTCCTCACTGAGCTCACCATTGACAAAAATCCACGTATTAATGGTGCCTGGCACCATTCCCAGTGTGTGCAGCTCACTTTTGGAGGCATCAACAGCATTGCCAACTCCAGCTGTAACAACGGCAAAGACCGAGAATCCATCTGCTTTGTATAAATCATATACGACATCTTCAAGGATTACTGCAGTCATCATTCCTACTGTTTCTGAAGGTTCGAATCCGTTTGTTAGTAAAAACGCAGCCATTTCGGAGCGGTGGTTGCTGCAGTCATAGTCTTTATGAACATGGCGGTTCACAAATGTGTGCTGCCAGCCCGTTCCAGCCCCTATCACACCCGAAGACATCGTCCTTAAAGGGATAGGCGACTTTAAACAGATGAATTCAGCTGATTGATGGAGCATTGATTCATTTATTTCGATCGAAGGAACAGTCCTATTCATCTCTGGAAGCAGCACCATTTGCGGGGCGGCTACCTTTGGATGCGGGTGTTTCTGGATATTTGTTTTATAGACAGCGCGAATGGTTTCTTCCCTTAACACTTCATTCGGAATATGATTGATCTTGATGATTCCTTTCTCAAGCAGCAGCAAGCGGTCGCAATAAAGTCCAGCCAGGTTCAAATCGTGAAAAATGGAAATAACGGTTAATCCGTTTTGCGTTGTCCATTGTTTTAGAAGGTCCAGCAATTCCTTTTGATACGATAAATCCAGATGGTTTGTTGGTTCATCCAGCAAGAGGATTTCCGGTTCCTGTGCCAATGCCTGGGCAAGAAATACCCGCTGCTTCTCACCGCCTGATAATTCCTGAATATTTTTATCCTGAAAAGAGGATACTCCAATTTGCTTCATAACTCTTTGAACAACTGTCTCATCAGCTTGACTCCAAGTCTGGAATAACCCTTTTTGATGGGCATACCTTCCCAGTGATACCGTCTCCTTCACCGTATAGGAAAAGGCCCCAGTGGAATGCTGCGAGAGAACGGCTACCTTTTGCGCAAGCTGCTTAGGGCTGTATGATTTCAGCCTATTCCCGCCGATATAAATCTCTCCTTGCTGAATTGGCAGGATTCCACTTAGCATTTTTAACAGCGTTGTTTTACCGCTGCCATTTGGTCCAAGGATGCCAAACAATTCTCCTTTTTTGACTTCAAATGAAACATCTTTTACGACTGCTTCACCTGAATACCCACCAGATACATGTTGAACACTCAGCATCCTTATCCACTTCTTTCCATTCTTTTTCTTTGAAGTAAAATGGCTGCAAATACCGGGGCACCAATCAAGGCTGTGATGACCCCAATCGGAAGTTCAGTAGGCGAAATAATCATCCTTGAAATTAAATCAGCCAAAATTAAAAACCCGCTGCCAGTCACTATTGACAATGGAAGCAAATGCTTATGATCAGGACCCCAGACAATTCTGACCAAATGTGGGATGACCAGACCGACAAAGCCAATGGTTCCTGACACGGCAACTGCTGCTCCGGTTAAAATGGATCCAGCTGTCAAGACAATCAGCTTTCGCTTTTGTACATTTACCCCTAAATGATGGGCCCGTTCTTCCCCAAACGACATAGCATTTAATTCCTTTGCGTTGAAAAGTAAGATCCCTGAGCCAACGATAAAGAATGGCAGAATAATCTTAATGTAATCCCAGCCGCGCATCGAGACACTTCCAAGCAGCCAGCCAATAATCTGCCGCAGTTCATCCCCAGTTAAGGCAATCATAAGTGAAATCAATGCTCCTAAAAAGGAACTAAAAATAATCCCTGTTAAAATAATGGTTTCCACCCGCATCGAGCGTTCGATTTTTCGGGCAAAAGTAAGTACACAAAAGATTGTAATCAAGGAAAACAGGATACTCAATAATGGCAGAGTAAAAAAGCCGATAATTGGAATGGATATCTTGAAAAATAGGGTAATGACTGCACCAACCGATGCACCAGAGGATACACCTAATGTATATGGATCGGCCAGCGGGTTTCGTAACAGCCCTTGAAAGGCCGCCCCTGCAATTGCGAGGGACGCCCCAACAAGACCTGATAAAATCACTCTTGGCAAACGAATATTCAAAACAATACTAGTGTACATTGGTTCAATATCTGTAAGGGAAATAATACCAAATACTTTAGAAGCAATAATTTTTAAAATGATAGGAACTGGAACTGAGACAGTTCCAATCGAGATTCCCAATATAATGGAAATAATCAAGAAAATCCCTGTAATGATATAGGCTGCAAACTTATTATTTAAAAACTTCAGGATAGATGGCCTTGGCAAGATCCTCTACTCCTTCAATGATTCTAGGACCTGAGCGCGTTACTCGGTCAGAATCTACAGAGATTACTTGCTTGTTTTTGATTGCATTTACGTTTTCCCAGCCTTTTCTGGATAAAATGTGTTTCACTGGATCTTTTACAGAATAAGCGTCTGTTGTAAGAATAACATCAGGATTACGTTTAATAATGGCTTCTTGATCGATTTTAATCCAGCCTTCCTGATCCGTTACGATATTTTCTGCATTAATCGAACTTAACATTTCATCCATAAACGTCTTCTTCCCTGTGGTATAAATATCCGGGGATGATTGTACTTCTACGAGGACCTTTTTCTTTTCTTTAATACCGGCAGCCTTTTCTTTAATATCCGCTAACTTATCCTTCATACTTGTAACAAGCTCTTCCGCTTTCTTCGTTTCTCCAGTTGCTTTCCCAACCATCAGAATCGATTTATATACTTGGTCGAAATTTTGCGCGTCATTTACGGTTAACACGGTAATGCCCGCATCCTTTAATTGCTGGAGACCTTCTTTAGAGTTATGGGCGGATGAGGCATGAGCTAATACTAAATTCGGTTTTAAAGAAATAATCTTCTCCAGGTTTATTTCCTGTCCGCCAATTTTCTCCTTCTTCGTTACATCCTTTGGATAATTATCAAAATCAGAAACGCCAACCACCTCTTTTCCGAGGCCAAGGGCATAGGCGATTTCGGTATTACTAGGAATTAAAGATACAATTTTTTCCGGCTTTTTATCGATTACCACGTCATGATTAAGAGCATCTTTAACGGTTACCGGGAATGATACTTGTTCCGTTTTCTTTTCAACATTTGCTTTATTTTCCGGTTTAACTTGTTCCTTCTTTTCGGCACAGCCGGCTAGTGCTCCTGCTATTAACAGGAGTACGAACAATAGCGAGTACAGTTTCTTCATTTTTCCTACCTCATTTTCCATAATGTAACAAAAAATATTCCCGCCAATACAAAAAACATCCCCGGTTATAAGAGGATGTTGGTCTGATTAGATTTATTTACCATGAAAAAGTAAAGCCTTCTAGTCTTCCACACCTCCCCATCCGCGTAGGTTTATTGGCGTTATTGAAATAGGCAGGTCTCCTGGCTCATGGTCATTGCATCCTATGTCTTCCCATCAATTGACAGTGACTTATATAGGCTTGCTCCCATTTACAGTGGCGGGACCGCGTTGGTTTTTCACCAAACTTCCCTTTTAAGCTAAAAATCCTTTGATTTTAAAGCACCTATTTTTTCTAATAATATTTTTTGTCTTCTTCATTATAGAAAATGATTGATTATTTGTATATGCTTATTCGACAAATATTTTCTTTCCATATTTTCTTCTTCTCAGGATTTAAGCACATTCATCTAGCATGAATCATTCATCACTTCTGCTAATTGGTTATTTTTTATAGGTTTTGACCGGTAAATAGATCTCAAAGTGAAGATCTCCCGCAGCATTTTGCTGCATATCCATTTCCCTATAGATTTCAAGGCTCAGTGCTTGGTGGTCCTGTTCGTACCCGTACTCCTCCATCCAAGCGAAAAGCTTGTGATATGTATTTTCAACCTCCTCAGAACTTCCCTTATAGGTGGTGCAAACATAATATTTACGAGGAATAACAAAGCCAACCATGCCTTTTGGGATATCCTTGATCTCTTCAACAGGTGTTGTGACATAATAGGTGAACTCCGATTCCCGGCTATGGAATGGTGCAATCAGCACTGGCTCTTTCGTCTGAAATGGCACCTCCCCGAGGCGTTCCTCTAACAATTGGAATAGGCTAGGAAGTTGGTCCGCCTGTAAATACGAGCCACTCCATGGAATTCCAACTACTTTTATTTCTTCTTTTTCCACCACTTTAATACCCATGTAACCCCCTCCTTCTATCTATCCTATTTCTATTATTCTCATAATATCACCGGAATTCCTTCAAACTTATTTGATGTTTTTATTATTTTAGAAAAATGAATTAGAGATATGTTTCTGTAAAGGATTCGAGTTAATACAAATCGCAGATATCTCGTCCAAAATCGCAGATATTTTTTTCTAATGCAAAAAAAAGGCCGTTTCCGTTAAAAGGAGCGGCCTTTCTTTACTGGTATTCTCGTTTATTTCACTGGCTGCGGCACCTGTAAGTTCAAGCCTTTTGCTACGCGTTCGCCATATTCGCGATCTGCCTTATAGAAATGCTGGATTTGGCGAAGCTTGATATCATCTCTTTCCACTGGCTTCATCGCGGCAACAATATTATCAACCAAGCGTTCCCGTTCCTCCTCAGACATGAGACGGTAGAGGTCACCGGCTTGAGTGTAGTGATCGGCATGGTCATAAGCAACCTGTGCCGCTTCACCGGAAACATCAAATGGTGTTTGTTTATATTGCGGCGCTTCCTTCGGTCCGTCATAGCTATTAGGCTCATAGTAAACGGAACCGCCACCATTGTCGTCAAACCGCATTGCCCCATCGCGTTGATAGTTATTGGCTTCTACTCTTGGCCGGTTAATTGGCAATAAGTTGTGATTGGCGCCAACGCGGTAACGATGAGCATCAGAGTAAGCAAATAGACGGCCCTGGAGCATTTTATCCGGCGATGCTTCAACCCCGGGAACCATTGTCCCCGGTGAGAAAGTAGCTTGCTCAACCTCGGCAAAATAGTTTTCAGGATTGCGGTTTAGGACCATACGCCCTACTTCAATCAATGGGTAATCCTTATGTGACCAGACCTTTGTCACATCAAATGGATCAAAGCGGTACGAATTCGCATCTTCAATCGGCATAATTTGTACATGTAGTTTCCATACCGGGAAATCGCCATTCTCAATCGCATTAAACAAATCTTCGGTATGGTAATCCGGATTCTCCCCAGCTAGTTTGGCGGCTACATCAGATGCCATATTTTTTACGCCTTGCTCTGTTTTAAAATGGTATTTCACCCAAACCGCTTCTCCTTCAGCGTTCACCCATTTAAAGGTATGGCTGCCGTAGCCATTCATATGTCGGAATGTCGCTGGAATACCGCGATCACCCATTAAGTAGGTCACTTGATGCAAGGATTCAGGAGAAAGACTCCAGAAGTCCCAAACGGCATTTGGATTCTTCAAATGTGTTTTTGGATCTCTTTTTTGTGTATGAATGAAATCAGGAAATTTAATGGCATCACGAATAAAGAAGATCGGCGTGTTATTTCCCACTAAATCATAGTTTCCTTCTTCCGTGTAAAACTTGACTGCAAAACCGCGTGGGTCCCTAACTGTATCGGCAGAGCCAAGCTCTCCGGCGACGGTCGAGAACCGAATAAACATTGGGGTACGTTTACCAACACCGTTGAATAGCTTTGCCTTGGTGTATTTGGACATGTCATTGGTTACTTCGAAATAGCCATGTGCTCCGGCACCTTTTGCGTGAACAACACGTTCCGGCACACGTTCACGGTTAAAATGCGCCAATTTCTCTAATAAATGGACATCTTGGATTAAAGTTGGTCCACGCCCGCCTGCCGTCATGGAGTTTTGGTTATCCCCAACCGGTGCTCCGGTTCCTGTTGTCAAGTGTTTGTTTACATCACTCATACGATCACCTCGTAACCTTTTTTTAAAACGTAAATAGATTATAATATAAATTTTATAAAAATCAATACTAAATAATAATAATTATAAAATAGTATTGATTATAGCTATAAAAATTACACTCACTATTAAATACGTATTAAAAAAAAAGGACATTATTCCATATTGAAGGAATAATGTCCTTAAAATTTCTACGCTTCCTTTAATACCCATTTTCGGATTGCCTTTGCCACCCCGTCTTCTTCATTGGTAGCCGTAATCCAATCCGCCATCTGCTTCACTTTAGCTTGGGCATTCCCCATTGCCACCCCTATTCCGGCCTCTTGGATCATCGCTAAATCATTCAAACTGTCCCCGACGGCCATCACATTTTTCATTTCAATTCCAAGCCGGGCGCAAACCAACTCAAGTCCTCTTGCTTTATTGATTCCGCTGCGATTCACCTCGATGTTATTTAAAGATGAATTGCTGAGTTCCAATCCACCCTTTGCTGTAAGCTTGTGATAAATACTCTCTCTAGTAGCCTCATCATCAATATGAAACCCAAATTTCAGCCATTCCCCTGAATAAAGGTCTTCCGGCATTTCATTATGCCAATTTCGCTCCGTATTAATTGCCCAAAATGCTGTGTTATATTGCTTGGCGAGGCCCCACATCCACTCAATCAATTCTGGCTGCAAAACGACCCTTTGGACGAGATTACAATTTTCATCCCAAATTTCACTTCCATTTACAGTGACTAAATACGATTGAAGTTCAAGTGCAATGGCATAATCATGGCACGTGTTGAGCGAGCGACCTGTGCTAAGTACTACCTTTACTCCCTTTTCCTTCGCTTCTTTAATTGCCTGGCGGTTTGCCTCTGAAACTTGTTGATCATTTTTCAAGAGTGTACCGTCCATATCTAGTGCAATGAGTTTGATCTCAATATTATTTTCATTCATCGTATTGACTCCTTTCTACGCATACCTTCTATTAGGGTACACTTTTATGCCTTTACAATCAAAGGTCTTGTCTATTTGTTAACATAATATTATTACAGTTAAGATTAAAACTCTGGTGAAATTTTATCGCTGAAATTGAACAGCATGCAGTTTAGCAAATACACCACCATGCCGAATCAATTCATCATGGCGGCCCTGTTCCACAATCCCATCCTCTGTCACCACGATGATCCTATCGGCATTACGGATGGTCGCCAACCGATGGGCAATAATCAATGTCGTCCTGTTCTGCGCCAGTTCATTTAACGCCTCTTGAATCACCATTTCTGTTTCTGTATCAAGCGCTGACGTTGCTTCATCCAAAATCAAAATGGGCGGATTTTTCAAAAACATCCTTGCTATGGCAATCCGTTGTTTCTGTCCGCCTGATAGCTTCAGTCCTCTTTCACCGATCTCGGTTTCATAACCATCCGGCAGTGAGGCGATAAAAGTTTCCAGATGAGCCTTACGAGCCGCCTCTTCCACTTCTTCGAAGGTGGCATGCTGTTTTCCGTAGGCAATGTTTTCTCTTATCGTCCCGGTAAACAGAAAGACGTCTTGCTGGACAATGCCGATTTGCGAGCGAAGTGATTTTTTCGTGATATTCCGGATATCGATTCCATCGATAGAAATGGCGCCCTCATTGACATCATAAAATCTAGGAATCAATGAACATATCGTTGTTTTGCCAGCACCTGAAGGGCCCACAAAGGCAACCGTTTCACCGGCATGAATGGTTAAATCAATATGTTCTAACACCGCTTTTTGCTGGTCATAACGGAATGACACGTTGTCAAAGCTGATATTTCCATTAAGCGACGCAACTTCGATGGCATTCGCCGTGTCCTTTACTTCCGGTTCCAATTCAAGCAGTTCGATAAACCGTTTGAATCCCGCCATTCCCTTAGGATACAGCTCCATGATGGCACTAATTTTATCAATCGGCTTAAACAGGACATTTACATAAAGGACAAAACCGACAAGTTCACCGTATGACAGCTGATTAGTAAAGCTGAGCCAGGCCCCATATACTAAGACGATAATCGTAATGAACCGCGTCATCATATAAATGCCGGACAGACTAAAGGACATGACACGATATCCGCCGAGTTTAGCGGCACGATAACGATGATTATTGGTTTTAAATCTAGCAATCTCAAATTCTTCATTTGTAAAGGATTGGACTACGCGGCTTCCTGATACACTGTCTTCAACCCTAGCATTTACATCGGCAATGCTTGAATACATTTGCCCCCAAGCCTTGTTCATTTTTACATTACAAATCACAACTAAAAGAATTAAGAGCGGGAGAATGAAGATAGTTGCAAGTGCCAGCTTGACGTTAATGGTGAACATAATCCAAAAGGCACCGACAAACGTCATCAATGCAATAAAGATATCTTCCGGTCCATGGTGGGCCAGCTCTCCAAGATCAAACAGGTCATTTGTAATCCTGCTCATGATATGGCCAGTTTTCATATTATCAAAAAACCGGAACGATTGTTTTTGCACGTGCTCGAATAATTCTTGCCTCATATCTGTCTCAATGTTGATTCCCAGCTTATGCCCCCAATAGTTCACGATATATTGCAAAAATGTACTAAGTAAATAAAGGAGAAACAGCCCGATGCTCACTGATACAATTGCCTGCCAATCGCTTTCAGGCAGAAGATCATCAATAAACCATTGCACCGCCAGAGGAAAAGCCAGTTCAAGAACAGCGACAACAACGGCACTGCTGAAATCTAAGATAAATAGCTTCCGATGCGGTTTATAATAGGAAAAGAAACGTCGAATCATAGAAAATCTCCTTTCTAGTTGTAAGGGTGTCAGGCACCATGTGAAAATTTCACATGGTGCCTGACACCCATTTTATTTTAGACTGTTTTTCCGTTTGGTCCTGACTAACTGGTATCCAATGAATGCTACATAAAGCGGTATGGCGACGTAAATAAAATAGGGGAAGCGATGTTGTTCTTTTTTGAAGACAATATAGATCGCATATCCCAAAAAGAGGGTAATAATGATGCCGTATTTAGGCAGCGGTATTTCTTTTAAGCTTGGAATTTTCACTGTACTTACCATTAAGATACAAATGACAAAAAAAGCAATCGGGAGAATGATACTAGGCATCCTGCCATGAAATAGTGTAAACAAGGTTAACACTCCGCCACCTGCAGTAATTGGAACACCTGAAAAATATTTTAACGATGATTTTACGGCATTAATGTTGAATCGGGCTAAACGATAGGCACCAAATAACGGAAAAAGACCAGAGATGGCCATTCCGAAAACACCGAATGCCGAAAAGTAGGCATAATACGCCATCATTGCGGGGGCTACACCAAAGGTAACAATATCAGCTAGTGAGTCCAGTTCCTTCCCTAGATCGCTTTGTACATGTAACATTCTGGCAATGCGGCCATCCATACTATCGAGCATCATTCCAATTAAGATTAGAATCGCCGCATTTTTATAATCCCCTAACGCCGAATACATGATTGACAGAAAGCCAAAAAATAAATTAAAAAGTGTAAATAAATTCGGAATACTATTCTTGATAATATGTATCACTCCAGTTTTTAGAAGAGGTTTTCCCTGTTGTTCCTTACAGGTTTATATTTATTATTATACCGTTTTTCTTTATAATATTGGAAAAAGAATACGGCCATTGACACCCAAACCCCGCTTGCAAGATACCCGCCGATAATGTCGCTTGGATAATGTACCCCCAAGTAGATCCGGCTTATACCGATCGCTAAAATCATGAGGACGCTAAAGAAAATTAGAATACTTCTCCACCGCCTGCTGGATATATGGCGCCAAAGCAGGAACGAAATCATTACGTATAAGGTAAACGCACTCATCGCATGACCGCTCGGAAAACTGTAGCCGCCAATCTCGATTAATCGATGAAAGTCCGGTCGGATACGATGAAACCACTGTTTCAAAAGTTGATTCAAAATGGCAGTCCCGGCTATAGCAGTAATGAACAATACTAATTCTAACCGATGCTTTAGTACCTTATAAAGAAAAAAAATAAGAAACATACTTAGAATGATAACAAATTTTGTTGAACCAATAAAGGTAAAAATTTTCATCACCTTCGTTAAGCCCGGCGATTCCATCCCCTGAACCACGGCAATAATCCTTCGTTCAAAGCCGATGATTTCTCTATCACTGATTAACATGGACGTCCAAACAAAGCCAAGCATACAGGTAATACTAATGACGAACGCAATGATCAGATACACTCTTAATTTCATACAAAAACCTCACAACTTATTTTATGATAATAGTATCAATTATTATAAGAGTTCTCATTCTTTATTGCCTGAAAAAGGCAGCCATCTACAGAAATAGCTGCCCAGTTTGTCTAGACAGCGGCTTTCTTCTCTTTACCTCTTCCTGAGAACATCCAGCCCGCTGTCGCAATAGCAATCAGAACAAAGTAAAAGATCATTTTCCACTCTGTTGAATGGGCAAATTTTTCACTAAGAATGGCCAGTTCGGGATGTGAAAGTGTATAAACTGCCAGTTTTACACCAACCCAGCCGACAATGGCAAACGCAGCAATTTCCAAGTTCGGCCTTTTCTCCAAAAGCTTTACAAACAGATTTGCCGCAAAGCGCATGATGACTAGCCCGATAATACCACCGGCAAAGATCACTAAGAATTTACCACCATCAAGACCGCCAATGTTTGGCAGCGGTGTATTCGGAAGCACAACTGCCATGGCTACTGCAGCAAGGATGGAATCAACCGCAAAAGCAATGTCTGCAATTTCGACTTTAAAAACCGTCATCCAAAAGCTGCCCTTTTTGTTACCCTCTTTATTCGGGACTTTTTCCTCTGCCTTCCCTTTAATAACTTTACGAATAATATGATTTCCTGCCATAAATAGTAAGTAAATGGCCCCTATTGCCTGAACCTGCCATACATCGACAAGAAACGAAATGGCAAACAACGATCCAAAGCGAAATAAAAATGCCCCGGCTAAACCATAAAATAATGCCTTCTTCCGTTTTTCCTCAGGCAGCGGCTTGACCATGATCGCCAGTACAAGCGCATTATCAGCAGCCAATAACCCTTCTAGTCCAATTAAGATCAGTAAAACCCAGACATACTCCAGCATTAAAGATAATTCCATTCATACATCCTCCTCAAAATTAAGATATTTTCTAAAATACTCCACTTAAAAAGGCCTTTACCATTTACAGTAAAGGCCTAAAAAACGCAAAAAGACCTTTACTGTAAAAGTAAAGGTCTTGCTAACAACGTCCTTGTTGCCAACAAAGCCGGAGAAATCACTTCTCGAGAATGACGACTTTATTGTAGCAGCTACTCCCCTTCAAAAGGAAATATTTTATTACTATTAATATATTATAACCTTGAATGTCTGTCAATAGTTTCTTTAAATTCCACTTTTGCTTTGTTCCACCCTTTTATCCATAAAAATAACAATTTCCTAAGTGGAAATTTTTTTGCATAAATTCCTCCTGCCCAAGGAAAAAGTAAGCAGTAGGATAAGGATGCCACTAAAGGATGTGGCAGAGGTGGAGTTAAATTCTACAACGCTACGTATCCATGTAAAGGAAGTGAAACAGATGGACAAGCAGGATAAGAAAACTTCTCATATTCCTTTTCGATTAAACATGCTTTTTTTTAGTGTTTTTATCTTATTTTCCATCTTGATATTACGACTTGGTTTTATACAGATCGTTCACGGAGAAAATTTTAAAAAGGACTTGGAAAGAAAAGAGGATATTACAGTTCGTTATCCCGTGCCACGTGGGAAATTGTTTGACCGACAAGACCGCGTCATAGTAGACAACGTTCCAAAAAGTGCGATTACTTTCACAAATCAAGGGTTCAGTCAAACAGAAATGCTCAAAACAGCTGAACGGCTGGCAAATTTAATTGAGAAAAAGCCGGACAAAGTAACGGATCACGATAAACGACATTTTTGGATCTTGAAACACCCAAAACTTGCCGATGCCAAAATAACGAAACAAGAAAAAAACTTATATACTGCCAAAAAATTAACCGATAAAGACTTATATAAATTAAAAGTAGACCGGATTACGGCCGCAGAGCTTAAAGCATTAACAAAAAAGGAATTAGAGGTACTTGCCATCTATAAAGAGTTTTCAAGCGGATATAAATTCATCCCCCAGATGGTGAAAAATAAAAACGTGTCTGCAAAGGAAGTTGCGGTTGTAAGTGAATATCTTCAATCGCTGCCAGGGGTTGATACAACAACGGACTGGGAGCGTTCCTACCCTTTCCGATCAACATTACGTTCTGTTCTAGGAAATATCACTAGTTCGGAAGAAGGGGTACCTGCTGAGCGATTGGAATTTTTTCTTACCAGAGACTACAACCGCAACGACCGGGTGGGAAAAAGTCAATTGGAATCGCAATATGAAGAAATCCTATGCGGGCACAAGGAAAAAATAAAAAACATTACGGATAAAACAGGAAATGTCATCGAAACCGAACCTATCTCAAATGGAAAAAAGGGGAAGGATCTTGTCCTAACCATTGATATGGAATTGCAAAAGGCGGTTGATAAGATTATTGAACAAGAGCTTCGGGCAGCGAAAAGATTGCCGGGAACCACTTTTACGGACAGGGCCTATGTTGTCTTAATGGACCCCTATACCGGTGAAATCATGGCAATGTCCGGTAAAAAGATGGTAAGAAACAGCAAGACTGGAAAACGAGAAATGCAGGATGATGCCTTGGGCACTTTCACGTCAACTTACAGTGTGGGATCTGCAGTTAAAGGGGCTACAATTCTAACCGGTTATAAAACGGGGGCTATTTCACCGGGAACTATGTTTGATGATGCCGGGATTAAGATTAAAGACACACCAATAAAGAAATCCTATGCCTATTTAGGAAGATTAAACGAGGTCAATGCATTAAAGAAATCATCAAACGTTTATATGTTCCGTACAGCGATTAGAATTGGAAAAGGGCATTATGAATACGACAAACCCCTTCACTTTTCCAATAAAATGGCGTTTGAAACAATTCGAAATTCATTTGCCTCCTTTGGTCTCGGGACGCGAACAGGAATTGACTTGCCAAATGAACAAACCGGGTTCAAGGGGCAAAGCAAACTCCCAGGTTATTTGCTTGACCTTGTGATTGGCCAGTATGATACTTATTCAGCGATGCAGCTTGCTCAGTATGTCTCAACTATCGCCAATGGCGGATACCGAATGCGGCCACATATTGTGAAAGAAATTCGCAGTCCCACAGATGGATGTAAAAAACTCAGTCCCATCTTGAAGGAAATTCCACCTACCGTGCTTAATACAATTGATGTGGAGGATGAATGGCTGCACCGGGTCCATATTGGCTTTCGTAAAGTTATGCAGGAACCCGGGGGAACGGCTTACAAATTTTTTAAAGGGGCAAGGTATGCCCCCGCTGGAAAAACAGGTACCGCAGAAGCCTTTTATGATGGTCCGTTACGTAGTCACTATGGAAAAGAACCGCCTCAGGTTATGAATTTAAGTTTGGTCAGTTATGCTCCAAGCACGAATCCGGAAATAGCGATGGCGGTTATCGTTCCCTGGGCCTACCAAGGGAAGAATGATAATAAAGTAAATCTCAAAATCGGCCGAAAAGTGTTGGATACGTATTTTCAAATGAAACAGGGCTCCTTATGAAAGGTGCCCTGTTGAGTCTTTCGACAGTTGGCGAACGCCATCCGACAGTTGGCGGCGCCTGGACGACAATTGGCGGGTACCATACGACAATTGGCGGGTACCATGCGACAATTATAAACGCCTATACGACAATTGTGTGCCCCTTTCCTAGTCTACTCCCCCCTCATCACCGCTTTCACAGCTTTTTCAATCTCGATGTAACTGGTGCAGCGGCATATATTCGATTCAAGCCATTCTTTAATAGTTTGGTCATCAGCATCGGGATGCTGCTCAAGTAAAGAATGACAGTTCATGATAAATCCCGGTGTACAATAGCCGCACTGAAAGGCGAACTCCTTAACAAAGGCTTGTTGGATCGGTGAATCATGCAAACCTTCAATCGTTGTCACCTTTTTCCCAACCGCTTCAACTGCAAGCATTAAGCACGACTTCATCGGCCACCCATCCACATTTACGGTGCAGGCCCCGCAGTCCCCATTTAGACAGCCGGGCTTTGACCCTGTTAGCCCAAGCCTCCCCCTTAATGCATATAGGAGCGTATCCGAGGCACGAACGGTCGTAGGTCGATTTTCCCCATTGATGTGTAAGGTAATCGTTTGTAATGGCAAATTCTCTCACCGTCCCCTATTACAATCTATTAAGCTCCCGCTCGCTCTAACGCTGAAAGTGCGTCAACTAACAAATGCCGTAACACAAATAGACGATAGTCAGCTGATCCTTCTACATCCTCTAAAATCGGTTTTGGCAGGGCAGAAAGGGCATTATCAACTCTGGTCTCTGCTGCTTGCCCCCATCTGTTTAAATAGGTTTCCACTTCAGGCGAACGAAAGGGAAACGGACACAGTCCACTAATCGCTACCCGCAGCTCCTGCCCCATTTTCAAGGCGGCCAGCGTGATTAACGGATAACCGGTATCCCACTGCTGGCGGCGTTTCACCGCATAAAACGGCGCCTCAATAAACCTTTTATCGGTGGAAGTTTGAACGAGAAGTTCACCTTTTTTCAATCGTAACTGTTCTTGAAAAATTTCGTTTATTTGAATCGTCTTTAATCCTTCTGGACCTGCGATTATCAGCTCGCTATCCGCAAGCAAAAACGGTAATACTGCTTCCCGGTAAAAAATTTGCGCGCAAATATTGCCGCCTAATGTGATCTTTCCCCGGGCAGTATGGTCGGCGACTTCACTCGAAACGCTAGTCAATAACGGAAAGGGATTAGCTTCCTCCAGCTGCGTTAAAGTCACCGCACTACCGATTAATAACTGATGGTCGCTAAACTGGATCATCTGGCATTCAGCAATCTCCTTTATGTCAATGACTGCTTCAGTATAGGCCAAATCAATTCTTCCCAGGGTGATCAATTCTGTTCCCCCTGAAAAAAACATCGGCTGTTTTCCCTGTTGATCTAGATACCGATAGAGCTCCACGGCCTCCTTTAAGTTTTTAGGCAAGTAATAATCGAAGTCGAATGGAAGCACTATTTGAAAGTCTTCTTTGCCCGCCAAATAAACTCCGGTATAAGCGGTAAACAGTTGAGCGGCACCCCTGCTGCCAGTGACAAGGCATTTCCAAGCGCTCCGGGCATCCCCATTAAACCATGTTCCCCTCCACCGCGTGCCCCGTAAGGAGAATCAAGATGGGGCGTTTCTACAAAACCAACTAAATATTCTGGATTTTCCCCATACCTCAGCGGCCGATAGGTCCTCAGCTGTGGGTTTAATACACGCCCAAGTTCATCAAAATAGAAGGTTTCTCGACCCGCAAAAGCAAGCCCCATACTCATTGCCCCCATAACCTGACCAAGGGCTGCCTTTTCATTCATTACCTTACCAATATCTAAAACAGTACAAGCCTTTATTAGCCGGTACGTATAATCCCGTTTATCAAACTCTATTTCTACTCCATAGGCAGCGGGAGCCCATTCAGGTCCTGGCTTTCCTTCGCCTGTCTCTGGATCCAGGTGGGTAATATGGCGTAAAATAAACTTTCCTGTACCAATGATTTGTCCGCCAATACTGTTTCCATTTGGATACTGGTAGCCATAGACGATATCTTTAAAATCCAAACCAATAGAAGGATCATCTCTTAAGAAAACACGGCTATCCGCAACGACTAAGTCCTCCTCAGGTGCTCTTAACACACAGGAAGCGACCTCTTTCAGCTGCCTTATCACATCGTCTGCAGCTTGTAACACCGCCCTTCCCGCCATATAGGTTCCCCTGCTTGCGACCGTTTTCCAATGCTCTGGTGTTGTTTGGGTATCCACTTCCATCCGGACATGTATGCGATCAACATCCATTTTCAATTTTTCAGCCAAAATTTGTGCCAGAATCGTCTTTGTTCCCGTTCCAATCTCAATTACACCGGACATTAAATTGATACTGCCATCACGATTAAACGTTAAGATTGCCCCAGAAGGAGCATTCGCGTCGATGGTTGACGTCTTCCAGCTGCAGCTGACCCCTTTCACACGGATGATTCGTTCATTCACTTCTTTTATTGCACCTTCGTCCCATTTGATTAATTCCCTTACTTTTTCTATACATTTTCGTAAATCGCCTACGTTACTCCTCGTCAGCTTTACCCTTGTCGGAGTCGTATCCCCAGGCTTAATTGCATTGATGTATCTCAATTCAAGCGGGTCGATATTTAATTTTTGTGCCAAGATATCCATTGTCCGTTCAATCACGAACGAAAGCTCAGAATGGCTATAGCCACGGAATGGCGATGCATATGGATGATTCGTATACATGCAGTATGAGTCACACCAGACATTTTCGATATTGTACGGACCGGTACAATCCACTGCACCTGACCTTGACACATCGATGGCTTTGTCGGAATAGGCCCCGCCGTCCCACCAAAAGCGAATTTCTGCTGCCTTGATCATTCCATTTCGATCGGCCCCTAATTTGACAGTGGCATCCAAGCCAATATGACATGGTGATGTCAGAATATCTTCTTCCCTCGTATTGAAAATCTTCACCGGCCTGCCGCCCACTTCCTTCGAGGCCAAATAAGCGAGCACCTCAAGTTGGACGGCAGCCTTTCCACCGTATGCCCCGCCAACTAGCGGGGTATGGACGATGATTTTGCCCATATCTTCACCAAAATAATCGGCGATTAATCTTTTTGCCATAAATGGGGCTTGCGATGCTGTCATGATGATAATCTTTCCGTCCGGAAAAATTTCGGCAGTGGCACATCTTGTTTCCATTGCCGCATGATCAGATGGGGCAAATGAAAAGCTTGCCTCAACCACTGTCTCACTCTCAGCCCAACCCTTTTCCATCTGTCCTTTGCGAATTTTTGTATGGGTGGCAATGTTGGTGCCTGGCACCGGATAGGAATCCGCTTCTTTCTTATATTCGCCTAATCGTTCATGAACAAGAGGGGCTCCCTCCTGAAAGGCTTCTGTTGGTGAGTTGACGACGGGTAGTAATTCATATTGTACGTTGATTAAGTCGGCAGCTGTTTTGGCCTGTGCCGGTGTGTCGGCAACAACAAGGGCGACAGGCTCACCATGATAGCGCACCTTATCTACTGCAATCGGCGGCCGGTCGCGAATGGTTTCGCCAGTGAGCGGATATCGTTTTCCGGCGATAATTGCCCTGACTCCAGGAACCTTCCAGGCATTAGCTGTATCTATGTTGACGATTTTTGCATGTCCGTATGGACTGATCACCATCTTTCCTGACAACATTTGAACCGATTCAAAATCATCTGTATATTTCGCCCGTCCTGTTACTTTATCAGCGGCTTCTTTACGAATAACACTTCTTCCGATTACCTCCATCCATATCCCTCCTGCTACCATGAACCTATGCGAAATGCCTCACCGTAAACCAACTAGATTGCCAGATTAGAGTAAACATCCAATGCTATTATATTAAGTTGATGGCTATTCCTAGAATGAAAAGATTTATTTTAAAATATTGTGTTATCTGTTTATTCCCAAATTAAACAAAAGGGTATAGAGAAGGCCATTTAATGGAAATGATTAAATAGGTAAATGTTTTCCGAAGGTGGATTTAAAATGGACAACTATACGAATGATAATAGTGCCAGGCGCTATAAAGCCCATGTCAGCATTCTTGGAACTACCCAACTTCATTTACGCAATCCTTATATCATTGCTTGGTGGTCAGCAGCATTCCCTGGATTCGGACATATGCTTTTGTCTAAGTATCTTAGAGGATATGCATTATTTATTTGGGAAGTCTTCGTTAACATGAAAGCCCATGTTAATCTTGCAATGATTTACTCATTTCAAGGAAATATCGATATGGCGAAAGAGGTATTGGATACCAGATGGCTTCTGATGTATATCCCTGTTTATCTCTTTGGTATATGGGATAGTTATCGGACTACAGTAGATATGAATAGAGTGTATCTTTTAGCGGAACGAGAGGACCACCGTTTTAATTCATTTTCATTAGGATCATTAGAAATTAATTACCTGGATAAGCGAAACCCGCTTGTCTCTGTGATGTGGTCGTTGTTTATTCCCGGTCTAGGGCAGCTCTATATTCACAGGATTTTGACAGCATTTTTTGTCATCGTGTGGTTAGTCTGCTTTTTTTATTATTCACATGTTCAAGAGGCAATTTCCCTCTTGTTTTTAGGAAAAATGAAACAAGCTACCTCCGTTTTAAAGGCAGAATGGCTCTTATTTATCCCTTCACACTACGGGTTTGCAATATATGACTCTTATATTAGTACGGTTGAGAATAACAAACTTTTCGAAAAGGAATTAAGAAATTATTTAAAAAATAATTACCAATCATCAGATTTCCAAATCATAAGAGGACAAAAAGTGACGTGATGAATTTTGCAGATTTTTTCAACATTTGAAGTGAACAGTTATCTAGAAATGGCAATTTCAACCTTAGAAAAAAACGGAGTAAAAAAAGAAAGCATATTTGCTGTTCCTCTAGATAATCGAACAGAAGAACGTAAGATTTTCGATTCCATTCATCGTTCAGACGGTATATCTCTGATTGATATAGGAATGGGACTTGCTACCGCCTTTGCGGTTATTGGAGCGAGTGTAGGGTTTAAATTAGACTGGGGCCCCATTTATTGGGGGCTGATAGGTGCATTTACAGGATTTGTTATTGGCTTGGCGATAAGACTTTTTATCCAATTGATACTAAAGAAAAGGAAAAGGGTTTTAAAAGGTAAACACTCTGAAATCATTTTGATTATTGATTGTGAAGAAAGACAGGCTGAGTTAATAGAGAATATTCTATGGGAGCACTTTGCCCTTGGTATAGCTAAAGTAAAATAATAATATACTTAAAAAAATTTAGCAGGTAAAATTCATTCATTTTATCCCCCTCTTTTGAGATGATTATTAACATACACCAGCTAGTTGGAGTTCAGGTTTTTTGAATGAATGATACTAGTTTTTTTGTATGATAGGACCTATTTAAATTTTTTAAAGGGGAATGACAAGGCTTGAAAAAAAACCGGACATTATTTTTAGCAGCAGTTGCCTCGGGTACGATGTTAAACCCGTTAAACTCATCAATGATTTCACTAGCATTACACAGCATCCAAAAGGATTTTCAGCTTTCATTTACGACGGTTTCCTGGTTAATTTCGTCATTTTATTTAGCCAGTGCCGTTGCCCAGCCGGTAACCGGTAAAATTGGCGATATTTTCGGTCGCAGAAAGACCTTTTTAGGGGGACTTGTCCTTGTCGCCCTATCGGCAATTGGGGCGCCCCTTTCGACAACTTTCCTCATGCTGCTTTGTATGCGGCTTGTTCAATCGATTGGTTCAAGTGCTATTTATCCGTCAGGTATCGCATTAATTCGTGAACATATCAAGGAAAGGCAGGCTTCGGCCTTGTCCGTACTTGCGATATTTGCCTCAGCGATGGTCGCACTTGGACCAACCATCGGTGGCTTCTTAATCGTCTGGGGCGATTGGCCTGCGATTTTTTGGGTCAATTTTCCGTTTGTAATCATTAGCTTTGTACTCGGCTGGTACATGTTCCCCAAGGACGTTAAAAAGGACAAGGATACGATGAAAAGATTGTTTGCTCATCTCGACTTTCTCGGAATTGGCTTTTTTGCTGCGGGGATGGTATTTTTCCTTTCGTTTTTATTATCCTTTGAAGCAAACATCCATTATCCTTCAGGCCTGTTGGGGATCATCTTTTTTGTTCTTTTTGTCTGGAGAGAATTAAAGGTTAAAGAGCCTTTTATCGATGTCCGAATCTTTAGATCGCAGCCAAAACTGGCTTTAGTATATGCCCAGTTCATCTTTTTGAATATCTTTTTCTACTGTTTATTTTTCGGTCTGCCAAGCTATTTTCAGGAAGTAATGGGGTTAAGTGTGGAAACAAGCGGCCTGTTGATGTTATTTATGTCAGGGGTTAGTATCATCATCTCAACGATTACTGGAAAATGGGTCGATAAAATGGGAGTTCATCAGCCCATCATCGTCGGTGCCTTTTTATCGATTATCGGAGGCCTGGCCTTTACCTTTTTCTTTGTCGGCGCCTCCTATCCGGTCCTTGGAATTATTTTATCGATTATGGGATTGAGCTACGGAATTGGCAATGTCGTACTTCAGGTTGCAATGTTAAAGGAAAGTCCAAAAGCGATTATTGGCACTACTTCAGGATTATTTCAAACATGCCGATATTTAGGATCGATTTTATCTTCCATCGTTCTTGGTGTCATTTTTGGAGCGGAAATTTCAGCAGCAAAAATGAAAATCGTCGGAGAAGTATTAATCGCCACCGGTTTTGTCAGCTTATGTATGAGCTTATGGTTTTCGAAGGAAACACTTACCTTCTATAAAATGAGGCGGGAGTAATTTTTTCTTAAACTTTTCATGCTTCGGTCATAGTTTGTTCATATTCTTTCGTTACGATATACACATGGTTCAAGAAAAGAACCTTTCAACCTCCACCCCCTTTATATAGATTTTTTTGGAAATGCCCGGCATATGCCGGGTTATTTTTTTTGTTTGGATTCCACAAGGACAGTTGGCTGGGAATGTAGAAATATTGTAACAAAGCTTCCATCCACTGGCTAATAGACATTTTATAATAAATCTATAGAAATAAAAAATTAATTGGAATCTGGTGATGAAATTGCAAGGAATTGGAAAAGGACATCCACATGGAGTGGGAAAAGCTATCGATTATGATCAAAACCCGTTTATTGTCATTTGGGAAGTGACAAGGGCATGCGAGCTAAAATGTGTCCACTGTCGTGCTGATGCCCAGCTCACAAGAGATCCTCGTGAGCTAACCCATGAAGAAGGGATTCATCTAATTGATCAAATCTATGCAATGGATAATCCGATGCTCGTGTTTACCGGTGGAGACTGTATGATGCGGGAAGACCTTTTTGAATTGGCTGAGTATGCCATTAAAAAAGGCATGCGCGTGTCGATGACTCCTAGTGCAACACGAAATGTAACGATTGAAAGAATGAAGCGGGCAAAAGAAGTCGGACTATCCCGCTGGGGCTTCAGCCTCGATGGACCGACACCGGAAATTCACGATTTTTTTCGTGGTACACCCGGTTCATTCGAGCTTACAGTTGAGAAAATTAAAGCATTAAATGAATTAGAGATGCCATTGCAAATTAATACCGTGATCTCACGCTACAATTATGATTCACTTGAAGAAATGTCCAAGCTTGTCGCTGAATTGGGGGCGGTAATGTGGTACATCTTCCTGCTTGTTCCAACCGGCCGGGGACAGTTAGATGCCTGTATTAGCCCGGCAGAACATGAAAAGGTGTTCCGTTGGTTATATGAGCTGAGTAAAACAGCGCCATATGACATCAAAACAACAGCAGCGCAGCATTATCGGCGTGTGGTGTTGCAACAGAAAATGCGCGACCATTTAGTCGAAAAAGGAGAAATCCATTACGAGGATACGATTACAACCGACTTTGCCTCGATGCACGATGGCTTAAAACGCGCCCCTAAAGGTGTAAATGACGGCAATGGTTTCGTATTTGTCTCCCACACTGGGGATGTGTTGCCAAGCGGCCTGCTGCCAATCGTTTGCGGCAATGTCCGGGAAGCCCCGCTTGCTGACATTTACCGTGAATCAAAGGTATTAAAGGAGCTCCGCCAACCTGATCGCTATAAAGGCAAATGCGGTATCTGTGAATATAATAAAATTTGCGGCGGTTCCCGCTCGAGGACATATGCTGTAACCGGAGATTATCTAGAAAGTGAACCATTCTGCGTCTACATTCCCCAGGCAATGAGGTGAAGAATAGAAACGTTTCTTACGCTTCCGAATCATTGCGGCATTCCATTTCGTGGAATGCCGCCTGCTATTCGATTAGTCCTCGATCCGAAATTGGAACCTTTGTCTAAAACCTTAAACGTTATCTTCGGATTGATTCGTTTAGCCCTTTACTTCCTTTCCAGCCTGTTTTTATCAATTCTACCCTGCTGTTTTCTTTTAAATTCCTACAATGAGTGGTATTTTATTTTAATAAGAATGGAATATATTAATGTACAGATAGTTGAAAAGGAGTATTTATGATTAGGACCATCGCGATAAAAAAGAATCATCAAGTGGCTAAAGACATAGAATTGATCAACCTGGTGAATGGGGATTTTCTATGGTACTGGATTGATTTTTATGAAGCAACGGAAGCGGAAATTGATTTCCTCAGAGAACCGTTAAACTTCCACCCTTTGGCAATTGAAGACTGTATCTTTCGTTTGCAACGCCCAAAGCTTGATTATTATGAGGATTATACCTTCTTTGTGACACAAGCGCTAAATCAAGGAACCATAACGCGAGAGGAAGTTAATTTTTTTCTAAGTGATCACTATATTATTACCTTCCATCACAAGCCATCCCAGGAAATTAATGAGGTATGGATCCGATTAAGTCAGTCAACTAGCATAAAAAAATGGGATCCATCACATGTCCTATATATGGTGATTGATAAAATGGTGGACAATTATTTTCCACCCATCTATCAAATTGAGGATAGGTTAAACGAGATTGATGAGAACTCGAAAGGGAGATCGATGGAAGCTTTACTGGATGACTTATTTGATACTCGCCACCAGCTCCTTTCATTAAGACACACAGTCACACCAATGCGCGACCTTGTTTATCGGATTCTGAATTCGCAGCGGGTGACGTTTATTCAGGGAAAAAAAGAATATTTCTCTGATATCTATGATCATCTGCTGAAATTAACGGAGATGATTGAGGCAAGCCGGGAGCTGACTACCGATATCCGTGACAGCTATATTTCCATCAATTCGCATCAAACGAATCACGTCATGAAGGTGTTAACGGTCATTACCACCATCTTTATGCCGCTCACCTTCATTGCTGGTCTTTATGGGATGAATTTTCACTATATGCCGGAATTAAACTGGAAATACGGCTATTTTGGAACATTAATCTTCATGTTTTTAGTGGCGCTTTTGATGTCGTGGTGGTTCAAAAGGAAAGGGTGGTTTAAATAAAAAAAACGCAAGCACCCTGGTCAGCGGCGTATGGCCTCCTCGAAAAAGCTATCGCTTCTCCTTCGTTGCAATGCTGATGCCGCCGAAGTTTTTCATGTGGAGCTGGACAATTCTCAAAGTCGAATGATATAAATTCTTACACTATAAGAAAAGCTCAAGCGCCCTGCTGAGCTTTTCTTATTCGGGTTCTTTCCAATTTTCAAAAGAAATCGTTCCGCCTGTTAAATCAATGGTATTACGGTCCCCTTTATAGTACGTTTTACCATCTTTTTTAACAATCAAATGGTCATACGTATACACCTTCTGACCGTTTGGAAGATGGATGACGACTTTCTTTCCTACTTCTTCGGACGGCGCTTCAATTTTGATCGTATTTTGATAATAGTACCAGCCAATAAACAATCCTGCTGTTAAGATCATAGATAGAACGATGAAAGGAAATAGACCTTTCCACGGCGAATGCTTCGGCTTCTGATGGTAGAGTTCGATTCTGGTCATTTTTCTCCTCTCCCTTGCCTATTATTGAAGATTTTCAAACCATTTTTTTAAATAGTTTGAATACTACCCATTTATCCCCAAATAATGAGTATTTTATTCGTTAAAATATCCATCACTATTTATCCTATGTTGGATTATTAAAAAAGTTGCTATTTAAACCTTTCCCAACATGAAATTGGTCAATAGATGTATAATAGGAAAGAGTAAATTTTAGGAGGATTCGCTATATGGCTTACCCAAATACTGAAGAAACGATAACCTTATTAACCGACCTAGTGTCGATCCCCAGCCCTTCAGGCAACACCCATGAAGTCATTAGCTTCGTGGAAAAATTTCTTGCTGAACTTGAGATTAAAACAAGCAGGAACCACAAAGGCGGCTTAATTGCGACAATAGAAGGTAAAGATACAACGAAACACCGGATGTTAACCGCACATGTGGATACACTTGGAGCGATGGTAAAGGAAATTAAACCAAGCGGCAGATTACGAATGGATTTGATTGGCGGCTTTAAGTACAACTCAATTGAAGGCGAATACTGCCAAATTGAAACAAGCAGCGGCAAAAAATATAGCGGGACCATCCTGATGCACCAAACATCTGTCCATGTATATAAAGATGCTGGCAAAAAAGAACGCAATCAGGAAAATATGGAAATCCGAATTGATGAAAAAGTACATAGTGTGGAAGAAGTTCGCGCTCTTGGAATTCAGGTAGGCGATTTTGTCTCGTTTGCTCCTCGAGTAGAGGTAACGCCCAGCGGTTATATAAAATCACGGCATCTAGATGATAAAGCAAGCGTCGCAATTTTGCTTCAATTGATGAAACAAATTAAAGTAGAAAATATCAATCTGCCTTGTACGACTCACTTTCTCATTTCGAATAATGAGGAAATCGGCTATGGCGGCAACTCCAATATCCCCCCGGAAACGGTGGAATATTTGGCAGTCGATATGGGGGCGATGGGGGACGGTCAGTCCACGGACGAATATACCGTATCAATTTGCGCTAAAGATGCCAGCGGCCCCTATCATTATGGATTACGAAAAAAGTTAATCCGTCTTGCAGAGGAAAATAAGATTGATTATAAGCTGGACATTTATCCCTATTATGGATCAGACGCCTCCGCAGCAATCCGCTCAGGAGCAGATATTATCCATGGCTTAATTGGTCCGGGAATTGATTCATCCCATGCCTTTGAGCGTACCCATCGATCATCGATTGAAAATACGGCAAAACTACTATATCATTATATTCAGTCAGATCTAATGGTAATATAGGTTACCAAGACCGTTTAGACGGTCTTTTTTCATATTACAAAAATGTAAGGTAAATGTCACATAAATCGATGGCGGATGTTGTAAAAAAGGCTCAAAATAAAAACAACCGTAAAAAACAGAGAAAGATTATTTATTTTTTTCATTGCAATAAACATAAAATCCCAGTATGATAGAAAAGTCAATGTTAAGAAGGAAAAATGGGAAAATTAGTCATTCTAATTTTAACCATTCATTAGGAGGCTAAATTAATGTTTGAAAGATTTAATAATTTCTTTTCCAATCAAGAGCTAAAGTGGCTGGGCCGGTTTGTCTATTATTTGCTAATCCTCCTACTGTTATTTTTCATGTATGGCTTTAATGATGCAAGCTCCGGATCCTATATTTATAATGATTTTTAAAGGTAGGCAATCAATATGAAACTATTAAACAAAATTAGAAGTTTTTCATTTTCAAAACCAGATCATCTTGCCTATATTTCTCCCACTGAAGAAATCACATATGGAGAACTTTGGCGACATTCTGAACAAATAGCAGCCTTTCTTTTACAAGAAAACTTTGATCGGCACTTGCCTATCATCGTTTATGGTCATATGGATGCTTCCATGATCGAGTCATTTCTTGGCTGTGTAAAAGCAGGTTTCTCGTATATCCCTGTTGATGTATCCATCCCAATAGAAAGGATCGGAAAAATCCTTACTAGTTCACAAGCTGAACTGATCATCAATACCACTAAAGAGGAATTAGTGTTGGATGATTTCACTGTCACTATTTTGAACTATGAAAATCTCTTAGCTGAGCCATTTCTACATCAGGAAGTGGATCCGGCCAATTGGGTTACCGGTGGGGAGAATTTTTATATTATTTATACATCGGGAAGTACCGGAAATCCTAAAGGGGTGCAGATTTCCGCTCATAACCTGCAAAGCTTTGTCGATTGGATGGTTGAGGACTTTCCGCTCAAAGGGAATTTACGCTTTTTAAATCAAGCACCCTATTCCTTTGATTTATCGGTTATGGACCTTTATCCTGCCCTTGCCAGTGGCGGAACCATTTTTGCCATTACAAAAGAGATGATTGCCAGACCAAAATTGTTATTTGAAGCACTCGCCAAATCAAAGACTGGGGTTTGGACCTCAACACCCTCTTTTGTCCAAATGTGTTTAATGGATCCGTCGTTTACAGACGAATTATTGCCCGAACTTCGTGTGTTTTTGTTTTGCGGCGAAATTTTACCTGTTTCGATTTGCCGCCAGTTGAAGGAACGGTTTCCTAAAGCACAAATATTCAATACCTATGGTCCGACTGAGGCAACAGTTGCTGTGACCTCCATAGAAGTAACAGACGAAATACTAGAGTCTTGTCAGAATCTCCCAATTGGAAGACCGAAGGGGGATACCCGTATTTTAATTGTTGATGAAAATGACGCTGCGGTTCAGCCCGGGGAAAAAGGCGAAATGATTATTGTTGGTCCAAGTGTAAGTAAAGGCTATCTAGGGGAGCAAGAGCTTACCGATAAGTCATTCTTCCTTATCCACGGGGAACAAGCCTATCGAACCGGCGATGCCGCCTATATGGATGAGCAAGGGATCATATTTTACAAAGGCCGGATTGATTTTCAAATCAAACTGCACGGTTATCGTATGGAACTTGAAGAAATTGAACACTATATTACTAATTGTCAATACGTGAAATCAGCTGCCGTTATACCGATCTACCAAAATGAGAAAATTGAATATTTACTGGCGGCAATCATCCCTGAGAACCATGAGTTTGAAAAAGAATATCAATTAACAAATGCCATTAAAAAAGAACTCAAAGAGGTCATCCCGGCTTATATGATTCCAAGAAAGTTCTCCTATTATAAAGAGCTGCCGATGACCTCAAATGGGAAAATGGACCGAAAAAAGTTTAGGGAAATGGTAGTACAATGACACCATATGGTTCTTTTACATTCTTTTTCATCCTTGCCATTCTTTTAGCACCTACGATTATTCTTGGTTTGCGAGGGAAAAGATTTCATCATTATAATATGTTTGTAACGATACTGGCGCTTGCCATAATCTTTGCTTCATCTATTCAGCAAGCGATTGCCTTAAGTCTCTTTACCATTTGGCAGGTAGTATTGATAAAGGTATACATTCATTACCGAAAGAACAGTAATGGAGATTCCATCTTTTATATGGCCGTTATTCTATCGATTCTTCCATTGGCTCTTTCGAAGGTACTGCCTTATTTTTCAACAATAACGTTCGTCGGGTTCCTTGGTATATCCTATTTAACATTTAAGGGTACACAATTAATTATGGAGACAAGAGATGGGCTGATAAAAAAGGACCTGCCCCTTTCTCAATTACTTTATTTTATTCTTTTTTTCCCGACTATCTCATCGGGACCGATTGACCGTTATCGTCGGTTTGCCAAAGATTTAGAAGTTAAAATTTCTGGAGAGCAATACAAATTATTATTATACGAGGGTATCAATAAGATTTTTCGCGGTTTTTTATATAAATACATTATTGGTTATTCCATCCAAAACTTTTTTATTAACAAATTAAAATTTATTGCCCATAGTCCATTTGAGCACCATCTTTATTATATGTACGGCTACAGCCTGTATCTCTTTTTTGATTTTGCCGGCTATAGTATGTTTGCCATTGGCGTCAGTTATTTGATGGGTATTAAATCTCCGGAAAACTTTAATAAGCCCTTTATTAGCCGGAATATAAAAGATTTCTGGAATCGTTGGCATATGAGCCTCTCCTTTTGGTTTAGGGATTATGTGTATATGCGATTTATCTTTTGGATGACGAAGAAGAAATGGATTAAAAACCGCAACATGCTCTCAAACCTTGGGTATATTTTATTGTTTTTATTAATGGGTGTCTGGCATGGACTAGAACTACAATATATACTATACGGTTTGTATCAGGCCTTTTTAATGGTAGCTTTCAATTCTTTTGAACGTTTTAATAAAAAACATAAATGGTGGCCGCAAAACAAGTTTACACATGTAATCGCCATTATTATTACGTTCCATTTCATCTGCTTTGGATTTTATATTTTTTCAGGGCAGTTATTTTAACAAAGGAGTTTGATTAAGATGGAGTTTAAACAAGAAGTAATTTCACTATTAGCAGAAATTTGTCAGGACGATAGTATTAAGGAAAACCCAGATATTGATTTATTTGACGCCGGATTATTGGATTCATTCGGGACGGTTGAATTACTTGTTCAAATTGAAGAACGCTTTGGTATCCTTGTTCCGATTACCGAATTCGATCGGGATGTGTGGAATACACCAAATAATATAGCGCTGCAGCTGGCTGATATGAGATGAAGAAGGCTGTATTCTCACCCTTGATTTTAGCCTTTCTTGTTATGATTATTTTAGTAGTGATTCCAAATCAATGGGTTGAGCGTATGATTCCGAAAAACAGAGTTAGTCAGGCTGCAACCGAATTAAATCCATTTATGTTTCAAGGTAAATATGTTCAGCAAAAAATGCTCAAGGACTCTCGTTATTTGCCCATTTATGGCTCCTCTGAGCTTGCCAGACTGGACCGCTTCCACCCATCCAATTATTTTAAAGAAACAGGGGCAGAGTTTACCCCGTTTCTAATCGGCCGAGGCGGAACGACATCCTTAACTCATTTTTTAAATTTTGCTGAGCATACTAAAGGACTAAAGGGGAAGAAAATCGTTTTCATTTTGTCACCGCAATGGTTCCAGCCGAAAGGGACAGACGAAGCCCATTTTGTTCCTAACTATTCTTCGTTACAAGGGTATGATTTGGCTTTTAACAACAGTCTGGACCCACAGCTTAAGAAAAAGGCGATCAAACGTCTCTTGAAATTCTCGCCAATTTATAAAGATCCTATTCTTTCAACGATATATAAAGCGGAAATAACAAACAATCATTGGGCTAGGAAAAAGGGGGCATTCGTTCGGCCTCTTGCCCTCGCCTATCGTGAATTGTTAGTGAAAAAGGATCTTTACTATACTTTAGCAGGAGGTCATTCCCGCAAGCGGGAATTCAGCCAGGAAGTAAAGAATAAAACATGGAAACAATTGGCCGACGAAGCCAGCCATTACGGTAAACGAAAAGCAACAAATAATGATTTTAAAATTAGTAACTACCAATATAATAAAATAAGAAAGATGGTACCTTCCTTAAAGGGTAAAAAGGGAGGAGCTTCTTATGGAAAATCGATTGAATACGAGGATTTCCAAATGGTGCTGGACCTGCTTAAAGAATCTGGGGCACAACCATTGTTTATTTCTGTTCCTGTGAATGGAAGATGGTATGATTATACCGGTTTTCCAAAGAAAGGGCGTACCACTTACTACCAACGCATTAAGAAACAAATTGAAGCAGAAGGCTTTCCAGTTGCCGATTTTTCGAGTCATGAATATGATCCATACTTTATGAAGGATACGATTCACATTGGCTGGAAAGGCTGGGTCTACACGGATAAAGCTATTAAAGACTTTTATGACGGAAATTTAAAGAAATTAGAAACTCTTGAGAATTAAATGGGCATACTAGAATAATTTCAGTAAAACCACTATAATAGTCTTGAACAAATACTCATCGCTTTAGGAGATGAAATCATGCTTTCTAATATTGGAATGCCAGGATTAATATTGATTTTAGTTCTTGCATTAATCCTCTTCGGTCCAAATAAGCTTCCGGAGATAGGCCGGGCCTTCGGCAAGTCCCTACGCGAATTTAAGCGGGCAACCGATGGAATCACGGATGATATTAAAAAGGAACTGAACGATGACATTCAAGAGGCAAAAAAAGAATCGATGTTGAATTTAAAAAAGTAATGGCTAAAACATCCCCTTTCTAATGGTGAGGGGATGTTTTTTGCTCATTATCTTTTTTTTTGAGTCATCGATTGAAATTGATTCATTAATTTTTTTCTGGATTTTTCGTTACGAAGTAAATAGGCTGCTCCTAAGGCAGCAGTCGTCATCATCAGCGCTTTTCGCATCCTTTAGCCCCCCCTTATGATTACAATTCCCGCTTGATGCATTTTTTAAAATAGGAATATTTTGCAGAAAGGTAAAAATCTACCTACACTTATTCTGCCAGCTTTTCTTTCAACTTTTCATTATGTACTTTATAATGGGTTAACAGCCGATTAAGGATATTTTTTGCAGACTTTTCATCCTTGTTTTCAATGGCTGCTCGAAGTTCTCGAAATGATGTCCAATCGGCCATTCCTTTACCGCCATGAATTTCTTTCACAAATTGTTCCTTTGTTATCTTTCCTTCCTTTAGTTGTTTCTTTAACTCCTGAATCTTCTTCATTCTTTCTTTTTTCCATTGTTCACGTTTTTTGGCGTTTTCCGGACTCATCCACTTGCTACGGAGTTTCTTCTTTTCCTCAAGAACTTTTGACCACTCGGCTTTTTTCTCCGGGGTAAACTGATCAACCCAAGAGAGCAGCTGTTGTTCTCGTTCCAACATTTTCATATGCCATTCTTGTTCTTTATTCGTGTCAGGCACATGCCCGTGAGCCTCTGTATACCCATGCAGAGAAAAAACAAAAACCAAAGCTAACAATCCTACTTTTAACCTCATACTTGTTCACCTTCCGTTCATATTGTCCAAACACTAAATTAGTACGAAGTTATCATTCCCTTTTTTTCAAAAAAAATTTACCATTTTCTTATCTATTTAGAGAAAATAACTTGAGTTCAAGCCCAAACTATCGTATTCTAGAATAAAGGGATAATGTGAATTACTTCACATACAAATTATAAGTCTATTTTTTAAATTGTCTTTGTGAAGACTTTCACATATATTATTATGGGGAGTAAGGAGTGGTTGAAATGAATAAACCAAAAATTGTAATCTTAGGAGCAGGATATGGCGGAATGATTACATGCAAGAGATTAGAGAAGCTATTAAAAGCGGGAGAGGCAGATGTTACCTTAATTAATAAGCATGATTATCATTACCTGACAACACAATTGCACAAAGTTGGGGCGGCAACAGCGGCAGACCGGCAGATTGCCCTGTCAATCCCTGAATTAATCGATTCGCAGAAGACACATTTCTTAAAAGCAGAAGTATCCTCAGTCGACACGAATAAACAAGAAATCCATCTGCATGGCGGAGATTTGATCACATACGATTATTTATTAATCGCATTGGGCTTTGAAATTGAAACGTACGGAATCCCCGGAATTAAAGAAAATGCATTCGAAATCCGCAGCTTTAAGAGTTCAAAAGCCATTTATCATCAAATTATTAAACAATTTAATCTTTATAAAGAGGACCAGGACCCATCTCGACTTACATTTGTCGTCGCAGGTGGCGGTTTTACCGGAATTGAGATGGTTGGAGAATTGGTTGATGCGATGCCGAAATTATGTAAAGAGCATGATATACCGTTTGAAAAAGTAAAAATTATTGCCATTGAAGGCGCGCCATCAGTCATCCCATTTTTCCCGGAGCCATTAATTCAATACACAACAGAGTTCTTTCAAAAACATAATATCGAGTTAATTACTTCGAAAAAAATCTTAGCATGTACCCCGGAAAAAATTTCTCTTGAGGATGGGGTTGACATCCCTACCCGAACCGTCATCTGGTCTTGTGGTGTAAAAGGAAACACCATTGTCGAAAGGTTTGGACTACCACTCCAAAAAGGGAAGATTCTTGTAGATCCCTTCCTGCGGGTGAAAAACATGAAAAATGTCTTTAGTATCGGGGATTGCTCTTGCTTTATGAAAAATGAAAAAGATTCGTTGCCGCCAACCGCTCAAGTGGCCTTACAGCAGGCTCCTGTATGTGCAAAAAATATTGTCGCTACCATCCGTGGCGAAGAATTAAAGCCGTTTGAATACCACCATAAAGGTTCTGTTGCTTCACTAGGTACTAAGGCAGCTGTTGGATTAGTTGGAAGCTTGCGCCTATCCGGTTTGTTTGGGGCCTTTATGAAACAAGTAATTGAAGCCCGTTATTTATTCAATCTTGGGGGAATCCCGCTGATCATTAAGCAGCATTTCCATGTTAAACGGGAACCATTGAAAGTTTCAGCAAAATAATAATCAATCGCAGCGCCCCCTCCTTCTGCCATTGATTAAAATATCCCTATTATAGATGCCTTAATCCCTCTATTTTATTAAGGCAAAGAGTGGCCACATTCCATTTTTGTGGAGTGTGGCCGCTCTCTAATATACATCTTTTTTTGTAAAAACGATAAATGATACCATTAACGCGGCAGCCCACCAAACGAGCAGAACACCCATCGAAAATGAAAGGTCCATCCCCTTGATTGGAGGAGCCATCCCTTTCATATAGTCGGTTAACCTAAGATTGACCATAAAAAAGTATTTCGCTGATTCCCAAGAGGAAACCATATTATTTAGGATTGCACCTGATATGAGTGCCGCAAGCATAACCCCCATTCCTGCAGCCGTACTGCGGATCAACACTGAAAGCATGAACGAAAGCGTGCCAACAACAATAGCAACAAACCATACAAGCCCAAAGTCCATTAATAGAAACTTCCACAGACTCAACAATTTTACTTGAGACGTATTTAAACCCTCATCCGTTACATTAAACCCTGTTAAAATCGGTGTTCCAAAACCCTTATAGCCAAATACAATTCCGGAGATAACATAGGATAAAATACCGGCAATTGCAATAATTAATGACACGGCTAAACAAAGGGTTATATATTTGCTCAGCAATACCTTCCACCGCTTCACCGGCCTTGTCAGCAGAAGTTTCACCGTACCAAGGCTGTGCTCTGATGAGACAAGGTCACTGGCGATGACCATTACCATTAAAGGGATAAATAGATCAATTGAGTTTTCTAAGAATATCCTCATGAAGGTTGGTGCCCCTGGCTCAGCGGGATTAATATCATGATCCAAATAATACTGTTGTTGCTGAAGCGTTATTTGCAGCTGCTTTTTCCACTCATCTGAAAGCCGGCTGCTGCTAAGGCGATTGGTTGTATCAACGATTTGCTGCTGTACCATCGTCCGCCAATCACTCGTTCCTAATTTTTCCCGCTGTGTTTGGACTTGTTTATATTGAGCATATGTAAATAAAATGACGAGGACACCGATAATCAGTGCAATCACGACTAAGCGTTTCTTCGCCATCAGCTTCAGCATTTCGTTTTGTATCAATTTATTCAATTGAATCACCCCCGGTCAGTTCGAGAAACAAATCTTCCAGTACAGGCATTTTGCACTTCATCTCAATTACTGAAACACCCTCCTCTACAAGCCGTTTATTCCATTCAGGTGTCTGTTGTTTATTAAACTCGGTCCAAATTGTGCCATCGTCTTTTTCTTCTATCCTTGTTACCAAACTTAATATTTGTTTTCCTTTTTCAAGAGGTTCAAGGCGCCAGACCATTTTTTCCCGATTGGATAAAAGATTTTCAACCGTATCGGTTCGAATGATTGTCCCCTTTACAATAATCGCCACCCGGTCACATAAAAGCTGGATTTCGCTTAATAGATGGCTGGAAACAAGAACACTTAATCCTTCATGTTCAGCTAGAAAACGGATAAATTCCCTCATCTCGCGAATTCCGGCTGGATCTAATCCATTTGTCGGTTCATCTAAAATTAACACCTTGGGATTCCCTAAAAGTGCTTGAGCAATTCCAAGGCGCTGTCTCATTCCAAGTGAATAGGTTTTGACCTTATCGTGAATTCTTTCGGTTAAGCCGACAAGTTCGGTTACTTCTTTGATCCGTTCCTCCCCGACCCCTTCGAGCATCCGGGCAAAATGCAGCAGATTGTTATAGCCTGAAAGATAGGGATACAATTCCGGATTTTCTACAATGCAGCCGAGGTTCTTTAAGGCACCTTGGAAGTCTTCTTCAATATTGTAACCGCATATGTGGATACTCCCCGATGTCGGCTTAATCAACCCGACAAGCATACGAATAGTTGTGGTCTTCCCGGCCCCGTTCGGTCCGAGAAAACCAAATACCTCGCCTTCCCGTAAATCAAAGGTCAAGCCCTTGATGATAACACGTCTTCCAATCACTTTTTTTAAATCCTTAACAGACAATGTGATGTTTTTCTCCATAATTGAAATCTCCTTACCAAGTGAGCAATGAAGCTACACGTTCAGCAATCAGTCGGTACCCTTTTTTATTTGGATGAAATTTATCGGAATACAAGTAGTCATTTACCTTCAGTTCAAATAGATCGAATGTTGGAACAAAGACGATCTTCGGAAAGGCAGCCGTTACTTCAGCACTATCATAATTCCAGTGACGGATTACTTTCGACATCTCTTTTCCTTGATCCATTTGAATGAACGGATTGTATAAACCGATAAAAAAGACATTCGCTTGTTTATTGTTTTTGCGGATTTGTTCAAAAATAAATTTCAAATTACTTAGGTATTTCTTTTCAATCCCGGCAATGTCACCTGATTGGAAATCGATTAACCCTTGTCCGCCGCGAAACAAGTCATTTCCACCAATCGTCACCAAGATCACGTCCGCTTTTTGCAGCTGCCTTCCTACTTCTGCCTGCTGTACTTGCATCTTCAACTGTTCAGATCTTTGCCCATTAATCCCGAGGTTTGTCAGTTGCACAGGACGTTTTGTTTTTTCCTTTATTTCATCTGCTACTACACCAACATAGCCTTTTCCTGCCTCATCACCTGTTCCTCTTGTAAGGGAATCACCTAAGGCGACAACCGTTAATCCCTTTTTGTTTGCTACCTTGGTTGCAACTTTAGCGGTTTGGGGGGCTTTTTTCGGTTTCCCGGCATAATATTCTCCAACAGCCCAGCCAAGTCCAATAAGCCAGAGGAGACATAAAGATACTGCGATGATAGTAATGGAACGGATTATATTGTTACTCAAAAAACTCAATCCCTTCTAGCCTGCTCTTTCTTTTATTTAATCACAATTGGTCTTGGATTCAAACTTTAAGCGTTAAAAAAATCATCCTTCTAAGAAATCACCAAAACCCCGATTTTTTTTAGAAACCGGGGTTTTTCTTTTCATTATACTAAGCTTGCTTTTGGACCAAAGAATTCAAAATGAATTTGCTCCTCACTAACTCCCAATTCTTTCAAAAAGCGGTTAATAGCTTTCATGAACGGAACCGGACCACAGAAGTAAAAATCTGCTTCTTTTGTAGGAATGTTTTTTTCTAACCATTCACGGGTTATATAGCCTTCAACATCAAATCGATTGTTCTTCCGATCTTCTTCAGTCGGTGAATCGTAGAAGAAATAAGACGCCACATTTTGGAGTTGTGCCAGTTCTTCCACTTCATCTCTTAGAGCATGAACCTTTCCATTTGCCGCTGCATGGACGAAGGTAACTTTTCGTTCAGGCTGCATCTCAACTACTGTTTTTAGCATGCTCATCATGGGTGTTAAGCCAACACCACCGCTAAGTAAGACTACTGGTGTTTTTTTATCAATATCCAGTACGAAATCTCCCGCTGGGGCACTAATTTTAACAATATCGCCTTCTTCTACACTATCATGTAGGTAGTTGGAAACCATCCCATCAGGATTGGGTGTACCGGCTTCACGTTTAACACTAATCCGGTAGTAGTCCTTGCCAGGCGCATCTGACAAACTGTATTGTCGAATATGGGTATATCCTTCGCCGTCAATTTCAAGTTTTATACTGATATATTGGCCCGGCCTGAAATCGGCAATTTCCCCTTTATCTTCAGGTTTTAAATAGAAGGAGGTAATGACGTCACTTTCAACTGTCTTCTTGTCAACAATAAAGCCGCGGAAACCTTCCCAACCGCCTTTTTGGTTTGCAGCTTCCTCATACATATCTGCTTCTACACTTATAAAAGCATCAGCGATTATCTCGTATGCTTCAGTCCACGCATCCATTATTTCATCGGTTGCAGCATCGCCAAGGACATCTTTTATCGCCAACAGCAAGTGTTTTCCAACAATCGGATAGTGCTCTGGTTTAATACCAAGACTTCTATGTTTATGGGCAATTTGTTTAACGACTGGTAAAATCGTTTCAAGATTATCAATATACATGGCTGCGGCATAGACTGCGCCGGCAAGCGCCCGTTGTTGTCGCCCTTGCTTCTGATTGGCATGGTTAAAGATATTTAATAATTCAGGATGATTTCCAAACATTAGTTGATAAAATCGTGTTGTAATAGTTTCCCCATGTTGTTCCAATACAGGTACGGTTGATTTAACAATAGAAATAGTTTTTTGGTCTAACAAAATAAACACTCCTTAAGTTTTCACTATGTTCATAGGAGATATTATATGAAATAAAGCTCAGCTAATTAGTGATTTAAATCACATATTACTATTTTTGAATTATTTGTCCTATACGTTAATCCACCTCCTGCCCTAAAGACCGCTATTTTTGGTATTTTAAAATATAAGGCTGCTAAAATGAAAAGCTTGAAAAAAATATAATCAATCAGGGGGAACTCCGAGGCTTTTGTAATAGTTTGTCCCTTTCTAAGAACGCAGGTTTTCTTTTTTCTTAGGTTTTCGCGCACTTTGGAACGCTCTAAGTGCGCGGCGCCGACCACTTTCCTTCCTCACGCGCACTTTGGAACGCCCTAAGTGCGCAGCGCCGACCATTTTCCTCCCTCACGCGCACTTTGGACCTCTCTCCTTTTTTCCGAAAGTTTGTCCATTTTAAATCCTTTCATTTCATTAAAAAAAGGGCCATTCCCTGCAAGGAGGCCCTCAATAATCTTAATATGCTTTTGCCCAATAAACCATGTTCTTTGCTTTTTTTCCGCAGCAGACACATTTGTCTGAGAGATGTTCTTGCTCAAATGGGATACAGCGTGAAGTTGCCCCGGTTTCCTCTTTAATTTTTTCCTCACAGGCCAGTTCACCGCACCACATCGCCTTGATAAACCCAGGCTTTGCTTCAAGAATTTCTTTTAATTCTTCAAGCGTCATTGCTACCGAGGTCCTTTCTTCCCGATGCTTCAAGGCCTTATGATATAAGTTTGCTTGAATATCTTCTAACAATTCAACAAGCTTCGTTTCCAATTGATCCATTGGAACAACAACCTTTTCCAATGTATCTCTTCTGACTAAGACAACTTGCTTGTTGTCAATGTCTTTAGGCCCCACCTCAAGGCGAACAGGAATCCCTTTCATTTCATATTCATTGAATTTCCAGCCTGGCTTCTTATCGCTGGCATCTATATCAACACGGGCAACTTGTCCAAGGGATTTTTTTAAGTCATAAGCAAAATCAAGTACCCCTTCTTTATGCTGGGCGATGGGTACGATCATTACTTGAGTAGGCGCCGCTTTTGGCGGAATCACTAACCCACGGTTATCGCCATGGACCATGATTAAAGCCCCAATGATTCTCGTCGTAAACCCCCATGAGGTTTGATGGACATATTGCAGCTTACCATCCTTATCGGTGTATTGGATACCAAACGCTTCGGCAAACCCGGTTCCAAAATGGTGCGACGTACCTGATTGCAACGCTTTTCCGTCATGCATTAAGCTTTCAATGGTATAAGTCGCTTTCGCTCCAGCAAACTTTTCCTTATCCGTCTTTTGCCCTTTTACAACCGGAATGGCAAGAATCTCTTCACAAATGGAGGCATATACGTTTAACATTTGGATCGTTTCTTCTTGAGCTTCCTCATCTGTTGCATGGGCGGTATGTCCCTCCTGCCACAAAAACTCTAACGTCCGTAAGAATGGCCGGGTTGTTTTTTCCCAGCGGACAACATTGGCCCATTGGTTATAAAGTTTTGGCAAGTCTCTGTAGGAATGAATGATATTTTTATAATGCTCGCAGAATAGCACCTCTGAAGTGGGGCGAACCACCAATCTTTCTGCCAGTTCCTCAGAACCGCCGTGTGTCACCCATGCGACTTCAGGTGCAAAGCCTTCAACGTGGTCCTTCTCTTTTTGCAGCAGGCTTTCTGGAATAAACAGTGGCATATACACATTCTCATGCCCTGTTTCTTTAATGCGATGGTCAAGCTCATTTTTAATATTATCCCAAAGGGCAAAACCATATGGGCGAATGATCATTGAACCACGCACACTTGAATAATCAATTAAATCTGCTTTTGTAACAACATCTGTATACCACTGGGCAAAATCCTCGTCCATGCTGGTTACATCTTTTACAAATTCCTTTGCCATTTTTTACACCTCATTATTTTTCAAAAATTGTCCAGCTCCACAAGGAAAGCTTCGACAGCAGCATCACGTGAAGGGAATACCATAGTTTTTTCGAGGAATGCCTGGGGGCTCTATGGTGTCGATAAAAAGACTAAAAACAACCTTCCAAGCCGAATCATCCAGCCCCGCGCCCCTGATTAAGATGCTTCTGCTTTTCTCCACATTAAAAGGCCTTGATCCTAAAAAGGGACCAAGGCCTGGCGGTACCACCCTACATTTGTAAGCAGCTGCTTTACACTCTTTCCATGATAACGGAATATATCCGCTTGTATCTTCAAATAATCCGACACAGAACTCGTGAGGCAGGTTCGAATGACCGTCTTAAGAAACCTCTCAGCAATGGCTTCCTCTCTGCGTAAGACCGCTTCATTTTACTAATCCCCGTCATTGTTTCAATATATATGTTGAAAAAATTATATATTTCCAAATACAAAAAGTCAATTCCTTCTCATAATTATTGTCGATTTTTTTAAATTGACCCGTTCCCCTTTTCATTATATAGTTTAATACGTGAATAGTTCAACAGTTTAACTAACTTTAGAACAAATGGGGGGAAGATAGGTTGGAAAACAGCATGATCCAAGAGTTGATTGACCGCTATGTAACGATTTCCTTTCAGGTACATAAAAAAGCCGAGACGTTAATTAAGAGGCAGATTAGCAACGAATTAACGAACGATCAACACTATATATTAAGGTATATCCAGCAATCAGGTAGCTGTACATCAACGGAATTAGCAGCTGTATTTGATGTAAACAAAAGCGCTATCACCGCCATTATTAACCGGATGGCAGACAGAGGATGGATTCAAAGAACACGCGATGAAAACGACCGCAGGATTGTTTTCTTAACATTAACGGAAGAAGGCAATCAACTATACCTTAAGGCTCAAGAAAAAATTCATCTCTTAGTTGAATCGATCATTACTCAATTTGAAGAAACCGAAATTACGACATTCATTCAGACGTTTGAGAAACTTGCGCAAATCTTAGCCCGCAAGAAAGACGAAGAAATGGGGGAATAACACATGAGAGCTATCATTAAAGGAAAATGGTTCATCCTTATCGCTTGGATTGCCGTAATTATCGGTCTATTTATGGTGGCGCCGAACATGGAAAACCTTGTTCGGGAAAAAGGGCAAATTACCGTCCCAAAAGGGTATTCGTCAACCATTGCGGAACAAATTCTCCATGATGTCCAATCAAGTGAGAATAGAGGCGAGGATTTGCAAACCGCCTTAGTATTCCATCGTGATAAAAAGCTCACAAAGGATGACTTTGCAGCTGCAAAAAAGGCAGTGAACGAGCTGGAACAGCATAAAGAAGAACTGGGCATTACTGAAATCCTCACCCACTTCAATCAAAAGGAACTAAAGGATCAGCTTGTATCAAAGGACGGCAAGACCATCCTTGTTTCTTTAAAAGTAACGACTAATGGCCGTGAAGCAAAGGAGATTAGCAAAGCTTTATATGATGTGATTGATAATATTAAACTGGATCACTATTATACAGGCAGCTGGGTCATTGGCGAGGATCTTGTCACCAATTCACAGGAAGGTTTGAAAAAAACGGAAGGCATTACTGTTGTTTTTATTTTAGCCGTGCTGCTGCTTGTATTTAGATCTGCTATTGCCCCGATTATTCCATTAATCACGGTCGGCTTCAGCTATCTAACAGCGCAATCGATAGTCGCAATATTAGTTGATAAGCTGGATTTCCCGTTATCAACATTTACACAGATTTTCTTGGTTGCCGTTCTATTCGGTATCGGTACAGACTATTGTATTTTGCTCCTAAGCCGGTTTAAGGAAGAATTAGCGAAACATGATCAGGTAACGGAAGCGATTGTGACCACCTACCGCACCGCTGGAAAAACAGTGTTCTTTAGCGGGATTGCCGTGTTAATTGGATTTGCATCGATTGGACTATCAACATTCCAGCTCTACAAATCAGCGGCAGCCGTCGCGATAGGTGTCGCGATCCTGTTACTTGCCCTGGTTACTGTAGTTCCCTTTTTCATGGCCGTTCTTGGTAAAAAACTATTTTGGCCATCGAAAGGCAAGCTGGAACACGGGGACAGCAAAATATGGAGCGTGATGGGCAGATTTTCACTGGCGCGCCCATTAGTAGCCTTTATCATTGTCGCGATTGTTGCCGTGCCGTTCTTATTCACTTATAAAGATCAACTATCCTTTAACTCACTGGAAGAAATCAGCGATCATTATCCTTCCATTAAAGGCTTTAATCTCATTGCTGATTCCTTCGGCCCAGGGGAATCCATGCCTACGCAGATTGTCATTAAAAATGATGACCAGATGAATACAACTGACTATCTTGCACTTGCCGATACAATCAGCCAGGAGCTGAAAAAAGTAGAGGATGTAAAAACAGTCCGCTCTATTACTCGTCCAACCGGTAAGCCCATTGAAGATTTTTATCTTTCCAAGCAGGTTGGCAGTCTAGGCAACGGACTTGAAAAAGGAAATCATGGCATCCAAAAAATTAGTGATGGGCTTGAGGAAGCCGGCAGCCAAATGGCCGCTAATCAGCCGCAAATACGGGAGGCCACGAACGGTATTAACAAATTGATCAAGGGCACCTCCGACCTGAAAACAGGAATGGGCTCCCTCCAAAACGGGTTAAGCCAAATTGAGAAAGGGCTTAAAGACGGCTCGCTCGGAGCTCGTGATGCCCGCAAAGGCCTAGAGGAAATTACAACCCAATCCAAAAGACTATTAGCCGGATATAAACAGCTGTTGAACGGCTATGAAAAGGCTAACACAGGTTTAGGAACACTTAAGAAGCACTATGATGAGATTGCCGACAATCTGACCAAATTGCATAACGGCCTTGCTGCTACCGATCCCTATTTTGCCGGCCTTGAAAGAGATTATCAAGGAATCGCGCTCAATCCAAACTATCAAGCCATTAAAATGACCATAAAAGGTGTTAAAGGAGTTCCGGGAATTCCGGATTCACCAGGTGCCGAAGCCGCCACCCAGCAGTTAGCTGAGGGCTTGAGGCAAGTAAATAGCGGCCTTAAAGAAGCACAAGACGTGCTTACAGTCGCCAATAGCAAATTCGCAGAAGTAATCAACGGTCAGCGCCAGCTAATTAATGGGATGGGACAGCTGATTACCGGGATGAAACAACTCGAAGCTGGGCTTGTGAAAATGGAAAACGGCCAAGGACAAATTGTCTCTAAACTGCCGCAATTATCCAATGGTTTGGATGGTCTAAAAAATGGCCAGCAACAAGTTCTTACCGGTTTCCAAACGATGGGTGGGCAAATTAACCAGCTATCAGATGGCCTAACAAAGAGCGCGGATGGTTTGAATGAAGTATCAAAAGGTCTAAATTCTGCACAAAACTATCTTTCAGATGTATCCAAGCAAAAGCAAAATGGTTTTTACATTCCAAAGGATGTGTTGGAGAGCGATGATTTTGCTGAAGCACTTGATACCTATTTGTCAAAGGACCGCAAAGTGATGACGATGGATGTGGTCTTTAATAAAAATCCTTATTCTAATAAGGCAATAGAGCGGATACCGGAAATAAAAGATGCGGTAAAACGCGCCATTAAGGATACAAAACTGGAGAATGCAAAAGTTGCCGTTGGCGGAGTTTCCAGTATGCAAAATGATCTTGATACGATTTCAAAAGGAGATTATTCTAGAACGGTTGTATTGATGCTTGGAGGAATTTTTATCATCTTAATCATCCTGCTCCGTTCATTGATTATGCCGCTTTATTTAATTGGCTCATTAATCCTGACCTACTATACATCCATGTCGATTTCAGAAATGATTTTTATCAACTGGTTAGGCTATACTGGAATAAGCTGGGCAGTTCCATTCTTTGCGTTTGTCATCTTAGTTGCTCTTGGTATTGATTATAGTATATTCTTAATGGATCGTTTCAACGAGTATCGTCATTTACCTGTTGAGCAAGCCATTTTGGAATCAATGAAAAAGATGGGCACAGTGATTATATCGGCAGCGGTTATCTTGGGTGGTACCTTTGCAGCCATGATGCCGTCGGGTGTTCTTTCGTTGCTTGAAATTGCCACAATTCTACTAATTGGCCTTGCCTTATATGCCTTAGTCGTACTGCCATTATTCGTCCCCGTCATGGTCAGAACATTTGGAGAGGCAAACTGGTGGCCATTTATCGAAAAAAATAAGGAATAACTAACCAAGAAGCACGCTAATCGTTTTAAGATCAGTGTGCTTTTTCATATACTATAAAAATAAAATATTATAACAAAAAAATTTTTTCCTCGCTAAATCCGATAGCTTGTCCATTTGATGGTACCTGAAAATGGCACTATTCCTTTATCGGGATAAAGGATATTATACTGGGAATATTTTAAAAATAGGAAAAATTGTTTCTATTATTTTCGTTCTGTTATATAATAGTCATAATAAAGACAAAGGGGGAAACTTATGGAGACATTTGTAAATTGGCTCAATAATATTATTTGGAGCCCAGCTCTCATTTATCTTTGTTTAGGGGCAGGTTTGTTTTATTCCATTGCTACAAGATTTCTTCAGGTCAGGCATATGAAAGATATTATTCCTTTAATGTTCAAAGGTGGTAAGTCTGAAGCCGGAATCTCTTCATTTCAAGCATTATCCCTTGCGTTATCCGGTCGTGTGGGAACAGGAAACATTGCCGGAGTGGCAACAGCCATTGCCTTTGGTGGCCCAGGTGCCGTTTTCTGGATGTGGGCTATTGCTTTCTTAGGCGCCGGCTCTGCATTTGTTGAAGCGGCGTTAGGTCAGGTTTATAAAGTAAAACAAGATGGTCAATTCCGGGGCGGCCCGGCCTATTACATTGAAAAAGGCTTAAAAATGAAATGGTATGCTGTGTTATTTGCAATTGTAACTGTCATCGCTACCGGAATGCTATTACCGGGGGTCCAGGCAAATAGTATCGCCTCTAGTGTGAAGGAAGCCTTCGGTATTAACCCATTCATCACTGGAGTCATACTTGTCGTATTACTAGCGGTGATTATTTTTGGCGGCGTTAAGCGGATTGCACGTGTAGCAGAATTTGTCGTCCCTTTTATGGCGCTGGGTTATATTTTAGTTGCGTTAATCATTACGTTTATGAATATTTCCGCACTGCCAGGCGTCATTAAGCTTATCTTCACCAGTGCATTTGGAGCAGATGCTGCCTTTGGAGGGATCGTTGGAGCGGCCATTTCTTGGGGGGTAAAACGTGGGATTTACTCAAACGAAGCAGGACAGGGAACAGCCCCTCATGCTGCAGCAGCTGCTGAAGTATCTCATCCGGCAAAGCAAGGAATCGTTCAAGCGTTTTCAGTGTATGTTGATACATTATTCGTCTGCTCTGCAACAGCATTTATGATTTTAATGACCGGAATGTATAATGTTACTCCGGAAGGTAAAAGCGAAATTGTTAATAAACTTGGGAATGTTGAGCCTGGTCCAATCTACACCCAAAGTGCAGTAGAATCTGTCATGCCGGGATTCGGTGCTCCATTTGTTGCGATTGCATTGTTCTTCTTCGCCTTTACAACTATTATGGCTTATTATTATATGGCGGAAACAAACCTTGCCTATATTAACCAAAAGAAAAAGCGCATATGGTCAGAATATCTTCTTAAAATTGCTATCCTAGGGATGGTCCTTTATGGATGTGTGAAGACAGCTAAGCTCGCATGGACCTTAGGGGACATCGGTGTTGGAAGTATGGCTTGGTTAAATATTATTGCTATCCTTGTTCTTTCAAAGACTGCTTTCAAAGTGCTGAAAGACTATGAGACACAGCTTAAAGAAGGGAAGGATCCCGTCTTTGACCCAGTCAAGTTAGGAATCAAAGATGCCGACTTCTGGGAGAAAGAGTATGTCCCAATTGAACAAGAAAAGACTGGGTAAAGAAAAAATAATCTAAAAAAGGACTGACCTTCGTTTAGTGTCAGCCCTTTTTTACTTGTTATTCCGCTAATTTACGATAGGAATGGGGATTTTTTGACCATTTATCCGCGTGAACCCCCTCCTTTCAAATAACGCCTGAATCGATAATAAGTCTTTTTTCATCCGTATTTAACGTTGCCTGAACGCCGAATGGAATGGCTATATGCGGATTGCAATGACCGATTTGCAGCCCCTTGAGCGCCGGTTTTGATGCTAAATTGACGTAGTGATCGATAACTGTATCCAGCGTTAATGATAATTCTCTTTTTGGAAGACAATCATGGAAATCACCGATTAATATTCCACTGGCGCTCCCAAGCTTTCCAGCCATATAAAGCTGATTCAACATCCTATCAACGGCTCGCGGCTCTTCATTGATATCTTCAATGAACAATAGCTTATCCTTTGTCTCCATTTCAAACTTTGTTCCAAGTGTACTTACTAGCAAGGATAAATTTCCTCCGACTAGTGGTCCTGTCGCCGTCCCGTCAATTAATACAGCTAACGGCGATATTTTTTCACTGTAGGATAACACAGTTGGATGGAATAATTGCAAGAACCCTTCTTTTGACAATGGATGAATATCTTCCTTCCCAATATCCGACGCTAACATCGGACCGTGGAAGGTAACTAGTCCGGTTTCCTGTCTTAAAGCGGTATGTAAAAAAGTCATATCACTGTAACCCCAGAAAATTTTCGGATTATCGCGGACGATTTCAACCTCAATATGGGCAGCAATTCTTCCGCTCCCGTACCCGCCGCAGGCGCATATAATAGCTTTCACCTCTTGGTCTAAAAACATTTCATGCAAGTCGTCAAGCCGCTCTTGATCCGTTCCCGCTAAATAACCATTCATTTTCGTTACACTCTTACCTATTTTCACGTTTAGCCCGAGCTCGTTTAAAAACTGAATCCCTTGTTTAAGATTTTCAAGATTGGGCGGGCTTGCCGGAGCAATAACCCCAACGGTATCACCTTTTTTCAAACGATTGGGTTTTACAAATGGCATGTTCATGACCCCCTTTCTTCTACTAGTCTATGATGGGAGAACAAAAGGATGTTCCGTAATTCCATTGTTCTTGGAATTCAGAATTGTAATAGATAATCATTGAAACTTTTCCCTTGTTAATCCGTACTTATTTAAGGAAAACCATTTAAATTTCCCCTAGTTCGAACAACCAATTATAATAGGAATAGATGAAAGGAGAGAGTTATAATAATGGGCGTTACTCTTAGTAAAGGACAAAAAGTCGATCTGACAAAGGCACACCCTGGTTTACAGAACGTCGTCGTGGGTCTCGGATGGAATAGTAATCTTGGTTCTAACTTCGATTTAGATGCTTCCGCTTTTCTTTTAGGCCAAAACAGCAAAGTTCAAAGTGATCAGGATTTTGTTTTTTATAATAATCCTTCGGGCGGCAGCGGCTCCATCATTTATAGCGGGGACAATCGTATTGGATCAGGCGCACAGGATGCAGAACAAATACGGATTGATTTAGGCAGGGTCCCGGTCCATATTCACCGAATTGCCTTTACGATTACCATCCACGATGCCCAAGCAAAGCGGCAAAATTTCGGACAAGTATCGGATTCTTACGTTCGGATTTTTAATGAACAAACAAATGAGGAACTGTTACGCTACAATTTAGGGATGGATTTTACGGTGGAAACAGCGATTGTCGCAGCGGAACTTTACCGCCATAACGGGGAGTGGAAATTCAACGCGATTGGCAGTGGATTTCAAGGTGGTTTAGCGGCCTTATGCCAGAACTTCGGGATTACGGTTGATGATCCTCCGGCAAGCACACCAGTAGCACCACCGACTCATCAGCCAAGCCAACTGTTGAACCAGAATACAAGTCATACACACCAGCAGCAATCCAGTTCATATAATCCTTATCAAGCGTCTCAGCAGCCTTATGACCCATACCGTCAGGGCCAAAATAACCAGCAACTGTATCAACAGCCTGCGCCGCATCAACAGGAACCATCCTACCGCGAGCCTTCCTTTGGTTATCCGGCTCAAGCAAATTCCGTACCGCCTGCTGCCAATCGTACATATGGTGGAGACGATATCGTCTGCCCGCGCTGTCATTCTTCAAATGTCCGTACCGGTAAAAAAGGATTCGGTTTAGGAAAGGCTGCAATTGGTGGATTAATTCTTGGACCTGTAGGGTTATTGGGCGGTTTTATCGGGCAAAATCAGTTGAAATTTACCTGTAATAATTGCGGCAGCACATGGTCCCCCTCGCAAACAGACTATGCTGAATGGGCCCATAACCAAAAAAGAAAAGCGACTGAGTTATTTAATCGTTACAAAAGCCAAGATGTGCTTGATGCAGTAGTGGCCGCCTGTGCCTTAGTGGCACTCGCTGACGGCTATTTGGACGCATCGGAACGGCAAAAGATGATAGAATTTGTCCATCAAAGCGAAGAGCTATGCGTCTTTGATACAAACAAAGTCATTCAACGATTTAACCTCTTTGTTTCAAGACTCGAAAATGATCGAGTTGTTGGCCGTGCCGAGGCTTTTCGTGCTCTCGGAAAAATCAGAACAAAGCCGGAAATCGCCCGCCTAGTCGCCCGTTATTGCATTGCCATCGGGTATGCGGATGGAACGTTTGATCAAAATGAAAAACAGACAGTTGTAGACATTTGTCACGAGCTGGGTCTAAATCCGGCAGAGTTTTTATCATAATACAAGCAAAAGCCTCCTTACCGTGGGAGGCTTTTGCTTGTTGGTTGTTAAAAGGTAAGAAAGCATAAATTTTTCGACCTTGAGAATTGTCTAGCTCCAGCGCCCTAGCGGCTAGTGTCCTTCGCGCTCCGCCCTACGATAAGTCAACATCGGTTCGCTGCGCTCACCGTGTTTCCTTTATCTCAGTTGGAGCACTCCACAAGGGAGGCTTCGACAGCATCAGCATCGCACGAAGGAAAAGCGGTAGCTTTTTCGAGGAGGCCATACGCCGCAGACCAGGGCGCTTGCGCTTTTCCTATTTCCACACTCGTTTGTTTTCAACTCTTTTCGTTAGACCTTTGGCATCCAATCTTTCTAAGAAAGGGATTATATATTTGCGGGATAGGTCGAGCACTTCTTTTGCTTCCGAAACCTCAAATTCTGAACCGGTATGGCTCCGCAGTTTTTTTACCGCTTCACGAAAGACTTCGCCTTCATAGGCGAACTGCTCATCCAACATCACAATCAGGCCCTGATCCTTAAGAAATCGTTTCAAATCAGCCTCAAGATGGTCAGGAATGCCTGCCTTGGAAAAATAATCGTTTAAATACCGAACCTTTAACCCGTCTCTTTTTAAATCCTTCAACATGTTTTCCGTCCGTTTTGCCCAGCTTTTCGGTACATGAGGGGTAAACTCAACCAAGGATACAAACTGTTCCCTTCGTTTAAATACCTGATTTTTTATCCCATTTTCAATTACAAAATCCAACAGTGCCTTTGGGAACCTCTTTTCCATCGTTTGGATAAGCTCCGCCTTATTAACGCCAGCCTTCAACGAATGTTGTAAATGAAAATCCCGTAATCGATCAAATATATCCTCTTCGATGGAATCGATTAATAGGCGAAGCGTGTACTCTTTATTATTATATCGAACAAACTCCTGAGCGGTTAGGTGTTCTGTCAAGGTTGCTTCATCAAGCGCTGTCCGCCTTATCAGCTCTGTCAGGGGCAGGCTTTTTGCCTCCATTAAGGCAGCCGTTATCCGCTCCTTTGGTGTGCCCATCTTTTTCTTTTCAAGCTCCTCTATCGTATGCTGGCCGAAGCGATATTTATTCCCTCGTGGATCAATCACCCAGCCGCCACCAATTGTTTCTTGCGGGCTGGGTCTTCGTAAAATAAACCGGTCGCCGCGTTTCGTTAGAATAGCCTCTTCCAGTCTAAGCTGACATAAGATTTCTCCGGTTTCCTCTTTGACTTCATTGCGGTCAAAAAAAACGATTCTGCCCATGACTTCCGTTGTGCCTATATGCAGCTTGACCGGCATCCTTTGTTTGATCAAATGTTCAAGCTCAGCGACGACCCGAATCGCCACATCCATACTCTTTGTTACGATAAAATGTTCCGAAGAAACGAGAACATCGCCGCGCTCAAGGTCCTCTTTGGATACCCCTGAAAGGTTAATGGCAGCACGCTGTCCCGCATAGGCTTTGGTTGCTGATTTATGGTGGACTTGAATTTGCCGAGCTCGAACTTCGATTCCCTTCGGCATAATGGTTAATGCTTGTCCTTCTTCCACGGCTCCTTCATAAACTGTACCGCGAACAACTGTCCCCTGACCTTTCACGGTAAATACCTGATCGATTGGCAGACGAAAAGGACCTTTTGCATCGCGCATTTCTTGTTTCTTCAGCGTCTCAATAATTAATTGTTTTATTTCATCAATTCCTTTATTTGATAAGCTGTCAACAAGAACAACCGGAGCCTCTTCAAATACAGTTCCTGATAGCTCTCCCAAAATGTCATCCTTTACAAGTTCGATGAATTCTTCGTCCACACGGTCAATTTTTGTAATCGCGATAATTCCGTTTTGGATCCCTAAAAATTTTAAAATCTCCAGATGTTCGCTCGTTTGCGGCATTACCCCCTCATCGGCAGCGACGACGAGAACCACCAGGTCAATGCCAGCAACACCGGCAATCATTTGCCTTATAAACCGTTCATGTCCGGGAACATCAATGACCGAGATTTGAATTTCACGATCTTCATATAATGGAGCAAATCCGAGTTCAATGGAGATTTGACGTTCTTTTTCTTCTTTTAAGCGGTCTGTATCGACATTTGTTAATGCTTTTGTCAGCGATGTTTTTCCGTGGTCAATATGACCCGCCATTCCAATTGTAAAATACCGCTTTTCCAAGATTGACACCTTCTTTATTGATTCTCTCCTTTACTGTAGCTTGAATGACTTGATAGTTCAAGAGAACATTTTTCAAACTGGGTTTGCGTTTTTTCCAGAACAAAACCGTTCACAAATTTGTATAAATGTATTATACTATAAATATCGATTTGCATTAAGGCAACTTTTATTGATTGATGAACAAACGTTGCCTACACGAAAAGATAGAAAGGATGGTATCTTATGAGCCAACCAAATTTACTTGCTATTGAAAAGGCTCAGGCTGCTGAGCAACGGACCGTTTCAGCCGCTAGGGATGCCATTGATGGAAAAGTTAAAGGCATCCGTGCGTTATTACCATTTATTGGACCCGCGTTTATTGCATCGATTGCCTATGTTGACCCGGGGAATTTTGCTACAAACATCCAGAGCGGTGCCCGCTTTGGCTACAAAATGCTTTGGGTTATTGTGTTAGCCAACTTAATGGCAATGCTTCTGCAAAATATGTCAGGTAAATTAGGGATTGCAACCGGGAAAAACTTACCTGAGGTTTGTCGTGAATATATGCCGAAATGGTTAACGATTATCATGTGGATTGTTTCAGAACTTGCGGCAATGGCAACTGATCTAGCCGAATTTATAGGCGCAACACTCGCCTTAAATTTATTAGCCGGGATTCCGATGCTTTATGCGGTCATTATTACCGGGATTGTCACGTATTTTATTTTAACACTTGAGAAATATGGATTCCGGCCATTAGAAAAATTTATTGCCGCTTTTGCGATACTGATTAGCTTATGTTACTTAGTGGAGACAATCCTTTCGAAACCGGAAATAAGCCAAATTGCCTATCACAGTGTTGTACCCTGGCTTGGCAACAAAGAAAGCATTATGCTTGCGGTTGGGGTGATCGGTGCGACCGTTATGCCCCATGCGATTTATTTGCATTCCAGCTTAACACAAAGACGAATCATACCACGCAACGATATTGAAAAAATAAAGATTCAAAGATACAGTACCATCGAAATTTTGATTGCCATGACTTTAGCAGGGTTTGTTAACCTGGCCATGATGTATATGGCGGCTTCCGTATTTCATACATCTGGACAAAGTGACATTGCCGACCTCACAACGGCTTATCATACGCTCACTCCGCTGCTCGGTTCTGCTGCAGCCAGCGTATTCTTGATTTCACTGTTAGCCTCTGGGATTTCCAGTTCTGTTGTCGGAACAATGGCAGGGCAAGTCATTATGCAGGGATTTGTCGGGTTTACGATTCCTGTCTGGCTCCGCCGCCTTGTAACGATGCTGCCGAGCGTAATTATTGTTGCCATGGGAGCAGATCCAACATTAACACTGATTATCAGTCAGGTCATTCTAAGCATTGTGCTGCCGTTCCCTATCATTGCATTGATTTACTTTACGCAAAAGAAAGAATTAATGGGCGTATTAACCAATAAACGCATCACAACCATTCTTTCCAGTTTGTTTGCGGTTATTATCTTAAGCTTAAACGTTTGGCTGGTTGTTCAGACAATCGCAGGATAGAAAAAGCCGAAGTTTTGCCTGTTAGAGGTAAAACTTCGGCTTTTTTATGTGATTTTTATAAAATTCTCCAGGCACAGTCCTATATTAGGAAATATATCAGCGTTTTTTGAGATATATCTGCGATTTTTGAGATTTATCGGCAAAACTGACCTCTATCATAATCGTATCACTTCTTATATTTTTTTAATCATACTTTTATTTTTCAAGCTGAATCTCCCCTTGTGAGAGGTGAGAAACTTGGTTAAATGACTTGATTTCCCAGCAGTTTTCACAATATTGAATTTCATTGATACAGGCATTTTGTATTTTTGTCTTGCCGTATCCTAATTCACCGTTTGATAACTGGGCAAGAATCGAATTGATTACTGCACCATGGGCAACAAGGAGTACCTTTTGATCCTTATATTTTTGATTTATCTTTTCCAGGCCTGCCATAATTCGGTTGGTGAAAGCCGATATCCCTTCTTGATTAGGGTATTGATGGTTAGGAAATGCGACACGTCTTTCCTCAAGCGTCATTCCTTCCGCATCGCCAAAATATTTCTCTTTAAAATCGTCCATTTCGACAAGAGGAATATTCAAGCTTTCGTTTATTATTTCTGCAGTACGTCTAGCTCTTTTTAAGGGGCTTGTAATAATGACATCCCAATCAGAGTGTTTTAAAAATTGACCGCTTTCCTTAGCTTGTTGAATCCCCTTTGCATTTAATGGAATATCTGTAGTCCCCTGTAATCTACCCGCTGCATTCCAATCCGTTTCTCCATGCCGTACAATGCAAATTGTTGTCATTAACTACTATCCTTTCAAAACTATATTTTTCTCATTGTACATAATATACCATAAAAAAAGCGAATCATTATCATTCGCTTTTTGGCTCTAATTGGTTGGAATGATCGCCGCTGCTCTAATTTGTAAATATAAATTCCGTCCGACTGCCGGTTTGCCCGGCAATAACCTCAAGTCTTGCGTCAATCCGCTCTTTTAATTCCGGGACGTGAGAGATAATGCCTACCAAACGGCCGCTGTTTTGTATATCCATCAATGCCTCAATTGCCTGGTCGAGTGATTCAGGGTCAAGTGTCCCAAACCCTTCATCGATGAACATGGTTTCTAATGAAACGCCACCCGCGTAATTTTGCACGACATCTGCCAGCCCAAGTGCCAATGATAATGAGGCCTTAAAGCTTTCCCCGCCGGATAAGGTTTTTACATGGCGTTCTTGCCCGGTATATTGGTCAAACACGAGCAGCTCCAAACCGCTTTGGGCATTCCCCTTTGCCCGGTCTGTTTTTCGCAAAAGCTGGAAGCGACCGGATGTCATTTTTCGCAAGCGCACATTTGCTTCTCGTAAAATATCATCCAAAAAGGAAGCCAGTACATAACGTTCAAACGTAATTCGGAAGCTGTTTTGCCCCTTCGTAATCTCATATAAATGACCAATCAGCTTATAGCGCTCCTCCAGCACCCTCATTGACACATTCAACTGCTCGATACGATCATAAATCTCTTCATTATTACGTCTTTTAACAAAAAGGTCTGTTCGTCTAGCAGTTAAACTATCCAGCTCATTCTCACACTTTGCCAGCTCCTGTTTAAGCCCCTCTACATCAGGGGGTTTCACATCTTTTAACATTTCGCTTAATTCGAAAAGACGATCAGAAACCGAACGTACTTCTTCACGGTAGCTGCGAATTTCTGCTTCGAGTTTTTGAACACCTGTTTCAGGAAGCTTTGAACGATGATACACCGAATAATTCTCAAACCCTTGTTCTGCGAGTTTGTTCTTGAACGACTGACGTTCTAACAGGAGCTCCTGCTGCTTGGCAGTGACAAATTCATTCGCATCCACTAACCTTGCTGATTCAGCGGCCTGTTTTTCTTTAACGGCCTGAACCCGTTTTTCGGCATCCTCAAGTTGTTTCACCATTAATATGTGACGTTCCTTTAATCCAGTCAATGTTTTTTCATACTCAGTCACAGAGCGAAGATTTTCCGGAATGATAGACATCATTCTGGTAAGATTTGTTTTCTTCTCCGTAAATTGTACTGTTAACTTCGTTACATCTTCCGCCAATTGCTGAAGCAGCTTTTGCAGCTCCATCTTCTCCGTTTCCTTCTTTGCCAGCTCATTCGAAACCTGTTCAAGCTGTCTTATCTGTTCCGCTAATTTCTTTTGCATAAGAGCAAGATTTTTTTGGGCTGAACTTACTTCCGTTTTTACCAACAGGGCATTTGTTTCCGAAAAATCAGCCCGATGCGCCCTAATTTCCGAGAGGATTTCATCTAAAGCCTCCCGCTGATTCTTTTCGACAGACTGGCATTGATAAAGCTCTTTCTCATCCCTCGACTTTTCTTGTTCCCATTTGACAGCTTGTGCTTTAGCTGCTTTCAAGTCCTCTTCATTTGGAACCCGATCAGCCAGTTGGCTTGCTGGGGACGGATGATGCTCCGAACCGCAAACAGGGCATGCTTCCCCTGCTTGAAGCCCTGCTGCTAAAAGCGATGCCTGACCATGAAGCCATTTCTGCTCCAGGTCCTCAACCAGTGCTTTCGCATCGGTTAATTTAGCCATCGTATTTTTAAAACGTGCAGTACTTAGACGTAGATTTTTTTTTGCCGTTTGATAACGTTCCTGCAATCGAACAAATTTTTCTAAGCGATCCAGTTCATCCTGAAACCTCTCAATCTTCCTTTCATTTTCAACATAGGTTAATTGACCTTTTTCAATTTCCGCCTTTTTCTGTAAAAGACAACGAAGTCTTTCTTCTAATTGTGCCAGATTCTTTTCGGACAAAGTGTATTTATTTTTAGCTGTAGTTAATGAAGCTTCTACTGCGGCCGTTTCCTTCGCTAATGATGCAAACGAATAAACATCGTCCTTCATATTCACTAAATGATTGATTTCATTGAGGAGTAACTGCCGCTCTCCCTCACGTTCAAGCTCTCTTTTCAGCTGTTCTTCATGCTGCTTAGTAAGACTATCCAATTTTTCGATAGCAGCCTTAATGGTCTGAACATTTTCATCTGCTTGGTCTACCTCCCGTTTTAAACGGTGGCATAGTTCTTCTTGTTGTGCTAAAAGTGCCGCTTTTTGCGCTCGCTGAACTTGCTTTTCCTTGTCAGCGAATTGGTCCGCTTGTGATACAAGTCGACTCTTTTTCTCCTTTAATTCAGCCATCGTTTGCAATTGTTTAAGGATGGTATTTGCTTCAAAAAGCTGAGTCTTTAATTTGTCCTGCTCCCTAACCTTTTCTTTCAATTCACTGTCCAGTTGCTTAAGCAGTTCTGAAAGCCCGGTGATTTCTTCCTTTAGCAGCGGCATGATCATCGTATCATTCTCACTGCCTGCCTCTAAGTATTCCCGAAGTTCGTCGTTTGTCACGGCTTGAATCCGTCGAATGGCTTCATTGCGAGATTGAACTTGAGCTTCAACCGAATTCTTAAGCTCTGTTACTTCTTCTTTCAGCTTATCCTCTACCATTTTAAAAATCTGTGTATGAAATAATCTCTGCAAAATGACTTCCTTCTCTTTACTGTCGGATGTCAACAGCTTGCGGAATTCCCCTTGGGGAATCATCAGAATCTGCCGGAATTGGTTAGCGTCAATTAACATGATTTCTTTAATCTTTTCCTCGACATCGGTGATTTTCGCTGCCAACAGTTTTCGTTCGCCATCAGGTCCCCAGCTGTAAATTTGCGCTTTTGCCCCAATTTGTGTATAGCCATCGCCCTTGTCTTTTTTCTTCATCTGCTGTGGTGATCTTGTAATCGAATAAACTTGATTGCGTAATGAAAAATCTAGTGAAACCTCAGTTAATAAGTGATCGCTGGCAAATTGGCTCCGAAGTTCAGGACCATTGCGATCTTCACCGCTGGCTTTTCCGTAAATGGCATAACTAATGGCATCAAAAATGGTGGTCTTTCCGGAACCAGTTTTTCCGGAAATGACAAACATAGTCCGATTGCCAAGCTTGGTGAAATCAATACACTCCGTTTCCGCATAAGGACCAAACGCTTGCATTGTCAGTCTTAACGGTCTCATTTTACGGCACCCTCCCCTCTTAATACCTTCTCAATAATTTCAGCCATCGCCGCTTTTTTATCGGGTGAAAATTCAGCAGTCGTCATTTCAGTATAAAACTGTTCAAATAGTTCGATCTCTGATTTTTTCTCACTCCGGGCTGCACGAAGGACTTGTTTCTTCTTCCTATCGATAACATCGATTTTTCGTTCAAGATGCAGTACATTTGGGTAGACTTGCCGTAATTTATTGATAGGGTCCATTAAGGTACCTTCATCAAGCAGGGTAATTTTTAAATAATCATTCGTCCGTTCTTTCTCGTAAAATTGCGGATCCAGTAACTCGTCCATATAGCCTTCGAGCTCACGCATATCATGAGTTGGAGTAAGCGTTCGGTATCGGTGAGTAAATTGTCCCTTCCCGTCCATTTCAATGATCGCGATAGATTTCTTTTGCTTAGCCTCGGAAAAAGAATATTTTAATAACGAACCGGAATATTTCACTCTTGAATGATGAATAGCATCCGGACTATGTAGGTGACCAAGTGCCGTATAGGAAAATGGTGCAAACAATTCAGCCGCAACACAACCGGAACCTCCGACAGATAATATACGCTCAGAATCAGAAGTTTGACCGCCTAATACAAACGCATGTCCAACAAGGACGTTCGGTTCATTTGGATTGATAGTTTCTTCTATCTTTCCAATTAATGCCTTCATGGCATCTTGATGGGTGTGAATTGAATCATCCTCCAGCAGCTGGCGGACAATGCCCGGTTCTGTATATGGTAGGAGATAAAAGTTGACACCGTTAATCGTAAAAGGCATGAAATTGGTTGATAGTTTACCAGATAAATAGAATTGGCTGTGCCTGTACCATGAGCTGCCAAATGAAAGGCGCTCGGCACTATCATGGTTCCCGGCAATCGCCACAAGCGGCGTTTTTAATTCAACGTTGATGGTAAATAAAATTTCGTCAAGCAGTTCAACTGCATCTGTCGGCGGGATGGAACGATCATAAAGGTCACCAGCAATGACGACAGCATCCGGCTGCTCCTCACGAACGACCTCGATAAATTGGTGCAACACTTCCCGTTGTTCAGCAGTCATATAGACACCATGAACTAATTTTCCTAAATGCCAATCGGCTGTATGGATAAATTTCATCATATCACCTTTTTTTGATAAAATACGATTTTTCTCAATATATCTATTATAACAAACCACGGTTTTGTAGCATTGACAAAAATAATTTTACCCATTAAAAAAACAGTCCGGTAATAAAACCGGACTGTTATCGTTAGTGTGAGAAATTACCTTTTTTGTACGTTAGCAGCTTGTGGCCCACGAGCTCCTTCAACAACTTCGAAAGAAACTTCTTGACCTTCTTCTAAAGTTTTAAAACCCTCAGTTTGGATTGCTGAGTAATGAACGAATACGTCGTTACCGTCTTCTCCTTCGATGAATCCGAAACCTTTTTCTGAGTTAAACCATTTTACCTTACCGTTTTTCATGAAAAAAAATCCTCCTATTGGCCAGTACAGCCATGTTTAAAATTCACCAAATTACAACGTATCTAGCTTTACTTTCATTACCTTATCCAAACATCGGTATAACTTTGAACAAGCTTAACATATAAATCTAATAACGTGTAACGGCTGATTAAAATTTAACATTTCTTTGCAGTAATGTCAAGAAAGGGCGAGCGACATAAACTGACACTATTCTACTTTGTTTTTAAGAAAATATATCCGTTTAATAAAACCCTTTCTAAGACATTCATGAATTTTGTCTGATTTTGGCGGAATTTATTTTTGCTGTTCGTTACTTGTGAGGACAATGTTCCGATCAATTTTACCTAACCGGAATTTTATCCCCTTTATGATATCCTTAACCAATAATTCTAGACCAATCATCGTTAAAGACGGGAAGTCTGCAAACAACTTTTTCACTTCCCATTTAAGTTCATTTTGGCCACAAATACTGTGGCGATTGATTTTCTCAACTTCTTCTTTAATTTTCGCCATTTCAACTGTCCGTTCCGCTTCCGGAAGTTGTGCTAACTCGTCCAAACGCTGAAGAAACTCTACTGATTTTTTAATTTTATAGGCAACTTCATCATGAACTTCCTCGGTAATAATATGATGTTTAAATTTAAATTCATTTAATCTTAATGCTGAATCATATGTGGCCTTGACGATGTCCTCTCTTGTCATCTTGTTCGTTTCATAGCTGAGCATATTTTTCCAGGAAGGCTGTTTCATTGCTGCTCGGAAGTCCTCAAGGTTGTGACAGAACTTTTTGTAGCCATATGTTTCCGGGTGCTCAAAAGCAGGACTGCCCGGATCCAAAAATGGTGAAAGAGGTGCAACAAAATAGGAAATCCTCGGGTCTTCGTTACATTCCTTGTGAATAATTTCACAAAAATCTACGTTGCGCATTGCACTGTCATAATCTTGATTAGGGATACCCGTCATGAAAAATAAGTCAATTTTTGCACAGTTGTGTTTGATTGCATATTGTAGCATTTCGATTACTTTCACATTCGTGCACGGCAGCTTTCCATTAAATTTACGGATCTCTTCGTCGGCCGATTCAAGGGTTAGTTCAATGCTATACTTTGGAATGGCTCTGTTCAGCCGTTTGAAAAAATCTTCATTGGCATAATGGAACAATTCGAACACGATTTCATTTTTTAAGTCCATCTTTGCTAAGCCATCGAGGAACTCCGTCACATATTTTTCGCCCCCCTGGCGGATATCATTCAATAAGAAAATCGGGGCACGCGTAAATCGTTGGATAAAAGCGATATCCTCGAGCATTTTTTTTGGTGAGCGCATTACCAGTTTTTTACGATTACAGTTTAGCTGATAGGCATCCTTGGAGCCGCCGCAAATCAGGCAGTTGTACGTGCAGCCCTTGGAGGTTAAGATTGCTGTGTTTGGGTACTGAAGCCACCCCTTATATGGCAGCGGGTCTAACAGGTTAAAGTATTTAAAGACTGAACGGATGATATAACGATAGCCAGGAAAGTCGAACTCATCAAGACTGTCAGGAACATAGCTTATCTCGTTATAAAAATATTGATTGCCGTGTTTCCAAGTGAGATTGGGGATATCGGAAAAATGGGTATTCGCCTTATTTTCCAGTTTATTAAGTAGCATAAGAATCGGCTTTTCCGTTGTATCCCCACGGACAACAAAGTCGATACACGGATACTCAATTAGCTCCTTATGAAAATACGTACTGGAAAGTCCACCAAACAGGACCGGTGTATCTGGATGATATTGCTTGATGATTTTAGCCAGTTCGACACTCCCATGGGCATGCGGGAGCCAATGAAGATCAATCCCAAAAGCCTTTGTCTTTATCTTTTTGATTTTTTTCTCCACATCAAAATTAGGATTCAGCAGCATTCGATTAGCGATATTGATAATCTTCACCTTTAATCCATATCGTTCCAAATAATCACCAATGCTTGTAAGCCCAATCGGATACATTTCGAAAACAGGAGAGGATGGGACAACATCGCTGATTGGACCGGTAAAGAGCATTTCTTTTCGAAAATCATAAACGGTCGGGGGATGCAGTAGCACCAAGTCATACATGATTCAATCACCTTCCTTAGTATATATCTAATTCTACTTTAATAGTAAACTATTTTCTTCTGAAGGAAGTGGGATAAATATTACAAAATAACGATATTTTCCAATTTTTAATAATGCCCCCTTTAATAACTTAAATATAAGAACAAAACTGTAGAAAAGCATACTTCTGTTCCTTTACATTCCTTATAAATAGTGTTATTATATACAAGCGATGAGCTGAATTGTGTAAGTCGAAAAACATTCCTTTATGGAACACACAATGTGGAGTGTGGTTTTTCGCCACAATACGCAAAGGACGTCTGTATGTACAGACGTCCTTTTTATTAATCATACTATTGCTTTAACCTATTTCATTTTTAAGTCTTTTTTTTGCCTTTCAATAAATTGATCGCGTTCTCCGCCATCAGATAATTCCTCTGAAAATTCATGACTTGTTTGCTTTCCAACTAGATTTCCTGTCCGTAGTGTTTTAGGTGGCAAATTATTGTTTGGAGCTGACTGCCCATTCCATTTATCCATGATGATCACCTCCCTCTTAATTTGTAAATAGTGACGATAAATTATCCATATAAAAGGTTGACCTGTCTAAATTACCAGAAAATCCACTCACAATAACAGCTGTTCATGCATAAAAATATTATTACATAATAATATTTCATCCCCTGTTTCCCGTGCTTCCGAGCATAAATATTCCACTTTTCAGCCATACTAAAAGTAAAATCATACAATGAGGTGAAAGAATGGGACTGCTCAACTCATTTCATCAGTGGAAAGAAACAAGGTACCAAAATCATCTTTCTAATATGAAAGACCAAGGCAAGTGTCCTGATTGCCAAGGCCGCGGCTATACTGTTTATCCTTACAATGAATTTGCTTATTTTAATTCGTTCGAATGCCCCGGTTGTCAAGGAAGCGGCAACTATAGCGATTGGGAAGAGATGAGTTAATTCTTTTTCAATAAAATTAAAACACCCATTATTGATTCGATTCAGCTTAAAACAATAATGGGTTATTTTGGGGAGGTGATGCAGATGTCAGTAACCGTATATCAAACCTTTGTCATTAAGCAGGAAAAATTTAAAGAAGGAATTGAAAATTTACGGGAGATAAAAAAATTTAGAATGGAGAATTATCATCATAAGGTAGATATTCTAACACCTATTTCCGGAAAAGATCATACATATGCCCTTCTTTCGACATATGAAGGTTTAGCAGAAATGGAATTACAAAACAAAAAAATGTTTGAAGATGAAGAATACTTAGAACTTATCGGCCCTTTTTTTCTCGAAAACATTGTTGAAAACAGCATGTATACACAAATTTTCCGCTCACTGCGCGACCAACCAAAGGAAAAAGAGAAGAAATAAAATAAAAGCGGCTGTCCAAAAAGTTGATTTTCGACTTTTGGACGCCCCTTTTTCTGTTCAAAAATGTTGATATAACAGCATTATTGATTTTTCAATTTTATAGGATTTGCCCTTTTTGGACAGCCCCTTTTTAATTGATGGACATATATTTTTTTATAAAGTAATGGCCGCTTGATTGAACTTTCTCAAAAGCTTTCCAAAGGTTTCACGTTCTTCCTCCGACCAATTCTTGGTCACTTCTTCTACTCTACTCATCCGTGCATGTTTACCCTCCGTTAGTTCCTTTAATCCTAATTCGGTAATCTGAAACGTGTATGCCCTTCTATCGGTCGGATCAGGAATCCTATACAAATAACCCTTTTGCTCTAAAACAGCTGCTTGTCTGCTGACAGTGGAAATGTCCAAGCGAAATTCGCCAGCAAGCGTCTTTACACCGGCAGCACCTTTAGTGGCTATTTGATGGAGGATGAGATAGGCAGATCGATCAAGTTTTCCAATTTTTTTATGTGTCGAAGTAGAGGTAATCCGACGAATAAGGATAGCCACTTCAAGTTCAATCATTTCCAAGGAATTTTCCATTTCCTACAACCCTCACTTCATTCTTATTTCCTAAGATCTATAGTAACACTTTGCATTTGCATTTTCACATAATCACTTAATAAAAGTAAACACTATTGACGTAATGAAAATCAGTTGTATAATAACAAATATATAGTTTCATTATACAACTATTTTTTATATCTATCCCATATTAAAGGAGAATACCATGCAAGCACATGAAATTATGATTAGCCACGTCTATAAGGTCAAGGATAGTGACACAGTACGATCTGTTATCGAAAAATTTATTGAGTATCGTATAAGTGGACTTCCGGTTGTTAACGACAGCAATGAGATTGTTGGTTTTATTAGTGACGGCGATATTATGCGTTATATTGGCAGACATGAGGATCGGGTAGTTGACAATTTCTACTATGCATTTGTTATTAAGGGAGATCAGGAAGGATTTGAAGAAAGAGAACAGCGGCTCCTTCAATTAAATGTTCTCGAAATTGCCAAAAGAAAGGTTTTAAAAGTTTCTTGGGATGAAACCATCGAAAATATTGCGGCTATTTTAGGAAAAAAGCAAATTAAAAAGGTTCCCGTTGAGCGCAATGGTGTGTTAGTGGGAATCATCAGCCGCGGGGATGTAATCCGGAATACATTCAAAAACTTGCTATAAAAGATTTCAAAATAAGGGGCAGGAGAGAAATTACTAACAAAAGGGGAAATGGAGTATGGCAACAAAACCACAATCTGTGGCATCTACACAAACACCAACTGAATTAATGTTGGAAAATCCAAGTATGTTAAAGCAGCCAAGAGCGGTTTGGGCCGTTTTTTTTGCTTGTATTATTGCCTTTATGGGGCTTGGTCTTGTTGATCCGATATTACCGGCCATTGCATCACAATTACATGCCTCCCAAAGCCAAGTATCCCTCCTTTTTACCAGTTATAACGCGGTCATGGCGGTAGCCATGTTGATCACCGGCATGATTTCTTCAAGACTTGGTATTAAATGGACATTAGTATCAGGGATTGTCATCATTGCTGTATTTTCAGCTCTAGGGGGGCTTTCTAGCGGCATTTGGACACTCATCGGCCTGCGAGGGGGCTGGGGACTCGGGAACGCCCTGTTTGTTGCAACTGCCCTTGCCGCTATCGTCTCACTTTCCAAGAGTGGAACGGCAAAAGCGATTATTTTATATGAGGCAGCAATTGGACTGGGAATTTCTGTAGGTCCCCTCCTAGGTGGCTGGTTAGGAGCTATGTCTTGGAGGGGTCCTTTTCTTGGAGTTGCTGCACTCATGGTGGTTGCCTTTTTTGGTCTTTTTTTCTTAATGCCTAAGACTGAAAACCAAAATGTGGAACAAGCTAAGACTTCTTTACTGGATCCATTTCGCGTATTAAAATATCGCTCATTATTAGTTTTCGGTATTGCTGCAGCCCTTTATAACTTTGGGTTTTTTACTTTGCTTGCCTATGCACCATTCGTCATGGGTCTAGATGAACATGGACTTGGGTTTGTCTTCCTTGGATGGGGTATTTTGTTAGCTACGACCTCTGTGTTCATGGCACCAAAGCTCCAAGAATGGTTTGGCACCCTTAAATCCATGTGTACAATGCTGATTCTATTTGCCTTAGTCCTATTGGCAATGGGCATATGGACTTCTACACAGTGGGTTGTCATAACCTGCGTCATCGTTGCCGGGGCTTTATTAGGGAATAATAATACCCTGATTACCACAGCAGTTATGAATTCAGCACCTGTTGAGCGGTCTACTGCCTCCGCCGCATACAGCTTCCTCCGTTTCATCGGCGGGGCGATTGCACCATATTTTGCCGGAAAGATGGCCGAAATTTTTAATCCTTCTGTTCCATTTATCGTGGGGGCAGGATTCGTACTTCTTTCTGTGCTATTTATTTGGTTCAATAGCAGACATATTAGCCATGTAGATGATGTTAAATCAGGCCATTAATTTTAATTTTACTAGTAAAGGGATTTGTCTGGAATGGCAGATCTCTTCACTATTTTTTACAATTCTTTATGATCTTTACGTCAATGAATCCCTTTCTTCTTAAAGCGACCGCCACGGACTTCAGAGATATCAGCAATGGCTAGAAACGCTGATGGATCAATTTCTTCGACAATGGTTGTCAATTTAGATTCCTCTAGTCTTGTAATGACACTGAAAATAACCTTCTTATTATCGCCAGTAAACGCCCCTTCACCTTTTAAATAGGTTACTCCCCGTCCTAAACGGGCATTAACAGCGTCACCAATTTCCTCAGCCCTTTCACTAATAATCCATACAGATTTAGATCCTTCTAAGCCGTCTACCACTCCATCAATGGCTTTTGAAGCAATAACATAGGCCAATAGTGAATACATAGCACGATCCCAGCTAAAGACGAAGCCTGCAGCTCCTAAAATGAAGATGTTCATCAACATAATGATTTGCCCGACTGAAAACGGAACCTTATTGTTTATGACAATTGCGAGTATCTCTGTTCCATCTAGGGCACCGCCATTGCGAATGACAAGCCCAACTCCAATTCCTAAAATCATTCCTCCGAAAACAGTCGCAAGAAGAATATCATCAGTAAAGGGGGGGATTGGATGAAAAAAAGAAGTGAATACGGATAAAACGATAATTCCGTATACTGTTGATAAGGCAAAGGTTTTACCCATCTGTTTATATCCTAAAAAAACGAATGGCAAGTTTAATAGAAAAAGAAATATTCCTAATTTCCAACCTGAAACATATGAAAGCATGATTGAAATACCTGTGATTCCGCCATCAATGACTTTATTGGGAACTAAAAATATTTCTAAGCCAGTTGCCATTAGAATCGCACCGAATGTGATAATAACTATGCGCAGAATAACCTTTGACAGCGGTAGTTTGCGATGTTGGATCATTGAATTTAGCTGCTTTGTCTGTTCTATCATATAACCCCACCTTTAATACTTGTTTATGTTCGCATCCTCACAAAAAAATTTAAAATCCTCTTTTATTATATCATTTTTTTAATAGAACATGAACTAAAGTTCATGTTAATTTCCATTAAAACAGCGAACAGTCTGTACTGTTCGCTGGATTTGAAAACATACTACTATTCATTGAACCCAACCATCATGGTATCTGGATCGGAGCCCACACGTTCATCTTTGTTTAATGCATCTATTTTTTGCATATCTTCCGTTGTTAACTCAAAATCAAAAATATTTGCATTTTCGATGATTCGCTGCTCTTTGGTGGATTTCGGAATCGTCACGACCTCTGTTTGTAAATCCCATCTTAGGATAACCTGAGCAGCTGATTTGCCATATTTCGCGGCAATTTCATTAATGACCGGATCGTTTAATAACTGTCCTTGCTTCAGCGGTGACCATGCCTCAAGTTGAATCCCCTCTTTTTGACAAAAAGCAAGCAAATCTTTCTGTGTTAGGTGTGGGTGGTATTCCACTTGGTTAACCATTGGTTTAATTTCACAATCCTTTAGCAATTCCTCCAAATGATGGATTTTAAAGTTACTTACCCCAATCGCACGGACTCTTCCCTCCTTGTATAACTTCTCAAGCGCCTTCCATGTTTCCTTAAACTTGTTTTTTCCTGGCCAATGGATAAGGTATAAATCCAAGTAGTCTAAACCTAGCTTCTTTAAGCTTGTTTCAAATGCCTGAAGCGTTGAGTCATAACCTTGATCAGAATTCCATACCTTAGAGGTAATGAACAATTCTTCTCTTGGAACGCCTGATTCCTTAATAGCTTTTCCTACGCCCTCTTCATTTTGATAGACAGCTGCGGTATCGATGCTTTTATAGCCATTTTTGATTGCCGCCTTTACAGAATTAATAACTTCGGTACCCTCTTTTACTTTGAAAACACCGAGTCCAAACCAGGGCATTTTCACACCGTTATGTAATGTGGTTGTATCGTTTAAGCTTTTTGGCATTGCTCTAACCCCTTTCTATATTTTACCTACTATTAGTTTACCTTATTTTTAAAAACTATCCAATAAAGATACCTTTCTTATTACATTTTCAGTTTTCCTCATTGGTCTTTCTTTAAGTATCCATTTTTTAATAATTAAACATAGTGTGGTACATACTATAACCTATATTAAAATTGACAAGGAGTTTGTCTGATGGAGCAAGAGATGTCTTATGGAAGTGATTACAAATTTATTCCCGCCACCTCTGTCGGCAGTGGTGTTAGCGTAATTGTAGTACCGGATGTGTATTGTCATACCATCCAAATAGTTAATATTTGTTTAGTAGGTACCCCTGATTCGAATGAGTTTGTTTTAATAGATGCCGGCATGCCCGGTTCTGCCGATGATATTATTTCTGTTACGGAAGAGCGCTTTGGGACCGGCAGCCGCCCTAAGGCGATTCTTCTGACGCATGGACATTTCGACCATGTTGGGGCAATTATTGATTTAGTAAAGCATTGGGAGATACCTGTTTATGCGCATGAACTTGAATTACCTTTTCTGACTGGTAAGACAAGTTATCCGGAACCTGACTCAACAGTCGAGGGTGGGATGGTGGCCAAAATGTCACCGCTTTTCCCCAATGAACCGATTAATTTGGGAACGTGGGTTAAAGCACTTCCATCAGATGGAATTATCCCGCATTTACCTGGATTCCGCTGGATCCATACCCCGGGACACTCCCCTGGGCATGTTTCCTTCTTCAGAGAGGAAGACGGGACATTAATTGCCGGGGACGCCTTTGTGACGGTCCGACAAGATTCCTTATATAAAGTCTTAACACAAGAGGAGGAAATTAACGGGCCGCCGAGATACCTCACAACCGACTGGCAAGCAGCATGGGAATCAGTAAAAAAACTGTACCAATTAAACCCTGTCGCAGCTATTACCGGACACGGAGTGCCGATGACGGGAGAACGACTAACTACAGGATTAAAAAAACTGGTAGACGAATTCGACAAAATCGCCATACCTGACTACGGGAAATATATATGATTTAAATCACAACGGTGTCAGGCACCATGTGAATTTTTCACATGGTGCCTGACACCCATTACCACTTATATCATTACTTTACAAATATTGTTTGTAAATTCGACTGGGTCTTCGATTGGGAGACCTTCGATTAGCAGTGCTTGGTTGTATAGCAGGTTAGTGTATAGTGCTAGTTTTTCTTTGTCGGTTGTAAAGGCAGCTTTTAATGATTCGAATACTTCATGGTTTATGTTAATTTCTAATACTTTGTCAGCCTTTATGTTTTGATTATTCGGCATTGCATTGAGGACTTTTTCCATTTCAATTGAAACGTCTCCGTCTGTCGTTAAGCATACAGGATGAGTTTTTAACCGTTTGGAGACCCGTACATCTTTAACCTTTCCAGCAAGGATATCCTTCATTGCATTAAACAAGTCTTTATTCTCTGCCTCTTCAGCTGCAGTCTCTTTCCCGTTTTCATCCGCCTCAATCCCTAAATCTCCGCTTGACACGGATTTAAATTCTTTATCTTTGTAGGTCATAATCATTTTAATCGCGAATTCATCGATATCATCGGTGAAGTAAAGGATTTCGAAGCCTTTATCTGCTACTAGCTCTGTTTGCGGCAGCTTTTCGATTCTTTCGTTTGTTTCACCAACCGCATAATAGATATACTTTTGATCCTCAGGCATTCTTGCTACATATTCTTCTAATGTGATTAGTTTCTTCTCTTTAGAGGAATAGAACATCAAAAGGTCTTGTAACTCCTCTTTATGTGCCCCAAAGTCACTGTAAACCCCAAATTTTAATTGTCTGCCAAAAGAATTGTAGAATTTCTCATACTTTTCCCGTTCATTTTTTAATAAACTTTGCAGTTCACTTTTGATTTTTTTGTTGATGTTTTTCGCAATCAGCTTTAATTGGCGGTCATGCTGCAGCATTTCTCTGGAGATATTTAACGACAGATCCTCGGAATCGACCATGCCCTTCACAAAGCTAAAATAGTCAGGAAGCAGGTCCGCACATTTATTCATGATTAGAACACCGCTCGAATAAAGCTCTAATCCCTTCTCGTACTCTGGTGTATAATAATCAAAAGGGATTTTCTCAGGAATATAAAGAATTGCATTATATCTTACCGCTCCATCAACGCTGATATGGATGGATTTGAGCGGCTTGTCAAAACCGTAACGCTTTTCTGTATAAAAATTATCATAATCTTCCTGTGTCAGCTCTTTTTTATTCTTTCGCCAGATCGGCACCATACTATTAATTGTTTGTTCCTCTTGAACATCCTCGTACTCATCTTCACTGCCTTCCTTCAACCTTCTGGATGTCACATCCATTTTAATCGGGTAGCGAATAAAATCAGAATACTTCTTGATAATTTCCTTTAAACGGTACTCCTCCAAATATTCGTCATAATTCTCGTCTTCTGTATTCTCTTTGATGGTTAAAATGACTTCTGTTCCGACAGAATCCTTTTCCCATGGAGTAATTGTGTATCCATCAGCACCCTTTGATTCCCACTTATAGGCTTCATTACTGCCCAAAGCCTTACTGATTACCGTCACAACATCAGCTACCATAAAGGCAGAGTAAAAGCCGACACCAAATTGGCCGATAATATCGAAACCATCTTGTAGCTCATTATCCGTCTTAAATGCCAAAGAGCCGCTCTTTGCAATCGTTCCGAGGTTATTTTCAAGCTCCTCCTTGGTCATTCCAATCCCGGTATCGCTAATCTTTAAGGTTCTGTCCTCTTTATTAGCAGCCACCTTTATGTAATAGCTGTCTTTGTCAAACGTTAAGGTTTCATCCGTTAATGCCTTATAATAGATTTTATCAATAGCATCACTGGCATTTGATATTAACTCCCTTAAAAAGATTTCATGATGGGTATAAATAGAATGAATCATCATGTCTAAGATCCGTTTAGATTCTGCTTTAAACTGCTTGGTTTCCATCATCATTATCACTCCTTCAATTTTTGACATAGACATTATAATCACGAATAGAAAGGATAAGCAAACAATTAGCACTCTCCAAATTAGAGTGCTAAACCACTTTTTAAATATCATAAAATCGATTCTATGTCAATATTTGATATTAAAATCGTTCTAGGATTTTACTTTGACGCAGCCATTTTGTCGCTACCCATTTTTCCCCCTCAACAACAGGGATACTGCTATGAAGCGACATCCGGTCAACTTGACCTTCACTGTTGCCATAGTGGAAATAGACAGCCGCCCCTTTTTTAGGGATAACTGATACCCCAGCTTTTGGAAAAATTGTTTCCCCGCCGGCAGGGACATCATTTAAATACATTAACACAGTCCCAATGCGCTGCCCCCCTGTACTTTCCTGAATTTTATTTTCAGGAAAATAATCGAAATGCGGCTTGTATTCTTCAGCCACCCGATAATGCAGGACCTGAAGCCCTTCACCATTTTCAATTGAGAAATCTGTTAATTCTGCGATTCTTTGTTCAATCCTGCCGATTAAAGGGATTTCATTAATTTGATAATAGGTTCCCGAACTGGTCCGTCCGGTTGCTGTTTTAATTTCGCCGGTGACCGAATCCACCACCTGCGACGGGATTAACCGGTCTCTTGAGATTTTAATTAGCTCATCACATTCCGCTTCACTTAGCAAATTTTCCAAATAAAGAATGAAGGGTTTCTCAATTCGTATCAGGACTTTAATATCCCGGTCTGAAGTGGAAATTATCGTTCCTTTTTTCCCAATCCCTGGGTCCTCATAAACATACGGACGATTGCGATTAACCGTCTCAATCGGCTTATTATTGACTAGTTTCAAGATCGTTCGATAGGCAAATATGGGGTCAAAACCTTTTTTTATCATTGCATTAGCAATTGATTCCGGACTAACACCAGTTTTGAGGGTATTCAGAATCCAGTCTCTTAATTCGTTGGAAATATGGGTTATTTTGTCCATTTGTGTACCCCTCCTTACATTGGATTGTCTGTAACATCATTTTATCATAATTTGCCAGAAAGATAGCTTTGGTATTTTTTAGTTTATAAAATGTAAAAAGGCGAACCGCAACGCTGTTCGCCGATATTATCCTTATATTGGTAAGGTCACTTTAATGATGGTTCCCGTATGGTCACTTGAAATTTGGAAGCTGCCATGATGATTTTCAATAATTTGCTTGCTAATCATAAGACCCAACCCTGTACCCCCTTCTTTTGTCGAAAAAAAAGGCTGGCCAATCCGCTCCAAGTCTTCCTGTTGTATTCCACAGCCTTGATCAATCAAACAAATTTGCAGGTTATCCACCCCTGCTCTTTCTACTCTAATATTAATTTCTCCGCCATGAGGCATTGCCTCAAGAGAGTTTTTGAGAAAATTAATAAATACTTGCTTTAATTGATTTTCATCACAGCGAACATGTGTAACATCAGCCAAATAATGAATGTTTACCTTTGTGTTATTCATATTTGCCTGTGTATCAATAAGTGCTTTAACTTGCTCTAAAATAATTTTCAAGCTCGATTTCGTAAATTTTAACTCCTGCGGTTTTGCTAGGACTAATAACTCACTTAAAATAAGTTCGATTCGATTCATTTCAGCATTAATTATTTCAAGATAAGAAGTATTCCTATCGTTATCCGTTTCCATTAATTGAAGAAATCCTTTGATTGCCGTTAATGGATTTCTGATTTCATGGGCTATTCCTGCTGCAAGCTGCCCCGCAGCCGATAACTTTTCAGATTGGAGCAGTAGTTTTTGTGTTTTTTTCTTTTCAGTAATATCCCTGACAATAACATGCCTTGCCGATTCATTTTGATAAATTGTAGGGATTGATTTGACCTCGACTTCAATGACTATTCCGTCATTGCGGATAATCTTTTGTTCAATAAAGTCAACGGGAAGACCGTCTTCCACCTCTTGGACCCGCTTTTTGACCATGTCTACATAAGATGGATGGATAAAATCAAACATGTTTTTCCCAATAACATCCTCTTTATTACAAGCACCGAATAATTTCACTGCCGTATCATTGGCAAAAAGGATGACCTCTTTCCCAACAATAATAACAGCATCGGGGGAATGTTCCACAATTTCACGATAAATTTCTTCGCGCTGGCGAATTTCTTCAAGTAATATTTTTCTCTTTTGTTTGATATCGGTAATGTCTTTCGCTATACCGTAGACACCAACGATTTCCTCCTCAATCAATATCGGATAATTTGTAATGTTTACGTCGCGGATTTCCCCACTTTTATGGATGATTTGGCAATCAAAGTTTTGCAGTTTTCCTTCTAGTGATTGATAAAAGATGGATAATGCCCGCTCCAAATGTTCCAATGAGACTACTTTCATGTATGTCATCTTGGAAAATTGGTCTTCAGCATAGCCAAATAACTTCTCACATGCAGGGTTTAATGGGATAAAAAAACCATCTAAATCCATTATATAGATCGCATCTGAATCGGACGCAAAAAGCGGGTTGTATTGGCTCAAGCTCTCTTTTATATAGTTTTCCAGCAGTAACCGTTTTTCTTTTTTTATATTTGATATAGAACTATTCATTTCCTATAAGTTCCTTCCAGCGTTATCCCTAAAGTGGTTGACTAATGTTCGTATCCATTTCCCCTATTTCCTTTATCCTAATATAATTTTAATGGTTATTGATTTAATTTTCAATAAAATTATTAGTTTTATTTTCCATATTATTTCATTCTCAAAGCAATTTTTTCGACATACTCCTTACACATTCATCATATGATGGACAAGAAGGCAAGTCCTAGGGAGGAATGGAAATTGAATGTGACAATACTAAATCAATCTATTGGGGTCTACTTTCCTTAACAATGAAGAAACTTTTGCTTACCTATTTTTGCTTACTATTTGGCGCTGCCTTACAAGGAATGTCAATGTCCTTGTTTTTATTCCCACATTCCATCCCTTCCGGTGGTGCGGCGGGTCTGGCAATCTTAATGAACCATTGGTTTCATTTATCACTGGGTTTTTCCTTGTGGCTGGCTAATATTGTTTTTCTCGTCTTTGCGTTAAAATATTTTGGATATACGTGGACTTTTCGTACCATCCTTTCTGTTGCTACAACGTCTACGGTTGTGTCCATTTTAACTGCTCAAGTACCCCACCTGCATGTCCATATATTGCTGGATATGGCAGCGGGAGCTCTCTTCTTTGGTATCGGAGGAGGCTTATTAATTCGCGCAGGGGCATCAAGCGGCGGGATGGTGATCCCAGCGTTGATGATTGCTTCTTATAAAAGGTGGAGCCCTGGAAAAGTGATGATGGGGATTAATCTGTTCATTTTTTTATTTACTGCATTGGTGATCGATTATAAAATCGTCGTGTATGCCATTGTTTGCCAATTTTTCTCCACCAATATCATTGATTTTATTTATGAGCTTAAATTTCAGCAATTAACCTTCTTATCCGCTAATTGGAGAAGAAGATAAGAAGGAAGATCCCGATTTACAGGATCTTTCTTTCCTTTAAATAAGCTAAAATATCCGAAACAGATTGTTCAATCGTCATTTTGTTGGTTTCAATAAAGATTTCCGGCTGATCGGGTTTTTCATAAGGTGAGGTGATTCCTGTAAATTCCGCTATTTCTCCTTTTCGTGCTTTTTTGTATAAACCTTTTGGGTCCCGGCTCTCACAAACTTCGATAGGACAATGTAAATAGATTTCGATAAACTCACCTTCAGCAAACATATTCCGGACTAATTCACGATCCGCCAGATACGGTGAGATAAAGGCGGAGGAGATAATCTGTCCGCTGTCAACAAACAACTTGGCGACCTCCCCGATTCTGCGGATATTCTCTTTCCGGTCCTCTTTTCGAAAACTTAAATCACGATTCAAACCATGCCGGATATTATCGCCATCCAAAACGTAACTCCTAATGCCACGCATAAACAATGCATGATCAACAGCATTGGCCAATGTGGATTTTCCTGATCCGGATAGTCCCGTAAACCAAAGAACACAGCTTTTATGACCATTCAATGTATGGCGGTCCATTTTTGTCACGGTTGATTGATGCCACGTAATATTTTTCCCCATTCGCTACACCCTTCTAGTTTTTAGTAAAAACTTCTTTCATTCCTTCAATCAGTATTTCAACTACCTCCGGCCTGCTGAATTCTTTTGGCGGCTGTTCACCATTTTTTAACATTCTCCTGACCTTTGTTCCTGATAAAATAACATGGTATTTCCGGTCATGCGGGCATGTTTTTTCTGACGCCATGTTTTCGCACTTTTTGCAGTAAAAACTATGTTCGAAAAATAACGGTTTAATCCCTAACTCCTCTTCCGAAAAATGATGAAAGATTTTTTGTGAATCATAGGTTCCATAATAGTTTCCTACTCCAGCATGGTCTCTGCCGACAATAAAGTGAGTGCAGCCAAAGTTTTTCCGAACAATGGCATGAAAGATTGCCTCCCTTGGCCCGGCATAACGCATTGCCGCTGGGAACACTGACAAAAATACCCGGTCTTTCGGATAATAATTTTCCAGTAATATTTGATAGCTTTTCATTCGAAGATCCCCTGGAATATCATCGGACTTAGTCTCACCAACCAGCGGATTTAGAAAAAGACCATCGACCATTTCCAAAGCTGATTTTTGAATATACTCATGTGCCCGGTGGACAGGGTTGCGTGTTTGGAATCCTACAATCGTATCCCAGCCAAAATCGGCAAACCTTTGCCTTGTTTCAATAGGATCTAAATAAAAATGAGTAAAATGATTTTTCTCCGGTCTATTAATCAGTGTAATCGGTCCGGCAATATAAGTTTCCGCTCGTTCGAATAGTTTTTTAACTCCCGGATGGGCAATATCCTTCGTTTTATAAACCATTTCTGCTTCTACTTGTTTATTCGGTGAAAATGTTTCGACCACCTCCATTACACCATAAATTTTGCCATTATGAACAAGATTAACGGTTTCACCACTTTCAATTTCAGAAGCCTTTTGTTTTGCAACTGCCAGTGTAATCGGAAGTGACCAGGGAAGTCCATTTGCTAACCGCATCGTGTGGACAACTGATTCATAATCTTCCTTTCCCATAAATCCTTCAAGTGGACTGTAGGCGCCGTTTGCGATTAGCTCTAAATCACTTAGTTCAAGATTGTCTAATTCAATAAAAGGATTGGAAAAATCAATCGGGTACTCAAAATCAATACGATTGATTAATTCCCCACCATGTGGAACACTTTTGCTCACTACTTCTTCCTCCTAATTAACGTAAATATCTATCCTTGATGAAGCCCGCACTCTGTTTTCGTATGCCCCGACCATCTGCCTGCACGAGAGTCTTTACCATTTGAGACCGGCAGTGTACACGGGGCACAGCCAATGCTTGGATACCCTTTATCATGCAAGGGATTATAGTCCAGTTTATTTACATGAATATAGGTCATAACATCCTCCCACGTCCAATGAATGAGAGGACAAATTTTGATATTATAAAATTTTTCATCTCTATTTATATATTGGGTTTGGCTTCTTAAAGGAGATTGCTCTCTTCTAAGTCCGGAAATCCATGCTTTCGCCTCTCGTAGTACGTCCTTTAGCGGCTCCACCTTTCTGATTTGGCAGCAAAGATTTGGATCTCGTTTCCATAATTCTTTCCCATAGGCATTTTCTTGTTCTTCAACAGATAATTTTGGCTTGATTTTGGTAATATCGAGTGAAGGATAGCGTTGCTTTACTTGATCAATCAATTCGTAGGTTTCAGGAAAATGAAGTCCGGTATCAAGAAAAATAATTTTTGCGTCTTTTTTCACCTTATAAATTAAATCGATTAACACAATCCCTTCAGCCCCGAAGCTGCATGAATAAACAATCTCCCTTTTATACTCCTGAAATGCCCACTTTAAAATCTCAAAGTAATCCTGATGCTGTTTTAAAATATCTGCTATTCTTTTTTCATCCCAATTATCATAGGTTAATTGAGCAGCCAAGTTTTAACCCTCCCATGCATCTTACAGCGTTAAGCTATATATCGTATTATTTGCGACGGCAATTTTATTCATTTGATTGACATGACCATGATGGGAATAGGATATCAGCGCCCTTATCCATGAACCATGACCAAACACCAAAATATTTGAATAATCCTGATACTTCTTTAAAAAAGAAATGATTCGTTCCTCTAAATGGCGGATACTTTCCCCTAAAACTAATTCCTTTGGGTTTTCCAACCATTGATCCCCAAGTATTTCGAGAAGTTCTTCTTTCGGTCGTCCTTCAAACGGCCCAAAATCCAATTCATCTAACAGCCGTTCCGTTTCCGGATAAAAGCGATAGTGTTGGGCAGTTTGTTGTGTACGTATTAACGTACTGGCCAAAACTAAATCAAAGGGGGAGAGGCTATGAAGGATTCGTTGATTTTCGTTAATCCCCTGCTCTATTTCAGCAGAAACTTCTGAAATGGGTATATCCCTTCTTCCTTGCAGCTTTTGCTGCTTATTCCATTCCGTAGGAAGATGTCTGATTAAGGTAATTTGCATGCAATGCCCTCCATGTAAAATGTTTCACTTCGGAGCCCGCAGCGCTGGGTCTCTAAGACTAATACATCATTTAATTTCACATTCCCTAAATTTACATTCGGTCCAATTTCCTTAATAAAGTACATTTGATGCTTTGGGGAAGGCGCTTCAAAAATAATTCTGTTTGGATCAATTTCCTTAAGTAATTCGGTAATTAAATCAGTTTTTACCTTACCTGCCTTTTCATATATGCCAGAAGTGCCTGAATCTCTTCCCTCGGTAATGACATATTCACAGCCAGCCTCTAATAATTGCTGGATTTCCTCTTTCCATTTTGAAATCGGCATTTCCTTGTCACAATCTTTCGACCCCACCTCGGCAATGACTTGGAATTCCTCCTTAAAAATAGAAATTAATTGTAGTCGTTCCAGCAATGGAATATCAATCGTCCCGTTCGAAATTTCAACCCATTCGATCCCTAAGTCGTGTAAATAGGTTTTATACTCCGGTAATTTATTTTGGTAATAACATTTTTCGAATAAAGTTCCGCCGCAATATACTTTAATATCATATTCCTTATACAATGCCACTTTCTGCTCAATGTTTGGTGTTACATATGCTGAACCGATGCCGATTTTTGCCAAATCAATTAAATGACTATAATCAGCTAAATGATTCATTAATTCACCCGTTGGTGTACCTAAGTCAATTATAGAAGTTAAACCGTTAGTCCTGTTTCCTGATGTTCTTTTTGGCAGTGTTAAAAAATCCATAGGGAATCCTTCGCCTCCTCTTTTTTCTAGGATAGATTATTCAAAAATTGGGTGAATGTGTAAGTATCAGACTTTTTCCTTAGAAATTAGGCATTTGCCTTGTATAAACTAACAGTACATTTCAAAAGCTAAAGAAGCTTAATCTTACAGTTAGGGGTGTTCATTCATTGCCAAAGCAAAAACATAAAGGGTTGACAATTTTTGCAATCGGTTCAATTCCACTTATTCTTGTCTTGGGGAACTCGATGTTGATTCCAATTCTTCCAAGAATGAAATCGGAACTGGATATATCCCAATTCAAAGTAAGCTTGGTAATCTCTGTTTTTTCGATTGCTGCAGCGATATCGATTCCGGTTTTAGGATATTTATCAGACCGGTTTTCCCGGAAAGCCATCATTATCCCCGCCCTCATTTTATACGGTGGTGGTGGGCTTCTAGCAGGTGCCGCAGCGGCCTGGTTTTCTGATTCGTATACGTGGATCCTAGCTGGAAGGATCATGCAGGGGATTGGAGCCGCCGGAACAGCACCGATCGCCATGGCCTTGACCGGCGATTTATTTAAAGGTGGAGAGCAAAGTAAGGTGTTGGGGTTAGTGGAAGCCTCGAATGGTTTTGGAAAGGTGATTAGCCCGATTATTGGTTCTCTGTTAGCGCTTCTGTTCTGGTACGCTTCATTTTTTGCTTTTCCGGTCTTTTGCCTTATATCGGTCTTATTAACCATCTTTTTTATCAAAGAAAAGAAGGCCAAAAAAGAACCGCCTCCAGTAGGTAAATATGTAAAAGGACTTGTTTCAGTGTTTAAAACAGAAGGACGTTGGTTGTTTGCCGCCTACTTGACTGGAGCTACTTGCCTGTTTACCTTATTCGGGATTTTATTTTACATCTCAGATATTCTCGAAAAAGACCATCAGATTGATGGTTTATTAAAAGGGGCAATTTTAGCGATCCCGCTTTTAATTATGACGACAACATCCTATTTTACCGGAAGTAAAATTGGGAAAAAAATGAGACTGATGAAGGCATTAATTATTCTAGGACTGCTGCTCATGACCACTTCCTTTGCCAGCTTGATTTTCTTTAAAAAATTAATACCATTTTTTGCTGTTCTGGCCATTAGCAGTGTTGGAACAGGTCTTGTTCTTCCATCTATCAATAGCTTTATCACAGGGTCTGTACCAACAGACCGAAGAGGGTTTGTGACATCTTTATATGGGTCTGTCCGCTTCTTAGGGGTTGCCATTGGTCCTCCGATTTTCAGCAAGTTAATGGATTGGTCACGTCCAGGCATGTTCTTAACAACAGCTGGTTTGACCCTGTTCTGTTGTTTACTTTGTTTGGTGCTAATCAAAGTTGCTAAAAAGGAACCATCTAAAGATAGTGACTCATTGTTTGAGAAATTGCAGTTTACATAAATAGCGGAAGTTAAGTATGTAGCTTTCGCTCGATAACCAGAAAGGGGTAGATGAGTTTGCAAATTTATTTCTCTCCGGAGGTAATCACTCCGGAATATCAAGTTTTAAACGTGGTAGACTCCCAAAACAAAGGAGTCGGTAATGTTGCCTTTTTATTCGATGAGAAAAAAATATATGTTTATGGAATTTTGGAGGAAGAAGAGGTCGGTGCCGATTTCAAAGATCTAATTACTCCCTATATAAAAGGTTTAACAAAAGCAAAACCCGGCCTCGATATTTTTTCCTGTTTGTATGTTGGCTGTAAAAAAATTAAACTAAACGGTGAAGAGGAACATTCTTAATTTTTTAATAATAGGAACTTAGATTGAATTGGGCTAACAAGACATTTACCTACTACATATTTTATGGATGAAATGTAGATTAGAGAAAATGGAGTGTGTGCCCAATGAGTATTGGCATCATTTTAATGGGGCTTTTAATCGGCTTTATGGTCGGGTTGACGGGGGTTGGCGGAGCGGCTCTTTTAACACCGGTTCTCATTTTACTTGGAATAAACCCGGCCATTGCTGTCGGTACGGACCTGGCCTATAATTCAATTACAAAATTTTTTGGTTCATTTCAGCACTGGAGACAAAAAACAATCAATTTGAAATTAATTAAATACCTGGCAATCGGCAGTGTTCCAAGTGCTATCGCAGCTGTAGGGATGCTGCATTTATTCAATTCCTTTTTTCATAATCAGGAACAAATCATTAAACATGCATTGGGATATGTTTTAATATTGGTAGCGTTAACGACGTTCATTAAAACATTTGTAAAAAAGAAGTTGGAATGGAACCGGCTTCAACTTAAACCTGTGCACGAAAAAAGGACTTTAACGATTCTCATTGGAGCCTTTCTCGGCTTTCTTGTTGGGTTGACCTCCATTGGATCGGGTTCATTATTTGCCTTGGCAATGCTTTATCTTTATCGATTGAGGCCTTCTGAATTGGTCGGTACAGATATCGCCCATGCTTTCTTTTTAGTCACTGCCGCCGGACTGATGCATGCTGGAATTGGCAATGTCGATTACTTGTTAATGATAAACCTCTTGTTAGGTTCAATTCCGGGCGTATTTATCGGAAGCACCTTATCGGCTAAAATCCCTGCCAAACCACTAAGAGCCATTATGGCAATTATGATACTATTCAGCGGATTGAAATTAATATAAGAAGAAAGGGGTAGCGCCGGAAAGCGAAAATTTGTTACATTCTTATCTTATAAGCCCAAAAACACGGTTTATTTTTAACCGTGTTTTTCTTCACTTATGACCTTATCTTTATTCTTTAATGACTTTCTTACAAGTAGAAACAGAAGAACGATGACGAGCTCTAGACATAATCCTAGTGAATTCCATGTATAAAATGAAAAATGCAGATGTTCCATGTTATTCTTAAATAACAGAATGGATAAGAAACCTAATATCCATCCAACAGGAAGGAGAAATTTATTCGTATTCGACTTATAAAAATAACTCAAACAAAAGTTAAAGGCGAACAAAAGGTAAGCAAGTTTGGAGAAAAACGCCGGAAGCCAAACCGCTACAATGACTAAATCAAGTCTGTCAAGAAAATCGGTTAAATTGATTTGCTGGACTAGGATATAGGAAGGATAGGTGGCTTCCCTTACTATTTTCGTCCCTAAAACAACAATCGCCAGAAATAGGATAAGGAAAAACAAAAATAAGCCTAGTGCAGTTCCGGTAATAACCGCTTTTCTTGCCGCTTTAAGCGGATTGATATTCGCAATAATAATAATAAAAAGAACCATCTCTCCCATCCAGGAAAGCGAAAAGTAAACAGAGAGAATGATTGACTTAACCGCCTTCAAGCTTGGCAATGGTTGAAGATTTGCTAACTCCCATTCATTTAACAATAGGAAAGGAAGCAGCGTTAGTACGATTAATAAGATGAAGAAGTGGATTGCGTTAATTCTTGCAATCACCTCTATCCCTGCCATTGAAATATACAAAATTACGAAAACCGAAAGTACCATTAACATATCAATCGGAGTATTGGGTAGTAGATAAGAGGCAATAAAATCAATCAGAGCCCTTAAATCATGGACAAACGTTAACACAGCAAAAAGGGAGAAGAACAGGAGCAGAATTTTCTCGCGAATCTTGCTTCCTGTTCCAATGGAAAATATCCTCAGAAAAGTTTCCTGGTGATTTTCTTTTTTTCCAAAAATAAGATATATCAAGAGGACTAGAAACGGAAACATAACGATAGGAACAAGCCAGGAATTTTGTCCTCCAATTTGAACGATAATTTGTGGCAAACTGATCACAGATGCAGCAAACAAGAAGTTAGCCACCAAGAAAATTACTTGAAGATTGGATATCTTTTGCTTCATGTCTTCACAACCATTCTTGATAGTCTCCCGAAAAAATTATTTAGATAAGTTGTTACACCGTTCAGGTAAATAGTAAGTGTGAACAATAGGGAAAAGCCTATTGTTATCATTACTAACAGATACAGCCATTTACGCTCTTTTTTTTCAATAACCTTGGTCTTTACCATAATGACTAAATAAATAATAAGTGATAACCAGACAACTATTACACCAATGTTCATCGCTTCATTCCTTCTCAATCCTGCCTGAATTCGTTGTACGCTGAATATCCGCATCTACTTTCACATTTACCTTTAAATTATGAAGTAAGTCTTCCCAACCATTCTTCCAATTATTTTCCCACTTTTGATTCTGTTTTTTGAATAAATACCAGCCAAAACCATTTACATCCACACCATGTGAATGAGAATGCTTGAGAATTATTTGAATATCCTGTTTAATCTTTTGTTCCATTTTATCAATGATGAAGTGATACGTTTTTGGGTCCTCAATTCTTAGGTTAGGCTCATTTTCCAACAATGTTCCTGTAACCCTGACGGAAAGGTCAAATTTTGGCCTTCCATTAACAGTCGTAAAACGGCGATGAACATTTTGGTTAATAATTCGAACAGTCATCTCCTTGTCTTTTGAGACTGAAAAAGAGTAGTCTTTCTTATTCATTTTTTCAATCAGCCATAAGATTCCGTGTGATTCCCTGTGATTTGTTATGAAGGATAGTTTATCACCTTTAAAAACAGCAAAACTGTCCATCAAGACCTCTTTTCCATTCTTATCCTTTTTCATGGTCCCGGTCGTTTCAATCAATGGAACAATTGCTTCCTGCCCGGGTCTATCTATATCCTGCATAACATCCTTAACTGTTTGGTCCGACCCCGTTTTTGCCATTTCACGAATGGCTTCGGCTGAAAATTGTTCCATTTTAGGCTCTGCCTTTAACAACTTTACAGCGTCTCCTTTTGAAACGATAAGGAAGGTCGATAATCTTGACTGTGGTTGGATAAAAACAGAGTTTAAGATTTCCATAATCCCCGCTCTAGCTTGCTCTTCTCCAATAATCAAGACCCGTCGATGAGCAAAGTATAGCTCTCTTGATAACCTCGCCTGGATATCCTCCATCCCTTCCTGAAGATTTCTGCCTGTTCCCCGAGCAACAAAAAATGGGCCCTCACCACTCGTTCCCCCACCACCGCCACTTGAACCCGCTCCCCCTAGGGAACTTGGTAATGGTACTTGAACTGAAAAACGATACCGTTGTTTCTGCCCCTTATCAACACCTGTCGCCACAACATACGCCAAATCGTTAATTTCCGTTCGATCCCAGCATCCACTAAGTACGAGGATAAGGGAAACAATAATCAATAAAAAATGGAACTTTCTCATGTAGACCCCCCTTCTTCACCGACTTTTGGCGGGGAAGGCATCAAATGATCAGCTTGTCTTGCTTTATCCTCCTTCACTAATCGATCCGGTCGTCGGTTCATTGCCCACCATGGTACCCTTATTATCACATCCTTAAGAGACTTAAAGGATAATGGTGCAAGCGGCCAGAAATATGGGATACCGTATGATCTTAATTTACAAAGATGCGTAAGGATGACCAACGTACCTACAATAACACCGAATAAGCCAAACATTGCGCCAAGGATCATCAAGGGGAACCGAAGCATCCGAATGGAAATCGACATATTAAATCTTGGTATCGTAAAAGAAGCAATCCCGGTAATCGATACGATAATAACGGTTGGTGCCGATACGATTCCGGCATCTACCGCTGCCTGACCGATGACGAGGGCGCCAAGAATTCCTACCGCCTGGCCCACAACTTGCGGCAATCTAACCCCTGCTTCCCTTAATGCTTCAAATGATAATTCCATAATCATGGTTTCGACAAACATCGGAAAGGGTATGGCTTCCCTGCTGGCAGCGATCGTTAAAAGGAGGGTTGTTGGGATCATTTCCTGATGGAAAGTCGTTACAGCCACGTAGATTCCTGGTAACGTAAGGGCAATAAAGACAAATAGAATCCGTAATAGTCTTAAAAATATGTAAATATGGTACCGGCCATAATAATCCTCACTTGCCTGAAAGAATTGCCAAAACGTCGCAGGCATAATCAGGGCAAAAGGGGTTCCGTCTACTACGATAGCAACCCTGCCTTCTAACAGATTTGCCGCCACCGTATCAGGCCGCTCCGTATTTTGAATCTGGGGGAACATGCTCCACGGACTATCTTCAATAAACTCTTCAATATACCCACTTTCAAGAATCCCATCTATTTTGACCCTCTCAAGTCTAGACATAACCTCCTTCACCAGTTCAGGGGCCGCCAGCCCTTCCACATAAAGAATGGCAATTCCCGTTTGTGTCTCCTCGCCAACATCCTTTGAAAGAATCTTCAGTCGGTTTGATCTAATCTTATGGCGAATAAGGGCAGTATTGACCCGGATAATTTCCGTAAAACCCTCTCGTGGTCCACGGATAGTAGACTCTGTCTGCGGTTCTGCTACCGCTCGCCTTTGTCCGCCTTTTGCATCAAAAATAAGTGCCTTGTCAACTCCATCCACCAAAAGGACTGTATTGGCTTTTAAGACGTTGCTTACCACCTCATCCAGCTTAGTTGTTTCAGAAACAGAGCTGATCGATATGACCCTTTCCTTTAATGTGTCGGCGGTAATGCGTTCGCTATCTATTTCCTCAATTAGCTGTCTTAATCCATGCAGTTCAATGGATTTTGTATCAATAAATCCATCGACAAATATCAAACATGCTTTTACCCTTTTGGCGATAAAAGGGCGAAACACTATATCTGAGCAATCCTTAAACAATTCCTTTAACACATCGATATTCTCAGTTAATGCTGCTTGGACTTCTTTATTCGTTTTATCACTAGTTAGTGGACTCGGCTTAGATTTTCTGATTCGCTTTAATTTCTTCATAATACCCCCACTTCAACTTCACTTTGAAGTATCTGGAATAGGTTTAATATATCCCCGATGATTGAAAATTATCCCTTTTTCCTAGGCTGAAAAACATGTCCTTTACTTGGAGTTTCGTTCATATAATGTGTAGACAAGGATGGTTTAAGGAGGGGACATATGTTTATCTTTATTGAATTAGCGGTATTGGGAATGGCGCTGTTACGAGTACTTTCAGGCAGTATCGAAATTTTTGCTGCTATCTTAATGATAAAGTTTAATTCAGTTGAAAAAGCACTTATGATTAATAGTTCTCTTGCACTCGTGGGACCGATTATCTTAATCTTAACAACGACTATTGGTGTACTGGGGATGGTGGGAAATATCTCACTGGGTAAAATACTATGGATTTTCCTTGGAGTAAGCTGTATTTTAATTGGTGTGAAATCCTAGCTGACTTCCTAAAAATGGAGTAAATATAAATAAATTATTATTGCGGGAATGGATAAACTATTTTTGTGCTTTAGGAAAGGTGGCACTTCATAAAATGAATAAACTTTCGTATACTGTTAGGAGGTTAACAATGGGAATTTTAAGTGGGAACCCTAAAGATGAACCGTTACATTATGGTGAAGTCTTTGATATATGGGCTTCTAGTTTAGCGGGTAATGGCAAAGTCGCTGGTTATCAAACCATGATGAATCATGTTGGTGATGAAGATTTAAAGAAATTATTAGTTGAAGCCATTGAACTAGGTCAACAAGAAAAAAAGCAAATTGAAGAATTGTTGAAAGAAAACGGGATAGCCTTACCACCGGCACCGCCTGAACCACCAGTGGCCTGTTTGGAAGAGATACCGGCAGGAGCAAGATTCCAGGATCCGGCTATTGCAGCGGTACTCTCGGCTGATATTGCCGCAGGATTAATCATGTGCAGCCAAATTATCGGAAAATCCATCCGAGAAGACGTTGCGATGATGTACGGTCAATTCCATAATCAAAAAATGGCACTTGGGGCAAAAGTACTGCGATTAAATAAGGAAAAAGGCTGGTTAATTCCACCTCCACTGCATATCAATAAGCAACACGATTGCTAGATTAAGGATCCAGATAAATTGATTTATGAAAAAAGACATCGATAATGTAAAGGACTGCCCAAGAAGATATTTCTAAAGGCAGCCTTTCTTTATTTTGGAAAACGTAGAGTATTACGAGAGAATGTTCAAACACAGCACTGTTTTCTACTGCAAAAAGAATAGCGGTTATAAAATAGATAACAACTACTTTTGCAATGATAGCTGTGTTCCTTTTTTACCAAGAAGCATGCCGGATGCAATAAATGAACATAACGCCAAGATCGCCAACATAATAAATACGGTATGTAAACTTTCCTGTAACATACTTCCTTTTAACTCATCACTCAACCATAAACCGGAAACAGCTATACCAATTGCTTGCCCTAAGTTTCGCATCAAATTGTTGGAACCCATTGCAGCTCCCCTCATTTTCCAATCAACCGCTGACTGAACGGCAACCGTAAAGGCGGTAAAGGCAATCCCAAAACCAAACCCGATAATACCGGTTATAACCATCATCCATGGTATGGTCGTATTCATTTGGAAGAAGATTAACCCAATACAGGCAACCACAACAACTGATATCCCTATAAGCACAGTCCGTCCAATCGACATTTTCCCTAACCATTTTCCTGAAAGTACCGCTCCAAATGGCCACGTAATCGACATTGGTAACATGGCGATACCAGAATAGGTTGCATTTAAATTGGTAACACCTTGGACCCATAAAGGGATATAGAAAGTTACGGTTACAAGGATAAAACCAAGCAGGAATCCAGCCAGGTTCGCTATCGTGATGATTCGATTCGTAAATAAAGAAAGCGGCAGCATCGGTTCTTTACCCTTGGCTTCAATCCAAATAAACAAACCAAGCCCGACAATAGCGATTATAAATAAAGAAAAGATAGTAGTTGTCATATGTTTTTCTTCTTTTAATACGGTTAGTGCATATAAAAAGGCCGTCATACTTACAGCAAAGGTGAAAATTCCGGCATAATCAATCGTTGGTTTCTTCTTTTCAAATTGTTCATGTAAAGAAACCGATAACAGAATAAGGGCAGCGATCCCAAAAGGCAGATTCATGAAAAAAATCCAATGCCATGAGATAGTATCCACGATAAAGCCGCCGGCAAGTGGCCCAATAACCCCGGAAATTCCCCAAACGCTGCTAATCCAGCCCTGTACTTTGGCACGCTGTTCAAATGCAAAGACATCTCCGATAATAGTAAACGGAATGGTCGTTAACGCACCTGCTCCTATTCCTTGAATCATTCGAAAGATCACCAGCTGCTCCATCGTTTGTGAGAAGCCGGATAGCGTTGATCCGACAAGAAAAATGATAACTCCAATGGTAAACATGATTCTTCTTCCAAATAAATCCGCTAATTTTCCGAAGATTGGCGTACTAATGACCGTTGTTAATAAATAAACAGATATCACCCAAGTATAGAGCCTGCTTCCACCTAAATCTTCAACAATTTTCGGCATTGCGGTACTAACGATTGTTCCCTCAATCGCAGTCAGAAACGTTGCAATTAATAATGCAGCGATAACGGACTTCTTTTTTGTTTCACTCTTCATCATGTTTCTCCTCATCCACTATTTAACTAATTTATGTAATAACCTTATAACTATTATAATGTTGATAAGTCTATTACTCAAACCCTAAAAATGAAAGAGGCCGTCGAATTTACGACAGCCCCATAAGAAAAGATTTCTCCATTATTTACCGTTCTACTGATATAACTGTTCACTTGAACCGTGGGTTGGATTTTGAATATAGAAAGTTGCATGCAACTTGAAGATATTGCCATTAATCATCTAAATGGTCGTCATCCCCTTGGTGGTCATCATCATGGTTACCATCTTCCGGTCCTTTTTCCTTTTCAACTTCTATAACTTGACCAGTCTTTGCATCAATTTCTATTTCATAAATGGAATCGGTACTTTTAATTATTACCTCGTAATACTCTCTGTTATCGTCCGTCTCCAATTTTATATTGATAACTTCACCTTTTACCTTTTTCAAAGCAATTTCTTCTGCTTCTTTTTCCGTAATGCGATTATTTTCGGCTTGTATTATGTACCCTTCTTTTGCGCTCGCCATCTGAACGTTAGCCCCATAGCCCATTGGGAGCAATAATGCCAGTATCAAGACAATCTTGTTCAAAACTCTCACTCCTTTATTTTTTATTATCATGTGAAAACCACAAACATCTTATGCAAAAACTTTTGGATCTTTAAACTTTCCTTTATTTGTCCAAAAAAACTGACAAGCTGGGTAAATACCGTTACGATATTGTGAACCTTTGCAAATAATACAGTATTAGTAATATACGGTAAGGAGAGAGGTTGATGGCTATAGGATGTTTCGGTTATATTAAACCGTTTGTCCAAAAAATCACGAAATTTTTTAAAGGTTGGCTTCAGAAAGAGAAAATAAACAGGGGGAATACGTATATAAGTTGGGGGCTTGGGATTGAAAGTCCCTTTTCTTTTACTAAAAAGTTTTCCATTAATCATCAGTCCATCACCATCAATGGATTTCAAACCACTCACAAGCATTCATCGCCGATTAGGTATTCAATTGTAAAGATAAGTAAACTTGGAACCTCGGTAAAGTACTTTGACAGCGTTGACATTTATGGGAATTATTTAGATGCCCCATTCAAGCATTCCTTTCAAATTCCAAGCGGTTCAGATTATCAGCTAGAGGTGTTTAATTACTATAAGTTTCATTCAACCGGTAAGGTGCAAATTATCCAAAACGATCAATAAAAAACAGAAAGGGAAAACCTATTTTTTAAAATAATATAATGATCCACTATCGATTAATATTTTATGGATATTTATAAAGAAAAAATTACCTAGGGAGTGAATCGCAATGTTTAGTCTAACAGGAACTGAAATTAGTCACTTTTTGTTAGCTATGGGATGTTTATTAGCAGCAGCTCATTTATTAGGTTTTTTAGCGGAACGAATTTTCATACCTCGAGTAATAGGGGAAGTAGCAGCGGGATTGGTACTGGGCCCCACCCTATTAGGACATTTCTTTCCGGATACCTTTAAATGGTTGTTTCTAGGTTTCCCCATAGAGGATAAACTATTTGGGCTGCTTTACCAATTTGGTTTACTCATGCTTATGTTCACCTCAGGTTTGAAATTTCAAACCCGTTTTAATAAAGACGATATTAAATTAACATCCGGTCTCGTAATTGGTGCAACTATTCCAGCTTTCATTGTAGGCTGGATTGCTGCAGATCTTTTTAATATCACCCCCTACTTGGGAACTGCAAATAATCCTTTAGCAATGAAGATTGTAATAGCCATCTCAATCGCTATTACCTCTATTCCGGTCATATCCAAAATTTTCAATGACCTTGGAATTATGCATACTCGGTTCGCGAAAATTGTAGTGGCCTGTGCTGGAATTCATGACATCCTTCTTTGGGTTGCTTTGGGATTCGCAACAGCTATTGCCAGCCAGGGTGGTGTATTTACGGTTGGTACCGCCTTTCAGAGTGTGGGAATATCCTTTGCCTTTATTATTGGAACTTTTGTGATTGGATATTTTCTGTTTAAACGTTTGACAATCATCAAACAAAATCTATTGTTTCGATCTTCCAATTTAGGTTACTTTTTATTTATTATGTTCATCCTTGCTTCTATTGCCGGTAATCTCCATGTTGAAACGATATTTGGTGCACTGTTAGCTGGTATTGTTGCTAAAGTTGCTCTGCCAAAGGCACTGTCCGAGCGGCTTGAACAAGGAGTATCCAATATTTCTTTTTCTTGGTTCATCCCTATCTATTTTGCAACAGTGGGATTACAATTAGACCTCGTGAGACATTTTGACCCTCTATTCTTCCTAGCCTATTTACTATTTGCCACGCTGACACAGACCTTGGCTGTTTTTCTCACGTCCCGCGCGATGAAACAAGATTCGTTTACTAGTTTTAATTTAGGCGTTGCGATTAATGACCGCGGCGGTCCTGGGATTGTCCTTTCATCAGTGGCATATACCACTGGAATCATAAACCAGGAATTTTTCGCCATCTTGGTCATGCTGGCGCTAGTAACTTCCTGGATTCCCGGTACATGGCTCCGGATTGTGGTGAACAAAGGATGGAGACTAATGCCCGGTGATGAGAACTTGATTCCACGCAAAACAAACGACGATGATAAAATTAGATTAATAAAGTGAAATATTACTCAGTGGGGGATTTCCCTATCCCTCACTGATACCCAATCTTTCCCAGACTACTGTAAAAGTTCAGTTATTATTTCAGCTGGGCTTTTCCTTATGATTTTTTCACGATACCCCTTTAACTCGTTTTGATAGCCTTTTACCTTAAGCCTGTCCTGGAAAAAAGCAGATAATTGCTCACCCAAAGATTTATTTTCCTCCCTCCACTGTTTCAAATGAATGATTAATCCTAACTTTTCTAACACCTGTAGGTTTATCTCCTCCTGACCTGGCAAGGCATGGTAAATAAAAATGGGTTTTCCTTTAAATAGGGACTCACTCACCGTGACACCGCCGGGTTTCGTAACTATGGCATCCACCTGGTTATACAGCTTGTTCATTGTGTCTCTACATTTAATATACTCTAAAGGGGTAATATTGCCTTTTTGCAGCCGAGTGATTTTTTGATATAAATCTTTGTTCGTGCCGCACAATATATAAAAATGAAATTTGTTTTGTTGATCTATCTTGGCAACCAACTCCTCGATTGTCCCCACACCTAAACTTCCACCTGTTATAAGAATAGATAAGCGAGACGCTGATTTAAAGGGTTTTATTTCCTCTGCTTTTATAATTTTGTGATGAATGGGGATGCCTGTAATAAATATCTGGTGATCCTTTACTCCTTTTTGCCTGAGAATATCTTTTGTTTCATGTAAAGGAATAAAATGATAGTCAATATGGCGAATTCCCCAGACGCGGTGGACAAAATAATCCGTATACACGTTGATAATCGGAGTCGAAACTTCCCCTCTCCCTTTTAAATAATTTACAATATAGGAGGGAAGCGCATGAGTACAGATGATGAGATCCGGCTGTTTTTCAGCTAAAAGCTTTCTCATATATTTTAAAAATAAGAATTCATAAAGTCTAAAGCGTTTATTCTTAAAAAGATTTGTATAGACATTAGTACGGTAGATCCAACTATAAGAGCGGGGAGATGCTTTAATCCATTTAAGGTAAGTTTTGGAAACGACTGTTTCCATTTTCCCAAAGCTATAAGAAAGAATATCGATGACTTCACATCGAATCTCCGGCTGCTTTTGACGAATTCCTTCCTTTAACGCTTCCGCGACTTGATAATGACCTGATGGAATTTGTAAAAATGGTAAAAACAAGATTGTTTTTTGCCGTTCCATATGCCACCTCTTCTATATCTTAGACTCATGCCTCTGGATAATTTTGCAGGTAATATCACCCATGGCTATTGCTCCAACAATTACCTTGAAAATAAAGTGCTGGTACCCTGTATAATCAACTACAGGGGGGACAAGTATGAAATTTATTTTACTTGCAATTATCGTTATTTTTCTTTATGTGTCCATAAAACGGGCCTATAAAAATACGAAGGAAATTGTGATAAATCAAATTTCCATAAACCAAAATCAGGTACATGGAAATCAGCCAATTTTAAATATATTACAGCTTTCCGATCTTCATCTTGAACATATCTCCATTACAGCGACACAGCTTTATGAGAAATTAAAAAACAAACGAATTGACCTTATTGCCTTGACAGGAGATTTTCTTGATCGAAAGCGTACCATTTCAAAGCTTGAACCATATTTAATCGTTTTAGGTCGACTAAATCCAAAATACGGGATGTATGCAGTACTAGGTAATCATGATTACGTTTTAAAGGGGGAAAGTTTACAGCTTCTAATTAATACACTCAAACAAAATGGTTGTACTGTCCTTCAGAATGAAAACAAAACAATCATCGTTGATGGGAAAACGGTCAATATCATCGGAGTTGATGATTTTAGTACCAGCCGAAGTAATTTGGACACTTCTTACACAAACTTGCAAAATGGTGTAAACCTGGTGTTGACACATGATCCAAATGTTGTCCTTTACATGAAAAAATTCAATTTTGATTATTTATTGGCTGGCCACTTTCACGGAGGCCAAATCTGCTATCCAAAGGCTTATCATCTTGCAAAAATGGGCGAATTGGTTAAGATGAATATGATAAAAGGTTTACACATGTATGATGGGAAACCATTTTATATTAATGAAGGACTTGGCCAAACAGGTGTAAATATCCGAATTGGCAGCAGACCTGAGATCACATTGCATAAATTATCGCTTTCATCTGCTAAGTCTATGTAACTTGACTGTTAACGTGCGTTAACAGTCTTTTTTATTTACCCTTTATATTTGACAACGTCTGTTTCCATTATTCATTGCCGGAAATAAATATAATTCCATAAAACTCCAGGACCATCTCCTATCATCTTGGTAATAATACTTTCTGAGGAAGGGGTGAAAACAATGGAAACGAATTATATGGGTCTACACGAAACTCATGAAATTCATGAATTATTGATGTTCAAAAATTTATGTATGACGAAATCAACTTTGATGAGTGGATTTATCCAGGATGAAGAATTAAAAAATATTTTAAATTCGGATGTAACGGCTACTAGGCAGCAGATTCAACGCTTACAAGAATTTATAACAAACAGGGGTGTACAATAACCATGAATCAAATGATGCAAAACATGACGGGTATGGGGGCAATGACTGAACAAGTCGTTGCAACTGATTTTCTCATTACAGCAAAGACAGGAATTAAAAACATAGCTACGGCTTTAACCGAAACCTCAACAAAAGAAGTAAGAGAAACATTAAGACAATATTTAAATGATGCCATTGATACTCACGAAAAGATTTCCAATTACATGATATCAAAAGGATACTATGAACCGGATAATCTTTCGAAACAATTACAGATTGATTTATCTGCTGCGCAAACAGCACTGAACTTGCAGCAGCCTCAGCAATAAAACTGAGCCAATCCAGACAAAATAATGCAATGATCCAGTTTGCCTAAAGAAAGGGGCTGTCCAAAAAATCATTGAAAAATGACTTTTGAGAGCAACCCTCATTATTTTCGTCAAATTGGCGTACAATGAAAGCGAAATCTCTTTCCCAATCATATGTACTTCATCCTTTATAGTTAGGGATTTGGACAGGACTGCCAAACCTAATTATGAAGGTATAAAATCTGCAATGGCACCTTCTAGGTACCCAATAGAAAAAAATAAAACGGGTGCCACCCGCTTTACATAGTAAGAAAAGGGCAAAAACCCTTATATATCAAGATTGGCGGGATTGTGTGGGAATCGAACCCACCAGACCACACACGGTGGTCTCAAGCAGTTTTGAAGACTGTGGGGGACACCAGTACCCCATCCAACCCCAAATTACATTATCATATGACACAAAAATGAATGGATTCGTGCAATCCCTATATTACAATGGAATATAGCATTAATCAATAAAATAAATGGTATTGTCAATTATTCGACATCATTTTTTTATACATATACCATTTTTTATTCATTTTTTGTCAATCTAGTAATCGTGATTACTTGTCTTTTCCATTGAAGACAGTCTATAATAAAATGAAATCATTGTGTTTTGTAGGTGAAGATAATGCAGCTGCATGGTTGGTTTTTGTGGTTTATTCTCTTTTGGACTGTCTTTCTAGCAGGTTCAATGGGGATTGGCGGTTATTTTATGTTTCGAAAGTTTTTAAAAAAAATGCCAAAAGAAGATGGCAAATCGGATATGGATTGGGAAGAACACTATGTGAATGAGACACGCCATTTATGGGGTCCTGAAGAAAAAGCGCTGCTTGAAGATCTAGTTAGCCCTGTTCCTGAGCTTTTCCGCGATGTTGCCAGGCATAAAATAGTCGGAAAAATCGGTGAGATTGCCCTGAAGGAAAAGGCTCCAAAAATTACGGAGGAGCTAGTGATCCGTGGGTATATCCAGGCAACGCCGAAGCGGGATCATAAATTTTTACGGAAGAAGCTTTTTGAGAATAAAATCGATGTTGCACCATATGAGCATTTATTTTAAACCGTCCTTATCTTAGGACGGTTTTTGTTAAATTAAAAGACACGGACTATAAGGGCTCCGCGTCTCCTGTTTAAACCAATTTTATTCCATGGAGCTCTTTATAGAGCTTCATATAAGAACGATACATGGCGATTCGCCATGGAACAATCATGCTAAAAGCTAGAAGGAAGAACATTCCGCTTAACTGTCCAATATCAATCGTACTGCTTAATACCGTCTTTAAGGCAAGGCGAATAACTAGTAGGCCCACTAAAATGAAGATAAACGCCTTGGAGCGCTTTAGATAGATATCGTTGTCACGGATTTCAAATTTAGAAGTTTTAATAAGCAAAATGGAGAACAACATGCCGACAACCACAGCCTCCAGAATTTCCATTGGCGTCAGCCTAAACTGCGGTACGAGATACATAAGCGCACCACTTGACATGAAGATAGGCGGCATAATTATTTTTTTCACACTTGTTGGTTTCTTCGCTGCCTTCATCCGAACAAACAAAACGAAAAAACCCATAAAAACTGCACCAATTGAAGAAACAACAACATAGTTCATGGCATTCATTCTTCCCTTATCTAATATTTACCTATCTTATTATACTGTAAAAGTGGTGAAATTGAGAATGATTTTTACTTATTTCTGTTCCCAAATTTGTAGGAATCAAATACAAGAAAAGGAAAAAACCATTTCAGCAGCATGGCTAAATGGTTTCGTCCGTATCAGAATCTCTTTAATCTAGTATCCGTAAAAATGGCCAATCTAAAATCCAGTAAAACCCCCAAACAAGCTTTGGAAAATATTAATGATCTTTGTCATCCAGTCAAAGAACAGCATGATCCCCATAATAATCATAATATAACCGCCAATTTTCATGATTTTGATACTATGCTTCTTAATCCATTTCATCCGACCAATGAAGAATGATAGGAGTAAAAATGGAATAGCAAAGCCTAGAATATAAGCCACCATGTAAACAATAGCTGAACTAGGATTTGTCGCAGCGAGCATGATGACACCGGTTAAAATCGGCCCGGTACAAGGTGTCCACCCTGCAGAAAATGCCATACCGATTAGAACCGAGCCTATGTAGCCGGAAGGACGGTTTTTAAATTCAAAACGGCGATCTTTCATCAAAAATTCTGGTTTCAGGATTCCAACGATAACTAATCCAAAGAATACGATAAATATACCGCCTAGCTGACGAATTAAATCTTTATATTCCGTAAAAAAATTGCCAATAAAAGAAGTTGCGAATCCCATGGCGATAAAAATTACGGAAAAACCTAATAGAAAAAAGATTGTATGCAGCAAACTTCGTTTTTGCAACAAGGCATTCTCACTTTGTAATTCCCCCACAGACATCCCTGTAATGTACGATAAAAACGCTGGATATAGGGGTAAACAGCACGGTGAAATAAAACTTAAAAATCCTGCTCCCAATGCTAAAAATATATTTACATCAGCCATTTTAACACTCCCACAATAGTCGATACCCTTTCATTTTAACAAAACTTTCTATCAAAAGTAATGGTGACTATGAAGATTTTGTGTCAGAGAAACTATATGTCGAACATTTTTTGATATTTTTTAATAATCAACCTTTGAAAAAATTTACATCTTAGGTTATACTAGTAAAACAATGACATAAGTAGATTTATGTCTTTACACCAAAGTTTGGGATTCTATCATGAAAGGACATTGGCCGTGATAAAAAAAGAATTAGTTGCCCTAATCGAGAAAAAACGTGCTGAATTAATTAAAGCTGCTAATACAAACGGCTATACCTCCTCTGTCGCCATCCGTCGTAGTCAGGAATTAGACCAGTTAATAAACGAATATAATCGAAATTATATAAATAGGACCCCTTCTTCAACCTATTAGCAGCTGACAAATATAGAACACAATTTCAAACGATAAAAGCCCGAAGTTTTCAACCGGGCTTTTTCCTTTTAATTGACAACATCCTCTAAGGGTTCCACAGCCCCATTCTGGAGGAGAAACAGCTTATGATATAATCCCCTATAAGCCAACAGTTCTTGGTGGGTACCACGCTCAACAATTTCCCCTTTGTGCAAGACTAGAATTAATTCCGCATCTTGGATCGTCGATAACCGGTGGGCGATGGCTATCGTCGTTCTTCCTTTTCTCATTTTTGCCAAGGCTGTTTGGATGGCCTCTTCTGTTTCGGTATCAATATTGGCTGTGGCTTCATCGAGAACCAATATTTTTGGATTTGCGGCAATCGTTCTTGCAAAGGCAATCAATTGTCGCTGCCCGCTTGAAAAAGTAGACCCGCGCTCAACCACCTTGTGATTATAGCCATCATCAAGACGTTCTATAAATGTATCGGCTTGGACAAACTTTGCCGCTTCTTCGACCCGCTGATCTGTCATGCTGCTATGATGAAGACGAATATTATCTTTAATTGTTCCATAAAACAAAAACGGATCCTGTAAAACCAAGCCCATTTTCTCCCTTAGTTCATCCTTTGAAAAATCACGTATCGAATGTCCATCAATTAAAATATCACCACGTTCAAACTCGTAAAAACGCATCATTAGATTAATGATGGAGCTCTTCCCACTGCCGGTATGACCGACAAGGGCGACGGTTTCACCCGGATTCGCTGTAAAGGAAATATTTTTTAACACATCACGTTTACCATCATAGGAAAAGCTTACATTCTTAAATTTGATTTTCCCTTCGGTAATGGATAAAGGCTGATCTTCGTTTTGGACCGGTGCAAGCTCCTGTTCATCTAACAATTTGAACACCCGGGAACCGGCAACAATTGCCTGCTGATATAAAGAAAGCCGCATCATCATTTGGTTAACTGGTTCGAAAAATCGATCCAAATAATTGATAAACGCATAAATAACCCCGATTTGGATTGTATGTGTGAAAGAGGTTATCCCAAAATAGCTTAAAACGATGATTAAGGCAACAATATAAATCAGGTCAATCGCAGGTCTTAACAGCAAACCATCAATTTTGATATTCTTCATCCCCGCATTATAGTGCTGCTCATTGATGTCACCAAACTCCTTGCGAAGGCGTTTTTCCTGGCGAAATACTTGAATAATGGACATCCCTTGGAGCGACTCACTTAGTTTTGCATTCAGCTGGCTAAGTCTTTCACGCATATCAAGATAAAACCTGGAACTCCATTTTCGGTATAGCACCATTACAAATAGTAAAATTGGAATGATAATGACACAAAGCAATGCCAATTTAACGTTTAAAATAAACATCGTAATAAAAATACCTATAAGCAAAAACCCGCTTTGTATAAACGTAGAAATGACCGTTTCAAACATATCTTTTATTGCTTCGGTGTCATTCGTTACCCGTGAGACAATGCTGCCGGCCGGTGTATTGTCAAAATATTTTAATCCAAGTGCCTGTACTTTTGAAAAAACATCAATTCTCAGTTGTTGTATGATGTGTAAGGCGATTTCTTGAAATTTGACTAACTGGAAAAAGAGCAGAATCGATTTGATAATTTGAATTCCCATATAGGTAGACCCAAGCATAAGCAATGGTTGAAACTCAAGCCTCCTAGGCTGCAGGTAGTCATCAATAAAGGTAGCGACAAGGATTGGCAGGATAATGTCTCCGATTGTTGTTAATAGCAGCAGGAGGAAGGCCCAGGCAATTATTTTTTTATGGGGCTTTGTATAGGAAAGTAGACGAAAAAGTACCTTTCGTTGTTCACGCCCTGAGAGCTCTATTTTTTCTTCCATTTTACTGTCCTCCAAGTTCAACGAGTTCTTCAAGCTGCTGGTGTAAATACATATTTTTGTACCACCCGTCCGCTTCCATCAGGTCCTTATGGGTTCCTCTTTCAATGATCCTTCCTTCCTCTAGAACCAGAATTTGATTGGCATGTTGAATTGCACTTAAGCGGTGTGAAGTGATGATTGTTGTTTTCCCTTCACGATTTTGTTTCAACGATGAAAGGATGGCCTCTTCCGTTTTTGCATCAACGGCCGATAAGGAATCATCAAGAATCAATACTTCAGGATTCATTAACAGCGCCCGGGCAATCGAAATCCTCTGTTTCTGGCCGCCGGATAATGATACTCCGCGCTCTCCAACAATCGTATGATAACCATCGGTAAATTGCAGAATATCTTCATGAATATTGGCTAATCTTGCAGCCTGTTCGATCTGCTCCATCGTAGCATTAGGATTAGAAAAAGCGATATTTTGGGCAATATCTGCAGAAAATAAGAAATGATCCTGCGGCACGTAGCCCACAGCCTCACGTAAGTTATCCAGCTTATAATCCGCTAATCTTTTCCCTCCAAATAGAATTTCGCCTTGATAGCCTTCAAATTCTCGTATTAATAACTTTAGTAAAGTGGTCTTTCCTGAACCCGTTTTACCAACAATTCCAAGTGTTTCTCCTCTGCTTAAGGAAAAATAGATATCCTTTAAGATTGGCCGTGATTCACCAGGATAGGTAAATTCAACCAGCCGATACTCGATATCCCCGCACGGAACAACCTCCAGGGCATTTTCCAAATCAATAATTTCCACATTTTCCCTTAAAAGGGCAGAAACACGATCATAAGAGGCACGACCACGTTCGACAATATTAAATAACCAGCCAAAGGCAAGCATTGGCCAAACTAATAGCCCTAAATAGGTAGTAAACGAAATTAATTGACCAATGGTTAATTCATCGTTGAGGACATATCTTCCTCCGAACACAATCGCTAAGAAAAAGGAAATTCCGACAATAATCGATATAGTAGGATCATAAAGAGAATCAATTTTTGCGACCAGCATGTTTTTCTGAACAACATCTTCTGATTGTTTTCGAAAATCTTCAATATCTTCTTGTTCCTGTCCAAAGGTTTTGATGACCTTTATTCCCATGATACTTTCTTGGGTCTTATCATTTAGTGAGGAGAATGCTTCCTGCGCCTTGTAAAAACTTCTATGCAGCATCGTCCCAAACCAACTGGTCAATAAAGCCATAAACGGCATAGGAATCAAACAGATTAACGTTAGTTTCCAGCTTATTGTAAAGGCCATAGCAATGATGACAAAACCGCCGGTCGAAAGTGAATCAACTAGTGTCAAAATTCCCGATCCCGCCGTTTGCTGAATTGCAGATAAGTCGTTTGTTGCATGGGCCATTAAATCTCCGATACGGCTCTTTTGATAAAAGGCTGGAGACATATTAGTAAAGTGGTGATACAATCGTTTTCTTAAGATTTTGCTAAGCTTAACGGCTGAACCAAAAATCATGATTCGCCAGTAATATCTTAAGACGTACATCGCAAGTCCCACAGCAATAAGAACAAACATCCACTCGACAAGTAATCCGAAAGTCAGCGTTCCTTCATTAATATCATCTGCGATAACACCAATTATTTTGGGCGGCACCAGCTGCAGCAATGCCACGAGTAACAATAGAAAGACTCCAACAATATATGATTTTTTCTCCTGTTTAAAAAACCAGCCCAAATCTAAAAAAACTTTCATATATCCGCCCCCAAAAATCGATATCTTAAACAATTTCCTCTTTATAGTAAAACAAAAATACTATTTAGTCTGCCGAAGATTCATTTTATCAAATATTTGTAAAATAATAAAGATTAAGACTCACTCTTTTAGCTCATGAAAAAAGCACCCATTTCATGAGTGCTTGTCCGTTTTATTTCATTTGCTTGTTCATCGCATTCATCATTTGATTAATCTTCTTTTGCGACGGTTTCTGGCCCATCTGCATCATCATTGTTTTTAACATTTGTTCATTAATTGGTGGATTTTTCTTTAAATAGCTCATCATATATTTACGAGCAATGAAAAATCCTAGTGCTACACCAGCAACTAATGCTAGTATACCAACTAGAATGTACATACCCATTCAACTTCCTCCTTCATGTTGTCTACCATACTACAGTGTACTAAAAAAAAAGTCTTTAGACAATATTTCGTTACGTTTAGACAAATTTTCTTTCTTTAATTGGCTTTAACCAGCCAAATCGCTCATGTTCCAGGTCTATCGCTAAAAAGGAGGCTTCACATTTCCTAAGAACTTCGAAAAAAACGGTCTCTGCTTCATAACTGCCTTGTGCCTCTACAATAATTAGATCTTGAAACACCTCTAACTTTGCCTTACTTATTTTTCCACTTAGTTCAATTGTATATGCACCGCGTTCTGCTTTAAATCCCTTTATTCTTCCAAGCTGCTTTTGAACCAGCTGATGGATTTTTAAAACCTCTAGTTTTTTCGATATAAAGTCAATTTGTCTTTTCGTAATAAATTTTAGCTCGCCGTTCGCGTTTTGATGTTCTTGGAAAAGTTGAAAAAACAATCGTTCTCGTCCGAAGTAATGAGCGGCAAATTCATCTTCTATTAAATAAAGCCGATATTTTCTCACACTGACCTCTCCTTCGTTGACAACCTTTTTTTCATTATAGAAAATACGCATTGAAACATTTGTCTTTCGGCGGCAAAAAATTTCACTAATTTTGTCAAATAGCGTTTTTTAGTCCTTCTTTAATTATTTCGCTATCTCCTTGCCTTTTTCCTCTCGCAAAAGAAAAAAAGAGAGTACGGATAGAAACCGTACTCTCTTGATTCATTTCTTATTTTTGCAGTAGCCCTTTAACGAGGGATACAACATTGTTTACGTTAAATCCGTACTCTTCCATTACCTTTTCACCTGGTGCAGAGGCGCCAAATTTATCGATGGCCAATACTTCACCTTCATCACCGACATATTTATGCCAGCCAAAGGATGCCCCAACTTCGATACCAAGACGTTTTTTCACATTCTTAGGCAGTACAGAATCTTTATATTCTTGAGTTTGTGCTTCAAAGCGATCCCATGAAGGCATGCTTACAACAGCTACGTCTACCCCTTCACCGGCAAGGACCTTTTGTGCTTCAACGGCAAGGCTGACTTCAGAACCGCTTGCCAAAAGAAGTGCATCTGGTGTCTCTTTTGTTGCAGGTGAAACCACATAAGCCCCTTTTGATACGCCTTCATATGCCTTTTGATCTGTACCTTTTAAGGTTGGTAAATTCTGGCGTGTTAATACAAGGGCCGTTGGCTTGTTCGTAGATTCAACCGCCAGCTTCCATGCTGCAGCCGTTTCATTCCCATCTGCTGGCCGGATCACTGAAAGATTAGGCATTGCCCGTAATGCCGCAAGCTGCTCAATAGGTTCATGTGTCGGCCCATCTTCTCCAACCGCAATACTATCATGAGTAAATACGTAAGTGACGGGTAATCCCATTAGGGCGGCAAGACGAATTGCCGGACGGAGATAATCAGAGAAGACAAAGAAGGTCCCGCCAAACACTTTGACACCACCGTGCAGGGCTATACCATTCATCGCTGCACCCATCGCAAATTCACGTACACCAAACCAGATATTACGGCCTTCATAAGCACCTGGCGCATAATCGCCCGAATCTTTTATCATGGTTTTATTAGACCCGGCCAGATCTGCTGAGCCGCCAATAAGAATTGGTAAGTTTTTAGCAATTCCATTTATGGCTTCACCTGATGATGCACGACTTGCTAAAGCCTTCCCTTCACTGTAAACCGGAACATCCTTGTCCCAGCCCTCAGGAAGCTCATGCTTTAAGGCTAATTCAAGCTGTGCACCAAGTTCCGGATAGTCTTTTTTGTACTGAGCGAAAAGGTCATTCCATTCTTTTTCCTTCTTTTGACCATTTTCTGCAATATGTTTCTTGAAGTTTTCGTAGACTCCTTCCGGAACATAGAAATCTTCCTCAAATGTCCATTTATAAGCCTCTTTTGTTAACTTTAATTCGTCCGCTCCAAGTGGCGCACCATGAACGCCGGAAGTACCTGCACGATTAGGAGAGCCGTAGCCGATAACCGTCCTTACCTCAATCATCGTTGGTCGATTGAGATCATTTCTCGCTTCTTCAAGAGCTGCAGCAATTTCTTCAAAATTATTACCATCTTCCACACGCAGGTATTGCCATCCGTATGCTTCGAATCGTCCCTTTACACTTTCGGAAAATGATTTATTAAGGTCGCCGTCTAAGGAAATATCATTTGAGTCATAAAGAACAACTAAACGGCCTAATTTCAGGTGACCCGCAAGTGATGCTGCCTCAGCGGAAACCCCCTCCATTAAATCGCCATCCCCACAAATACTATATGTAAAATGGTTCACAAGTTCATACTGTTCTTTATTATATACACTTGCCAAATGTCTTTCTGCCATTGCCATACCCACTGCCATGGCAATCCCTTGTCCAAGTGGCCCAGTTGTTGCTTCGACCCCTTCTGTATGTCTGTACTCAGGGTGTCCCGGGGTCTTACTTCCCCATTGACGAAATTGCTTTAAATCTTCCATTGTCAAATTATAACCGGATAAATGCAGCAGGCTATATAACAATGCAGAGCCGTGTCCAGCCGATAACACAAAACGGTCACGGTTAAACCACTTAGGGTTTTGGGGGTTATGGTTCATAAACCTCGTCCATAGCGTGTAAGCCATCGGCGCTGCACCCATTGGCATTCCTGGGTGTCCTGAGTTTGCTTTCTCAATTGCATCAATAGAGAGCGTCCGGATGGTGGTTACAGATAAATCATCAATAGTATTAAACATCAATTACATCCTTTCTCTATCACTAGGATAATAAGTACATCATTAATAATATAGTGCAATCAAATATAATTCAACAAATTGTACTACTAAAGGTCGATTGTTATTTATTTTGACACAGAAAAAATTTTATATGTAGAAAGGAATACAACTTGTAGCCTTCCTTTTTCATTTTAATGAAGTTTATTTTGCTTTCTTGCTTTAATTTTTTCTGGTGTAACGTCATTTCCCAATGGATCAATAATTTTGGTATTTGTTAACGTTTCTAGCATATTGGAACGGAATGCAGCCAAATACTCACTTCTTAATTTTGATTGCTCTTTTGCTTCTATTTCTGTTAAGCCTGATGCTTTTGCTTTTCTGGCAAGTTTATTGATTCTGGCTATTTTCTCTTTGGATAGCATTCAAGCACATCCTTTCAAAAGATTTATTACATAAATTTTAATTTACTAAAAAAAGGACATGGTGACAAGAGAAATAGCTATTCATCTTTATTTTCGATGTATTCCCGGTATCGTCTATGTACGGTTGCCTTAGAGATATTAAACCCAAACCCCCTCATCGTTGCGGCGATTTCCGCAAAAGTCAGTCCATTCTTTCTAAGCCTGTCAATCTCTTCGATTGGAACATTCATTTTTTCCCTTCCTGAATGTTCACCAAGATTCTTTAAATTTTGCTGTGGCCGATACCCATGTTGAACTGCCCGCTTCATTCCCCGTTTTATTTTCACATTATGAAGTTTCCTTTGGTATTCTTCAACCATACTCACGATTTGTAAAACCATAGAATCTGATTCAGAGAGCTGCAATTCGCCATTATGAGAAATGCTATAGAGCTTGATTCCTTCTTTCAGTATACAGTGTAACAGCGCAATCTTTGCGTTGCCTCTTCCAAGTCTTGTTTCGTCCTGAATTAATACGGCTTGGATTTGAGGGTCCTTGACTCTCTCTAATAGCTCGAGAATTCCTTCCCTTTCCAAGTCATAGCCGCTCGCCCGTTCTTTGATAATCCTATCAATTTCAAACAGATTTCGCTCTGCTAATTGGATTAATTCTTCCTCTTGACGTTCAAGCGAAGTTTCCTGTGTTTCCTTATTCGTACTAACTCGGCAGTAAATTATTGCTTTCATACATTGTTCCTTTCTATTCTTCGGGGGCACCTGCCAGATCTTTTGTTGCTGAATGACGAACTGGAATCATAATCTCTTCCCCCGGATAAATTTGCTCCCCAATATTTTCATTATTCTTTTCGACCCAGTTGACAAATTCTTCGTTTGAAAGTGAATGCTGTCCAGAGTATTGCTGGGATATTTTCCAAAGCGAATCGCCCTCAGAGACAGTTACCTTTAAATAGTGGTTATGTTCGATAGATTCTTGACGAAAGGATAATATGATGGCGAAAGAAATGCCTAATAGGATAAGAATAATAGCATATGAGTAATGGTTCCATAATTTTTTCATCGAATAACACCTCTATTAGAATATATGTTCGTTTGTTTATTTTTATTATAATCCGAACGTCTGTTTTGTGTCAATATTATTTCGAACTTATGTTTGTATAAAAAATAAGTTAATGATATAATAAAGACAACATCAACAAGCCGAGGTGGATTTTATTATGGTGAAAATATCAAAGCGTCAGCAGGATATTCTTAATTTCATAAAAGATGAGGTTAAGAGTAAAGGATATCCCCCTTCAGTTCGGGAAATCGGAGAAGCTGTTGGTTTGGCATCAAGTTCGACTGTTCATGGTCACTTAGCTAGATTAGAAAGTAAAGGTCTTATTAGACGGGACCCTACAAAACCGAGAGCGATAGAGATTTTGGAAGTGGACGAAAACGCCCATATTCCAAGAAATCAGGTCGTGAACGTACCTGTCGTAGGGAAAGTAACGGCAGGACTGCCCATCACTGCCATTGAAAACATTGAGGAATATTTCCCTCTGCCTGAAAGATTAGTACCATCCGACGAGCAAGTATTTATGCTGGAGATTATGGGGGAAAGTATGATTGAGGCAGGGATTCTTGATGGGGATTATGTTATCGTGAAGCAGCAGCAGACTGCAAACAACGGTGATATCGTTGTAGCGATGACAGAGGACGATGAAGCTACTTGTAAAAGGTTTTTCAAAGAGAAGGAATACGTCCGCCTACAGCCGGAAAATCCCACTATGGAGCCGATTATCCTAAAAAATGTATCTATTTTAGGTAAGGTGATAGGGGTTTATCGTCAAATTCATTAAAGCAAAAGCAGCCGGCATTTCATCAATGTCGGCTTTCATTAGTAAGAAAAAGCGCAAGCGCCCTGTTAGTACAAAAAAGCCCTGACACATAGAGCGCCAAGGCTTATCCCTTTTAATACATCTGCAAATATTGCTCGCGTTCCCAAGGATGGACTACCGTGCGGAACATATCCCATTCAATCTCTTTTGCATCAACAAAGCGTTCAAAGATGTGCTCACCAAGTCCAGCAACAATTACCTCATCTGATTTTAATAGGTCCAATGCTTGGGCCAATGTTGCCGGCAGATCAATAATGCCTTCCTCTAAGCGTTCTTCATCACTCATCACATAAATATTGCGGTCAACTGCTGCCGGAGGTGTTAATTTGTTTTTCACTCCATCTAGCCCTGCTTTTAGAAGTACAGCCATAGCTAGATAAGGGTTCGCTGAAGGATCCACACTGCGGACCTCACAACGTGTACTTAAACCACGAGATGCTGGAATACGAACTAATGGCGAACGGTTTCGTGCTGACCAGGCAACATAGCAAGGTGCCTCATAACCGGGTACCAGTCGCTTGTAAGAGTTGACAGTTGGATTGGTTACTGCTGTAAAGCTTGGTGCATGCTTCAAGATTCCCGCGATAAATTGGCGTGCGGTTTCACTCATTTGTAAGTCGCCAGTTGGGTCGAAAAAGGCATTTTCACCATTTTTAAATAAAGATAGATTCATATGCATTCCTGACCCGGATACTCCAAACAACGGTTTTGGCATGAAAGTTGCGTGCAGACCGTGCTTACGGGCAATTGTTTTAACCACAAGTTTAAATGTTTGAATTTGGTCGCATGCCGTAAGGGCATCGGCATATTTGAAATCAATTTCATGCTGCCCTGGAGCTACTTCATGGTGGGAAGCTTCTATTTCAAAGCCCATTTCCTCAAGTTCAAGAACAATATCACGACGGCAGTTTTCACCAAGGTCTGTTGGTGCAAAATCGAAATATCCGCCTTTATCATTCAATTCTAAGGTTGGCTCCCCTTTTTCATCTAATTTAAATAGGAAAAATTCTGGCTCAGGTCCTAAGTTAAAATCTGTAAAGCCCAGCTCTTTCATTTCTTCAAGTACTCGTCTCAAGTTATTCCGTGGATCACCATCAAAAGGGGTGCCATCAGGATTATAAATATCACAAATTAAGCGGGCTACCTTACCTTTTTCTGCTGTCCATGGGAAAACAACCCATGTATTTAAATCAGGATATAAATACATATCAGACTCTTCTATCCGTACAAACCCTTCAATGGATGAGCCATCAAACATCATTTTGTTATCTAATGCTTTTTCTAATTGACTAATAGGAATTTCAACATTTTTAATGGTCCCTAGAATATCCGTAAATTGCAAGCGGATAAACTTAACATTTTCTTCATCTGCCATCCGTTTAATATCTTCTCTTGAGTACTTTTTCATTTTCATGCCCCCGATGTAATTTGAAATTTAATGAAAAAATCGTGAAAGGTCACCTTGACGTAATGAAGGGCTGTTCAATCTGCCAGAGTGCAATAATTCGTTACGAAGAAGCTTTCTTAGTCCTTCATCGGTTAACTCTCGTTTTACCTTTTTCATTTCTTGTTCCTGCTCATTTGCATGCTGTTCCTTAACTAAGAATAGCTGCTTGATCCCTGCCATATTTACACCCTGGTCAATTAAATCCTTAATTTCTAACAACCTATCAATATCATTCAAGCTGAAAAGTCTTCTGTTCCCATCAGTTCTAGCTGGAGAAATTAATTGGTGTTCTTCATAGTATCTGATTTGTCTGGCAGTTAGTTCTGTTAACTGCATGACTGTGCCGATGGGAAACAACGGCATGGAACGGCGAATTTCCTTTCCATTCACCCTAATTTCTCCCCCTTTCAAATAAATTATATTGTTATTATATTTTACGTTAGAAAAGATGTCAACAATATGTCAGAAAACCTGACATGGTTTTTTAAATTAAAATTATATTAATTAAGTTTCATTAATTGTTTTTCCAGTAAATGATCAATTGCCAAACAAACTGCCAGTTTTACATGTGCATATGTTAGACCACCCTGTACGTAGGCTACATAAGGCGGACGTATCGGTCCATCCGCCGTCAGTTCAATACTCGCCCCTTGGATAAAGGTCCCCGCAGCCATAATGACGTCATCTTCGTAGCCCGGCATATAGCTTGGGTGAGGTGTAACATACGAATTAATCGGTGATGCAAATTGAATTGCTTGGCAAAAAGCAATCATCTTCTTCTCATCATCAAATTGAACCGATTGAATCAAGTCTGAACGTTTCGCATCCCATCTTGGCGAGGAATTCATCCCTAATTTCTCCAATAAGGCTGCCGTAAAGACAGCCCCCTGCAGCGCTTGACCGACAACATGAGGTGCAAGAAAGAAGCCTTGGTACATTTCCTGAAGACTGTAGAGGGATGCTCCGGCTTCCGCACCAATCCCTGGGGACGTTAAACGGTAGGAACAGGCCTCGACCCACTTTTTCTTCCCGACAATGTAGCCGCCGGTTTTCACGATACCGCCGCCAGGATTTTTAATCAGCGACCCAGCCATCAAGTCTGCACCGACATGACAAGGCTCCATATCCTCAACAAACTCTCCGTAGCAATTATCCACAAACACGACCACATCTTGCTTGATTTCCTTTACAGCTTTAATCATTTCCCCTATTTCACTGACAGAAAAGGACGGTCTAGTTGCATAACCTTTGGAACGTTGAATTCCAATCATTTTCGTTTTGTGGTTTATTTTTTGTGCCACTTGCTCCCAGTTAATTCTACCTTCATTCGTTAAAGACACACTTTGATAAGAAATCCCAAATTCCTTAAGTGAACCGATGCCATCCCCACGGATACCGACGATTTCTTCCAGTGTATCATATGGTTTGCCAGTGATATAAAGCAGTTCATCTCCGGGACGCAGGACACCAAATAACGCTATCGAAATGGCGTGTGTACCCGATATGATTTGCGGGCGAACGAGCCCGGCCTCTCCGCCAAAAACATCGGCATACACCCGTTCAAGTGTGTCTCTGCCGATGTCATCATATCCGTAGCCTGTCGATGGGATAAAATGAGTATCGCTAACTTTATGGGTTTGAAAGCTTTGCAATACACGAAATTGATTGGTTTCAATTTTCTCGTTAATTTTTTTATGTACTCCCGCTATTTGCCTTTCGACTTCTTCTACAATTGGCTGTAACTTTTCACCGTTTTTTAACTGTTTAAACATGTTTTTATTCTCCTTGTGAACCATTATATTTGTGTAATCGACCTGTTATTGGATGGTCTTTTAATGAATATCCTCTGCAGCCATAGCTTTGAGTCTCTTCATTAAAGAACAGTTCTCTTAAAATCGTTTCATTTTTTAGCTGTGATAGCAATTTCCCTTCTGACGAGGGGATTTGAACCTTATACGGTTCCATCATTTCCAGCAAAAGTTGTTCTATTTTTGCCTTTAAGGCATGAATGTCTTCACCATCATAGGCACTAATAAAAACAGATGGCGTGTTAGCTGTCGGAACGAAATCAGGGTGTCCGATATCCCGTTTATTATACACCGTTAGTTGCGGGATGTGATTTACATCGAGGTCCTTAAGCAGCTTTCCTACAGTTTTTTCATGTTGATAATAATCGGGGTTGGCCATATCGACAACATGGAGAATTAGGTCCGCTTCCTTAACCTCTTCAAGGGTCGATCGAAATGCAGCAATCAGTGTTGTTGGCAGATCTTGAATAAATCCAACCGTATCCGTTACGAGCGTGTGGTATCCGCTTGGTAATATCAACTTTCGTGTCATCGGGTCAAGCGTGGCAAACAGCTGATTTTCTTCATAGGAGTCTGCCTCGGATAAGCGATTGAATAAGGTTGATTTTCCTGCGTTCGTATAACCAACAATCGCAATCTGAAATGCTTTATTTTTCTTTCTTCTTTCCCGATATCTGTCCCGATGCTGAACAATTATTGATAATTGGCCTTTAATTTCATCAATTCGACGGCGGATATGGCGGCGGTCACTTTCCAGCTTTGTTTCCCCCGGCCCTCTTGTCCCTATGCCCCCACCAAGTCTTGATAACGCCGTTCCTTGACCAGCTAAACGCGGAAGTATGTATTGCAGCTGGGCAAGCTCTACCTGCAGCTTTCCTTCCTTCGACCGCGCCCTCTGAGCAAAAATATCTAATATAAGCTGTGTCCGGTCAATAATTCGGGCATTGATTTCGGAAGCGAGATTCCGCTTTTGACTTGCAGATAATTCATCATTAAAGATAATGATATCCGCTTCCAGTTCGGTAACAAGTACATTGAGCTCTTCCACCTTCCCCTTCCCAATATACGTTGCAGAATGAATTCGATCCCGTTTTTGGATAACAGTGGCTAGTACTTCACCTTGGGCCGTTTCAGTTAAAGAGGCTAATTCCTCCATTGAATAGTTAAAACGCAAATCATCATCTGAGGTTTGACAGCCAACAAGAATTGCTTTTTCTTTCGTATCCTTTTGTTTCAAACAACAACACCCTTTCCCAAGAACTCTATCCTTCATCATAACAAAAAATGCCACAAACCTCTAATACCGGTGCAAAAAAGGCCGCTAGCTTCTAGAATTAATTACCCGTCTGCCAGAACAAAAGCGCAAGCGCCCTGCTCAGCGGCGTATGGCCTCCTCGAAAAAGCTATCGCTTTTCCTTTGTGTGATGCTGATGCTGCCGAAGCCTTCCTTGTGGAGTTAGACAATTCTCAAAGTCGAAAATTTTCTTTCTTATCTCATGAAAAAACCGACGGATGGTTCTACTCCGCCGGTTTTTTCTATTCATCTTCTTCAAATACTAAATCATTGCTTCTGATGGTCATTAATTCATGTCTGTCATAGCTATTTAGCATTAATAGTCGCATGGCTTGTGCACGAATCGACTTTTCAATGATGTTTCGCACGTATCGGCCATTGGAAAAACTGTTTGGACTCAAAACAGCCTTCACCCAAATTAAGTGATCCTTTAATTTTTTTTCTGCCCCATGGCTTAATATATATTCCCTCTCTACAAGCATCCTAGTCGAGATTTCCATTAACTGTTCAATGCTGTAATCGGGAAAATCGATTACCAATGGAAAGCGTGAGTGCAGACCGGGGTTCAACGATAAGAAGTATTCCATTTCACGAGAATAGCCGGCAAGGATGAGAATAAACTCATGTTGTTTATCTTCCATATGTTTTACAAGTGTATCAATTGCCTCCTTGCCGAAATCCTTTTCCCCTCCTCGCCCCAATGAGTAAGCCTCATCAATAAACAAGATCCCGCCTTGAGCCTTCTTAATCAGATCCCTTGTCTTTTGCGCTGTATGCCCAATATATTCCCCAACGAGGTCAGCCCGTTCTGCTTCAATTAGATGCCCTTTTGATAGGACATTCATTTTTTGAAATAACTTTCCAATCAGCCTTGCTACAGTTGTTTTCCCTGTGCCCGGATTACCCTTGAACATCATATGAAGAGCCTGTTTTTTTGCTTTTAGACCCATTTCCTCACGTTTTTTATTCACATAAATCCAGGCATAAATTTCCTTTATCATTCGTTTCATTTCTTGCATACCGACTAAGGATCCTAGTTCTTCCTCGATTTCCTTGAGAGCTGAATGCTCAGGCGGAATGACCTTTGATGCAACTTGACTGTCTGGCAATTCTTTTGTGATGGTTTTTCGTTTTTGGGAATTGAGAACAACGCTTATTTGACCGTTGCTTTTCATTCGTATAGGTTGATCCAAAGCTTTCACCTCTCAATCTGCAAACAATCCGCATTAGGTAGGGGGCGTTAACTGATTTATTTTTAGGTAAAATAATAAGTTACAATGGAAAATGTAAACATAATCCTTCATTTTATGTGTATTCACTACCGGGCAAAATCATTAAAGAGTTTTGCGAAAATAAAATAAGCCCATAAAATGGGCTTCATTGTTTGTTACAATTTCCTATTGCTGTTCTAATTCAAGCTGTACATTTCGTTGCGGGGCAAACGTTGAAATAGCATGTTTGTATACCAGTTGTTGTTTCCCATCCGATTCAAACAGAATGGTAAAATTATCAAAGCCCTTTATTTGGCCTCGTAATTGGAATCCATTCAACAGAAATACCGTAACATGAATACTTTCTTTACGGCATTGATTTAAAAATTGGTCCTGAATATTAATCGTTGTTTTCATTTGTAAATCCTCCTCTTTTATCTCTACTAATATGTATTCGATTTAATTTGAAGCTTTCCTTCAACATAATGTGAAATATCCTCTTCTTTTTTTGGTAAATCGTTCACATTTGTTATGTCAAACCATTTTACCTCCATTTTATTCCGAAACCAAGTTAATTGCCTTTTGGCATAGCGGCGGGAGTTTTGTTTTAACTTCTCTATAGCCTCTTCAAGGGTCATTTCACCGTCCAAGTATTGATAAATTTCTTTATAACCAATTGCCTGGATGGATTGACAATCTCTTAACCCCCGCTGGTAAAGGGTTTTGACTTCCTCTAAAAGTCCTTCTTCTACCATTTTATCAACACGGAGATTGATTCGCTCGTAAAGTCTCTCCCGATCCATCGTCAACCCGACAATCGCAGTCTGATAGATCAAATCACTTTTTACGGTGTTTTCGTAATCCACCCTTATTTTACCTGACTGATGATAAATTTCAAGGGCACGAATGACTCTTCTAACATTTTTCGGATGGATTTCTGAGGCTCTCCTTGGGTCAACCTTCATTAACTCTTGATGCAGGGCTTCTGGACCCATGTCTTTTGCTTTTTGTTCAAGCTTCTGCCGGACCCTTTGATCACCTGAAATATCGGGAAATTGATAATCATAGATAACCGACTGAATATATAACCCTGTGCCCCCAGCAATAATCGGAAGCTTTCCTTTTGCGGCTATTTCTGTTATTTTATCACGGACAAGCCGCTGAAATTGAGCTGCTGAAAAGCTTTCGTTTGGCTCCAATATATCAATTAAATGATGGGGGATCCCTTCCATTTCATGCTTTTTTATTTTTGCCGTTCCTATATCCATCCCACGATAGATTTGCATGGAGTCCCCGCTGATAATTTCACCATTAAATCGTTTTGCCATTTCGATACTTAACCTTGTTTTTCCCACTGCAGTGGGTCCGATGATGACCAGTAGTTTTTGTTTTGAATCCAATGTTTTCACACTGCCTCTATTCTCTATTTCAATGGAAGAAAGAAGTCTTCCACTCCTATCGTATCACAAATTTGACAAGCAGTTGAACATCAAATCAGTATATACAAAAAAATCTGTTTCTATGCGTTCGTATGATATTAATTTATTCTTTCAACCGTTACAAAAAAAAGAACCTTTTTCACACTTCATTACAAAACAATAACGGTTCTTTTACAAACTATTTTCTACCCACAAAAACATGATAAGCTAGTTCGTATGTTATTTTGTAAAAATAACACGAAAATTGTCAGATTGGTGATGAAAATTTCATAAATTTTCATTTGAAAGCGGGCCTTGCCGAAGAATCGTCATCGTCCCTGTGCTTTTTTACAAAAACAATGAAAAAAGGTGAATTTATGTTATCGACTTTTGATATTGGCATTGATTTAGGAACAGCAAATATATTGGTCTATAGTAAAAATAAAGGGATTGTCTTTAATGAGCCATCCGTTGTTACCATCGATACAGTGACAAAAAACGTGGTGGCGGTTGGTGCAAAAGCAAAAGAAATGATTGGTAAAACTCCGGAAAAAATTGTCGCTATTCGTCCCCTAAAAGATGGGGTTATTGCAGACTTTGATGTGACAACCGAAATGTTGAAGCAAATCATGAAGATAGCCTCCAAAAAAATGGGCCTGGCCCTAAGAAAGCCAAACGTAGTGGTTTGTATCCCAGCCGGTTCGACCAGTGTGGAAAGAAGGGCGATTCAAGATGCTGTAAGAAATGCCGGCGCCAAAAAAATTACAGTGATTGAAGAGCCTGTTGCAGCTGCAATTGGCGCTGGATTACCTGTTGATGAACCTGTTGCCAATGTAGTGGTCGACATTGGCGGCGGAAATACGGAAGTGGCGATTATATCCTTTGGAGGTGTTGTGGCATATCATTCGATAAAGATTGGCGGTGATCAGCTTGATGATGATATTCTTCAATACGTTCGTAAAGAGTATAATGTCATGATTGGAGAAAGAACGGCTGAAAATGTGAAAATGGAAATTGGTTATGCACTTGTAGATCACGAAGAGGTCTTTATGGACGTCCGCGGTCGTGACCTTGTAACAGGTTTACCAAAAACGGTGACACTGTCATCCTATGAAATTCGCAATGCGATGAAGGAAGACTTTCTGCATATTCTGGAGGCCGTCCGTGCTACACTCGAAGACTGTCCTGCAGAGTTGAGCGGCGACATCGTGGATCGCGGGGTCATCCTTACGGGTGGCGGAGCGCTGATGAAGGGAATGGAAGAATGGTTAAGCAAGGAAATTTTCGTTCCTGTTCAGCTTGCCGAAAGTCCGCTTGAATCAGTGGTGCTTGGAACCGGTAAAGCTCTTAAATATGTGGGTAAGCTTGTAACTGCAGCGAAATAATCGCTATTGGCTGCCGAAGACTATTTTCCCATTCCCCGCTAGCCTGATGTAAAAAAAAGGAAAGCCCTATTGTATAAATGGGGCTTTCCTTTTGTTGATTTTACATGACCCGTTTAAACATCTTCTCCATTTCGTAAATTGAATAATGGACGATGATTGGCCTGCCATGCGGGCATGTGAACGGATCGGATGCTTTTCTTAAGTCATCAAGAAGCGCTTGGATTTCATCATTACGCAAATGGCGATTGGCCTTTATGGATCCCTTACAGCTCATCATGATGGCCGCTTCTTCACGCAATTTTTTAATATCTACCTTTTTCATCCCCAGCACCTGTTCTATCATCTCTTCAATAATTTGCTTTTCCTCACCCTTAGGGAACCATTGGGGATGGGATCGAATGATGAAGCTGTTTACCCCGAATTCCTCAAGAAACACGCCAATCTTTTCCAGCTCGGAACGGTGCTCCATGATTTTTATATATTCATCCGTTGAATATTCAAAGGTTAATGGAACAAGCATTTCCTGCAATTCAGATGCTACTTGTCCAACCTTTTCGCGAAAGTATTCATACTTTAACCGTTCCTGGGCTGCATGCTGATCAATAATATATAAGCCATTTTCATTTTGGGCAAATATATAGGTTCCGTGCATTTGCCCAATTGGATACATGCGGGGTACCCGGCTCTCATTTTGGGATTCTGGTTTATCTGCGCTTTGTTCAACTGCTGCAAAACTACCAACCATCTGATTACTAAATTGTTCACTATCCGCGGCATTCTCAATCTCTGAAGCACCATTGGCTTGAGGATAGGTAACATCCATACTTGCAGTAAATTCCGGCGTCGCTGTCTCTCTAAATACCGGTCTATGAGAAGTTTCGGAAAAAGTTGATTCCAATTTTGGCTGCTCCTCATGAAGGATAGAAGATGCCTTTTGGGCTGGCGGCTCTGTTTGCGACGTCCCTTCATTAAGTTCCAAAGCTGTCTGTTCAGCTTTTAAAGTTTCTTTTTTCACAGAAGAATACGATGTTGGAATCAAAATTTTAGATTTAAACACATTTTTTATAGTATTGGTGACCAGCACATTCAGTTCTGCTTCTTTACTGATCCGGACTTCCATTTTGGATGGGTGGACGTTCACATCGACGAGCAATGGATCCATCTCAATATTTATTAGGACAATCGGAAAACGGCCAATCGGCAGGAGTGTATGGTATCCTTCCAAGATTGCTTTTACGAGCGGGTAGTTTTTGATAAACCTGCCATTTATCATGGTAGAAATATAATTTCGTGAAGCTCTTGTCACCTCTGGCATCGAGGCGAAGCCGGTGATTTTATAATCCAGCGATTCTCCAGAAATCGGGACAAGCTGCTTGGCAATACTCATCCCATAAATGGCGGCAAGCACTTGCCGGACATCGCCGCTGCCGCTTGTTTGCAGCAGTTTACGTTCATTATGAATCAACCGAAATGCCACTTCAGGATGGGCAAGGGCAAGCCGGTTCACTACATCAGTAATATTTCCGAGTTCTGTGTGGATCGTCTTCATGTACTTCAAACGGGCCGGAGTGTTGTAAAACAAATCTGTGATGGTAATATCCGTCCCCCGTCTGCTTGAGGCCTTTTCAAACGATACCACTTTACCACCTTCGATCACCACAAGATTTCCAGGTCCTTCTCCTGTGGAAGTCTTCATCTCAAGCCTTGAAACAGAGGCAATACTCGGAAGTGCTTCGCCGCGGAATCCAAGTGTGCGAATCCGGAATAAATCATTTTCATCCTTGATTTTACTTGTTGCATGACGTTGAAATGCCAGCAGTACATCTTCCTCTTCAATTCCATTCCCATTATCGGTAACGCGGATTTTGGCAAGACCTGCTTCCTCTACTTCGATTTCAATCACAGTACTGCCGGCATCCAGCGCATTTTCAACAAGTTCTTTGACAACCGAGGCGGGGCGTTCGACTACCTCTCCCGCCGCAATTTTATTCGATAGGGCATTATCTAATTGGATAATCTTCCCCATTTTTTCCGCCTCCCATCTATCTTCAGCCTTTTAGCTTTTTATGCAGCTCGTACAGCATGTTGATCGCCTGGAGTGGTGTTATATCCAATAAATCAAGTTCGCGAATTTTTTCTAAAACCTTTTTTTCCTTTGAAGAAACTTCTGATTTCTTTATTTCTTTCGGCTCTTCAAAAAATGATAGCTGGGCAATCTGTTCTCCATATCGTTCTTCCTTCTCAGCCGCTGGCTCCATTTGTTTTTCTCTCTTTACGTCATGGACCGTCCCAGCAGCAGGCTCCTGCTCAAGGGCTGTTAATATTTCATTCGCCCGATCGATTAATTCTTGTGGCAGTTCTGCTAATTGAGCGACGTGGATTCCATAGCTCTTGTCAGCTGGTCCTTGTTTAATTTTATGTAGAAAAACAACCTTGCCATTATGCTCCACTGCACTAACATGAATATTTTTTAATTTATTAAGTTCCTCCTCTAGCACCGTCAGTTCATGATAATGGGTCGAAAATAATGTTTTGGCGCCAATCCGGTTATGAATATATTCGATAATTGCCTGCGCCAACGCCATGCCATCATAGGTAGATGTCCCGCGCCCAATTTCATCAAATAGGATAAGACTGTTTTGTGAGGCATTGGCAATCGCATTTTTTGCTTCAAGCATTTCCACCATGAACGTACTTTGCCCTGAAATCAAATCATCTGCTGCGCCAATCCTGGTAAACACTTGATCAAAGACTGGCAAGACGGCTTCTGATGCCGGTACATAACAACCGATTTGGGCTAGAATAGCGGTCAAGGCAATTTGCCGCATATACGTACTTTTACCTGACATATTCGGTCCTGTAATCAACAGAATTTCACGATCACTGTCCATGTAACAATCATTTGGTACGTATTCCTGTGAGTTTAACACCTTTTCAACAACTGGATGACGGCCTTCCTTTAGTACAACACGACGTTCCTCCCCAAATTGCGGCCTAACATAGCGGCGGTCTTCACTCACCTGGGCAAAGCATTGCAGGACATCAAGCTCGCTGACTGTTTTCGCTAAAGCCTGCAGGCGTGGAATATATTCCTTCACAATTTCACGGATTTCCACAAATAATTCGTATTCCAGTTCGCCGATTTTTTCTTCTGCTTGTAAAATTAATGATTCTTTTTCCTTTAATTCTGGAGTTATAAAGCGTTCGGCATTCGTCAATGTTTGCTTTCGTTCATAGCGGCCTTCCTCCAATAGATGAAGGTTGGCCCTTGTTACCTCAATATAATAGCCAAATACCCGATTATAACCGACCTTTAGTGACTTAATTCCAGTCTTCTCTCGTTCTTCGCGCTCAAGCTGGGCAATCCATGTTTTTCCGTTACGGCTGGCATCGCGATATTGGTCGAGCTGTTCATTATAACCGTCACAAATGATGTTTCCCTCTTTTAACGAAAGCGGAGGATTCTCGACAATCGCCTGCTCTAACAAGTCAGTGACTTCTTCACAGGGATCCAAACGTCCGGTAATCTGATCCATTTCTTCATTCTGCATACCCTGCAGGATTTGTTTTATAAAAGGCACCTGCATTAACGAACGTTTTAATTGCACTAAATCACGGGCATTCACATTACCAAAGGCAACTCGTCCTGCTAAACGCTCTAAGTCGTAAACTTCTTTTAATTTTTCCCGCAGCTCTTGGCGTTCAAAATAATGATTCATGAACACACCCACAAGCTTGTGGCGGTGCTCAATTTCCTTACGATCGATTAATGGCCGGTCAATCCAAGCCTTTAGCATTCTGCCGCCCATGGCGGTTATCGTTTCATCTAACAGCCATAATAAAGATCCTTTCTTCCCTTTAGAGCGGATCGTTTCGGTTAGTTCAAGGTTTCGTTTCGAATGGTAATCAATTTTCATATATTGATGAATTTGATAGGTCACAACAGGCTGAAGATGATCAAGGCTTCTTTTTTGTGAACGATACAAATAGTTGAACAACCTCGCTATTGTCCGTTTTAATTTTTCCTGGTGAATTCCTTCTAAAAGATAAGCAAATTGCTTTTCTATTGAACTATTATCTTCAAACGAAATGGCTAACACATCGCGCTCACGCATTTTCTTTTGAAGCTCTCCATCAAAATCGCTGGCAACTACAACTTCCTTCGCTCCCAATACAGCAAGTTCGTTCAACACCTCATCAAAATTAGCTGAGAGCAGTGTAACTTTGTTCTCACCGGTTGAAATATCTGTATAAGCTACACCATATGTTTGATCATCAAATGCCGTTATAGAAGCAATATAATTGTTTTCTTTATCAGCGAGGCCTTTCCCTTCCATCATCGTTCCTGGTGTGATTAATTGGACAACTTCCCGTTTGACCATACCTTTCGTTTGTTTTGGATCTTCCATTTGCTCGCATATCGCCACTTTATATCCTTTGGAAATCAGCTGTTCAATATAATTAGCTGCCGAATGGTATGGAACACCGCACATCGGAATCCGTTCTTCCCCCCCCCCATCACGGCTTGTTAGGGTAATTTCTAATTCCTGTGATGCTTGGATTGCATCGTCAAAAAACATTTCGTAAAAATCTCCAAGGCGAAAAAATAAAAAGGCATCTTGATAATCTGCCTTGATTGTTAAATATTGTTGTATCATTGGCGTGTAAGCTGCCATCATGACCCTCCACTGCAATTCATTCTTCGAGTATCTTCGACAAACTATTATAACATAAACTCGGCTGACTTTATTAGGATAAAAAATCTTCTATCCATTCATAAGCAGGTGGAACTAAAAAGATGGAAGTTTGTGTCGTAATATTCAGTTGTAAAATTGTTTGTGTTTTTAAATGTGTTACTGCCCCTGATTATGTTTATCAATAAGATGGTGAACGGAAATTAGATGTTTTTAAGTCGTAAACCAGATAGCACCAGTTTGTTGGACTATTTAGGACCTTACCCTTATTATATTTTTTCGATGGAAGGACTGCTTATTTGCTTAAGTTTATTGGTTTGGCTCATCTTCCGTGTTAAAATGAGGAACGGAGAAGATCGATCTAAGTATTTTTCAAATTGATCATTTTTATTTGACCTTTTATGGATTACAAATTATAATAGATATCGTTCCTTAATTGTCCTAGTAGCTCAGCAGGATAGAGCACGTTCGAATATGCTACCGTGAATTCTGCTTCAGCGTACTGATCGAACCGCTGCTTGAATTAGCTTTCTGAGATCAGGACGACAGTTACTAAGTGTGAGTGATTGACAAAGTAAACAACTCTAAATTTGTCCTAGTAGCTCAGCAGGATAGAGCAACAGTTTCCTAAACTGTAGGTCGGAGGTTCGAATCCTCTCTGGGACGCTAAAAGCCAATAAACACTGATATTATCGTATTTCTGTCGGATTTTACTTTCCGGTAAGAAGTCCTTAATATTGGTGTTTTTTTATGTGACTGTAGGACTTATTAAAAATGCATATAGGACACTTCAGACCTCATAAAAGGAGGATTTGAATCTCTCTGGGACGTTTAATCCAATCCTTTTGATTTTTAAAAAAGTTTATTCCTTTTCATATTGTGTGTAAAGATTCAAACCATTATGATATATTCAGCTTATATATAAAAATATCAATAATGGACTACAACAATAGCTGAGGTAGTCCTATTTTTATCTTACATAGAAAGTAGGCTTGTTTGTTGATGGAAATAAATATACAAACCGGTAATGAGCATAAAAAAATAGGTCAATATTTACTAGAGAATAAAGAAAAATTTATACACTTTTGGGAAGAACAAATCATTGTACACCATCACAAAGATAATAAAGAACTGATCATACAAAACGGTTATTTGATGTACGAAGTCGTAGTCAATTCTATTCTTCATGAATTCTCCGAACAGGAAATTAAGTCACTGGCTTATAAAGTAGCTCAGGAACGGGCCGATGCTAACGTCAATATTGGCGAGTTTGTTTATAATATCAATCTGGGAAGGAGTATCATTATTAAATATGTTAACCTCTCTGGCATCACGGCAGAAGAGTTGCATCCGGTCTTTGAATTAATCAACAAACAGTTCGATTTATTCTGTTATTATGCAGTATCAAGATACACGGAAATAATCAATACGAAACTGCAAGAAAAGAGTTTATTTATTACTCAAACACATAAGGATAGATTGGCGATTCTTGGACAAATGTCCTCCAGCTTTGTTCATGAATTTCGAAACCCGCTTACATCCGTTATGGGATTTATAAAACTATTAAATCACGATTATCCTAATCTGCCTTACTTAGATGTGATTAGCAAAGAATTGGAAGAGCTAAAGTTTAGAATTACTCAGTTCCTCCATACATCCAAGATGGACACGCTGGTTGAAAGCAAGTATGAAGAGATTACGATTCATTTATTAATCGAAGAAGTCATTGATTTCTTATATCCAAGTATTGTCGATAGAAATATCCGGGTGATTCCCAATATTAATGAGGAAATTAAAGTAAATGGCGATTGCAATGAGTTAAAACAAGTTTTTCTAAACCTGCTCATGAATGCAATTGACGCTGTAACTGATGAGGAAAATGTTAGGGAAATTAAGATTGATACTATTTTAGAGAATCATTTAGTCAAGATTCGTATCTCCAATAATGGTCCGACCATAAATCCAGAAGCCATTCCTTATCTTTTCGAACCATTTTTCACTACAAAGAAACTCGGTACTGGAATAGGCTTATTCGTTTGTAAGAATATCGTAGAGAAATATCTTGGTCAAATCACTTGCATTTCCAATGATCATGTAACAACCTTTCAAATCACGTTACCAATCAAAAATAATTAATATACAGTACTCATTTTAGTACGTCTATCTATGTTTGTCCGAGGTGTATGGGCATCCGATTCACCTCCTTTAAAAACAGTTCGGATTTAGCTTTTACCCATTTTCATACTTTTCCTACACTTTAGATCGGGGGTTTCGTATACTCCATTATCTTTCATCACACCTGTATTGATTGTATACCCCCCATTTCAAGTCCTCCTTTTTATTGACGTGGTGCAAACAGCATGACCAAAGCACCTATTAAACAGATTCCTGCACCAATCCAATCATATAAATCAGGTGTTTTTTTATCAATCCACCATCCCCATAGAACGGATAGAACGATAAAAACTCCACCATAAGCAGCATATACCCTTCCAAACGATGGAAATGCTTGAAATGTTGCTATTATGCCGTATATTACCAGAGTTACTCCCCCAAAAATTCCCCAATAAAATGGCTTTCCCTCTCTTAGCCATAACCAGACGAGATAGCCTCCACCAACCTCGGCAAGTCCCGCTAGGATAAATAATATAATTGCCTTAATCATTTAATGCACACCTTTGTAATAAGCTTGATTTTACAATAGTAAAAGTAATTCATCAATAATTGAACCCATACTTGTGGCAACAATTGTGTTGTCCTCATCCCATGACCGATATTGATGGTTGTACCAAACCAAGCCTGAGTTTTGGTTTTATATTTTATAAAGTTCGCTTAATTTATCCTTTGACATAAACAAATAACTAGGGTGAGAGTGGGTAAATATTTTTTTTAGAGAGGGATCACTTGTCGATAATATGGTAATGGGCAGACATGTTACCCACTTCAGCCATTTATATACCGGATGAGAAATAGAAAAAACCTCAAATCCTAGACGTTGGCTCCCTTTGTATAGGGTGGTAATACCAATTATTCCTTTTATATCGTTTTCGTATTTATGATTTCGTATATACTTCTCCACCCCAGGTAATGATCTTTTTACATCTTGGTAAATGATTTTGGCTTTTTTGATTTCGCTTTGAATTTGAATTAACTCAGATAAAAGCCTTACATTATGTAAATGAATTTTTACGAGTAAATCATTTTTTTTGATATAAGTGCCGTCAGTCAGGATTATCTCCCTTCCCTTATATCGTGTTAGGCGGACCCTGAAAATATTCTTTGCCGTTTCAGTATGATGAAGATAAGTAAGTCGGGTAAACCTATAATAGATCGGATCAATGATGTTCCAAACTGATAAAAAATATTGCCTCATGTCGTTCCATCCTTTAATTTAATTTCTAAGAACACTAATTCCTTATATATATTTTCCTTTCTATAGGACTATATAATGACTTCTAACTCAAAGTTCATTACCAATTATTAGCATTAGATTGAAATTTAAAAAACGGAAGTGTGGAACAAGTTATCAGGTTATCTAATATAATAAAACAGCTAATGATTATTTTAATGGCCCAAATTTAAGGAGTGGTTATATGGGAGCCATTAACGGGAAAGAATTTATTGAACGAATTAACCGGCTTCGTGCTAATATTTGGCTTGATGGAAAAAAGATAAATGGAAAGATTTCCGAACATCCAGCATTTAAAGGCCTTCTCCAAACCAAAGCATCGCTTTATGATTTACAGTATGATCCAAACCTCCAAAACAAACTAACCTACCTTTCCTCTGAGACAGGAGAACCGATTGGGCTTTCCTATTTACAGCCCAAAACACTTAAGGATTTAATAAAAAGACGAACAATGATGGAAATTTGGGCAAAGCACACACACGGGATGATGGGAAGAAGCCCTGATTATATGAATTCAGTTGTAATGGCCTTTGCCTCTTCAGCACCCCTACTAGATGGGAGAGAAAACTGTTTCCCGGAAAATATTCAATGCCTTTATGAAAGAGCTAAGAAAAACGATCTTTCTTTTACGCATACATTTATCACTCCCCAGGTGAACCGCTCACAGCTCAACATTGATTTTTCAAAGGAACCAATTTCCGCAAGAATCATCGACAAAAATGACCATGGGATTATCGTGAATGGTGCCCGCCTCTTAGCAACACAAGGAGGGCTAACGGATGAAGTACTGGTTTATGCAGCAGGGGGAGTGTATACAGAAGCAGATGCCTACGCTTTTTCTATTCCTACCGATACAAAAGGGTTAAAGTTTATTTGCCGGGAATCATTTGTTGGCGGTAATTCTTCGTACAATTACCCGCTTAGCTCGCGCTATGAAGAAATGGACACCATTTTAGTCTTCGATCATGTATTGGTTCCATGGGAGCGAGTCTTTTTTTACGATAATACGGATGCGGCAAATGAATTTATCCAGCAAAGCTCTTTCCATCACTATGCCACCCATCAAGCGGTCACAAGACAAATTGCAAAAACAGAGTTCATTTTAGGGGTAGCTGGGCTGCTAGTCGAGACGATCAATGTAAGTACTTATCAGCATGTTCAGGCAAAATTATCCGAGATTATTATTGGGCTCGAAACGATGAAGGCCTTACTAGTCAAATCGGAGATAGAAGCGGAATTAGATCAATGGGGATATTTGAGACCAAACATAACCCCGCTTCAAGTTGCTACTAATATTTTCCCAAGAATTTATCCACGGTTCAGTGAAATTATCCAATTAGTAGGTGCAAGCGGAATGGTCACATTACCAACCGAGGAAGACTTTAAATCCGCTCTTCGGACAGATTTAGACAAATACCTACAGGGTGCTTCCAGACCTGCTGAAGAACGGGTGAAAATTTTCCGCCTAGCGTGGGAACTGACGATGAGTTCATTCGGCACTAGGCAAACTCAATATGAACGTTATTTTTTCGGAGACCCCATCAGGCTATCCAGCCTTCTATATAAAACTTATTCAATCGATAAACCTATTATGCAGGTCACAAATTTTTTAGAAATAGATAAATGACGGTGTCAGGCACCATGTGAAATTTTCACATGGTGCCTGACACCGTCTGTATTTTCGATAGCAATGCCCTATTGTTCTGCCACGAGACATGGACGGGAAGGTCGAAGTATGTTGAAAGCTGTTCACTTGAGAGCATTTCGTGGGTATTTCCGGCTGCGAATACTTGTCCTTCTTTTAGCAATAATGTTTTATTAAAAACAGGCAATATTTCTTCGATATGGTGGGTTACATAGATAATAGTCGGTGCGTTCCGTTTTGCTGCAATCTTTTCAATCGACTCCAGCAGTTTTTCTCGAGCAATGAAATCTAATCCATTTGTTGGCTCATCGAGTATTAGCAGCGATGGTTCAGCCATTAATGCCCGGGCTATTTGAACCCGCTGCCTCTCTCCTTGGGACAATGCTTCATATCTCCGGTTGGCATATTCGTGGCAGCCTAGCTCCTCAAGTAATGCTATTGCTTTCTTTCTCATTTCGTCTGTTGGGGTTTCATATAGACCAATGGAAGCAAATGCACCGCTTAATACTACCTCAAAGGCGTTATCGCTCGGATAAAACTTTTCCTGAATGGAAGAGGAAACAAAACCAATTTGTTTACGAAGCTTTTCACCCAGGTAGGTCTTACCAAATTCCATCCCAAGAACGGTTATCTTCCCTTTTGTTGGGAAATTATAAGCATTTAATAAATTTAAGATTGCTGTTTTCCCCGCCCCATTTAAACCAAATAACACCCAATGCTCCCCTTGATTAATTTTCCAGTTAATATGTTGTAAAATCCATTTCCCTTCACGTTTTAATGAAACATCCTCCAGATGCAATACCATTGTTATTCCCCTCTCTATCCTTTTTATATTTGCAAATTTCATTATTTATTAATAGTATCAGAAACTTTAAAAAATAAAAATAGAGGTGCCTATATTCTAGGCAGCCTCCTTGGCTCTAAATTTTTATCATTATTCATTATTATCTGCAAGTTTACGGTATTTTCCACTAAAATAAATCAGCGGCTCTGCATCCTCCAGGCGGATATCGATTACTTTCCCAATAAACAGCGTATGATCCCCCTCCACATGGGATGCTGATATGTCACAGGTGATCTGCGCTATTGCCCCCGGTAAGACAGGGACATTGCCCAGACGTTGAAAAACAACTTCTTGATATTCTTTTACCTGTCCGGCAAAAATCATCGATAGCTCCTTCTGGTCCGCAGCTAAAATATTGACCGAAAACGTTTTGCTTTGCTTCATTTTTTCGAGCATTTGTGCTTTTTCAGCGATAGAGACAACCACCAGCTTTGGGTTAAGGGAAACCGACATAAAGGCATTTGCCGTCATCCCATGTACATTGCCGTCCACCTCAGTTGCAACCACTGTTACCCCTGTTGCAAATTTTCCCATGGCATTACGAAATTGACGATCCTCCAATTCAATAACTCCTCTCTGATTGCCATTCATTAAAGACTATGTGCATCCTTTAGCTAAAATGATGTGTATATTACTTTATTTTTATAATAACCCAATATACACTAGAATAAGTAGTAATTGACCATAAAAAGAGGTGCAACCTTTGAAATTTCCTATTTTAGAGACAAAGAGACTGAAATTAATTGAAATTACCCATCAGCATATGGAATTCATTTTTAGTATCTTATCATTAGAAGAAGTAACAAAATACTACGGGACAGATCCATTCACATTACCGGCAGAGGCGACAAAGTTAATCGATGTACATCATAAAAACTTTTTAGAAAAGCGCGGGATTCGCTGGGGCATTAAATTGAAGGAAAATCAAAAAATTATTGGGACTATTGGCTTAAATGCCCTGCAGTTAAATAACAAACGAGCCGAGATTGGGTATGAATTGCACCCTAAGTATTGGGGGAATGGCTTTGCTACTGAAGCATTAATGGAAGTGATTAGCTTTAGTTTTCAACAGTTGGAGTTACACCGGATTGGTGCCGTTGTATATCCTGAAAATACCGTATCGCTAAATCTTCTTAAAAAGATTGGCTTTACATGCGAAGGATTGCTCCGGGGATACATTTACCAAAATAAACAATCCAATGATACATACGTTTTATCATTATTAAAACGTGAATGGGAAAAAAGCCAGGGAAAATTGTAAACCTGGCCTTTATTCTTCAAAATAATTTTCAAATTCCTTCGGGTCTTTTATTTTCTCGTTTTGGTCATACGGGTTATGCTCCGTTACATTGTTTGGGTCAAGCTTTGTCTTGATCACTAACATCGGTCCAGACGGCCTTTCGGCAATCAAGCGATCGTTCAATCGATCATAATCAAGTATTTTTTTATTGCCTGGCTGCTTTGGTTCCATTCAATCTGCACCTCCCTTTATTAAGGTGCATATCTTTCGGGAAATCATTCAAAGAAAAAACTAGGAAGTAAAAACCTCCTAGTTACATTACTCTTCTTCACCGCCAACTAAGAAATCCGGGTTTAGTTCTTCGAATTCCTCATCGTCAACGTCCATTCCCCAATCTTCATCCTCGTCCTTACAGCCCTCCGGATTGACTTTTACGCAAACCTTCGTCTCACCGATGACTTCAACAAGGAATTCCCTTTCCACATGGACGATAATCCTGTTGCCGTTCGGGGAAATGATGGCTTCACAGGTATTTGGCTGCTGCAATACTTTTGCCACAATTTCGTTATCATCCAGGCAGTCATTGTCACGATACTTTAATTTAATGACATCGGTATATTGTACACGTTCTGTCACGACCTCTGTTTTGGTATTATCATTAAAAGAGTACCAAACGTTGATGTCGTATGAGCCATGAATCTCCACTGTTTTACCAACTTTTTTCGCGTTGTATTTATGGTTGATAACCCAACAGCCGAGTATGCTCGATGGATTATGTGCCGGGCTAATCGTATGATTGGACTGGGTATATTTGCGTCCTTTCGCGACTACGGCCTTGGTAATAATCTCTCTGTATTCTCCCATTTCGCGCGAACCCTCCTCATTTCTATTTCATTTCATCCTATGCGAATGTCTAGATTAGTGTGAGTTTAAATTTTTCTAAAGGCAGGATAAATGTCTAGTCATGATTCATCTTATGCCGGATGAAAAGAGGTGTTCCTATAGGAGGTTTTATCTCATCTAGAGGGAGGTAATATATAAAAACCAGGCTGAGAATACAGCCTGGTAAATACGATTAATGTTTATGGTCACAATCCATATGACTTTCTCTGTCTCCGCGACTTTTAATGCTAGCACCTGTTTCCCCGCTCAATAGATCGCCGCCAGTAGAGGTGATAATTTCATTGGTGACTGTATTGGAGATAGTTGACGCGATTAGTTGAAGCAATTCATTTACTTCGAGTTGCGATTGCTTAAATTCCTGAACGATTGGAATTGCATCCAGTTCTTCTTCAATGGAAGCAATCTTTTCTTCTACCTTTTTTAGTGCTTCCCGTTTTCCATAATGCTGAAGATTAACCGCTTGTTTTTGAAACCCTTTAATATCGGCAATCAATGCCTTAACCCTTGGATTTTCATGAATATGGGCTTCCGCTTTTTTAAAAAAATCCACTTCATCCGTTTCGGCAATCATGCGTGCTAATTCTGCTGCACGAGCGACGATATCGTCTTTTGTATACTTCGCCACTTTATTTCACCTCTGCTGGTTCAAATTCTTCCACCATTTCTCCGTTTAATGACCACGTTTTCGCTTCAGTAATTTTCACTTTGACAATCTTACCGATGGCTGATTTTGGTCCAATAAAGTTTACAAGCTTGTTTTTCGTTGTGTAACCTGCTAAAACGTCGGGGTTGTTCTTGCTTTCCCCATCCACTAAGACTTCGACAATTTGACCCTCGTATTTCTTCATCGCTTCTGCGGAAAGCTCGTTTACAAGATTATTTAAACGCTGCAAGCGCTCCTTCTTTACCTCCATTGGAACATTGTCTTCCATTTTGGCGGCAGGTGTACCTTCCCGCGGTGAATAAATAAAGGTATAGGCAGTTTCATAGCCTACTTCACGGTAAAGCGACAGGGTTTCTTCAAATTGCTCATCTGTTTCATTTGGATATCCTACAATAATATCCGTTGTTAATGAAACATTCGGAATTGCCGCTTTGATCTTTCTTACAAGCTCCAAATATTGTTCTCTTGTATATTTACGAGCCATAATTTTCAGCACTTCTGTTGACCCCGATTGTACCGGCAGATGAATATGATCCATTAGGTTGCCGCCTTTTGCAAGGACTTCAATAAGGTGGTCATCAAAATCACGTGGATGGCTTGTCGTAAACCGGACACGAGGAATATCGATTTTTCGAATTTCGTCCATTAAATCCCCAAGACCATACTGAATATCAGTGAAATCTTTCCCGTAAGCATTCACATTTTGCCCAAGAAGGGTAATCTCTTTATAGCCTTGTGCTGCTAATTGACGAACCTCCTGGATAATTTCCTCGGGACGGCGGCTGCGCTCTTTTCCGCGGGTATAAGGGACAATACAATACGTACAGAATTTATCACAACCGTACATTATATTAACCCATGCCTTAATATGACCGAGACGTTCTTTTGGAAGGTTCTCAATCACATCCCCTTCCTTAGACCATACTTCAACCACCATCTCTTTAGACATATAGGCTTCATTTAAAATTGCTGGCAGACGGTGAATATTATGGGTTCCAAAAATTATATCAACATGTTGATACGTTTTTAAAATTTTATTAACGACTGACTCTTCTTGGGACATACAGCCGCAGACACCTAGAAGCAAATCCGGCTTCTCCATTTTTAATGCCTTCAAATGACCAAGCTCGCCAAATACCTTGTTTTCTGCATTCTCACGAATGGCACAAGTGTTGAGCAGAATAACATTGGCATCCTCTGTGCGATCCGTTGGTTCATAGCCCAGTGCTAAAAAGATTCCGGCCATTACTTCTGTATCATGCTCGTTCATTTGACAACCGTACGTACGGATGTAAAACTTACGGCCCTTTCCCATTCCTTTGAATTGTTCAGGAATCGTAAAGTCATGATGATACTGTACCTCTTCTTTGCCGCGTTTTTTTGCGTCCTTTAAAGAAGGTGGTGTGATAACTTGTGTAAAGTATTTACTATAATCCTTTACGGATTTTTTGTCCGAAGAATTAGCAGTATCTACTTGCATGTTCTCTAAACGTTGTTTTTCATTCATGTATGAAATAACCCCTTTCTTCATAAAATAAGAACATTATTTTTTACTTAAAGTAAGAAAAGCGCAAGGCGCCCGTCTAGCGGCGACAAGCACAAGGCGAGCCGGCGCTAGAAGGCTGTTCTTTAGCCTTCTTGAGGACCCGCTTGTGAGCTCGAGCCGCTGGCGCCTCCTCGAAAAAGCTTTCGCTTTTCCTTCGTGCGATGCTGATGCTGCCGAAGCTTTCCTTGTGGAGCTGGACAATTCTCAAAGTCGAAAATTTTATACTTTCTTACCTTTAAAAAGTCTTTATCTGCACATTATTATAGTATAAAGGTTTCATTCCTTGAAAACAATAGTAATTGAAACGACGTTAAAAATCCCGGGAACCAAATGACTCCCGGGATTCTCTATTTTTATTACATAAACTCAGCAACTAATTTATCAAAGTGCTCTTGGTTCAGATTAAGGTCTGATTCTGTTAATGGCGTTTCAGAATAGCCATGAACCAAGTCTTGATAAGAAGGATGATCTACATTTTGATAAATAAGACCCGTTACAAGGCTATTATGTTTCATTAATGTTTGCATCGCCATTTCGCGATTTGATGGATCATATCCTTCAACATCACTTAATTTTGTCAGGTTTTCTTTAAACCAATCATACGTATTAATCTTATTATACGTTACACATGGGCTGAAAACGTTAATTAATGAAAAACCTTTGTGTTTAATGCCGGCTTCAATTAATGAAACAAGGTCTTTTAAATCCGTCGAAAAGCTTTGAGCAACAAATGTAGCTCCTGCTGTTAAAGCCATTTCCATTGGTGAAATTGCTTGTTCAATGGATCCCATTGGCGTAGATTTTGTTTTGAAACCTACTGCCGAACGTGGAGATGTTTGACCTTTCGTTAACCCATAGATTTGGTTATCCATGACAATATAGGTAATATCAATATTTCGTCGGATAGAGTGAATCGTGTGAGCCATTCCAATTGCATAGCCATCCCCATCACCGCCAGAGGCGATAACCGTTAAGTCACGATTGGCCATTTTAACCCCCTGGGCAATCGGAAGCGAACGTCCGTGGATCCCATGGAAGCCGTAAGAATTAATATAACCAGAAATACGTCCAGAGCAGCCGATACCAGATATGACAGCTAGTTTTTCCGGCTCTAAGCCAACATTTGCTGCTGCACGTTGAATGGCTGCTTGTACAGAGAAGTCACCACAGCCAGGGCACCAGTTCGGTTTTACATCATTTCGAAAATCTTTAAAGGTGGCCATTTAGAACAACTCCTTACATTTTGAATGAACTTCGTGAGGAAGGAATGGGTTTCCATCATATTTAACAAACTTTGTAATTTTTTCAGCATAGCCAACATTCATTTTCACAATATTCGCCAATTGACCTGTTGCATTATTTTCAACAACAATGACTTTCTTCGCCGAACGAACAAGCGGGAGAAGTTCATCAGTTGGGAATGGGTGAATCAACCGTATTTGTGCATGATTTACTTTCAATCCATCCTTTTCTAAACGGCCCATTGCTTCTTCAATGACACCACGAGTAGAATTGAAGCCGACAATTAATAGATCTGCATCCTCATGTGGTGCATTTTTATACACAGGGGTGTTAAATCGAATATGTTCAACTTTACGTAACCGCTTATTCATTTGTGCAATCCGATTTTCAGCAGCTTCAGAAGGTTTACCCGTTTCGGCATGCTCAACACCGGTAACATGGTGAATCCCATTCTTTACCCCAGGAATGGTCCGTGGTGAAATACCATCTTCTGTTATTTCGTAACGTTTGAAATAACCTTTGTTCGGAATCTCTGGAAGTCCTTCGGTTACCAGTTTGCCGCGGCGAATTTCAACTTTAGAGAAATCAAGCGGTTCAACTGTTTGTTTTCCCAATGATAATTGAAGGTCAGATAGAACAATAACCGGACATTGATATTCTTCTGCAAGGTTAAATGCCTCAGCAGTATCATAGAACGCTTCTTCAACAGTACTTGGGGCAATAACAATCTTTGGAATTTCACCATGAGTACTATAGATCATTGCCATTAAGTCAGATTGTTCTTGTTTTGTTGGCAGACCCGTTGATGGACCGCCACGTTGTGTGTCAACAATAACAAGTGGCACTTCTGTGATACCTGATAAGCCTATTGCTTCTGTTTTTAATGATAATCCTGGTCCTGAAGAAGCTGTAAGTGCACGAACTCCGCCATAGCTTGCACCAATAGCCATTGTACAGGCCGCAATTTCATCTTCCGTTTGGATAACTGTACCGCCTAGTGCTGGTAACTTCTTAATTAAATATTCCATAATATCCGACGCTGGTGTAATTGGATAGGCAGCCATGAAACGACAGCCACCAGCTAGTGCACCCAGGGCAATGGCATCATTTCCAATCATGAACATACGGTGTTTACCATCTGCTTTTTCAAGCTGCATCGTTGGCAGATTTCCGTCCATTTTTTCCTTTGTATAGTTATAACCGGCTTTAATGGCGTCCATGTTTTTCGCAACAACCTGGTCACCTTTTTTTCCAAATATTTCACGAACTACTTCTTCAAACACTTGAATATCTAAATCCAAAACAGCTGAAGTTGCACCGATGGCTACCATATTTTTCATTAAGGATGTCCCTAGTTCTGTAGCAATTTCTGTAAATGGAACTGCATATAATGAGCTTTCGGTGTCTTCTGGCTTTTTCGGGTTAAATTTTGCGTCAGCAAGGATTACTCCATTGCTATGTAACTCTTTGTAGTTTAAATCAATAGTTTCTTGATCAAACGCTACAAGGATATCTAAATCATCAGAAATCGTACGAACCTGTGTCGTACTTACTCTGATTTTGTTATTGGTATGACCACCTTTAATACGTGATGAAAAGTGACGATAACCATACAAGTAATACCCCAGGCGATTTAGAGCAATTGCAAAGATTTCCCCAGTGCTTTCAATACCTTCCCCTTGTTGTCCGCCAACTTTCCAAGAAAGTTGATTGATCATTAACTTACACCCCTTTGGATATGTAAAAAATAAGTAACTTTTAGTCATGTCTAAGTGTAGCACTTTTCCGAGTAAATCACTAGTTATTATTAATTTGTTTAAGATAGGTAAAATACTAGAATAAGGACTACATACTAAACGCTTTCAATTCTAGACCTATGTATAAAAAAATGCAACCCTTTCAGGCGAATTATTGTCTAAAATATGAATATTTTTTCATTATTTCAAATCCATACTTTTCCGGCAACGAAATTCATTAAAAAAACAAGCTATTTCCTGTATTCTTAAATATTTTTACGATAAAAAAGTTAGTGCGTTTCCATCAGTATTTTTATAGTAAGATAATATTTTTTGATTTTAAATTTCTAAAAAAGGGAGGTATTGTAGTTAATACAAGATAAAAAAACCTGCTTGATTTAACAAACAGGCAGATACTCTTTATTATCGTTTATTTTCCACATAAGCAGCCTGGATTTTCCGGCTTAACGTGGTTCTACGATTAACTTAATAGCTGTGCGTTCTTCCCCGTCAATTAAAATATCGGTAAACGCCGGGACGCAGATCAAATCAACTCCGCTAGGTGCTACAAACCCTCGAGCAATGGCTACTGCCTTTACGGCTTGATTTAATGCACCCGCACCAATTGCCTGTATTTCTGCCGCACCTCTTTCACGCAGAACTCCGGCAAGTGCACCAGCTACAGAATTAGGATTAGATTTTGCTGAAACTTTTAATATTTCCATTCCTAGCTCCCCCTTGTAAAATCCCGATTCGCATGAGCAGTTTCATGGATAAATCAGGTATATAACATTCCACTGCTACTATATTCAAGAAACAATCGACATATTCCGGCTTGGACAAAAAAAGGGTGCCAGTCACCCGAAAAGCGGAAGCGCCTTGGTCAGGGGCGAAAAGCACAAGACGAGCCGGGGAAGGTTGTTCTTTAACCTTCATGACGGCTCGTCTTGTGACCTCGAGGCCCTAAGCGCTGCAGCTAGACAATGTGAAAAATTCACATGGTGCCTGACACCTAACTCTATGAGTAGAATGGATGGTCATCATTAATAAGAATGGGTTCAATCTTTTTTGCGAGTCCTGTCTTTTGGTCTAGTTCAATATGAACCGCGCTTAACTGGTTTCTCCCGTCTTTGGGGACCTCAAAACGGACAGGAAGGCTGGTTAGAAATCTCTTTAGGACTGCAGACTTTTCCATCCCTAAAATGCCGTCATATGGTCCTGTCATCCCTACATCTGTTAAATAGGCGGTTCCACCAGGCAAAATTCGATTATCTGCCGTTTGGACATGTGTATGGGTACCGACTACAGCAGAAACTCTGCCATCCAGATACCAGCCAAGCGCCTGTTTTTCACTGGTAACCTCGGCATGAAAGTCAACAAATATGTAAGGGGTTCTTGCCTTAGCGATTGAAATAAGTTGATCTGCTTTTTGGAACGGGCAATCGATTGGATTCATAAATGTACGACCTTGCAAATTAATAACAGCAACTTCTAAATGGTTTATTTTTATAAAAATAAGCCCTTTTCCCGGGGTATTGTTTGGAAAATTTGCCGGTCGGATTAAATATTTCGCATCATCAATAAACTCAAAAATTTCGCGATTATCCCAGGCATGGTTTCCAAGTGTAATTGCCTGTGCACCCTGTTCCAAAAACTGACGATATATTTTTTGGGTAATCCCTTTCCCGCCTGCCGCATTTTCCCCATTAATGATGGTAACCTGCGGAGTGTATTTCTCTTTTAATTTTGGTAAATATTCTTTTACCATATCTCTTCCGGGTGAGCCGACAACATCGCCGATAAAAAGTAAATTCATCAAAATACCCTTTCATTTATAAAAATTTGTTCTTGTTAGATTGTAACACAATTTTCAGGAAACAAATAAGCGGTGCAAATGCACCGCTTATTTGGCATATTCAACAGCCCGTGTTTCACGGATTACTGTTACTTTAATATGTCCTGGATAATCTAGTTCTTCCTCAATACGTTTGCGAATATCACGCGCTAAACGATGTGCCGCAAGATCATCAATTGCATCCGGTCTAACGATAATCCGCACCTCACGACCAGCTTGGATCGCAAAGGATTTCTCAACACCATCATAGGACTCAGAAATCTCCTCAAGCCTTTCAAGACGGCGGATATAGTTTTCTAATGTCTCACTCCGAGCACCTGGTCTTGCAGCTGACAAGGCATCAGCAGCTGCGACTAAGACGGCGATAATGGAAGTAGGCGGCGTATCACCGTGATGGGAGGCAATGCTGTTAATCACTACTGGGTGCTCCTTGTATTTTGTTGCAAGTTCAACCCCAATTTCAACATGGCTTCCTTCTACTTCATGGTCAATTGCTTTCCCTATATCATGGAGCAAACCGGCGCGTCTTGCCAGCGTTTCGTCCTGACCAAGTTCAGCGGCAAGCAGCCCAGAAAGCTGTGCAACTTCCATCGAATGCTTTAACACATTTTGACCATAGCTTGTTCGGAATTTTAAGCGGCCAAGAATTTTAATCAAGTCAGGGTGGAGACCATGAACGCCTACTTCAAACGTCGTTTGTTCACCGACCTCACGGATGTACTCATCCACCTCACGACGAGATTTTTCGACCATTTCCTCAATTCGTGCCGGATGGATACGTCCATCCTGGACAAGCTTCTCAAGTGCCAAGCGGGCCGTTTCGCGACGGATTGGATCAAAACCTGATAGAATGACTGCCTCAGGAGTATCATCGATAATCAAATCAATCCCTGTTAATGTTTCAAGAGTACGTATATTTCGACCTTCACGTCCAATAATCCGACCCTTCATTTCATCATTCGGAAGATTGACGACCGAGACAGTTGTTTCCGCAACGTGGTCAGCAGCACAACGTTGGATGGCAAGCGATAATATTTCTTTCGCCTTTTTATCCGCTTCCTCTTTCGCACGATTTTCACTTTCTTTGATCATCATAGCGGTTTCATAGGAAAGATCTTTCTCCATTCGTTCCAGAATGATCGACTTCGCTTCTTCGCGCGTTAAGCTCGAAATTCGCTCGAGTTCTGTTTGTTGTTTCTTTACCAACTCGTCCACTTTGCTTTCCATCTCTTCAATATGCTGTTGTCTTTGGTTTAGAGAATCATCCTTCTTTTCTAAAAGATTTTCACGCTTGTTTAACGTTTCGTCTTTTCGATCTAAATTCTCTTCTCTTTGCAGTAAACGGTTTTCTTGTTTTTGCATTTCATTTCTTCGTTCACGTACCTCACGTTCTGCTTCTGTCCGAAGCTTGTGAATTTCATCCTTCGCTTCCAGCAAAGTTTCTTTCTTTAATGCATCAGCATCACGTTTCGCATCTTCAATAATCTGTTCCGCTGCATTTTTTGCACCTGTCACTTTTGCTTCAGCAATGGATTTATGAACAAAATAGCCAACAACGGCACCGACGATAAGGCCAAGCAAAATGGAGATGATTGTAATTAGGTCCATCGTTACACCTCCTCTTGCTATGAACTTTTTTCGTTTTTAAGTGTCGGCATGTACATTGTTTAGACTCAACATACAGCAAGCACTAAGGCTTTTCGCATTGTAATATTACCAAAAATGTAAAATATACATGTTAATTGTAAAGGTGTAAATATTCATTGTCAAGGTTTACTCGATTTTTGCTTTTTCGAATATTTTGAAATCAAGCTGATTCATTCCTGCAAAGGAATGTTAAAAAATGTATAATAATTATTAGAAATGAATCAATACTCTTATTAAAAAACAAAGCCCGTTACAGGCTTTGTTCAACATGTTAATCTAATAATTCAAATTGTTCATCCTCATTAGCCTCAGTGATGGTTTTATCACCATCTAAACCGTAATGCTCGCGGATCTTTTGCTGGATTTCAAGGCGGACCTCAGGGTTTTCCTTTAAATACAGCTTCGCATTTTCGCGTCCTTGTCCAAGTCTTTCGTCATTGTAGGAATACCAAGAACCGCTCTTTTGTACGATATCTAATTCAGAGCCTAAATCAATAATCTCGCCTTCCTTAGATATCCCTTCTCCATACATAATGTCCACTTCGGCAGTACGGAACGGAGGTGCCACTTTATTCTTGACGACTTTAATCTTTGTCTTGTTACCCACCATGTCACTGCCTTGCTTTAATGTTTCAGCGCGGCGAACTTCAAGGCGAATTGTCGAGTAGTCGAGTAGGGAGCCACCGCCTTGCCTTCTTTCAAAGGCAGGTTTGTGTCACCCTCTCGCAGAACCGTACGTGATGCTTTCACATCATACGGCTCCCCGTTTTACCTGGATCTAGAATGCCAAATCGTTATTCTTAGACACTGATGCGTTCGTTTTCTTGCGTTGGTCTAGATTACCCGAATGCAGCTTTCTATGGCAGTTATTTCGAGACCCATCTGCACATAGCACCAGTGTTTTACGGTTTCTGTAAATGTGCATTAACTCCCAGAACTTTTTATTCTTTTTGTTCTTAATGTCTTTTAATTTTCTAATGTGGTGAATCTCAAACGGTCCTTCAGTGTCCCCACACCATTCACATTTATTTGCTCGCATACGCTGGACAATTTCTGTTCTGGCGTAATTGGTTACTATGTGTTTTTCATTAATGACATTAATATTGGAGTCTACATTTTCCAGTTCTTTTACAACTATAATATCTCTATAAGGGAACAATTCCGCAAAAGCAATATACTCCTTATCATCTTTACCGTTTTTTATGAAGTGCACTCCCCAATTTCCATTGCTATTGACATATGCTTTTACCTTAGTTCCATTGAATTCCATAAACTTATTCCGAATTTTACTGACTTTTGTTTTATGTTTCCCTGCAAGGGTTTTTGCAAAACTTTGGCTAAACAGTTGATGAACAGAACCTAGTTTTTCTTTGACATCAAAGGCAAGTTTGTAATATTGGTATAATCCACCAAACTCTGAGTTATACTGCCTAAGGATTTCTAAAGGGCTGTTTACTAACAGGTAAGGTCTGTGGGTTGCTTTCCATCTGCCGTCGTTAGTGATTTTAATCATCCTTTTATCGACTAAAAAATCCTTAATCTTATCGTGTGGCAAAGAGAGCTTGATGTTTTTTGAGTCAACCCTCTTTTTAACCATACGTCCACTATTTTTTGTCAAAGCCACTTTTCCTTCGTGTCTAGTTCCTACGAAGATATCGTATCCAAGAAATCTAACTTTCTTAGAGTTATGTGTGATCAGCGTTTTTTCTTCATTTAGGTCAAGACTAAGTTCTTCTTTTAGAAATTCACCTAGTCTTTCCTTAATCATTTTGGCGTCTTCTTTCGTACCAATGATACTAATGAGGAAGTCATCCGCGTATCTTACATATTTCAATCTTCGATAGTTTTCATCGAATTCATCCATTGCCGGCAGTTTTCTCATTTGCAGTTGAAGCTCTCTAATTTCCTTGGTTTCTTTCTCGCGTTCTTCAGGTGTTAATTCCTTTAGTTCTCTGCGGACTTTGTATATGATTTTTGACAAATACTTATAGTGTCTATCTTTTTCGGCTATTTGTCCCTGGAGGTGGGTTAAGCGATACTCGTTCCGCTCTTGAAGAAGCTTTTCAAGTTTTTCTTCTAATGCCTCTTTTTCTTCAAGAGTCAGCATTTTTAGCTTTTTCCGTCTGGCATAAATCTTATCAGCGATAAGTTTATATTCGTTGTTCGCTCTTCGTTGTCGCTTTGTAGTGTTATATTCCAAGGAAATTTGCTTTACCTTTTTATCAAGTTCATTCAGGTAAATGTTAGCCAGGATAGGCGATACAATCCCTCCTTGTGGAGTTCCTGCATACGTTTTGTGTAATTGTCTTTCATATACATAACCAGCCTTGAGAAATTTCCTTACCAATCTTAAGAATTTCTCATCCATAATTCTTTTCCGTAAGAGTTCAATCATTTTGTTGTGGTTGATATTATCGAAGAAGCCTTTTATGTCTCCCTCGATCCACCATTTGGTTCCTGTGAACTGCTGTTTTACTTGATACAGTGCTGTATGACAACTTTTATTTGGTCTGTAACCATGTGAGGTGTCTTCAAACACTGGTTCGTAAATAACCTCGAGAATAAAAACCATAATTTGTTGAACAAGTTTGTCGTAGAAGGCAGGTATGCCAAGCGGTCTTTTCTTTTTTGGGTCATTTTTCTTAGGGATTTCAACTCTTCTTACGGGTTCGGGTTCGTATGATTCATTCTTGATTGCTTCTATTAGAATTTCAACATGTTTCAGTGAGAAACCGTCAATTGTTTTGCTGTCAGTTCCTTCGGTCATATTTCCTTCTTTGGAGTAGATTTTTGCATATGCTGCTTCATAGAATTCGATATTATAGAAGTGTTTGATTAACTTATCGAAACGATATGTTTCGTCCTTGGCTCTAGATTCCAGTATCTGTAATACTTGTAATGGATTTCTCAAAGGTCTCTCACCTTTTCCTTTCATTTCTTACAGATGTGTAAAACTGCTGTCCTTCGCCAGCACCCTCTCTATCTCTTAAGCGTCATTTACCACCGGTTTAGAGGGGAAAGATTTTTATTGATTTCCCCGTGGTCTGACATTGTAGATAAGATGGTGTCATACATCCTTCGATATATGTGCGGGCGGCTTTCCCGCTTCCGTATTTACGGCAATACCTGTTATTTCAGGTTCCTCAGACTACTATGACAGCTCCGTAACCATATTGGGTATTCAGTTTCAGATAAACATAGCTAGTTTTCTCTAGCATCCCAACTTAGGTCATCCCGATGTCTCATATATTCGATAATTTAGCGATTTCTACTTAGGTTCCCGTTCGACACTATATCCCTTATAGGATTGCCCACGACCCCAATTCCGTCTAACCAACGCAAAATTTTAATACGCTGGCGTAGTCGTGTACCCTCCTGTGATAGCCTTTCGTGAGGAGGATAGCTGCTCTTACTAGCCGCAGTGTCTAGGTTTAAAGCAGTGTAGCCTTGACCATATAGAAATCTTTTTCATCTAGACATTCAGTTGCAGATTTGAAAGGCTAATCTGACTTATGCCGTTACCAGCAGGCGATACTCCCCCTTAGGTTTCCCCTTGGGATAAGCTGGTTGATGATACGAGAGACGGTTCTCGCAGTCTTTTACAGACAATCGAAATATATGCCTCATCGGCACACAAATTTCAGGGCGCGCCCCCCTGGAGTTGTCTCTGGCTAGTTCTATAGATTTACCATTTCTATAGCATGGACTATCTCTTCATCTCTAAAATAGAGAGCCTTGCACTTCCGGCAGCAGCCTATCCCCTGCCGTACCCTACTCAGTTAAGCATACAGCTCCTTTTCGGTAGTCTCTAGACCTTCCTTACTTTTGTAAGGCTTGGCACGGTATTACCCAATTTTGGAGGGCTTCACCGTTAGCAATGTTTCCATCACACCCCTAGGCAATAGGGTTCACAAGGTTTTTTTACTTGCTATCACTAGCAAGGGAAACCCAGTATAAACTTCTTAATCTTTTAATAGATTAAGAAACAACAAGTTGATTTCCAAACATGATTCCGACTTTTTCCCGGATTTGATTGATGAAGACAGCGATTGTCTTTGATTTGTTGATAGCACCAGAAAGTTTACGAAGTGCCTGCGACATCAAGCGCGCTTGTAACCCTACGTGGGAGTCTCCCATTTCGCCTTCAATTTCAGCTTTCGGTACTAATGCAGCAACAGAGTCAATCACAATGATATCAACTGCACCGCTTCGTACTAATGCTTCAGCAATCTCAAGCGCCTGTTCACCTGTATCTGGCTGGGAAAGTAATAATTCATCAATATTTACCCCTAATTTTTGTGCATATGCAGGATCGAGCGCATTTTCGGCGTCGATAAACGCAGCTTGTCCACCTGTCGCTTGCACCTCGGCAATGGCATGCAGAGCAACGGTGGTTTTACCTGAGCTTTCTGGCCCATAAATTTCAATTATTCTTCCCCTTGGGTATCCCCCGACCCCAAGTGCTGCATCAAGAGCCAGAGAACCGCTCGGAACAGTTGAAATTCTCGTTTCCGTTTTCTCACCCATCTTCATAATGGAACCTTTTCCAAACTGTTTTTCTATTTGTTTTAGCGCCATTTCTAACGCAGCCTTTCGATCACTCACAAATAGACCTCCTTTATATAAAAATGTAATGATTGCTGGAATCTATCAAAACGAAACCTACTATTAATATAACCTCTTTTAGACTATTTGTCGAGCAATTAAACGAACATTCATTCGATAAGTTTCCTCTCTTTTATTATCGGCCATCCAACCAAACTTCCCTACATTTATGCTTTTTCCTCAAGGTTTTAACCAGAAAATACATTTTTCCCAAGTAATCAGATAATTGAAACAAAATTAATCACAGAACACTTATTCAGCATTCTGTGATTCCCGTAAGTTCCTTATTAAAAAATAACAGCCGAATTTGACAGCACGTTCTCGATTCGCTGCCCTAGAACCCCCCAGTGTAATTTTCTCCACGTTTGTCGGGCGACCTTTGATTGAGATACCAATATAGACTGTACCTACCGGCTTTCCTTCCAGTTCATCAGGTCCAGCAACACCGGTAAAACTAATGCCAATATCCGTTCCGAAAATCCTCGCCGCATTCTCCGACAGTTCCTGTGCACATTGTTCGCTTACGGCACCATGGTTTTCAAGTGTTTCCTGCCTTACCTGTAAAATATGCTGTTTGATTTCATTTGCATAGCAAACTATTCCGCCTTTAAAGATAGCACCTGCACCTGAAATGGAGGTGATTTCCTGCTGGAACAATCCGCCTGTTAAGCTCTCTGCCGCAGTGATCGTCAATTTCTTTTCCTTTAACAATTTAGTCAATTCTTCTAAAAGGGATGAATTATTATAGCCATATAAAAACCGGCCAACCCGCTGCTTAATTTTCTCTTCCATGTCATTCAGCATCGACACCGCCACCGCTTCATCCGAGTGTTTAGCAGTCAGTCTTAAAGTAACCTCACCTTCTCCGGCAAGCGGTGCAATCGTAGGATTATTTTGGGTATCAATCAGGTCGATTATTTCCGTTTCCAATGCCGCTTCACCAATCCCAAAAAAGCGCAGCACCCGTGAAACGAGTTTGTAGTTTGGACCGACTACGGCCGAAAGTACCTTGCTTCCATACTGTAAAAACATCGGTTCCATTTCCTTTGGCGGCCCGGGAAGGAGCATATAAATATGTTCATCCTTGTTTAATACCATGCCAGGCGCCATTCCATGGTCATTTGGAAGGACCTGGGACCCTTCGAGAATTAACGCCTGTTTACGGTTATTCTCCGTCATGACACGATTTGTCCGGTTAAAATAAAGCTCAATGCCCGCTAAGGCTGCATCATCCATAACAAGTCGTTTTCCAAGATGCCGGGCAATCGTTTCCTTTGTCAAATCATCCTTTGTAGGTCCGAGTCCTCCTGTAAAAATGATAATCTTTGACCGCTGTTCAGCAATGTCAATGGCAGACTTAAGTCTATTGGAGTTATCGCCAACAACCGTATGAAAATATACATCAATCCCCAGCTCAGCCAATTGCTGCGACAAAAATCTGGCATTTGTATTGACGATTTGGCCCAATAACAGTTCTGAACCTACTGCAATGATCTCTGCATTCATCTCTATTGCCCCTTTACCTTAAAATAAGCTTATTTTGAATTTTTAAATACATGGCTGTTTTTGACAAAATAATCCCAGCCAGACCAAATAGTAAAAATTAACGAAACCCATAGTGCTAGAATATCAAAGCGAAATGGGATCATCGCAAAGATGATATTATGTAATAAAATTGCCGAGATTGCGACAATTTGTGTCCATGTTTTAATTTTACCCAACATATTCGCCGCCACAACCTCACCCTCGCCCGCAAGCAGCAAACGGAGTCCGGTTACAGCAAATTCTCGGCTTATAATAATAATCACAATCCAGGACGGGGCATACACATCATTTAGTTCGACTAAAATAATCAACGCAGATGAGACAAGCAGTTTATCTGCAAGCGGGTCAAGAAATTTCCCCATATTCGTCACCAGGTTATGCTTGCGGGCATAATGACCATCAATCCAATCGGTTGTCGAGGCTACAATGAAAATCAAGGCACCGATTAAATGGGAAACAGGGATATCGGCCCCTAAGAGATGAATTTCACCCCAATCAAAGGGGACAAGCATGATAATCATGAATAAAGGGATTAATAATATTCTTGATACGGTTATTCTATTTGGTATGTTCATACAATTTCCTCCTAAAACAAAAAGGCCGATATTTGAAGCATGGTTGAGAAGTGAAAAATAGTCATCCAAAGATGACTATTCGTTCTTCGGAACATATTGAATCGTGATGGTCTGTGTAACCATTTTAGACGGATCTACTGCATACTCAAGCTTTTGGTCATTTACAAAAATATCTGTATCAACGGCTTTCCCTACTATGATTTTGGCCTCCGTTTCCGAGGAAAGGTCAACAGTTTGGCTCTCATTCTTCCCTGCATTTAACATTCCCGAAAAGAATTCCTTCTTTTTTCCGTTCTGGATGCTGACCCACGTTTGTCCTCTTGATACAATTTTAACGACAAACTTCTCGGCATTCTTCAATTCAAAAGTAGAATACTTGCCTTGGGTTTTTACGACAGATATTTCCTGTGGTGCTTCTCGCACCTCGCTTGTTGTTGACTCTTTTTTCGAGTCCTTTTTATCATCATTATCGACTTTTCGCTTATTTTGAGACGGTTCTTTATCAGCAGCCTTTGTTTTATCAAGATTATTTTCTAATTTAACCTGCTGATTTTCATTGTTAACGGGTTCCTTTGTATCATCGCCGACAAAACGCGGGATAAAATAATATAATATTCCCGCAACCCCCAGTATAAAGACAGCAATTAAGATTTTCGGAAGGATATCAAATATTTTTGAATTTCCTTCTGAAATAGTTTTGTGTGTGTTCACCCGTGATAGTTGTTGTGGTAGTTCCTCATTATAAGAGGAAGGTATTTCATCTTTATACATATCAAAAATTTCATCCGGATTAAGATCTAGTGCCTCTGCATATTGCTTAATAAAGGCACGAACATAGAAATTTCCAGGCATACTCGAGTAGTTGCCTTCTTCTATTCCAATTAAATATCGCTTTTGAATTTTTGTTATGGATTGTAAATCATCCAAACTTAAATTCTTGGCTAAACGGGCTTCTTTTAATCGATTCCCTAATTCAGTCACTAAAAAACACCTTCCAATTTATTAAAAATTAAAGTCACCAAAATCTGATCCTGAGAACATATTATGCTCATCCACAACGTCGTAAGTAATGACCTCATCCGCATCATTTCTAAGCTCAATAATATAGTCAAAATCCTCAAGCTTATACTCCGAGTTTTGAACAAAAATATCAGGATGCTCGATTACTTTCACCGCCGGCAGGCGCATTATTTCTCTAACAAGCTGCATGTGACGTTCATTCGCACGTCTAGTAGATACAATACCATCCAAAATAAATAAATTATTGGCGTTGTACTCATCCTTAATCAGTTGGCTGCGAATCGTTTGCTTCAAAAGTGTGGAGGAAACAAATAACCAACGCTTATTGGCACACACACTTGCAGCAACAAGCGATTCTGTTTTACCTACTCGAGGCATTCCACGGATACCAATCAGCTTGTGACCTTCCTCCTTAAATAATTCTGCCATAAAATCAACCAAGAGACCAAGTTCATCCCTTACAAACCGGAATGTTTTTTTGTCGTCTGCATCTCTTTGAATATATCGTCCATGACGGACTGCAAGCCGATCACGAAGCTTCGGCTCTCTAATTTTAATCACTTTTATTGTGTCCATTTTATGTAAAATTGACTCAAGTCGTTTTATTTGGTCATCATCATTTGCCAAAATAAGCAAACCACGTCTTCCTTGATCCACACCATTAATGGTTACAATATTAATAGAAAGCATTCCTAAGAGAGAAGATATATCGCCTAGCAAGCCGGGGCGGTTTTTTTGGATTTCATATTCTAAATACCATTCTTTTTTCATACTAAACCCCCTAAGAAATTTCGACAATATTTTCGTGCATCATACCTAACCCTTATCATAAATGATTTTACTGGAAGATGAAAGAAAAAACATAATTGGATTTATTAAAAAAATACCTGTAGGTGAAACACTCTTTTTCAAGTGTCCTACCTACAGGTACCATTGTAACTTTACTCCACTCTCTTTTATTTACTCTTTAACAAGCTTAACCATTACATTTGCAATTGCCTGTTGCTCTTGATCGTTGGCAACCGACCACATGTCGGAAAGGACTCTCTCCTGCTCATTTTTTGGATCCACATTCTGAGCTAAATAATCGCCGATTTGATGAGCCAGACTGTTGATTGCACCTTCACTCATACCTTGATTTTGAGCTTGTGAGAGACGGTCGCCTAGAAAGTCCTGCCACTGTTTCCAGTTATCTAATACAGACATTGTTTACCCTCCTTTTTATTATGATACAAGCTTATTTTGCAATAAGGAGGCGCTAACTATGCATAAAGAAGGAGAAATTTCTATGTATACCAGCCGCCGTTTATGGCAAGAACCTGTCCGGTCATATAGTTTGCTTTGTCTGATAATAGAAAGCCGACAGCATAGGCAATTTCCTCTGGAAGACCAAGCCGGCCCATCGGTATATCATAGGTAATACGCTCAAGCTCCTCATCTGTGAAGCCCTCCATCATGGGAGTAGCAATTGTACCAGGCGCGATTGCATTTACACGAATGCCATTTGGAGCAACTTCCTTGCTGAGCGCTTTGACAAAGGCGATTTGGGCACCTTTGACAGTAGAATAAGCCACTTCACATGCAGCGCCTGTTTGCCCCCATATTGAAGAAATCACAATGATATTTCCGGAACCCTTAGCATATAATTTTGGCAATAATTCTTTGGACAGCATTAATAGATTTAAAACATGGACATTCAATAAATCCCCAAGATCCTTTTGCTCCAGGTCTATTAATAATCCATAATGGCTGTTCCCGCTGCAATGGATAATGGCATCTAATGAAAGAACTTGAGAGGATATCTTTTTATATCCATCAGCTTCAGCCAAGTCCGCTTGTATGGGGATGTATTCTCCGCCAAATTGATCGAGCCTGTCTAATAATCCTCTGATTGATTGTTCATTTTTATAATAATGGAGATATAAATGATAGCCGCTTTCTGCTAAATAATAAGCAATCGCTTGTCCAATTCCTCCGCTTGCTCCCGTAATCAAGACGAATTTGTTCATTTTTTTCACTCTTTCTTATAACCTAAAGCAGGAAAAAGCGCCGGCTAAAAGCGGCGCTTCTCCTCTTTATGATTTATTAGGGATCACCTGGCATACTGAGAACCGCTCTTCGGCAATTACTTCCTCTGCCAGTGATTCAACGTTACCTACGGAGATTCCCTCCAATGTCGGCACCACATCAAAAAGGTTCATTTCATTAAATGCATAGCGGGTAAATTGATTGGCAATATATTCAGGAGAATTGATAGCCCTTAGAAATGCACCAATTTTTTTCTTTTTTGCTCTCTCTAATTGCTCTTCCGTGAAAGAGCCTTTGTTCTTAGCATTGAGCAGTATCGTTTCAATTCTTTCCGCCAGTAGATTCGGGTCTTTTGTATCACCGCCAATCATGGCAAACCCAAACCCTTGTTCCTGGGTATAATCATAAGAGAACGAATCATCCACTAATCCATCATTGTATAACTGGTAATAATGATCAGAACTTTTTCCGAATAGCAAATCGAGCAGAACATTCATCGTTAATTCATTTTTTAACATATCTGACCCTGTTTGGTCAACATGAAGGGCCTTAATCCCTACTAAGCATTTCGGTGTTTGCACATTCATTTTTAGTACTTGTTTTTTTTCAGCTGCATGGACTGGCTCTTCTTCAAATTTACGCTTTATTTCCGGCATATCCTTATAATCTTTCTTCGCCTGGTTCTCGCGAATTTGATTCATCATCTTATCAGGATCTACAGGTCCAACGATAAACAGCAGCATATTACTTGGATGGTAGAAGGTATGATAACATTCATAAAGCCAATCCTTGGTAATATGAGAAATGGATTCAATCGTCCCAGCGATATCAATCCGTACTGGATGGTTCTGGTAAAGATTTTCAATTAAACCAAAATATAAGCGCCAATCGGGATTATCATCATACATCGTAATTTCCTGACCGATAATTCCCTTTTCCTTCTCTACCGTTTTTTCCGAAAAATAAGGGCTTTGAACAAAATCAATCAGTGTTTCCAAGTTTTTTTCGACATCAGCGGTACTCGAGAATAAATAGGCAGTCCTTGTAAAGGAAGTGAAGGCATTGGCCGAGGCACCTTGTTTACTAAATTGCTGAAAGACATCCCCATCTTCCTTTTCAAACAGCTTATGCTCTAAAAAGTGAGCAATTCCATCTGGGACTTTCACAAATTCACTCTTTCCGAGTGGAATAAAGGTATTATCGACCGATCCATATTTAGTTGTAAACGTCGCATACGTTTTATTGAAGCCTTTTTTTGGCAGTATATAAACATTTAGCCCATTCGCCATTTTTTCATGATATAGCTCTTCTTTAAGCTGCTCGAACATAATTTGCTCCATTATCTCTCCGCCTCCGATCCTGTTAAGAAATATATCGTATCAAGGTCGATTTTGGCCGCAACCGCAACAATGTCTTCTTTTGTTGCTTTCTCCATCTCCGATAGCCAATCATCGATTTTAATATCCTTATCGGTCACAACATTGTGATAGAGAATTTCTAATAAACCTCTGGATGTGTCGATGGTCTCGAGAATTTGATTACGAATTACTGCCTTTGTTTGTGCCAGCTCTTCATCCGTAAAATCTCCTTTTCGCATTGCCTCCATTTGTTCATGGATAATTCCCACTGCCTGATCATAATTTTTGATATCAATTCCCGACATAACCATCATTAAACCTTTATGGCTTTCAAGACGGCTGGCAGCATAATAGGCTAAGCTTGCCTTTTCACGAACATTAATAAACAGTTTAGAATGGGAAAATCCGCCAAATATTCCGTTAAAAACTTGAAGGGTAAAATAATCCGGATCACCGAATTTGATATTTGTCCGATAGCCAATGTTTAATTTCCCCTGCTTTACATCTTGCTCTTCTTTTACTATATTTACTTCTGACCTTTTCTGGACAATCGGATATGGTGCCTTTTTCGGTGTGCGATCTTCAAATTGCAACAGTCCGGCGGCGATTTCTTTTACCTCGTCCGCTTTGACGTCACCCACTACATATAAATCCAGTTCATCTTCTGAAAAGGCCTTTTTATAGTAATCGTATAAATCCTTAGAGGTGATCGCATCTACAGCTTCCGCTTCCCCATTTACTTGCAGTGCATATGGTTCACCTTTACACATTTCTTCTATTAATCGAACATTAGAGTAGCGCATTTTATCATCGTAAACGGATTGGATCCGCTGTTTTAACGTCCGTTTTTCCTTGTCAACCGTTTCCTGATCGAACTTATTTTCAGAGATATTGGGATTATTTAAAATTTCCGCTAAAAATTCCAATCCCTTTTTCAATAATGTGGTTGGATCGTTTAGAAATTTTTCGTTTGCGATTTCAATTAGGAAGCTGATAATATGGTATTCGCCTTTTTTTGCTAAATCGACAAACAAGTTCGCACCATATAAATCGTCTAAATGGGCGCGCAGCGTTGTCGTTGTTGGATACTTTGCTGAACTGCTTTGCAGCACCTGTGGAAGCAAGGCCCTTTTGGTGACATCTTCTTTTGTTAGCGGGGCTTTCATTCGCCAAACGAGCGTATTGGTTTTATATTTATCCGTTTCTATGACATGAAGTTTGTACCCCTGCATTTTAGTAATCTTTTCTGTTGCAGCATCCATTTACATTCCTCCTTAGTTTCAAACGGTCTTACTTTATGATATGTAAGTATTTTTCTTTATATCTTTTCCCCCTGAAATAAACCCTATACTAATTATGAAGATTTTACAACTTTAAGGGCGGTGTAAGCAGCGCTTAAACTGCACTACTGTAATAATGAATATTCTCTACTCTCATAGGAAAAAGGTGATATACTTTTTTCAGTATTTCACCTTTTTCCAGACTAAAAGAACTCTCAGTAAAAACTGAGAGTTCTAAACACTTTATCTGCTTCCCTTGATATAATGGGTTCCGTCTGCTTTTGGAGCTTCAGCACGGCCGATGAATCCGGTCAATACGAGAATTGTTAAGACATATGGCGCAATCAACAAATAGACATTAGGAATGTCCTTCAAGAAAGGTAGGCTCGAGCCGATAATACTTATACTTTGGGCAAATCCAAAGAATATTCCGGCACCAAGAGCCCCAAGTGGATTCCACTTGCCAAAAATCATTGCGGCTAATGCCATAAACCCTTGCCCGCTAATAGTAGCATGGCTAAAATTATTGGCAATGGATTGCGCATAAATAGCTCCGCCGATACCGCCCAGTGCACCAGAAATAATGACACCTAAATAACGCATTTTTGTAACATTAATTCCCATTGTATCTGCTGCCATTGGATGTTCACCAACGGAACGGAGCCTAAGGCCAAATGGAGTTTTAAAAATAATATACCATGCAATAAGGGCGATGATAACAGCTAAAAACGATGTCCAATACGTATTTTGGAAAAAGATTTTCCCTATTATCGGGATATCTTTTAAAACAGGGATATCAATCTTGTTAAATCCTTTACTAATAATTGCTGTTTCACCTTTACCATAAATTTGCTTAACTAGGAACATACAAAGTCCTGCTGCGAGCAAATTGATTGCCACACCGGAAACAGTATGATCGGCACGGAAGGTAATCGCCGCTACCGCATGTATTAAAGAGAATAAGGCACCGGCCACCATGGCAACGATTAAGGCGATCCAAGGGGTTGCATTACCAAATGTATGAACAAATGTTAAGTTAAATACAATCGCTGTAAAAGCGCCGATCATCATTAAACCTTCAAGACCTATGTTAACAACACCTGAACGCTCTGAGAATGTACCACCCAACGCAGTGAAAATAAGAGGAGCTGCCCAAAGTAACGTGGATGGAACAACGATTATTAAAATTTCCATTAAGCTCATCTTACTTCACATCCTTCTTGCCAAATCTATTAAGAGCCACTCTTATGATGTAACTTGACGCTACAAAGAATACAATTAAAGCAATAATGATATCAACAAGTTCGTTCGGAACGCCGGCTTCAAGCGGCATGTTAAGAGCCCCGACTTTCAAGGCACCAAATAATATGGCCGCGAAGAACACTCCAAGTGCGGAGTTACCCCCGAGCAAGGCGATAGCAATTCCATCAAATCCAACCCCGGTAAAACCATTTTTAACGGTTATATAACCAAAAGTTCCTAAACCGTCCATTGCACCCGCCAATCCAGCAAATGCCCCAGAAATAACCATTGATAGGATAATATTTCGATTTACATTCATCCCTGCATATTGAGCTGCATCCTGATTAAAGCCGACAGCCCGCAGTTCAAACCCTTTTGTTGTTCTTTCAAGTAAGAACCACATAATGAAACAGCAAACTATGGCAATGATAATACCCCAGTGAAGCCTTGAGTAATCTGTCATACTTTGTAACCAATCAGATCTTAATGAAGCTGAATCTTTAATCATCCCCGTTCGATCTTTATGATTGGTCATAACATTTTTGATTAAATAGTTTGAAACATGCAAGGCTATATAGTTCATCATAATTGTAACTATAACTTCATGTACACGTAAACGTGCTTTTAAAATCCCTGGAATATATGCCCAGAGTGCCCCTGCTAAGATGGCTGCAATAATCGCTAGTGGTAAATGGATAATCTTCGGCAGGTCAAATGAAACCCCCACCCAGACTGACGCCAGCCAACCAACAATAAATTGCCCCTCAACCCCGATATTAAATAGTCCGACGCGGAAGGCAAATGCTACCGCCAACCCTGCTAATATATAAGGTGTTACTTGGCGGACAACTTCCCCGAAATAATACACTTGTCCAAAAGCACCATTCCATAATGCGGTATAAGCGGAAATTGGATTGTAGCCACAAACTAACATGATAATCGTTCCAACAATAATCCCCAGTAGCACCGCAATAATTGGTGTAATAATACCTGACAAACGTTTAGACATCTACACCAGCTTCCTTTCTGCTCGACCCGGCCATTAGCAACCCAAGCTCTTGTTCATCCGTTTCTGTTGGGTCTACAACTGCAACAATTTTGCCTTCATAAATGACAGCAATTCGGTCGCTGACACTCATGATTTCATCTAACTCAAATGAAACTAGTAAAACCGCTTTCCCATGATCCCGTTGCTCAATCAGACGTTTATGAATAAACTCAATAGCCCCAACATCCAGTCCCCGGGTTGGCTGAGCCGCAATCAACAGATCCGGATTACGATCTACTTCGCGCCCAATAATCGCTTTTTGCTGATTCCCTCCGGAAAGTGCGCGTGCCAAGGCAAATTCACTAGGTGTCCGAACGTCAAATTCATCAATTAACCGCTTTGCCTGCTTGTAGATTTCTTTGAAATTTAAGATTCCATGTTTAGAATAGGGCTCTTGGTAATAGTTTTCTAATACCATATTTTCGCCAATCGGGAAATTCAACACTAGTCCATGCTTATGGCGATCTTGAGGGATATGCGCGACACTGGACTCAATAATCTTTCTAGGTTTATGGTTAAGTATTTCTTTCCCGTTGATTCGGACACTTCCACTTTCAGCCTTACGCAGTCCTGTAATGGCTTCAATAAATTCACTTTGACCGTTGCCATCAATACCGGCAATCCCGACAATTTCTCCTGCTCGAACCGTTAAATCAAGGCCGTTCACAGCAGTAAGCCCTCTTGCATCCTTTACCACTAAATCTTTTACAACCAAACAATCTTGTTTCGGTTGTGCAGGCTTCTTTTCTACACTAAAAACCACATCATGTCCAACCATCATTCTTGCAAGTTTATTAGGATTGGTTTCACTTACATTTACTGTCCCAATTCCTTTTCCTTTGCGAATAACAGTACAGCGGTCAGCAACTTCCATGATTTCTTTTAGTTTATGGGTGATGAGGATGATTGATTTCCCTTCTTTGATAAGGGTTTTCATGATCTGAATTAATTCTGTAATTTCCTGTGGTGTTAACACCGCCGTCGGTTCGTCAAAAATTAAAATTTCCGCACCGCGGTATAGTGTTTTTAAGATTTCAACCCGTTGCTGCATGCCCACGGAAATATCGTAAATCTTTGCTTGCGGGTCAACGGCTAAACCGTATTGCTCAGAGATTCTTCGTACTTCTTCTTCGGCCTTTTTAATATCAATGCGGCCGCCCTTGGTAACCTCCTTGCCAAGGATAATGTTTTCTGTAACAGTAAATACATCTACTAACATAAAGTGTTGATGTACCATCCCAATACCAAGATCATTAGCAACGTTTGGATCCGTTATTTTGACGGGCTTCCCCTTTACCCGGATTTCACCTGCTTCCGGTTGGTATAAGCCAAAAAGAACATTCATCAGAGTGGATTTGCCGGCGCCATTCTCTCCAAGCAAGGCATGAATTTCGCCCTTCTTTATTTGAAGGGTAATGTTATCATTGGCGACAAAATTACCAAACTCCTTTCGAATGTTTAACATTTCAATTACATAATCCATTCATTTTTCACTCCCTATCATAAAAGTGGGAAATATTTTCCAATGGTAGTAAGAGGTCAGACCTTTAGGAATTTTTAAAAAACAGGGAAGTTGCCCCCTCTGAAACCCTAACCGAAAAGTGGAATAGATTGGTTAGGTATTTCTACTTTTCAGTTAAGATTTCAATTAAAGCAGGAATAAGCAAGGAAATAAGATCCTGCCTATTCCTGAAAAATATAATTATTTTACTTTAAAATCCTTTAATTCATCAACTGTGGCTGGAACTTTTACTGCACCTGATTTAATCTTATCCGTCCAGTCTTTTATTGCCTTTTCAATATCAGCTTTGTTGGCCACTTTACTATTAATTGGAGCTGCCACAACGCCATCTTCAGCTAAACCGTAAAGTGTGACCTTACCGCCAGGGAAATTACCTTCTTTAGCCTTTTTCGCAATGTCTTGAACCGCTACGTCTACACGTTTAACGGCTGAGGTAAGAACTACATCTGGACCCATATCTGATTGGTCACGGTCTACACCAATTGTCCATATATTCGCATTTGGATCTTTTGCTTTCCTGTCTTTCGCTTCTTTAAACATGCCGTTACCCGTAGCTCCTGCTGCAGCGAAGATAACGTCTACACCTGAAGAATACATTTTGGAAGCAATGGATTGACCAAGTTCTGCTTTGTCAAATGCTCCGGCATATTGAACGTCAACAGTTGCTTTAGGATTGGCTGCCATAACACCAGCCCTAAAGCCAGCCTCAAAGCGCCCAATTACTTCACTTTCCTGACCGCCGATGAAGCCAATCTTATTAGATTTTGTGGTCATTGCAGCCGCAATCCCAACGAGGAAAGACGCTTCTTGCTCTTTAAAGAGAATGCTGGCAACGTTTGGTTCCTTCACTTCGGAGTCAACAATGGCAAAGTGTTTATTTTTTTGCTGTTTTGCAATTTCATCAACAGCTCCTTGCATCATATAACCAATACCAAATACTAAATCAAAATTCTGCCGTGCCAATGTATTTAAGTTAGTTGAATAATCAGCGTCACTCTTAGATTGCTGGTAATCATAGCCGCCAACACCTTTTTTCAACCCGTTGTCTTGACCAAACTTTTGCAGACCTTCCCAAGCGGATTGGTTAAATGATTTATCATCGACACCGCCTACGTCAGTAACCATCGCAACAGAAAATGCCTTTTCTTTATCTCCGCCTTTAGCTGTGTCATTCCCTTTGTTGTCACCACTCTTTCCACAAGCACCTAAAAGTGTACCAGCAGCCAGGACTAACGATAGCGCTATTCCGATTTTACGCTTTTTCAAGGTATTTACCCCCTATGATTGTTGTTTGATTTAGTAGGAATGGTTAATTTTGGCTGATTGCGTTTCCAAAAATATCAAAAAAATGAAACGCGCTTCCTTAGCACATGAAAATGAAACTTATCTGCTTTAAAATAGTTGACGGATAAAAGGACTGGTTCATCCTGTTCATCGTAATGCATTTGTTTCAATACTAATAAAGCAGTTTCAGGATCACATTCAAGAATCGGGGAAATCTTTTCATGATAACCAAGTGGCACAATTTGAGCAACCGCGTATGTAATTTTTCTGTTCGCCTCTTCATCTAAAATATGAAAGATTGATTCTTCCTTATGTGAAAAGGTCTCCGGTAATATATACGCAGGAACTTTATCAATACAATATACAACAGGTTCCCCATTCGCGGTTCGTACCCTCTCCATCACCACCATTTCCTCAGTTGTTGAACATGAAAAACGACGAATATCTTCTTCGGTTGGTTCTTGTTTTGTTGACTTTAAGAAAATCGTCCCTGGTTTCATTCCCACTTGTTTAATCATGTCAGTGACACTATTTAATTGTTCGATTCCTGAAGTAAATAATGGCTTTGAGTTAACAAAGGTTCCAACACCATGGCGTCTTATGATAACGTTTTCTTCCTCTAGTATCCTTAGTGCTTCACGGAGAGTTGCCCTGCTGACACCGAGCTGTTTGGCAAGATCGAATTCCGATGGCAATTTTTCTTTCTCTTTATAAACCCCTTGTTCAATATCCTGCTTCAAGCGATCAATTACTTGCAGATATAAATGCCGGTTATCTGACTTAATAAACATTTGCTTCCTCCAGCCCTTTTCCAAAGACATCAGACATCTGATATCATTCCTACTAATCGAGATTATATTACCATTAATTCAGGGATAAATAAATAGGATTTCATGAATTTGTCGAAAAAAGGCAAGAGGATAGCAGTTGTTAAAAATTAGCCATAGTGTTTTAAGAAAATTCTGCTATAATCTTAGTTTGTCTTTTGAATTATGAGCTTTGTTCCTCATTATTAGGCTTGGTCATCAATACAGCACGTGGTTTGCTCCCTTCATATGGCCCAACCACTCCGCGTGCCTCCATTTCATCAATCAGCCGTGCTGCACGTGTATATCCAATTCGAAAACGACGCTGAAGCATCGAGACAGAGGCTGTTTGCATTTCAATAATTAACGCAACCGCCTCATCATATAAGTCATCCGCTACAGCACCCGTTACTTCCGGAACATCATCAGGAATCATTTCTTCTTGATACTGAGCCCTTTGCTGAGAAATGACAAATTCAACGACATCCTCCACCTCTTGGTCGGAAAGAAAAGCCCCTTGTAAGCGAACCGGTTTAGATGCTCCAACTGGCATAAATAACATGTCACCTCTGCCAAGCAGCTTTTCTGCTCCCCCGACATCCAAGATTGTCCGCGAATCTGTTGCACTGGAAACGGCAAAGGCAATCCGGGATGGAATATTTGCCTTAATCACCCCTGTAATGACATCAACCGATGGTCTTTGAGTTGCAATAATCAAATGGATGCCGGCGGCCCTGGCCATTTGGGCAAGACGGGTAATCGAATCTTCCACATCGTTCGAGGCCACCATCATTAAATCAGCTAACTCATCAACAATGACGACAATATAGGGCAATAATGGCTGTTTGTCGTTTTCTTCAAGATTATGTCTTCTTATATGCTCATTATAGCCTTCAATATTTCGTGTACCGGTATAGGAGAACAATTCATATCTTCGTTCCATTTCACTAACAACTTTCTTTAAGGCCTGTGAGGCTTTTTTGGCATCGGTCACAACGGGTGCCAGCAAATGGGGAATCCCGTTATAAACATTTAATTCGACCATTTTCGGGTCGATCATCATTAATTTTACTTCATGTGGCTTAGCCCGCATTAAGATACTGGTAATAATACCGTTAATACACACACTTTTTCCGCTCCCTGTTGCACCTGCAACAAGAAGATGGGGCATTTTATTGAGTTCAGCACAGGTGGCTTCTCCGGTAATATCTCTGCCCAAACAAATCAAAAGTTTTGCCTCTGGCTTATCATTTTGGGTTGCTTCTAAAACCTCCCTTAGGGAGACCACCGCGATTTCCGAATTTGGTACCTCAATTCCGATAGCAGATTTACCCGGGATGGGTGCTTCAATTCTGATATCTTTAGCTGCGAGGGCCAGTGCTAAATCATCGCTAAGGCTGACAATTTTACTCACTTTAACCCCAACATCAGGGTGTACCTCATATTTTGTAACGGCTGGTCCTAAATGAACCTGAGTGACACGGGCCTTTACTCCAAAGCTTTGGAAGGTCCTTTCAAGCTTTGCAGCATTTGCATGAATCAGTTCATATTCTCCTGTTTGATCCGCTTTTTTCGGCAGTTTTAACAAACTAAATGGCGGTAATTCATAGTCAACATTTTCGACTTCGGTAAATGTGATCGGCGGTGTATGTTCCTCATCATCCTCTTCAGGAACATTCTTCCTCCCTTTGGTTGCTTCCTTCTGGGTTGGAGTCTCATCCATATAGGCGCGATCCGCAAAGCTGGAAATAATCGGCTCCGGGCTGCTTATTTCTTCCATCACGGACTGGTCTTGTAAATTGTTAGAAGGGAGAGCCGCCTGTTGATCATCTGTGCGAATTCTTCTTTGCCTATTTCTTTCATTTTTCTTCTCTTGCTGCTTTTGCTTCCACTCCGCAAGATCATTCTTAAAGGCTTCCCATTGATTTTTGAAAAAGCCATAAACCGCTGTTAAGATTTTCGCCACAATATCTCCAACAGACTTTCCTGTAAGTAAAATAAAGCCGATGATGATAAAAATAAAGGCGATAATTTTTGTGCCTGTTTCGGCAAAGAGATAGTGAAACAGAGCAAATAGTATGGCTCCAAGAATCCCGCCGCCAAGATCGTTGGTGCTTGTCTCACCCCTAAGTTCCATCATAAATAACTCCCATGTATTTGCGATCACACTTGGATTTTTAAAACTTCCGTTATTTGTAAGCAGGTGAAATAAGGTTACATGGCTTAATAGCAGGATGGCAGAAATGATAAAATAGCTTCCTATTAATTTAAGGTGGAACAAAAAGGGAAATTCTCGTTTCCACATTAAATAAACGCTTAATGCTACGAGACCCAGCAAGCCAAGCATATACCATTCCCCCATCCAAAAGCGGAAGAAAAGAACGGTTGCTCTGCCAACAGCCCCTAGCTTTGCTATTGAAATAACCGCTAAAGCTAGCAGTACCAATGCTGATAATTCATATTGAATTGTCCGTTTCATTTTATTTTCTCTTCGATTAGATTTTCTTCTCTTTTTTTTTGCCATCTGATCACCTAGTATTAAAGTATAAATAGTTTCAGTAAATGGAAGAAAGCAGCCTGTTTGGCTGCTCTTGTCTATCTAACCTGATTATACCATAGTATCCGCTAGAAGTAGGCGTCATCATCAAGGCTGGCAAAAGAAATTTTTGCTCCCGGACAAACCCGCTCATCCAAAAAATGCTGCGGATCACTGCTTAGAATCCTAATAACCCGCACATTTTGCGGATCTGAATTTTCTACTAATAATGGAATCCCTTGATAGCTTACCATTTGTTGATTCCCGAATGTGCTCGTTTCAGGGGGGAACACGAGATCGTGCGGCATCATCGTATACAGAATCATTGAATCAGCCCCTCTTTATTATCTTTTCGTAATTCAATTAAATCATTTAACTTTTTCATTGCCTTACCAATACCGCCAACTTCATCAATTAAGCCATACTTAACAGCATCAGATCCAATAACATTTGTTCCAATGTCCCTTGTTAAATTCCCTTTTGCAAACATTAAATCCTTAAAGGTTTCTTCGGAAATGTTTGAATGCCTTATTACAAAATTAACAACCCGTTCTTGCATTTTATCCAAATATTCAAAGGTTTGCGGGACACCGATAACGAGACCTGTTAACCTTACGGGATGAATCGTCATCGTTGCCGTCTCTGCTATAAAGGAATAATCACAGGAGACAGCAATTGGAACACCAATCGAATGGCCGCCGCCCAATACCATTGAAACAGTTGGTTTTGATAGTGTTGACAGCATCTCTGATATAGCCAGGCCTGCCTCTACATCACCGCCAACCGTATTTAAAATAATTAACACACCCTCAATATTTGGATTTTGTTCAATCGCAACAAGCTGTGGGATAAGATGTTCATATTTGGTTGTTTTGTTTTGGGGTGGAAGTGTCAAATGACCTTCTATTTGACCAACAATAGTTAGGCAATGTATTTTTGAATCGGTAGATAATTGTGGTACATTTGTTTGCCCAAGCTGCTGGATTTTATCTATTAAAGCAGAAGAAGGATTTTCCTCTTTTTGAGGCTCCCCGCCTTCTTGATTGTCGGTTGCCCTTTTTTGTAAATCATGATCCATTCCGATACTTCCTTTCCAAGCATGATATTGTGTAGTATTTGCCTGGGAAACAATTTCATGCTCGGAATTTTCCTTTTTCATCGCTGATTAACTTCCATAATAATCGGCAGAATCATCGGTCGTCTCTTTGTTTGGTCAAATAAATAGCGGTTTAATTCATCACGAATATCCTGCTTTAAGCTTGACCATTCAAACGAATCCTTTATGATATTTCTTTCAACAATATCTTTAACTAGTTTTGTCGAATCATCCATCAATTTTTCTGATTCTCGGACATAAACGAAGCCTCTTGAAATGATTTCCGGGCCTGAGGCAATTTTCCTCTCTTGTTTTGTTAATGTCACAACGACAATTAGAATACCATCCTGTGATAAAAGCTTGCGGTCACGTAAAACAATATTTCCAACATCACCTACACCGATGCCATCAATGAGAACATTTCCTGAGGAAACTTTTCCTGTAATAGCTATCTTTCCATCCTTCCATTCAACGACGTCCCCGCGGTCAGGAATACAAATATGTTCCTCATCAAGGCCGCATTCCAATGCCAATTTTCGATGGGCCATTAATAATCGATATTCCCCATGCACAGGAATGAAGAACTTGGGCTGCATTAAATTAATCATAAATTTCAATTCTTCCTGACTTCCATGACTTGACACATGGACGGTTTGTTTTTTAAAGATGACATTTGCTCCCGCTCTAAAAAGCATATCCACGGTTTTTGATAAAAATAGTTCACTCCCCTTAAGTGGTGAAGCCGCAATGAGAACTGTATCCCCCTGTTGAATAGAAAAAAGTTTATGCGTTTGCTTTGCCATTTTCTGAAGGGCCTCGATTGGCTCACCTTGACTGCCGGTCATTAGGACAACAATTTCACTGTCCCGATATTCCTTCATTTCACTTATTGGAATGATTAGATCCTCTTCTACCTCTAAATAACCTAAATCAAGTGCAATATGATAAATTCGTTCAAGGCTTTTCCCCACGACGACCACTTTACGATGATTTTCTTTCGCCGCATCAAAAATATGCTGAATCCGATTGATATCCGATGCGAAACATGCGGCAATAATTCTCCCGGAGGCATTGTAAAAGGCATTTGACATTTCTCGCGCAACGACTGCTTCAGACGTCGTATAGCCAGGCTTATCTGCCCCTGTACTATCTGACAGTAAACATAAAACTCCTTGTTCACCGACGGAAGCCATTTTCCCAATTTCCGGTTTATATAGCTTTGTTGCTGCTTGATCAAATTTAAAGTCTCCGGTATAAACAATAATCCCTTCAGAAGTGTGGATACAAATGCCGATTGAATCAGGAATGCTGTGATTCGTTCTAAAGAAACTAATTTCAACGGAACCTAAGTCTAATACTGTGCTGGAGTCAACTTCAATAAAATTCGTTTTCGCTTTAAACTCTTGTTCCTTTAGCAATGCATCAGCAAGTGCAAGTGTTAATTTTGTTCCATATACAGGAACATTGAGATTGTCAAGAACATATGAAAGAGCACCGATATGATCTTCATGCCCATGGGTTAAAAAAATTGCCTTCACTCGGTCCTTATTTTCTTTTAAATAAGTAATATCGGGAATGACGATATCGATGCCAAGCATTTCTTCCTCGGGGAACATTAACCCGGCATCAATAATGAATATGTCCTTGTCCACCTCAACAAGATACATATTTTTCCCAATTTCACCTATACCACCAAGTGCAACACACTTAATGGAATTATTTTTTTTCTTTACCACAATCTTAACCTCCTATTTTTTTAAGATATTTTTTATAAAGCTGCTTTTAACTGTCCAGTCCCGTCACCTTATTCACTAGAGTACTGCCATATTTCCATTTGGTCCGATCGAATCAGTTATGATCATTATACTTGAAATTCAAAAATCTTTACAACCAAAAATCGTAAACGCTTAAAATTATAAAAAAGAGCCAACAAATATTAGATTTGTTGGCTCTTTTTTAAGGTAAATTAAATTTGATTTAATACGGAAATTAATTGAGTTCGTTCCTGTTCCGTTAGCCCCACAAGCGGTAATCTTACTGACCCGACATCAAGTCCTTTTAATTGTAAGGCTGTTTTTACAGGTGCAGGGCTTGGAGCAGCAAATAATCCTTTCATAATCGGCAAAAGTTTCTGATGTAGTTTTGCAGCCTTCATAGGATTCCCCTCAAAAAAGGCATGGACCATCTCCTGCATTTCTTTCCCGATCACGTGAGAAGCAACGGAGACGACACCTGCTCCCCCAATTGAGAGAACAGGAAGTGTAATCCCATCATCACCGCTATATAAAAGAAAATCATCATCGGTATTAGCAATAATCTGTGTCATTGCATTTAAATCTCCACTTGCTTCCTTTACGGCTGTAATGTTCGCTATCTTTGAAAGCCGAATGACGGTCTCAGGAAGAATAGTAACTGCGGAACGTCCAGGTATATTGTAGATCATAACCGGCAGTGTTGTTGAGTCAGCAACTGCTTTAAAATGCTGATACAGCCCTTCTTGATTTGGCTTATTATAATACGGAGCAACCAGCAGGACCCCATCAACCCCAAGCTGCTCCGCCTTTTTCGTTAATTCTATTGAAACATAGGTATTATTGCTTCCCGTACCGGCTATAACGGGAATTCTTTTATCCACTACCTTTACAACATGATCAAATAACGCCAGTTTTTCTTCTTTCGATAAAGTCGGGGATTCACCAGTTGTTCCGGCAACTACAAGCGATTCTGTTCCGTTATCAATTAAATAATTAATCAATTTTGTCGTTTTAGCAAAGTCAATGTTCCCTTTTTTATCAAAAGGGGTTACCATGGCTGTCGATATACGCCCGAAATGAGCCATTTTTTCTACTCCCTTCGAAATGAACTGATTATCTCAAAGTAGCGTTTTTCTTTAGTCCATGTTTTTTAAAGAAGCTTCTATTTCGAAACGATCAAACTCCAGTGTTTCTTCTTCTAATTGAAAAGCATCATGCAAGGCATTGACCGATTGAACCAAATCCTCCTGCTTTACCAATACCCAGATGGTCGTATGGCTGTCAGCAGATTGTAAAATGCGTACACCTTTATTTGAAAGAGCTGTTACAATTTTAAAGGTAACGCCTGGTACTCCTGCTATACCGGCACCCACCACCGAGACTTTGGCACAATGGCGCTCTACGATAGGCTCATGACCTAATTCGGTTAGGACCCGTATCGCATGATCAGTCATTTCGTCGGTTACAGTATATACGACACTATTAGGAGAAATATTAATAAAGTCTACGCTTATTTTTTCATTTGCCATCGCCTTAAATACTTCTGCCTGTAAGTAATATTGGTCTTTTTTAGCAAGAACCTTGAGTTGCGTAACATTTGAAACATGGGCAATTCCTGTTACCAGTCGTTCCTTAATATCACTTCCCCGACTATTTCTATTCAAAGTAGTAACTAATGTTCCTTTCGTTTCCGAATAAGTCGAACGAATTCTGATTGGCACCTTTGCCTGCATGGCAATTTCTACTGCCCGCGGGTGTATAACCTTTGCCCCTTGATAGGCCATATTACATACCTCAGTATAAGTTACAACGGAAAGTGGACGGGCATTTTCAACGATTCTTGGGTCTGCCGTCATAATCCCTTCAACATCGGTAAAAATATCAATCCACTCAGCCTTTAAGGCAGCTCCTAGGGCTGCAGCCGATGTATCACTTCCGCCACGGCCGATGGTTGTCGTATCTCCATTTTTAGCAGCCCCTTGAAATCCGGCAACAATCACCACATCGTGCTGTTCTAATTCTCGAATCAGCCGATCACATTTCATTTCGACAATTTTTGCATTCGTATGGTCACTATTCGTCCGAAAGCCGGCTTGAGCCCCCGTTAAAGCCGTGGCTTTAATACCGCTTTCGAGCAACATATTGGCAAAAACAACACTGGAGATGATTTCACCACATGACATTAATAAATCTTGTTCCCGTTTAGAAATCTTGCTTGAACTGCTGCTAATCAGTGATAGCAATGTGTCGGTCGCATATGGGTCTCCCTTTCTTCCCATCGCTGACACAACTACTACCACTTTATAACCATCAGCTAATGATTTTTCAATATGTTTTTGTGCATGTCTTCGACTTTCCTCATCTTTAACAGATGTTCCGCCAAACTTTTGAACAATGATTTTCATGGTGACACCTTAACCTGCCTTTTTATGTTACTTAGATTTCACTAACCCTAATTCAACTAATCTTTCAGCGATTTGGACTGAGTTCCAGGCCGCCCCCTTCAGTAAGTTGTCTGATACAACCCACATATGAAAACCTCGCGTCACATCAAGATCTTTTCTTATTCGGCCAACAAATACTTCTTTTTTCCCGACACAATCAGCAGGCATTGGATAAATTTGATTTTCCGGATCATCCTGCAAGACAATACCAGGAGCATCGTTCAGCAACGCTTTAATATTGCTGGCACTTACGTCTTGTGCTTCAATTTCAAAATAAACCGATTCGGAATGTCCAACTGCTACCGGCAAACGAACACAGGTTGCAGCAACTGGCAGTTCCGGCATGTGCATAATTTTTTTCGTCTCATTCATCATTTTTATTTCTTCAAATGTAAATCCATTATCTTGGAATCTATCAATTTGCGGAATCGCATTAAAGGCAATTTGATAATGCTTTTTATCTGATTTTACCGGCAAAATATTAGCTTCATATTTCTCTTCATTGATAATCGACTTGGTTTGTTTCTTTAACTCCTCAACCGCCGCCGCACCTGCACCAGAAACAGCTTGATAGGTGGATACAATCACTTTTTTCAAACCATATTTCCGGCGAATAGGTTCGAGTGCAACAACCATTTGAATCGTGGAGCAATTTGGATTAGCTATGATGCCATTATGTTTATAAAGGTCGGCTTCGTTTACCTCAGGAACAACTAATGGTGTATTTTCATCCATTCGAAACGCACTAGTATTATCCACAACGATTGCACCGCGTTTTACTGCTTCAGGAGCCAGTTCCTTGGATACGCTGCCCCCAGCACTAAATAATGCGATATCGACCCCTTCGAAGCTCTCAGGTTTTGCCTCTTGAATCGTGATTTCCTGACCATTAACATCCACTTTTTTTCCAGCTGAACGAGCCGAAGAAAGTAAGCTTAGTTTTTTGATAGGGAAATTCTCATTCATTAATGTTTGAATCATTTGTTGTCCAACCGCTCCTGTTGCCCCAACTACGGCAACATGAAATCCATTTTGTTGACTCATTTTTTGTTCCCCTTTCATATACACTGGCTGGTTATTTCAATTTTAACATCTATTTTTTCTGCCAGTACAAATCCTTGTAATTTTCTATTTCATCAGTAGGATGATAGAAATTACCTACTGATGAATGATTAATTTATTTTATCATATTCCTTGAAAGAAATAACCTTTTTTGAAAAGGGGGAGAGAATTATTCATTATCTTTATATTTTTCAATTATAACTGGCTGGATCTGTTTCCCTTCCAAAGCTGCCTCTACGGTTTCCTTCAATAACGACATTTTCGCGACCATGGAATTTGGTTTCTTGATCGGGTCATCCTGACCATATGGGATAAAATAAACGTTCTTCGTTGACATTAATCTCATTAAGTTTATACCATTTAGCCCAAGGGCATCATTAGTTGAAATGCCGAGGACCACCGGTTTTAAATTTCTAAGGGTTGCTTTTGCCGTCATTAATACTGGACTATCGTTGATGGCATTGGCAAATTTACTCATCGATACACCAGTTAGAGGGGCAATGACCATACAATCGAGCGGTTCCTTTGGTCCTAAAGGTTCTGCTTTCACGATTGAATCAATTGCTTTATTACCCGTTAAGTCCTCAATTCGCTGTATCCAATCCTCTCCATTACCAAAGCGGGTTTCTGTGTTCTTTACGGTAAAAGTTACAATCGGGATTACCTCTGCACCAGCTTGCACTAATCGCTTGATTTCCGGAAATACAGCATCATAGGTACAATGTGAGCCAGTTAGGCCAAAGCCAATCCTTTTCCCTTTTAAACTCATTTTGCATTCCCCTTTCGGTTTTTTATCGTCTCTTGGAGCAACTGTGTAAGAACGTCCGCTAAGATTTGCCCCGCTGTTTTCGGGGCAACGATTCCCGGCAAACTTGGGGCAAGCAAGGCCTTAATACCTCGTTTTTCAGCATATCGAAAGTCGGTTCCGCCCGGTTTGGAAGCTATATCGATAATAAGTGTGTGGGGAGGTAATTTGGCAATGACTTCTGCACTTACGATTAATTGTGGAATGGTATTGATTAATATATCTGTGCCCATTACTTCCTTTTCGATATTGTTTAATTGAAAGGGGTCCAAGCCCATTTCCGTTATCCTAGCCAAGTGTTCGCTTTTTCTCGCTCCGACCTTTACTTTAGCGCCTAAGGCATGAAAGGCTCTTGCAATACTCATGCCACATCGTCCCAAACCGAGTATCGTTACGTTAGAACTGTGAATCGTAAAGTCAGTGTGTTGAATCGCCATCATAATCGTACCCTCAACGGTTGGAATCGAGTTATAGATGGCAACATCATCTCTTGAAAACAACTGAATCAGTTTTCTCCCTGTTTGTTTTACAATGCCATCTAAGAATGAGTTACTGATTCCAGAGTAAATTGTACAATGTTCGGGGGTCTTTGCCAGGATCTCTTCCGTTATCACTACTTTTTCATTCGAGAATATCGTTTCTACCTGTCCCTTTATGTCGGTGCCAGCCACTGGCAAAATGATGGCATCTATATTCGAAAGATCAACCTCATCCAGCTTTTCTTTGACAGCACCTGTGAAGGCGTGATCAAGCTGTTCAAACCCAATAAGTGAAATCCGTGCATCCAACTCGGTTAACTTTCGGATAATTTCCAGCTGTCTGGCATCACCACCAATTACGGCAATCTGCATCCCTGTCAGCATGAAAACATTCACCTTCTTTTTTTAAAAAATCCTTTTAAGGTATCCAATTCTCTTATCACTTCACTATCTTATGTAAGAAAACTTTAAACGGTGAGTTCTCCTGCCCAATAAAAAACAAAAGCCCAAGCAAATATTTGCTTGGGCTTTTGTTTTTTATTCTTCGGGAACATCAATGATGATCATATCTGCACCAATTTTTTTTATATGCTGCCATGGTACTCTGATTCCTTCCCCCTGCTTCCTGAAACCGAACCATTTTAATGATGGGATCAAAAGAGCCTGAATTTGACCTGTGCTTTCATTGATTTCTAAATCTGTCTGCCCTAGTACACCAAGACGTTCAGCCCTTTTAACATCGACAATTTCTTTTCCACTTAGTTCGCTCAACCGCATTTACAAAACTCCTCTCTACCGCTTTTCTATAAGTTTATAAGAGGAAGTCCCTAATTAGACTAAGAAAAGCGCAAGCGCCCTGGTCAGCGGCGTATGGCCTCCTCGAAAAAGCTATCGCTTTTCCTTCGTGCGATGTTGATGCTTTCGAAGCCATCCTTGTGGAGCTGGACAATTCTCAAAGCCAAGTGATATAAATATGGACTGTCCTATAGATTGCTTGGAAACTCCCCATCCGGACTTATTAATGAGACAGAATAATGATCAGTAAAGATTCTTCTGCCCATTTCATCCACACTGTTTTTGGTTACGGCATCAATTTGTTCGATTATTTCATCCAGCGAGCGGTGACGTTTTAACAGAAGTTCATTTTTGCCATTACGGCTCATGCGACTATTCGTACTTTCCAGACTCAACATTAAACTCCCTTTTAGCTGCTCTTTACTATTAGTTAATTCTTTTTCCGTAATCCCATCTTGGGTCAATTTATTTAATGTTTCTTGAATAGTTTCAACCAAAACACCTAGCTGTTTCGCCCCCGTTCCGCCATAAATGGTTACAATCCCGCTATCCTGATAGGCGGAATGGTAGGAAAAGACGGAATAGGCTAAGCCTTTTTGCTCACGAACATCCTGGAATAATCGCGAACTCATACTGCCCCCTAAAATATTATTTAAGGTGATTAAACTGTAGATATCCTCATGTCCGACCTTTAATCCTTCAAATCCCATACATAAATGAGCCTGTTCTATATCCTTTTTCCGTGAAATTTTGTTGGAATGAAACGACGGAATAGTCCCACTTGTTTCCCGATTACCACCGTGATAAGCTCCAAAATATTGTTCCACTTCCTGGATAAAAGTCTCCGGTACATTGCCTGCAATCGAGATAACAACATTTTCCGGTGAGTACCTTTCAGCGATATACTTTCTTAATGAGTCGCCATTAAACGTATTTAACGTTTCTTCAGTCCCTAAAATGGGATAACCTAATGGATGGTCGCCATAAACGGCCCTGCTAAGCAAATCATGGACAATATCATCCGGCGTATCTTCATACATCTTAATTTCCTCGAGGACAACATTTTTTTCTTTCAGTAACTCTGTCTCATCAAACGTTGAATTAAAAAACATATCAGCTAAAACATCGAGAGCAAATTTGGAATGCGTATCCAGAACCTTTGCATAATAGCACGTATACTCCTTCGAGGTAAAGGCATTTACTTGACCGCCGATACTATCAAACGATTCAGCAATTTCCTTCGCAGTCCGTGTAGCTGTACCTTTGAAAAACATATGCTCAAGGAAATGGGAAATTCCGTTTGTTTCCGGATTTTCATTTCTTGACCCCGTACCAATCCAGATACCGATTGCAACTGAGCGAACAGTTGGAATTTGTTCTAATACAATTCTTACTCCATTTTTGCATGAATATTTGTTTATCATCAACTTCCTCCTGACTGTAACCAACAGATGCTAGTACTCCATTGTTAATTATACCGATTGTGACTATTTTCTCCAACTTATAGCGTTTGTTGCCGATTATTTTATAATTCTTTCCTCATTCAATAAATCCGAAACTGTACCAATTTTTAAATTTTTTTGTTTAATTAACGAGATTAAACGGTTAAGAGAGGCGGCTGTCGACTCGGTTGGATGCATAAGAATCATGGAGCCGTTATCGACTTTATCCATTACACGGTTAATCAATATTTCCGGGGAAGGCTTCTTCCAATCAACAGTATCAACTGTCCACATAACGGTCTTCATTTTTATTTCATCAGCAACTTTCACCGTTTCATCCCGATAACTTCCACTTGGCGGGGCAAACAATTTACATTTTATTTCAGTTGCTGCTTCGATGATTTCATTTGTTTTAACGATTTGTTCTCTCGCCTGGGCTGCCGTTAATTTCGCCATATCTGGATGGGAATAGGAGTGATTTCCAATCTCATGACCGGCACTTACAATCATTTTCGCAAGCTCCGGATTCTTTTTTACCCAATTACCTTCTAAGAAAAAACTCGCTGAAACATGGTGTTTCTTTAAGGTTGCGAGCATATCTGACAAATATTCATTTCCCCATGCCACATTTATGATGAAGGAGACCATTGGTTTGTCCGGATGACCTCTGTATATAGGGGAGGCAGGTAAATCTTCTAAGTGGACTTTCGGCTTCACTTGGGTAAAAACTAATTTTTTTTCGTTAAATACACCCTGTTTTTTCATATTGTTATACGATGCAGCAATATCAACCTTAACACCGTTATAGCCGGGAATCGCTTTCCAGACTCTGTCTATTTCCGCATCTGAAGGCGGCCTTTCATATGCAGGTGCATTTTTTTTGATATTTTCCAATAACGAATCCGTTTTTTTCGCTGCTGGCAGGGCATTGTCTTTTAAATCATGAACATAATGATTCACGATGGGAAGATTAACAACCATCCACGCAGTAAACAAGAAAATAGATAAAATAATTGCCTTTTTCATTCTACCTTTCCCCCTTCCTTATAAAATATGTATCGAAGGGACAAGGTAGAACATTACTTCTTGTTTGATCCATAGAGAAAAAGCCAGGGAAGGATTCGACCCTGACTTTCTCATTTTTATCTTCAACAGTTAAAAGCAGATTCTATCGGTTTTCTTCCGCCTTTTCACGTTGTTCCTTTAACACTGCCTTACGAGATAAGTTTACTCGACCTTGCTTATCAATTTCAGTCACTTTGACCAAAATCTCGTCCCCAAGCTTCACAACATCTTCTACTTTCCCAACCCGTTCCTCGGCAAGCTCGGATATATGGACTAATCCATCTTTACCTGGGAAGATTTCAACAAAAGCACCAAACTTTTCGATTCGTTTGACTTTACCAAGATAGAGCTGTCCAACTTCAACCTCGCGAACAAGATCTTCGATAATTTTCTTTGCTTTTCGGTTCATCTCACTGTTGGCAGAGGCAATAAAAATCGTGCCATCTTGTTCGATATCGATTTTAACCCCAGTTTCTTCAATGATTTTATTAATTTGTTTGCCACTTGGTCCGATCACATCACGAATCTTATCCGGATTGATGGACATCGTTAAAATTTTCGGTGCAAATTTTGACAGTTCTGTTCTCGGTTCTGAAATTGTAGAAAGCATGGAGTCCAAGATCTGCATTCTTCCTTTTTTCGCCTGTTGAAGAGCCTCTTCTAAAATTTCACGAGAAAGCCCCTCAATTTTTATATCCATTTGTAATGCCGTTACACCCTTAGCAGTTCCAGCTACTTTAAAATCCATATCTCCAAGGTGGTCTTCCATCCCTTGAATATCCGTTAATACAGTATAATGATCACCAGATTTGACAAGACCCATGGCAATACCGGCAACAGGGGCTTTTATTGGAACACCTGCATCCATCATCGCTAGCGTACTCCCGCAGATACTTGCCTGTGAGGTAGATCCATTGGATTCAAGAACCTCTGAAACAAGACGGATGGTATATGGAAAGTCTTTTTCTGACGGAATTACAGGTTCAAGGGCACGTTCCCCAAGCGCTCCATGACCGATTTCACGCCGACCCGGTCCGCGGATCGGGCCGGTCTCACCTACACTAAAGGATGGAAAATTATAATGGTGCATAAACCGTTTTTCTTCCTCAATTCCAAGACCATCAAGGATTTGAACATCCCCCATCGCACCGAGTGTACAAATACTTAGGGCTTGTGTTTGCCCCCGTGTAAATAGTCCAGAACCATGGGTGCGAGGAAGAATTCCCACCTGTGAAGATAATGGGCGGATTTCATCGATTTTTCGGCCATCGGGACGGATTTTTTCCACGGTTATTAGACGGCGAACCTCGCCTTTCACAATCTTGTCCAATATTTGTTTGATTTGTTTTAAATCATCTTCGGAAGCTTCTTGTTCCTCGTACTTAGCCAAAATTTGATCTTTTATTGCTTTAATCGCATCTTCACGGGCATGCTTTTCCTGTACTTGAATCGCTTTTATCATATCGGCTTCACATTGTTCCCTTACTTCCGCCTCAAGCTCTTTGTCGATTTCATAAAGGGCGACCTGTAATTTTTCCTTACCAATTTCACCCGCTATTTTCTCTTGAAAATCAATCAAACGCTTAATTTCTTCATGACCAAACATGATTGCTTCTAGCATGGTTTCTTCCGGTACTTCGTTTGCACCTGCTTCAACCATGTTAATGGCATCTTTTGTGCCTGCAACAGTAAGATGAATATCACTTTTTTCAGATTGTTCGACGGTTGGATTAATGATAAACTTATTGTCCACCCTTCCAACTATGACACCGGCAATGGGCCCCTCAAACGGAATATCGGAAACACTTAGTGCCAGTGAGGAACCAAACATCGCTGCCATTTCAGCAGAACAATCCTGATCCACACTCATAACGATACTAATGACTTGAACTTCATTTCGGAATCCATCCGCAAACAACGGGCGAATCGGCCGATCGATCAAACGGCTGGCTAAAATCGCCTTTTCACTTGGTCGTCCTTCCCGTTTAATAAAACCGCCTGGAATTTTCCCAACTGCATACAAACGTTCCTCATAATTAACTGTTAATGGAAAGAAATCTAAATTTTTTGGTTCTTTCGAAGCGGTTGCTGTACTTAATACTGCTGTATCTCCATAGCGGACTAAAACCGCACCATTTGCTTGTTTTGCCAGCTGTCCGATTTCAACTGTCAGCTTCCTCCCCGCCCAATCCATCGAATACTCATGTTTTTGGTGATCCATGTTTTTACCCCTCTCAAATAAACTACTTAGGAGAGATGATGCGAAATAGCTATTTCGCTGTAATCATCTTCAAAATTAGAAAAAATATAAAAAAGCCGCTCAAAGCTAATGTTGTCAATCAAAATTATTATTAGTATGCACAAAAAAGGCCTGACTTAAAATATGTATATAAAATAATCATTTATCTGTCTAGCTCTGCAGGGAAGGCTTCGGCAGCATCAGCATCGCACGAAGGAAAAGCGGTAGCTTTTACGAGGAGCGCCTAGCTCTCGAGCCGCTTCGATTTTCAATTTTTAACTAATAAAAAAGCGGGAAAATTCCCGCTTCTGTAAACTATCGACGTAGGCCAAGCTTATTAATTAACTCACGGTAACGTTGAACATCTTTGTTACGAAGGTAAGTTAAAAGATTACGACGCTTACCAACCATTTTCAACAGACCACGACGTGAGTGGTGATCTTTTTTGTGAACGCGTAAATGCTCGTTCAATTTGTTGATTTGTTCAGTAAGGACAGCGATTTGAACCTCTGCAGATCCAGTGTCATTCTCATGAGTTTTGTACTCACTGATGATTTCATTTTTACGTTCTTGTGTGATTGCCATCCATGTTCACCTCCTAATATTACAAATCCCCTGTTACCGAGCAAGCGTTGGTGAGGCGACTTGCCAAGCAAAGGTTATTTTTAGTACGTAGTTAAGAATACAACGTTTTATGTCAAAATGCAAGTTTTATCCTTATAAAATCCATGATACTCATTAAAAAAATCAGCAGTTTTAGGAAGATTGTCGATTTTCTTTAAAGTAAGAAAGAGCATTTTGTTTATCCTTTTCAATTTGCTTTACCAGTTCTTCGATACTTGAAAATTTTTGCTCTTTTCGCAGATATCGATGCCATTCGATCATGACCTCTTGCCCATAAATATCTTGGTCAAAATCAAATAAATGAACCTCAACTGACAGTTTTACTGCCTCATTATGAAAAGTTGGTACATATCCAATATTACATACACCTTGATGCCATCTATCGTTCACCTTCATTCTGACGGCGTAAACCCCCAGCGGTGGAATAATATAATGATCATTCAGATCAATATTGGCTGTTGGAAATCCAATCGTTCGCCCGCGCTTATCCCCATGAATGACCCTTCCTGTTGTTAAATAATATCTCCCTAGCAGGGCTTTGAGCTGATCAGCTTTTCCTTCGTTTAAAAGACTGCGAATTCTTGTTGAACTTATTTTTGTGTTACCTTCCGTAAGCTCCGGTACAACGGTATAGGTGAACTTCTCTCGTGAATGAAATGGCAATGTTTCCATATTGCCTTTCCCCATTCGTCCATACGTGTAATCAAATCCGGCAACAACATGTTTTACCTGAAGTCCGATTATATATTGATCAACAAATTCCTGTGGCAGCAGGTTTGCAAATTCTACTGTAAAATGAACAATAAATAGGAAATCAATACCAAGTTGTTCAATCATTCTTATTTTTTCTGTTAAAGGGGTAATATATTGAATAGGCTTTTTAGCTTTTCCCAAAACAACAGATGGATGAGGGTCGAATGTCATGACGGCACTGTTCAAGCCAGCATCCCTTGCTTGTTTTTTTGCCTCAAGGATCACCTGCTGATGTCCCAGGTGTACACCATCAAAATAGCCAAGTGCCATTGCTAATGGCGGAAATTGCCGCTTTCCCAAGTTTAAAGGGAACTCTAGCATGATTACTTCCAATGAAACTCACCACTCTCTACTTGTAACCTTTTATCCTAGATCATTTCGGAGTACCTTAACAGGTTTTAGAAGGTCTGGCTTATCGGGGTGTATGGCATAAATGGCTAGTGCCAGTCCATCCATTGTTTCAGCAACCATAGGTCCGTTACAAGTTGTTAAATATTCCGGTATGGTTAATAATGCACCATTTTTGACTTTCTCTGCTACTTTATCATTAATTTTTAATTTCGGCAAATGAGAAAGTGCCACCTCTAAAGGTTTTAAAATAGCCTCGACTCTTCCTTCTCCCGCCAATCTCTCGACTTCTTCTAATGTAAAACAGTCATCTATCTTAAAAGAAGCTGCTTGAATTCTTGTCAGGCTCGACATATGTGCAGGGTACCCCAATTTCTCGCCAATCATGACTGCTAATGTTCGGATATATGTTCCCTTGCTGCAGCTCACTTTAAACCGGAAACGAATTGTATCCCCGGACCATTCGTCCTGTTCATCAAGAAGTTGAATCGAATAAATGATAACCTTTCGGGATGGGCGTTCGACTTCGACCCCTTTACGGGCATATTCGTAAAGACGAACTCCACCTACTTTTACAGCCGAAAACATCGGTGGTGTCTGCACAATTTCACCGGTTAACGAATCAAGCACCTTAAGGATTTCCTCACGCAAAATCGGCCGGGTTACTAGTTTCTTTTCAACTATTTCTCCAGTAGCATCTTCTGTTGTCGTTGAAAACCCGAGAGTCACTTCTCCCTCATAAGTTTTTCCGGCACTGGTAATATATTCTGCCACCTTGGTTCCTTTTCCAATACAGATGGGAAGAACTCCTGACACTTCCGGGTCCAGTGTTCCCGTATGGCCAATTTTCTTTGTCTTCAGGATTTTCCTTAATTTAAAAACACAATCATGACTTGTTAATCCCTTTGGTTTAAATAGCGGTAAAATTCCTTCCACATTTCTTCGCTCCTTCTATCCCGAAAAAAATGGATAGACGCTTTGTCTATCCATTTTCCCTTCTATTTAAGGCATACCTGAAAAGCATTGGAACATTATTCTTCGTCATTCTCCATTGGTTTATCGTCCGTATGGAGTTGATGAAGCAGTGTTTCAATCCGGTTTCCATAATCGATGGATTCATCAAATTCAAAAATAATTTCCGGTGTTTTTCGCAGTCGAATACGGTGGCCAATTTCAGCGCGGATAAATCCTTTTGCTTTAGCAAGACCTTTTAATGTATTCTCCTTTTGCTCATCATCGCCCAAAACAGAAATAAATACTTTGGCTTGTTGAAGATCTCCTGTTACTTGAACGTCGGTTACTGTCACAAAACCAATCCGTGGATCTTTGATTTTGCGCCCGATGATATCACTTAGTTCTTTCTTCATTTGCTCTCCAACGCGGTTCGGTCTATGGCTCATCACATTCACCTCTTAACTTAAAGCCATTTTCATTTCGGTGATTGTTTTTTCTATTTACGCTCTATTTCTTCCATTACATAAGCTTCAATGACATCTCCTTCTTTAATATCATTGAAGTTTTTAATCGTAATTCCACATTCGTATCCTTGTGCAACTTCTTTTGCATCGTCTTTAAACCGTTTTAATGCATCAATTTCACCTTCGAAAATAACTACTCCATCTCGGATGACACGGACGCTGCTGTCACGTGTTATCTTGCCATCCGTTACATAGGAACCGGCAATCGTCCCAACCTTTGACACCTTAAACGTTTGACGAACTTCGGCTTGACCAATTATTTTCTCTTCAAATTCAGGATCAAGCAGCCCTTTCATCGCCGCTTCCATCTCTTCAATTACTTTATAAATGATGCGGTGAAGACGAACATCTACTTTTTCAGCTTCAGCTGCACGTTTGGCATTGGCGTCCGGACGAACATTAAAGCCAATGACAATCGCATTAGAGGCAGCAGCAAGAGTAATATCCGATTCATTTATCGCTCCTGTGCCATTGTGGATAATTTTGATATTTACGCCTTCAACATCAATTTTATTTAATGAGGCCGCTAAAGCCTCCGCAGAACCTTGAACATCTGATTTCAAAACAACATTCAGATCCTTCATTTCTCCTTGCTTCAATTGTTCAAAAAGATTGTCCAAGCTAACGCGGGTTTTTTCTCCGCGCTGGGCGGCTAATGCAGCTTGTGCACGGGCTTCCGCGATATGACGAGCCGTTTTTTCATCATCAAATACGACAAACCGGTCGCCTGCCTGTGGTACATCATTTAGTCCGGTAATCTCAACGGGAGTGGAAGGACCAGCTTCTTTAACACGTCTTCCTTTATCATTCACCATGGCACGAACACGTCCAAATGTGTTTCCAACTACAATCGGATCGCCAATTTTTAAGGTCCCATTTTGAATAAGCAGTGTTGCAACCGAGCCTCGGCCCTTATCCAATTGGGCTTCAATTACCGTTCCCAATGCTTTACGGTTAGGATTGGCCTTAAGTTCTTCCACTTCACTAACAAGTAAAATCATTTCTAATAAGGTGTCGATTCCTTCACCTTTTTTGGCTGAAATCTCAACAAAAATAGTATCCCCGCCCCACGCTTCTGCAACCAAACCATGTTCTGTCAGCTCTTGCATGACACGTTCGGGATTTGCGGCTTCCTTATCCATTTTATTAACAGCCACAATAATCGGGACACCTGCTGCCTTTGCATGGTTGATGGCTTCTACTGTTTGTGGCATTACCCCATCATCAGCAGCTACTACAAGAACCGTGATATCAGTAATTTGTGCACCACGTGCCCGCATTGTCGTAAACGCCGCGTGCCCAGGTGTATCAAGAAAGGTAATTTTTTTGCCATTTTCAACAACTTGATAGGCACCGATATGCTGTGTGATGCCCCCGGCTTCCCCTTCGGTAACTTTCGTATTGCGTATTGAATCCAACAACGTCGTTTTTCCGTGGTCAACGTGACCCATAATCGTAACAACGGCTGGTCTTTCCACCAATGTATCCGCTGCTTCTTCTTTGAAGTAAACTTCTAAATCAGTGGTATCCACTTTAATTTCTTCTTCTACCTCTACTCCATATTCACCGGCAATCAATTCAATTGCGTCTTTATCTAAATCTTGGTTGATGGTTGCCATTACACCGAGTAAAAAGAGCTTTTTAATAATCTCCGAAGGCTCACGGTGCAGCTTCTTCGCAAGTTCCGCCACCGTTAAAGAATCAGAAAAGGTTATCTTTGCTGGAAGTTCCTTCTCTTTTTTCTTTTGAGGAGCAGCTTGCTGTGCTTGTGGCTGGTTTTTCCGTTTGTTTTGATTCCGACCTTGATTATGACGAGATTTAGGCTTCGATTTCCCAGCTTGGAAGGCCTTATTTTCTTTAGACTGATATTCCTGTTCGTGCTTTTTCCCCTCTTTATTTTTTGGCGGGGAAACGACCTTTACCTTATTAGGAACGACTTTTTTGTCATCCTCTGCCTCAAACGCCTTTGCTGTTGTCTTTGTCATCACCTTGGGCTGGGTATTTGGTTTTTTTGTTTGTTTGGATTGTGGCGGTCTGCTATTCGTTCGTTTTGCTTGAGAATTGGCCGTTTTTTGTGGTGTACGATTTCCCTGCTGTTTCTCCCCAGGTTTCGTTTCTTTCTTACTGTAGGCTGCATCAAGCTTTTTAATGTCTGCTTCCTCTAATGTTGCCATATGGTTCTTAACCTCTATATTCATTTCTTTTAATTTTGTAATGATTTCTTTACTTGATAGATTATGTCTTTTTGCATACTCATAAACACGTAGTTTACTCATTATTTTTCACCCCCGCTAGAATTAATCGAGCAAAGTTATCAGTTTCTTGGCAAATCCATCATCCAAGACAGCTACCACAACGCGGGCTTCCTTACCAATCGCTTGACCAAGAAGAAAACGGTCTTCCACCATTTTAAATGGAACCTTATACGAATTACATTTATCTGTAATTTTTTTTGTCGTATTTTGAGATGCGTCTCTGGATAATAAAATGAGCTTTGCCTTTCCGCTCCGGATTTCTTTTATGCTTAGCTCCTCACCCGATATAATTTTTCGTGCTCGATTGGCCAATCCAAGTAATGATAACCATTGATTTTCGTTCATTTGGATGACCCGTTTTCCTTCTCTATCATTGCAAGCAGTTCTTCATAGATCTCATCATCGACAGTAACTTCCAGATGATTAGCTAGAATATTCTTTTTCTTTGCTAAAAGAACCGCTTCCTTATCCTTTGAAAGGTAGGCTCCTCTGCCGGATTTTTTTCCGGTTAAATCAATCGATACTTCCCCTTCTTTTGAGCGAACGATGCGAACGAGTTCTTTTTTCGGCTTCATTTCACCGGTAGCCACACATTTGCGCAGAGGAACTTTTCTTTTTTTGTTCACGCTCATTCACCTCACCTTTATTCTCTCTCTTCCTCATAGTCAAACTCAGTTTCTACCTGATCGTCAAACAGCTTAATCATTTCTTCTCGTGGGTAGACTCCCAGCTCACGTGCTTCTGATTCTGATTTGATATCGATTTTCCAGCCTGTTAATTTTGCCGCAAGACGGGCATTTTGCCCGCGCTTACCAATAGCTAATGAAAGCTGATAGTCTGGTACCACTACCGTAGTTGCCTTTTCTTCCTCATTGACAATGACGTCAAGAACCTTTGAGGGGCTTAAGGCATTGGCAACAAAAACGACCGTGTCGTCCGACCATTTGACAATATCGATTTTTTCACCCTTTAATTCATTAACAACGGCCTGAACGCGCGCACCTTTTGGTCCTACACAGGAACCAACAGGGTCAACTTCGGGATTATCTGAATGAACGGATATTTTCGACCGATCTCCGGCTTCGCGGGCCACTGATTTAATTTCAACCGTCCCATCATAAATTTCAGGTACTTCAATTTCAAATAAACGTTTTAGTAATCCAGGATGAGTGCGTGACACGAAAATTTGCGGACCTTTTGTTGTCTTTTCTACTTTTGTGATAAAAACCTTGATCCGATCATGTGGTTGATACCGTTCATTTGGCATTTGTTCATTTAATGGAAGCAAGGCTTCGATTTTCCCCAAACTGACATAAATAAATTTGGAATCAAGTCTTTGAACAATACCTGTCATAATATCTTCTTCACGGTCAATAAATTCCGAATAGATGATGCCTCTTTCTGCTTCCCGTACACGCTGGGTGACGACTTGCTTAGCGGTCTGGGCGGCAATTCTGCCAAAATCCTTCGGAGTAACTTCCATTTCTACTACATCTTCTACTTGATAATTTGGATTAATGCCCCTAGCGTCTTCCAGTGATATTTCAAGCCGTGGATCGAAGACTTCATCAACCACCTCTTTGCGGGCAAAAACTCGCATTGATCCTGTATCTAAATTCAAATCGATTCTTACATTTTGGGCCTGATTAAAGTTACGACGGTATGCTGATACAAGTGCTGCCTCAATCGCTTCAATTAAAACATCCCTGGAAATGCCTTTTTCTTTCTCCAGCATCATAAGAGCATCCAATAATTCGCTGCTCATTTGTTTGTATCCCCCTACTCTTGATTAATTTTAGTATTAGTCAATCCATTATGAAAAAGTAACTGCAAGCCTTGCATTCGCTACTTTTTCATAAGGAATTTCAATGGCCTTTTTTCGGGTTTTTATTTTTATCTCTATTTTCACGAATTGGCCATCAAATTCTAATAACGTACCTTCAAAGCTTTTTTCTCCATCGATTGGTTCATACGTTTTGATAAATATATTTTTCCCTATTGCTCTTTCGAAATCCTTTTGTTTTTTTAAAGGTCGTTCAGCACCAGGAGATGATACTTCTAGAAAATAGTTATGGGGAATTGGGTCAACATCATCAAGTTTTTCACTGAGACGTTCACTCACTAAACCGCAATCCTCAATATCGACACCGTTTTCTTTATCAATATAGACGCGAAGAAACCAGCTTTTCCCTTCCTTCACATATTCAATTTCGATGAGTTCCAGGTCAAGTTCTTGACAGATTGGGACAGCCAGCTCTTCGACTACTTCAGTTACTTTACTCATGTAATACCTCCTACCCACAATCAACTATATACCCGCTAAGCTGTAGCTAAACAACAAAAAATCGTTGTAAAACACACGAAAGAGTGGGAGGGCCCCACTCTTAGATACGAGAGTAATCATTAGTATTTCCAATAAAACTATAACATAACCAAATTCTATATGCAAATAAGAAAAGCGCAAGCGCCCTGGTCAGCGGCGTATGGCCTGGAGCGCTCCAACTGAGATAAAGGAAACACGGTGAGCGCAAGCGAACCGATGTTGACTTATCGTAGGGCGGAGAGCGAAGGACACTAGCCGCTAGGGCGCTGGAGCTAGACAATTCTCAAAGTCGAAAATTTTATACTTTCTTATCTTTTAAGAAAAGCGCAAGCGCCCTACCTTAGAATAGGGACAGCTGATTTTGTTCCGGAAGGGATTCGAGGCAGCCTTGCTTATCTAAATATTCAAGAATGGTTTTCGATACCTTACCGCGTTGCTGCAGGTCTTCTTTTGATAGAAATTCTCCTTCTTCACGGGCTTTCACAATGTTAACAGCTGCATTCGTTCCAAGCCCCGGAATGGAATTAAACGGCGGGATCAATGAATTACCATCAATGATAAATTCAGCTGCTGCAGAACGGTACAAGTCGTAATTTTTAAACGAAAAGCCTCTCTCTGTCATTTCCAGCGCTAACTCCAAAACAGTTAACAAACTTTTCTCTTTATTTGAAGCTTCCAGACCTTTTGCATTGATTTCTTCGATTTTGGCACGGATTGCTTTCGAACCATGCGCCATCGTTTCAATATCAAAGTCCTCTGCTCGAACTGTGAAATAGGCTGCATAATAAAGAAGCGGTAGATGAACCTTGAAATAAGCGATTCGTACTGCCATCAACACATACGCTGCCGCATGCGCCTTCGGAAACATGTATTTTATTTTTTTACAAGAGTCGATATACCATTCGGGAACCTCGTTCTTGCGCATTTCCGCTTCCATTTCCTCTGTCAAGCCCTTCCCTTTACGGACTGATTCCATAATCTTAAACGCAAAGGAAGGCTCCAGGCCCTGATAAATAAGGTATACCATAATATCATCACGGCAGCCAATTACTTCACTTAAGGTACAGGTTTGATTGCGAATTAACTCTTGAGCATTCCCAAGCCACACATCCGTCCCATGTGACAGACCGGAAATCTGTACAAGTTCTGAGAAGGTGGTCGGCTTTGTATCCTCAAGCATTTGCCGAACAAATCTTGTCCCAAACTCCGGAATGCCGAGCGTACCGGTTTTACACATAATTTGTTCTTCTGTTACACCTAATGATTCAGTACTGCTGAAAATTTTCATTACTTCCGGGTCGTCCGTTGGGATGGTTTTTGGGTCAATCCCGCTTAAATCCTGCAGCATCCTGATCACCGTCGGATCATCGTGACCAAGGATATCAAGCTTTAAGACATTATCATGAATGGAATGGAAATCAAAATGGGTTGTCCGCCATTCAGAATTTCGATCGTCTGCCGGAAATTGAATGGGGGTAAAATCATACACATCCATGTAATCGGGAATAACGATAATCCCGCCGGGGTGCTGACCGGTTGTCCGTTTAACACCCGTACAGCCGGAAGCTAGCCGTTCCACTTCCGCATTACGCATATGAAGATTATGCTCCTGCTGATAGGCCTTTACATAACCAAATGCGGTTTTATCCGCAACCGTGCCAATTGTTCCTGCACGATATACGTAGTCTTCCCCGAATAGGACCTTCGTGTAGTTATGAGCCTTGGGCTGATATTCACCGGAGAAGTTTAAATCGATATCCGGAACTTTGTCGCCTTTAAAGCCAAGGAAGGTCTCAAACGGAATATCATGGCCATCTTTACGATATTTGGCACCACACTGCGGGCAAGCTTTATCCGGTAAATCAAATCCAGACCCGACTGAGCCATCATTGAAAAACTCCGAATGTTTGCATTCGGGACAAATATAGTGCGGCGGCAATGGATTTACTTCCGTAATTTCCGTCATGGTTGCAACGAGCGATGAACCGACAGACCCCCTTGAACCGACAAGATACCCATCATCCAGTGATTTCTTGACAAGTTTATGGGCAATTAAATAAATAACGGCAAATCCATGGCCGATGATACTTTTCAATTCTTTTTCAAGCCGTGCTTCCACAATCTCCGGTAGCGGGTCCCCGTAAATTTTATGAGCCATATCATAGCTCATCTTCCGCATTTCCTCTTCCGCCCCTTCAATTTTCGGCGTATATAAATCATCCTTGATCGGTTTTATGACATCAATCATATCGGCAATTTTATTCGTATTCGTAACGACGATTTCTTTTGCCTTTTCAGCTCCAAGGAAGGAAAAGGCATCGAGCATTTCATTCGTTGTCCGAAAATGAACATCCGGAAGTTCATGGCGATTGAGCGGGTTGGCGCCGCCTTGAGAACTTATCAGGATTTTACGGTAAATTTTATCATTTTCATTTAGATAATGAACATTTCCAGTTGCCACTACAGGGAGCCCAAGTTTATCTCCAAGAGCCACGATGTTGCCGATAATTTGTTCAAGGGCATTTTCATCGCGAATTAATTCCATTTCTATCAAAGGGGCATACACTTGTTTCGGCATAACCTCAAGGTAATCATAAAAGCGAGCAGCCTCCTCAACTTCTTCAGGGGCCTTTTGCATCATTCCTTCAAATACTTCACCCTTATCACAGGCAGAACCGACAATAATTCCTTCGCGATATTTTTGCAGGACCGAACGGGGGATTCTTGGCACCCGGTAAAAATATTCAATATGGGCAATGGAGATTAACTTAAACAGGTTTTTTAACCCGGCTTCTGTTTGTGCTAGAAGTGTACAATGATACGGCCGTGCCCGTTGATAAGCATTTCCCTTCCCCATATTTTCATTCAACTCGTCGTGGTACTGAATCCCTTTTTCAAGGGCATCCTTTAACATTTTCAGCAACAAATATCCTGTTGCTTCCGCATCATAGATGGCCCGGTGGTGCTGGGTTAATTCAATATCGAATTTTTTTGTTAATGTATTCAGGCGGTGGTTCTTTAACTCCGGATAGAGAAAGCGACCAAGTTCCAACGTATCAATGACAGGGTTTTTCGCCTTTTCTAAGCCGGTCTTTTTGTAGCCTACATTTAAGAAACCCATATCAAACGAGGCGTTATGGGCAACAAGGATGGCATCCTCTGCCCAATCATGAAACTTATTCAGTACCTCGGACACATCCGGAGCGTTTTGCACCATATCATCCGTTATTCCCGTTAAGTTAATGGTCGTCGCCGATAGGCGGTGATGCGGATTGGCAAATGATTCAAAACGATCGATGATTTCCCCGTCCCTGACCTTTACGGCCGCAAGCTCAATGATCGTATCATAAACGGCGGAAAGCCCCGTTGTCTCAACATCGAAGACAACATATGTATCATCTGCGAGCAAGCGATGCGCCTCATTATAGGCGATTGGAACACCATCATCCACTAAATTCGCCTCAACCCCATAAAGAATTTTAATATCATTTTTCTTTCCGGCACTAAACGCTTCCGGGAATGACTGTGCAACCGCATGATCGGTTACGGCAATTGCCTTGTGACCCCATTTTTTTGCTTGGGCGATAAGTGTACTTACCGGGGTTACGGCGTCCATTTGACTCATCGGTGTATGAAGATGCAGTTCCACCCGCTTTTCATCTACCGGTGCCGTATCCTTCCGCTCAATGGGCTTTATTTCATTTATATCATTGCCAATCATCACTAGGTCACGGACAAAGGTATCATTTTGAATACTGCCGCGTACCTTTACCCACATGCCTTTTTTCACATGTTGAAATTGATTGGCATCCTCTTTATCTCGAGAAAACATTTTTACCATGATGGAGCTTGTATAGTCTGTTATTTTAAATGTTAACAACGAGCGCCCGCTTCTTAATTCACGAATTTCAGCATGAAAGATATACCCCTCGACCACTACTCTTCTTTCTTCATCGACAATGTCAATCATGCTTCGAAGATCACTGTCATCCTTGATGGTAAGTCCAATCGTAAGCGGTCCATTAGAAGCACTACCATTTCCCTGCTCCTTTTCCGCATCTTTCTGCTGCATTTCAACCATAGCCAAAAGGGCTCGTTCCTGGTCTTCCTTCTCTTTGGCACGTAAAAATTGCTCGTATTCCTCGTTCTTTTCTTCCCTTTTCACATCTGCCTCGATTGCCAGCAATGGAAAACCGAAGGATTGCAGGATCTTTCCGATTATCGGACCATATTTACTCTTTACCGTCATACCTTCCATTTCATTGCGTACCGTGAGAACTAGCTTCTGTCCGCTAATCTCGGGGATTTGTTCATTTAAAAGCTTGATGAGAGGCGGTGACATGCCATCAATTTGTTGAATACAATAACTCCAATATTGTTGTAATAATTCTGCTGTAAATGAGGGATCTTCCACGTGGATGTCATAAGAAATTACCGCGATGTTCGAAAAGCTTCTTTCAAGTCGCGATGCAAATTGAATAAATACATTATAGGGAAGGATTTTTTCAAATAAAAATTGAAAATGCCACTTCCTCGATTTCTTTTCAACCAATAGCCTTACAATTTGTGCATTGTTGAAATACACAACGACTGCATCGTCGACTAATTGCAGCTGCTGAAGCAAGAGTTGGAATCGCTCTTTATTATCTAAGTCATGCTCGCTCATCGTTCTCTCTCCTCTAAAATCTCTCTATCTATTTCTTAGAAAGTAATTATAACACATCAAACATGACAGGTACGGTTTCATTCGACAAAAACCTTCATCCGTAATTCCAAAATAAATTGGGGAACCATTGTTGTGGTTCCCCAAATACCCTTATTTCAAGAAAAATCTTTGGATGTCATTCCATGTAACGACAAGCATGAGCAGCATGAGTAAAGCAAAACCGATAAAATGGACCATGCCTTCTTTCTGCCTGTCAATTGGTTTTCCTCTGACAGCTTCAATCGCAAAAAACATCAGCCTGCCGCCATCGAGTGCAGGAATTGGTAATAAGTTCATTATCCCTAAGTTAATACTTAGTATCCCTGCCCATTTCATTAAATAATAAATTCCTGATTTCGCCACCTCATCTGTTGAATGGTAAATCCCTACCGGTCCAGATAAGGCGTCGATTGAAAATTGTCCGGTTACTAATTTTCCAACCATCACAAAGATTTGTGTCGTCCAGAAATACGTTTCTTTGGCGCCAGTGGTAATCGCTTGAACTGGAGATTTTTCCATCGGGCTGTACACCCCGATAATCCCAATTTTTTTCCCATCCTCTACTGCTTTCTCAAGCGGTGTCACCTGAATGTCTTTCTCTTGTCCATTACGGATGATGGAAAAATGGAGTTTCTCATTCGGGCTCTTGCGGATTATTTCAACAACGTCAGACCAGCTTGATATTTCTGAACCATTAATACTTTGGATGATGTCCCCCTTTTCAAGTCCGGCAGCCTTTGCGGCACCATCGGGTGTAATAGCACCTAATTTTGGTTCGTTTGTAGGTACACCTTGTAATAAGGCGATTAGAATGAATACAACAAAGGCAAGAATGAAGTTCATCATCGGACCTGCAAAAATGGTCATGAATCTCTGTCCTAATGTTTTCGATGCAAATTGTCGATCAATGGGGGCTAATTGTGACTCCACACCATTTTCTACAATAACTGCCTTTGGATCAATTGAAAAAGTCTGTAAGCTCTCATTTTCATCATCAGGAAAGCCCTTAATAATCAGATCCTTTTCAATATCTGCATACTCAACCTCTACAATTCGGCAATCAGGATATTTATCTTTATTGTTTAGGATGATTTTGGTTACTTGTTCATCCTTATTAAATAATAGCCCTATCCGATATCCGGGCTTGATTTCAACCATTTCCGGGTCTTCCCCTGCCATACGGACAAAACCGCCAATTGGTAATAGCCTAATCGTATAAGTTGTTTCCCCTTTTTTATGCGTGAACACCTTAGGACCCATTCCGATGGCAAATTCACGACAGAGAATACCGGCCCTTTTCGCAAAAATAAAATGACCTAATTCATGAAAGAAGACCAATGCGCCAAAAATCACGATAAAGGCAATGACTGTACTCAAAAATATAACCACCTTTGTTTAGGTTTGGAAGTCTTGTTAATAAAGAAGCGAACGTACATATTGTCTTGTTTCTTTATCAACTTCCTGAATAAACGTTAAGCTTGGAAATGCTATCGCTTGATGATTGCTTAGTGCCTTTTCAACTAAATCTTCAATTTGTAAAAAACGAATTTTCCCTTCCAAAAAAGCTGAAACGGCTACTTCATTTGCTGCATTTAAGACAGTTGGCATTGTGCCGCCTGACCTCCCTGCTTCATAGGCAAATTCCAAACAACGAAACCGGCCAAAATCCATTTCCTGGAAATTTAATGTTCCAATTTTTGCCAAATCGAGACGTCTATTAGAAGGAAGCGGGATGCGATTGGGATACGTAAGGGCGTATTGGATTGGCACACGCATATCTGGAGTCCCAAGCTGTGCTTTAATACTTGAGTCATGAAATTCAACCATTGAATGAATAATACTTTCTTTATGGAGCAGGACATCAATCTTGTCATATGGTATATTAAACAGCCAATGTGCCTCAATAACCTCCAAGCCCTTATTCATCATCGTTGCTGAATCAATGGTAATCTTAGCTCCCATCGACCAATTCGGGTGGTTTAATGCCTCTTCTAGCGTAACTTGTTCTAACTCACTTCGAGTACGGTCACGAAAGCTGCCCCCAGATGCTGTTAAGATCAGACGTTCAATATTCTTTTCTTTTTCGCCCTGCAGCGACTGAAAAATTGCCGAATGTTCACTGTCTACTGGCAAGATTGCCACATTATTTTTCTCTGCGGCTTCCATTACTAGGTGACCGGCGGTAACGAGGGTTTCTTTATTGGCAATGGCAATTGTCTTTCCACATTCAATCGCCTGTAAGGTTGGATTTAACCCAACACTGCCAAGTACGGCATTAACAACGATATCCGCCTTTTTATGAATCGCTGTCTCAATCAGTCCTTCCTCCCCGTATGTGAAATGAGTATGAGGAAATTCTGCTTTTAATGTATTATAATCGATATGGTTTTGTACAGAAACAAGCTCTGGCTGAAATTCAATAATTATTTTTCGAGCTAAATCGATATTTTTCCCAATGGACATTGCGGCCAGTCTAAATTCTTGCGGATGTTCCCGAATAATATCCAGTGTTTGGGTGCCAATAGAACCGGTTGCGCCCAGTAAACTGATTGTTTTCAATAGTGTCATCTCCTGTTTTAAGACCAAAGGTGGAAAAGGTTCAATAATGGAAAAACAAATAGCCAGCTATCAACCCGATCGAGGATTCCACCGTGCCCCGGTAAAATAGTACCTGAGTCCTTCACATTAAAATGGCGTTTATAGGCCGATTGCACAAGGTCACCAATTTGTCCAAAAATAGATAGTACAATCGTCATTCCAATAAATGTTATAATCGTTCCGTTAATGTTGGAAAAGAGTCCGAATAAGATTGCAACTATAACAGCACAAACAACACCACCGAGGGAGCCTTCAACGGTTTTATTTGGGCTGATTTCCGGCCATAACTTTTTCTTACCGATTGCTTTACCAATGAAATAGGCACCTGAATCAGTGGCCCATATAATAAATAGGGAATAAAAAATATAAACCAGACCAGCTTCACGGGTTTCTATCAAAAAATAAAAGCCAATCCCTACGTAAAGAGCGGATAAAGCAGAAAATGCAGCATCCTCAAAGTTAAAGCGATTTTTTGTAATGACCGTATATGTAAGTAATAAAAGAATTAGGACAATACCAACTTCTGTTTTTGAATAATAAAAATCAGCGAGACTTTCATTTGGTAAAAGAATAACCCAAAGAATTAATAATACTAACAATCCATATGGTGAAAAAATACTCAGTTTCTTCATCCTGATTAATTCGTACAGTCCAATACTCGCAAGTAAGTACGTCAATAACATAAACGGGAGACCGCCGAAAAAAACAATCGGCAAAAATAATGCTGCTGCGACGACTCCAGTTATGATTCTTTGCCTCATTTACATTTCAACACCTTTTTTAATTTAGAGATGGTGAAACAAGCCATACTCTTTGTCTTGTACACCTATAATACTGTCTTGACTTATATCCCACCAAAGCGGCGCTGACGTTTTTGGTATACCCCAACAGCTTCCAGTAAATGCTCCTCACTGAAATCTGGCCATAAAACTTCCGTAAACCAAAACTCGGAATATGCTAATTGCCAAAGCATGAAATTACTTAACCGGATTTCCCCACTTGTCCGAATCAATAGGTCAGGGTCAGGGAAATCTGCTGTCATTAAATAAGAGGAAAACACTTGTTCATTTAGTTCGGTTTCCTTCAGTCCCCCACTTTGGCAATCATGTATGACATGCTTCACCGCGTCGATTATCTCTGCCCTGCTTCCATAATTCAGAGCAAAGTTCAAGACCAGTCCATTATTATTTTTTGTCTCTTCCATAGCTTTTTCTATTGCCCGAAGTGTATGTACAGGAAGTTGATTTTTATAGCCCATCATCTTTACTTGGACATTGTTTTCTACTAATTCCGGAAGAAAGGTACCAAGAAACTCTTCAGGCAATTTCATAATATAATCTACTTCATTTTTCGGACGCTTCCAATTTTCGGTTGAAAAGGCGTATAACGTCAACGTTTTGATACCAAGATCGTTCGCCAGCATGGTCGTTTTGCGAACAACCTTCATCCCTTCATGATGACCGGCGATTCTTGGCAGGGCCCGTTTTTTTGCCCAGCGGCCATTTCCATCCATAATAATGGCAACATGTTCAGGAACAGGTGATTTTTTTATTTCTTCTATTTTATCTCGGAGTATGGAAGAGTTATTTTGGTTCTTCCAAAGCCTGATTTTATTCAACATAACATTGCTCCTCCAAATACTTAATCATTTCCTCCGAAAATAAAGTCAAACTTCCTATGTATATTCAGACATCCCTTTAGCTTCATGGTTATATCATACCAAAAAATCCGAAAGATTCCACGCTAAATAGGAAAAAAACCCCCTAGAAAGAGGGTCTGTTCACACTTCCATGATTTCTTTTTCTTTATCTTTTGTGATTTGGTCAATTTTACCGATATGATCATCTGTAAGTTTTTGGATATCTTCTGAATAACCACGCAGGGCATCTTCCGTAATTTCTCCGTTTTTCTCAAGTTTTTTCAACTCATCATTGGCATCACGACGGATATTACGAATCGCAATCTTCGCTTCCTCCGCCTCTTTTTTCACCAATTTCACTAATTCTCTGCGACGTTCTTCGGTTAATTGTGGAATGGCAATGCGAATAACAGAGCCATCATTGGCAGGATTTAATCCTAGATCAGACTTAAGAATCGCTTTTTCAATTTCACCTAAAATGGATTTATCATATGGCTGAATAACGAGCAGCCTAGCTTCTGGAGTTGAAATCCCCGCCAGTTGATTCACAGGTGTTGGTGCCCCATAGTAATCTACCGTAATTCTGTCCAATAAAGAGGCACTTGCCCTTCCAGCACGGATACTTGCTAGTTCTCTAGTGTATGCTTGAATTCCTTTGGTCATTCTTTCTTTCGCTGAATTAATGACTTGTTTTGGCATTATTTTTTCCCCCTAACGATTGTACCGATTTTTTCACCTATAACTGCCTTTTTAATATTTCCTGGTTCCGTAATGGAGAACACAATTAATGGGATATCGTTGTCCATGCATAAGGATGATGCCGTTGAATCCATGACAGCCAACCCTTCTTTAATAACATCTAAGAATGATAAGTCATCGTATTTCATCGCATCCACATCGATTCTAGGATCTGCTGAATAAACACCATCGACATTATTTTTTGCCATTAGAATCACTTCGGCATCAATTTCCGCTGCTCTTAATGCGGCTGTCGTATCCGTCGAAAAATACGGATTACCCGTACCTGCCGCAAAAATAACTACACGTTTTTTCTCTAAATGCCTCATTGCGCGACGTCTAATATAGGGTTCAGCTACTTGACGCATTTCAATTGAGGTTTGAACACGGGATTCAATTCCTAAATGCTCCAGACTGTCTTGAAGTGCCAGGGAATTCATAACGGTTGCCAGCATTCCCATATAATCAGCCGTTGCCCGGTCCATCCCCATTTCACTGCCAATTTTACCACGCCAAATATTACCGCCGCCAACAACTACCGCTACTTCTACTCCAAGTTCGGCGATTTCCTTTACTTGTTCGGCGATTGATTTTATGACAGAAGGTTTAATACCAAAGCCCGAATCACCAGCTAATGCCTCCCCGCTTAATTTTAACACCACGCGTTTGTATTTAGGACTACTCATATAAACCTCCGTATGTAACTTTTTCTTTAAAAAAGGGAACACACATCGTGTCCCCTATTCAAAATCGATTACAGTAACATTCCCTTAAAACTTCATTGATGTTTTTCCTGAGAAAAGTTGACTATTTGTTATTCACTTGGTTCATAACTTCTTCGGCAAAGTTATCTTCACGTTTTTCAATACCTTCGCCTACTTCGTAACGGATAAACTCACGAAGTTTGGCACCCTTAGATTCAACAAATTGACGTACTTTTTGGTCAGGATTCTTAACGAAAGCTTGCTCAAGGGCACAAACTTCCTCAAAGAATTTTCCCAGCCGTCCTTCAACCATTTTCGCTACGATGTTTTCAGGTTTCCCTTCATTCAGGGCTTGCTGCGTTAATACTTGGCGCTCATGTTCGACTGCTTCTTGTGATACTTGATCACGTGAGACATATTTAGGATTTAGCGCTGCAATATGCATTGCCACATCTTTTGCTGCTTCTGCATCCGTGGAACCTTCAAAAACAGTTAAAACAGAAATGCGTCCACCCATATGAATGTATGCACCAAATGCATCATTGTCCGTTTTTGATACGATTGTAAAACGGCGAAGTGTTAATTTTTCCCCAATTTTGGCAATCGCTGCGTTAATGTGGTCTGCAACAGTTGCACCGTTATCCATTGTTTGTGTTAATGCTGCTTCTACTGTTTCTGGTTTATTTTTCAAAAGATGGACAGCTAGTTCATTAACAAGCGTTTGGAACCCTTCGTTTTTCGCTACGAAGTCAGTTTCAGCGTTCACTTCCAAAATTACCGCATCATTTCCATCTGTTATAATCGAAGTTAACCCCTCTGCTGCAATACGATCTGCTTTCTTTGCTGCTTTTGAAATCCCTTTTTCACGTAGGAAGTCAATTGCTTTATCCATATCACCGTTTGTTTCCGTCAGCGCTTTTTTACAATCCATCATACCAGCGCCTGTTTTTTCACGTAATTCCTTTACCATTTGTGCAGTTACTGCCATAAGTAAGTTCCTCCTTTAAAATACTATGTATTCTATCTTAGCCATTGAAGTGAAAGATAACACTTTATCCTGTTTACATTTCTTTAAAAAAAGGTGATAAAGGGCCTCCCTCTTATCACCTTTTCAAGTTTAACTTATTAGAATTGTCTAGTTTTAGTGCCTAGCTCCCCGAGGCGATTTCACTTTTCTATGCCTCTACAGCTACTTCTTCACCTTGTTTTGCTTCAAGGATGGCATCCGCCATTTTCGAAGTTAGCAGTTTCACTGCACGAATCGCATCATCGTTAGCTGGAATAACCACATCGATTTCATCCGGATCACAGTTTGTATCCACAATTCCAACGATTGGAATGTTTAATTTCTTTGCTTCCGCTACCGCAATGCGCTCTTTACGAGGGTCAATGATAAATAATGCATCTGGAAGCTGTTTCATATCTTTAATCCCGCCTAAGAATTTCTCAAGGCGTTCTTGTTCTTTCTTTAATTGAACAACTTCTTTTTTCGGTAAGACATCAAAAGTACCATCTTCAGCCATTCTCTCAATATCTTTTAAACGGGCGATCCGTTTTTGAATGGTTTCAAAGTTTGTTAATGTTCCACCCAACCAACGATGGTTGACATAATACATCCCGGACCGTTCTGCTTCATCCTTTACAGACTCTTGAGCTTGTTTCTTCGTACCAACGAAAAGCATTGTTCCGCCGTTCGCAGCAAGCTCCTTCACCCAATTGTATGCTTCTTCAACCTTCTTAACGGTTTTTTGAAGATCAATAATATAGATGCCGTTACGCTCAGTGAAGATATATTTCTTCATCTTAGGGTTCCAGCGGCGAGTTTGGTGTCCAAAATGTACACCAGCTTCAAGCAATTGTTTCATTGAAATAACTGACATTTTCTTCCTCCTAATGGTTTGATTTCCTCCGCCAATCTCATTTTTAAACAGAAACTGCGAACAGGCAGCACCACCTGTTTAAATCCATCAGCGTGTGTAATAACACCATGAAATAATATAGCACAGACCAAATAAACAATCAAGTTTTACTTTTAAAAAATGGCACCATGTGAAATTTTCACATGGTGCCTGACACCCGAGTGTTCATTAATGCGATTTCAATTTTTCAAGTTCGACGAGGAACTTGTCATTAAGGACTTTAATGTAGGTTCCTTTCATCCCAAGTGAGCGGGATTCAATCACACCTGCACTTTCAAGTTTTCTTAATGCATTAACGATTACGGAGCGGGTAATCCCAACTCTGTCAGCAATCTTTGAGGCAACTAATAGGCCTTCATGTCCGTTTAGCTCTTCAAAGATATGTTCAATTGCCTCAAGCTCACTATAAGATAATGAACTGATCGCCATTTGAACAACGGCTTTACTTCTTGCTTCTTCTTCGATTTCTTCTGACTTTTCACGCAATATTTCCATGCCGACAACCGTGGCTCCGTATTCAGCAAGAATAAGGTCATCATCCAAGAACTTCTCATGCAATCTTGCCAGAATTAATGTTCCTAAACGTTCACCACCGCCTATGATTGGCACAATGGTTGTTAACCCTTCACGGAACAATTCCCGATTTTCTACAGGGAATGCCGTATATTCACTTTCAACTCCGAGATTTGATGAAGTTTCAGTAATATTAAATAGACTGTTTGTATAGTCTTCGGGAAACTGACGATCCTCGAACATCTTTTTCATTCGTTCATTTTCAATTTGTTGATAAATGGAAAATCCAAGAAGTTTGCCACGGCGGCTAACAATAAAAACATTCGCTTCAATTGTTTCACTTAAAGTATTCGCCATTTCCTTAAAGTTCACTGGCTTTCCTGCTGCTTTTTGCAATAAAATATTAATTCTTCTCGTTTTTGTTAGTAAATCCATCTGTTTCTTCCTCCTAAATAACGACAACCATTATTAATTTTTGTAAAATCTAAATATTTCCTGTTTACATTCCTAAAAAAATACTGCAACCAATCATGCTATAGAATAAATTGACTTAAATCCTTATTTTTCGAGATAGCCTCCAGTTTCTCATCAACATACTGTGGTGTAATCGTCACTTTATCCATCGTGATATCAGGTGCTTCAAACGAGAGATCTTCTAAAAGCTTTTCTAAGATAGTATGAAGCCGCCTTGCACCAATATTATCAGTATTTTGATTTACTTCAAAAGCCATTTCAGCGATTCTACGAATAGCATCGTCAGAAAATTCAATTTGTATACCTTCCGTTTCCAATAACGCAATATATTGTTTGATTAATGCATTATCGGGTTCAACTAAGATTCGATAAAAATCATCGACAGTCAGCTTCGTTAGTTCAACTCGAATTGGCAAACGGCCTTGAAGTTCAGGGATTAAATCTGAAGGTTTTGCTATATGGAAGGCACCTGCAGCGATAAACAATACATGGTCAGTTTTGATAGGACCATATTTTGTTACAACCGTTGACCCTTCTACCACCGGTAAGATATCCCTTTGGACCCCTTCCCTCGAAACATCAGCAGATGAACCGCCAGCGTTTCGGCTGGCAATTTTATCAATCTCATCGATAAAAATAATTCCCGTTTGTTCTGCACGGTAGATAGCTTCTGAAGTCACTTCATCCATGTCAATTAGCTTAGCGGCTTCTTCATTTGTTAATACTTTTCTTGCCTCTCGAACCGTTAATTTTCTTTTTTTACGTTTTTTCGGCATAAAGCTGCTAAGGGCATCCTGCATGTTCATTCCCATTTGTTCCATCCCTGAGCCTTGAAGTAAATCAAACATGGATGGGGCCTGCTCTTCTACTTCCACTGTAACCACTTCATTTTCTAATTCACCGAGGGCTAACTTTTCTTTCACAATCTTTCGTTTTTCTTGAATGGAATAATCTTCTTGCTGTGTCTCTTGATCGGGTGTTGAATTTCCGCCTCCAAATAACATTTCCAATGGGTTCTTGTAGTTTGTTGATTTTTTAGCCGTCGGCACTAACAATTCCACCAGCCTGCTGTTGGCATTCTCTTCAGCAAGCTCCTGTACACTCTGCATCCGTTCCTCTTTTACAAGACGGACGGCAGTTTCGGCAAGGTCGCGGACCATGGATTCAACATCGCGGCCAACATAACCTACCTCCGTAAATTTTGTAGCTTCAACCTTGACAAACGGAGCACCGACCAGCTTGGCAATTCTTCTGGCGATTTCTGTTTTACCAACACCAGTTGGGCCGATCATAAGAATATTTTTTGGGATGATTTCATCCTTAAGTTTTTCGTTCAAAAGTCCTCTTCTGTATCTGTTTCGAAGAGCAACTGCAACTGCCTTTTTGGCATCCTTTTGTCCGATAATATATTGATCAAGCTTTTCAACGATTTGGCGTGGTGTTAAATTGGTTGTTTTGCCCATTTTATGTCTCCTTCCCATTTATAGCTCTTCAACAATGATGTTATGGTTTGTGTAGACACATATTTCCGCGGCCATTTCTAACGAAGCCTTCGCAATTTCCTTTGCAGTTAAATGTTCACCTGTATATTTCTTAAGCGAACGCCCTGCTGCCAATGCGTAATTACCACCTGAACCGATGGCCAGAATTCCATCATCAGGTTCAATGACTTCGCCTGTTCCAGACACAAGTAATAAATTTTCACGGTCCATGACAATCAGCATTGCTTCAAGTTTTCTTAGTACTTTATCACTTCTCCACTCCTTTGCAAGCTCAACGGAAGCCCTTTGAAGATTCCCGTTAAATTCCTCTAACTTTCCTTCAAACAATTCAAAAAGGGTAAAAGCATCAGCTACAGAACCCGCGAAACCGGCTAATACTTTCCCATTGAAGATCTTTCTTACCTTTCGGGCTGTATGCTTCATTACAACCGCATTGCCTAAGGTTACTTGCCCATCACCTGCCATGGCACACTCGCCATGATGGTGAATCGCAAATATCGTTGTTGCGTGAAATTGATTCATTAAAGATGTCCTCCTTCTTGAAGAATATTCGTATAATTTAACGAATGGAAAAATTTCAAAATTCTCATTACAAGTTGAGGTTAAGCTGTCTTTGCTGATCCTTCATGTCTAACTGATACCGGTTACTCCAAAAATAAAGCGGACTCTTGTTCAGACATGAACAATAAAATTTACTGAAACCTATTGACGATAACTCAACTGTATATTTTGAATAATTGCACTACAATTGTAAAGCCTTAACACGCAACTTTAATAAAAATTTCACAATTACATACGAAAGTACTATGGCGTTACATGCTGCCATAACCTTTCCAAACAAAACAATGGTATCACACTTCTATAGCCGTTGCAAGATACTTTACAAAACTTTCACAAAGTTCTGAATTGTCTCTATTGCTCTGTTAGCATGCCGTAAATTCCTTTCTTGTTTTCCCTTTATCCTCACGGGCAATTCGGGAAATAAGCCAAAGTTAGCATTCATTGGTTGAAAATTGTCAGCATTTGTAGATGTGATGTACTGTGCCATACTTCCTATTGCCGTCTCCACCGGAAATTCAAGGGTTTCGAGCCCCTTGACAAACCTGGATGCATTAATTCCGGCAATTAATCCACTCGCTGCCGATTCAACATACCCTTCAACCCCGGTCATCTGACCAGCAAAAAATAAATCTTCACGGTTTCTAAATTGGTAAGTCGCTTTCAACACCTTTGGTGAGTTAATAAACGTATTTCGGTGCATCACTCCATAACGAACGATTTCAGCATTCTCAAGACCGGGAATCAACTGAATTACCTCTTTTTGTGGCCCCCACTTTAAATGTGTCTGAAAACCAACAATATTATATAGCGTTCCAGCTGCGTCATCTTGGCGAAGCTGAACAACAGCAAACGGTCTTTTTCCTGTTTTCGGATCCTCTAAACCGACTGGTTTCAATGGCCCAAACAGCATTGTTTTTTTTCCTCGTGCTGCCATTACCTCAATCGGCATACAGCCCTCGAAAAAGATTTCCTTTTCAAACTCCTTTAATGGGGCCGTTTCAGCAGAAAGAAGGGCATCATAGAAGCGGTTAAACTCCTCCTCGTTCATCGGACAATTAAGATAGGCGGCCTCTCCTTTATCATAGCGGGATTTTAAATATACCTTATTTAAATCGATGCTTTCCTTTTCAATAATAGGGGCAGCCGCATCGTAAAAGTATAGGTAATCCTCGCCGGTGAGGCCCTTGAGCTTTTCAGATAGTTCAGGACTTGTCAGCGGTCCTGTAGCAATTACGGTTGGTCCATCTGGTATTTCTGTAACCTCTTCGTTTATTACCGTCACATTTTCATGGTTTCTAACCATATCTGTTACTTTTGCAGCAAATTCATGGCGGTCGACTGCCAAAGCGCCGCCCGCAGGAACGGAGCATGCATCAGCCGCAGTAATAATCACCGAATCAAGCTGGCGCATTTCTTCCTTAAGGACACCGACTGCATTTGTCAGGTTATTGGCCCTTAAGGAGTTACTGCAAACCAACTCAGCAAATTTATCCGTATGATGTGCCGGGGTTTGTTTGACAGGACGCATTTCATAAAGCCGAACCTTTATGCCGCGTTTGGCGATTTGCCAGGCCGCTTCACTTCCAGCCAGACCGGCACCGACCACATTTATTGTTACTTCCTTCATGTTAAGCCTCCTCGTACATTCTATCTCCTCGAACAGACTGTATTTCCGCTAATTAAGGTCCATCTTGCATTGTACTATACGAATCAGAAACAAAAAAGTTTTAAGACTCGAAAAGCGCCAAGCGCCAGATCAGGGGCGACAAGCACAAGGCGAGCCGGCGGGAAGGCTGCTTTTTTTAGCCTTCGTGACGGATCGACTTGTGACCTCGAGCCCTTAGGTGCTGCAGCTAGACACTAACGAAAAACTTTAAAAGAGTGGACAAAAGTCCACTCTTAGCTTTGCGGCTCTTCCTTGTAGTCACAATTCACACATTGGACTTGGACACCTTTCTTTAACTTCTTTTCGACAAGAAGTCCTTCGCATTTCGGGCAGCTTCGTGGCAATGGCTTATCCCAGGAAATAAAATCACATTCTGGATAACGGCTGCAGCCGTAAAACAATCTTCTCTTCTTGCTCTTTCTTTCGATGATGGTACCTTGTTTACAATTAGGGCAAGTAACACCGATTTCTTTAATGATTGGTTTTGTATTTCGGCAATCCGGGAAATTGCTGCAGGCCATGAATTTCCCATAACGTCCCATTTTAAATACCATTGGACTGCCGCAATTTTCACAATCCTCACCAGCCGGTTCATCTTTTATTTCTATTTTTTCCATTTCCTGTTCCGCTATTTTTAAATGTGTCTCGAACTCTTTGTAAAATGAATCAATCAGTTCTATCCAAGGCATTTTTCCATCTTCAATATAGTCTAATCCTTTTTCCAATCTCGCTGTAAATTCAACATCGATGATATCCGGGAAAAATTCTACCATAACCTCATGAACAATTTCCCCCAGCTCCGTAGGAATAAAGCGTTTATTATCAAGGGCAACATAGCCGCGCTTTTGAATTGTATCTAGCGTAGGAGCGTATGTCGAAGGTCGTCCAATCCCAAGCTCTTCAAGCGTTTTCACAAGCCTTGCTTCTGTATATCTTGGGGGTGGCTGAGTAAAGTGCTGCTTAGGATCAATATCCTTTTGAAAAACCTCATCCCCTTCATTCAGGTCAGGAAGCATTTTATTGATTTCATCTACTTGATCATCTGACCCTTCTACATACAGTTTCATAAAGCCGGGAAACTTTATTTTAGAGCCGGTAGCGCGAAAGATCGCATTGCCATTCTGCAGATCCACACTCATCGTATCCAGAACCGCCTGGGCCATTTGGCTGGCTAAAAACCGCTCCCAAATTAGTTTATAAAGACGGAGCTGGTCTCTTGAGAGAAATGCCTTTAAGCTGCCGGGATCCCTAAAGGTGCCTGTTGGCCTGATCGCTTCGTGAGCATCCTGGGCATTTGCCTGTTTCTTCTCTTTTCTTTGCTCGGTCTTTAGATAATTTTCCCCATATACCTTCCTAATATAATCAGCTGCTTCCGTTTGGGCTACTTCGGACACCCTTGTTGAATCGGTTCTCATATACGTGATCAGACCAACGGTTCCTTCTTTGCCTAGTTCAATCCCTTCATAAAGCTGCTGGGCAAGCATCATCGTCTTTTTTGCACGGAAGTTTAATTTTCTTGCTGCTTCCTGCTGCAGAGATGACGTGGTAAACGGGGGGGCCGGGTTTCGTTTTCGTTCTCTCTTAGTAACAGATAGTACCGTAAATTTATTTCCTTCCATTTCCCGTAGTATTTTTTGGACGTCCTCTTCGGACTTTAATTCAGTTTTCTCCTGACCGGCTAAAGAATAAAAGACTGCGCTAAATTGGCTCGAACCTTTGAGAAATTCCCCTTCGATTGTCCAGTATTCTTCCGGTTCAAACGCCTTTATTTCCTTTTCGCGGTCAATAATTAATCTCACGGCAACGGATTGAACCCTGCCTGCACTTAATCCTTTTTTTACCTTTTTCCATAAAAGCGGACTAATATTATAGCCAACAAGCCGGTCCATGATTCTTCGTGCCTGCTGGGCATCGACCAAGTCCATATTAATCGGGCGTGGGTATTTAAAGGAATCCTTTATTGCATCCTTGGTGATTTCATTAAAAACAACACGACAATCCGATTCGATATCAACACCTAAGCTGTGTGCCAAATGCCAAGCAATTGCTTCCCCTTCACGATCGGGGTCGGCAGCAAGAAAGACTTTCTTTGCTTTTTTAGCTGCCGTCTTTAATTCCTTTAAAATAGGGCCCTTCCCACGGATCGTTATATATTTAGGCTCAAAATTTCGCTCTACGTCGACACCCATTTGACTTCGCGGCAAATCTATCACATGACCCATTGAGGCTTTTACTTTATATTTTTTTCCTAAATATCGTTCAATCGTTTTTGCTTTTGCTGGTGATTCAACGATAACAAGAAAGTCTGACATGTTCGATTCCTCCTTTTATAAGAGGGAAAATATGAAAGCGCCTAGATAAGGCTTAGAGCCAGTTTCTATGATGCTTACAAATGAGAAGTTTTCTAATTTCCAAATTCTATTGAACAAATTTGTTACAGAGAAAAAATTTTACAAAACTCTCTTATCCCATATCCCAAAATATACTTAATTGTTGTTTATTTACAATATTATCTTCATTTTAAACTTATTCTTTTTTTTTGGACATCTGTTGGAAAATGTATAACATATTAGAAATAATTTCAACCTTTTTATATTAAATTTTCTTTTTTTAGTCAAATATACGCTAATATTTCCCCTAAATCAGTTAGAGTTTATCTAATTTCTTCTAAAATATCCTCTGCTCTTGTAATCAGTTTTGCCCCTTGTTGGATTAAATCGTTCGTACCAAGTGAATATGGATTAAAAATGCTGCCCGGAAGCGAGAATACTTCCCGGCCTTCGTTAACCGCATAGTTTGCCGTAATCAATGAACCGCTTTTTCGTTTCGCTTCAATAATAAAGGTTCCCCGGGACAAACCGCTAATAATTCGATTCCGCGCCGGAAACTGCCATCTTTCGGGCTTTGTATCCGGCGGATATTCTGAAAGGACAAGCTGTGTTTTCATCATTTCCATTGCCAGGTTTAGATTATCTTTCGGGTAGATATGATATAATCCGCCTGCCAGTACGCCAATGGTTCGACCACCATACTTTATCGCATATTCATGAGCCAAGGCGTCGATCCCTCTTGCTAAACCGCTGACAATGAGGACATTCTGTTCCATTAATTTTGGAAATAACTGACGAATCGCATTTTTTCCATACTGGGTTGCCTGCCTCGAGCCAACAACAGCAAGCTTGGGTTCCCTTTCAAGTAACGATAGATCTCCCTTGGCAAATAATGCCCATGGCGGTTGATAGATTTCTTTTAAGTAGCGGGGATATTCTTTATCAAAATAGGTAATGACAGTTATACCATTTGTTTTGTACTGACGGATTTGATCATGAATGATTTCGGGATACAAAGATTCGATAGAAGGCTGTGGGGAAGGATTTCCAAGTGTGGGGAAGACCATTTTCAATTGTTCAGTTGATTGATATGGATGAAGAGAATCAAGCGTTGGGTCCTTCTTCAATATTTCGAAAACATGATTCCACGAACTATTTGGATAGTGAAGCAGGGCTATTAATTTTTCTTTAAATTCATTCATCAACAACATTCCTCCGGTTAAATTTTTTTCAAGCGGAAACAGCCCCTCACAATATGAGGGACTATCTGCATTACGTGATGGTAACAATTAATGGGTTTTACACTTTTCGTATAAGCCTTTTTCTTTTAGTACTTCAATTAGTGTTTCTCCCATGACGGAAGGTGTTTCAGCAACCTTTATGCCACATTCGTTCATGATGCGGATCTTTTCATCAGCGGTTCCTTTACCACCGGAAATAATCGCACCGGCATGGCCCATACGCTTTCCAGGAGGTGCCGTACGACCACCGATAAAACCGACAACAGGCTTCGTCATATTGGCCTGTACCCATTTGGCAGCTTCTTCTTCGGCATTTCCGCCGATTTCGCCAATCATGATGACAGCATATGTTTCAGGATCTTCATTGAAAGCCTTTAAAACGTCAATAAAGTTGGTCCCATTTACAGGGTCGCCGCCAATACCGACTGCTGTTGTTTGTCCAAGCCCTGCCTGCGTTAATTGATGAACGGCTTCATATGTTAATGTTCCGGAACGGGAGACAACACCGACATGACCTTTTGTATGAATATAACCAGGCATGATGCCAATTTTACATTCATCTGCCGTAATGACGCCAGGGCAGTTTGGACCAACTAAACGTGTCTTCTTCCCTTCCATATACCGTTTCACTTTCACCATATCCAGTACTGGAATATGCTCGGTAATACAAATGACAAGATCTAATTCAGCATCGACTGCTTCAATAATGGAATCGGCTGCAAATGGAGCCGGAACATAGATAACAGAAGCATTTGCACCAGTCGCATCTACTGCTTCTCTTACGGTATTAAATACAGGTACACCTTCTACTTCCTGACCGCCTTTGCCTGGAGATGTACCCCCGACAATTTTGGTTCCATATTCAAGCATTTGTTTTGTATGAAAACGGGCAGTGCCGCCTGTTATCCCTTGAACTAAAACTTTCGTATCTTTATTAATAAAAACGCTCACGTTAATTCCCCTTTCATTCGATCCTATTTTACTAATGAAACGATTTTTTGTGCGCCGTCAGCCATCGATTCAGCAGCAATGATATTCAGGTTAGACTCAGCAAGGATTTTCTTTCCTAAGTCAACATTTGTTCCTTCTAAGCGGACTACTAATGGAATCGTAAGCCCTACCTGCTTAGCTGCTTCGACTACACCCTCAGCAATAACATCACATTTCATAATGCCGCCGAAGATATTGACAAAAATACCTTTTACATGGGGATCTGAAAGGATAATTTTAAATGCTTCTGTTACCTTTTCAGCTGTAGCGCCACCGCCAACATCAAGGAAGTTTGCCGGGTCACCGCCATAATGCTTAATGATATCCATCGTGGACATGGCAAGTCCGGCACCATTAACCATACAGCCGATATTTCCATCTAAGGCAACATAGCTTAAATCATATTTGGATGCTTCGATTTCTTTTGGATCTTCCTCTTCAAGGTCGCGGTATTCTAAAACATCTTTTTGACGATACAACGCATTGGAGTCAAAGTTCAGTTTTGCATCCAATGCCATTACTTTACCATCACCAGTAACAACCAATGGGTTAATTTCTGCAATGGAACAATCTTTGTCAATATAAGCATTGTATAGTCCGGTCATGAACTTAACCGCTTGGTTAACCAATTCTTTAGGAATATTGATATTAAAGGCAAGACGACGTGCTTGGTATGGCATTAAACCGAGCGCCGGATCAATTTCCTCTTTGAAAATTTTCTCAGGTGTTTTGGCAGCCACCTCTTCAATCTCGGTACCGCCCTCTTCTGAACCCATTAATACCACTCGGGAGGTAGCACGATCCAATACTAATCCTACATAATATTCCTTTTTAATGTCGCAGCCTTCTTCAATTAATAAACGTTTTACTTCTTTTCCTTCAGGTCCAGTTTGATGCGTCACCAATGTTTTTCCTAAAATTTCGTTAGCATATGTACGTACCTCATCAAGGTTTTTTGCAACCTTAACACCACCAGCTTTCCCCCTGCCGCCTGCATGAATTTGTGCTTTAACCACGCAAACTTGCGTGCCTAATTCTTTTGCGGCTTCAACAGCTTCACTGACCGTGAAGGCTACTTTTCCATTTGGGACTGTCACCCCAAAATTTTTGAGGATCTCTTTCCCCTGGTACTCATGGATATTCATTTCCCATCCTCCTAAATCTTACTCTTTAACAAAAATTGACTCCGTTTTCATTTTATATAATGATAGGAACCTTGTCTACCATTAAGCAATAAAAAACAGGCGGGGCCTGTTTTTTATTTTAAGATCTGTCCTATTCATCTTACAAGTATGCATTCCTTGATGGGGGCAAAGGATTTTCGGTGGTATTGTGTAATCCCGTGCGTTTGAATGGCTTGCAAATGTTCCTTTGTTCCATATCCCATATTATGTTCGAAACCGTAAGCAGGATAGGTCTGCGCTATTTCCTTCATCAGCTCATCTCTGGCTGTTTTTGCAACAATGGAGGCTGCAGCGATGGAAACACTTTTGGCATCGCCTTTAATAATCGATTCTGAAGGATAAGGAGTCTCTAGCTTCATCGCGTCAATCAACAAATAGTCAGGCGGGGTATGTAATGTCGCAATGGCCGATTTCATCGCCTTCTTTGTCGCTTCATAAATATTGATTCTATCAATTTCATCGGCTTGTATCATGGCAATGCTGACGGAAATCGCTTCTTTTCTAATAATATGATTATATTCCTGACGTTTTTTTTCTGATAGCTTTTTAGAATCGTCTATCCCTGCTAAGTAAAAATCCTGCGGCAAAATCACAGCAGCCGCGACAACAGGGCCTGCAAGCGGGCCCCTTCCGACTTCATCCACTCCGGCAATAAGCCGAAAGCCTTGAGCCATAACGTTTCGTTCATAATAGGTCATTTGCTCAAATTTAGCTTTGAGAAACCTTTCTGTCATCCGTTGTTTTTTCCATCTTGCAAGGCTTTTTCGAACGCCAATTCGTTCATCTTGTTCAAGTTCCTGAATAAAAGGATCAAACTCATCGGTAATAGTTGTTAGATTTTCTTCGATTTTTGCAATAGAGAGCTGCTTCATAGTCGCCACCTATCGTTTTTTTTACACCAGATTTTATATGTTTTCGACTTTGAGAATTGTCCAGCTCCAGCGCCTAGCCCCTCGAGGTCATAAGCCACTCCTGAATTGAAGGCAAAGAGCGCCTTCTATTCAGAAGCGTCTTATGCTTGTCGGGGCTGACCAAGGCGCTTGCGCTTTTCTAATTAAAAATCACTCGGTTTCTCAAATGAGAGCGGGCCGAATTTATCTGAGCGAATTTCCCGAATGACCAGTTCAGCTACTTTATCGTAATCAACCATTCCTCCGCCCATTAGACAGCCTCTTAGACGGCCAATATGATCGAATAGCAGGGCGGCATCATCCGGTAATTCAGTGAGCTTATAGCGGTCCTTTAAGCGTTCTGGGTAAACTCGTTCTAAAAACTTTAACGAATAAATGGTCAAATCATGCAAATTTAATAAGGTATCCTTAATGGCCCCTGTAATCGCCAGTTTGATCCCCACCTCTTGGTCCTCAAACTTTGGCCATAATATTCCCGGGGTATCAAGCAGTTCCATTTCTTTTCCAACCTTTATCCATGCTTGAGATTTTGTAACTCCCGGAGTGTTACCGGTTTTGGCGATATTCCTTTTGGCCAGACGGTTAATCAGTGTCGATTTCCCAACGTTTGGAATTCCCACAATCATTGCTCGGATTGCCCGCGGTTTAACACCCTTGGCTTTTAGTCGGTCAAATTTCTCCTTGAGGATTTCCCGGGAAGCTATGGTGATCTGTTTCAAGCCTTCCCCGGCCTGAGAGTTAATTGCAAGAGACTGTATCCCCCTATCTGCAAAGAAGGCCAGCCATTCCTTTGTCGTCTCTTTATCTGCCATATCGGCTTTATTTAATAAGACAAGTCTTGGTTTATGTTGAATAATCTCATCAATCATTGGGTTTCTTGAGGAAAATGGTATTCTTGCGTCGACCAATTCAAAAATGATATCAACCAGCTTTAACTTTTCCGTGACCTCTCTCCTCGCCTTAGCCATATGGCCAGGAAACCATTGAATTGTCAAAGTGCCACCTCCCATTTCAAGTTCTATTTTACTTTTACAATACGTGCATCTTTGATTGGCCAAAAGATGACGCTTGCTTTTCCAATGACCTTGCTCATTGGAATCGTCCCAATATGTCTGGAGTCTTTACTAAAGCGGCGGTTATCTCCCATTACAAATAATTCCCCTTTTGGAACGGTAGTACGGCCTATTTTTTCTTCCAGGGTGAAATCATCTGTCAACGGACCGTCTTCCACCTCCTCTTTGTATTTATTGAGATACGGTTCTTTATATGCCTTACCATTTACATACAAGGTATCATTCCGATATTCAATATGATCACCCGGAAGCCCAATCACGCGCTTGATGTAATCTTTATGCTCAGGGGCATGGAAGACGATAATATCAAATCGTTTCGGTTCGCCAATATTGTAGCTTAATTTATTGACGATCATCCGGTCTTGATCCTTTAGTGTTGGCATCATGGACAGACCATCCACTACTATTGGGGCAAACAGAAAATAGCGAATAATCGCTGCTAATGCAACTGCTATTAACAGCGCCTTTGTCCATTCCCAGAGTTCATTTTTCTTCTTAACCATACATAAACCACCATTCCTGCAAAAAGTCTTATACAGCTATTTTACATAAATTACAGCTAATTAACACAACAGGCTGTGTGTTTTTAATCAAATTTTAATATTTTGCTTCCGTCCTGGAATAGTATCAGGCAGATAGATATGTAGAACAAAAAGCGCAAGCGCCCTGGTCAGCGGCGTATGGCCTGGAGCGCTCCAACTGAGATAAAGGAAACACGAAGAGCCGGAGGCGATTCGATGTTGACTTATCGTAGGGCGGAGAGCGAAGGACACTAGCCGCTAGGGCGCTGGAGCTGGACTAGTCTAACCCGGTAGAAAGTTATCCACAGTGTCCTATTTTATAATTTCCTAAACGATGAAAAAAGAGCTTGCCAGGCAAGCTCTTTTCTTTTCATATTAGCGGATTTCTTTAATACGAGCTTTCTTACCGCGAAGGTTACGCAAGTAGTAAAGTTTCGCACGGCGAACTTTACCGCGGCGAATAACTTCCAGCTTCGCAATTTTTGGTGTGTGTACAGGGAAGGTACGTTCAACGCCTACTCCGTAAGAAACTTTACGAACTGTAAAGGTTTCGCTGATTCCACCACCACGACGCTTAATCACAACACCTTCAAATAATTGGATACGCTCGCGGGTTCCCTCGACAACCTTTACGTGTACACGTACGGTATCACCGGGACGGAACGCAGGAAGGTCAGAACGCAATTGTTCTTTTGTGATCTCTTCAATTAATTGATGCATCGTTTTCAACTCCTTCCAACAGATGCTCATGCACAAATAACCATGATTGCAGCGGAACATCGTTATAAGACTTTGGGGCTGAAAAATTTTCAGCTAAAGTCACAAGAAGTATCATACCATAATTGTGATACCCCTGCAAGACTAGTTGTCTTCTTTTTCTACTTCTTGCAGCCATTTTTCTTGTTCGGAAGAGAGTTCTATTTTTTCTAATAAATCCGGTCTTCTTTCTAATGTTCTCCTTAATGATTCTTTATTTCGCCATTCCTCAATTAATTTATGATTACCTGATAATAAAACATCCGGCACCTTCATGCCGCGAAAATCAGCCGGTCTTGTATAATGGGGGTGCTCTAACAAACCGGTACTGAAAGAATCCTTCCTATGTGATTCTTGGTTGCCTAACACTTCTGGCAATAAACGGACGACACTATCGATGATGACCATGGCACCGAGCTCGCCCCCGGTTAAAACATAATCACCAATCGAGATTTCATCGGTTACGACGTGCTGACGGATTCGTTCATCATACCCTTCGTAATGCCCGCAAATAAAAATGAGATGATCCTCCTTTGCCAGTTCTTCCGCCTTTCTTTGATCATAGCGGCTTCCCTGGGGACATAGTAAGATGACCCTTGGATGTTTACTTTCGGCCCGTTCCTTGAGAGAGGCAACAGCATCAATGATCGGCTGCGGCATTAATACCATCCCCGCACCGCCGCCATATGGGTAATCATCAACCGCCCGGTGTTTGTTATCGGCAAATTCCCGAAAATTGACTACATGATAGCTAACAGCCGACTTTTCAGCTGCCTTATGTAAAATCGAATGACCCAGTACACCGGGAAACATCTCCGGAAAAAGCGTAAGAATGTCAATCTTCATCATGATAGTAAACCTTCCATCGGTTCAATGAATACCGTTTTTTTCCCTATATCGACATTTTTGACTACATCGTCAATATAGGGGATTAAAATCTCTTTTCCGGTTTTATCCTTTACGACCCAAACATCATTAGCGCCCGGGGTAAGGATCTCACTAATTGTTCCGATTTCTTCTCCGGACGGGAGCAATACACGGCAGCCAATAATTTCATGAAAGTAAAATTCATCCTCCGCCAAATCGGTCAACTGCGATTCAGGCACTTTCAAAACGCCATCACGGAACGTTTCGACTAAATTAATATTTTCATACCCAGCAAAAGTCAATAAATCAAAATTTTTATGTGTACGGTGTTGTTTAACGGTTAATTCAATGGGTGTATGGGAATTTGGCAGAAACAAAAATAATTTATTCCCTGTCTTATAGCGTTTTTCGGGGAAATCGGTTTTTGAGATTACTCGTACTTCTCCCTTTAAGCCATGGGTATTGACGATCTTTCCAACATTAAACCATTTTTCCATTCATGCATCACCTTCTACCTTATATCCTCAATAATACCATCTTTAATGATAATTGTCGGCTGCCGCGAGGAATCGTCCCAAACATCACCGATATTTACCTCGACAAGGGCCTGAACTTCCTTTTCCTTCAATTCACTTCCCAAAGGTAGGATATGTAATTGTTCCATTTGAAACTCAACAAGCTTAATTTTTTCCTTGCGCATTTGGACTTCATTTTCAAAATGTTGTTTAAGTTTGCCTGGTGAAAAGGTCTTTGTCTTTTCCAATCTTTTTAATTCAAATTGGAGTTGATCACATTCCTTTTGAAGCTGACGTCTTCGGTCCTGGTATTGATCGAAAAGCTGCTGTTTGCTGTTTTCCGTTAATATTTGTTTTACGACAACAGTCTGGATGAGCTGCATCATACATGCCTCCTTTTTCTATGAAAAAACTGGCTAGCTTCCGTATCAAGGGATCCTGATTTTACAATAGCAAAAAAGGGAGGAATGCTCCCCCCTTTTTTGCCCAGATATCCAGCTTCAGCGCCAAGGCGCTTCCGCTTTTAATGATGCAAAAAGCTATTCACCAATTTCAAGAAATATTTTCTTCTGCTGTGACGATCCTGCTGCATAAACAACAGTCCTAATGGCTTTTGCAACGCGCCCCTGTTTTCCAATCACTTTACCCATATCCGTCTTATTGACCGAGAGATGATAGGTAATGCGGCTGTCTTCTTCAAGAGCATCTACACGGACGTCTTCAGGAAAATCGACAAGGGGCTTAACAATAGTTTCAATCAATTCTTTCATAGCTTTACTACTTACTTACTCAATTTGGCATTATGGAACTTTTCCATAATCCCTTGTTTAGAGAACAGATTCCGGACTGTGTCAGATGGTTTTGCTCCATTTTGCAGCCATTTAAGCACTTGTTCTTCGTTGATGTCAACTCGAGCCGGCTCTGCAACTGGGTCGTAGGTTCCAACTGTTTCAATGAAACGTCCATCACGCGGTGAACGAGAATCTGCCACTACGATACGATAGAAAGGAGTCTTCTTAGCTCCCATCCGTTTTAAACGAATTTTTACTGCCATAATAAATAGCACCTCCGAATAGTTTTACACAAGAAATAATATTAGCAGATAAGGAATAGGTTTGTAAAGGTTTTTCTCTTTACATCAAAAAACTTTGTGAAATGTTTTCCACTTTTCGTTTTTAAAATGGTTTAAACGGAAATTTAAATCCGCCTTTTTTCTTTGCCTTTTGCTGCATGCCCGTCATTTGCTTCATCATCTTCTTCATATCTTCAAACTGTTTAAGCAAACGGTTTACTTCGGCAACAGTACGGCCGCTTCCCTTGGCAATCCGCCGCTTACGGCTTGAGTTCATTAGTTCAGGACGAAGCTTTTCGTCCTTCGTCATCGATCTGATGATTGCTTCTACGTGGCCAATCTGCTTTTCATCGATTTGAATATTATTTAAACCCTTAATCTTGCCCGCACCCGGCATCATTTTTAACAGTTCGTCGAGGGGGCCCAGCTTGCGGACTTGACCTAGCTGATCCAAAAAGTCATCGAGCGTAAATGAGGCGGTTCGCATCTTCTGCTCTAATTCTTTCGCTTTTTCCTCATCGATACTTGTCTGGGCTTTTTCAATCAGTGTCAGTACATCACCCATGCCGAGAATTCTCGATGCCATGCGTTCCGGGTGAAACGGCTCGAGGGCATCCATTTTCTCGCCCAGCCCGACAAATTTGATTGGCTTCTCTGTAACCGCACGAATCGAAAGCGCTGCACCGCCCCTTGTATCGCCATCAAGCTTTGTTAATACAACCCCGGTAATCCCGAGCTGTTCGTTAAAGCTTTGGGCAACATTGACGGCGTCTTGACCTGTCATTGCATCGACAACAAGGAAGATTTCATCAGGATTGGTTAATTCCTTGATGTCCTTTAGCTCATTCATTAACGCTTCATCGACATGCAGACGGCCGGCAGTATCTATCAGAACATAATCATGATGATCCTCTTTTGCTTTGGCAATTGCTTGCCTCGCAATTTCAACCGGGCTTACCTGATCACCTAATGAAAAAACCGGCATGTCTAATTGTTTTCCCAATGTTTCAAGCTGTTTAATTGCGGCGGGGCGATATATATCGCCAGCAACGAGCAGGGGTTTGCGATTATACTTTTTGCGCAGTAAATTGGCCAGTTTTCCTGACGTTGTTGTTTTACCAGCCCCCTGGAGACCGACCATCATAATCACCGTCGGCGGGCGGCTGGCGACCGCAATTTTACTTTGTTCACCGCCCATTAATGCTGTTAATTCTTCATTTACGATTTTGATAATCTGCTGCCCGGGTGTTAAGCTTTTCATTACCTCTTGCCCTACAGCGCGTTCACTGACTTTTTTGACAAAATCTTTGACGACTTTAAAGTTAACGTCGGCCTCAAGCAGGGCAAGACGTACTTCACGCATCATTTCTTTTACATCCGCCTCGGAAACCTTCCCCTTGCCGCGGATTTTTTGAATCGTACTTTGCAGTCGGTCGGCTAATCCTTCAAATGCCATCAACACCAACTCCTAATCTAAATTCTCTATCTCGTCAATCGTTTCTAATATTGCCTGCTTTGAAAGGTTCTCCTCCATAAGCATCTTTTTCAATCTTTTTATCAGTCGTGCACGTTCCTGGAATTTTTGCAGTAATTGCAGCTTTTGCTCATATTCCTCAAGCATTGCTTCCGTTCGTTTAATATTATCATAAACGGCTTGGCGACTGACCTCATATTCTTCGGCAATTTCACCAAGGGAATAATCATCCAAATAATAGAGAGACATATAGCTTTGCTGCTTCGGCGTTAACAGCGAATGATAGAAATCATATAGGTAATTCATTCGAGTTGTTTTTTCTAGCATGCCAAGGTCCCCCTTCCTTGTTAAGTGAAAAGCCTTTACAAAAAGTGTACACAGCCTTGATGTTTCTGTCAAGAAAGGTCCTTAAACTTGTCTTGTTACACTTCGATTATCTATTACCGTTTTCTTTTCTTTGCTTCAAGTAACCGTTTCATCCGATCTGCCTTTTCTTCAGGTGAGGCTGTTGGTGCAGATTTTGTGCGCAGCTTCGACTGAGAAGGCTTCTGTGGTGCCGTTTTGTTAGTCCTAGCAGGATTTGACACCTTTTTCTGTACGATGGTTCGCTCTTGCTCCGAACGGGTCTTTACCTTTGAAAGCTGCTCAAACACCTTTGTTTGGCCTTGCTCATTCCCCTTCCTCTCTTTCCTCTCTTTCCTAAGCAACTTAAGCGGGACTAAAAACAACTGAACTCCTAATCTTCTGATAAAAATCTCAAGCACCAACAGCAGGAAAGCAGCGATTAAGAGCGGCTCAGTTATGGGAGTTGACTTTCTTGCCTGTTGCTTTAATGGCCTAAATGCTTCCTTTGGTGTTGTCAGCTCTTTCCCGCCGCTTACCGCCGCAAGTTTTTTCAGCAGCTCCTTGTTTGTTGGTTTTAACAAATACTCAGAAGAATAAGGTACGGAAAAACCGGTTTGAAATACTTTATCGGCCCCGGTCTCAGTTGCTTGTTTCATTCGTAAAAAATACATTCCCGGCTTATATGGAAAGAGCACTTCCAATTCCCCGGGGGCTGTTGGCTTTGAATTTGTATCGATGACCGTTCCATTTTGCGAAACAATTGATACTTCCGTTGGTAGGAATTGGCTTGCTTCTGTTTTTACATGAACAACCGTATTGTCAGCTTCCTTATCAAGGGTAAAGCTAAACGGCTCGCTTTCATATTTCGGCAAGGATTTTGTCACCATCTGATTTAAAAAAGGACCCCAGTTTTTCCATTTTGCCCAGTCTCCGGACCATTTTCCCGTCATATCAGAAGTAAACGCCAAGGTTGTGCCTAAGCCATACTGCCACTGAGCGAGAATGGGATCTTTTTTCTCACTCCTAAGCGGCACATCAGCCCTGTTTTTCGCTGTTACGGCAATATAGGCATTCATTTTGGGAATACCTTGTTGGAACAAGCTTGTCCATTCCGGGTATGGCTGGACGGCTGGATAAAAAGGATGGTCCTCGATATAAGTTCTTGTGGTCATCACCGTTTCCCTTGAGAGAATACTTGGGATTACCGAGGCATCGGTCACCTCATAAAACCTCCCGCTCCCTTGCCCCGCCAGATCCTCTAATAGGTTTCTGTCCGCGTCTGTTCCGAGGGCAACGGTTGACAAGGTAATATTATGCTTTTTACCGTCTGCAATCAACGATTCATAATCACCATCAGCTGCTGATTGTCCATCGGTTAAGAGAATAATATGTTTTCGCTGCAGCTTTAAATCTGTTAATTGTTGATAGGCCATTGCTAAAGACGGATAGATATTTGTACCGCCGCCAACAGAAACAGAGCGGATTTTTTCAATGGCCTTTTTCTTATTTTTTAGCGGTGCTGTTTCAACGATCACCCACGGACGATCATCAAAGGCAATAAACCCGAGGGTGTCTTCATCCCGGAGCAGTTCGACTGAGCGGGCCGCAGCTTCCTTCGCCAATGTAAGCTTCCCTCCGCTCATACTCCCGGAACGGTCAATGACGATAACCAAACCAAGTGAGGGCATTTGTTTTTTCCCTTTTATATCCATATTAACCGGCAATAATTTTTCAATTGGGGTTTTAAAATAGCCGCCAAGGCCAAAGCTTTCTTCCCCACCAAGCATCACAAAACCTCTACCAAATTCTTTGACCGCTTTCTCAAGCAGCACCATTTGCTGCTCAGTAATCTTCGTTCCGGGAACATTATTAAAAATAATCGACTGGTATTGCAGCATTCCCGCCATCGTTGTCGGCAGCTTCTCCGGAATCTGTTTTTCCACCTTTAGCCCTGAAGATGTCAAAATTTGTGCTAACCCGTCCTCTTGATCGCCCTGAACAATCAGTACTTTCGGTGTTCCTTTAACTGTCGATACAGCATGAAGGGTATTATTTTCAATAAAGGTATCACCTTCCGCTGCTATTTCTACCTTGTAGACCGACACTCCCGGTTCGGCTGTAATATGAGCAAATGAAAATTCATTACGACCTTGTTTTACATGTATCTTTTTATGAAGAATTTCTCGATGATTTAAGGAAATCCGTAAATCAGCGGCTTTTTCTACATTACTATCGATCGTAACGGACAGATTCGCTTGTTCTCCTTCATAAAGTGATGGTAGAACATCTAGTTTGGTGACCGCCATATCGGCCCGGAACTCTTGTTTCAAGTGAACATAGTCTAGTTCAATCTTTTGATTTTTTAACAGTTTAGCGGCTTCTATACTGCTGCCTGCCGTTTCATTACCATCTGTTAACAGGACAATCCGGCCGCCTTGCTCAGGCTTTATGAGTGAAGCCGCCAAACCAATTCCTTCTTCTAAATTGGTTTCACCTGTTTTCAATTTCCCGTTAAACGGAGCGGCCGTTGTTTTTTTATCAGACAATGATTGCTCAACTGCCGCCCCATCAGCAAACGAGACAATGGAAAAGGCCTGCTCCTTCTTCTTAGCCTTTAAACTTTCATCCAGCCAATCCAACACACCCTCTTCGGCAGCCTCAAAGCTTGCCGAACGGTCGACGAGAAACAGGATGGACTCTTGTTTTATCGGCAAGAGAATGTGTGGGATGGCAAGCGCGAAAATAAGCAGGACAAACAGAACCGATCGCAATCCACCAATCACGATTTTTTCACGAGTTCGCTTTAAACGGATCTTCCTAAAATACAAATACATGAGGAAAAAGGCGGGTAGTAATAGAATCAGCATGAATGGGTACTTAAGCTCTAAAGCCACCTACGATACACCTCCCATTCTGCCATCAGTACTAGTAACGCAATCGCTGTCAGAAAGAACCATAATGAATCGCGCTGCCTCCATGTTCGTTCAATTTGAGTTAACTTTGCATCGATCTTAAAGGATTGTACACTCCTAAGGACCAGTTTTTTTTCACGGTCATCCAGCAGAACGGAAAAATGATAGACTTGACCATCAGACACCGCCTGATAAATACCCGGGGTGAAGGGTGCCTTAAAATTCTGCTTATCCAGCTGAAGTGATGTTAAGCTTTTCCCGGCGGCAGTAAAGATTTCCAAGTTCCCCCGATTCTTTTCAAGCTGAAGCCACTTTTCCTCACCAGGCTGGAAATAACCGAGAAAGCCTGTCTCTCTAGACAGCCATTGGTAGCTGTTATAAAGAAAGATAGGAAACCCCGGATGAAGCGGCCAATCAGAATCCTCAAGTGAAAAATTCAAAACAATGACCGGCTGACCCTTGTTCATACCTGATTGGATCAAAGGCTGCCGGCCGCTCATTACTAGGTTGTCCCAATCTCCCGGCGGCGGGATGGCGGCGAATTTTATGTACGTTTTCGTGATATCAACATACTTTAGCAGCGGTGAATTGGTACTCTTGATCGCCTCCTGCAGTTCTACCGCTTTCTCCTGTTTCTTATATTTATTGATATAAATAGCCGGCATCTTCGGTAACTGATTTATTGGGATTCCTTCCGCAATGACGATGCCGTTTTCCTTGATGTCCGATGCACTAGCCCCGTCCAGCTGAACCGATTCAATTCCTAACGTGTTCAATCCCTTTATGAAAAAGGGATTTAATTCTCCAAGGGCGTAAACAGGCGGTTTCATGTTTGTGTACAGAGCGGTGACGTCATTATCCACAGGATATTGATCATGAGCATTGATCATTGCCTGATAGTAGCGGCGCTCGGGAAGGTTTGGGACATTTATCACGGTTTGTTTACCGGCCGGAAGCGTGATCTCTTGTTGAAACAACGTAGAATCCTCACTTTTTACGATGAAAGGAAAGCTTTTCTGTCGCTTACCTTGGTTTTCGATGACAGCCAGTCCGGAAATTTGCTTCTGTTTACTGGAGACGCCAAATGATTGTATCGAGACATTGTCATCGATGCCCCCGGTATTATGAATTTCATAGCTGACATCTCCACGTCCAACGGTTACATCTTCTTTTTTTAGTGAATCTGAGAAGATATGGATGACCGTCTCTTTTTTTTGAACATACGATTCCGCCAGTTTAACGGCCTTTTCAATATTTTCATGTTCATATGTTACCTTGAGTTGATCGATTGTCCGTCCAATTATATTCGGATTGGTTTCTCTATTTAGGAGGAGTTTCGGTTTTTCCTCCGCCTTGATCATGGTCACTTCCTGGCCATCTAAACGGTTTGCAAGTTGTTTCATCTGTTTCTTTGCTTGGTCAAGCAGTGATTGATGACCGTTACCGGCCGACATTGTCGCCGACGTATCGACGATCCAAATGATTTGCTCGCCCGCTGTACCTTCTGAGAGCCAAAGCGGTTTTACTAAAGCAAGCATTAATAATGTTAAGGCAGCAATTTGCAGCCAGAACAATAAGTTATGTTGGATTTTTTGAAGCCAGAAAGACGCCTTCCACTCATTCATGGCCTCCCGCCAAAGCAAATTAGATGGATTTATCATGGTGTGATATTGTTTCCGGAAGAAGTATAATAGCACAACAAAGGCGATAAAAATGATCAAGCTAAAATATATCGGATTTGCAAATGACATCCTTATCACCTCTAGTTAATAAAGTACGCGTTTGGCCTTGCATTCTTGAAATAAAAAATGATGTAGGTCTGCATCATCGGTTGTGAATAAATAGCTAAATCCATACTGGCGGCACAATGCCGCAAGTTTTGTATTATGTTCCATTAATGCTTGCTGATAGTTGGCTAGAATCGAAGCATTCAGTGAAATATTGACGGAATCATTGGATTCACTATCAATTAACTTTATATCACCGGAATAGCTCGGCTCGATTTCCTCCCTGGCCAATAACTGGATCAGCCTAACCTCCTGCTTGGCTGCTGCAATCAAGCGAAGAAGCATTTCGAAGGAGGCTGACGGCTCAAGCCCATCGGTAATGATTATCGTCAGCTGATTATTTTTTAACGTATTTTTGGAAAGGTTCTCAGCAAATGTTCCAAAAGAATCCTGTTTCGCAAGTTGGAGGATGTCAAAAAACACTCTCCTTCCGTATATCGCCCCTTTTCTGCTGACCTTTTGATGATTCTTAAAGGTAACCGGGACAAATGATAAACGATCTTCCCCGCTAAGAGCAATGTAACTAAAGGTAGCGGCAAGCTCTTTCGCTCTTTGCCATTTTGAATCGAGTACCTGCATGGAACGGGAACAATCGAGAAAAACAGTAACTGAAAGCTCCTGCTCATCTAAAAACCGTTTAATATAGTGCTTTTGTGTCCGGCCGTATACATTCCAGTCAATTTGTCGTACATCATCTCCCGGCTGATAAAGGCGAAAATCCGAAAATTCAAGCGAGGTTCCAAACTTGTTTGCCGTCCTTCCTCCTTTGTGAGCGCCACGCCGCCGGGTTTTCGACAGCAATCTGAGCATGTCAAGCTTTGCTAATTTCGTATTAAATGCGGTAGTCATCTGCTCTTGGCACCCTCTCCAAGCTGTTCCAGAACTTCCCCAATCAGTTCATCCGTTGTAACACCGCTTGCTTCCCCTTCAAAGTTTAAGAGAATTCGATGCCTTAAGACTGGCATCGCGGTCTGCTTTAGGTCCCCGAGCGAAATATGGTATCTCCCGGCAAATAAGGCCCGTGTCTTCGCCATTTGGATCAGGCCCTGTAATCCCCTGGGGCCGCTGCCAAATTGGACAAATTGCTTAACTCTTTCCGGTGCGTCAGCTGAATTTGGGTGAGTTGCATCGATAATGGATACGGCTGCATTTAACAAATCGTCCGAAACGAGAATTTCCTTTGAAAGCTGCTGATATGCCAGAACCTCAGAAGAGGCTAAAATTTTATTTAAGGTTGGCACCATTAAACCAGTTGTTCTTAACGCTATTTCCTTTAGTTCCACTTTTGACGGATAGTTTACAAGGATTTTACAAATAAACCGATCCATTTGGGCTTCGGGAAGCGGGTAAGTACCTTCCATATCAATTGGGTTTTGGGTTGCCAGGACGAAGAATGGCCGTGCAAGCTGTTTGGTACTCCCCATCACCGTCACGGTTTGCTCAGCCATCGCTTCAAGCAGGGAGCTTTGCGTTTTCGGTGTTGCCCGATTAATTTCATCTGCTAAAATAATGTTGGCAAACAATGGCCCATGATGAAAGACAAACTCTTGTCTGCCTTCATCACCCGGTTGGAGAATCATGGTCCCGGTAATATCGGAGGGCATTAAATCTGGTGTGAACTGGATTCGACTAAATGCCAGGTCCAGACATTCTGAAACGGACCTGACGAGCATGGTTTTGCCAAGTCCCGGCAGCCCTTCAAGTAAGGCATGCCCTCCTGAGAAGATACTCCATAGTACCTGGTCAATGACTTCTTCCTGACCAACAATAAAATTCATTAACTCTTGTTTTACCCGCTTCAGCTGCTCTGCTGCCGTCATAAATTGTTGTTCTTTTTCTTGTAATTGAGACAATAAACGTCACTCCTTATTCGGATCAAGTGATGAAAAATAGGTTTTGACCATTTCCTCTAGTTCAGAGGGCAGTTTTACGCGATCGGTACTGCTGCGATACGTCGCTTGATAATCATGATAAACCTCTTGATAGGAACGAATTTTCCCTTTAGAAATTGGCCCGTCACCCTCAAATTGTTGCACTCCGCTTCCTTTACCGATGGTACCCGAATCTGTTTCCAAATTGGTTTTACCAGCGGATTTTTCCGGTATCGTCAATAGTTCCCGGGACCCGCTTCCTAAGCCTGCTCCATGGCCGCCGCCCTGACCTGAACCACCTCGGCCATTTCCTGCGCCACCGTTCCCGGATCCGCTGCCATTCCCTGACCCGGTTCCAGATCCGTTGCTAGATGAGTTCCCTTTTCCAGATGACCCGCTATTTCCTGTTCCTTGATTTTCTGCTTGGTTTCCGCTATTCGGATGTGCAGGGGGATTCCCGTTACTGCCACTTGAGCTGGTTGGCTTATTTCCTCCAGCCGGTCCAGATGAATGAAGTGCGATTTGCCGGGATTTTAGTCCATTTGCTGCCATTTCTTTTTGCAGCTCGCCAGCTGCTTGGGAAACAGCTGCTTCGGCAGCTGCCAACTCCTGTTCCTGTCTTTCCGAATCAAGCAGCGCGGATATATGGTTGGCCAACTCCTTTAATTCTTGGTCGGAAAGCTTTTTATTAGATCCATTCAGTTTCCCAAAAGCTGATTTCTGCTTTTCAGTCAATGACTGATAATTTTTATTCATCTTTTCGAGTTCACTATTGATTCTTTTTACATCCTTTTCCTCAAGGGCAGCCGCCAATTGATGGAGATCTGCCTGGTGTAAATTATGCTGCCAGTCTAGCCATTTTTTCCGTTCATCCCTAACCTTTAAGGCCTTTAATTCGAGTTCTTTCTGCTGGGCAGCCAGCTTCTTTAGCGCCTCATTCAAATCAGGCTTCTTCGTTATCATATCCTTTGCTTTTTCCAGCGCTTTTTTTGTTTCCGTACTTTTCGCCTTTTTCTCTTTTTCCTCTAATCGCTGTTCAATCTTCTTCAACACGGCTAATTCTGTTTCCTTTTGTTCCGCTAATTGTTGTGTATGAGCAGGGAAGAATTCAAGTAACCCAGCTAAACAAAAGAATAAAACGGCTGCCAATAACCATTTTGGTAACAGGTAGCCCTTTTTCCGCATCATTACCCGCTGCTGCTCTTTTTTCATCAGCCTTAGCGCTTCAGCAAGCTGCAGCTTTTGTACCAAGCCTTCCTCAGTTAAAAAGGAAAAGGCAGTGATTACCTGGTCTTCGGGAACAAAAGCATTAAAAACCGCTGCCGCATCCTTCCAGCCCGGACGATTGCGCCAAATACGAAAGATACATATCGGGATCAAAAGGAGGCAGCCCGATAACACCATTTCATGATAAAACGGTATCACCCATATCCTTGCCGCCAGCAGAATGACCGATGACAAAGCTGCTGCCGCCAAAAGCCAATAGTGAAATTCACGTAATGTTCTTTTAATGAACAGCTGCCGGCGGAGGGGGTTTAAGAGTTGATAAAATTGCTTTTTATCCTCCATTTCTCCCATCCTCATCTCCTGCTCTTAACTTTCATATTGGGTCGCAGTTTTTTGACACTAATGAAAATCAGCAATACCATAATCAGCACATAGGTTACCATGTTCGCCGCCCATAATGGAAATTCACTCCCCAGCCCTAATTGATTGGATAATTCACTAAATGCATCCGGTTCAAGAAAGCTGAATAAGATCATGACCGGGTTTAGCATCACAAAGAAAAGGGCGAATGGATTATTCGAAGAATTCCCCATTTGGCTGACTGACATCGATACCGCAAAAAGAAACGCTGTGCCGGCGGTCAAAAACAATGTCACCCCATAGGTGGTTATCATGGCAATAATCGTTTTCCGAACAAGAGTTGAAAAAAAGATGCCAATGCTGCCAAATACAAGAATCGTAAAAATATAATATCCAAGAACTACCAGAACCTGACCAGGTGATATACCACCATACAGAAAGACGATACTATAGATTGGCATGCTGGCAAAAATCATCAATAATAAAAACGATACAGACGAAATTAGTTTTCCAAAAATAATACTTGCAGAGCTTTGATTGGTCGTTAATAAAATATTTAAGGTTTGCTTTTCCCGTTCACCGCTAATGACTCCCGCTGTTAACCCTGGTGTAATAAACAAAATCAAGCCCATTTGGATAAAGGACATCAGTATAAACATCGTTCTGCTCTGTTCCGGCCGGAATCGCCCCATCGGCGAACCTTGCGATTCTAAAAAGATGAAGCCGACCATTAATACGGAAAGCGCGAGTAAATATAACCCCAAACCTAGAAAACTTTTAAATGAGCGGAACCTTAACTTAAACTCTTTATTTAACACTGGATTAAGCAACAGATTTCTCACGTTAGTTCCACTCCCTTCGTGATTTCCATAAAGACATCCTCTAGATTAGTTTCGATTTCTGAAAAGCTGACAATTGCCAGATTCTGTAATAACGCCATTTTTAATAATTGAACTTGATCTTCAGCGTCACCGCTATAGATAAATTGAAGTGAATGACCATCCTCTCTCTTAACCAATCCGCTTACCATTGGTTGATCCTCAAAAAAACGGACGGCCTCGTCCAAACCATGCTGAAGTTTAACAACAATCAACTTTTCTCCTTTAAGCCGCTGCTGAATCTCTGATACCGATCCTTGCGCCACTAGCCTTCCCTGATCAATAATGCCAATCGTATCACACATTTCCGCTAGTTCCGGCAGGATATGCGAGGAGATTAATATCGTTTTTCCCATGTTCTTTAATTCTTTTAAGATCTCTCTCATTTCCACTCTGGCTCTCGGATCAAGACCTGATGCAGGCTCATCGAGAATGAGCACCTCCGGGTCATGAATTAACGATCTTGCGAGGCAAAGCCGTTGCTTCATTCCCCTTGAAAGTATATCAACATAGGAATCTTGTTTATCGGTTAAATTGACTAATTCCAGCAACTGAGGAATTAATTTATTTCGTTCGCTTTGGCTAATGCCGTAACTCGCCCCATAAAAGTCTAAATATTCCACCGTTTTCAGCTGGTCATAGACTCCAAAGAAATCCGGCATATAGCCAATCTGGCTTCTGACTGCCTTTGGTTCCGAACGAATATTGAAGCCATTAATATAAGCCGTTCCGGAGCTAGGCGAAAGCAATGTCGCTAAGATAGAAAACGTCGTTGACTTGCCTGCACCGTTTTGACCGACAAAGCCAAAGACTGTACCTTTGTCAATTGTCAAATTTAAACAATCGAGGGCGGTAAATTTTCCGTACTGTTTTGTTAAGTCAATGATTTCAATCATGGGTTGATTTCCCCCTTTAATGAGAGCGAAGGCATCTTTATTTCCGGGTCGCCCTGTCCCGATTTAACCATTTTGATCAAAATGGTTCCCTCTGATGAAATGAACTGATCTACATCTTTCTGTATCAATGTATGGTTGTTGGATAAAGGGATATATTGGCCCGATTTGTGGTTCAGCAAAGAATAACTGACATTTCTTCCGTACCAAGTGATCTTTAATTCATGCAGCCTCAGGCTTTTTTCTCGTAAGCTCTTTGGCAGCTCTAGAGAATAATCATACTCCCCATCATCAAGTTCCAGCCTCGTGTTGGCTGCACCTCGTTCCCACTCACTCAAGACCGCCCCACGAATCGGCTTTATTTCACTCCGCAACAAATCATGCTTAATCGTAAAACTTCCGGTGAAATTTGGTTCTAAGTCCAGCGTTTGATAGATTAGAGTCAATGGCTTGCGCACTTCGTGTTTTCCTTTTATATCTGCTTTGATAACAGAACTTTTCGTATAGCCAAATAGAATCGGCTTCTCTTTCGTTTGCGAATTGCTGTACAAATATTCGATGGCACTATACTCCATTTTTTGCCGTTTTAATTTATCAAGATCCTGATTGGAATTTGGCGTAGAATAGTTATTTCCTGAAGTATAGGGTCTTGCCAAGTAATCCTGCTGTAATGTTTGATTGACTTTCAAGCTTTCACCGCTTTTTAACGACCCTAAGTTTATCTTGTTCGTACCGCTCCAAATGTATAATTCTTCAAAATCATAAGGAAAATGATTGACAATTTCCCCCGTCAGTTTTTTATTCTTATAGATCAGGTTGTTCTCAAACCCGCCTATATTTTGTTTAGCAGCCTGCCCAAAATAGGTTCTGTTGGACCAATACTCCACATTTGGAAATGTCACACTGCTGGATTTCCGTCCGTTTTCGAGCACCGCAAAGCGTCTTCCGTCATTTACAGTCGTCAGCGAATCCCCTGGCACTCCATGGAAATCCCCATTTGAAAAGTCAACCACATAATTGCCTCCGGTATTGGAAAGGAAACTAACCGCTTCATAACCCGTTAATTGGTTATTTTCAGCCTTGTAGATTCCCATTTGGTTCAGCTGCGGTTTAGCAATTCGGTCCTTCGCCCCGATGGCAAAAATGCCTGCTGATGAAATAACCGCCAAACCGAGAATAACCCACCAGGCGTGCTCGCGCTTATCAAGCCGTTTTAATAAAACATAGAGGAATGGGGCAATCAGAAGTAAATAAATGACCAGCATCAAACTTATTTGTCCTAAAGAAAAATGGGCTGATGTAAAATATTCATTGACCTCGGCAAATTCACTAAACAACATCTCATACGGGTTAGAATTACCGTTTTGACTTTGTAATTTAGCGGAACCGGAAACAATCAAACGATCAGCAAACCATTGCCCATAACCATTCCACGAAGAGAGCGGCTCATCGCCTAATGAAAAAGCCGTTTGCCAGATTTCCCCGGCACCATAGCCCTTGTGTACGACCGCAGGTAAATCCCCGCTCTTAATCACGATATCTGCTTGCTTATCTATCTTCCCGATAAAAAAAGGAATTTGCCGCATCGGCGGTTTCTTTCCTCCCGTTTGAAAAAACTTCGTATCAGCCAAAACCTCTTGATCTGCTTTCATTGGCAAAATAGGAGTTAGACTTCCATAGGCTGCAGCGGCGTTTGGGGCAGCCCCGACAATTAAGTGACCCCCATTTTGAACCCATTTCAAAATTGCATCCTGCTGAGGTTTCTTCAGCTTTGCGATCGAAAATTCATCAATCAATAAGTAATCAAGGCTGTTAAGACCAAGTTCATCCTCGGGTACCATTTCCTCTGAAAGCACGAGTGGTTCAACTGAACTTGCCGGCAATACCTTCAGCTCTTTTAGCCGATCAGCATCCTCGCTTAACATTCCTACGGTTTGTCCTTCAGGGTCGATAATTTTCGGTTTTAAAATTTTATCACCCACAAAGCCTTGTTCGTTGTGATCCTTCCAGCTGCCTTTATATAGAAAGATTGTTTGTTTTATTTGCCTACTGTTGTAATAATCTTCGGAATATGCCGGCAATGAAACAGAGTATGTCTTCTTACTTCCTTTTGGTACATCGATAGCCAACACCTTTGCACCGCTCGTATTATAAGAAGCGGAAAAATTAAACAGGAGATCACCGACAAAATCCTGACCGCTATTTTCAATCGTTACTTGAACTGGAAAGCCGCGTCCGCTCTTCACCTTTCCGTTAAAACCTTCTTTGACAGATATTTTTATCGGGCTAGAGGCAGCCATAGCCGGCTGAACAGCATGCCCAACAAGAAAAAGTGAACATAAAACGATAAATAAAACCTTTGTCCTAAGCAAATTCATTCCCCCTAAAAAACCTAACTAGTAACTAGACGAAAATTTTCCCTTTTATACTACATTCTTTTTCTAAAATTTTTAAAAAAATAGCCTTTTCCCCTTTGGTTGAATTTTACACAATCACTAATAAAAAGCAATATTATTTTTTTCAAAACAAAACAGCAGCAAACTGCTGCTGTTTTGTTTATGCTTCTGCTTTTTCCACCTGCTCGGGAAATAAACCATAGACATATTTTTCGGCATCAAATTCCTGCAGATCATCCATTCCTTCACCAAGGCCGACAAACTTCACCGGGATATTTAATTCTTTGCGAATCGCCAGCACAATCCCGCCTTTCGCTGTTCCGTCTAATTTAGACAAGACAATCCCGCTGACATTTGTCGCTTCTTTAAACGTTTTGGCCTGAATGAGGGCGTTTTGGCCTGTTGTTGCATCAAGGACAAGCAGCACTTCATGCGGTGCCCCCGGAATTTCCCGCTCGATGACACGTTTTACCTTTTCCAGTTCCTTCATGAGGTTCACTTTATTTTGCAGACGACCTGCCGTGTCACAAAGCAAAATATCGGCTTTGCGCGATTTTGCTGCGGCAACCGCATCAAACATAACGGCCGCAGGATCTGAGCCTTCCGCCTGCTTGATCGTCTCAACGCCGACGCGATCCCCCCAAACCTCCAGCTGTTCAATTGCACCGGCACGAAACGTATCTCCCGCTGCCAACAACACTTTCTTGCCTTCACTTTTAAACTTGTGGGCCAGCTTTCCGATCGTCGTTGTTTTTCCAACCCCATTAACCCCAACGAATAAAATAACCGTCAGCCCATCCTGTTGGACATTTAAAGCAGAGGAAAGTTCCTCACCGGAATTGTAAATATCAACAAGCTTTTCGGAGATGACGCTTTGGACTTCCTGTGGGTCTTGAATTTTACGTCTTTTTACTTCCATTTTCAGCTCATCAATCAGCTCCATCACCGTATCAAAACCCACATCGGCCTGAATTAGAATCTCTTCCAATTCCTCAAAAAATTCTTCATCCACTTTCCGGTATCTGGCAATCAGATCGTTTACTTTACCGGAGAAATTATCCCTTGTTTTCGACAGACCTTCTTTAAACTTTTCTGTCACAGAATCCGCCGATACTGTTAGTTTTTCTTTTAGTTTCTTAAAAAAACTCATGATTTCACTTCCTTCACATTAAGTTTCAATCAGTTCCTTTGTGTCCTCCAGCCGAACAGATACGAGCTTTGAGACGCCCGACTCCTGCATCGTCACACCGTACAAGACATCGGCTTCTTCCATCGTCCCTTTGCGATGGGTGATGACGATGAATTGGGTCTCTGTACTATAGCGTTTTAAATATTGACTAAAGCGCTGGACATTCGCCTCATCTAATGCTGCCTCAACCTCGTCAAGGATACAGAATGGAACAGGGCGTACCTTTAAAATCGAAAATAATAAGGCAATAGCGGTTAAAGCGCGTTCGCCACCTGATAAAAGCCCCAAGTTCTGCAGCTTTTTGCCAGGTGGCTGGGCAACGATTTCAACACCGGTATTCAAAATATCCTCCGGTTCCGTCAAAATCAAATCTGCCCGGCCACCGCCGAAAAGGGCACGAAAAACAGGTTCAAAGTGCTCGCGAATCCCAGTAAACGTTTGTTTAAATCGTTTTTTCATTTCCCCGTCCATCTCTTCGATAACCTGAAAAAGGGTATCCTTTGCTTCCTGGAGGTCGTTTTTTTGTTCTGTTAAAAACTCATAGCGTTCAGAAACGCGCTCATACTCTTCGATTGCCCCTAGATTGACATTCCCCAGTTCATCAATGGCCAGCTTGATCAGCTTGACCTTTTTGCGGGCTTCTTCGACAGGGACCGTTAGTGGGAATTGCTCCTTTGCTCCATCAAATGACAATAAGTATTCTTCCCTTAAGCGGGCAAGCCGGTTTTCCAATTCCACATCCAATCGATTCACTTTCACTTCTTCATCCTTTAACACAACCGTCATGCCTTTATGAAGCCGGCGCGTTTCCTTGGCTTCCCTTTCGATATGTTCCAAGCGGTCTTGGAGCTCTAGGCGCTCCTGCCTTCTCGAGGTAATCAATGTTAAAGTTGCTTCTTTATCCTGCTGCTTTCTTTTAGCAGCCGCTTCTAATTGTGCCTCTCCCGATGAACTGTTGGTCATTTCCGATGATAAAAGATTAAGATCCTCGGTAAGGATCGCTAATCTTTGCTCATTCTCTTGTAAATCATTCTTGATTAAAGTTAACCGCTCTTTTGTCAGAACAAACTGTTCATTTTTAGAGGCAAGCTCCACCTTAAGCTCATTCAGCTCAGTGGTCAGCTCCTCTTTTGACGTGAGATTGTTTGTCTTTTGCTCTGTCAGATTCATAATTTGCTGATCAAGTTCGGCGATTTTAGTTTTATAGGCGGCCAATGCACTCGTAATCGCTGCTTTTCTTTTGGTTAAGGTATCAATATCATCTGAAAATTGTCCTTTTTCAAGATCATAGATCGCTAACCGTTCATTAATATTTTTTTCTTCTAACTCGGCCTCGCGAAGGTCTCCCTTTAAAGCTTGTTCTGACAGCCTTAACTCTTCACCCGTCTTACGCATCATTTCAAGCTCTGATTCCGCTATTCGGACGTCCTCCTTTAAGGTCTTGACCGTTTGCTCAAGGGCCGACGTTTTTTCCTCCATGATCACAAGCTTTTGTTTTAACTCCTCGAGTTCACCTTTTCTTGTTAATAAAGAAGACGTTTTTTGTTTCACTGCTCCACCTGTCATCGAACCGCCGGGATTGACAACATCACCATCAAGGGTCACGAACCGCACGCGGTATTGAAGAATCGCAGCTAATTCATTTGCGCCTTTTAGGTCTTTTGTAATGATGACGCTCCCTAATAGGTTGTTCATCACTTCCGCATACTTTGTATCAAACTGAACAAGACTGACGGCCGTGCCAATAAATGACCGGTGGCTCTGTACCGCAGCAAGCTGCGTTCCAGACAATGACCGTCCCCTCATCACACTAAGTGGTAAAAACGTCGCCCTGCCAAATGAATGCTGTTTTAAATAGTGGATGGCTGCACGTCCATGTTCCTCCGTATCGACCACGATATGCTGTAAGGCACCGCCAAGAGCGGTTTCAATCGCCGTGCTATATTCTTTTGGGACATGGATGAGTTCAGCAACAGCCCCCTCAATCCCTTGCAGCTTATTACCACGAGCCTTCAATACTTCCTTTACACCTTGGTAGAAGCCCGAGTAATCCTCTTCCAATTCTTCAAGCATCTCAATTCTCGATTTGGCCTGCTGCACAAGTTGATAGGCTTGATATAAAGTCTTTTCTTGTTTTTGATAATGATTTTTGAGTGTTTCAAGCTTACGCTGCTGCTGGCGATAGCCTGCCACTTGATCAGCTAATTTTTGACCGATTTCTTCGACAGCGGCTTGAATGTCAGACTTTCTCTTCTCCACCTTTTTCCGCTCTTGAAGAAATTTTTCATTTTCCTCATCAAGGCGGACACTTTTTCTTTCTTGCTGCTGGAATTGTTCTTCGATATACTTCAATTCATTTCTGGCAGTTGCTTGCTCGTTTAACAGCTCGATATATTCACTTTTTAAGGCGTCAATTTTTTCATCCATATTTTCGCCAAATAATTGCAGCTTGTCCTGTTTTTCCTTTACTAGTAATCGCAGCTGCTGCACTTGTTCATCAAGCTGGCCAACTGAATGGGCTAGAGAATCGCGATTTTTTTGTAACTGGCCAATCTTTTCTGTTACCTCCGCAATATTCATTTTAAGCTGTTCTTTATTCTGCCCCGCATTTTTCCGTCGTTCCTTTAAAACCTCCTTGCGGCCTTCAAGCTTTTCAAGTTCTTCGCTTGCATGCAGCAGGACATTCTGCAGTTCTGTAATAGACTCATCTAAGGCCGCTATTTGGTCTCTCGTCTCGACTATTTTTGCTTCCTTCAACTGCAGTTCGCTGGAAAGCCTTATCTCCTCTTGTTGATGCTCTTCCAGCTGTTTGGAAAGGTCTTCCCATTTCTGATTTAATTCTTCGATTTCAAAAACGGTTAAAGCCACCTCGAATTTTTCAAGCTCTTCTTTTTTTTCGATAAATTCTTTTGCCATGGAGGCTTGTATTTTTAACGGCTCTACTTGGCTTTCCAGCTCATGAAGGATATCATGGACGCGATTTAAGTTTTCTTGTGTTTCTGCTAATTTTACTTCGGCCTTTTTCTTGCGATTTTTATATTTTAATACCCCTGCAGCCTCTTCAAAAATGGTCCGGCGGTCCTCAGCTTTACTATTTAAGATTTCCTCCACTTTTCCTTGACTGATAATCGAAAATGCCTCCCGGCCAAGTCCGGAATCCATAAATAGGTCGACAATGTCCTTTAGTCTGCACGGTTGTTTATTAATTAAATATTCACTTTCTCCGGAACGGGAAACCCTTCTTGTTACACTTACTTCATTGTAATCGATGGCGAGGCCTTGATCCTCATTATCAAGCGTTAATGTAACTTCAGCAAAATTAAGCGCTCGTCTCGTATCACTGCCGGCAAAAATGATGTCCTCCATTTTACTGCCTCTGAGAGATTTGGCGGATTGCTCCCCCAATACCCAGCGGATGGCATCGGTAATATTGCTTTTTCCACTCCCATTCGGTCCAACTACCGCTGTTACACCGGTCACAAAATCGACACCGATTCGATCAGCAAACGATTTAAAGCCGATAATGTCTAACCGTTTTAAAAACATTCCTTTATCCTCTCCCTAAATGCTAAGGAATTGCTTCTCCCAAACATTTGTCCATTCTAAGTTGTTTTTGTTTTCAATACTGATAGGGCCTTTTGGGCAGCATGTTGTTCTGCTTCTTTTTTTGACTTGCCCGTTCCAACTCCTAATTCCTTGCCATTTAAGGTCACTCTGGAGATAAATTCCTTACTGTGAGCTGGCCCTTTTTCTTGAAGAACACGGTATTCGATGACACCCGTCCCATCCCGTTGGATGAGCTCCTGCAATTGGCTTTTGAAATCCATCACATGAGAAAAAGCGCCGGCATTTATTTTAGGGAAGACGGTTCTTTCTAAGAATCCAATTACCGTATCAATTCCTTGATCTAAGTAAAGAGCGCCAATAAACGCTTCAAAAACGTCAGCAAGTAATGCCGGCCGCTCCCTTCCACCTGTCATTTCTTCCCCTTTACCAAGCAAGATTAACTTACCAAACCCCAGCTCATTGGCAAAAGAGACGAGCGAAGGCTCACAGACAATGGCGGCTCGTAATTTCGTTAATTCTCCTTCGGCCATTGTTGGGTATTTTTTGAAAAGGAATTGAGAAACAGTTAGTTCAAGAACAGCATCTCCTAAAAATTCAAGCCTTTCATTATCCTCAAAAGGCTTTCTTCGGTGCTCATTCACATATGATGAATGTGTAAAAGCATGTCTTAATAATTTTTCATCAGCAAATGTAATCCCTATTTGCTGTTGAAAATCTTTAAACTGGCTTTCTTTTGCCCGATTATAAACGTCCTTTTCTTTCCGATTCCAGCGCATTAAAGTCTCCACCTTACTTCTAATTTCAGCCTGCTATTGTTAGTTTAAGAAAAACTTCTACAAAACGCAAAGAAACTTGGCAGCCAATTAGAATCTGCCAAGTTTTATTTTACAGAAGAAAGCCCCGTTTGCAAACGGAGCTTTCATGAATGATTCTAACGAATTTACTTTTTGCTATTTATGTAGTTCACAGCATCACCAACTGTGCTAATCTTTTCAGCATCTTCGTCAGAAATTTCCATATCGAACTCATCTTCTAATTCCATTACTAATTCAACGATATCAAGGGAATCAGCACCAAGATCATCTTTAAATGAAGCCTCAAGGGTCACTTGGGACTCGTCAACACCTAAACGATCAACAATGATCTTTGTTACACGTTCTAATACCTCTGCCATGCTCTTCACCTCCCCTCAAGCTATTATAGTGGATTACAGCTAAATAATACAGGCAAAAACATAAAGCACCGCTTTTAGCCTTCAATTTACATGACCATCCCACCGTCGATATGCAGTGTTTGACCTGTTATATAAGCGGCATCATCCGAGGCAAGAAACGCTGCCGCCTTGGCTACATCTTTAGCTTCACCAAAACGGGCTAACGGAATTTGCTTTAACATTTCGGCTCTCACATGATCCGGTAACGTATCCGTCATATCTGTTGTGATGAAACCAGGTGCAAGGGCATTGACCGTAATATTTCGAGAGGCGAGTTCTCTTGCTGTAGTTTTGGTCAACCCAATCACTCCCGCCTTGGCTGCGACATAGTTTGCCTGACCAGGGTTACCACTGACACCGACAATCGAAGCAATATTAATAATTCTCCCGTTTCGCTGCTTCATCATCTGCCTTGTTACCGCTTTTGTCACTAAGAATACCCCTTTTAGGTTAATATTAATGACCTGATCCCATTCCTCTTCTTTCATCCTCATTAATAAATTATCCTTTGTAATGCCGGCATTATTAACGAGGATATCAAGCCGGCCAAAATAATCGATGGTCGTTTTCACCATTTCTGCCACCGCATTAGCATCCGATACATTACATTGGATCGCAAAGGCATCCTTTCCAAGCTGCTTGATTTCATCCACTACTTCACTTGCCTTCGCTTCACTGCCGGCAAAATTAACCGCTACATTTACACCTTGGCTTGCCAGCTCAAGGGCGATTTCCCGGCCGATTCCCCGGGATGCCCCCGTTACTAAAGCGGTTTTTCCTGCTAAACTCATAACTTATCCTCCTTTAAGGCATCGATTACGCTTGCAGCACTTGTTTCATCCGATACAGAATATGTTGTGACCGTCTTATCGATTTTTTTTGTTAACCCGGAGAGAACTTTCCCAGGGCCAATTTCTATAAAGGTGTCTACACCTAGCGCTATCATCTTTTTTACGGAATCCTCCCACAAAACAGGAGAATAGAGCTGTTCAATTAATTTTTCCTTGATTTCAGCACTTGAGGTAAGCGGTTCTGCCGTCACATTTGCCACCACCGGAATGCGGGCATTGCTCATTTCAATTGCATCCAATACTTCACGCAGCTGTTTGGCAGCCGGTTTCATTAATGGCGAATGAAATGGTCCACTGACCTCAAGCGGCAACACCCGTTTTGCACCCGCTTCTTTTGCTTTTGTTCCAGCGAGTTCTACGCCTGCCTTCGAACCGGAAATAACAATTTGTCCTGGGCAATTTAGATTGGCCAATGCCACAGGAGAGCCTGATTCTGTAACTTCCTTTGTAACAGCTGACAATTTATCGCGGTCAAGGCCTAATACAGCAGCCATCGAACCTTCTCCGTTCGGTACGGCATGTTCCATAAATTCGCCTCTTTTTCGAACGACATAAACGCCAGATTCGAAGCTTAAGACACCAGCGGCGACAAGAGCAGTATATTCCCCAAGACTATGGCCGGCAACAAAGTCAGCCTTCACACCGCATTGTTGAAAAAAATGTAAAATTGCTATACTTGTTGTTAACAGAGCAGGCTGTGTATTTACCGTTAATGTCAGCTCTTCTTTAGGCCCTTCGAAAATCAAACGGCTTAAAGGGGCGGCTAACGTTTCGTCCGCCTTGGTAAAATACGCCATGACCTCCGGGTATTTGTCTGCAAGCTCTTTCCCCATTCCTACCGTTTGCGATCCTTGACCTGGAAACACAAATGCAATCTTTCTCATTGAATCACTCCCTATTTTTGTATTGCCTCTCCTACTGATTGTTTAATCAGGCTGACAACATTATTGGTGACCATTTCTCGTGTTTGTCCTACGGCACTAAATAACGCCTGGGCATTGGAAGAACCATGGGCTTTTATGACCGGGGCTTTTAAACCAAATAGTGCTGCACCGCCGTATTCTGAATAATCCAGTTTATTTTTCAGTTCCTTTAGGTTTGGTTTTAAAACAGCTGCAGCAAGCTTGCTTTTAACGCTGCCCGTTAGTGCTGATTTTAACATTTTAAACATCGCAAAGGCGGTACCTTCAATCGTTTTTAATACCATATTGCCGGTAAATCCATCGGTAATGACGACATCGGCGACACCGTTAAGCAAGTCACGTGCCTCTACATTGCCAACAAAATTCAGGTTCGCTGTTTTTAACAGATCAAAGGCGTGCTTTGTCAGCTCATTTCCCTTTTTTTCTTCTGTACCGATATTTAACAGCCCTACCCTTGGGCTGGATTGACCCCTTACCTTTTGACAATAAATGGAACCCATGATCGCATACTGAAGCAAATGTTCCGGTTTAGCATCGGCATTGGCACCTACATCTAAAAGCAAAAAGCCTTCTCCTTCTATTGTTGGCAATGTCGGCGCTAATGCCGGACGATCAATTCCGGCAATTCTTCCAACCACAAATAGACCTGCAGCCATCAGTGCACCCGTATTTCCTGCGGAAAGACAGGCATCTGCTAACCCATCCGCAACTTGCCTTGCCGCTAACACCATGGAGGCATTTTTCTTGCGGCGTACTGCTCTCGCCGGTTCATCCGTACCTAAGATAACCTCATTTGTATGTATAATAGAAATTCGTTCATGGTCTATTAATGTTTCTTTTATTCTGGATTCATCGCCAACTAGAATAATTTGAATATCAGGGAATGTTTCTACTGCCTTCATTGCCCCTAGGACGATTTCTTTCGGGGCATTGTCGCCACCCATCGCATCGATTGCAAGTTTCATTTGTCTCATCCTTTAATGATTTTTCGAACGATACATTTCAAAGTCTCCGGTAAAGACAAGTTCCTTATTTACATAACTTGTTACATTCACAAAGGTTCTGCCATTCGTCGCATCAATTTTGTTTACCCTTGCTTTTGCTACCACACGCTCGTTTAATTTAACCGAGCGTTTAAATTGAATATTAGCCTTAGCTGTTAAGGCCAGCTCATCGTTTATGACGGCTACTGCCAGTGAATTGGCCTGGGCAAACAAATGATGTCCACGGGCAATTTGATTTCGTTTAAAAACATGTTCTTCCTTTACATCAAAAATCGAAATGGCACTTTCGTCCAGCACGATATCGATAATTTCTCCAATGACTTCCTCAAGCGGCAATGAGCGGACTTGCGCCTCAAATCGTTTCTCTGCCACCGTTTTAATCCGTTCACGAAGCTCTGGAATTGACAATTCCAATCTGTCGAGACGAATCGTCTGCACGCTCACTTTAAACTTATCAGCGAGCTCTTCATCCGTGACAAATGGATTTTCGTTAATCGTTGCGGCTAGCAATGCTTGACGTTCTTTCTTATTTCTTCGCATTTATGACACCGTCCGAGATCTTATGACTAGGTACTAAGAGTAGTATAAAATTTAAAAAAGCAGATTGCAAGGATAACTTTTAAATCCTGCAATCTACTTTTCTTTTTTAATCCAGCTTTTCTCCTTCTAAAACCCCTGATTCTTCCAGCTGGTTTCTTAAATATTGATATTCGGAGGAGGACCAAAAATACGGCGATTGGATTAAAATCGCGGCATCATTTCTTGCTGTTTCAAGGGCGCGGTAATCATGAACCATATCCGCTACCTTAAATTCCGGAATGCCGCTTTGTTTTTTTCCAAAGAAGTCACCAGGTCCCCTAAGCTCTAAGTCTTTTTCACTAAGGACGAAGCCATCATTCGTCTCCGTCATGATTCTCATTCTTTCCTGCCCTGTTTCAGATTTTGGACTTGCCAGTAAAACACAAAAGGACTGGTCGCTTCCACGGCCAACACGTCCACGCAGCTGATGCAGCTGTGAAAGTCCAAATCTTTCGGCATCATAAATAACCATAATGGTCGCATTCGGGACGTTAACCCCCACTTCCACAACCGTAGTCGAAACAAGTACCTGCACCTCATTCCTACTAAATGCCTTCATGACGGAATCTTTTTCCTCTGCACTTAAACGTCCATGCATAAGGCCTACTCGATAGCGATTTTGAAAATAATGGCTTAATGCCGTATGAACGTCAATGGCATTTTGGACATCCAGCTTATCCGATTCTTCAATTAAGGGACAAATGACGTAAGCCTGATGCCCCTTAACCAATTGTTTTTCGACAAATGCAAGAACCCGTTCCAGCATTTCCGGTTTCGCCCAGTAGGTCTCAATCGTCTTTCTTCCTGCAGGCATTTCATCAATAACGGAAACGTCCATCTCGCCGAAAACGGTAATCGCAAGTGTACGGGGAATTGGAGTTGCCGTCATAAACAGTACGTCGGGATTTTCTCCCTTTTCACGCAAGATCCGGCGCTGCTCCACACCAAAGCGATGCTGCTCATCCGTAATCACAAGTCCTAATCGGTGAAAGGTAACTTCATCTTGGATGAGTGCGTGGGTACCAATTAAAATGTCCACATTCCCTTCGACTAACTCCTGAAGAATTTCTTTTCTTCGCTTCCCTTTAATCGAGCTTGTCAGCAACTCACATCTAACGGTAAAAGGCTCGAACAACTGTCTCAATCCTTGTGCATGCTGCTCTGCCAAAATTTCAGTCGGAACCATTAAAGCACCTTGAAAGCCTGCTGTCACAGCCGCATATAGCCCGATAGCAGCAACAATTGTCTTTCCGGAACCAACATCGCCCTGTAGTAAACGATTCATCCGAAAAGGGGATTTCATATCCGTTAACATTTCATTGACAACCCGTTTTTGCGCGTTTGTTAACGGAAAGGGCAAACTGTTTATAAATTCCTGCAATCTTTCCAGATCATAATTTTGTCTGATCCCTTGAGAATGTTCCCGTTCAAATTTTCTTAAAGATTGCATTTTTAATTGAAAAAGAAGAAATTCCTCATACACCAAGCGCCTTCTGGCCTGTTTTAATTCTTCTTGATTTTGAGGAAAATGCATCGCCTTTAGGCAATCCCGACGGCTTTGCAGCCGGTACTTTTTTAGTAAGGAATCCGGCAGCGTTTCCTCAATGAAACTTCCGAATTGTTGAAATGCTAGACTGATAAATTTCCGTATTCCTTTTGATGTTAACCCGCCCTTTAAAGAGTAAACCGGTTCGAAGTCATTTTGCTTCGTGCTGCTGCCTGCTTGAAATTCATTTGCCGTGATCGTCCGGCGGTGGGCATCCCATTTTCCGCTTATCGTTACCGTTTCATTCATCGAGATTTTTGCTTTTAAATAGGGTTGGTTAAAAAAGACCACTTTAATAAGATAGCGCCCGGCTAAGAGATGGATGGTCAGCTTCGATTTCTTCCTGCCATAATAGACAAGAGAAGGCTCACTTTGGACCTTCCCTTCGACTGTCACCTTCTCATGATGCCCGACCTCTACTAAGTCTCTGAGGCGATAATCCTCATATCGATAAGGGAAATATTCCAACAAATCCTGAATCGTCTTGATTTTCATTTCTGATAACATCTCGGCAGTCTCTTCCCCAATCCCCTTTAAAACCATGACTGATTGATTAAGCTGCCCGTTCACTTTTCTTTAAGCGGCATTCCAAAGATCTTCGCCGCTAGTTGTCGTCCTGTCGGGGTTGCCGCTAACCCTCCCTGTGCAGTTTCTTTTAATGCGGTCGGCATTGATTGGCCAATTTTGTACATGGCGTCAATTACTTCGTCACATGGAATCCTGCTTGTAATTCCGGCCAAAGCCATATCGGCTGCAACCATGGCATTTGCTGCCCCCATCGCGTTACGTTTGACACAAGGAACTTCAACAAGTCCGGCAACAGGATCACATACCAACCCAAGCATATTTTTTAAGGTAATTGCCATTGCCTCGGCACATTGTTGTGGTGTACCTCCTGCCATTTCAACAATGGCCGCGGCCGCCATCCCGGCTGCTGAACCAACCTCCGCCTGACAGCCTCCGGCAGCCCCGGAGATTGAAGCATTATTTGCTACGACAAAACCAAATGCCCCTGCGGTAAAGAGAAATGAAATCATTTCCTCTCTTGTTGGGTTCAGCTTTTTCTTAACTGCAAATAATGTTCCCGGTACAACTCCCGCAGAGCCTGCTGTCGGGGTTGCACAAATGGTTCCCATTGCCGCATTCACTTCATTTGTTGCAACCGCTTTACTGACAGCATCAAGGATCGTTTCGCCCGTCAAAAAGCTTCCTTTCTCAATATATTTTTGTAATAGCACCGCGTCCCCGCCGGTTAATCCGGAATGAGATGTTACCCCTTTAATACCGCGCTCAACAGCTTCTTCCATGACCATTAAATTGCGGTCCATTTGCGCTATCACTTCTTCTTTGGACCTTCCGGTTATCGATACTTCCTGTTCGATCATGATTTCTGAAATCTTTTTATGTTGGCTGACGGCAAGTTCCACTAATTCAGCTACATTACGAAACATTACACAACCCCCTCTATGCTCATTTCTTCCCTTTTAGTCGACTATTTTAGTTACCTTTAAAATGCTCGGCAACTGTTCAAGTTCGTTAATGAGTTGATCGTCGATATTTTGATCCACTTCAATCGTCATAAGTGCCATTTTTCCAACATCTTTGCGGGCTACTTCCATATGACCGATATTGATTTCATATTTAGCCAATGTATTTGCTACACTGGCAATTGCTCCGAAACGGTCATTATGAACAACAAGTATCGCCGGATGGTTGCCGGAAAGTTTTAATTTAAACCCATTCAGCTCAGTAATTTCAATTTTTCCACCACCAATCGATACCCCGACAAGTTCTAATTCACCATTATGGTCACCAATAATCACCCTAGCTGTATTCGGGTGGTCGGTAATTGCTTCTTCCTCGATAAAGGTAAGTTTTATTCCGCGTTCTTTTGCAATTTCAATCGCCTGAATGATCCTTTGATCATCAGTGTCGAAATCTAATAGACCGCCAATAATGGCGACATCTGTACCATGTCCTTTATATGTCTGAGCAAATGAACCATAGAAAGAAATATTAGCCCATTTTGGCTCTCTGCCAAACAGACTTCGAGCCACTCTGCCAATTCTTGCGGCACCGGCAGTATGGGAACTGGAAGGACCAATCATGACCGGACCAATAATATCGAATACACTTCTGTATTTCATATCGTTACACCTCTTTGCCTTTAAAGTATCTAATACCATCTCTATTCATTTTCAAAAAATTATCTATTATCATTAGAAAAAAAGAAGGTTGAATCTCCAAGAGACCCACCCTCTATTTTATCCGTTCCTTATTCGATTGAAAAGATAAAAGAATACAATGGCTGTTTACCATTATGAACTTCAATTTCAACATCAGCAAAATGATCCCGGACAAACTGTGTAAGCTCATTTTTTTCTGCTTCCGTTACATCCTTTCCATAAATAATGGTTAAGATTTCAGAATCCTCATCCAGCATTTGGGACAGCAGCTCTTTCGCTGCTCTTCCTTTATCCTTATCTTTTACGACGATTTTCCCTTCTGAAATCCCCATGAAGTCATCTTTTTCAATATCTAAACCGTCGATTTGCGTATCGCGAACGGCATATGTAATCTGTCCTGTCTTGACATGGCTCATTGCTTCCTTCATCGCTGTTTCATTAGCCTTAGCGTCTGCGGATGGATTAAAGGCAAGCAATGCAGAAAGTCCTTGTGGGACGGTTTTGGTTGGTATTACGTAAATCTCATCTTCCGCTATTTGTACGGCCTGCTCTGCAGCCATGATAATATTTTTGTTATTAGGCAAAATAAATATCTTTTTTGCATTCACTTGTTTTGCAGCCTTCACGATATCCTCAGTGCTGGGGTTCATCGTTTGACCGCCTTCAATGACTGCATGTGCCCCGATACTTTTAAATAATTCAGCAATTCCGGCACCCATCGATACTGTAACGATTCCATATTCCTGCTTTTCCTTAGGTGTATCAGGATGGTCGGATACTAAAGCCGTTCTCGTTTCACCGACAATATTCGAATGCTGCTGGCGCATGTTTTCAATCTTCATATTAATTAAACTGCCATAACGCTGACCATAGGATAATACTTCTCCAGGCTGTTCTGAATGAATATGGACTTTAACCAGTTCATCATCAGCAATCACAAGCAATGAATCTCCGAATTTACTTAGGTCGTTACGAAAGACTTCTTCTTTAAACGGATGTTTCGCTGTTTTGGCTGATTCAAACTTGACCATAAATTCGGTACAGTAACCGAATACAATATCCTCCGTATTTATATGGCCTTGTACACTTTTATGATGCTCTGCACTCACCAATTCATCCATCGATGGAAGAACATTTGCTGTATCGGAAAGTTTTTCGCCCTTTAATTCAGCAAGAAATCCTTCATACACACAAACGAGTCCTTGTCCGCCGCTATCCACTACCCCAACTTCCTTTAAGACCGGGAGAAGGTCAGGCGTCCGCTTCAATGAAGCTCTAGCTTCTTTCAACACGGCCTCCATTATCACTATAATATCATCGGTTTTGTTAGAAGCTTCCACTCCTTTTTGGGCTGCATCCTTTGCAACCGTTAGAATCGTTCCTTCTACAGGCTTCATAACCGCTTTATAGGCTGTTTCTACTCCCGCTTCTAAGGCGTGGGCAAATTCACTGCTAGAGATCACTGTCTTATTTTCAATTGCCTTGGCGAATCCGCGGAAAAGCTGGGAAAGGATGACACCTGAATTGCCACGAGCTCCCATAAGTAAGCCTTTTGATAGGGCAATACCTACCTTACCGATATGTTCTTGAACATTATTTTTTACTTCCTTTGCCCCGGAGGTCATGGATAAATTCATATTTGTTCCTGTATCTCCATCTGGTACGGGGAAAACGTTTAATGCATCCACCATTTTTGCATTTGCAGCCAGATGATTAGCACCTTGAATCACCATCTCGGCAAAACGTATTCCATCTAATGCTGTAATTGACACAAACCTTCCTCCTCACTAGGGTAGAGTCACACGAACTCCCTGAACGTAGATATTAACAGAGCTGACAGCTAATCCAATGGTCTTATCAAGGGTATATTTCACCTTTGATTGCACGTTGTGGGCAATTTCGGAAATTTTCGTCCCATAGCTGACAATAATGTACATATCAATATGTAATGCTTCATTTTCCTGGCGAACCACCACGCCGCGGGTAAAGTTTTCTTTATGAAGAATTTCTGAAATACCATCTTTAATTTGATTCTTAGAGGCCATGCCGACGATTCCATAGCATTCAATTGCAGCTCCTCCTGCAATGGTAGCGATTACTTCATTTGAAATATCAATTTGTCCGTACTTCGTTTGTAATTCAATGGACATGAATCGATCCTCCTTTGGATTATTGCTCCTTGACTATAGTCATTTTACTATAGTCAATGGGATATTAAAAGGCAAACCTTTATTTTTACTTTTAGAGCATGAAACAAGTCTTGTCCGGCGAGCTGCTAAGGTTCTATTGCATTTCGCTATTGCATTCCCATTCGTTGTATGGTAAATTATTAAAGTATGTGAAGGTTAGAAAAGTTGGCTGGACCACTTTTCTATATCCGTTGTTGTTTATTATTGCTGTTTTTAAGCTGTTGGTAGTTAAGGAGGGAAAGATAATGCCACGTAAATGTGTTATAACTGGAAAGAAAACCACAACTGGTAACGCACGTTCTCACGCTATGAACGCTAATAAGCGTACATGGGGCGCTAATCTACAAAAAGTACGTATTCTTGTTGATGGAAAGCCAAAGCGTGTCTGGGTTTCAGCAAGAGCGTTAAAATCTGGTAAAGTTGAACGCGTATAAAAAATTGGAAGGATGTCTTAGTGACATCCTTTTTCTGTTGTTTATAATCAACAAATAAAAAGCACCCAAGAGTTGGGTACTTAAGGTTTTATAGAAAAGGTATTGAGCTATTTTAGGTGCCTTTAGCTTCTTTATTCTTTTTTATGAAACACACCAATCATCGCTCGGACAATTCCGCCTAGAAATTTCGGCAGTTTAATCGTATAAAATTTCATACTGTCCCTCCTCACAAATCTCACGTCTCTGCTCTTATTCAACATTAGCTTTCGAACGTCAATACCATATTATTCAAACGAACGAAATCAGTAACAACTTTAGGAGCCTATTCATCATGACTTCTTATCACTATTAATATGCCTTCAGAAAATGAAAAAGTACCATAATCATTAATAAGTTCATTACTAATACATAATGTTGAGCCAAGAGAAATATGATGATTTTTCAAGGGATATTTAAAGCCCTCTAGTGTAAGATTTATGACTTCAAGGGTTAACGGAACAAATGATATGTATTTTTGTTCCGTATCTTTCTTTATAGTATATGTCCCAGGACCCCTTAAAAACACCTGGTTATTCCGATCGATAAGGACAATGTCGCTGCTGCGCTCTGCACGAAGTGACAGCAGCAAAAGCTGCAGATTAGCTAATAAATGGTCAAGTCTCCCGCCCGTCGCCCCAAAAATGATGATTTTTTCCGGATTTTGCTCCAATGCCCAATTAAGTGCGAGTTCCATATCAGTTTCGTTCTTCTCAGGTTGAAACCTGTTTATTTCAGCAACATTCTTGTTAATAAACCGTAACTCTTCAGGAGAAACAGAATCGAAATCACCAAAGGCTGTCACCGGTTTGATGTTCCTCTTTAATAAATAAAGAACACCGCGGTCAACACCGACCCAGATTGTTTTTTCCTCGATATACTCGGTTAAATTTGGCAAAAGTTCTTCAGGACCACCTGCCAAGATATTGATAATCATCCGCTTACTCCTTGCCTCTAATCAACGAAATGGCCTTTGCATAATCCTCTTGATCATAAATAGCAGATCCCGCTACAAGGACAGTTGCACCAGCTTCCATACATAACCTGGCAGTTTCCTGATTCACTCCGCCATCGATTTCAATATCAATGTCTAAACCTTTTGCCTCCGACATCTGTTTTACTTGGCGGATTTTTTGCAGAACCTCCGGAATAAACTTCTGCCCGCCAAACCCCGGGTTAACGGACATTAATAAGACCATGTCAATATCACCCATGATATGTTGAATCGTATCAACAGGTGTTGCCGGATTTAGCACAACACCCGCTTTCACCCCAAACGATTTAATCTTTTGAATCGTACGGTGTAAGTGACGGCTTGCCTCCACATGTACCGTAAGAAAATCAGCTCCAGCTTTAGCAAATGCTTCAACATACTGGTCAGGGTTTTCAATCATGAGATGGACATCGAGCGCAAGCTTTGTAATCGGACGGATCGCCTCAACTATTAACGGTCCTATCGTGATATTCGGCACAAAATGACCATCCATTACATCAACATGAATATAATCAGCTCCTGCCTTTTCAACTGCGATAATTTCTTCTCCCAATTTTGAAAAATCAGCTGACAGTATGGAGGGGGCTATTTTTACCATAATTAATACCTCGGCTTTCTATCTTTAATTTCTTGAAGAAAATCAACATAATGTTCATAGCGGTACGCAGGAATCTCACCTGTTTCCACTTTCGCCTTTACCGCGCATTTTGGTTCTTTCAAATGAAGACAGCCGCGAAATTTACACTGTTCACTTGCTTGCAGCAACTCCGGAAAACAATGCGTCAGTTCCTCCGCCTCAATATTTGTAAATTCTAATGAGCTAAATCCCGGGGTATCCGCTACAAGACCATTCCCAATTTTCATTAATTCAACATGCCTTGTGGTATGTCTTCCTCTACCTAAATGGGTGGAAATATTATTTGTTTTCAAGTCTAGGTTAGGGCTAAGCACGTTAAGCAATGATGACTTACCTACCCCTGATTGGCCGGCAAAGACCGAGATTTTATTTTCTAAATGCGGATGTAATTGGTCGATGCCTGCTTCCGTTTCAGAAGATGTCAGGATGACTTCATAGCCGGCTGTCATATAGTCCTTTGCGTATGTTGAAATCCTCTCTTTTTGTTCATCTTCAGCAAGATCCATTTTTGTAATACAAATCAGCGGTTCAATTTGATTAAATTCAACCAAAACAAGAAAGCGGTCTAACAGTGCCGGACTGAAATCCGGTTCCACTGCTGAAAATACCAGGATTGCCTGATCCACATTGGCAATTGGTGGGCGCTGCAGTTCATTTTTACGCTCTTTCACTTTTAAAATATAACCTTCTTGGTCGTTCTCTGCTTGAAAGACAACCTCATCCCCAACTAGAGGAGTAATTTTATTTTTTCTAAATACCCCTCTTCCACGACATTGGATGAAACGGTCATCATAGAGAACGTAATAAAAACCGCTTAATGCTTTGATAATTTTTCCTTCAGGCATAGCATCCCTCCTTGCTTACTAACTGTATCAGACTTTTTTTAATAAGTATCACCTGCTTAATCGCTATCAGAATAGTTGATCACTTCTTCTGTGAATACGCTATTATCCTTCATGATCCTGTAACCGGCTTTTTTGCCGTAAGGGATGTTTAATTCAACTGTAATTTTTTTTGTTTCTTTAATTGGAAACGTTTCAGCAGGTTCTGTCATCGTCCGGTCCATATCATCTATATAAACACGGATAATCTGCTCCTTCTCTGGATTTTCCGGGTCAGGCTCATATGGAATCGTGATTTCCTTTACTACCTTCTTAGGCGGTTTTTCCCCTTTAGAGATGATGACTGTTACCTTATCACCCTTTTTCAGTTCTGATCCTTCCTTAGGTGACTGGGAAATGATCATCCCTGCCGGAACTTTTTCGTCATATTGTTCCTGCGATGCATCCAAGGTCAGCCCCATTGAGGCAGCATAATCCTGTGCTCCCTTTAAACTGTATTGAGTTAAGTCTTTTAATACAATGGCTTCTGGTCCCTTACTAACTTCAAATTCCAAAACAGTATCTTCAGGAACCACTTTTTCACCTTCAGGTGGATTTTGACTAAGAATAGTTCCCGGACCACTATCATCATACTTCTCTATTTTCTTGATATCTTTAAACTGGTCATTTGCCAACAACTGAAGAACATCATCGTATGAGCGTCCAACATAATTGGATAACTCCACTTTTTCTTTTCCGGAGCTAATATAAATAGTGATTTTGGCTGCTTCTTTCACCGTTTCCCCGGCTTCCGGGTCGGTCTTGATGACCAAACCTTTGTCTACCTCTTCATCCATTATCTCTATTTTTTTATCAATTCCAAGCCCCTCATGCTTTAATTTTGAAATCGCATCATCTAAAGCCATACCGCTTACATCGGGAACTTTCACATCCTTTGCCGTAAGCATTCCCGGCAAAAATAAGGCTGATGCAATGGCAAGAATGCTTAAAAGAAGAAAAATAGAAATGATCACCACCGGCCATTTCTTTCTTTTTTTATTTTTATTCTTCTTGTTCTTCTTTTTTCCCTCTTTCCCAGTATCAGCCTGTTTATCATTCGTTTTTTCGTTTTCATGAACTATTGTTTCATCTAAATTTTTCAGCGGTTGATCATTCGTTATGACCGGAATTGCTTTAGTCGCTTCATCATCGACAGGGAGGATGAATTTCGGTTCATTCATCCGCTCGGGATCGAGGGCTGTGCGCAGGTCCTCTTCCATTTCATCCGCACTGTTATATCGATGAAATGGGTCCTTAGCCGTTGCCTTTAAGACGATATTTTCGACGCTTTGCGGGATGTTGGGATTCCAACGTCTAACCGATGGCGTTTCGGATTGAAGGTGCTTCAGGGCAATAGACACCGCCGATTCGCCGGAGAAAGGCAGCCTGCCGGTTAATAACTCAAACATGACGATACCTAATGAATAGATATCTGACTTTCGATTAGCCATACCGCCCCGTGCCTGTTCCGGTGATAAATAATGGACAGAGCCTAACACCGAGTTTGTTTGTGTGATGGAAGTTGCACTAAGGGCCATCGCAATCCCAAAATCAGTAATTTTCACATTTCCTTCATGGTCTATTAAAATATTATGCGGCTTTATATCACGATGAATAATATGATTATGATGGGCATGGGAAATCGCCGATGCCAGCTGTCTCATAATCTCGATTGCTTTTTCCACTCTTAACGGAGAATTTTGTTGTATGTATTGTTTTAGTGTCTGGCCATCAACATACTCCATGACAATATAATAAAGCTCATTTTCCTCACCGACATCATAAATATTGACAATATTCGGGTGGGTAAGACTCGTCGCTGATTGTGCTTCTCTATGAAACCTTCTGATAAATTCCTCATCATTTGCAAAATCAAGCCGCAGCATTTTAACGGCTACATCGCGGTCAAGAATCATATCATGAGCTAAATAGACATTAGCCATGCCGCCGCCGCCAATGATATGTAAAATTTTATAACGACCGCTTAATCTTTTACCAATCATCATTTAAACATCACCCCATAAGCCCCCAGAAAACTCTGCAATTACCAGGGTAATGTTGTCCTCTCCGCCATTTTCATTTGCGAGTGAGATAAGTGTTCCGGCTTTCTGTTCAAGCTCATCTTCGTTTAAAAGGATGGCTGTCATTTCTTTATCGCTTACTTTATTAGAAAGGCCGTCAGAACATAATAGCAGGATATCCCCTTCTTCGAAGATAATAGTCTTAATATCCATTTCAACCATTTTTTCAGTTCCTAACGCTCTTAATAAAACATTTTTTCGAGGATGATGTTCGGCGTCCTCCTTCGAAATCTGCCCTGATCTGACTAGCTCATTGACAAGCGAATGGTCCTCTGTAATCTGCTTGAATCCCGATTCATTTAAAATATAGGCCCTGCTGTCACCAATGTTTGCTACGGTTGCAAAGCGGTCGGTTATGATAGCAGCAACGATGGTTGTCCCCATGCCATCACATTCAGTATTGTTAGTGGCATGCTCAAATACAATATTGTTGACTGTCGTAATTTGTTCCTTTAGCCATTTTTCAGCATCATCTGCCGTGGCAATTCCTTCCGCTGCTTCCCATTCCTTTTTTAAGTGGATAACGCTCATTTCACTTGCAATATCACCAGCACGGTGACCGCCCATTCCATCTGCTACAATGGCAAGGCGGCTGCCGTCCTGATTAACAAAGATTCCACCGGCATCTTCATTATGAAGACGTACCTTCCCTTTGTCAGTTTTAAATACTGCTTTCATACCTTCACCTCGTCTCCTCTTTCCGCTCCTTTGCCCGAAGCTGCCCGCAGGCTGCATCAATATCATGACCATGCTCACGACGAATCGTTACATTCATCCCTCGATTTTTCAATGTCTTTTCGAACGCAAAAATCTTTTCCCTCGGTGTTCGCACATAGTCTCTTTCGGGTACATAGTTAACAGGGATAAGATTCACATGGCATTTAAGACCGTTTAAAAGCTCAGCCAATTCCTCGGCATGCTCGGTTGAATCATTGACACCGCCAAAGAGACCATACTCAAAGCTGACACGGCGTCCTGTCTTATCGATATAATACCGTACAGCCTTCATTAAGTCATCAAGTTTATACGCCTTATTAATCGGCATTAATCGCGTGCGTAATTCCGTATTGGGGGCGTGTAATGAAATCGCAAAGTTAATTTGCATATTTTCATCAGCGAATTGGTAGATTTTCGGAACAATTCCACTGGTTGAAACGGTAATATGACGAGCACCAATATTTAAGGCTTTCTCGTGATTAATAATTTTTAAAAACGAAAGCATGTTGGTATAGTTATCAAATGGTTCGCCAATTCCCATAATCACCACTGAACTTACCCGCTCATTCATTTCATCAAGCGCCTTTTGCACCTTCACAACCTGAGCAACAATTTCACCAGCTTCTAAGTGTCGTTTTAAACCGCCAAGGGTTGAGGCACAAAAAGTACAGCCAATGCGACAGCCAACTTGTGTCGTGACACAAACGGAGTTTCCGTATTCATGACGCATCAGGACCGTTTCAATGGAATAACCGTCTTGAAGTTCAAATAGGAATTTAATCGTTCCATCCGCGGATGTTTGTTGAATGACAGTATGCAAGGTGGTGATCTGAAACTGATTTTCAAGCTTTTCTCTTAATCCCTTTGATAAGTTGCTCATATCCGCAAATGAGGTAACCCTTTTTTTATAGAGCCAATCAAAGATTTGTTCGGCCCGAAAAGACTTTTCATTGTTTTCCCCAAGCCATTCCTTTAATTCATGGAGCTGCAGTGAATAAATTGATTTCGTCTTTGTCTCAGTTGCCGTAAATTGCTTCAACTGTTACACCTTCTTTCGTTGCCTAACTTTTCGCTTTCATTTTTCTTAAGGCTGCGATATAAAATCCATCCGAACCAAAATCCTGCGGCAATATTTGCAGGTCAAAGCCTGTCAGCAAAGGTTTAATCGCCTCTGGCATTCTCTTTTTTAGAGAATCATCCATCACGAATTCTTGATGATGCTCTAAGAAGGATTGGATTGTCATTTCGTTTTCTTGTTTATCAACGGTACAGGTGCTATATACAAGCAAACCGTCCTTTTTTACCAAAGGGGAAACGGCATGTAACAAATCCTGCTGCACCCGGCTTAATTTTTCAATATCCTGTTCCTTCTTCCTATACTTAATATCGGGCTTTCTTCTCATGACCCCGAGTCCAGAACAAGGTGCATCAAGCAGTACCCGGTCAAACGATTCCTCGATAAAATGTTCTCCAAGCTTCCTTGAATCTAAAACAAGTGGCTGAATATTGTTCAAACCTAACCTGCCGGCATTTTCATGAATTAATTTCACTTTGTGTTCATGAAGGTCAATCGAAGTAACTTCCCCGGAACCGTTTAACTTTTCAGCAATGTGGGTGCTTTTCCCTCCCGGAGCAGCACAGGCATCTAAAATGGATTCGTCCTCTCGTACACCAAGTGCATAAGCCACGAGCATCGAGCTCTCGTCTTGAATGGTTAGCAATCCATCCCTAAAGGCTTGGGAGGCAGCTAAATTCCCCTTTAATGAGCGAATTGCCTCGGGAATAATCGGGCTTTTTTCAATTTGAAAGCCTTCCTCCTCAAGAATCCGAACACATTCATCACGTGAAACTTTTGTACTATTCACCCTCGCAGTCTGCAAAGGGGCGGTTAAGTTCACTTCACACATTTGTTTTGTTTTTTCATAGCCAAATGCCTTAACCCATCTTTTCACAAGCCACTCAGGATGACTCGTTTCAATGGCCAGACGTTCCACTGAATCGGTTACGGTCGCAAAAGATGGCAGCCCTTCCCGCTGAATCGTTCGTAATACGCCATTCACCAATCCAGCTATCCCTTTATGACCGCGTTTCTTGGCAATTTCAACAGCTTCATGAATGGCGGCACGAGCGGGAATTTTATCAAGGTAAACCATTTGATAAAGTGTCAGCCTGAGGAGCTGCAACACCCAATTTTCTATTCTTTTGCTATTTTTTAAAAATGGCTGTAAATAGAAATCTAAGGCCATTTTTCTTTGCAGGGTTCCATAGACCAATTCTGTCAGCAGCCCAATATCTTTTTGCGGCAGCTGCTGCGCATTTATCGCATGATTGAGCAGCAAATTGCTATAGGACTGGTTCTTCTCGATGGCCACCAAGAGATCCAAAGACACTTCGCGAACATTCTTTTTGGCTTTTGTTGTCATATCATTCTCCTAATTTACTGCCTAATGAAATTTTCGCTCCCGCTCCCCGTAAAAATTGTTCACATGACATTTTCGTTTTTCCAGATGGCTGCAGTTCGATAATTTTAAGTGCTGTATCATTTCCGCTGCTTACCGTAAAACCGTCTGATTCTATTTTTATCACCGAACCGGCATCACTCATCTTGACCCCTTTCACCTTCACTGCCTGCCAAATTTTTACTACTTGACCATTCAAAGTAGTAAAGGCGACCGGCCATGGATTTAAACCCCGGATGTGGTTGTAGATTTCCTCTCCTGTTTTCGTCCAGTCGATTTTTTCTTGCTCCCGTTTTATATTCGGGGCAAAGGTTGCATCCTTCTCATTTTGCCGCATTGGCGTTAACCTGCCGGCTAGAAGCTGCGGCAATGTTTCCGCTAATAGTCTGGCCCCTGCTGCACTTAATTTATCATGAAGTGTCCCGAGAGTATCCTCTTCAGTTATCGGGACTTCAACAGTTGTTAATATATCCCCTGCATCCAATTTTTCCACCATATACATAATCGTTACGCCTGTTTTCTTCTTCCCTTGCAAAATCGCGTAATGAATCGGGGCTCCGCCGCGCAGTTCGGGGAGAAGTGATGCGTGAACATTGAGGCAGCCAAATTTAGGTGCCTCCAGCAGCTTTTTCGGTAAAATTTGTCCAAAGGCAGCTGTAACAATTAAATCCGGCTTTAAAGCAAGAATCCTTTCCAGTTCTTCCTGCTGGCGGATTTTTTCCGGCTGAAATACCGGGATCCCGTTCTTCAATGCTTCTACCTTAACCGGAGGCGGCGTTAATCGCTTTTTCCTTCCCACGGGGCGATCCGGCTGAGTAACCACACCAATTACCTCATATCCGTCTTGAATTATTTGCTGCAAGATAGGAACAGAGAAATCTGGTGTTCCCATAAAAACAATTTTTGTCATTCACTTTCTTCTCCTTTTAGCACATCTTCCTCAAGGTATCTAGTGACTTTTGTCGTAAATACTATCCATGAAGAGGGTCGATTACATGCTGAATGGCTCTAATAAGAAACCCTTCTTCCGCTAGCGTGTAGCTTCTGCCTTTCCGATCTAAAGCTCAATTTTACATAATTATATATGAAAATTTTATTATCATTTTCACCCAGTTTACATTAAGATAAACGGGTTTATATCAATCGAAACCTGGAGTCCATGTCTTGCTTCTTTCTGATACTGATCTAGGATTTTCTTCAGGATTCCCGTAAGATTCGGTTCCCGCTTGTATTTTATCAGACATTGATAGCGATATCTATTATTAATCCTTGGTATCGGTGATGCTGCGGGTCCAAGTATCACCGCTTGTTTAGAAACTTGCGTCCGAACATAGTTTACAATTTTCTCTGTTTCTGCTACCACCGTCATTAATTGTTCATGCGTAATGGTAATAAGCGCTAAATAATAAAACGGGGGATAGTGGTGTGTTTTACGTACCATCATCTCTCGCTGATAGAAGAGATCATAATTTTGTGTACCAGCAAGTTCAATACTGTAATGCTCCGGCGTATAGGTTTGAATCACCACTTCACCAGGCAATTGATGTCGCCCTGCCCGCCCGCTGACTTGTGTTAATAATTGAAACGTCTTTTCTGAGGAGCGGAAATCGGGTAAATGAAGCATCGTATCGGCTGATAAGACACCCACAAGGGTAATGTTCGGAAAATCTAATCCTTTGGCAATCATTTGTGTTCCTAATAAAATATCGGCCCTGCCCTCCTGAAAGTCCTTTAGTAATCGTTCGTGGGACCCCTTTCGGCCAGTCGTATCCACATCCATTCGAATCACCCTTGCTTCAGGAAGGATCTTCCCAAGCTCATCCTCCACCTTTTGTGTACCGGTACCAAAATAGCGGATATATTCACTTGAACATTCAGGGCAGACCTTTGGGATAGGGCTTTCGTAACCACAATAATGACATTTCATTCGACTGCCTGCCCGGTGATAGGTAAGCGAGATATCACAATTCGGACAATGAACGACATAACCACAATCCCGGCACATTACAAACGACGAGTGACCCCGCTTGTTTAAAAATAAGACGGATTGCTGTTTCTTCTCAAGCCGATCCTTTAGCATGTCAAAAAGCTTTTGTGAAAACATCGAGCGGTTTCCTGCACGAAGCTCTTCACGCATATCAACGATTTCTACAGATGGCAGCGGCTGTTCGTTCATTCTGCTTGAAAGGGTTAACAGCTGATACACCTTTTTTTGCGCCCTGGCAAATGACTCCAGAGACGGGGTTGCACTCCCAAGCACAACCGGGCAAGCGTTGATTTTCGCCCTTTCAATTGCTACGTCCCGGGCATGATACCGCGGCATATCTTCCTGTTTATAGCTTGTTTCGTGCTCTTCATCAATAATAATAATGCCAATGTTTTCAAATGGGGCAAAAATAGCCGACCTTGCACCGACGACGACCTTCACCTCTTTACGTTGTATTTTACGCCACTCATCATACTTTTCTCCAGCGGATAGTCCACTGTGCAGAACCGCAACTAAATCACCGAACCTTCCCTTAAAACGATTCACCATTTGCGGGGTTAAAGAGATCTCCGGTACTAATACAATTGCCTCCTGTCCTTTCTTAATCACCTCTTGAATTGATTGGAGGTAAATTTCGGTTTTGCCGCTGCCTGTTACCCCATAAAGCAAAAACACTTCGTGCTGTTTTATCTCTATTGCTTGAAGAATGGGTTTGATGGCAGCTTCTTGTGCAGCTGTTAATGGTAATGGGGAGGTGTGCTCAAATGTCCGATGCTTATAAGGGTCGCGGTACACTTCAATTTCCTCCACTGCAAGAAGCTTCTTTAGAACAAGGGCCTTTACCGTTGCCGCTGTTGCCTTTGTCTCCCTCAATAGCTGTTGTATGCCAACAGTGCCTGGTTGATTGACAAAATAACTGATTACTTGCCTTTGTTTTTCAGCATTTCCCGGCAGCCGCTCCAGCTCTACCTTTAAATCATCGACATTTACTAGAGGTTGAACATATTTTACCTGCTTTTTCTTCACCCTTTCCTTTACCACATAAACAACCTCAAGATGCCCGTTGGCTGCCTCCCGCTGCATGAGGGGGACTAAGCCGGTCTTTAACACATCTTCCCAATCGAGACTTCTGTTGTTGGCAAACAAAGCTTTAAGTGATTCAGGTAGGGCATCTGCCGTTACATCATAAGCAAGCCTTACCTTTTTTTCGTACTTTGCTTTTAATGCAGCAGGAAGCATGGCTTGATAAGCATATATTTTAAAGCATAGGGTTTCTTCAGTTAACCACTCTCCAAGCTGTAATAATTCCTTGTTTAAAACCGGTTCTAGGTCCATTGGCCCAATAATCTCTCTTAGCTGCTTAAATTCCGATTCGTCCTTCAATTCGGTAACAAACCCTTGAATCTTTCTTGGCCCAAAGGGAACGACTACTCTCATGCCCGGTTTAATGGTGCCCCTCCAGGTTTCTGGAATCAAGTAATCGAACGGTTTGTCCGTTTGTTTTGCTGGAACATCAACAATCACACTAGCAATCTCCATATTTACCCATTTCCTTCAGAAGTGCAGTCACTTCTTCCATAATTTTCACTGCAACCGCCGTTTTGGACATTATGGGGAGTTCTGAAACCGTTCCGTCCCGTTTGTATAAGGTGACAATATTTGTATCGGTTCCAAACCCTGCCCCTTCGATCTTCACATTGTTTGCCACAATCATGTCGACATTTTTTGTCTCTAGTTTTTTCCGTGCATATTCAGCTACATTATTTGTTTCTGCGGCAAAGCCAATGAGGACTTGCTTCTTTTTTCGAGTCCCGAGCTCGTACAAAATATCCTTTGTCCTTTCAAACTCAATAGTGGTGTTGCCGGCTTGTTTTTTTACTTTATGTTGATAGGCTATTTTCGGGCGATAATCGGAGACAGCGGCTGTTTTTATCACGACATCTGCATGATCAAAATAGTTCAGAACCGCATGGTACATTTCTTCTGCACTCTCAACCCTTACAACCTCCATCCCTGCGGGGTTTTGGAGCTGGACTGGCCCTGACACTAGTACGACATCTGCCCCCTGCCTTTTCGCTTCTTCAGCAAGGGCGTAGCCCATTTTTCCACTGGAATGGTTTGAGATAAAACGGACCGGGTCAATCTTTTCCCGTGTTGGTCCAGCTGTAATTAACACCGTTTTCCCCTTTAATGGCTGGCTGCCACTGCTTGCAAAATATTGTTCGATCAATTCCACTATTTTTTCCGGCTCTTCTAAACGACCTTTTCCGACATAGCCGCAAGCTAGATACCCTTCGCTTGGTTCAATGAATTGATAGCCATATTCAGCCAAAACGGATAGATTCTTTTTTACAGCCGGATGATCATACATATGAACGTTCATAGCCGGAGCAATCCACACTGTTGCAGTAGTCGCAAGTATAGTGGTGGTAATCATATTATCAGCAATCCCACCCGCTAATTTTGCGATTGTATTTGCGGTTGCCGGAGCAACAAGAATTAAGTCTGCCCAATCGGCCAGGTCAATATGGGCAATTACTTGCGGATTTTTTTCATCAAACGTATCCGTATAGACTTCATTGCGGGATAATGCCTGAAAGGTTAAAGGGGTAACAAATTTCGCCGCTGATTCGCTTAAGATCACCTTCACACAAGCCCCGGCCTGAACAAGCTTACTGGTTAATGCCGCTGCTTTGTAGACAGCAATTCCCCCTGTTACACATAATAAAATTTTCTTATCCTTTACCATCATCAATTCCCCCACTCATCATCTTATTTCTATTATGATGGAACAGAAACTTTTTTTCACTATTTTCCTACTTCATTCGACAAAAATTCCGATAATCCTTCACTTCTAAATGAGCCCATAAACCAATAAAAAAAGGCTGACATGTAAGGGTGGTTCCTTGTCGTCAGACCTTCTTTTTTCAATTCAATTAAGATTCATTACAACTTATTATTCATCAGATATTTCGGCTTTTTTGGCAACTCGATAGGTAAGATCTCCACTATAAATTTCCTCCAACGCTTTACCTACACATTTATGGGAAACATACTTTGGCAATCTTTCATCCTTTGCCTGCTGCATAATTCTAGCTCGCTTTGCTGCTACCGATACAAGCGAATATTTTGAATCAATCTTCTCTAGTAATGAATCAATCGATGGATATAACATCTTATTCAACCTCCAGCAATTTTTTATAGATTTGTTCTACTCGTTCCCGGCGGCAATGTTCCGCCACGACAATCGATTTAATTCGCTCGCAGGCAAGTTCCACTTGGTCATTTACAACAACGTAATCGTACAATTTCATCATTTCAATTTCTTCGCGGGCCGTAAGCATTCGATTATGAATGATGTCTTCTGTTTCTGTCCCTCTGGTCACAATCCGGTTCTTTAATTCGGAAAGACTTGGCGGCATCAGGAAAATAAATAGACCTTCGGGAAATTTTTCACGAACCTGACGGGCCCCCTTTACTTCAATCTCCAGAAAGACATCCTTCCCTTTATCCAACGTTTGCCGGACATAGTCTACCGGAGTTCCATAATAGTTGCCAACAAACTCGGCGTATTCAAGAAGTTTCCCATTTTTTATGAGCGCCTCAAACTCTTCCCGAGATTTGAAGAAATAATCCACCCCATCGACTTCACCCTCGCGAGGCTTGCGGGTAGTTACAGAAATGGAGTATTCAAAAGCTGTATCAGCTTGAGAGAAAATTTCCTTTCGTACTGTTCCTTTTCCAACTCCGGATGGTCCGGAAAGTACAATGAGCAATCCTTTTTCCTGCATTTAAAAAATCCTACCCTTCCTCAATAGTCTCATCACGGTCCGATAAACGATGGGCAACCGTTTCCGGCTGGACAGCTGAGAGAATAACATGGTCGCTATCCATTACAATTACTGCGCGAGTTCGTCTTCCATATGTAGCATCAATCAATGAACCACTATCACGTGCATCTTGGATTATTCTTTTTATTGGCGCGGATTCCGGGCTGACAATCGAAATAATTCGATTTGCTGAAACGATATTTCCAAATCCAATATTAATTAATTTAATCCCCATGGGTACCATCCAATCATCAATAATAATATTTTGACCGTGTCAAACTTTTTGTAAACCGTTACTATTCGATATTTTGTACTTGTTCCTTCAGCTTTTCGAGTAAACTCTTCATTTCAACTACTTTTTTGGCAATATTTGAGTCATTTGCCTTTGAACCGATTGTGTTTGCCTCCCGATTCATTTCTTGAACAAGAAAATCAAGTTTCCTCCCAATGGGTTCCTGTCCATTCAAGGTTTGGATAAATTGTCTGGTATGACTTTTTAATCGCGTTATTTCTTCATTTATATCAACTTTTTCTGCGAAAATGGCTACCTCGGTTAAAATTCTCGCTTCATCCATTTGTCCGTTCAAATATTCTTGCATTCTTTTGGTCACACGGTCTTTATACAACTTGACAACAACAGGGGCATAGGTCCCCAGTTCAACCACATTTGTTTCCAACTGGGCAATAATTGCCTGTAAGTCGAGTTTTAGTTCCTCTCCCTCAAGCGTTCTCATTTGTTTAAGCTGAATCACAGCTGCTTCTGTTGCCTGTAGAACTAATTCCTCGAGCTCTTCGTTATCGCTCTCACTTTCTTCTATATGAATAAGGTCTGAATGATGAAGTAAATCCTGAAGAGTTACTGTCCCTTCAATCTCATATTTACTCTGGATTTGTTTGATAAATTGATAATATTCATCCACCAATTTCCAATCAACATGGATTTTACGGGTGATAACACCCTCACCTTCCAGGCTGACAAACACCTCCACCCTGCCGCGACGAATATGCTGGTTTAGTTTCTTTTTCATTTTATCTTCAATTTTTAACAGCTGTCTTGGCATTCGTATATTCATTTCACAAAATCGGTGGTTTACAGTTTTCACTTCTACATTTACAGCAAAAGCATCTGACTCTGCCTTCCCTCTTCCAAAGCCCGTCATACTAATTACCATACGCTCGCACATCCATTCATCGAAAGGGTAATAGAAAAGCGTAAGCGCCTTGGTCAGCCCCGACAAGCAAAGATGCGCCGGCAGGAAGGTTGCTTTTTAACCTTCATGACGGATTGGCTTATGACCGCAAGGGGCTAGACGCTGAAGCTGGACAATTTTCAAAAGTAAAATTATGAACTTCTTAAATGATGTAAAAACCAAAAGGTAATAGATTGGATTCTATTACCTTTTGGATTATAACATATTTTATTTTGTTTTTCTTAACAAAAAAGAACCTGCTAGTAAAAAAGTTGGAATGGAGGATAATCCAATAATCAAAAGCCAATCTTTTGTTAGAATCGGCAAAGTATGGAATATCGGCCGTAATGGCGGATAATAAATAACCACAACCATTAAGGCGAGAGAAGAAATCACAGCCCAAACAAGATAAGGATTTCCAAATGGGTTTCGCGACAATACAGATATTTCACTGCGGCAATCGAAGACATGTATAAGCTGTGCTAAGACCAGGGTGGCAAAGGCTACAGTCTGCGCATACTCCAATTGTGCCGGATCGTTATGATAAACAATCATAAAGGCTAATAATGTAACGAGCCCGATTAAAAATCCACGGGATATTACCTTCCAGCCTAAACCACGGGAAAAAACTCCCTCATTCTGGCTTCTTGGTCCGCGCTTCATCACGTTTTCTTCCGGCTGATCCAGTCCAAGAGCCATAGCCGGCAACCCGTCTGTCACCAAGTTTACCCAGAGAATTTGAATCGGCACTAACGGCAGGGGCAAGCCTAAAATCATCGCAAATAGCATAACCAAGATTTCACCAACGTTGGATGCCAGCAAATAACGGACAAACTTACGAATATTTTCATAAATATTCCTGCCTTCTTTAATGGCCGCCTTAATTGTCGCAAAATTATCGTCCAATAATACAAGCGAAGATGCTTCCTTCGCAACATCTGTTCCGGTTATCCCCATCGCCACACCGATGTCGGCGGCCTTGATGGCCGGAGCATCGTTCACTCCATCCCCCGTCATTGCAACAATAGACCCTCGACTTTGCAGCGCTTTAACGATTTTCAATTTGTGCTCTGGTGATACCCGGGCAAATACAGCCACGTCATTAACGACGGCCTCAAGTTCGTCTACCGTCATCTTTGATAAGTCATTTCCATCAAGCACCTTTTGGTTTGGCGTAAGAATCCCAAGTTGTTTCGCAATCGCTTTTGCGGTAATCACATGGTCACCGGTAATCATCACCGTTTTGATCCCTGCTGTCTTGCATTCCTTTACCGCATCCTTCACCTCTGGTCTTGGCGGATCAATCATTCCCTGAATCCCAATTAAGGTCAGCCCTTTTTCCGCTTCCTGTTCACTTAAAATAATCGTGTTAGCAGCGATAGGTTTAAAAGCAATGGCAATCGTTCTGAGAGCATTTGATGCCAGGTCATGGATCGCATTCTGTGCCTTTGCTCGTTTCTCTTGATTTAATAATTGACTTTTTCCTTCCCAAAGTATTGATTCACTAACCCCTAAGATCACATCCGGGGCCCCTTTTGTTACAATAAAGTGCCTTCCATGTTTATCTTTCACATGGATACTCATCATTTTCCGGGCAGAATCAAACGGGAACTCCTTGATTATAGTGAATTCCTCTAATAGCTTTGGCCGGGTAAATCCAGCCTTCATCGCACTGACAAGTAAAGCCCCTTCGGTGGGGTCCCCATCCAGAAAATACTCCCCATCCTCATGGTAAACGTCCGAATGATTACATAGCATCCCAAAAACAAGCATTTGCTGTAATGCCTTTTCCTCTTTAGGATTGACTCTTTGTTTATTGCGGTAAAAGTCGCCTTTTGGCTCGTAGCCGATACCATCAACTGTCCAAGTATGTTCGCCGCTCCATAAATGGGTAACGGTCATTTTGTTCTGCGTCATCGTGCCCGTTTTATCGGAACAAATGACAGATGCGCAGCCAAGCGTTTCGACCGCCGGAAGTTTACGGACGATCGCTTTTTGCCGGATCATCTTTTGGACACCAAGCGATAAGGCAATCGTTACGATGGCCGGCAGCCCTTCAGGTATTGCAGCAACCGCCAATGATACGCCCGCTAAAAACATCGTATAGATGTCATGGCCGCGCATAACCCCAATAACAACAACAAGGACCGTCAGGAATAATGCGACTGTTATTAATATTTTTCCTAATTGCTCTAGACGCCGCTGCAGTGGAGTCTCTTGAGTTTCAGCCTCTTGAAGCAGACCGGCAATCTGTCCCATCGCGGTTTTCATCCCTGTTGCGATGACAACCCCGATGCCGCTGCCTCTTGTTACCATCGTACCCATAAAGGCGGTATTCTCCATATCGCCAATTCCCGGACTGGGATTTGTTAAACAATCCGGATGCTTTGCTACAGGTACGGATTCACCCGTCAATGCCGATTCTTCTATTTCCAAACTATTCGATTCAATGATGCGGACGTCCGCCCCTATCCTGTCGCCGCTAGAAAACTTCAAAATATCCCCGATGACAATTTCTTTTGACGGAACCTTGATCCAATGCCCATCTCTTAAGACGGAAACCTGCGGGGCTGATAATTCCTTTAACGCTTCAAGGGACTTTTCTGCCCGCCTTTCTTGGTAAAACCCGAGAATCCCGTTTAAAATAACGATGGCAATAATCGCAATGGCATCAATATATTCGCCAAGCAGGCCGGAAATTAAGGTTGCAGCAAGCAGCACCAACACCATAAAATCTTTAAATTGACTAAAAAATAACAGTAAGGCAGATTGCTTTTCCCCTTCTTCTAATTCATTTGATCCGTGCCGCTTAGTCCTTTCCTTCACTTCTTCCTGTGTTAAACCCGATGAAAAGTCGGTTTCTAAGACTTTTTCTACTTGTTTGATCTCCATCTCATGGAACTTCATCCGACCATCTCACTTCCCCCTTGTATCGACAATAATAAAGGATCCGTTTCCAATACTTGACCAATATGCTGACCCCTAAAGAAAGCTTATTCAGGGTCGTCCTAAAAAATGCTATGATTAAGTCTAAGAGAGGAAAATAAGACAGAAATTAAGAAGATAGGATATAATGAAGGCAAGACTTAAGAAAAGCGCAAGGCGCCCGCCTATCGGCGACAAGCACAAGACGAGCCGGCGAGAAGGCTGTTCTTTAGCCTTCTTGACGGATTGGCTTGTGACCTCGAGCCGATGGCGCCTCCTCGAAAAAGCTACCGCTTTTTCTTCGTGCGATGCTGATGCTGCCGAAGCCTCCCTTGTGGAGCTAGACAATTCTCAAAGTCGAAAATTTTATACTTTCTTATTTCATTAAAAAGGATGTTTTTTCAATGTCATTCGATGGTTTATTTACAAAAGCGATGGCTCAGGAGCTTAAACGTTCGATTAAAGGCGGACGCATTAACAAAGTTCATCAACCATATAAAAATGAAGTTATATTAACAATACGGGCAGGTGGAGTGAATCATAAACTGCTTCTTTCAGCGCACCCCAGCTATGCTAGAACCCAGTTGACCAACGAAGCCTATGATAATCCGAGTGAACCGCCCATGTTCTGTATGCTGCTGAGAAAGCATATCGAAGGACATATACTGGAGGATTTGTACCAGGTTGAAAATGACCGGATCATGATTTTTGAAATTAAAGGACGAAATGAAATCGGCGATATCAGTTACAAACAACTGATTATCGAAATCATGGGAAGACATAGCAATATTGTGTTAGTGGATAAAACGAAGAATCTTATTCTTGACAGCGTTAAGCATACCTCTTTTGCCGTAAACAGCCACCGGGCCATTTTACCAGGTCAAGAATATATCTTTCCGCCGGCACAGCATAAACAAAATCCTTTTTTGGCTAGTGAAGAAGATGTCATTAAACAAATCGATTTTAACGCCGGGAAGCTGGACAGGCAGTTAGTCGACAACTTCGCAGGCATATCGCCACTTTTTGCAAAAGAGGTTATTTTCAAAAGCGGTCTGGCAAATCGGACCACCGTTCCGAAAAATTTTAGACAAATGATTAAAAAAATTGAAGACAACAACCTTTGCCCTGCGATTATGACTGCAGGAGCAAAAGAAGTATTTTATCTATTTCCCCTTGAACATGTAAAAGGGGAAGTGAAAACATTCGCTACACTTAGCGAAATGCTTGACCGCTTTTATTTTGGCAAGGCGGAACGCGACCGTGTAAAGCAGCAGAGTCATGATATCGAACGATTCATCATCAATGAGAAAGAAAAAAATGAAAAGAAAATTGAAAAGCTTAAAGCAACATTAAAGGATGCCGAACAGGCAGACAGGTTTCAGCTTTATGGAGAACTGTTAACGGCGAACCTTTATGCGGCCAAAAAGGGCATGAAGGAAATCGTAGTCCTTAATTATTATGATGAATCCGGTGGAATGATCACCATTCCCCTCGACCCACGGAAAACACCGTCAGAAAATGCCCAAAAGTATTTTTCCAAATACCAAAAGGCAAAAAATGCGATTACAATTGTCAACGAGCAAATAGAACACGCTAAGGAAGAAGCTGCCTACTTTGATAATTTGTTGCAGCAAGTACTGTCAGCCTCTCCGAAAGATATTGAGGAAATTCGTGAGGAACTGGTTGAAGGCGGCTATATTCGTGAACGACAAAAGCGGAACGGCAAAAAAGGACAAAAGCTAAAGCCGGTTTTTGACCTGTTTCAATCATCCGATGACATCGAGATTATTGTTGGAAAAAACAATAAACAAAATGATTATTTAACAAATAAGCTGGCAGCAAGGGATGAAATTTGGCTGCATACAAAGGATATTCCTGGCTCGCATGTTGTGATTCGAAGCAAGGAACCAACCGAGCAAACGATTAAAGAAGCCGCCATGCTGGCCGCATATTTCAGCAAGGCGCGAAATTCAAGCTCAGTCCCAGTTGACTATACAAAGGTCCGGCATGTCAAAAAACCGAGCGGCGCAAAACCTGGATTTGTCATTTATGACAATCAGCAAACTGTATATGTCACACCAAATGAAGAACTCGTGCTGAAATTAAAAAAGGTGTCAGGCACCATGTGAAATTTTCACATGGTGCCTGACACCTTACTCCACTTCTCTGGATCCTTGCCCCATGACAGCAAGCTCTCTCGATCATTGTCGCTGATATAGTCTTTTTCAATAGCGACACTTACTAATGTAGGGAAATCGGTGAGCGATTGGCTGACTATTTGTTCTTGAGCAAATGCTTCTTTCCCTTTCTCGAGTCCATATGTAAAAATGGAAACTGCACCCAGAACTTCGCAGCCTGCTTCTCTCAGCGCTTGTACAGCGGTAATCACACTGCCGCCGGTGGAAATTAAATCTTCGATCACAACCACTTTCTGACCGGGCTCTACTTTCCCTTCAATTTGATTCTCTTTACCATGGCCCTTGGCTTTTGAACGAACATAACACATCGGCAGCTCCATTAGCTCGCTTACCCAGGCAGCATGGGGAATCCCAGCCGTAGCTGTCCCGGCAATCATTTCTGCCTCAGGAAAATAATCAACGATTAAGTTTTTTAAGCCTTGGGCAATCTCTTTCCTAACCTTAGGATAGGATAATGTAAGGCGGTTATCACAATAAATGGGCGAACGCAGTCCTGACGTCCAAGTAAATGGTTCATTCGGTTTTAAGGCAACTGCCTGAATACTTAATAATTTTTCAGCGATTGATTCTTTCATTTATTAACACCCTTCCATACTTCCATCCATTGTTGATAGCTCTTTAACGGGTCTCGTGATTTTGTAATGGAACGACCGACTACAATCGCACTAACTCCGGAGCACCTTGCCAATTCCGGCGTTGCAATCCGTTTTTGATCCTGTGGATGATCTTCCGGCCTCCGGATTCCCGGGCAGACAGTTAAAAACGAGTTCCCTAAGTTTTCACGGATCACCCCTGCTTCCCAAACAGAGCAGACCACTCCATCCAGGCCAGCATCTTTTGTTAGAGTTGCATAATGCAAGACCGATTCTTGTAGGGATACGTGAATAAGCTGCTCTTGATTCATCTGCTCCTGCGACGTACTCGTTAATTGGGTGACCGCGATACACTCTGGCCGCTCACCTCCCGCAGCAGTTCCCGCCTCTAAGCCTTCTAATGCCGCCTGCATCATTTCCTTACCGCCGGATGCGTGAACATTAACAAGATCACATTGAAGGCGGGCTAACCCTTTCATTGCACTCTTGACCGTATTCGGAATATCATGTAGCTTTAAATCAAGAAAGATCCGATGACCTAATTCTTTTAACTGATAGACAATAGAAGGACCTTCCTGATAAAATAACTCCATCCCAATTTTGACAAAAAGCTCTCTTCCTTCAAACGGCTTTAAAAAATTTTCCACCTCCCTGCCACTGGCAAAATCAAGCGCGATGATAAGCGAGTTGTCCATCCTTCTTCCAGCTCCTTCCGGTACATTCACTAATGTGTTCATATCCCAATCGATCTAATACACACGGCAGTTCGTCAATAATGGTTGGGCAGACAAATGGGTCAACAAAATTGGCTGTTCCAACTGCTACGGCGCTTGCCCCAGCATAAAAGAACTCTATGACATCTTCCGCTGACTGGACCCCGCCCATTCCAATAATCGGAATCGACACCACTTGACTTACTTCATAAATCATCCGGATGGCTACCGGTTTCACCGCAGGTCCTGAAAGTCCACCTGTAAGATTGGCTAAAATCGGCTTCCCCGTTTTCAAATCAAGGCGCATACCAACAAGAGTATTGATCATGGTAATCCCATCTGCACCGCCAGCCTCTACTGCTTTCGCCATTTCCACAATATTGGTAACATTTGGGGACAGCTTGACATAGACGGGAACTTCAGAAACTTCCTTCACCTTTTTCGTTAATTGCCTTGCTACCTCGGGAATGGTTCCAAAAGCAATCCCGCCTGTCTTGACATTAGGGCAGGAAATATTTAATTCGAGTGCCTGAACATTCGCTTGCCTAGAAATTTCTTTCGCAACAGTGATATAATCTTCTTCTACTGAGCCAGCCACATTCGCAATAATCGGCACCGCAAATTGTGACAGCCAAGGCAGTTCCTCCGCTATTACTTTTTCCAGCCCCGGATTTTGCAGACCAATGGCATTGAGCATACCGGCAGACGTTTCAGCTACCCTCGGTGTTGGGTTCCCAAATCTTGGTTCTACCGTAGTGGCTTTAATCATAATTGCACCGAGTCTCGTTAAGTCGTACAACCTGCTGTACTCCCGCCCAAATCCAAAACACCCCGATGCCGGCATAATCGGATTGTTCAAATGTAAACCTGGCAGTTCCACATTCAAGCGATTCATATCAATACCTCCCCTGCACGGAATACAGGACCATCGCTGCATACCTTTTTATAGGAAGCCCCAGATGCGGCATTACCGCTTTGGCATACACAAGCAAAACACGCACCAATCCCGCAGCCCATCCGTTCCTCCAATGACAAAAATACCTTTTTATCCGGATATCCTTGTTCAATGGCCTTTAGCATTGGAGCCGGTCCGCAGGTATACAGACAGTCAAAGCCTAACTCTTTGATGATATCTGTCACAAAGCCTTTTCTCCCATACGTGCCATCATCCGTGGTAACAATCGTCAAACCATTTTTGGAAAATTCCTGTTCGTAGAATACTGCCGACTCTGTTGGAAAGCCAAGGATATGAAGGACGTGAACCCCTTTTGCTGCCAATTGATTAGAAAGCTCATAAAGTGGGGGAATACCGATTCCGCCGCCGACTAGCAATGCCGTTTCACCGATACTGACCTCATCTAGCGGAAAACCGTTTCCTAATGGACCGAGGATATCGATCTCCATCCCCGGTTCCATTTCTGCTATTAAGGAAGTCCCTCTCCCACTTTTGCGATAAATCAGTGTCATTTGCTTTCCTTTTTTATTAAAAGAGGATATACTAACAGGTCTTCTTAAAAGCGGGTCCATTCCATTTGATACGCGGATATGGACAAATTGTCCCGGCGCCGATATATCCTCCACCAATTCCGCTCTAATGGTAAGCTCATAAATATCGGCGGCGATTTCCTTCTGGCTGATGATTTTGCCTAATTCTTTCCTGATCATGCAAAAACCGCCTCCGTTTTCCCCAGCTTCATGGCTTCAGTCGAGAAATTCATCGATTCGATTACGTTAAGGATTGCGTCAGCTGTATCCAATGATGTTAAGCATGGGACCCCGTTTTCCACCGCTTCACGGCGGATTCTAAACCCATCCCGTTCCGGCTGTTTACCTTTTGTTAGTGTATTGATGATGATATGTGCTTCCCCATGTTGGATGACATCCAATAATGTCTTTCCTTCGGAACCGATTTTTTCCACAACCATTACCTTGAGACCGGCTGATTCTAAAATAGCGGCCGTTCCTTTTGTGGCCATTAAGCGGTAGCCGTTTGCGGCAAATCTTACTGCGAGCTTTAAAGCTTCTTGTTTATCCTTATCTGCAACTGTAAACAACACGGTACCAAACTTTTGAATATTCAATCCTGAAGCAACCAACCCCTTATAAAGAGCCTTCTCAAGCGTTACATCTTTTCCCATCACTTCACCTGTGGACTTCATTTCCGGTCCTAAGGAAATATCTACTCTCTTTAGCTTGGCAAATGAGAAAACCGGCACCTTTACATAAACGCCTGGTTTTTCACTTACCAGCCCCGGGATGTAACCTTGTTCCACTAAAGAGGATCCAAGGATAGCCTTAGTCGCAAGTTTTGCCATCGGAACATTGGTAATTTTGCTCAAAAACGGTACCGTCCGGCTTGAACGCGGGTTAACCTCCAAGACATAGACCTGACCTGCCGATAATACATATTGAATATTTAACAGCCCGACTATGTTTAATCCTTTTGCTAGTTTTTCTGTATAGTCCACCAGTGTTTGCTTAATCGTCTCAGACAGCGTTTGCGGCGGGTAGACAGCGATGGAATCACCGGAATGGACCCCTGCGCGCTCAATATGCTCCATAATCCCCGGAATCAAAACGTCTTTTCCATCACAAATGGCGTCCACTTCAATTTCTTTTCCAGTTAGGTAACGGTCAATTAATACAGTGTGCTCCGGATTGATTTTCACGGCATTCTCCATGTAATAGAGCAGCTCTTCTTCGTGATAAACGATCTCCATTGCCCGGCCGCCGAGTACGTATGATGGTCGGACTAATACTGGATAGCCGATTTCTTTTGCGATCTCAAGTGCTTCTCCGACAGATAAAGCTGTTTTACCTAATGGCTGCGGAATATTGAATGCTTCCAATGCTTTTTCAAATTTATCCCGATTCTCAGCACGGTCTAAATCCTCCAAGCTCGTTCCTAAAATGGGAACGCCGTGTGCAGCCAGCTGTGCTGCTAAGTTAATCGCTGTTTGGCCGCCAAATTGAACGACTACGCCAATTGGTTGTTCCAAGTCGATGACATGCATTACATCTTCAATCGTCAGCGGCTCAAAGTATAGCTTATCGGAAATACTAAAGTCTGTTGAAACAGTTTCCGGATTGTTGTTAATAATAATGGCTTCATAGCCTGCTTCTTTAATGGCTTTTACAGAATGAACAGTTGCATAGTCAAACTCAATTCCTTGTCCGATACGAATGGGACCAGAACCAAGTACAACCACACTTGCCTTTTCTGTTACAATTGATTCGTTTTCCTCCTCATAAGTCCCGTAGTAATAAGGAGTTTCTGAATCAAATTCGGCAGCACAGGTATCAACCATTTTATAAACAGGGACAACGCCGTTTTGTTTTCGAATCCGGTAAATATCTGCCTCCGTACTGCTCCACACTTGTGCAATTTTTCTATCGGTAAAGCCCTTTTCCTTGGCCTCTCTCATTATTTCAATATCAAACGGTTTTTCTGCCAGCCGATGTTCGAGCTTGATAATCCCCTGCATTTTCTTTAAGAAAAAGAGATCGATTTTACTCCATTGGTGAATCGTATCAATGGTAATCCCGCGCTTAAGTGCTTCTGCAAGATAGAAGAGTCGTTCATCTCCGGCTTTCTTGATCCGCTTCTCAAGCAATTGATCATCAATTTCATCCGGCTCATTCAATTCGAAATGATAGACCCCAGCCTCTAGAGAACGAATCGCTTTTAACAGCGATTCTTCAAATGTCCGCCCAATCGCCATGATTTCACCAGTTGCTTTCATTTGCGTGCCCAGCAAGCGGTTGCCTGACTCAAATTTATCAAACGGCCATCTTGGAATTTTTGTCACAATATAGTCAAGTGCAGGTTCGAAGCTTGCATACGTTTTTCCGGTTACGGGATTTAACATCTCATCAAGGGTTAACCCAACCGCAATTTTTGCCGCCAGCTTGGCAATTGGATAGCCCGTAGCTTTTGAAGCAAGGGCGGATGAACGGCTTACCCGTGGATTTACTTCAATAATATAATAGTTGAAGCTATAGGGATCTAAAGCAAGCTGGACATTACAGCCACCTTCGATGCCGAGGGCACGGATGATTTTCAACGATACATTCCTCAATAGCTGGTATTCGCGGTCGCTTAATGTCTGGCTCGGTGCAACTACAATTGAGTCCCCTGTATGGACGCCAACCGGGTCAATATTTTCCATGTTACAAACAACAATGGCATTATCATTGGAGTCACGCATGACTTCATATTCAATCTCCTTATACCCGGCAATACTTTTTTCGAGTAAACATTGATCGACAGGGCTGCTTTTTAACCCGCTTGTGACAATTTCTTCTAGTTCCTCATCATTGCTGCAAATTCCTCCCCCTGTTCCTCCAAGGGTATAGGCCGGACGGACAATAACCGGGTAGCCAATAGCTGCAACAAACGCTTTGGCTTCTTCCAAACTATGGATGATGGTACTATCCGGAACAGGCTCTTGTAAATCATTCATTAGACTGCGAAACAATTCGCGGTCCTCAGCCTGTTGGATTGCCGCAAGTTTCGTCCCCAGTATTTCAACCCCGCATTCTTCAAGAACTCCGGAATTGGCCAATTCCACGGTTAAATTAAGACCTGTTTGACCTCCCAGCGTTCCTAAAAGGGCATCCGGGCGTTCTTTGCGAATAATGCTGCTGACAAATTCCAGGGTTAACGGTTCGATATAGACGGCATCCGCAATCTCTGTATCTGTCATAATCGTTGCCGGATTGGAGTTTACAAGAATAACCTTGTAGCCTTCCTCTTTAAGGGCGATACAGGCCTGGGTACCGGCATAGTCAAATTCCGCTGCCTGGCCAATCACAATCGGACCGGAACCGATAACTAAAATGGAGTTGATATCTGTACGTTTAGACATGTACTGTTACCTCCTGTTTATTTTCTTCCATCATCAGAAGGAATTGATCAAACAAGCTGTTGGCATCCTCAGGGCCTGGTGAGGCCTCGGGATGGTATTGAACCGTAAAGGCTGGATAGTCTAGATGTTTTAATCCTTCAACCGTCCCATCATTCAAGGCAATATGGGTAATGGCTAATCTCGTATTCGGAATGGACGCTGAATCTACTGTAAATCCGTGGTTTTGCGCAGTGATTGCAATCTTTCCCGTTGCCAATTCTTTTACAGGATGATTGGAACCGCGGTGACCGAACCTCATTTTTACCGTTTGAGCACCGCATGCCAAGGCAAATAGCTGATGACCAAGGCAAATTCCAAAAAGCGGTACTCTTCCTAAAACGCTTTTAAGCATATCGACTGCTTCCGGAACATCTTTCGGATCGCCGGGTCCGTTCGACAACATGATGCCGTCAGGACTTAATTGGAGAATTTCTTCAGCAGTTGTATAATAAGGGACCACGATCACATCACAACCACGTTCATTTAATTCCCTTAGGATTCCGTGTTTCATGCCAAAATCAACAAGGACTACTCTTTGACCGCGTCCAGGGCTTGGATAGGGATTTTTTGTCGATACTTGCCTTACTTGGTCGGTTGAGAGTTTTATTTGACGCAATTTCGCAATCATTTCTTGGCTATCTGTTTCGCTGCTGCATATCGCACCCTTTAAGGTTCCATATTGACGGATAATTCTGGTTAGCTTCCGGGTATCAATACCGAAAATGCCGGGGATATTCTTCCTTTCGAAGTATTCTGCTATCGTCAATTCACTCCTCCAATTGGACGGGAAGTCGGCCGCCTCTTTTACAATGAAACCTTTTACAGCAGGATGAATCGTCTCAAAATCATCACGGTTGATTCCATAGTTTCCAATTAGCGGATAGGTGAGTGTCACAATTTGTCCGCAGTAAGATGGGTCCGAAAGTATTTCCTGGTAACCGGTCATTCCTGTATTAAAAACAACCTCTCCGATTGTCTCGGTGTTGCTGCCAAATCCTTCGCCGATAAAAACCGTTCCATCCTCCAATATAAGTTGCCGTTTCATGCTGTTACACATCCTTTTTCCCAGACTATTTTTCCACCGGCGATGGTCATGAACGGCCAGCCGCTGCATTTCCACCCGGCAAACGGTGTATTTTTCCCCTTTGATACAAATTCCTCCGGATGAATCGAACGCTCCTCCTTTAAGTTGATTAGGACTAAATCTGCCGGAGCACCAATTTGAATTTTTCCATATGGAAGTCCAAAACATTGCGCTGGTTTTATCGTTAAGAAGTCAATTAATTGTTCAAGCGTTAAAATATTGTTCTTTACGAAATGTGTATATAACAGCGGAAAGGCTGTTTCTAAGCCGACGATTCCAAATGGTGCCAGCTCCATCCCCAAGCCTTTCTCCTCCGCTGTATGTGGAGCGTGGTCGGTAGCAATAAAATCAATGGTCCCGTCTAATAAGCCTTCGATTAAGGCATCGCGATCAACTGCTGCCCGAAGCGGCGGGTTCATTTTGTAATTCGGATCAAGGCCCGGGATATCCTCTTCGGATAGTAATAAATGATGCGGGGTGACCTCAGCAGTAACATGAATCCCAGCCCGTTTGGCATCCCTTACGACGCGGACCGATTCCTTTGTACTGATATGACAAATGTGATAATGGCAACCTGTGGCTTCAGCGAGTAGTACATCCCTGGCAATTTGTACCGACTCACAAACAGAAGGAATTCCGTTCAGCCCGTGCTGTCTTGAAAACGAACCTTCATGAACACAGCCTTTATGAATAAGCGTATTCTCTTCACAGTGGGCAACAATGGCCAGCTTCTCCTTGGCAGCTAACTGCATCGCTTGCAACATCATATCTGCTGACTGAACACCTACTCCATCATCTGTAAAGGCAAAGGCGCCCGCTTGCTTCAATCCCCGAAAGTCGGTTAATTCTTTTCCAAGCTGCCTGATCGTAATCGATGCATACGGCAATACCCGAACCTTCGCAGTGTCTTCAATCCGCTGCATCAGCCATTCCATTTGTTCTTTGGTGTCAGGCACCGGCCGGGTATTTGGCATTGCCGCTACGGTTGTGAAGCCGCCGCGTGCTGCCGCAAGTGTTCCTGTCGCAATCGTTTCCTTCTTTTCCCCGCCTGGTTCACGGAGATGGACATGGAGATCAATCAGACCTGGAGCAACAAGCAGCCCCTCTGCGTCGATTTTCCGATCGACATCCGATTCAATCTTTTCTGCTATTTTGGTTATGAATCCATTTTCAATTAAAATATCAGACTTTTTCTTTTTTTGATTAAATGCTATGTAACATGCGTTTTGGATAAGCAGCTTCATATTGATTTCCTCCCTTTTGGCTTTCAATGGATCTTTTGATGACGGCCATTCTAACATAGACACCGTTTTGCATTTGTTTAAATATTCTGGAACGACTGCATTCTACAAGACTATCAGCAATCTCGACATTCCGATTTACCGGTGCAGGATGCATGATGATACTTTCCGGTTTCATCCTTTTTTCCCGCTCTATCGTTAGGCCAAATTGCTGGTGATATTCATTTGCACTGAAGCTTCCCTTTTGTCCGTGGCGTTCGTGCTGGACACGAAGAAGCATCACCACATCTGCTTCTTCAATCGCTTCGTCTATCGGTTTATACCTTGATAGATTCAAACTCGTATCATACCATTCTCTTGGACCGGAAAAAATAACTTCTGCCCCCAGCCGTGTCAGGACATCCGCGTTCGAGCGGGCAACCCGGCTATGGCGAATATCACCGATAATGGCAACCGTTAACCCGGCAAAGGAGCCAAACTCCTGATAGATGGTCATCAGGTCGAGCAGTGATTGTGTTGGATGATGACCGCAGCCGTCCCCGCCGTTGATAATCGGAACATCTACTTTCCCCACTAGTTCATCAAAATAGCGGTCTTGTGAGTGGCGGATTATGATGGTGTTGACACCGATTGCTTCCAATGTTTTGACGGTATCATACAGTGTTTCACCTTTTTGAACACTGGAGGTTTGCACTTCAAATGGAACCACATCTAAACCTAACCTTCTTTCAGCTACTTCAAAGCTGCTTTTGGTCCTTGTACTTGCCTCAAAGAAAAGGTTGGCGGCAAATAATTGATTCTCTGGCTTCCAAACCATTCCGTCCGCAAATTTCCTTGCATCTGCGAGAATTTGATAAATCTCCTCAACCTTTAATTCATTTGTGGTTAATAAATGCTTTAACATCATGCGTCCCCCCATTTGTCCGATATTTTATAAAAAACACCCTGACCAACTGTGATCAGGGTGTAATAACTAGTTTCATTAAAAAATCTGGATAATATGAATGTTTTCCATCCTTATCCTGATTTAATACACCCTTATAAGCCTCGCTGGACTTCTTTTAAAAGGTTTTGCGTTTGTTATGCTGTTTTCTTCTCATCATCGCCATGCGCTTCAAACATATTATCACTGACCGGCTGTCTGCCAGGAAGAACGAGGTTTAATAACACCCCAAAAATGGCAGCCAGGGCCATACCTTGAATTTGTATATCCTTAAATGGCAGCTTTAGGATTGCCCCGCCTACACCAATAATAAGAATGACTGATGTGATGACAAGGTTTCTATTGTCGCCAAAATTAATTTTATTATCCACTAACATTCTTAAACCCGAGGAAGCAATAATCCCGAACAAAAGGATGGACACACCACCCATTACCGGTGTTGGAATGCTATGAATGAGTGCAGTTATTTTTCCGATAAACCCAAAGAGAATCGCAAATATTCCAGCCCCTGCCAGTACGTATACACTGTAAATGCGGGTAATCACCAAAACTCCGATATTTTCACCATAAGTTGTTTTCGGCGGACCTCCGATTAGCGCCGATATAATAGAGCCCATACCGTCCCCAAGGATGGAGCGATGCAGTCCCGGCTCCTTTATATAGTTTCGGCCAACAACGTCGCTAAGAATGAGCTGGTGGCCGATATGCTCCGAGATAGTAACAATCGCAACCGGTACCATGAGCCAGAAGATATCCCAGGTGAAATTCACCTTATAACTGACAAACGGGATCACAAACTCCGGCATCTCAAACCAGTGTGCCTTCATTACCGGTTCAAAATCGACAACTCCAACGATTACAGCATAGATATACCCAGCGATAATCCCCGCGAGGATTGGGATTGTACTAAGTAGTTTCTTAGCAAAAATGGTAAATATAATGGTTGCTGCCAAAGTAACCAACGCGACAGAGAAGTGAAGCATGCTATACTTTCCTGCCGTGTCTTGCGTAGCCATATTCACTGCTGTCCCAGCAACAGATAAACCGATAACAATAATGACCGGTCCTACGACAACAGGTGGAAGTAAATTCATTATCCAGCGGTATCCGGATTTTCGAATAATAAGGGCAATAGCACCATAGACAAGACCGACAAGGAAGGTACCCACCATGGTTGCACCTGGTCCAAAGGAATCATTCATTAATTTGATTGGAACAATATACGCGAAGGATGAACCTAGGTAGGCTGGAACTTGAAATTTTGTAATCAAGAGGAATGCAAGCGTTCCAAGCCCGCTTGATATGAGCGCGATGGCCGGGTCTAAACCGACCAAGTACGGAACGAGAATCGTTGACCCAAACATGGCAAATAAGTGTTGTATGCTTAAGGTAAACCATTGCGTTGTTTTCGGTTTATCATGTACATCTAAGATAGGTTGATTATTCATCTGGATCTCCCCTGTTTTAGAAAAATGTTGATTATATTTTCTTCACTTTGTCAAATAAATAACCCTCTTTGTCCAACGATGCAAAGAGGGTTTAGAAAAGCCACACAGATGCGGCACATCCCCCTTTGTCAGCCTCACAGGACTGCTTTTAAAAGGGTCATTATTTATTTATCATAAATGCTAACTTGATCGACTTGATCGACTTCTTTCAGTTCAACGACAATTTTTTCACTGCTCGATGTTGGAATATTTTTTCCGACATAATCTGCCCGGATTGGCAGTTCACGATGGCCACGGTCTACCAAAACGGCCAGCTGTATTGCCGCAGGGCGCCCAATATCCATCAGCGCATCAAGACCAGCCCTTACGGTTCTCCCCGTATACAAAACATCATCTACTAGGATTACTTTTTTATTGTTTATTGCAAATGGAATATCTGAACCTTTAACAAGCGGCTCTTGATTGTCTGTCTTCTTCGTTAAATCATCCCGATAAAGGGTAATGTCCAGCTCGCCAACAAGAATCGGACTCCCTTCAATTTGTTCGATCTTTGCAGCAAGGCGTTGGGCTAAATATATACCCCTTGTTCGAATTCCGACCAATACACAATCGCCAATTCCTTTATTTTTTTCAATAATTTGATGGGCAATCCTTGTCATGGCCCGTCCTATTGCTTGTTCATCAAGAACGATAGCTTTTTGGCTCAATTGTGTCACCTTCTTTCTTAGAAACTTAAAAAACCTCTCACCGTCAGCGGTGAGAGGTTACAAGTTAGGAACAAAAGGGCATAAACCCTATAACCGTATCCTTCTCAGCCTCACGGGACTGATCTTAAAGGCTTATTAAACTAAAGAAATCATACTTTAAACCAGGTGGAATGTCAATGATTATTTTCTAAGTAATGATGAAGGTGTACCATATCCTCCGGGAGAGGAGCCTCAAATTCAAGATATTCACCTGTTCTTGGATGATGAAAGCCGAGTACACCGGCATGCAGCGCCTGCCCGTCGATAGCTAAAGTCTTCTTCGGGCCATACTTGGGATCGCCTGCGAGCGGATAGCCTATATATTTCATATGGACACGGATTTGATGGGTTCTCCCTGTTTCTAATTGACACTCAACAAACGTAAAGTCTTTAAACCGTTCCAGTACATGAAAATGTGTGACAGCATGTTTTCCATGATCAACAACCGCCATACTTTGCCGGTCCTTACTATCCCTTCCAAGAGGTGCATCAATCGTGCCGAAATCGTGTGGGATAACCCCATGGACAATGGCTTTGTATTTCCGTGTCACCGTTTTTTCTACTAACTGATTGACAAGGCTCTCATGGGCCATATCGTTCTTCGCAACCATCAATAAGCCGGAGGTATCCTTGTCAATCCGGTGAACGATTCCTGGTCTTAACACCCCGTTAATGCCGGACAAATCCTGACAATGAGCCATTAGGCCATTAACCAATGTCCCCGTCAGATGTCCGGGAGCCGGATGGACAACCATCCCTCTTGGTTTATTAACAACTAAGACATCTTTGTCTTCAAAATAAATATCCAAGTCCATCTCTTCAGGGAGAACATTGAGCTCCTCAGGATCGGGAATAAGCATTTCAATTTGATCATGTAAATTGCATTTGTAGTTTGGTTTAACCGGTTTTCCATTTACAAGAACATGACCTTCTTTGATCCATTGCTGAACCTGTGTTCTCGACCATTCATCATCTAACCCCGAGATGACCTTATCGATGCGATCGCCTTGCTCGTCCTCAAGAACGATGTGTTCCGTTTTTTCCATATGTTTTCTCCTTTGAATCTCTTTCGTCTAGCAGCATCTGGATCATTAACAGTCCGACTCCAATGACTAATGCAGAATCGGCAATATTAAATACAGGGAAATTATAGCCGAAAATATAAGTGTGGATAAAATCGACAACTTCCTTACGAACGACACGATCAATAAAGTTGCCGATGGCGCCGCCAAGCATCAAGGCAAGCGAGATCCCTAACAGCCGTTTTCCTTTTGCCGCTTTATGTAAATAATACATAATCCCGACAATGACAATAACGGTGATCAAATAAAAAAGCCACATTTGTCCCTCAAGAATCCCCCATGCCGCCCCGCGATTGCGGTGGGAGGTAATGTATAAAACATTGTCTATAATCGGGATACTCTCCCCCAAGTACATATTGTGTGCAATTAACCATTTCGTTAACTGGTCTAAAAGAATGACAAAAAGTGCGATTAAATAATAATACACTAAGAAATACCCCCACATCAGCTTTCATTACTTCTTAGAATTTTAGCATATTTAATCGCAAAACAACAATGACACGTTAGGGGAGCAGCGGTTTTTTATAAAAGACATCAAGGTTTTTGGAGTCTTTGATTGACTTTAAGGTTGGAATCATCTGCAATAAATCCTCTGGCAAGAGTTCACCGGAAATTTCACATTGTCCATATCTTCCTGCTTCCAGTTTGCAAATGGCAGCTTCGACATCACGGAGTTCTTCTTCAATTAGGTCTGTGAGCCAGTCTTTCTCCTGTTTATTTATAAGTGATTGTTCAAGTTCGCTTTTCGTTTGACGGAGTTCCAATAACATCTTTTCCTGCATGGCATTCATCATGTCGTAACCTCCGTTTCACCATTTGTTATATTATGTCCGGGAGAACAAGGCCAACACTAAAAAACATTTGACATCATGAACAACAATTAACGGAGAAGGAAATAATAGATAAAAAGGTCCTGTACTCTCGTACAGGACCAAAATATATTACGACAGATGAGAATAATTTTCTTTCACCACATGTGCGCAGCGTGGGCAAAGCGTTGGGTATTCGGCATCTTGACCGACATCTGGCGTAACAACCCAACAGCGTTCACATGTCTCCCCCTCAGCTTTAGTTACAACAATGGCTGCTGAATCCAATTTTAACGCATTTTCTGGAGCATGCTCATATGAACCAGCCACTTCAAAGCCTGAGACGATAAATAATTGTGTTAAGTTCTCCTCGATGGAGTCCAACAGTTGTTTCGTTGTTTCATTCACATAAAGCGTTACTTTAGCGGTTAATGATTTCCCGATTACCTTGGCATTTCGAGCTTCTTCTAGTGCTTTTAACACATCGTTACGCAGCTTCATGAATGAAGACCATTTTTCCTCTAAAGCACTTGCCCCTTCAAGTTCATGGTATTCCGGCATATCCGTTAATTGAACACTTTCTTCCTGAACTCCTGGGATGTATGGCCATACTTCATCAGCCGTATGGGATAAAATTGGTGAAACCAATTTGGTAAGCGCCAGTAATGATTCATATAAGACAGTTTGAATGGCACGGCGCTCATGGTGATCTTTAGCCTCAATATACAAAACATCTTTCGCAAAATCCAAGTAAAATGCACTTAAATCCAATGTACAGAAATTATTGACCGAATGATAGATACCTGAGTAATCGTAATTTTCATAATCATGACGGACTGATTGAATCAGCTTATTTAATTTAACAAGCATAAACTGATCGACTTCACGAAGTTTTTCGTACGACACCTTATCATTCGCTGGATTAAAGTCAGCTAGGTTACCTAACATGAACCGGAAGGTATTGCGGATTTTTCGGTAAACCTCGGCAACCTGTTTCAAAATCGCATCTGATACGCGTACATCTGCCTGGTAATCAACTGATGCCACCCATAGCCTTAGGATATCTGCCCCTAATTGGTTCATAACCTTGGCAGGGACAACGGTATTCCCTAATGACTTACTCATTTTCCTACCTTCGCCATCAAGGGCAAAACCATGGCTTAATACCCCTTTGTACGGTGCCTTCCCTGTAACGGCCACGGCCGTCGATAAAGAGGAGTTAAACCAGCCGCGATACTGGTCAGATCCTTCGAGATAAAGATCTGCCGGACGGACTAAATCATCTCTTTCAAGCAGTACTGCTTGGTGAGAAGAACCGGAATCAAACCAGACATCCATGATATCCGTCTCCTTCGTAAAAAGACCGTTCGGGCTTCCCGGGTGGCTGAAACCCTCTGGCAGCAAGTCTTTTGCTTCCCGTTCAAACCAGACATTAGACCCATACTGCCGGAAAAGTTCAGAAACATGTTGAATTGTTTCATCTGTAATGATTTCCTCACCATTTTCGGCATAAAATACCGGGATTGGTACACCCCAGACGCGCTGCCTTGAAATACACCAGTCTCCGCGGTCACGGATCATATTAAATAAACGGGTTTCACCCCAGGCCGGTATCCATTTTGTTTCTTGGACAGCTTTCAGTAATTCATCCCGAAAATCTTTGATCGATGCAAACCATTGTGACGTTGCCCGGAAAATAACTGGCTTTTTCGTTCTCCAATCGTGCGGATAGGAATGGGTAATAAACGTTAACTTTAACAATGCACCATTTTCTTCTAGCTTTTGACCGATTGGCTTGTTGGCCTCATCGTAAAATAGTCCTTCAAAGCCCGGTGCTTCATTTGTCATATAACCTTTATCATCGACTGGACAAAGAACATCCAAGCCGTATTTTTGTCCAATAAGGAAGTCATCTTCCCCATGTCCCGGAGCGGTGTGAACACAGCCTGTACCTGCATCTGTAGTTACATGCTCTCCCAGCATGACTAATGAATCGCGGTCATATAACGGGTGATTTGCTACGACATACTCTAATTCAGCCCCCTTTACCTTTTGGACAACCGCTGCATCCTCCCAGCCAATTTCTTTCGTAACAGCTTCAAGCAAGCTCTCAGCCACCAAATATTTATGACCGCTTACTTGGACTACAACATAAGTAAGATCAGGATGAACAGAGATGCCAAGGTTTGCCGGAATCGTCCATGGAGTGGTTGTCCAGATAACAATCTCCGTATCGAGATCAAGCACACCTTTACCATCCTTCACCTTGAATGCTACATAAATCGAAGGTGAACGCTTATCCTTATATTCAATCTCTGCTTCCGCAAGGGCTGATTCACTTGATGGCGACCAATAGACAGGCTTTAGACCTTTATAAATATAGCCCTTTTTTGCCATCTCTCCGAAGACCTTAATTTGCTGTGCCTCGTATTCCGGTTTTAAGGTAATGTATGGGTTCTCCCAGTCACCTCTGACACCGAGTCGTTTAAATTGAGTCCGCTGACTCTCTATTTGTTCATAGGCATATTCTGTACAAAGCTTACGAAATTCAGCAATACTCATTTCTTTTCGATTTACACCTTTATTGGTTAATGCCTGTTCAATTGGCAGTCCATGTGTATCCCAGCCGGGTACATATGGTGCATGGAAACCGCTCATTGATTTATAGCGAACGATAAAATCCTTCAAAATTTTATTAAGCGCATGGCCCATATGGATATCCCCGTTTGCATAAGGAGGTCCATCATGAAGGACAAACATCGGCCGCCCTTTCGTCCGTTCTTGCACCTTTTGATAAATATTCATTTCTTCCCATTTTGCCTGAATTTCAGGTTCCCGCTTCGGAAGATTACCACGCATCGGAAACTCCGTTTTTGGCATTAACAACGTGTTTTTATATTCCATTTTTCTTCCTCCCATTACTTACTATTGAATAGAATGGTCATTTTTTTCATTAAAAAAACCCTCTCATCCCCAAAAGGGACGAGAAGGTTTATTCCCGCGGTACCACCCTGGTAGACAGAACTGACTATTTGTTCCATCCTCTCAATCAATTCGTAACGTGAATAAGACGCCTGCGTCTACTATCCTTATAAAAAGAAGTTCAACTCGGGACTCGAGGGTGATCTTCCAATTCTTCAGCTCTTCCGGGCTTCCACCATCCCCGGATCGCTTCCTGAAGCACTTTGAAAAATTGTACTATCCCTGTCATCGTCAGCCATTCTATTTGAGATAATCTGTTAAAAAATTATATGCTACAATTGCTCCATTCGTCAAGCTAATGAGTCTTCTTCTTCGTGGATGTTCAACTCTGTTGCATCCACTTCATATTCTAATAAGTGATCCCAATCATCTGTATTCAGCATATCAAGTTGTGCTTCGATAAGCATTTTAAAGCGAGTTCGAAATACCTTTGACTGTTTCTTCAATTCTTCAATTTCAAGGGCAATCTTTCTTGCTTTCGAGAGCGATTCATTAATAATGCGGTCAGCATTTTTCTCGGCCTCTTTAATAATCAGCTTGGCTTCTTTTTGGGCGTTCCTTCTAACTTCTTCACCGGCCTCTTGGGCGATTACGATTGATTTATTTAGGGTTTCCTCAATATTGGTAAAATGACCTAAACGGTCATTCAAATCATTCAAACGTTCTTCCAAATCCTTCTTCTCTCTTAGCACTAATTCATAATCTTTGATGACTTGATCTAAAAATTCGTTTACCTCATCCTCGTCGTACCCTCTAAAACCTTTATTGAATTCTTTATTATGAATATCTAATGGCGTTAACGGCATTCTGCCACCTCCAGCAATCTCTATATGTATTAGGTTATATTCGACAAGATTTTCGAAAGTCCTCCAAAAAATATAATTATTTTTGTTTTCCGACAATCATTCGCCATTTATCTCTTTTTGTTTTTCCTTCAATATGGAGAATTTTCACCCTTCCATAACCGCGAACGGATATTAAATCCCCCGGCTCACAAGTAAATGAGGGATTTTCAATCGTCGTCCAATTTACTTTCACCATCCCATGTTGAATGAAAGTGAGGGATTTTTGCCGTGAAACATGAAAAGCACCAGAAATAACAGTATCCAAACGTAAAGAAGAGACTGTTATGTCATCTTCCTCCCATAATTCCTTTGAGGGAAGCGCATGCTCAATCGACTTTTCAACCAGCTTTACACCCGCCCTGCCAATTGTCACTACATGATTTTTTATATAATCACTCACTTCTTTTGCGGCAAAAAATTGGATTTGTCCATCATTTATGAGAATATCACCAAATTTCCCCCTCTTTAACCCCAAAGACATAAGCGTCCCTAATACTTGCCTGTGTTCGATTGATACAAATTTTTTCGGATAATCGATTTCAAATAAGCTTATTTGAAAATCGGTTTCATTTGCTGTTAAATAATCGGGAAATAATAATGCCCGTTTTCTTTCTCCTTCATGAATTCCACCAAAGAGGGAGCATTTCACCTCACCATGTTCACCAATAATCGTTTTTAAAATATATTGCTCCCTCGGGTCGAGAAAATCGGTTAGTTTTGGGGCATAGTGCTGCTCTACTGATTCCTTCCAATCGATTACTTGGTCAATATACTCCCTTTCCTCCGGCCGGAAATGTTGATAAATATTCATCTGTGATACCACAACCTACACGAAAATTAGTTAACCGATCATGTGATAAACGCTGGCTAAACCTCTGCTGGCAAAATTCAATACGAGGAATGCCACAATTGGAGAAATATCAATCATACCAATTGGCGGGATAATCTTTCTAAATGGATCCAAATACGGCTCGCATATTCGTGCTAAAAACTGTCCGATTGACGTATCTCTCGCATTTGGAAACCATGACATTAAGATATAAATAATTAATGCCCATGAATAAATTTGAATAATATTCTGCAATAGTGTTATAACAAAATCCATTTCCATTACCACCTCGCTTTATTGATATCCTGTTCTGCGATAAGATCAGAAATATTTCCGGAAACCTCAACATTATCCGGCGTGCATAAAAAAATACTCATGCCAATCTTTTGCATATCCCCGCTAAGCGTATAAACAACTCCACTTAAAAAGTCAATAATTTGCCGACCTTGTTCACGGTCAATACGCTGTAGGTTAACCACTACCGCCCGGCGGTTCTTTAAATGATCAGCGATTTCTGTAGCTTCTGAATATGACCTTGGTTCAACAAGGATTACTTTAGAAGCTGTCTGGGCGCTGGAAGACCTTTGGACACTTTGAAGACTGACAACATTTTGGGATTTCACCGGCTGTTTCAATTGCTTTTTTGGTTCAACGGTTTCTTCTAACCCCTCATTATCATCATAATTATCATCTAAAAAGAAAAATGTTTTTAATTTTGATTTAATCGTCATCTTTTTCTCCCCTACTCATCTTCACCGACAAGTGCCGTGCCGATTCTGACCATCGTTGCACCCTCCTCGATGGCGATGGAATAATCGTTGGACATTCCCATCGAAAGTTCTGTACATGGGGCAAAATCCAACCTTAATGACTGAACTTGGTCGCGAAGCTCCCTTAGTTTACGAAAACATCCCCTTAATACCTGTTGATCATTCGTAAATGGTGCCATCGTCATTAAACCTTCAACACGAATGTTTGCAAACGGGCGAAGGGATTCAATAAACTGAAGCGTATCCTCTGGGGGTAATCCGTGTTTAGATTCCTCCTGCGAGACATTGACTTGTACAAGGCATTTTACCAAGTGGTCAGCACGCTTATTGATTTCCTTTGCAAGCGAGAGACGATCTAACGAATGAATGTATTCTACTTTATCAATGATATTTTTTACCTTTCGCGACTGCAAGGTTCCAATATAATGCCACACAGGCTTGTCCCCAAGAACCTCCCATTTCTTCATCAGTTCTTCATCGCGATTTTCACCTAAATCTGTTATTCCCGCTTCCAATGCTTCACGCGCTCTTTCAATGCTGACATATTTCGTAACGGCAATTAATCTGATGTCATCAGGATTGCGATTCGCTTTCCCGCAGGCCTGATTTATTTGCTGCTTAATATGGTCAAGTTTTGCTGCTACCTTCATAAAAGATTCATAATCTCCTTCCAACCAATAAAACTTAACATTCTTCCTGGTTTCTTTGATCATGAAGTGGGGGAACTTATAAAGACTTTATAACCCATTTATCGTTACTCTATAGTTTAACATGAAAAGAAAAAACGTGCATCGTTATCCTTCATCAGAATTTTTTTCTTCCAAGCCCTTATATCTGACCAATATGACATCCTGGCCAATTTTTATAATGTTTTTCCATGGTATGACGATTTCTTCCTCTCTTCCAAAAAAGCCAAGCACCCTGCCATTTCCGGAAATGACCACGGCTTCAATTTTTCCTGTGGTTAGATTAATCTCAATATCGCCAATATGGCCAAGCCTTTTGCCATCAGAAACATTCACAACATCTTTTATTTGAAATTCTGATATCTTCACCACGTTCACCACTCCTAATTACCATACTATAAATAAATATATGAATGTACAAAGGAATTTATCATTGAAAAAGCTGCCCTAATGGCAGCTTTAACTTTGGATATTTTTATTCATTTGTTTAATGGCTGCTTTTTCCAAGCGTGAAACCTGTGCCTGGGAGATGCCAATTTCATCGGCAACCTCCATTTGCGTTTTACCTTGAAAGAATCGTTTTCGTAAAATTAATTTTTCACGCTCATTTAATCTTCTCATGCCTTCTTTTAATGCAATCTCTTCAATCCAATGGATATCTTTATTCTTCTCATCACTTAATTGATCCATGACAAAGATGGGATCGCCGCCATCATTGTAAATCGGCTCGAAAAGAGAGACCGGATCCTGGATTGCATCTAAAGCAAAGACAATTTCTTCATGCGGTACTTCTAAAACCTTGGCGATTTCCTCTGCTGTTGGTTCCCTTGATGTTTCACTCATTAATCGTTCCCTTACTTGAAGTGCCTTATAGGCAATATCCCTCAAACTGCGGGAGACGCGAATCGGGTTATTATCGCGTAAGTAGCGCCGTATTTCGCCAATAATCATCGGGACCGCATAAGTGGAAAACTTTACGTTTTGCCCTAAATCAAAGTTATCAATCGATTTCATCAGTCCAATACAGCCAACCTGAAATAGATCATCAACAAATTCACCTCGGTTATTAAACCTTTGAATCACGCTTAAGACGAGGCGTAAATTACCGTTGACAAGCTTTTCACGAGCAGTTAAATCGCCCTCTTGCATTTGCTTGAAGAGTACTCTCATTTCTTCGTTTTTCAATACTGGAAGTTTTGATGTGTCTACACCGCAAATTTCAACTTTATTTCGAGTCAATCTGTTCCCTCCTCACAGGAGCTGCTGTACAAAAAACAGTATCTCCTTGAAAAGGAAAAATATGCACCTGTCCCACCATAAGGACAGATGCATATTGAATGAAAAATAGAGTAAAAACACGCAATAATAAGGTTCATATAGCGGAAAATTTTTTCTTTTTTATACCATTTTATTGAATTCCTTCCTTAATCTTTTAATGATCCTTTTTTCAAGCCTTGAGATATAGGATTGCGATATTCCTAACATATCGGCTACATCTTTTTGTGTTTTTTCCTCTCCTCCATTTGTTAAGCCGAAACGGAGCTCCATAATTTGCTTTTCCCGGTCTGTAAGCTGATGTAAAGCCTTCTTTAACAGCTTTCGGTCAACATTTGCTTCCAAGTCCTTCGTAATAATATCATCGTCAGTTCCTAACACATCGGATAATAGTAACTCATTCCCATCCCAATCAATGTTTAGCGGTTCATCGAAGGAAACTTCTGACCTAATTTTATTATTTCGCCGTAAATACATCAGAATTTCATTTTCAATACATCTCGACGCATATGTAGCCAGTTTTATTTTCTTTTCCGGATTAAAAGTGTTGACCGCCTTAATTAAGCCAATGGTTCCAATGCTGATTAGATCCTCAATATTGATTCCGGTATTTTCAAATTTGCGGGCGATATAGACAACGAGCCGGAGATTTCGCTCGATTAATATCGACCTTGCCGCCTTATCGCCACTAGGTAGTTTTTTTAATAGCAGTTCTTCCTCATCTTTGCTTAAAGGAGGCGGCAATGCTTCGCTTCCACCGATGTAAAAGACTTCATCTGTTTTGAGCCCTAATTTTATTAAAATTTTATACCAATAGTAGGATAAGCGAATTTTCCACTTTATCATTTGTGCTCCCCCTTCTAAAATTTGCATTTCTTTAGTATAGTATAGTATATTAACTCACTTTCTCATTTTCCCCGTGCTGCCTTTGGCCCGTCAGCATTTTTGGATGAACAATACATTGAAACGCATCGTCTTTTGAGAGCTTCTGCATCGTAAATGAAATAAGCCCCTTTGTGGATACATACACAGCACCGTTATGTTCGATGATAATGTTATCAGGTCTTATTGCCGCTATCAGTTGATGCTCTTGTCCAACCACACTATAGGGAACAATCCTTAATCTTGCTTGCCATTCACCAGGTAGTTCATCGCTTCCCATCAAGATGGAGTCAGGATCAGCAGCTATTTTTCGTACCGGCTCCGGAAATGTTTCCAATTGATGGCTAATCGAAACAAACATTACCGGAAGCCTTGATAATGGGTCATAAAGCTGATTTCCGCTATCGATGAGGCCTTTAATTGTAAACGTATCATTTTCAATCTCCACTCGTACGTCGACGATTTGGTCATATTGAATTTTTGTCATTTCCATGCTGTCGATATTCTTTCTTGAAAAATGCCAGGCAATAGGAAAGCCAATCACGACAAACAACCAGCTAATCGGATCACCAAACCCCTTCACACTTGATAGAAGAAGCTGCTCCGTGAGCTTTGCATCGTATTGTGAAAAATAGTGGGCCCCGATTAATGCTCCACCAATTAAGAACGTCGAAACATAAAGTGTCATTAGTGCCTTGACGAAGAATGAAAAGCGTTTATAACCAAAAGTGACCAGCACCATTAACAATGAGCAAAACAATTTAGCAATGGGATGGCTCGAATAGACATTTAATGGTGTAAACGAAAATAAAATAATGAGTGACCCAACAAAACCGCCAGCTGCTAACCGCCACAACCGGATTTTTCTTTTTAGAAAAATGGCTGTCAAATAAAGAAGAAGACTATCAAATAATAAATTTAGCATCCAGATAACATCCAGATAAACAATCAAGAAGCATCCTCCTTAGTTACTTCCTCTTTATGCTGCAAATTTTCTATTATTCTGTATAAGAAGAAGTATAACCTACTTGTATCGCGGAAGTGTGTCACTTTCTGTAAGGAAACAATCAAAAACTTCCACTATTGATAGAGGAATTTGTCAAATAAGAAAAGCGCAAGGCGCCCGCCTAGCGGCGACAAGCACAAGACGAGCCGCTGGCGCCTGGAGCTAGACAATTCTCAAAGTCGAATGATATAAATTCTGATACTGTTAGAAAAGCGCAAGCGCCCTGGTCAGCGACAATTCTCAATGTCGTATGATATAAATTCCGATAAGACTCAAAAAGGCATGGTCTAATAAAAGACCATGCCTTTTGGAATCTTATTAAATTATCTTCTGCGATTTCTATTTCGCAGGAAAGTAGGAATATCCAAAGTTTCTTCTTGGAATGTATGGCTGTTGTTATGACGAGTCGGTTCTTGCGGCGGCACCTCTTCACGCTTCTGCTCCCGCTTGAGATTGCTAACCGGTGCCTTCCCTTGTCCAAATGCTGGACGTGACTGTTTTGGCTGGATCGCTTCTTCACTAAATCCTGTTGCAATAACGGTTACGATAATTTCATCCTTTAGGTCTTCATTGATGACCGATCCAAAAATCATATTTACCTCTTGGTCTGAGGCGGAAGCAACAATATCAGCAGCTTCCTGAACTTCGTACAGGCTTAAATTAGCGCCTCCTGAAATATTCATCAATACTCCTTGTGCTCCATCAATGGAGGTTTCAAGTAATGGTGAACTAATCGCTTTCTTAGCTGCCTCGGTTGCCCGGTTTTCGCCTGATGCCATCCCAATACCCATCAAGGCCGAGCCTTTATTTGACATAATCGTTTTTACATCAGCAAAGTCAAGGTTGATTAGGCCTGGAACCGCGATTAATTCGGAAATCCCCTGCACCCCTTGACGTAGTACATTATCTGCCTCTCTGAATGCTTCAAGCATCGGTGTACTCTTATCAACAATCTCTAATAGACGGTCATTTGGAATTACAATCAGCGTATCGACAGCTTCTTTCATCGCGCCAATTCCACCGGAAGCCTGATTAGCCCGTTTTTTTCCTTCAAAAGTAAATGGACGTGTTACAATCCCAACTGTTAAGGCACCTAAATTACGAGCAATTTGAGCAATAACCGGGGCTGCACCGGTCCCAGTTCCGCCGCCCATACCGGCTGTGACAAAGACCATGTCGGCACCCCGTAATGCCTCCTCAATCTGTTCCTTACTTTCCTCTGCTGCTTTTTTGCCAACCTCTGGATTGGCACCAGCCCCAAGACCACGGGTAATCTTTGCCCCAATTTGCATTTTCACTTCCGCTTTTGAAAGATTTAATGCCTGGGCATCCGTATTTACAGCAATGAATTCAACACCTTGAACGCCATGTTCAATCATGCGATTAACTGCGTTATTGCCCCCGCCGCCTACTCCAATTACTTTTATTGTGGCAAGAGAATCTAGATTCGTATCAAATTCTAACATGAAAAATCCTCCTAATTCGTCGATATTGCTTTTCCACTCCTCTTATTCAAAAAATGAACTAAGGAATTTCTTTACTTTTGATGACATTCTTTCTTCCGGATATTTTTCTACTTTAGCTTTTGGTTGTTTAGGTAATTTCTTTTCGGCAGGTTCAGAAACGGAGCCCTGAGAGCTGGGAGTATTACCTGGTAATCTGGCATTCTTGTATGCATATTTAATTAAACCAACCGCAGTTGTATATTGAGGTTCCCTTACACCGATATAGTCCGGCCTGGCAATACGGACTGGATTTTTAAACATATCTTGAGCAAGCTCCAATACGCCCTGCATGTTGGCAGTTCCACCAGTTAATACGAAACCGCCCGGCAGTTCATTCACACCAAGAAGTTTTAACTCTTTAGCGACCAGTTCAAATATTTCTTCCATTCTTGCTTCTAAAATTTCTGATACAAATAGTTGATTAAATTGTTGGTGCTGATCACTTCCAATAATGGGAACACTAAAATACTCATCTTCAGAAGCATGGTCATAGAAGGCATGTCCATATTTCACTTTGATATTTTCTGCATCTTCAGTAGAAGTGTGTAAAACCTTTGACAGGTCGTTTGTAAGCAAATCTCCGCCTACCGGTATCACACTTGTCGCTTTTAAATAGCCTTCTTCATAAACAGCAATCGATGTCGAGCCTCCTCCGATATCGATAAGAGCAACACCAAGATTTTTTTCATCCTTAGAAAGTGCATAATCTCCTGCGGCTAGCGGCTGAAGAATAATATCTGAAAAGTTAAGACCGGCACGTTCGACACAACGGATGATATTGGCAAGAATAGAATTAGAGCCGGTCACAAGTGTACCATCCATCTCCAAACGAACACCAATCATTCCGCGAGGGTCGTTGATTTCATCTTTTCCATCCAATATAAATTGTCTTTGGATAACCCCCATATTGACTCTTTCCGGTGGGATGGAACCAGCGTACGCTGCTTCAATAACCCGAGTCACATCTTCATTGGTTATTTCGCGATTATGCCCGGAAACAGCAACAATTCCATGACATGGCTGAAGGGCAATACTGTGACCAGGAATTCCTACAACAACCTCGTTAATCTCTAAACCTACCATTCTTTCTGCCTGCTCTATCGCCCGTTTAATCGAATGAACGGTATCGTCCATGTCGACGATCGACCCTTTTCGTAAGCCTTCAGATTTTACATTTCCAACACCTATTATATTTAATGATCCTTTTCCTGAGTCATTGACCATTTCACCAATGATTACCTTTACACTGGATGTACCGATGTCAAGACTAACGTATATTTCATTGCTGTTCATTCTCTGGCACCTCCTTTAGATTTCCTTTCAGTCGAACAACAATTCCTTAGTTTAATTACGGTTTTCATATTCACATCTTATAAAATTATTCGTCACAACTGAATGATTCCCTTTAAAAATTTTCAACTTTTTTCTATTCTTTCTTTGCGTGCAGTCCATTTAGTCAATAGGATTCGCCGAATAACGGCAATATTTTGAAACAATCGAACGCCAAATGCAAATACTGCTGCTAAATACAAGTCTACACCAAGATGAACACCGAGAAAAGCTAAACTTGCAGCTAGTATTATATTAAAAAAGAAACCTGAAACAAATACTTTTTCATCATAAATATTTTGTAAATATGCCCTAATCCCACCAAATAATGTATCAAATGCTGCCAATACCGCTATCGACAAATAATTGGAATATTCTTCAGGGATTCGAATCCCCGTTAATAGTCCGAGAGCAATTCCGGTAATTAACCCTATAAACGGCAGCCACATTAGGAAGTGCCCCCTTCTTTAACCGGCTCCAAGTACTGAACCCGTATAGGTTTATCATAAGCAGGAACAGTTATATTCGGATTTGGCTTACTGATTGTGAGCCTGAAGCTCTCAATAAAAAATTCATCCCTTGCCTTTGATACTTTCATTCGGTTATACAGCTTTTCAGCCTTGTTTTGATCATTTACAACTACTTTCACCTCAACCGGGAGACGTTTTATCGTATGTCCATCAATTTTTGTATCAGTATTAATGTCTCTGATGACGGTTGTGTTAATGATTCTTTGACCATCAATAGCTATATATTTGGCTTCATACATATTCAATTCGTTTACTAACCTTTGAAGCAGCTCGGGTGAAACTACATGTGCCAGCGGCTTCCCTGGTTTCATATCTTCAACAACAGGCTCAAGTCTGAGTATAATCCCCGGACCGGTTACCTCCGTTAAACCCGCTTCCGCCTTTAATTCTTCTAAAGTATCCGCCAAAGCCTGTTCCTTACTTTTCTTTCGTTTTGATTCATATGCTGCCAGCTTTACTTCCGTCGAGCGAATTTCCGTTAGCAAATTACTTTGAAGTTCCTTTTCTTTTAGTAAAGCCTCGCGTAACTGCCAAATATCTCTCGTATCCCGCTCGGCTGGTTTTTTTATTGTTTGAAATTGGATTGCAATCATAAAACCAATAACCAACGTAATGAATGTAAAATTAAAATTCAACTTTTTCTTGTCCACTATAGATTAACCACCTAAAATTGGATCAAAAATAATATTGTCTGCCTTTTCCAATTTAAAAATAATATCATCATTTACCAGCTGGTCCTTCACCCCACCTGTTAGATTTAAGGAAGAAGCAAGAACCTCCGGATCACCAATGGCTGTAATCACAAATGGAGCAGGGTACGGGACACCATCAACCGTAATAACAGGTCCGTTACACACAATATAAGAATGGCTTGTCAGTCTGGTTCCATTCACGGCCACTGCTGCAGCACCCGATATGTAGAGTTCATTAACCACCTTAAATACATGATGTTCATGAACCAGATAATGGTTAACATTATCTTCCTTTGGGTCATAAGCCCCATCCGAAAGGGTAACTTTTACTCCTTTCCCTTTAACCTTTACCTTACCCAGGAACAAGCGATATTTTTCGGTATCTTCGACTAAGCTTGAAAAAATCCGCGCTTCTTTTGCAAGCTCCTTCTCATTCTTTTGAACCTTATCCTGTTTTTGTTTTAACTCCATTTGAAGCATTCGATTTGCTTTCTCCTGATCAATCAATTGATTTCGCAATGCCAAGGTTTGTTCATACTGCTTATCTGTCATTTTTGGCTTTTCATTCTCAATTTGTGTCAAATGATAGGAAAGGGCAATAATAAACCCGAGGAATAGGCCGACAAGGGATAATAAATAATGGTGACCCTTAACCTTTATCCTATTCAACCTTTTTTTCCTCCGCTTCTTCTTCAAAAGTCTTAAAATATGAACCGACTTCTAAGTCTATAATTCCTTTTTTATTGGGATCTAATTGGCTTATGATAGAAGGATAGTGTACCATCTTTTGGGCAAAATTTCTTAACGTTGCACTAACCTCGAAGCCTTCATTCATAAATAAGGAAATATGATAAGAGTCTGTTTTTGTTGGAGTATAATGGATTTCAGAAATGGAATTTACAATTTCCTTAGGAAGAATTTCTAAGCTTTTAATCATTTCCTTTAGGGCCGCCCCTTCTTTAAATTCGAAAAGAATCGGCGAAGTTGTCGGAATGATTTCAGTTTTTTTATTTTTAAGTACCTTACCGTTATCCATGACAGGAAAATAATATTGCTCCTGCTTAAGGTAAGCCATTCTCTTATGTTCCTTTACTTTAATCACAATGGTGTTTGGCCAGTGAATGTTAACCGCTGTACTTTTTACTTCGGAGAGCTTCTTTAATTTTACGGCAATATCCTTCTGTTTTACTTTCCAAATATTCGTATTATTTGTCAGACCGCTTGTGCGGATAATTTCCTTATCAGAATATACTTCATTTCCCTCGACCATAATCGACTTTACCCTGCTAAGAGGAGATTGTATATAGGCAATGATGGCAATCATGGTAAAAAACAATAATAATAATAATACAAGCCGTTTGTTAGCCCTTCGACGTCTTTGTTCCTTAAGTTTGGGGATGCGGTCTTCGAGCGCAACAATTTTCCCTTTGTCCATTTAAAATTCCTCCACCTACAAAGTGGTAGCACATGATTACTGCTAAAAAAGCTTGTCCGCCTTTTATGGTAAGAGCAGTTCTTAAAAGAGAAAACAACGGCACGATGAATCATGCCGTTATGGATTTTCTTTCGAGGTACGACCAATTATATTACCAGTAATTATAACATAAAATTGGTCATCCGTGAGACTAATTCTATTTCCTATCTTCCTATTATTTCAACCTCTGTTTCCATTTTTATTTGATATAATTTGAATATTGTATATTTGACATGCTGGATTAATGCAAGGACATCGCTGGCTGTGGCATTCCCATCATTCACAATGAAATTTCCATGCATTTGGGAAATTTCTGCTCCACCGATTTTGTAGCCTTTTAAGCCGGCTTCTTCAATTAGCTTTCCGGCATAATTGGGCAGCGGGTTACGGAAAATACTTCCTGCACAGGGAAAATTCCATGGCTGCGTTACTTTTCGGTACTCTTTATTTTTTTGCATTAAAGCTACTATTTCGGCTCGATCACCAGCTGTTAGCTGAAACACTGCCTCAACCACAATACCTGGACGTTTTTTCTGGAGAATCGAAGTCCTGTAGGAGAACTCCATTTCTTCATTAGTAAGCCATTCCATCGAGCCGTCATTAAATAAAATATGGGCCTTTGTTAATACTTTACTAATATCTGAGCCATGGGCTCCGGCATTCATATAGACAGCCCCGCCTACAGACCCGGGAATGCCGCTGGCAAATTCCAGTCCTGAAAGCCCCTTCCTGCTTATTAATGTTGACAAGCTTACAAGTGAATGGCCTCCACCGACCGTAATTTCTGTTTCATCTATCTTAAGGTGATCCATTCCCCGACCAAGCTTAATGACAGCCCCTTCGATTCCTTTATCAGAAACGAGGAGATTGGAGCCCCGGCCTATTGACCGCCATTTTAATCGGTGTTTTTGAATGACCATCATGACCTTTTGTAAGTTTTCAATTGACGATGGTTCAATAAACAAATCCGCAGGACCGCCAATTTTGATTGTGGTATGTCGGGCAAGTGGTTCATTAGGCTTTACTTCCCCGATATTTAAAGCTTGCAGCTCACTTTTGATTTCATCCATCTATATCACCCTTACTTTCATTCATCCGTCGTATAATGTTTAATTTATGCAAGAAATGAAATTGGGCTACTTTTGATTTACTCTCATAAGTTGTTCCATCACTTTATAAAGCTTGGAAGCAGCATCTGGAACACCCATTTCCCTAGCCTTACGTTTCATTTCTGCAATCACTTGTTGATCTAACATAATTCGATCAATCTGACTGACAAGCGTATTACTGGTTAAGTCTTTCTCTAACAATATCTTTGCTGCCCCGTGATCACTAAGGGAACGGGCATTTTTTTCTTGGTGATTATTGGTGACATAAGGGCTGGGAATTAAAATGCTGGGAATACCGAGTGAAGTAATCTCAGCAAGTGTCGTTGCTCCTGCCCGTGAAACAACTAAATCCACACCGGCGAGAACCTCTGGCATATTATGAATAAACGGTTTAATAACTACATTGTCAGGATTCCCCACAAGCTCTGCTTCCTTTTTGACATCCTCATAATGAACCTCACCGGTCACATAAAGAACCTGATAGGGCTTACCCACTAATTCCGGTAAAGCTTTAACCACGGCCTCATTGATCGGTCTGGCACCACGACTGCCGCCAAAGATGAGAACAATCGGTTTGGTTGCACTAAGTCCAGCAGACAGTCTTCCCTTGATCCCGTCGTTGCCGATTACCTCAGAGGCACGGGGATTACCGGTAAAAACAGTTTTTTCCGGTGGGAAAAACTCCTTGGCATCTTCAAAGCAAATGGCAATCTTGTTGACATAGCGGCTCAAGAACTTATTTGTAAGACCAGGAACACTATTTTGTTCATGGATGATGGTAGGAATACGGAGCTTAGCGGCCGCGTATACGACAGGCCCGCAGACATAACCACCGGTCCCAATCACAATGTCCGGTTGAAATTCTTTCAAAAATTTCTTACTGTCCTTCACCCCTTTTAGGAAGCGAAAAATCGTTTTAATATTCTCAAATGATAGCTTTCTTTTAAAGCCGGTAATATGAATGGATTTAAACGGAATATTTTCACGTGGTACAAGTTTACTTTCTAACCCATTTTGCGTACCTATGTATAGAAAATCCGCATGTTTATTAACTTTTTGAATTTCCCTCATTAATGCGAGAGCAGGATAAATATGTCCTCCAGTTCCCCCGCCGCTTACTGCTATCTTCATTTTTTCACCTCATTAAGTTGCTAAACACCATTCTACTATAAATATCAATTAAAAAAAGCCTATAAAAAATAATGTTATTGAAATGTAACTTCATTATAAGTGTACCGTAAATAAAAAGAACCCTGCAAATATACAGGGTGCCTTTAATATCTGGAATAGCGGCTAATATTTAGGAGAACACCGATGGCCATTAACATTAATGTTAATGAAGAGCCCCCATAGCTTAAAAACGGCAGTGTAATCCCGGTAACCGGCATAAGACCAGTGACAACGCCAATATTAATCATCACTTGAATCGCTACCATTGCAATGATTCCGACGGCGAGAAAGCTTCCATATAAATCAGGCGCACCTAAAGCGATGCGTATCCCCCGCCACAAAAGCAAGCTAAACAAGAGGATGATAAAGGAGCCGCCGATAAAGCCCAGTTCTTCTGAAAGAATCGCAAAGATAAAGTCGGTTTGCGGTTCTGGCAGGTAAAAAAACTTTTGCCTGCTCTCCCCCAGCCCAAGCCCAAACAGGCCGCCGGGGCCAATGGCAAAAAGCGATTGAATAATTTGAAAACCACTGTCCTGCGGGTCTGACCAAGGATCAAGGAACGAGGTAATCCGCTTTATTCGATATGGAGCGGAAGCAATTAGACCAACGAAGCCGGCAACCCCTAATAATCCCAAAAAAGCAAAATGACTAACCTTGGCACCTGCGATAAAAATCATGACGACACATGTCCCAATCATGACAGTACCGGTACCTAAATCAGGCTGTAACATGATCATCCCGAAGGCGAGAAAGGCAAGCCCTAAGGATGGAACAAGTCCTTTTCTAAACGATTGTATCAGCTTTTGCCGTTCAGAAAGATATTTTGCCAGAAAAGCAATCATCGCAAGCTTCATAAATTCAGAAGGCTGAATGGAAAAAGCACCGACCCCAATCCAGCTTCGCGAACCATTTCGGACATTTCCTATTCCAGGAATTAACACGAGAATTAATAGCACAAAACAAACGATTAAGATGGTTTTCGCCCATGTTCTCCATGTCCAGTAGTTGATGTTCATGATAAAAAACATCGCCACTATCCCTACCACGGCAAAAAGGGTCTGCCGTTTCGCAAAGAAAAAGGAATCATGAAATTTATATTCGGCCCATATCGCACTTGCACTGTACACCATAATGAGACCTACTGCAAGCAATGTAAATGTGACAATCATTAATATAAAGTCAGGAGTTGTTCTCTTTGTCGGCACCACTATACACCTCAACTAACGAGTTTTGGGGCTTAGCAGTACTTGGACAAGCCCCTATTTAAGCTTATGCACCGCTTCGATAAAAATGTCTCCCCTGACTTCAAAAGTTTTATATTGATCCCAACTGGCACAGGCAGGAGATAATAAAATAACGTCACCTGGCTTCGAGTAAGCAAATGCAACAGGCACAGCCTCATCAACATTATCGACACGCTCAATCGCTTTTATACCAGCTATGCGTCCTACCCGTTCAAGCTTTGGAGCTGTTTGACCAAATGTAATCATTGCGTTTACATTTTTCAAATAGGGAATCAGTTCATCAAATTCATTGCCTCGATCCAGCCCCCCTGCCAGCAGGACAATCGGACCGTCAAAAGCAGCAAGCGCCTTAATCGTTGCTAAAATATTGGTAGCCTTTGAGTCATTATAAAATTTTCTACCCTCATGTTCCACCACAAATTGCAGACGGTGCCTGACACCGGTAAACGATTTAAGCACCTCCTCGATTGCCCGGTTTTCAACGCCCGAAAGCTTTACCGCTGCAACAGCGGATAAAATATTTTCAAGATTATGGACCCCGGGAAGCGCAACATCTTCTATTGCCATCACCTTTTCATCATGAAAGCAGATCCATCCATCTTGAATATAGGCACCGTCCGCTAAAATCCTTTTTGTGGAAAATGGAATTACCTTTGCCTTAGAATGGCGGGCAATTTCTCTTGTTTCTTCTTGTTCCGCATTGATAATTAAAAATTCATCTTCCGTCTGATTTTTAGTAATATTCGCTTTTGCCTTGATATAAGCCATTTTATTACCATGGTAATCCAGATGAGCCTCATAAATATTTGTAATAATAGCGATTTTGGGATGGAAGGTTTCAACCCCCATCAGTTGAAAGGAAGACAATTCAATGACAATTGTATCATCCTTTGTTGCTTTTTCAGCCACACCTGAAGCTACTTTACCAATATTACCGGCAATTAACGGACTTTTATTTCCGGCCTTCATCATCTGATAAATAAGTGTTGTCGTAGTCGTTTTTCCGTTTGTACCTGTTATGCCGATAAACGGGGCCTCAGATATCTTAAAGCTAAGCTCCACCTCTGTTATCACTGGAATTCCTTGATCAATTGCACTTTGGATTATTGGATTTTCATAAGGGATTCCGGGATTTTTAACAATCAGTTCGAACCCTTCATCAAGAAGTTCCACTGGATGCTCTCCACAAATAACCTTAATCCCCTGCTCTAATAGCCCTTGGGCCTCAGGATTTTCTGAAAAAGGCTTTCGATCGTTAACGGTAACAAATGCGCCCAGCTTATGTAATAGAGCCGCAGCCGTCACCCCGCTTTTTGCTAAACCTAGTACAAGAATTTTTTTATGATAATAGTCTTCAATCTGCTTCAATTACAACCACACCTCGATATAGATTCCTAAAATGGCAAGGATTAACCCAACACTCCAAAAAGTGACAACGACTCTCCATTCCGACCAACCGATAAGTTCATAATGGTGATGTAATGGACTCATACGGAATATCCGTTTACCGGTCATTTTAAAGGATGCTACCTGAAGGATAACAGATAAAGTTTCAATTACAAAAACGCCGCCAATGATAATCAGTAATAATTCAAGCTTCGTAAGAATGGCAATCGTCGCAATCGCCGCGCCGAGTGCCAACGACCCGGTATCACCCATAAAAACCTTAGCCGGATGTGCATTAAAGACTAAAAACCCTAGGACGGCACCAACAACTGCAACAGAAAAGATGGCAATCTCCATTTGTGATTGATTCCAGGCAAGAACAGCAAACGCTCCAAAGGCAATTGCCGCCGTTCCTGACAGCAGTCCATCGAGTCCGTCCGTCAGGTTGACGGCATTGGAAAAACCAACCATCCAAAAGATAACGAAAAATACGAAAAACCAGCCTAAATCAAAGCTGCTATCCGTAAATGGAATGCTGATATCGGTAGAAAAACCTTTTTGTTTATAAACTAAATAAAAAATAACGGATATAATAATTTGTCCTAATAGCTTTTGCATCGATGTTAGTCCAAGGTTCCGCTTCATAACCACTTTAATAAAATCATCTAAAAACCCTAATAAACCAAAACCAAGCGTAACAAGAAGGAGCAAATACGTTTTAACGGTCGGTTCAGAAAATTTCCCCGTCATCACAATGGTTGTAATCACAATCGAAAATAAAATCATGATCCCGCCCATCGTAGGTGTTCCTGATTTTTTTTGGTGTGACTTAGGTCCCTCTTCACGAATGCTTTGTCCAAATTTCAACCTTCGTAAGAAGGGAATAAATACTGGCGAAAGTAATACTGAAATGAGAAATGCGACGATAATTGTGAAAAAAATAACTTGCTCCAGCATTTTACTCCCTCCTTTCTGAACTGTCCGTTTGAACTTCAGCAATTTTTTTTAACATACCTGCAATATCATATGTTTCATTATTTTTATTAAGAAGTTTTTTGTTTGAAAAGATAAAGTTAGTGATTTCCATTTTGTTATTTGTTTCTCCGTTTAGATTATTTATATACAACTGTAGTAATTTTCTTACTGCTGCCGCCAAATCTGTCGTAAAAAACACCGGGAAATGATTTGGCGTATACGACGGTATGTTTTTTCCACGCTCCCATATTGCCGCAACCGCTCCATTCGCTATCGCCTTCAATAGCTCATCTGACTGATTATGGAGCGGAACAAACAACCCTTTGGGCTGTAAAATATCGGCACGATCACAAACCGTATGGAAGAAAATATTTTCCTCTATACCCTGTCTCTCAGGAAATAACGTCGCTAATTCCTTTAATGTCAAATACATTCTTATCTCCCCTCGATTGCTTCCCTGGCTACAAGCCGGTCATCAAAGTCATATACAACATCGCCAACAATCTGATAGGTTTCATGGCCTTTTCCCGCAATTAACACAACATCACCGGCCTGCGCCTGATTAATCGCTTCATATATGGCCGCCTTACGATCTTCAATAACCAAATAATCTTTGCCCTGCACCCCTGCTTCCATCTCCTTCAATATACCAAAAGGATCTTCACTTCTAGGATTATCAGAGGTGAAAATGGGATTGGTTGCATAGTGGCAAGCAATTTGTGCCATAATCGGACGCTTCGTTCGGTCCCTGTCCCCACCGCAGCCGACAACGACAAATACCTTCTTCTTGGCAAAATGTTGAATCGTTTTTAATACATTTTCAAGACTGTCTGGCGTGTGGGCATAATCGACGATAACGGTAAAATCCTGACCTGCATTTACGAGTTCGAATCTGCCTGCTACCCCCTTAACCGCTTCAATTGAAGCAATGGCTTCATGAATCGAGATTCCGGATACCATTGCTGCTGATATCGCCGCCAATACATTATAAACGCTAAACTTCCCAAGCAGCTGCAGCTGAACTGAGTATTTTTCTTCTTCAATTACAATATCAAAATGGGTTCCGGATGAAGACATTTGTATATTCACTGCCTGAATATCCGCCTTTTGATCGATTCCATATGTATATACATGTGCAGCAGTTGACCTTCTAAACATATCTGAAGCTGGATCGTCTGCATTTAAAATTGCGAATTTCGGTTTATCCTGGTTGAAGGAATTGCCAAGCTGAGCAAACAATAAACTCTTTGCCCGTTTATATTCATCCATTGTTTTATGATAATCGAGGTGATCTTGGGTCAAATTGGTAAACACAGCGACATCAAAGTCACAGCCATGAACTCTTCCTAAATCCAAGGCATGTGAAGATACCTCCATGACGGATGTCCTGACACCCTCTTGAATCATTTGCCAAAAGGTTTTTTGCAGTGTCAAGCTTTCCGGAGTTGTATTTTTTGTTTCCATTGTTTTATCTGCTATTTTTGTATACATCGTACCAATAAGACCTGTTTTTTCGCCGTGATCTGCGAATATTTTTTCAATGAGATGGCTTGTAGTTGTTTTTCCATTCGTTCCAGTAATGCCAATTAACCGCAGCTTCCTCGTTGGCTGTCCGTAGAAAGCATCTGCTAGTACTGCCATCGCCCTAGCCGTATCTTTCACTCTTATGACCGGTACGTCAAGGTTCAGCGGCTTCTCCGCAAGTATTGCCGCAGCACCCCTTTTAACGGCTGATACCGCAAAATCATGACCATCGACCGTATACCCCTTAATACAAATAAATAAGCTCCCTTTTTGCACCTTTCGATTATCGTTTTCAATCGAAGTAATTTCCGGATCTTCTCCTTTAAACGGAACTAAAGGATGCAAAAACGTAAGCAGCTGTTGCAGTTTCATTTATACCATATCCTCTCATGCATGCCTTTGTCAGAAGAATAACCATCTGACGAAAGTTCCACCTTATTTTACATGAAAATAATCATTTTTGCTATGGTAATAAGAAAAGCGCAATGGCGGTGGAGCTGGACAATTCTTAAAGTCGAATGATATAAATTGTGGTCTATAAAAAAAGGGAGGCAAAATGAATCCTGCCTTCCCTTTTCCCCATTCGTTAATCCCCTTTCCCAAAGTAAAGTCGAATTTTCGATCCTTCTTTTACTTTCGTTCCTGCTTCAGGGGATTGACTAACAACAATATCCCCTTCACCACTTGCATCAATAGTTAAATTAATGAGCTGCTCCTGAAGTTCTTTTTTCGACAAGCCGACAAAATCCGGCAGCTTTAGTAAAGGTTTGTCAGGATACTTTATCTTTTTATCGATTTGCTCCTTCCTAGGGCTTACCCCCATCGCAGTCAAACCGTCGTTCATAATTTGACCGACAATTGGGGCGCTGATCGTACCCCCGAATGCTCTTACACCTTTCGGATTGTCTACTGCTACATAAACAACAATTTGCGGGTCATCTGCCGGGGCAAAGCCAATAAATGAGACAATAAATTCATTTTCTAAATATCTTCCACCCTTTGCTTTTTGGGCTGTTCCGGTTTTACCGCCGACCCGGTATGAATCGACAAACGCCTTGCCCCCGGTTCCTTGAGCCACAACACTCTCAAGGACGTGGCGAATTTCTTTGGAGGTTGTCTCAGAGATTACCTTTCTTTTTTTTACAGGAGAATTTCGCATAACAATCTCTTTTGTTACAGGATCGATTAACTCCTTAGCAATAAATGGCTGATACAAGGTACCGCCATTAACCGCTGCCGCCACGGCAGCCACCTGTTGAATCGGCGTTACTGAAACACCTTGTCCAAAAGCAGTCGTGGCCAATTCGACAGGACCAACCCGGTCCATATTAAACAAAATCCCTGTTCCTTCACCTTGCAAATCAATTCCAGTTTTCTGTCCAAAACCAAAACCCTTAATATATTGAAACAATTTTTCTTTTCCAAGCCTTTCCCCTAACTCAACAAACCCGGGGTTACAGGAATTTTGCACAACCTCTAAAAAGGTCTGATCACCGTGACCGCCCCTTTTCCAACATTTTAATCTGGCACCAGCCACTTGAACAGAGCCTGGATCATGAAAATGTTCCTTTTCTAGGTTGACCTTCCCCTCTTCTAAGGCTGCAGCTAAAGTGATAATTTTAAAAGTCGAGCCCGGTTCATAGGTCATCCACACCGGAAGGTTCCGATTATATACTTCCTGCGATACACTTTGAAATTTTGCCGGGTCAAATGTTGGTCTACTTGACATCGCTAATATTTCACCGCTGTTTGGATTCATCGCTATGGCGATAATTCCATCAGGATTATATTTCGCCTCCGCAATATCAAGTTCCCTTTCAACGATTGTTTGAATCTTCGAATCAATCGTTAACTTTAAATCTAGCCCTTTTGTTGGTTGCTCATAATCATCTGCCATATCATTCATACGTTCACCTTTAGCATTGGCGTAAAATTTGACAGACCCTCGTTTCCCGCTGAGCTCTTTGTCATAATATTTTTCCAACCCCATCAGGCCCTGGTTGTCCACTCCGGTAAAACCAAGAACGTGAGAAAGATAGCTTCCATGAGGATAATGCCGCTTCGAATCTTCACCAATATATACTCCTTCGAGACCAAGAGCTCTAATTTCTTTCGCCTTACTATGCGAAATCTTTCTTCCTTCTTTAATCCGAACGATTCTCTCATTTTGGGTAATCTCCCGATAAGCCTTTTCCTTTGACATATTAAGGGAGGAAGCAAGCTTTCGAGCCGTTTCCGCCGGATCCTTTATCTGCCTCGGCACGACCCAAACAGTAGGGGAACTAATATTGGTCGCTAATGGTTCCCCGTTGCGATCAATGATTTGTCCCCGTTCCGGTTCAAATGGTATATTACGGCTCCACGAATCTTTTGCTCTTGCGGTCAACATATCACCGAGATAAAACTGAACATAGCCCAACCGGACATCGATAACAAGGAAAATAAGAATTCCGACAATCAAAGCAATCAATAATCGCTTTCGGACAGTTACATTGGAAACACGCATAAATGAACGATCCTCCTTTTTAGTATCGTTCATTTATATGCTTGTACCCTTTTTTATAGAACGAAGAAAATCCTGCTATCTGCCAGCAGGATGAACGGTTAATCTTCGATTACAGCTTCGCTCTTTTTATTCTTATTTTCTTGATTATTTTGTTTAGCATTCGTTTCTTCCCCCCACTTTTGTTCAGGGGTTTTTAAATTTACGTTTAAGAAATCTCCCCGGGTCAGAAGCGTCCCAGGTTTAATATTTTGTCCAACAACATACCCTTTACCCTTTGTACTCAATTTCAAGCCTGTTAAATTAGCTACCTTCATCACATCTCTAAGGGACCAATTCGTCATATCCGGTGCCGTCAAGTCACCGTTTGTTTGAATAATGACCTTCTCACCTTCTAATACAGTCGTTCCTGACTTCGGAAGCTGTCCGGTCACATTTGTCCCCTTTCCAAGTACGACTGGGTCAAGACCTTCTGCCTTCAAGCTCTTTATCGCCTCATCAACTGACTTTCCTTTATAATTTGCCAACTTATTATGTGCTGTCTTTTCAAGCTTGGATGGCTTAATGTTTAAATATTGTAAACTATTTTGCATCACAGGGTTAAAAACTGCCGATACGGGAATCGCACCTTGACCTGCTTCCAAACCTGTTAGCTGCGGCTGTTGGACAGCTACATAGACAATTAATTTCGGATCGTCTTTTGGAGCCATTCCTAAAAATGAGAAAATATAATTATTTGCCCCCGATAAATATCGGCCATTAGGTCCGGGGATATTAGCTGTTCCCGTTTTCCCGGTAACATGGTAGCCATCAATTTTATAGCGGCCGCCCGTTCCCTTTTTGGAGGTGACAACTGTTTCAAGATAATCACGAACCTTGCTGGCAGTTTCTGCAGAAATTGGAGTGGAAACTACTTCTGGTACGGTTTCCTCAACTGTCTTCCCTGTATCATGATTCACAATCTTTTTGACAACATGCGGCTTTAGCATTTTACCGCCGTTAGCAATCGCTGTTGCGGCTTGGATTTGCTGAATCGGTGTTATCGCTGTTCCTTGCCCGTAAGCCGTCGTAATTTTCTCAATCGGATAGGTAAATTGAATTTTCCCAGCTGTTTCATCCGGAAGTTCGATTCCCGTTGGTTTATCAAAGCCAAACTTCGTTAAATATTTCCTAAATGTATCAAAGCCTAACTTTTCCTTGGCGATTTTGGCAAATGCCACATTTGAAGAGCGCTGAACACCTTCAAGAAAGGTAATCGGGCCCCAGCCTGAACCGTTATGATCATGAATTGCCCGGTCTTTTTTCGTTACACGGTAGGAACCGGACATATAGGTTTCGTTTGGATTAAACACTTTTTCCTGAACGGCTGCAGCAAGAGTAAATATCTTCATCGTCGATCCTGGTTCATAGGAAGTTTCAATCGCTTCATTATGCCAGCTTTTATTTATTCCTTCCCTTGTTTTTGGATCAAATGTCGGGCGCTGTCCCATTGCTAATATATCCCCTGTCTTCGGGTCGGCAACAATCGCAATAATTTTTTTCGGACGATATTCTTTCGCAACCTTATCTAAGGCATCTTCCATAAAGGCCTGAATCTTCTTATCGATAGTTAAATACACATCATTTCCGTTTCGTGCAGGGGTAACCTTTTGCTTCTTATCCGGCAGGATAAAGCCCCACACATCGCTTTCAAAATTGACCTTGCCATTTTTTCCGGTCAGCTGCTTATCGAACGACTTTTCAATTCCCATTTTTGCAACGGTTTTATATTTCCCAGCCTTTTCAATTTGATCAACGTAACCCACTAAATGGGAAGCGAATACTCCATTAGGATAGAAACGTTTCGAATCACGCTGGAAAACGATTCCCGGCAAATGGAGCTTTTCAATCTTCGCTTTTGTCTCGTAACTAATATCTTTTCCAGCCTTGCTGAATTCAACTTGAAACATGTTGTGTTTAATCCCGTCAGCTAATCTACGGTAAATCTCCGTTTCATCCATATCAATAAACTTTGCCAGTTCCCTCGCTGTTTTTTCGGGGTCTTTCACATGCCTGGGTTTTTTCGGGTCCGTCGTCATCTTTTTACTTAAGATCGCAACTAATTTGTATGCTGATGTATCTTCTGCGACTATCTCACCATTTCGGTCAAGGATTTCACCTCTTGATGCTTGCAAAACATTTTCATGGCTATACTTCTGCTGTGCTTTTGCTGCAAGCGGCTGTCCCGCAGCTTCCCCGGTGATTTGAATCGAAAAATAACGAAAGAGTACTACAAAAAAGAGCAGACCGAATATGACAAACAATATCGCTGCTCCTACATTTATATATGGCTGTTTCTTGTTCATTATTCAGGCACTACCTTGACGTTTTTATTGTTTAACTCGAGACCCATCTTTTTAGCCTCTTTATAAATTCGTTCATACTGGCTTAAATCCTTCACTTGGTCATGCAAATCATTATTTACCTTTTGCTGTTCATTAACCTTTGTCTCAACAGTTTGAATTTCTTTATTTATCTCAAATATTTTAGCTTGATTGGAAATAAGGTGAACGGCACCAAAACAAACCATCCCGGCAAATGCCACTCCAATGATTTTTTCTCCTGGAGTCAGCCAGGATTTTTTTATTTTTAATGGTTTTTCTTCCTGAATTATTTGGTCTACCTGCTGTTGTCCGATTTTCCTGGCAAGATTACTCACGCATTTCCCTCCGTTTTTTTATATTGAAATTTTTATCATTCGTCTTTGAGAATTGTCCAGCTCCAGGGCGCTTGCGCTTTTCTTATATTTTTTCTCCAATTCGAAGCTTTGCTGACCTTGCACGATTGTTTTGTTCTAATTCTTCTTCTGATGGTAGTATAGGTTTCCGGGTGATTAATTTTAAAATAGGCTTGTACGCATCTGGAATAATTGGGAGCCCATGAGGCAATTCCGGAGTTGCGCTGGCATTTTTGAAGGTGGCTTTACAAATTCTATCCTCTAAGGAATGAAAAGTAATCACACAAATTCTTCCACCGGGTTTTAATAATTGAATGGCTTGGTTGAGAGACTGCTCAAAAACAGCTAATTCATCATTCACAGCAATTCTTACCGCTTGAAAAATTCGTTTTGCCGGATGACCGCCCTTCCTTCTCGCAGGCGCCGGAATCGCATCCTTAATCAACTCCACTAATTCACCAGTCGTTTCAATTGGTTTGATTGTTCTTGCAGCTTCTATCTTTCTGGCAATTTGCTTTGAGAACTTCTCCTCGCCATAGCGAAAAAAGATACGGACCATGTCTTCATATGACCAATGATTAATCACATCATAAGCAGAAAAAGGCGCATCTGTGTCCATTCTCATATCCAGTGGTGCATCATGATGATAACTAAAACCTCTTTCAGGAGTGTCTAATTGTGGTGAGGACACCCCTAAGTCATACAAGACTCCGTCAACCTTGAAAACCCCTCGGCTTTCAAGCTCCTCCTGCAAATGAAGAAAATTTCTTTTAATGATTTCAAATCGGTTGCCATAGGGAGATAGTTTTTCGCTGGCATAGGCGATGGCTGATTCATCCTGATCAAACGCGAACAGTTTTCCGCCTGCTGAGAGTTTCGAAAGAATATGGGAGCTGTGTCCTGCCCCGCCTAATGTACAATCGACATAAATTCCATCTGACTTAATATTTAAGCCGTTAACAGCTTCTTCTAATAACACAGTTGTATGTTCAAACATGTTCGTACCACCAATCACAGAAAATATATTCCTATAACTTTCCCATCATATATCAAAGCCAATCATATTTTCTGCAATTTCAGCAAAAGAATCTTCAGACTGTGAAAAATATTCTTCCCAAATCTGCTTGCTCCAAATTTCGATTCGATTGGAAACACCCAAAATCACACATTCCTTATCCAATTTTGCATATTGCAAAAGCGGTGCCGGAAGATTAATTCTTCCCTGTTTATCAAGTTCACTCTCTGTTGCCCCTGAAAAGAAGAATCGGGTAAAGGCGCGGGCATCTTTTTTTGTCAAAGGTAAAGCTTTTAACTTTTCTTCAATTTGCTTCCACTCTGATAATGGGTAACCAAACAAACACTGATCCAAACCTCTGGTGATGATAAACATTTCACCCAGATCATCACGAAATTTGGAGGGCACAATCAAACGGCCTTTATTATCAATGTTATGATGGTACTCACCCATGAACATACCCACTAGCCCCACTTTCTATTAAAAATGTACCACATTCCCCCACTTTGCACCACCCATTTTTAAACTATTCGCCCCTTTTTCTTTAAAATCCTCTTTTTTAGTTTTAAAATTTTTACAAAAAAAAATAGAAAGAACTCCGTTTGTAGAGTTCTTTCTATAGTTTGATGACTTTATGGGTCCCGTCAAATGTGTAGGTTAACGTCATTAAGTCTCTTATAAAATGGATTCCGTATTGATTTAAGTAATAAAATATATTCCAAACCCTTTCTTGAGGAAAACCATCCGGTCTAAGAGCAAGGTCGATACGATGAAACTTATTAAAAATAACATCATATTTCAGCTTTACAGCCTCTTCCAGTTTTGTTTGCATAAATCCCATTTCCTTTAGTAAATAGGCTTCATTCTTCTTTAGCAGCGGCAAGAGGCCGCGATCGACTTCAACTGTTTTCGCTTCAATAAGTCGATATTGTTTTACTAACAGTTCCTTAGAGGCCGTGAACAATTCAGCAATTTCCTTATCTCTGATAGATTCCAAAAATTGTTCCCTGGCATCGTCTGTTCCATACTGTAATGCATGAGACAGATTTACTGATAAGTCCTTTAAATCGGTCTCAATGGATCGGTCCAAAAAGGTGATATTTAACCGAGGAACAATCGGCGGCATTTTAATATGAAAATGCTCAAAGACCCGTTTCAATTCAGCCCAATAAGAAATTTCTCCTGGTCCGCCAATAAAAGCGATGGTCGGAAAAAGCCACTCCTGCATGATCGGCCTTGTTACCACATTATTGCTTAAAACAGTGGGATTTTCGGTTACCAGCTCCACTAAATCCTGTTTTGAAAAAGAAACCGTTCCACTTTTCCCCACGAAACGCTCCATTTCCCGGTCATATTCAAGCAAAATTCGCTCATTATGCTTTTTATGATAAAAAAACAAGTTAGCGGATCGTTCGCTCGCTTCAATGGTTACAGGGAAGCCTTCTTTTGCAATCTCCTTTTGCTGCTCCAGCAATGAGAAGGTAATGGCGTCATGGTGTTCAATTTGTTCGATGAAAAACTCTGTTTGCAGGCGGCGAAAATCGGGATTTCCGGAATCAATAATGAGCAATCCATCATGTTTAAACAGCTCCATGATGATATTGGCAAAGAGATCAATAAAACTGGACGATCTTTTGATCTGTTCCTTGGCAAATTGGAGCAGCTGATTGGTATGTTCAGTTTCACCCAACACCTCAACTAAATTTTGCACCCATGTAAGACACTTTTCTTTATCTATCGGGATATCGGACACCATTTTCTTCTGCCATACTTTTTCCGGATAGATCCACTTATCCGCTTTTCCTTTCACAGGTACATAGACATGATTCACTTCTTGAAAATCATGATCTTCACCGGCAATCCAAAATACAGGAACAACAGGAACTCCCAGCTCCTTTTCCTTTTGTTCGGCTAATTTGATGATGGAAATAACTTTATGTATCGAATAAAGCGGTCCAGTTAAAATACCAGCTTGCTGCCCGCCAATGACAACAACACTATTTTGTTTTTTTAACTTTTCAATCGATTTATTTACCGCATTTGAGGATGGATAGTGTCCCATAAATTGTTCTATATGCCGCGCTACCTCTTCCCTGGGAAATGACCGCTCACCTAACTCGGTTAATCGCTTTAAATCATCATGTAAATCATTAAATTTATAATGAAAAAACGGCCGAACGTTCTCGGATTGTGCTAAATAATGTGAAGCAAACCGGTTGGCTGCGGCTATTGAGAGATTGATAATCTCCATTCATGTACTTCCTTTCTGGTCACCCAAATTCATTCTCCTTAGAAGTATACCATCCACCACCCGTTTTGAAAAAAAACTTTGCCTATCATTTTAAGTGGAAAAAGTAAACGTAATCGCCCGGAACACTAATCCAAAAAGCGTTAAACTAAGATACGCTAGAAAGAAGAAGAGAAAGTTAAAGCGCCAAAAGCCTTTTATTACTTTTTTGAAATTTATTTCTCCTTTTAGTTTCCAATGAACTAGGACGAATCCCATCGCAATCAACACCATAACAAGAAGGATGAACCCTAAAAACGAATGACCCCAAATCGTTTTTAATAAAAAATGAACTGAAATAATAAATAAAATCGTGGAACAATCAAGCGCCATATGGACGGACCTGTGAGTATCCTTCGAAATTAGCTTAACTGCCATAAAAATAAGAAAAAGCCCCAAAATCGGTATAGACAAGAATAAGGTAATAACAGTAGAAAGAATACTGATCATCCTAGTATCCCCCCTTAACGCCGATTTCTTTCCCCTTGATAAAATAATAAAGGGTTTCAATAAGCGGAGCCTTTTTACCTCGTTTTTTTGCTTCTGCTAAAATATAACCTAATATTGCGTCTATTTCGGTCCGTCTATTTGCCTCCAAATCTTTCAGCATCGAGGAACGATTATTTGCTGTTGTTCGACAAACATCCATCACCTGCTGGAAGTAGTCTGTATCGTTTTCTAATTCCAAAATGGCTGAAGCTTCTCCAAATAGGTTTTCTAATGCCTTGAAATAATAGGGATTATCGAGTAGAGCCCCATTTTCTACCTTAAGGATAGCTGTCAATGGATTAATAAGTGCATTAATCATTAATTTCTTAAGAAGCATTTGCGTATATTGATCTCGGAAGACAATCGGAAACTCCTTTGGAACGGAGGAGACAAAATGAGATAATGGTCCATAATTCCCCTTGAACACAGCAACATTTGTAATCCCCATACCATTATGGCTGACGGTATAAGAATTTTCACGAAGTGCTCCATGTTCAATGGAACCAACAAAAATATTCTGACCACAAATAGTTTCCAGCTGCTTTAAATGCCCCATCCCATTTTGTAAAAATAAAAGATTTTTTGGGGCAACCGGCATTTTGTTTATTTTTCCGATGATATCATCCAGCTGATATTGTTTTACAGTGATTAACGATAGGTCCTCCGTTCCCCTCCATTCCGTAAATGGTAAAGCCGTCACAAATGAAATCGTTTTGTTGGATTCTTTTTTCAGTAAAATCCCATACTTATTAATTTCTGAGGCCTGCTCCTCAGTCCTCGTATAAATGATTACTTCGAAACATCTGCTTAAATAGGCTGCAAATAGTAAACCAATCGAGCCCGCGCCGATGATGCCAACCTTCATTTGAAATCCCTCATTTAATTGAAAGTCTTTACTTGTATTTTATCATAATATCTAAACCATTCGATGAGAACATCCTATAATTTAGATGGGCGGCAATTTCATCGACAATCAATTCGGATGCCAGCTTATACATAATGATCGGATTTCCCAGAAGATTCGAAAGCGCTTACCAGTCTTTCCTAGAAGTATTTTTTGCTAATTTGTTATATAATGATGATAATCCATTTTGAATAATATTAAAATTTATTCATTTCATGGGTATTCAACAGAATCAAAATATATACGAAAATGCAAACAGAAAAATTGAGGAGGGGGAAACTATGAGTACAAAAGTGGAAAAATTAAAAATTAACTTTAAAACACTAGAAGAATTCAAAGAATTTAAAGAATATGGACTTCAAGAACTTTCTATGCTTGAAGACCTTGAAGCCAATATGGTGGATAATGATAGTGAATCCCCATTTTACGGGATTTATTTTGGAGACAAACTAGTAGCCAGGATGAGTTTGTATCAAATTGATGCAAAATTCGATCGTTATTTCTTCCCGCCGCAGGATTATTTAGAACTATGGAAACTTGAAGTATTGCCAGATTACCAAGGTAAAGGTTTTGGAAGAAAGCTTGTTGAATTTGCAAAAAGCTTTGGTTTGCCGATCAAGACAAACCCGAGAATGCAATCACGAGGATTTTGGGAAAAGATGGGCTTTACTAGTGTAGACTATGAAATGGAACGGGATCGCGGGGAAAATCCACTCGTTTGGTACCCAGAGGGCGTTAAGGCACAGGGCACAGAAAAATAGTAAAAAGCGGACAAATGGTCCGCTTTTTACTATTTTTCTACTCTTTCCAGGTTCCCGTTTTTATCCATTTGAAATTTTACCTTTTGCTGCCGATCCTCTTCCTGAAAAACAACCATTTTTCTCGCTCTTTCCATAATTTCGATAAGAGAGCGGTAATCCTCTTCAATTGCCTTTAAGTTTTTTGTGAGTCTTTCATTTTCAGCAGTCAAATAGCAAGCTTTCTTTTCCAATTCTTTTATAATCTCAATAGACTTTTTTTGTTCATCTTCCAAGCTTGCCTGCGATTCTGCCTTCCGATTCAGCTCTTTTAAAAAATCAATCACAGCCTGAAAGGAAATGACGGCATTTTCATTTTCTTCCTCAGATAAGGGTGCCGGACTTTTCGGTTGTTCCCGTTCCGGAAATACATCTTTTTCACTTGATACCGACTTTACTTTCATCTCTTTACGTTGTTTCTTTGCAAGTTCAATACCAGACTTATACTTTTTTCTCACGTATGAGTTCCAACGAAAACCGCAGGCTGCAGCAGTTCGTGAAAGCTGCTTTCCCACTTCCTCAAAAGCCTGGAGCTGTGTACCGCCCTCACGGATATGCCTTAACACAACTTCTGCCAGTAACAAATCCTCGTCTTGGGACCATGCATCTTGTCGGGTTTGAGACATGAGAATATCCCTCCTAGTAGTGTTTTTATCATACATATGCAGCTACTAGAAAAGATAGACTTAAACAAAGCCCTAGTTTTTTTAGACTTTATTTCGCATGTTCACGGATGACCATCCCTTCAAAAGGACAACAAAAGCACAAGGCCATAAAGAATCCTTGTGCTTTTGCAAGTAAAGTAATTATTAATCATTCACTACTTCTTTTCCTTTGTATGTTCCACAAGCCTTGCAGACGCGGTGAGCAAGCTTCATTTCCCCACAGTTTGGGCATTCTACCATACCTGGAACATTTAGTTTAAAATGAGTGCGACGCTTTCTTTTTGCAGTTTTAGAAGTCCTTCTAAAAGGTACAGCCATATCAAACACCTCCTTAAAGAGCATAAAAAAACCAAAAATGGTTCTTTACTTTTTTCCTTGATTGTCATCTTCAAAAAATTTAGCAAGTCCAGCTAGTCTAGGATCAATTCTTTGGGATTCCGCTTCTTCAGAGACAACCTCCCAATCCTTACCGGATTGCGGTGCAGCATCCTCAGATGGTTCATCCTCACAGAAGACTTGCATCGGTATTTCAAGTAAAATAATTTCCCTAATGATTGGCATTAAGTCAACCACTTCACCTTTTACTTGATGAACTTCCTCTTCAGCCTGATAATTAGCATCCTGTAAGAAGAAGGTTTCGGTTGTTTCGACATTAATTGGAAATTTAACATCTACTAAAGTACGAGAACAAGGAAGGATTAAATAACCAGCGATTGTAAAATGAAAGGTTATTTTTGTTGAATCGATATCTCCATGGCCGGTGATATGCATCGGAGAAACTTTCCTAATGGTTGCATCATCCTGTTTGATATCATCAACCTGAATCATTTCATCAAACGAAAATTCCTTGTTTCGCTGTTTTTGTAATTGACTAATCGTCCATTTCAATTAAATCACCCCAAGGCAACAAAAGTAATTATAGCCTTCGATCATATTTTTGTCAATATTATTTCTTTACACTTGAATAAGATGTTTACCCATATAGTTTATCCAGCAATATGATTTACAAACATTTTCCATTGATTAGCCTTATTCTCCGAATTTTTGTTATAATAAAAATTATTTTAAGCGAGGAGAGAAAACACTTGAGAGCTGTTGGTCTTATCGTCGAGTATAATCCTTTTCATAATGGGCATGCCTATCATTTGCAGGCATCTAAAGAAGCAGCGAAGGCAGATGTGGTCATCGCTGTAATGAGCGGGAACTTCCTGCAGCGGGGGGAACCAGCACTTGTTTCTAAATGGTACCGCACCCAAATGGCGTTACTAAATGGGGTGGACCTTGTTTTCGAGCTGCCGTACTGCTTCGCCGTCCAGAAAGCAGCAACGTTTGCTAACGGGGCGGTATCTCTCTTAGAGGCGGCAGGCTGTGAGTCTTTATGTTTCGGCAGTGAGAGCGGAGATATATCCGCGTTTTTAAGAACCATTAGCTTTTTAGAGGAAAAGCAACAGCTTTTTAATGAAAACATCAAACACCATATGGGAAAAGGTGTGAGTTATCCAAAGGCAATAGCACTTGCCTATCAGCAGCTATCCGGCTCTAAAGATTTTTTGGATTTAGCGAAACCGAATAATATTCTTGGCTTTCAATATTGTAAGGCAATTGTCGACCAAAATAGCAGGCTGGAGCCGTTAACGGTTACACGGAAAAATGCCGACTACCATGATGAGCATTTTACCTCTGAAACGATTGCAAGTGCCACAAGTATCAGAAAGGCTATTTTTTCAGAGGAACCAAAAGCAGCAAAAAAGATTGGACAATTTGTACCAGAGCCAACGAACCGATTATTACAACAATATAAACAACAATTTGGCGGCTTTCACCGCTGGGGAAATTATTGGGACCTTCTGCAATACAAGCTTATCACTTCCGCTCCTGAGGAATTAAAAGAAGTATACGAAATGGAGGAGGGACTGGAAAATAGATTAATCGAGGCAGCACATCAGTCAACCAACTTTCAGGAATATATGGAAAGAATCAAAACAAAAAGATATACATGGACAAGGCTGCAAAGATTATCCGTCCATGCCTTAACCAATACAAAGAAAACGGAAATGAACAATGTGCCCGAAAAAGCTGCCTATCTAAGGCTGTTAGGGATGACGCAGGCAGGAAAAGAATATTTGAATAAGATGAAAAAGCATTTCAGCCTGCCCCTAGTAGCAAAGTTATCCTCCTTTAAAGAAAAAGAAATATTACTGGATATTAGAGCTGCTCGGACTTATGCAATGGTCTTCCCGAAAACAATAAGAACGCAAATGCTTTATCAGGAATATCAGCAGCCGCCAATATTTATCCAAAAATAAGATGGGTTCATCTTATTTTTGGATTGGCAATTTCTCTAAGTACTGTACTGCCTCATCAAAAGTATCAATTGGAATTATTTTCATTTTCGTATGAATATCGCGGGCGGTTTTTACAGCTGCCCGATAGTTGGAGTCCTTTGCTCCTTTTTCATTAGGCGCTAGGAAGATTTCAGCGCCAGCCTTATCTGCCGCGACAATTTTTTGTTCTATTCCGCCAATCGGTCCAACAGTTCCGTCAGCATCAATCGTACCGGTTCCGGCAATTTGGTATCCCTTTGTTATATCTTCTTTCGTTAGCTGATTATATATTTCCAATGAAAACATGAGCCCTGCGGATGGTCCGCCAATATCATCTGTTTTCACCTTCACATCTGGATCAACGTCAATTTCCTTATCATCTACTAATGTAATCCCAATACCCGCTCTATTCGGGTCTTGCTTTAAAGGTTCAAGTGTTAAGCTAACTGTTTTCTCCTGTTTTTTTCTGGAAAAGGTTAATGTTACCTTATCACCTGGACGTTTTCGCCCGATATATTCAATAAACTTTTCCGAAGCGGAAAATTGCTGTCCATCTATTTTAAAAATACGATCACCAGCTTGAAGGGCTCCATCAGCCGGCATCCCCGGAAACACCTGCATGACATAAATTCCTTTGTATTTGTAATGGACCGGTAATCCTGCCTTACGATAGGCTACCTCAATTGCATTTAACTTCGATGCTGCCATTAAATGAAGCTGCCTGACATTGTACTCTTCCTCTGTTTCTTGTTTATTTAGGATCATATGGAGTGGATAAATCTCTTCGTATTTCCTCATTTTTGCTTCAAGATAAGAATAAATATTGGCCCTGCCCATTCTAACGGTCGTTAACATAAAACTCCCTCGTTCCTTATAGCCGTCTTCAACCGTAATAATTGGTGCAAGTTCCTTTGCCATTCCAGGCTTCGATACATAATAAGGCAAAGTATAATACATTCCGCCAATTAAAATAAAGGCAAGGGCGATGAGGGATCCAACATATATTTTTTTACGCAAGCTAAGTACTTCCCTTCCACTGTTCAATTTCAACTGCAATTTGGTCAAGATGTTTTTTTGTTTCGTCTTCTCCGAGTTTAATAATTTCTTCGATATTTGTGAAAGCCTGTGAACTAAAGTTCTCAACAGGCGGCCTGATCATTATATTGGCGGCATTTTCGCGACTATTGGTTATTTCCATTTGCATAATATCGATACTTTGCATGATAACATCGTAAATGGAAGTAATTTCAGCACCCTGCTTAACCGTTGAAACATCGACAGCAATGATAATGTCGGCTCCCATGTCCTTTGCCACTGATATCGGGACCCGATCCGTCACCCCGCCATCGACAAGGAGTCTTCCCTGATATCTTTCCGGAACAAAAATGCCAGGAATCGAGATGCTCGCCCTAACAGCTTCAGCTACGGGCCCTTGAGTGAAAATGACTTTTTCTCCTGTTAATAAATCTGTTGCAACAATTGCAATAGGAATTGAAAGTTCCTCAATATTTTTCCCATGAGTAAACATCCTAATAAATTCCTTTACTTTCTTTCCCGTAATAAAGCCCATTTTAGGAACGGTGAAATCTAAAAAATACTTCCTCTTAAAAGCAATTGAAAATGTATATAATCGCTCCAAGTCTAAACCCGCCCCGTAAAAACAAGCGACGAGGGCACCCATGCTGCTTCCGGCTATTAAATCGATAGGGATTCCCGCATCTTTTAACACCTTAATGACGCCTAAATGAGCAAACCCACGTGCACCGCCAGACCCAAGCGCCAAGCCTATTTTAGGGTGCGCCATTCGATAACCTCCCACTCGCATTTTACACTTAATTTAGGAAATCTCGTTCAATCTTATGGTCTATTTTAATGTTCTATGAGTATATTTCTTTTATGGGGACAGGTTTTTAAGTAATAAAAGAATTATTCCTATTTTAACATCCCATTTATTTAAATTTCTAGTTTCACCACCTCTTGGAGGGAGGACTCTTGATTGTTTTTCTCTAAATTCAAAACACTATTTTTAACAGTATCGGCAACGATATTAGCCATATCGCTTATGGTATTCCCACAAGAGTCATTAGAGGCCTCTAAAAATGGGCTTAATATGTGGTGGAAGGTTGTCTTTCCTTCTCTGCTGCCGTTTCTTATTGTCTCTGAGCTGTTAATCGGCCTTGGGGTTGTCAAATTTGTTGGGGTACTGCTTGAACCATTAATGAGACCGCTTTTTCGTGTGCCTGGTGTAGGAGGGTTTGTTTGGGCAATGGGACTAGCTTCTGGTTTTCCGGCAGGGGCTAAATTTTCAGCCAGATTACGACAAGAAGGGCATTTATCCCAAATAGAGGCAGAAAGGCTTGCCTCGTTTACAAATTCTTCTAACCCGTTATTTATTTTCGGTGCTGTTGCGGTTGGCTTTTTTAAAAATGCGAACTTAGGAATTATACTGGCACTGGCTCATTACTTAGGTAATGTTTGTGTAGGAATCGTGATGCGGTTTTATGGAAAGGAATCTCCTGAAGAATCCAAAGGGAAGGGACAAAAGATGACTATTCGTGGAGCGCTTTCGATGCTCCATCAAACAAGAATAAAAGATAATAAACCGATAGGCAAACTACTTGGTGATGCCGTTCATTCATCCATTCAAACATTACTTATGGTTGGCGGGTTTATTATCTTATTTTCCGTCATTAACAAAATTCTTTATCATTTGCACATTATAGCCATCTTAGGAAAAATCGTTGAGGTACTGCTCGCAAGTCTCAGTTTTCCGGTGATGTTGAGCATTCCGTTCATTTCCGGACTATTTGAAATTACTTTAGGCAGCCAGCTGGCAAGTGATGTACAGAATGCTACGCTGTTACAACAGGCTATCATCACCAGCTTTATTTTAGGTTTTAGCGGTTTAAGTGTTCAGGCACAGGTGGCAAGTATTCTGGCACAAACAGACATTCGCTTTAAGCCGTTTTTTGTCGCCCGGATATTACAGGGGATTTTCGCCAGTGTGTTCACCCTTTTATTTTGGAACCCGGTTTATATGCGCTTAAGTCAGAAAGAGCTACCTTCAACTGCGCCTGCCATCGACTTTGTTAAAGGCGGCTCATGGTTCCATGATGTCTACCAAAAGATGCTCGAAATTGGACCATTACTTACGATTTTCTCGCTTTCCTTGTATGTATTCATTTTGTTGATCCGCTTAAAAAAGCCAAGATAGAAGAAGAACTAGGGATTATTTGTCCCTAGCTCTTTTCAGGTAGTAAACTTCCTTTTCAATTCTCTTTCCACTACTGTCGGAACCAGTTTGGATATGTCGCCATTATACTTCGCTGCTTCTTTCACTATACTGGAACTTAAGAATGAATATTGATTGTTAGTCATCATAAAAAATGTTTCAACATGGTCGTTTAAATATCGGTTCATTGAAGTAATCTGCATTTCATATTCAAAATCGGAGACTGCTCGCAGACCTCTTAGAATAGCAGTCGCATTGACACTTTTCGCATAGTCAACCAGGAGTCCTGAAAATTCATCCACTTCTACGTTAGGAATCTCCTTCGTTACTTCCTTAATTAGATTAATTCGTTCCCCAACTGTAAACAACGGATTCTTCGCTGAATTATTTAGCACCACAACATATATCTTATCGAAAACCTTTGCTCCCCTGCGAATAATGTCTAAATGACCATATGTAATTGGATCAAAACTTCCTGGACAAACGGCTATGCTAGCCAAATGAACTCCCCCTTATTCTCTGTTGACTCTTGAATAAATGGTTATTGCGATCATACCATATTGTTCTTGTTTTATTTGTTCCAACCGACCTACTATAGATGGTAATTTTACGTCAACACTGTGCTCACAGACAACTATTGCGTTAACATTGACGAGATTGTGCGAATCCATTTTTTCCATTAATGAAATGAGCTGCTGTTTTTTATATGGCGGGTCTAAAAAAATATAATCAAAGCTCATTTTCCTCTTAACTAGTGCCTTTATAGCTCGGGCGGCGTCATTTCGGTAAACCTCTGTCTTGTCTTCTAAACGGCAGGCTTTTATATTCTCGTAAATGATTTGTATCGCTTTAACCTCTCTGTCAACAAATATGACCTTCTCCAGGCCTCTGCTAAGTGCTTCAATACCTAACCCGCCGCTGCCGGCAAAGAGGTCAAGGCCGATACCGCCATCAAAATAGGGTCCAATCATATTAAAGATAGCTTCTTTTACTTTATCGGTCGTTGGTCTTGTTGTAATTCCAGGAACCGCCTTAAGGGGTCTCCCCTTATAAATACCCGAAACCACCCTCATGAATATCACCACATTTTTTCACAATTCGATTTCCTTCTACATCCTATCATAATTCAATAAAAGTAGACAATAATGAATAATGTCTCCCAATCATTTAATTAGAGAAAAATTATTTAAAAGACGTATAAGCTTTTTGGTTGTGGAAATAATGTAAGTAACAACATCAATTCGAGGATGTTGTTGCCAACCGCGGAGAAGACTTACGTTTCCCCATAAGTTCTTCCTCCGGTTTCTCCTCTCCCTTTGCCTTCTATCCTTTTCGAAGGATATAGAAGGACCCTGTAAATTTTTACAGGGTTTTTTTTCTGCAAACTAAAAGGTGAGGGGGTACCTCACCTTCTTAAATTCCCATTTTATAATCATATTCCTTTGCTTTATCAGGTGTTGAATTCTCATACTCCATTTTTAAGAAAGGCTTGTAGGATGGCTCTACCTTTTTGACATATGAAAAGGAATTCAACTTCTCCATTATCTGCTTACTATCTTCTTGATTACAATATAACACAACATATTTAAGTTTTTTTGAAACATAATGGACATTTCCAAAGCGTCTAAGTGTTTTTGCGTGTTTTAAAGAATAAAGCCAAATCACGATTCCTTGTCTTTGTACAAACATACAAGTTTCCCCTTTAAGTCTAGCATCATTACCATTCAAACTTCCTTTATACCAATTCCTTACTTAACCGCAGCCGCAGCTTCCCCCGCTGCCACAGCCATGACCACCATCGAAAAACGGATTACCTGTTGGTACTTTAATTTGCTTTGAAACAGCACCACCTATCGCTTTGCTGATTTCGTCCAAAAGGTTTTGCAGGTCATTTTCCGCCACTTTAAATTCCGCAACTTGTGGATCTAAATCCATTTCCCTTTTAGATTCGCGGATTTGGGTCATGACCTTTTTGTAATCCGGATGATATTTGCCAAACCGTTGAACTTCTTCATAAAGCTCCTTTAGTTTGACAAAGCGTTGAATCTTTCTTTGTGTTTCTTGATTATGTTTCATTTTATATAAACAAACTTCGTATTGTTCTGCTATTTCCGACTCCAAAACCATTTTTGCCAAGTCTTCTGCGAATTCTAATAATTGCACTCTTTCCATCGTAGCAAGCACTTTATGCCCACCTCCAATATCATTTTAGCATGAAAAATTGGAGAAAGCGAGAATCCGATTACTTTACTTAGGGATATTTACCATAAACTCTTTTTCCAAACCATAAGGTTCATTGTTTAAATTAACAACCTCTAGCTTAATCCTATGGCTTCCAGGCTTAAGCCCTTTCATGATAAATGCAGCAGTATCAACCTCAGAATTACGTTTTCCATCTAGCCAGACAACCATTTTTCCAACCTTTTGCTTTGTGTAATCTGACTGACGAAAAGTAATTCCCGTTACAATGCACTCAATAAGAAGATTCCTTCCATTTATTTTATGCTGTACAAATAACGCAGGACGTTCCTTTATCTCAGGATGAAAAGCCTCAACAAGAGTTGTTTTAGGATTTTGCCATTCATTTTGCCAACCAGCAAGGCTTCCAATTAGTAGAATTGAAAATATCGTCTTTATCAATTTTATCACTCCTTATGGTTGTATTGTTCGCCTCCCTTTAGAATTTTAGTCTTTATAAAATAGCAGAAAAAAGGGCACATTTTAATCAATGTGTCCTTTCGCTAATCTTTATTTTTCATTGATTGGAACATCGAATACATCATCGAAGCCATTTGTACTCCATTTGAGAATTTTTCAACCTGATGCGGTATTGTTTTTTTATAATAATGTAATGATGCAACTTCAAGGGCTTGCAGGTCATAGGGATTTCTCGATAATTTGCGGTACCAAAGCGGCTGTTCACGAACGAATCGCTTCAATTCATTATGCTGTTCCAAATATTCAAAAACCTCTCTCCGCATATTTAATCCTCACTTCCTAGGCTAATCTTGTCTAAAGGAAAACGGATTCTTCGGTCCCTCAGAAGGATTTACAGGGGTCGACGAGCCGCTGGTCCCTTGAAATTGCGAAAGGATCCCCTGAATCGCTCCGACTGCCTCGCTTAAGTTATTTAGATGGGCTTGTATTTGATTGACGTCCATTTTTTTCATCATACCAATAATATTGGACATGAAATCGACTTTTGATTCAGAGCTTGCTTTTGCCTCAAGCTCACTCTCGGTTCCAATCGTTTCCCACCGTTTATCATCTTCCCCTAATAAATACCAATCCTCGTATAGTTCCTGCCATGTTGCATTGCCTTTCCTTACCTCTTGAATAATTTTCGGATTATTTCTGACAAATTCTTTAAACTTTAGAACGGATGGGTGTAATTTTTTCTGCGTCATTTTTTTCACCTCTGGCCGTATTCATACCTACGATACAATATGAAAAAAAGACAGAAATGTGAAACGAATTTTTAGATTACTCAATCCTCTTCTTTCTGAATAAAGTTTTGTGTATAAAATTTCTTATACACCCCTACCCCTAGGTGAGTATACTCTTTATTTAACAGCGACTCTCGATGGCCCTGACTATTCAGCCATCCCTCGACAACCTCTGGCCCATCCGTATATTTGGCTGCAATATTTTCCCCTGCGGTTCGATAAGTTACTTTAGCCTTATTAAGACGATCGGTGAGGCTGCCGGATTTTTTGGACGTTTGTGAGAAGTGGTTATTCTCTGCCATATCCTTACTATGCTGATAAGCAGCAACAGCTGTATTTTCGTCCCAGATTAATGGGTTCAATTTATATCGAGTCCTTAACACATTCGTAATATCAAATATTTCTTTTTCTGTTCCTTCTTCAATTAACCTCCACTGTTCATCACTTGGTGGATCTGCTTCCACTAAATGACCACTATAAATAAGTTCGTAGGGCCGCTGTTTGATCATGGTTTCAGCGTTTAGAAACCGTACACTTGAAAGGACCCCTGTAAATTTATCGATATATAACTGTACATAAATATCACCAAGTTGAACAACTGGACGAAGATTCAAATCCGTATCATTAAGTTCAAATCGGAAAGAATTTCCATTATGATCAATATTGATGTTCGTATCAATATTCTGCGTGTTAAAAATTTCTTCGACTGGCTGACCAATTTCAAATGGAGCAACATCCAAGTTTTCTCCAAGAGCAAACAAAGTCACAACCTGGTTTTTTTCAATTCCAACCTGTAAATAACGTTTATCGTCCTGATTGTATATATACCATTGGTAGCCATACATAGTTTCATCAATTCGCTGCGGGTCACCTAAGACTTTTTTCACATTTGATATATTTTTCCCTATTAAAAGGGATAACCCTTCTTTTGGCCTTTCAGTCGCAGTTTTTTTATTTTCCTTATAATCAGGCTTCTGTGACCGTGGTTGCTGATTCATTTCCATCGTATGATCTTCCTTTATCAAAACCTTATTATGAGGTTTTTCATTCAGGCTGATGTAAAAACCAACGGTCAAGAATACAGCCGAAAGAATTAAAATTCTAAATAATGCTCTCAGGGGTTCTCATCCTCTCTATACTCTCTCTATTTATCATGTATAGATAAGATAATTATATCACTTCTCATGCTGATAGAAGTAGATATGGCTGATAAAAAAACAGATGCAAGTGGTACCTTTTAGTGAAAAACTTATAATGCGGTAATAAAGCGGTCCTCTAGCAGTTTGCCTTTTCCAAGTAAGAATGGATGATTCACTAATGAATTCATTGCAAGTTAAGGCGTTTTCATCTATTATTAGAATGAATTAATCTTGCTGTATCACCAATAATCATATTAGGGGAATGGCACTGTTTTTAGGAGGGATTCATAATGAAATTTGAAAATACCGGTATTGAAAAATTTAAAGCTGATTTAACTCGATTAGATGAAGTCATGCAGGATCATGGTTTAATTCGCGCCGGTCAATGGGACTACGAGCGGGTTACGTACGATCGAAAATTTGAAATGAGAGAAGGAACTTTTTATTTGCGGATCCAAGGCTATGCACTTGACGGCGATGTGGATACCTTTCATGCAACGATTCAATTAATGACCCCGATATTAGGCAAGCATTATTATCCACATGGCGTTGAGTATGGCGAAGACGAAAACTTCCCGGCAACTCTTGTAAACCAATGCAAAAAGATTATTGAGGAAGTAAAAGCAGAAATCGAGAAATTCACCAAATAGAGGACACAAAAAGACGCTTGGACTTCCAGGCGTCTTTTGTTCCATCATAAGTGATTATTTAAAATCCAAAGATTGCCTTGAATACTGAGGTTGTCTCTCCGCCCTTATAAAAGACGTACAACAACAGATATACCGCCACTCCTGTTATGGCTGTGAAAAACCAGACAATACTAGTAATCGGACCAAGTTTACGGTGGAAAGAGAGCTTATTTTTGTAACCCGAATAGATGGACATAATTCCTAATACTGCTCCTATCGTTGCCAAAGCAATATGAAAGATTAAAAAAATAGTATAGTAAATTTTAATATTTTCTGGTCCACCGAAGGAGGTATTTCCAATAAAAACAGTTCTCGTTGCATAAATAATAAAGAAAATAAGTGCAAAAGCTGCGGCAAATAACATCGTTTTTTTATGAGCTTCTTTTTTTCTCTGTTTTATTTGCCACCATCCTAATGCAACTGTAAGACCGCTTAACACAATAAATGACGTACTAATCGTCGGTAATATTGGCAATGAATTCATTTCATATCCTCTCTTTTTAGATAGTCTAAAATCATTTTAGTTTAGTTCCCCAACTTTTTCAAACTATACCATTAAAAAAACTCCCAAACGAGTGGGAGTTTATTTCGCGGGAGACGGATGTAAGACTTGGTTCACTTCCTTTTCTGATTCTTCCTGATCCTTGCGGTACCATTCAAAAAATACCTGTGCCAACACAACAGCGTAGATGATTTCCTGAATGATTTTCATTACGACTCCGCCAAGACGCTGATCATAAAGAACCGGCATAGAAGTAAACAATTCCGGCCCGCTTAAATTTAAATTAGAAAATGTCTCAGACCCAACACACAAACTCATGGCCCTTCCCCAAACTTCAGGGTCAGAATAAGTGGCATATAGCGGTGTGTCAGCAAAAATAATCATCGCACAGGCAGGTGTCAATAACATACCATTTACGAATAAAAATGCTACTTTTTTAATACCGCTTAATGGGCGGTATTCTGGGACAGGGCTAATTAAGGACCACCACATGCAAACAGCTGCAACAAATAAAACAATTAAGTATCCACCCTGGTAAAAACGATTTTGCATCATCTGATCAAAGACGATTGGAATATGATAAAAAGAGAAAAGACCATTGAATACTAATACGGCAATAACAGGCTTAGTCAACAAATTGAATACCGCATTTATTGGCTTGACTCTTAACATACTTCTCCAAAGCCAAGGAGGGGTAGCTAAGATCAATAATGGTGGAACTAATAATACTAAAATGACCATCGTTGTTCCGTGCACATAGAACATTAAGTGCCCCATTAAGTCAATTGGGGAACCTTTAATAACATACAAAATAACCATGGATGTGATAAATAAAACAGCTTGTTTTATGGTCAGTGGTTCACTATCCTGAAACTTGGTACGATACTTAACCGTGATTAGAAAAAATAAACCAGTTAGCAGCAAAAGTATCATCAAGAAATACGGGCTCCAAAGGGCTTTAAATCCAAATATATTTAACGGCAACGTAACTCTCACCTCGCTTCATTACCATTCATTATACCCGCTTAAATTTAAAGTACAAAACAGGAGAATCGATTGCAGCCGATTCTCCTTCCATTAAATTACCACCAAATAATTGTCATAAAGGCCCAAACCATAATCATAGCCAAAAACACGCCTGTAAACAAGAACATGCTTGGCGCTTCATGGCCTTTATGACTCATATGCATGAAATAAAAAAGCTGAAAAACAACCTGAACACAAGCTAAAAGAAGAATAAATGGCACGACAAACCATGCCGTAAATCCTTTGATGGCTACTACCCCAAATGCCACGAATGTTAAGAAAATCATCAATGTAAAGGAAATAACTTGATAGCGCATTTCCTCCGCATTTTTCCTGCGGCGATATTCCAGGTCCACTCTTGGGTTACTTGAGCTTAATGGTTGATTTGTCATTTTACCCCACCATCCCCATTAAATATACTACCGTAAAGATGAATACCCAAACAACGTCGATAAAGTGCCAATAAAGGCTGGCCACATAAAATTTTGGTGCGTTATAAAGGTTCAGACCGCGTTTGTAGTTTCGGAACATTAACGCCAATATCCAACCTAATCCAAAGGTAACGTGAGCACCATGAAATCCGACTAATGAATAGAACGCAGAAGCAAACGCACTGCTTGTAAATGTATGGTGAAACTCATGAACGTAATGATTAAATTCATAAATTTCAAGACCTAAGAAACCTAAACCTAGTAAAACCGTTATACTAAGCCAAACCATCATTTTTTTAAACGCAAAATTTTTCATATGGTACATAGCGTAGACACTTGTAAGCGAGCTCGTTAATAATAACATCGTTGCTGTCAATGTAAGCGGCAGCTCAAAGATATCCTTTGCCAAATGATGAGATGAATCTGGTACCTTATCTTTCAACGCCAGATAAGTGGCGAAGAGAGAGGCAAATAATACTGTCTCTCCTCCTAAGAATAACCAAAAACCTAAAAATTTATTTTTTGCTTCAAGGGTGGATCTCTCAGGCGAAGCAGGCCATGTTTCATAAGTTAATTTTTCTTCAGCTTGCATTATGCCTTAGCCCCCTTTTCCTCTTGTACTAATTCTTCTTTATGAATATGGAATCCATGGTCATCTTTCACTGAACGCACTAACATCGACCCAAAAGTAATGACTAACCCTATGATTAATACCGGTAATGCCCATGGCTTATCATCTACATGGTACATAGCACCGAACGCAGCAATAAATAGTCCTAAAGAGATCATAAACGGTATAAAAGATGAATTCGGCATATGGATGTCGCCTATTGGTTCAGCTGGTGTCAGCCCTTTTTTGCCGGCCATTTTTTCCAGCCAGTAAGCATCTAAGCCACGTACAAGCGGAAGCTGCTTAAAGTTATAAAATGGCGGCGGTGATGGAATCGACCATTCAAGTGTTCTTCCATCTTCCCAAGGATCGTTACCAACTTTAACATTTTTCACCTGTGTCATTATAATATTAAACAGCAGTATCAAGACAGCAACAGACATAAAAGCAGCACCAATGGAACTTATCAAGTTTCCTGCATTTAATCCTTGGCCTGGCAGGTACGTGAACACCCGGCGCGGCATGCCCCAAAGACCTAAGAAGTGCTGGATAAAGAAAGTTAAATGAAAACCAATGAAGAATAACCAAAAGGTAATTTTTCCTAATGTTTCATTTAACATAGTACCAAACATTTTTGGCCACCAATAATGTGTTCCGGCTAGAAGTGCTAAAACAACACCACCGACAATAACATAGTGGAAATGCGCAACAACAAAATACGTATCATGATACTGATAATCAGCAGCAGCAGTTGCCACCATCACCCCGGTCACACCGCCCATAACAAATGATGGGATAAAGGCAAACGCATAATACATTGGAGTCGTAAACTTAACACTTCCACCCCACATCGTAAACAGCCAGTTAAAGATTTTAATACCTGTTGGGACCCCAATTGCCATTGTAGCAACAGCGAAAATAGCATTGGCCACAGGTCCTAAACCCGTTGTAAACATATGGTGTGCCCATACCATGAATCCTAGGAAACCGATTAACACTGTGGCAAACACCATTGATGAATAACCGAAAAGACGTTTTCTTGAAAAAGTTGAAAAGATTTCTGAGAAAATACCAAAAGCAGGAAGAATTAAGATATACACTTCCGGATGTCCGAAGATCCAGAATAAATGTTCCCAAATTATCGTATTTCCCCCCATTGCTACTTCAAAGAAATTAGCCCCAAACAAACGGTCAAACATCATTAACGTTAAACCGACTGTTAATGGCGGGAAGGCAAATAAAATCATCGCAGAAGCGACAAATGTCGTCCAAGTAAACAGCGGCATCCGCATATAGGTCATTCCAGGTGCCCGCATATTAATAATGGTCACAAGGAAATTGATACCACCAATTAATGTCCCCAGACCGGAAATCTGTAACCCTAATACGTAGAAGTCAATTCCATGTCCTTTTGAATGGACGGCAAGTGATGCATAGGAAGTCCAGCCTGCATCAGGTGCACCACCTAAAAACCAAGAAAGATTTAAGAAAATCCCCCCGAAAAAGAATAACCAAAACCCTAAAGCATTTACAAATGGGAACGCAACGTCACGTGCACCAATTTGTAATGGCATCACCGCATTCATAAAAGCAAATAATAGCGGCATTGCGGCTAGGAAAATCATCGTCGTTCCGTGCATGGTGATAATTTCATTAAAGGCACCAGCACTAACAAAATCATTATTTGGCACTGCAAGCTGGATGCGGATAAATACCGCCTCAAGTCCACCCATTATGAAAAATAATCCACCAGCCATAAGGTATAGGATGGCAATCTTTTTATGGTCAACGGTTGTTAGATAGTCCCATATTGTAGCGCCAAATCCCTTTTTTTGAGCATAGGTACTCACAATTTAACCTCCCTTTCTTTCCATTTCCCCACTAGTCCTGAACCTTCAAGCCCATTAAATATTCAGCCAAGGCATTGAGTTGATCTTCCGTCAATTTCTCGTACTTACCTGACATCTCGTTGCCTGGTTTATAGGTTTCAGGGTTTTTAAGCCAATTTTTCAGTTCTTTTTTATTATGGTCTAAAATACCTGCGATACGAGATCTATCACCAAAGTTGGTTAAGTTCGGTGCAACACGGGCAGTATCCGGCATTTTATTTTCAGGTGTGACAGCATGGCAGCCAATACAGCTCTTATTGAAGATATCTTGCCCTTGGGCAGCCAAATCAGTTTGAGCTTTTTGCGGCTTTTTCACATTTTGCATCGCAGAAACCCATGCATCGAATTTATCGCGGCTAATCGCTTTTACTTTGAAATCCATCAAGGCATGTGATGGGCCGCAGAGCTCTGCACACTTACCATAGAACAAATTGCCGGCTTCGTTGGCTCGCTTATCATCAAATTTTAACCAGAATTTATTGACATTATCTGTGTTCGTATCCAACTTGCCGCCAACGGCTGGAATCCAGAAGGAGTGTTTTACGTCCATCGACTTCAAATTGAAGTATACCTTTTCATTCGTCGGTACGACCAAATCCTGACTGGTGACAATCTTTTGTTTTGGATACTCAAAATCCCACCAATACAGATGAGAACGCACATTAATAACCAGTGCATTTGAATTTTTCTTATCCATTTCTTTTACATCAGCAAGTTTAAATGTTGCCGCAACTGTTGGAACAGCTAAAATTAATAGTAAAAGGATCGGAATAACAGTCCAGATAATTTCTAATGAATGACTTCCTTCCACTTGCTTTGGAATTTTGTCATCTTTTCTCCGGAAACGGAAAAAAACGAGTACGAAAATAATTAATACAACAATAATGACTCCAACCATGATATAAGTGCTTAACTTCATTAAATCATATTGGATGTCTGCAACTTCACCGGCAGGTCTTAGCGCAGATAGATATGGTTGACCACAACCGGAGAGTACCAGCGCTAAAATCGCAAATAACGAAATCAGACGCCATTTCGCAAGCCTTTTCATAGCTTCATCAAACCCCTCTTTCGCTTATATAATACTTTTTTTGTTTGGTCAAAGAAGTATGTAGTGATTCTTTACCACAAATGAACCAAATGGTCTTTCTGCAGTAAAGAAAAGTAAAGCAAAACTAGATTAATGTAACAAGAACCATCGCAACAAAAATAATCGTTAAATATTGCAGTGAGTAAACAAACATTAGTTTTGCCCACTTTATGTCATCTTTGAACCTATATCCATAAATCCCTAATGCAAGCCAGCCTACATTCAACAGCGTAGCCAGAATTAGAAATGGGATTCCTAATTTAACAAGCAGAAATGGAATAGGCAACAGTGATGCTACCCATAGGACAATATGCCTTTTTGTAGTTTTAAAACCTTTCACTACCGGAAGCATCGGTATTCCTGCAGCTCTATATTCGTTCACCCGTCTCATTGCCAGCGCATAGAAGTGCGGCGGCTGCCAAGCAAACATCAGCACAAACAATGCCCATGCCATCATATCAAGATTTGCATCTACTGCTGCCCAGCCAATTAATGGCGGGACGGCACCGGAAAAACTGCCGATAATCGTATTAGATACTAATTGCCGTTTCGACCATAATGTATAAAGGAAAACATAACTAAAAACTCCAAGCAGTCCAATTACTGTTGCAGTTACAGTTGTTAATAATAAAAACAGTGTTCCCAGTCCAATTAAGAAAATACCTAATCCTAACACCCTTGCCGGCAGGACTTTACCTGTTACAGTTGGTCTTGTTTTTGTTCTTTCCATTAAATGATCAATATCACGGTCTACATAATTATTGATGACACAGGAGCCGGCAATGATGAGTGAGGAGCCTGCCACTGTATAAAAAATAATATCGAGATGATCTAAAAAGCTTTGACCGGTAAAATGTAACGCAAGCCATAGACCCGTAAAGGTTGTAATAAGGTTGGAATTTACAATCCCAATTTTTATCAAGGCCATAAAATCTTTCCATGCCGATGTCTTATATGTACCGGCATGCAGACTTGCTGTTCCACTTTGGGTGGCCGCCTTTGAGTTGGACATCCATTTTTCCTCCTAATCCTTTATACCAATGTTCTCAAACAACAGGCAATCAATACAATATTTAGTATTTATTTTAAGTAAGATATGAAATACATAACAAATAAAGTGATTTTCATAACGCTTTCTCTGTATATTAAATCACACTTTCCAACATTTTTGTGAACTTTTTTTGAATAATTTTTGTCTAATTTGTGAACGAAATGATTTTCCCTGATTGAGAATAGTTTTTTTACCCTTTTTTAAAAATATTCCAATAAAAAGCAATGGCTTTAACTAAAAAAGGAAAAGATTGGCTTGTTTTTTTTAGTTTTTAAAAAGGAATGATTCTAATTAAGCGTTACTACTTATAGTTCTAACAAACTCCTTCAAAAGTTTCAACTATTTTCACTATAATAATAGGTAAAAATAAAAATTATTTATTTCTGTTTTTTTTACCAATAATTCGATATGATGGATAGGGGTTTCTCGTTTGCTTTGCCATCATTATACTGTCAACATTACCCAAATACAAATTATTGAACTTATAGTTAAGAAGGTGAATATTATTTGCGACGTTCGTTGAAATGGCTGGCAGTTGCCACTACAATTGTGATGATTTTCATTTTACTTGGAGGGGCTTTAGTAACAAAAACGGATTCCGGTATGGGCTGCGGCAGATCTTGGCCATTATGTCACGGGAAAATTCTTCCTTCAGAAATCACACCAGATTTAATTATTGAGCTTGCCCATCGTCTTGTCTCCGGAATAGGAGGGTTGATGGTTCTCATTCTCTCCTTATGGTCATGGAAAGCGATTGGGCATATAAGAGAAACAAAATTTTTATCCTTTCTCTCGCTTTTCTTTTTAGTTTTACAAGGATTAATCGGGGCGGCTGCCGTAAAATGGGGGCAATCTGATTTTGTTCTGGCATTGCATTTTGGCATTTCGCTTATCTCTTTTGCAGCTGTTTTTTTGTTGACACTGCTCATATTTGAAATTGATAAAAAGTTTGATGCTGAAAAGCTTTTAATTGACAAGAGAATGGGGTTTCATATTGTTTCCATTAGTATTTATAGTTATCTTGTCATTTATACAGGGGCGCTTGTTCGTCATACGAAATCAAGTCTTATTTGCCGAGACTGGCCTTTATGTTTAAACGACAGCCCGTCTCTCCCGGGAAATTTATATGAATGGGTACAGATGGGGCACAGGGCAGCGGCAGGGATTCTGTTTCTCTGGATTGCCTATGTAACTTATATGGCGATCCTTCACTATAAGGAGCAAAAGGTTCTCTATTGGGGCTGGATCGTTGCTTTTGTCCTTGTTTCCCTGCAAGTCATCGCAGGAGCTTTCATTATTTTCAGCCGGCTGAACCTTTATATTGCTCTCTTACATGCCTTGTTCATTACCTTTCTTTTTGGTGTTTTAAGTTATTTCATCCTATTATTATCAAGGTCTAAAAGATACCATTAAAAAAGTTGCCGATGATTCGGCAACTTTTTTCCTTTAACCCTTAACTAGTTCAATCATTAGATCCCCTGTTTGAATTGCGTCGCCATTGGCAACATAAATATCCTTCACGACGCCTAAGAACGGTGCTTGGACAGTTGTTTCCATCTTCATTGCCTCCGTAATCAATAAATGATCGCCGCGTTCCACCTTTTCGCCTCTTTCGACTACAACCTTTATGACCGTACCAGGCATGGAGGCGGAAATATGTGATTCGTTTTTCGGATCACCTTTTTGTCTCGATACGACCGTTGCTTTGATGCTCTCATCTTTTATCACAACCTCACGGGGCTGTCCATTTAATTCAAAATAAATAACCCTTGTGCCGTCAGCTTGCGGCTGTCCGATTGAAACAAGCTTTACAATCAGGGTCTTCCCCGTTTCGATTTCTACTTCAATTTCTTCCCCTAATCTCATGCCATAAAGGAAGGTTGGAGTATCAAGAACGGAAATATTTCCAAACTGCTCAACTGTTTTCATATATTCTAGAAAAACCTTTGGATACAAAGCATAAGAAATAACATCAAAGGCGGTTACTTGCCTGCCCAGTTCTTGATAAAGTTCTTCCTTTAGCTTTTCAAAATCCACAGGCTCCAATAACTCACCCGGCCGTACCTCAAGCGGCTTCTTCCCTTTCAGAATGACCTTTTGCAGCTCTTCCGGGAAGCCTCCATGCGGCTGACCAAGATAGCCCTCAAATAACTCAACAACTGAATCAGGGAAATCAAGTGAGTCCCCTTTTTGCAAGACATCCTCCTCTGATAAATCATTTTGCACCATGAAAAGCGCCATATCGCCAACGACCTTTGATGAAGGTGTTACCTTAACAATATCACCAAACATTTGATTTACCCGGGAATACATTTCTTTCACATCATCCCATCGCTCGCCCAAACCTACCGCTTTTGCCTGCTGCTGCAGATTGCTATATTGCCCGCCCGGCATTTCATGTTGATAAATTTCGGAATGCGGTGATATCATACCACTTTCAAAATCCTGATAGTATTTTCGGACATCTTCCCAATAATGAGAGAGCCTTTCAAGGGCATCTACTTGAACCGCAAGTTTTCTATCCCTGCCCTCTAATGCGTAATATAATGAATTGGCGCTTGGCTGCGAAGTTAACCCCGCCATCGTACTTAAGGCCGTATCGACAATATCCACCCCACCATCAATTGCGCGGGCATAGGTAAAGAGCCCATTTCCGCTTGTATCATGCGTATGAAGGTGGATTGGAATGTCAATTGTCGCCTTTAACTCTGAAATAAGCTGATAGGCTGCCTCCGGCTTCAATAAACCTGCCATATCTTTGATGGCCAAAATATGTGCACCTTGATTCTCAAGCTCTTTCGCTAAGTTCTTATAATATTCCAGGTTATACTTTGTCCTCGCAGGGTCCAAAATATCACCGGTATAACAAATTGCCGCCTCAGCAATCTTTCCCGTCTGTCTAACAGCATCAATCGCTGTCTCCATCCCTTTAACCCAGTTTAAACTGTCGAAAATCCGGAAAACATCGATTCCGGCAGATGCGGACTGGTGGACAAATTCTTGGATGACATTATCAGGGTAGTTCTTATACCCGACAGCATTCGCACCGCGCAACAGCATTTGAAATAAAACATTAGGAATTTTTTCTCTAAGTGTTAATAATCGCTCCCATGGATCTTCTTTTAAAAATCGATAGGCAACATCAAAGGTTGCTCCACCCCACATTTCAAATGAAAACAGCTCCGGTAAAAGTTTCGCAGCCGGCTCGGCAATATGCACTAAATCGGTTGTCCGCATTCGGGTCGCAAGTAATGATTGGTGAGCATCCCGGAAAGTAGTATCGGTTAATAAAACCTGATCTTGATTTTTTACCCAGTCCACAAGACCTGCAGCACCATGCTTATCCAAAATTTGTTTTGTTCCCTCTTTTGTCGGAAAATCATATGGCAAAACAGGAATTCTTGGCTTGGCAAACACCGGTCGCTTCTTCTTTTCAATTCCCGGAAAGCCATTAATGGTCACATTTCCAATGTAATTTAGCATTTTTGTTCCCCGGTCTTTTCGCACCGGGAAAATAAACAACTCTGGAGTTGTATCAATGAATGAAGTATCATATTCGCCACTTAAGAACTTTTTATGCTTCACAACATTTTCTAAAAATGGAATATTTGTTTTAATACCCCTGATTCTGAATTCCTGGAGATTACGAACCATTTTTGCTGCAGCCTGTTCAAAGGTTAAGGCCCAGGTTGAAAGTTTAACTAATAACGAGTCATAGTAAGGAGTAATGACCGCCCCTTGAAAGCCGTTTCCTGCATCTAGACGAACACCAAAACCTCCGCCTGAGCGATAGGCCATTATTTTTCCTGTATCAGGCATAAATTGATTCAACGGGTCTTCTGTTGTTACCCTGGATTGAATTGCATATCCATATAATAGAATTTCTTCCTGTGCTGGAATTCCCACGATTGGTCCATGTAATTCATGCCCCTCAGAAACGAAAATCTGAGTATGAACGATATCTATCCCTGTTACCATCTCGGTCACAGTATGTTCAACCTGTATTCGCGGGTTCACCTCGATAAAGTAGAAATCATTTCCGGAGACGAGAAACTCCACTGTACCAGCATTCACGTATCCGACATTTTTCATCAATTTCACTGCTGCAACGCAAATTTGTTCCCGCAGTTCATCTGAAAGGGAGACACTTGGAGCAATTTCAACGACCTTTTGATGGCGCCGCTGGACCGAACAATCCCGCTCATAAAGATGGACAATATTTCCATATTTATCACCAATAATTTGTACTTCAATATGCTTCGGTTTTTCGATTAATTTTTCCAGATAGACTTCATCATTGCCGAAGGCCGCTTTTGCTTCTGATTTTGCCCGGGCAAAGGCTTCTTGTACTTCTTCACGGCTCCTGACAATTCTCATCCCTCTCCCGCCGCCGCCAAGTGAGGCTTTAATGATGATGGGAAAACCGTGCAGATCTGTAAATTCTAACACCTCATTCAGACTTTGGACAGGACCATCACTGCCGGGAATAACGGGGATACCAGCACGTTCGGCCTGATGTCTCGCTTTGACCTTATCACCAAACATGTCCAAGTGTTCAGATGTCGGTCCAATAAAAATAATTCCTTCCTCTTCACAACGGCGGGCAAAATGGATATTTTCAGATAAGAATCCATAACCGGGATGAATCGCATCTGCCTCGCATTTTTTAGCAATAGCAATGATTCCATCAATATCTAAATAGGCATCAATTGGCTTCTTTCCTTCCCCGACTAAGTAAGCTTCATCTGCCTTATAGCGATGATAAGAGCCGGAATCTTCCTTTGAATATATTGCAACAGTGCGAATATTCAGTTCAGTACAGGCACGAAAAACCCTGATTGCTATTTCTCCCCTGTTAGCAACTAATACTTTATTTATTTGTCTTGTCACTAGAACGCACCTCTTTTATATGTAATTAAAACACGCAGGACCCAATAAGCAGGTCCTGGCGGTTTGCTCAAAGATAATACACCTTTCCATCGCGGTGCTGTCCACCCTTTTTAGCTTGTCCCTGTTTGTTCTTGTATTTTTTTTCAAATTTGACAAACATGGAGACATTCACAAGGATCCCTGCTGCTGCTGCAAGCATTAACAAAGATGAGCCCCCATAGCTGACGAAAGGAAGGGTAACACCGGTTAGCGGGATCAGTCCTGATACCCCGGCAAGATTGATAAACGATTGAATCCCAATCATGCTTGAAATCCCAATTGCCAGCAGACTGCCAAACGGGTCCTTACATGAGAGCCCGATATAGATTCCTCTTAAGACAATATAAGAGAGTAAAAGAATCACAAAACCTACTCCCCATATTCCCAGTTCTTCAGCAATAACAGCCATGATAAAGTCTGTATGAGATTCCGGCAAATAGCCAAGCTTTTGAATGCTTTTTCCCAGTCCCAGACCATTGATACCGCCAGAACCAATCGCAATATAAGAGTTGGCCAAATGAAAACCGGCACCTTGCACATATTCCTCGGCAAATGGGTTGTCCAATACAGCGAAACGACTTGCCCGTTTTTCGGATAGAAAATGCCCTTTTAACACCAATGCAAGCGGCAAAAGGACAATAAGCCCCATGATTAGTAACTTTGCAATATTTTTGAAGTTCATTCCTGAGCAAAAAACAATTGTCCCGGCAATGAGGGCAATAATACTGGCAGTTCCGTAGTCAGGCTCCAGGATAATTAAGAAGCAGACAATAAATAAATAGGCAAGCGGCGGAAGAACCCCCTTATTAAATTCATTGATATAGGTCTGCTTTTTGGCGTATACAGCTGCCAAATAAACAATGACACCAAGCTTTACAAACTCGGATGGTTGAACTTTAAAAGAGCCGATTTTATACCAGCTTTGGGCGCCACCTGCTACATCACCAAATACAAACAAGCCTAACAGTGTGATAATCGAGCAGGCCACAATGATTACCAGAACGTTTGTAAATTTCATGATCTTATATGGAATAATTGCAGCCATAAGAAAAATAACAAGAAACCCCACTAGCCATAGCTTTTGTTTTTGATAGAAATAATCTGGCGCAACATCATACCTTTGAACAGCCCAGGCCATACTTGAACTATAAATCATGACTAAACCAAACGCACATAATAAAAAAATGGCGATGATTAACGAATAATCATATGATTTCAATATTTTTTTACCCATATAAGACGTCCTCATTTTCATTATTGGTTTTACCATTCTATTATAATAGAAAATGAATGCTAAGACTGTTGAAAAAAACAATTTGTTATAACATTTTAATATTGAAAATTCTGAACAAAAAAAGTGAAAGGCGCCCGCTTATCGCAACAAGCACAAGGTAAGCAGACAAGAAGGCTAATTTTAGCCTTCTTGTAACCTTGAGTCGATGGCGCCTCCTCGAAAAAGCTATCGCTTTTTCTTCGTGCGATGCTGATGCTGCCGAAGCCTTCCTTATGGAGCTAAACAATTTACAAAGTTAAAATTTAACTTTTTTATCCTATAATAAAAAACTCAAACAATCACTTGTCTTGTTTGAGTTTCCCCATTATTTCTTTAGGGACGCATCGTGAAGCGCAGATAATTCATGTTCCAATGTATCGATTATCGCCTTTCCATCTTTACTATCGATTAAGCCCAATCGAACAGCAAAGTCTATTTCTCTAGATAGGCCGAACATTTGTGTATCCAATACCTCTTCATAAAGAGGGCATTGAGGCATCGTGAGATTGTCCATTTGCACTTTAATAAGCTTTAATATTTTCTCAGCATCAGCCTGCAGCAAGGCATATGCTTTTTCATGGTGATTCACGATCATTTCAGACGCCAACATTGATCCCCCCAGTTCAGAGCGATTATTCAACTTATCTATAAATTTTACCGTTAACAGGCGGAAATTGCAAGAAGTATGAGGGTATTAAAGAAAACAGCTAGGATTATGCATTTGTTTTAAAAAAAGGCTATACTTATAGTGGTTTATCATGAGGGGGGGTATATAGGATGAAAAATATAATTACGATTTCAGGGTTGGTAAAATATACAATTACCCTTGATCCAAGTACATGGATTTTTGATGATCGTCGGCTTGATTTAACTACCTATTTCACAAAGGAAAAAGAAACGAACGATTCTTTAGACGACTATACAAAAGCTGTTTCTAAACATTGGGATCGTGAAATCATGGAAGGTGCCGTCTTTCCGCCTACATTAAAGACAGAGAAAAGATTCGAAAAAGAAAAGGTATTAACAGGAACCTTTGGGATGCTCTTCAAACCGTTTCTCGAAAACTCCGAACCCGAAAAAGAGGCTACCACTCTTGTGATTCAAACGGATAACGGTGAAAGGGAGCTGCCATTAAAAGAAGCTTACGGGCTTATCTTAAAATTTTCCGATAACGGTAAACCATTAACAGCCGATGGACCTGTCCATGTTTATTTTGGAGATGGCGCTAATCAGCAAAATCCAATTAAACATGTGAACGGCTTTATCGTAAAGTAATAGCGATTCGTAAATACTTAAAACGGGGCCATTGGGCACCCGTTTTTTCTTCATTTAGAGCATGTTACAGCAAGTCTGCCGCTAGCCTGGCCAATCCTGACCTTTCTCCTTTTAACAGCTTCACATGCCCAGAAATAATTTGGTCCTTGAACTTTTCGACTACATAGGTTAAACCATTGTTATAAGCATCAAGATATGGGTGGTCTATTTGTTCAGGGTCGCCCATTAGGACAATCTTACTCCCCTCTCCCACACGTGTTAAGATGGTTTTTACCTCATGCTTTGTCAGGTTTTGCGCTTCATCAATGATGATAAATTGCTTTGGCAGGCTTCTCCCGCGAATATACGTTAACGCCTCGACTTCAATCGAACCCATTCCCGCTAAAATCGCATCAAGTTCACCTGGCTTTTTCGTATTAAAGAGATATTCCAAGTTGTCATAAATCGGCTGTACCCATGGTCTTAACTTCTCCTGCTTTTCTCCTGGCAGGAATCCTAAATCTTTTCCCACCGGCACAATCGGTCTTGCCACTAACAGTTTCTTATATTCGCGGAAATCCTCTGTTTGCATTAATCCTGCGGCAAGCGCTAGCAATGTTTTTCCGGTCCCGGCCTTCCCTATTAAGGTAACAAGCGGAATATCTTTCCGCAATAATAATTCAATTGCCATCGTTTGCTGTACATTTCTTGAATGAATGCCCCATACATGTTCTTGATTCAAAGCGAGTTTTTTTACCTTTTTTCCCTCATGATCAACTAAACCGATGGCAGACGCTGAACTCCCAAGGTCGTCCTTCATAATCAGAAATTGATGGGGATAGAAGGGGTGACCGGCAATTTCTACTAATGGTAATTCACCCTTCTCATAAAATTTTTTTACGTTTTCCATAGAAACGTATACCTCTAAGAAACCAGTGTAGATGTGGTCGATTTCTACTACGCGGTCGTTTAGAAAATCCTCCGAAGAAAGCCCGATTGCATCCGCTTTTACCCTGACAAGTGCGTCCTTACTCACAAGGATGACAGGCTTCCCGTTCTCTTTTGTTTGTTCTTCAAGGGATAAATTCTTTGCAACCGCAAGGATGCGATTGTCATTTGTTTTTTCAACAAAAATGTCTTGTAGCTCATGAAATGATCGGTGATTAAGTTCAATTCTAATCGTCCCGCCATTTTCAAGCGGGATTTTTTCATGAAGTTTTCCGGAAGCCCTGAGACCATCGATTAATCTTGATACGTGTCTTGCATTCCTCCCTATTTCATCCATGTATCGTTTCTTTGAATCCACTTCCTCAAGGACTACAGCCGGGATAACCACTTCATTATCTTCAAAGGAAAAAATGGAATACGGATCCTGTAATAATACATTTGTATCTAAGACGTATATTTTACTCAAAGCGACGCCTCCTGCTCCACATGGTGTAAGGCTGTTACTCATGAATAACCACCCTATTAATAGATAGGACATTGGTAAAATATATGTTTATTGGAATAAAGATAGAAGGCATTCCGCACAATAAATGTGAGCGGTATATAGATTCGTGAAGTTACCATGTAGGAGGTTGATTATAATTGAAGAGAGTCACAATAGTGATGATTGTCTGTTTATTCCTTGCTGGATGTAACAATAATCATAAACAGCTTGCAGAAAATGAACAGCGATCACCTGTAAATGTTAAAAACAGCAATATTGAGAGTGTAGATCGAAAATCAGGACAGGAAATTTCGAAACGGTTAGTGGAACTGGCAACAAGTATCCCTAATGTGAATGATGCAACAGCGGTAGTATTGGGAAGATATGCGATTGTTGGAATTGATGTAAATCGTAAGATAGACCGCTCGCAGGTTGGCTCGATTAAATATTCCGTTGCCGAAAGTTTGAGGAAAGATCCGTACGGTGCCAATGCAGTAGTGGTGGCTGATGCGGATACAACCGAGCGATTAAAAGAAATACAAGCGGATATAAAAAGCGGGAGGCCGGTACAGGGAATTATGGAGGAGCTGGCCGATGTAGCCGGACGCTTAATGCCGGAAGTTCCCGGTGACATGATAACACCAAATCCGAAACGGGCAACAGAAAAGCCGGGTAAGAATCTGCCGGATAAGAAGGAAGAAAAACTAAAAAAAGAGCAAGAAAAACAATCAAATCATCAAAAATAAGAAAAGCGCAAGCGCCCTGGTCAGCGGCGTATGGCCTCCTCGAAAAAGCTACCGCTTTTTCTTCGTGCGATGCTAATGCTGTCGAAGCCTTCCTTGTGGAGCGCTCCAACTGAGATAAAGGAAACACGGTGAGCGCAAGCGAACCGATGTTGACTTATCGTAGGGCGGAGTGCGAAGGCGTCTCGCCGCTAGGGCGCTGGAGCTGGACAATTCTCGAAGCCAAGTGATATAAAATCTGGTACTATGAAAAAAGCTTAGATTTTCTAAGCTTTTTTCAGCGCCTCCATGACTTGTTTGTCTAATCGCTCTGCTGCTTTTTTATCGTATGTCTTGTCGTATTGTACTTCGGAGGTAATTTTCGAACCATAAAACATTACATCTCTAACTTCCTTTATCGATACTTTGACTAAGGCGAGTTTTAACGGTACATCTTTAAGCCTCTCCTCTTTAAGGATGGCTTCGCCTTGAATGGAATAGGTTGACTCATTCGCAATCAAATTAATTACAATTTTGTTATTTTTATTAATATTCTCAATAATCCTTGAACGATTGTCAACAGCGAAATAAATCGTGCTGTCATCCTTCGCTAACACCCATGAGATGGCACTGACATTAGGACCAGATGTTTCATGGTCAATTGTCGCAACTGTTACAAATCTTTCTTTTTGCATGACATCATATAAAGGTTTGATTAACCTTGGTTCCACTTGGTTTGCCATTTTGTAAACTCCTTTATGTATACTTCATTCTGTATAAAACAGTTATAATCATATTACTACTATGACGTTTTTTCATCAATCTAAACACATTTGTTACCAATGATGGATTTCACGTGGTATAGTAAAAGTAATCAAGTAGGAAATTATTTTAAGAGGTGCCTCTTATGCGAGTAAAATGCGTAATTTGCGATAAAATTGAAGCACTTGATGATGAATCAATCATTGCCAAGCGGCTTCGCAACCGTCCAATTCATACATATATGTGTGCTGACTGCCACGACCGGATTCGTGATAAAACAAACGCCCGCATAGATTCAGGCAATTTCAGGCTCTATCGTACAAGGCAAGAAAAAGATGAATGGTGATTAAGTAAAAAAGCCTCCAGTCCCTATTTGCAAGGAACTCGAGGCTTTTTTTACTCTTCCATTGGATAGTTTACATACTTTTCCGGCTCTTGATTGATTTGATTGAGCATCACCTCAATCAATTCACGGGGAAAACGCGTTTTTTTGCTTTCTTCTCCCTGTTCATAAGATACATAATAAAAATCATCATCCGTCGTCGTCACGATATTCGTCACTTTATATTCGGATGCTAACATTTCTTCAAAGTGATCTCTCGTCTCCCCTGCAGCAGTATCATCAGGACGTGCATCACAAACCACCTTAATTGTAAGCCAATTATAAATACAATCCTGTACCGATCTCATGTCTTTAAAAACCCCCGTCATTTCGCCTCGGTCTGCTGTTTTTTCGATTGATGCAGACGAATTTTATAAATGATTAATATCACCGCCGCTACCGCTAACCCTTCTGCAATTGGCAGTCCATAGGAAAAAATCAACAACAACAGACAGCCTATGACCAAACATGTATAGATAATGATGTTTTTCAATAAGGGTAATTTTTTAGCAAAGCCTAATCGATAAACAATAACTGATAAAATGACAATAAAGAAATATTGTAATATTACCCCCATTTCGATATCACTTTGTGTTACAGGAGAATTACCGGCAACAAGCTCAATGAAAAATCTCAGACTTGGGGAGAAGGACTTTAACTCTTCCACAGCAAGCAACCCCTTATAAAATTAACTCATTTCAGCATACTTCTTCTTTCTTGCTAATTTTTCACGTTCATTTTTATCCAAAATTTTCTTCCTTAAACGAATTGATTTTGGTGTAACCTCACAATATTCATCCTCATTTAAATACTCTAATGATTCCTCTAACGTCATAATCCGCGGCTTCTTAATGACAGCTGTTTGATCCTTGGTTGCAGAACGAACATTGGTGGCATGTTTTACTTTTGTAATATTTACGCTAATATCATTTTCCCGAGTATTTTCACCTACAATCATCCCTTCGTAGATTTCCGTTCCAGGTTCAACGAAAATCGTACCGCGGTCTTCTACCTGCATTATACCATATGTGGAGGCTTTTCCGGACTCCATTGATACAAGCACACCATTTCGCCGGCCGCCGACTTGACCGGACAATATTGGCTGGTAGCTGTCAAACGTATGATTAATAATTCCGTATCCGCGTGTCATCGTTAAAAACTCTGTCGTATAGCCAATTAAACCACGGGCAGGAACATTGAAAATTAATCGTACTTGCCCATTGCCATTATTAATCATATCTAACAGTTCCCCTTTGCGGGCACCAATCGATTCCATAACAGAACCGGTATGTTCCTCGGGAACATCAATTTGGACTCTTTCAACAGGTTCGCAAGCTTGCCCGTCAATTTCCTTGACAATGACTTCTGGCTTTGAAACCTGTAATTCATAGCCTTCCCGGCGCATATTTTCAATTAAAATTGAAAGGTGCAGCTCACCGCGACCGGAAACAATCCAAGCATCTGGAGAGTCCGTATTTTCAACTCTTAAGCTGACATCTGTGTGTAATTGCGCGAGAAGTCGCTCTTCGATTTTTCTAGCCGTCAAATATTTTCCTTCTCGACCGGCAAACGGACTGTTATTCACAGCAAAGGTCATTTGCAGTGTCGGTTCGTCGATTCTTAAAATCGGCAAGGCTTCTTGATGTTCAATAGGACAAACCGTTTCTCCCACGTTAATATCTTCCATTCCAGAGACAGCAACTAAATCACCCGCCTTGGCCTCTTGTACCTCTTGACGTTTTAAGCCAAAGAAACCAAGAATCTTTGTTACCCGAAATTGTTTAACAGAGCCGTCAAGCTTCATTAACGCAACCTGTTGGCCGACATGCATCGTACCACGGAAAACTCGGCCAATGCCAATTCTTCCTACATAATCATTGTAATCAAGCAGAGCAACCTGGAATTGCAAAGGTTCTTCCCGGTTATCAATTGGAGCAGGGATATGCTCGATAATCGCTTCATATAATGATTGCATGTTTTCCTCTTGTTTTTCAGGATCCAGACTTGCTGTCCCGTTAATAGCCGAAGCATAAATAACCGGGAACTCTAATTGTTCCTCAGAAGCATCCAGCTCAATAAATAAATCGATGACTTCGTCGACTACTTCAGCAGGGCGAGCAAAGTCACGGTCAATTTTGTTGACGACAACAATGGGTGTTAAATTTTGCTCTAACGCTTTTTTAAGAACAAAACGGGTTTGCGGCATACATCCTTCATAGGCGTCAACGACTAGTAAGACTCCATCTACCATGCGCATAATCCGTTCCACTTCACCGCCAAAATCGGCATGCCCCGGTGTATCTAATATATTAATACGTGTATCCTTATATTGAATGGCGGTGTTTTTTGCTAAAATTGTAATCCCGCGCTCTCTTTCCAAATCATTAGAATCCATCGCACGTTCTTCAATGTGCTCATTCGAGCGAAAAATACCAGACTGTTTTAATAATTGGTCGACTAATGTAGTCTTACCATGGTCAACGTGAGCAATTATCGCAATATTTCGTATATCTTCTCTTGTTTTCAAAATGTTCCACTCCTATTTATTAAAAACTCTTCAGTTTGAATATAGTTTCATGCACAACTAAAACATTATACCACATTAGTAGTGGAAAACTAAAAACTTTTTCGGTAGAATATGAATAAAAAGATGAGGAGCAAAAAAATGAAGCAAATAAAATGGCCATTACTCATTTATGCGATTTTGGCTACAGCAAGTATCATCGGGATTGGCATTGCGATTGCCGAAAAAAGCGTCATTGGAACCATCGGCTGCATCCTGGCAGTTGTGGTAATCATGGGAATAGGTTTTAAAACAAAAAGGAAATTGCGGGAAACCGGAGAATTATGAAAAAAGAAGCCGTCACATGGCTTCTTTTTTTACCATTTTCCACTTTTTAAATAGTCCTTCAGTATCGCTTGATGGAGACCCGGTTTGGCTGCTAAAAGGGAATCTTTTGAAAGTAAATTAAGCTTTTCTCCTCGTAAATTTGTCACGACTCCTCCCAGCTCTTCCACTAGGATAGCTCCGGCGGCAAAATCCCAAGGAGATAAGCGCGTCGAAAGGTAGGCATCTACTCTTCCTGTCGCCACATACACCATTTCAAGTGCTGCAGTACCATAAGATCTTGTCCCTCTTGCATCACGGACCAATGGAAGAATCAATTGATGATTGATGCGTTTATTTTCCATTAACCAAGTTGCATTCAAGGCGATGATCGATTCCTTTATGGTTCTTTCCTTTAAAGGTGGAATTGACTGAGCATTGAGATAGGCACCGTGTCCCCTGACGGTATGATACATTTCATCGTGGACAACATCATAAATAATCCCGATTTTCCCTGAGCCATTTTCGTATACCCCTAGGGAGATAGCAAAATTCCTCTGTTGGTGGACAAAATTCATCGTCCCATCAATCGGATCGATCATCCACACAATTCCGTTAAGGTCAGCTAACTGATCGCCAAACCCTTCTTCTCCCATAATTTTATGTTCCGGATAAGCCTCTCTGATTTTACCGATGAAAAATTGTTCGATTTCTTGGTCCATATTCGTAACTAAGTCATTCGGGTTTGACTTCGTCCGAATCGTCAATGTTTGTTGAAAAGAGAAACGAATCCTTTCCCCTGCCTCTTTCACCCATTGCTTTGCATCGGTATAAATTGCTTCCCAATTCATAATATTCCTCCAATAAACGTTTTCCTTTTCGTTTCTACCAATGTATGTAGTTTGAGACGTGAGCAGCGAAATAATGTATCTTAAGCTTAATCAAACTTACGAACTTCGGCAACTGTTAGCCTCTTTAGTAATATTCTTTTTCCATAAGCCCAATAATAAACGAACTCCCCCTCTTTAAATGGAGTTCGTTTACATAATCATTATCCGCTTTCGCTTCATTCTATTTTACTTCTCCTTAGGTGAATATGCGTTAAAAGGCTTTTAATCGTAATAATTCTTGTCGAATTTTTTCAAGCTTTTGTTTACAGAGTTTAATGACCCTTTCGTCTTTATCCGCTATCGCTTCAAATAATGTGGCTAATTCATAATCCATTTCTAATCTTAATACCGCTGTCCGTTCCTTTTCACTGACTTTTCTTAAAGAGGTATTCATTAATTGTTTCACGTTTTCCTCCCCTTTCAAAGGAAATCTTATCTTTTAGATACTTCTTTTACTGTATATTATGAGCCATTTCTTAAGGTTGGAACAAATATGTGCATAAACCTAGGGTAAGCAGTAAATTACTGCAATTTTTTTTGGATATGCTACAATGGATGACAAATGATGTTGGAGGTTCATTGCATGAAATTTACCGGCTTCCCCAATGAAATTTTTTGAGCCAAGGATGGATGCCTTAAAAAAGAGGATCCGTCCAAAGTTAAAAATTTTAGGAAGTATTTTGTCCCAACCTTTTCTGCCGCAACAGGGAATGAAATGTTTGTACATGTTGCCAGGCCTGCCAGACGAACCGTAAATCCACCGAAAAATATGGGTTGTTCCCAAAGTATGATTGATTAAAAGCCGCCGTTGCTATCTTTTACCCCCATTATAAAACAAATAAACGTGATGAAGGAGTATAAATAAATGCAATTTCAAGGATTTTCGAAAACTGATTTCGACACCTTTAACATAGAAGGTCTTGATGCAAGAATGGAAGCTATCGAAGAAAGGATTCGACCGAAGTTCCGTGAAATCGGTCAAGTATTAACGGACGAACTTTCCGTTAGTCTTGGACAAGAAATGTTTTTACATATAGCAAAACATGCCCGTCGAACTGTAAATCCTCCGAATGATACTTGGTTGGCAATAGCGGGGAATAAACGTGGATATAAACAACACCCTCATTTTCAAGTTGGATTGTTTGACGACCATGTTTTCATTTGGTTGGCGTTCATTTATGAATTACCGAATAAAGGGGAAATCGCAAAGGCATTTTTGAAGAACTTAAAAACGATTAAAACGACCGTTCCAAATGACTTCGTTGTTTCTCAAGATCATATGAAGAAAGACGCAATATCAATAAAGGAAATCGACTTAAAAGCGGCACTTGAACGTTTTCGGGACGTCAAAAAAGCGGAATTTCTTATTGGACGACAAATTGCAGCTAGTGACCCGATTTTAACCAACGGCAGCGAATTCTTGGATGTTGTTAGAAATACGTTTGAAGCACTTATCCCATTATTTAAATTAGCGTATAAATAGAAAAAAGCGTCTTGACCCCCAGTGAAAAGAATCAAGGCTTCAAAAAGTTGATTGAACGAACTATAAGCCAGAAGTCGAAAAAGTGTAATTAACGTGGATATACAAATAAAAGGCAACGGTCTAATTCTGGTAATAATACCATGTTGAAGCTAGCAGGCGTGGAATTAATAAGGGTAAGAAACAGCTCCCAGAACATGATTAATTCGGGAGCTGTTTCTTATTATTGAATCTTGATTTTTTCACCTGGTGAAGCCTCTTTGGCTTTTTTTATCGTTCGGTAGGCGGAATATCCACTTATTTCTTCAAATTCGCCGCAGATCGTCTTTTCCTCCGCTTTACTTGGAACAATTTCCTTAAAACGACGATATGCCTTGATGACGTTTTCACGTTCAATTCCCGTTTCATAACTCTTTTCAATTGCCTCGAAAAATTTCACTACATCGATAATTTCTTCAGTCGTCCAACTATAATCAATTGGGTATTGATACTCCATTTCATTACCTTCCCACAAGCAAAATTATACTTTATTCTCCCCATTTTGTCCGAATTTGTTCGGCATCGGTGATGATTCTGTTAAACAGTTCAGCTACAGACGGAATATCTTTTATCAGTCCCATTACCTGTCCAGCCCAAGCAAATCCTTCATTAACCGCCCCGTCATATATGTACCGTTTGTTTGCTTTTCCGCTAATAAGATCTTTTAGCTGCTCATAGCCGCCATTGTTTTTTTCAATTTCAATTATTTTTTCAGTCCAACTGTTGGCAATTGCTCTTGCTGGAGCACCAAGGGTTCGTTTTATTACGACGGTACCGGCTTCCGTTCCCTCGATAAGCGCCTTTTTGTACACTTCGTTGGCATGGACACATTCCTTTGTTGCAATAAACCTTGTCCCCATTTCAATCCCTTCAGCCCCTAAGCTCAATGCTGCCATCAGTCCTCTGCCATCACCGATTCCTCCCGAAGCGATAACTGGGATGGAAACAGCATCCACGACTTGAGGAATTAACACCATCGTTCCAATGTCGTCACGTCCTAAATGCCCGCCGCCTTCCTGCCCAACAACCATGACGGCATCGGCCCCAAGCTCTTCCGCTTTCACTGCCTGCCTTCTTGCGGCAACAAGGACAAGTGTTTTGATAGGACTTCCTTTTAATTGATCAAAGATAGGGGCGGGATTCCCGCCTGTCATCGAAACGACAGGAACGTTCTCATCCATAGCAACTTGTAAAAATTTATGAAACGGTCTGCCATGCTGCCCAATGGCAAAGTTCACGCCAAAAGGATGGTTTGTCAGTTGCCTTACCTTCCTGATTTCCTCTCTTAGTTGATCGGGAGTTTCCAACGACATCGCGGTAATTTGTCCAAGACCTCCTGCATTGGAAACGGCTGCGGCTAGTTCCGAATAGGCTAAATAGGCAAGTCCTCCTTGAATAATAGGATATTGAATATTCAGGATATCTGTTACTCTCGTTTGCCAATTCAATTTGCATCTCCTCCTTATTTGTTTACTATGTGTTATTTCGTTTTAACCGGGTAATTTTCCTGTTTTTTTGGGAAACTAAAATTTACTACAGACAGGGATTAGATTTAATGCTATAATTCATTTGTTTTTTTAAAATAAAGGTATTTTTAGATAAGAGGTGTAAAAATCGATTGTTACAAAACCAAGCACCGTTATTTAACGGTTTAGTTGAACATGCCCAAAAAAATCCTATTCAATTTCATATACCCGGGCACAAAAAAGGGGCAGGAATTGATCCTGACTTTCGCTTATTTTTAGGTGACAATGCCCTTTCCATCGATTTAATTAATATTGGTCCGCTGGATGATCTGCATCACCCAAAGGGAATTATTAAACAAGCCCAAGAATTAGCGGCAGAGGCCTTTGGTGCTGATCATACCTTTTTTTCTGTCCAAGGAACGAGCGGTGCGATTATGACAATGGTGATGGCAGTCTGTGGTCCTGGAGAAAAAATCATTGTTCCAAGGAATGTTCATAAATCGGTCATGTCGGCCATCATCTTTTCCGGGGCGATCCCTGTCTTCATTCATCCGGAAATAGATCCGGAACTGGGAATTTCACATGGAATTACGACAGAGTCAGTCCAAAAAGCACTAGAAGAGCATCCGGATGCAAAAGCAGTTTTAGTAATAAACCCTACTTACTTTGGAATTTCAGCAGATTTGAAAAAAATCGTTGAAATTGCTCACGGGTATCATGTTCCGGTTTTGGTTGATGAAGCACATGGCGTCCATATTCATTTTCATGATGCCCTCCCGTTATCAGCGATGCAGGCCGGTGCTGATATGGCAGCGACCAGTGTCCATAAGCTAGGCGGTTCAATGACACAATCCTCCATCTTAAATGTGAAGGAAGGCCTTGTTTCTGTAAAGTATGTACAATCCATTCTAAGCATGCTGACAACCACTTCTACTTCATATTTGCTACTGGCTTCGCTTGATGTTGCCCGAAGGCAATTGGCCACCAGGGGTTCGCTATTAATTGATAAAACCATTCAATTGGCGAACTCGATTCGAAAGAGAATTAATGAAATTGACCGTCTATATTGTGTTGGGGAAGAGATCCTTGGTTCAAAAGCAACCTACGATTATGATCCAATGAAGTTAATTATATCGGTGAAAGATTTAGGATTAACGGGCTATGATGTCGAAAAATGGCTTCGGGAAAAACATAATATTGAGGTAGAATTATCTGATTTATACAACATTCTTTGTATTATTACGATTGGTGATAGTGAATCTGAGGGAGATCTTTTAGTAAAAGCATTACAAGACTTGGCTGATGAATTTAAATATTACGCTGAAGAAGTCGAACCGGCAGAAGTCCTGCTCCCGGAAATTCCGGTGCTTGCGTTAACACCAAGGGATGCCTTTTACGCTGAGACTGAGGTTGTCCCTCTTGAGAAATCTGAAGGAAGAATCATTGCTGAGTTTGTAATGGTTTACCCACCAGGAATCCCAATATTGATTCCCGGCGAGATGATTACGAAGGAAAATCTTTATTATATTAAGAAAAATCTTGAAGCTGGACTCCCTGTTCAGGGACCTGAAGACGATGAACTGAAAACGATTCATGTCATCAAAGAATCTAAAAATATTCAAATAAAAAAATAACAGGCTTCCAACTCGGAATCCTGTTTTTATTTATTTAAAAGTTAATTTTACATTTCTTCTTCTGTATGATGGTCACAGCATGAGTTACATGTAGAATAAAGCACAGTTACCTTTTCATCTTCAAAATGGTCAATAGTTGAGTTACATGTCTGACAAACAAGAGTACCCATCGTATCTATCCCCTTTTCATTTTAGAATGAAAACGTTTAATCATCCTCTATAAATATAATAATATATCATATTGTGATTTTCAAGCCTAATTTGTATGTCACAATTAAAAATTTAAGCAAAAAAAAGGGCCTTAATGACCCTTTTAATCATATTCATATTCGGTTACAAATGGAAGTTCCGGAAGTGCAGTCTTGAAAAAGTCAGCTAAATCTGCCGCTTGCTGCCATTCTTTGATGTGGAACAGTGTCTGAAGGGTTTCAATATCTTCAATGTCATTAGGATCGAGGAGAGAAGAACGACCGGTTTGCATACAGATGACCAGAGGTTTTCCGAAGAACATATTTGTGTAAATAATACCAAAATCATAGCGGGTATGTTCCGTGGTAAATCCAATAAATCTTACTTTCACCTTTTCATGCTCATCATAGAGCTTATCAAATAATTCCATATGGCCCCTCCGTTTCATTGAATATTTAGAATTTTATTATAATTTATTTTTAGTAAAATGACAATAAATTGTACAAATAATTAACAAAAAAACAAAGCTGCCTCCTATTCTACTGAATCTTATGTTTGATATAATAAAAATAGCTAAACATTTCAAGGAGGCGAATTCAATGAAATCTCGTGATTCTAAGCCAATCATAAAGGAAGGTCCAGTCACCTATGATGATTATGCACAACTCGATGATGCCAAACGGTACGAAATAGCAGATGGCGTGTTAGAGCTAATGTCTCCAGCGCCTACTCCCAAGCATCAAGTGATCAGCACCAAAATCCTAGCAACACTTATGGAAAGTTGCCAACTAGAGTACATCATTTTTGCATCACCGATTGATTTGATTTTGTCGGATACAGAAGTTCGACAGCCCGATCTCGTCATTGTACCCCGCAATCAAATGGAGATAATCACGAAGCGAGGCATTGAAGGGATTCCTAGCCTAGTTGGGGAAATACTGTCACCGTATTCTATTAAAAGAGATCGTTTCCATAAGCTGAAAGTATATGCCCAATACCAAATTCCGGAATATTGGATTATTGACCCTGCAAACGAAGTACTTGAACAGTATGCACTAGAAGGTCACGATTATCAGCTTCTGAACGTCTATAGCCGAGAAGATACCGTTCAATCCGAGCAACTTCCTTGTGCGTCTTTCACAATGGGCCAAATCCTAGATGCCGCTGCTGATTTGCCTGGTTAATAGGAAAAGCCATCGTATGATATAGACAAGTAAATGATGGCTTTATTTTTTGACTTTATTTATTCAATTCGCGTTGTAACTCAGGTAATTTGTTCCCTCTGTAAACCGGTTGATTCCGCAGCTACATCCATATTTATGCTTGCTTTCAGTAGACGGACTGCGGCTTCCCTTTTTGCTTCACTTCAGCTCCAATTTTTTATAGACATCTTCCCATAGCCTTTCTACTGAGATCAATCAAGTCCCTTACTAATTCCATTCTTTCAATCGAACGATTATTTTTTTCATGATCTGCACAAGTTTTCCTTCTGATTTTCGTTGTTTCTGCCATTCATTATAACTGGCAATCGCAATCAGCAACAAACCAACAATCAATAGGTAGCCCCACCATGGCATATTCCCCCAGTAAGGTCTTGTTTGATACATAATATTAAACAGCAATGTTCCCAATCCAACAAAGAAATAAGATTTAATTTGAAACTTCATACCTAATAAGAAAGCCAATAACGAGAGTGTCCCAATAATGAGTGCATCCCCAACCGTACCGCTCTGAATCGCATCATGAATGAGATAAACCGTAATGAGTACAAGAATAACGGTTTGGACGTGATTCATAACTTGTTTTTTGTCTTTCCATGTTCGTGTGGCCAATAAAATCGACAAGATTAGAATGGGCAATGCCCGAAGTTCGGCATGTAACAGTGGAGTAACAAGATCCAGATATTCGGACAATACTAAATAGTAAGCAGGTAATATAGAAACACCAGCTAAGGTAATATAAATCTTTTTCTCTATGCCTTTTTGGAGACGATTGATTTGTAAATATAACCAACATGCGAACATTAGGAATGGAATAGCCCGCAGCCAAACATTGTCTACAGTCAATGAAAGGATAAACACAAAGGCTGCGTAGAAGATGGCACCAACTGCATACCAATCGACTTCTGTCACCTTGTTCTCCAATTCCGTATAGAGACTTGTAAACAAGTATCTCCCAGTCCCTATTAATAGGATGAAGAAAAGCACACTCACAACCATAAGCTGATCTGTTTCTGTGATCCATTCTTGCTGAATCCACATTATAATGGAAGCAATCACTGGGACTAAGCTGAAAACTAACCATTTCCGAACATGTAGTAAATATAAACTTAATACCATCCAGGCGATAAGAATGATGATTTCAACTATCGTTTCAATGGATAAGGTAGTTACCGTTATAAGCAGATTTACATTAATGAATGGAATCATATACCATTCCATTCTTTTTTTCCAGACAGATGGAGCGAACCACCATACACTAAAGAATAGCAAACTTGCTATAATCGCTGCATATTGAATTGGTAACTGAGAGAATATATTGTAATAGAGAATATGCATCATGATCAGCCACGGGATCATCGACATGGCTGCAAATAAAAGCAACTTAATTTGCCATTCTTTTTTCTTCACAAAAGTACTATATAGATAAATAGTAAGGGTAATAAACATAATAGCTGGATGAATCGAATGATCAGAGATCGAATCAATACAAAGGAACAGCATTACCCCAACAAGCGTAATATGAGCCAGCCAAAAGAAATATGGTTTTAACTCCTTAATATACTTTCCTCCATACCAGCCGACTACTAATAAGAGGACAGGGGCAAACATTATATACCACGCATAGCCTTCGACCGAATCGATTGGAAAGAAATGATACAAAGACATATAGAAAAACAGTGTGATAGCAGATACCAGACTCCATAGCAGCTGCAGCTTAGAGCGTTGTACCAGCCAAAACGCCAAGCCAATGCCAATTAAAAAGATGAACGATCGAACCAACTGCCCATCGTTATAGTAATAAAATAACGCTTCTAAAACAGCGATATAATACCCGGATTGGCCAACGTAGAAGGCTGCCTTCCCTAAACCAGGCCTTTTCGCACGATCCCAAACCTTGCAAAACCGCTAATAGAACAATAGAAGATACAGCAATATGAAATGGAATATCTAGTCTCTCTTGATAAGCTGGAATCCGCTCCGCTAACTCGGGATAAATCACAAAAAGAGCCAGAATCCAACTAATCGCATGCAGCCATTCTGCCGCCTGCTTCTCTACAACCTTTGCGGAAGTCGATACAAGCAGACATAGGACCCCTAATAAAACCAGCATTATTGCTAATTCGATAAATTCCTTTAACAGCAATCCATAAAGCAGCGTGAAGAACATAACTCCTGCACTAACATAATACGTACTTGTTCCAATTGCTTGGATGTATTTCCATTGTCTCCTGAAACCAATTATAAAAAACAGAAACGCTGCATAGATAAACATAAAAAATTGCCAACTTATGCTAAAATAAGGCTCAATAGCTACATTCCATAGCTGTATCCCGACACTAACAAGAAAGACTGGAGCCAGCCAGCGGAATACCTGTCTATTCGTGATATTGGATAGGTAAATATAGGTTCCGGCAATGATGAAGTAAGCCAGCAGCAATGTCCAAGAGTCTGAGTCTTCCCTTATCATCAGGCCTTGAAAACTGATATAAATAAAAGCAAAAAGAGAAATAATACCTGCTGTATAGTGGAATACCTTCTGGACAAATGTATCCTTTTTCATTATATAGGCAAAGGCTAAATATCCAGCACCTAATAAGGCATAAACAAAAACATCAATAGACTGAAGAAAAGAGGATTCAGTGAACTGAAACATATGCAAACAAGGCAATAAAAACAAACTGATAGGCCTTTGTATTATAGACAAATACCATTGCCATATAGAGAACCGCTGTCAATAAGACATTAAAGCTATAAAATAGTTCTTGTTCAAAGATCACCAGCATTAGTAATGTAGAGACTATCAAATTCAATTGTGCATAAGCTGGTAATTCTTTTAAAAACAACAAGATTTTTGATTGCTGTTGCCGGTGAAAGCGGTGATAGACATATAATAAACCTGCATTATAGATCATAATAAATAAATAAAAAAGATCTCTCGGCACTTGAATAGCCGCAAGCATAAAGCCAACAAAGAAGGATAAGAAGAGAAAGAAAATCCAGACAAATAACCTAGATCGGTTGGCCATTGCATTTCGCATATATAATGGGAGCGGAATCAATGTACACATAATCCCCAAGATATACCTGCCTTCGCCATTAATTGTTAAGTATAACCTAATAAGCCGAAATAACCAATCGCTAATATTCCGATGGGGAGCAATAAACTTCCCAGCGTAAGGAATGCAAAAGCTGTTTTATCGATTTTTAAGAATTTATCAGAAATGATACTTAATCCAAGGAAGAATAAAGAAACGCCTAGTAATGTAAGAACTTTCATCAGGGCTCCCATTTGATCCCATGTCGTCGTCGCGACCACTAAACCACTGAACAATAAAAACACAACACCCATACTCAATAACCAAGTAATATTTCGTTCCCGGATTTGTTCACTCGACTTCTTAGGTTTTGGCTGTTTTTCTTTCGTCTCTTTAACAGATTTTTGTATTGATGGAACGGCCTGTTCTGTTTTTATAGCAGGCGATTCTATTAATTCATTAGATGAATCAACTGACTGTGGTTCTTGGATAACAATCGGTCTCTCTTGATCCCGCAATTGAGTAAGTTCTTTTAGCCGCTGCAAACGGTACTGCTGATAGGTCTGCATAAAGCGGTGAAACTCTTTTTCAGTGATAAAGCCCTGTTGGTATAATTGCCTTATTTCCTCTTTCACAATACTTTCTTTCGTTGATCTTGGGATCTCATCCATCCCTTCCCCCCCTTTACTCGAATCGTTATAGAGTGCTCTGGTTATCGCTGATTTTTGCCATTGTCCTTCCAATAGTTGTCTTTCTACGTTATAACAACGCCCTTATTTTACCATAAACCCTGCTAGTTTTCATTGGCTTTCCGGCCTTAGTAATTTTACCGGATCGAAGTAAAATTGGAAACCGTCATTGAATCTGTGCAGGCATTGCCAAAGCAAATACTTAACCTGAAGGAATGACGGAGTGGGGAATTCATTTCAAATAATTTTAATTGGTTGTAGCTTCTGTAATTCAATGCTAGAATAAAAAAGATGTATAATTTCGGCTTATGGGGGGACTGATGATGGCGGAAAGCGCATATATAAAGCTCGTACCTGCATCTGCAACACAATCCATTTCAATTGAAGAGGTAAAGGAACTATTCCATTACTATAAAAATATTACAACAAAAACAGGCGTTCAATTAGACTGGCAATATGAAAACGCTGCCTTTCCCTACGAAATCAAAGAAACGGAGGAAGGGAAAGGAAAGTGGTTTTATTTACAATCCAAGCATGAGCGCTATAACGTTATTTTAATTGGTGTCGATACGGAAGCAGTACGAACTGAAGCTGGTGAAGAGATAGAACAAGCATATATCCAAGTGACGCTGCCTGAACAATCTACCTTTGGAGATAAAGGGAAGGCAAATGAATTTTGTAAATTCCTTGCGAAAAAGCTCCAAGGAGAACTTCATTTATTTAATGACAGAATCATGTACTTTTACCCGAGAAAATAAAAAGCTCCTAAGAGGAGCTTTTTTAATGGATAAACAGGGCCATTGTATAATGGATGGAAGTATATACAACCAGGCTGAATGTTGTAATAAAGAACGTTTTCCGTACGGAATTCGTTACTTTATTGCCAATCACAAACGCTAAATAAAAAAAGATAAAAAACATGATGACTTTATATACAAGCTGATCATGCTTAGACAGCCATTCAATAAATGTATAGCCGCTCCAGATGATAAACTGCAGCAACATGACAACATACACCTTCATTAATGATCACCACTCAAAAGACACATTATTTTAATATATATGAATCCCTTAAGTATTATTTTCCAATTTAGTTCTTTTAATGAAGAATATTTTTGCAAAAAGAAAAGCCCTTTCGCGCTTTTGCGAAAAGGGCCTTTTTGCATCTTATTTCACAATATGAATAGGTGTCCCAAGGGCAACTTCTGCCGCTTCCATCGTAATTTCACCTAATGTTGGGTGGGCATGAATCGTCATGGCAAGATCTTCCGCAGTCATGCCGGCTTCAATGGCCAGACCAAGTTCAGCAATCATATCAGATGCATTAGCACCGGCGATTTGTGCACCGATGACTAGTCCGTCTTCTTTACGGGTAATTAATTTTAAGAAGCCCTCGCTGCTATCAAGTGATAGGGCACGTCCATTCGCAGCAAACGGAAATTTGGCAGCTTTTACATCAATACCTTCTTCTTTCGCTTGAGCTTCTGAATAACCTACTGACGCCAACTCAGGTTCAGAGAAGACAACAGCTGGAATTCCTAAATAGTCAATTTCTGATGCTTGACCAGAAATCGCCTCAGCAGCTATTTTGGCTTCATAGGAAGCTTTATGTGCTAATTGAGGACCTTGAACCACATCGCCAATTGCATAAATATTGCTAACATTTGTACGGCATTGTTTATCGATTTCAATAAGCCCGCGGTCATTCACCTTCACACCCGCTTGTTCCAGACCCATTTCATCTGTGTTTGGACGGCGTCCAACCATTACAAATACGTACTCAGCTTCGATTTTCTTCTCTTCACCTTTTGTTTCAAAAGTAACAACCACACCATCTTCAGTTTCTTCTACACCTTTAGCTAATGCATTTGTATAGAATTCAGCACCCTTTTTCTTCATACTCCGCTTTACAAGGGAGGCCATTTGCTTATCAAATACACCAAGACCTAATATTTCATCGGCACCTTCTAAAACAGTTACTTGACTGCCAAAGTTTGCATAGGCACCACCAAGTTCAATTCCAATTACACCGCCGCCAATTACAACGATTTTTTCCGGGATATGATCCAAGTTAAGCGCACCGGTAGAATTAAGAACACGTTTTGAATACTTAAACGTAGGCAGCTCAATTGGACGAGAACCCGTGGCGATAATGGCATTTTTAAAGGTATAGGTTTGTGCTGAATGTTCATCCATTACCCGAAGTGTGTTTGCATCCATAAAGTATGCCTCACCGCGAACAATGTTCACTTTATTTCCTTTTAAGAGCCCTTCCACACCGCCGGTTAATTTTTTTACGACACCGGCTTTAAATGCTTGAACCTTTGAAAAATCAACTTTAACATTTTCAGCAGTAATACCGAATGTCTCAGAATGCAGGGCATTTTCGTAGCGGTGTCCTGCGGAAATCAAGGCTTTCGAAGGAATACAGCCCACATTTAAACAAACGCCGCCAATATATTCCTTTTCTACAATGGTTACCTTTTGTCCAAGCTGTGCCGCACGGATAGCCGCCACATACCCTCCAGGTCCTGCCCCGATAACTATAGTATCTGTTTCAATTGGGAAATCTCCAACAACCATTTTTTACGCCTCCATTAACAATAGTTCTGGGTCGTTTAATAAACGTTTAATATGATTCAAGGCATTTTGTGCTGTTGCGCCATCAATCATCCGATGGTCAAAGCTCAAGCTAATGGCCAACACTGGTGCAGCAACAATTTCACCATTTTTAACAATTGGTTTTTCAGCAATACGGCCAATACCTAAGATAGCAACTTCTGGATGGTTAATAAGCGGAGTAAACCATTGACCGCCAGCAGAACCAATATTACTGATTGTACAAGAGCCGCCCTTCATTTCATCCGGAGCTAATTTACCACTGCGGGCTTTATCAGCTAATTCATTAATTTCCTGAGAAATCGAAAATACAGATTTACGGTCGGCATCCTTGACCACCGGTACTAATAAACCTCGTTCTGTATCTGCAGCAATTCCGATGTTAAAGTAATGCTTGTGAATGATTTCACCCGCTTCATCGTCAATCGATGTATTCAATACTGGGTATTCCCGCAATGCACTGGTTAAAGCCTTTACGACATATGGAAGGAATGTCAGCTTAATTCCTTTCCCTGCAGCTACTTCCTTGAATTTTTTACGATGGGCCACAAGTTTCGTAACCTCTACTTCGTCCATTAAGGTAACGTGTGGAGCCGTATGCTTAGAGTGAACCATTGCTTTGGCGATTGCCTTACGGATGCCACTTAATTTTTCTCTCGTTTCCGGATACTGTCCTTGTGGAATTACAGCTGCTGATTTCGCTTCATCAGCAGTTACGGCATCCGCTGCCTCAGGAGCATTCGCGGCTTCAGATACTTTTTGACCACCACTTAAGAATGCATCAATATCGCCCTTCATGATCCGGCCATTATTGCCTGTACCAGCTACTAAATGGATATCAACGCCTTTATCACGAGCATACTTCCTTACGGATGGCATGGCAATAATCCGGCGGTTAGGATCCACTTCTGCTTGCGGAGCTGCATGTGCCGGTTGTGCAGCTGATTTCTCAGGCTTTGTCTCAGGAGCTGGTGCTTCTTGCGGCGCTGCCTCTTCCGGTTTTACTTCTTCTTCCCCATGGTCCCCTTTAAATTGTAAATCCTCATACCCTGGGGCATCAAAAGTAACAAGCACCTGTCCCACAGTTGCAACAGTTCCTTCTCCCACTAGTACTTCAAGAACCGTTCCTTCTACTGGAGAAGGAATTTCAACAACAGATTTATCATTTTGGATTTCACAAAGTACATCATCTTCTTTTACTTTATCGCCTGGTTTAATAAACCATTTGACAATTTCGCCTTCATGCAGACCTTCACCGATGTCAGGCAGTTTAAATTGAAATGACACTGCGATTCACCCTCCTAATTTTTCATGTATTTTGAGGTAATGTTTTAGTTGCTCGTTCAAGGGAAACAGATCTTATGTCTATTTCCCCCTAATTTAAAATGTTAACACTTTTTTTGCGGTTTCAATTACATCTTTAAAGTTCGGCAACCAAACCGATTCTGCTTGTGAGAATGGATAAATGGTATCTGGAGCTGTAACACGTAATACAGGTGCTTCCAGGCTCAAGATTGCCCGTTCATTAATTTCTGCAATAACATTAGCGGCTACGCCTGCTTGTCTTTGTGCTTCTTGAACAACCATTGCCCGACCTGTTTTTTCTACAGAGGCAATAATGGTTTCAATGTCTAGCGGACTGATCGTTCTTAAATCAACGACTTCAACTGAATATCCTTCTTTTTCAAGTTCCTCAGCTGCTTTCAGTGACTCATGAACCATGGCACCATATGTGATAATCGACAAATCCGTACCTTCACGCTTTATATCAGCTTTTCCAAGCGGAATCGTATATTCTTCTTCCGGGACTTCTTGACGGAAAGCCCGGTATAATTTTAAATGCTCAAGAAAAACGACTGGATCGTTATCACGAATCGATGCAAGCAATAACCCTTTTGCATCATATGGCGTAGACGGAACGACCACTTTTAACCCCGGTGTTTGGGCCATCAAACCTTCCAAACTATCTGAGTGAAGCTCAGGGGTATGAACCCCGCCGCCAAATGGTGAGCGCACGGTTATTGGCATATGATAGTGGCCGCCGGAACGGTAGCGCATACGAGACATTTGTCCAGCAATTGAATCCATTACTTCAAATACAAAACCAAAAAATTGAATTTCTGGAATCGGACGGAAACCTTGCAGAGCAAGCCCGATTGCCAGACCGCCAATTCCTGATTCCGCTAACGGGGTATCAAATACACGATCCTCTCCAAATTCATTTTGAAGCCCTTCTGTCGCACGGAAAACACCACCGTTGACACCAACGTCTTCTCCATAAACCAAGGTTTTTGGATCATTTTTCAATTCGGTCCTTAATGCATCAGTAATTGCTTGAATCATTGTCATTTGAGCCATGACTTACTTCGACTCCTTTGCTTGATAAATTTCATATTGCTCTTTTAGAGTGTAAGGCATTTCTTCAAACATAATGGAAATTAAATCGGTAACCTTTTGTTTAGGAGCCGCATCTGCTTTCTTAATTGCCTCCTTAATTTCCTCTTTTGCCTGTTCGATTACTTCATTTTCTTTTTCCTCGTTCCAAAGACCTTTCTTCTCAAGGAACTTACGGAAACGAACTAGCGGATCTTTCTTTTCCCATTCGTTGTCAAGCTCTGAAGTCCGATAGCGAGTAGGGTCATCACCTGACATCGTATGTGGTCCATAACGATAGGTCAACGTTTCAATTAATGTTGGACCTTCACCATTAATCGCACGTTCGCGAGCTTCACGTGTTGCAGCATAAACCGCTAATGGATCCATACCGTCCACTTGAATACCTGGAATCCCAGCTGCAATGGCTTTTTGCGCCAAGGTTTTGGCTGCTGATTGTTTTGCTACAGGTGTTGAGATGGCAAAACGGTTGTTTTGAACAATAAAAATCGCCGGAGCTTTAAAAGCACCTGCAAAGTTAATTCCTTCATAGAAGTCACCTTGTGAAGTTCCACCGTCCCCTGTATAGGTAACCGCAACGGCTTTTGAGCCATTTTTTTTCATTCCTAGAGCGACCCCGGCAGTTTGTACATATTGTGCGCCAATAATAATTTGTGGCGACAACACATTTACACCATCCGGAATTTGATTTCCTTGGAAATGACCGCGGGAGAAAAGAAATGCCTGATGCAATGGTAAACCGTGCCAAATTATTTGCGGAACATCACGATATCCAGGTAAAATAAAATCTTCTTTCTCAAGGGCAAATTGACTGGCAAGTTGCGATGCCTCTTGTCCTGCTGTTGGCGCGTAGAAGCCTAATCTTCCTTGACGATTTAGAGAAATCGATCTTTGGTCAAGAATTCGAGTATAGACCATCCGGTGCATTAATTCTTGAAGCTGTTCATCCGTAAGATCTGGCATGGCAGTTTCATTGATAATTTCTCCATCCTCATTAAGAATTTGCAATGTTTTAAATTGTTCTTCAACTACTTCTAATGCCTTTTTTGCATCCTGAGAGGCGTTTTGCGTTTTTGAAGCCATCTGGTCACATCTTCCTTTCTATTTAAAATTAATTAAAAATAAAAGCTACCATTGTTAGAATGCCCCAAAAACCTGCTAAAAGATAAATGTTTTTTGGAGAATCCCTAACGGGTTGCAGCGAATTTGGAAACCAGCTATTTATTAATTTCCTACAGAAAAGACCAGTTTAAACCCAAATGCTACCAATTGTTAACAGTTTATACTGTATCAATTTTATTTCTACAAATATTAATACAACTTTTAAACTCATATTGAGTTTACATCATTCGTTTTTCTCCGTCAAATACTTCGCATTATAAATTTTCAACATAAACAACTTGTTAAACAGTTCCAATTTTTGTACTCTGTATTAATCATTTTAAAATATCTGTTATATAAAAAACAGATTAACTTTACGGTTGTTATAATATAAAGAAAAATCCTTTATTTTCCTTCTTGAACTCCCCTATCCAATTCTTACTATAGCGATGCATAGCTTGTTTTTCAATGTATAGAGTAGTGTTCGATTTTCTTCTGTTAACATTTTGAAAATTGTTTGGTAGACTATTTGCATGTACTTTATTTGAACACAGGAGTGAACGTCATGTTAACGATGGATGATATCATTCGCGATGGCCATCCCACACTTCGAAAAAAGGCTGAAGAAGTTGTGTTGCCACCATCCGAAGAAGACAAAAAAATTTTAACCAGTCTTTTGGAATATGTTATTAACAGTCAAAATAATGAAATGGCTGAAAAATACGGTTTGCGCCCTGCGATCGGTCTGGCCGCACCACAAATTAATGTTTCAAAACGAATGATTGCTGTTCATGTTACGGGAGATAAGGATGAGCTTTATAGCTACGCCCTTTTTAATCCAAAAATTATCAGTCATTCCGTTGAAAAGGCGTATTTAAAGTCTGGGGAAGGCTGTCTTTCCGTTGATGAATCGATTCCCGGGTATGTCCCAAGACATGCAAGAGTAACCGTAAAAGGATTCAATGTGAATGGTGATGTAGTAAAACTTCGCTTAAGAGGATTACCGGCAATTTGCTTTCAACATGAAATCGACCATTTAAACGGGATTATGTTCTACGACTATATTGACAAACAAAATCCATTAAAGCCAATCGAAGGCGCAATAGAGATTGACAGATAAGAAAAGCGTAAAGCAATTAAAAACCAGGCCCAAAATGTAGGACCTGGTTTTTAAATTAATTCTAATTCTTTTAAGCCATTCCAAATGCCATCTTTAGTAACATCACTCGTAACTAAATCTGCATTTATCTTCGCTTCATGGACCCCATTGCCCATTGCTACACCTGTTCCAACAGATCGGAGCATTTCTAAATCATTTAATCCATCCCCGAAGGCATATACGTCCTTTAACGCAAACCCCAATCGCTCAATCAGCTTCTTAATTCCTTCTGCCTTTGAACCACCTTTGGGCAAAATATCCACCGACAAAGGATGCCAGCGAATGAAATGAAATTTTTCATATTCATTTATATATTGCCGTTCCTCATGTTCCGGACAAAAAAGGAGTGCCTGATGAATTTTCCGATTCTGATAAAATTTAACATCCTCCATTGGGTGGGAAAAACCTAAGCTGGCCAAACCTTCACTAATAAAAGGATGGCGATCGACACTAGCCTTCATGGCCGTTTCATTCATAAAAACGAGCGGATGTTGTTTTATTCGTGAAGCCTTTAATAATCTATCCAACTCAGCCTCCGATAAGGTATTTTCATAAATGACTTCATCCTCAAAAACAACATATTGACCGTTAAAACTAACAAAAGAGTCAATATCAAGTTCATCCCGTAAGTCCTCAAACATAAACGGCGCCCTACCAGTGGCAATAGCTACAAATACACCATTCTCCTTTAACCGCTGAATGGCCTTCTTCGTACTATTAGGAAGATTTTTCTGATGATCAAGCAATGTACCATCTATATCAAAAAAAACTATTTTTTTCATCTGCCCTCTCCTTTCCTTTAGAATATATTATTTATTTAATCCTTTTAAAACCCTAAACCATATGTGTAGAAATGTCAATTTTTCATTATTTGTTTAATTCTTCCATGAGATAATCCGCATTTTCATCATATAATAATAGTAAAAACACGAACAGTTTATGTAAAAAGAAAAAATTTCAACATTTCCTCTCAGCTTGCTTTAATATTGGACAAAGATGGTTTAAAATAAAGATAAGGAGATGATCCACCATGTTAAAGAAGCTAAGAAAGAAGCTCTTAAAACAGTGGAAGGATTTGCTGCGAAAAAAATCTATCGCCTAAAACGAATAATGCAAGCACCGCGGTTAGCCCCGAAAAGCAAAGGGCGGCGAGGTGCCCAATCGGACAAATTAAACTCTTTTTGAGCCCTTCAAAGTTGCGAAGGGCTCCTTCATTATTGTAAATTGGTTTACAGTGATTCTATTTTACATAATTTTTCACTTGAGTCCATGGAATTCTAAAGAAAATAAATGAAAAAGGTGTAAATGTTTTATATAATAGAAAAAGCTATGATGAAATAAGGAGCGAGATTGCAGTGATTTTTAAAGTATATTACCAAGAAACCATTAATGAAATTCCGGTTAGAGAAAAGACAAAATCTTTTTTTATTCAAGCAGAATCCGTTAGGGATGTTTATTCAAAAATTGCGGACCGCGGCTATAATGTGGAATATATTCAAGAGGTTAAAGGAGCCTATTTAGAATATGAACAAAAAAATGAAGACTTTAAAGTATTGGAGATTTGATAATTTATGAAATTTGTAAAAAATGATCAAGCGGCTGTTTTTGCCCTTGGCGGGTTAGGCGAAATCGGCAAGAACACATATGGGGTGCAGTTTCAGGATGAAATCATCTTAATTGATGCTGGAATAAAATTCCCCGAAGACGAACTATTAGGTATTGATTATGTGATTCCAGACTACAGCTATTTAGTGAAAAACGAGGATAAAATAAAAGGACTATTTGTTACCCACGGGCACGAAGATCATATTGGCGGCATCCCCTATTTATTACGAGAAGTAAATATTCCTATTTATGGCGGCAAGCTGGCTCTTGGACTAATTAAAAATAAATTAGAAGAGCATGGTTTGTTACGGAATGCTAAATTGATTGAAATAACAGAAGATGATGTGATTAAGTTCCGCAAAACGTCCGTTTCGTTTTTTAGAACGACTCACAGTATTCCAGATTCATACGGAATTGTGGTAAAAACTCCTCCGGGGCAGATTGTCCACACGGGTGACTTTAAATTTGATTTTACTCCTGTTGGAGAACCGGCCAATTTAACGAAAATGGCTGAAATCGGCAGAGATGGTGTCTTGTGTTTACTATCAGACAGCACTAATAGCGAAATACCGGAATTTACGATGTCCGAACGGCGAGTTGGCGAGAGCATTCAGGATATTTTCCGAAAAGTAAACGGACGAATCATTTTTGCCACCTTTGCTTCTAATATTCATCGCCTGCAGCAGGTTACGGAAGCAGCTATTACAAACGGCCGGAAGATTGCCGTATTTGGTCGGAGCATGGAAGCAGCTATTAATATTGGTTTGGATCTTGGTTATATTAGAGCACCAAAAGATACTTTTATTGATGCAGGACAAATTAATCGTCTCCCGGCAGAAAAAATTACGATTCTTTGTACAGGCAGTCAAGGTGAGCCGATGGCGGCATTGTCCAGAATAGCGAATGGGACCCATCGGCAAATTCAGATTATTCCTGGCGATACGGTTGTATTTTCATCCTCACCTATTCCAGGAAATACGATTAGTGTAAGTAGAACGATCAATTTGTTATATCGAGCTGGTGCAGAGGTCATTCATGGGAAATTAAGCAATATCCATACATCCGGTCATGGCGGTCAGGAAGAGCAAAAACTTATGCTTCGCTTAATAAAGCCGAAATTCTTTATGCCTATTCATGGAGAATATCGGATGCAGAAAATGCATGCAAGGTTAGCAGTTGACTGTGGAGTTGAAGAAGATAATTGCTTCATAATGGATAATGGTGAAGTGTTAGCCCTTTCTGACTCTTCGGCACAGATAGCAGGAAAAATCCCATCCGGCTCGGTTTATATCGATGGAAGTGGTGTCGGTGATATCGGAAACATCGTTCTGAGGGATAGAAGAATTCTATCTGAAGAAGGTTTAGTTGTGGTGGTTGTCAGTATTAATATGAAAGAATTTAAAATCGCTTCCGGTCCTGACCTTATTTCTCGCGGATTTGTCTATATGCGTGAGTCAGGTGATTTAATCAATGATGCACAAAATCTAATAACTAAGCACATAAATAAGATCATGGAGCGAAAAACAAGCCAATGGTCGGAAATCAAAAATGAAATTACCGATACACTAGCTCCTTTCCTTTATGAAAAAACCAAACGCAAACCAATGATTTTACCGATTATCATGGAAGTTTAATAAGAAAAGCGCAAGCGCCCTGGTCAGCGGCGTATGGCCTCCTCGAAAAAGCTACCGCTTTTCCTTCGTGCGATGCTGATGCTGACGAAGCCTTCCTTGTGGAGTGCTCCAACTGAGATAAAGGAAACACGGTGAGCGCAAGCGAACCGATGTTGACTTATCGTAGGGCGGAGCGCGAAGGACACTAGCCGCTAGGGCACTGGAGCTAGACAATTCTCAAAGTTGAAAATTTTATACTTTCTTACCTTTCAAAAAAGAGAACTTGGGATTCTCTTTTTTGTTTACTCCATTACCTTCTTTTCAAAACGGTCGATTTCTGCATCGGTTCCGATAACAATTAAAACATCGTTGGTTTGAATCATTTCCGTTGCCTGTGGCGAAACGATAATATCTTCTCCTCTTTTAATGGCAACGATATTTAAACCATATTTCTTGCGGATATCCATATCCATTATTGTATGACCGCCTATTTTTTTATTTGCGACGATTTCAACAATACTATGCTCATCTGAAAGCTCGAGATAATCGACTACATTACTGGATATCATATTCGTCGCAATTCTTTTTCCCATATCCCTTTCCGGATGAACAACATAGTCAGCACCAATTTTCCTAAGAACTTTTTCATGATAATCATTTTGGGCTTTTGCTGTGACACAGGCTACCCCTAACTCTTTTAAGATTAACGTTGTTAAGATGCTTGCTTGGATATCATCACCGATAGCAACAATGACGTGATCGAAATTGCGGATTCCCAGGCTCTTTAGCACCGCTTCGTCAGTTGTATTTCCGACCACTGCGTGAGAGGCAATCATTGAAAATTCATTCACCCGTTCTTCATTAGCATCGATGGCCAATACTTCCATCCCTTCATCCGTTAATGTACGGCAAATACTCCCCCCGAATCGGCCAAGACCAATGACAGCAAAACTTTTCTTCATAGAAAACTCCCCTAACCATTTCAATTATCTGATATTGTATCATTTTAGCACCATTTGACATGATAATACATAGAAATGAAATTTAACCATAAAGATTTCTATTCGTACGTTATTCCATTAAGAGTCCTCATACTATTACCGATGCGAAGTTACGAGTTTATTAAAAATTAAAAACTGCCCGTTAATTGTAACGAACAGTTTTTAGAAGCGATAGTTATTCTGCTTTTTCCATTTCATCTAAAACCCGATTAACCCGTTTTTCCAGCATCTTCATCCCGCTGCCGCCGGCTTGAAAGTGACGGAGTTTTCCATCTTTATCAAACACATAATAGGCTGGCACGTACTGATTTTCAAATGCATCTGTTAATTTATGGTCACTATCAACAAAAATGGGCTGAGTGATTCCATGCTCAGCAGCAACTTGTTTGATTTCCTCGATATTTAAATCATTTTCAGATCTTGGCATATGCACAGCCACAACGTTTAATTTATCTTGATATTGATCACGAAATTGATTAACCTTTGGCATTGCTTCTTTACATAAATGGCAGCTGATAGACCAGAAATGAATAAGCGTTGGCTTTTCTCCGACAAGATCATCCCTTGTTACTTGTCCATTCAGCCATTCAGTTGCTCCAACTAATTCCGGCATTGGTTCACGTAACTTCATCACAAACCCTCCTGTTTTAAAAAAGACCTAACACGGTTAGGTCTTTTTTTGATTATTAAAAATTAAACATTCAAGGTAGCTTGTCCAGGCTTCCAGTTAGCCGGGCATAGACCACCTGTTTGTAATGCTTGAAGCACACGTAATGTTTCATCAACATCACGACCAATATTATTATGGTTAACAACCGAATATTTTAACTCGCCTTCCGGATCGATAATGAACAGACCACGAAGTGCAACACCTTCTTCTTCGATTAACACACCATAATCACGAGCTACAACGTGATTAGTATCAGCAGCTAATGGGTAGTTCAAATCGCCAAGGCCATTTTCTTTACGATCTGTTTTAATCCATGTAAGGTGAGTATGGATTGTATCGGTAGAAGCACCGATAACAACTGCATCAAGATCGTCAAACTCCTCGAAGCGGTCAGACATCGCTGTAATTTCTGTTGGGCATACAAATGTGAAATCCATTGGGTAGAAGAACAATACTGTCCATTTATCATTTTTCATGTTTTCTTCGAGACTAACTTTACCAAATTCTTTATTTGGCATAACAGCCTCCATTTCAAAGCGTGGAGCTTGTTTACCTACCATACGTTCCGGCATTTTTAAATCCCTCCAAAATATATTGATAAAATGAGTTTTTATAGCAATTCTCATTTGCTATCATTTAATAGGTTGCACCTTAAGGTAATTCAAATTTTGATTCAATGTTAAGTGATAATTCATTAAAATAAATACTAATTATAATATTTAACCCTTTTTTCCCTTACTAAGTTTGCCCCATCTTTAAAAGAATAAACAACGGGATGTACATATTTCTCTTTATCCTTCATCATTTTAGCATAATTAACCAGAACAACAAAATAAAAAGCCTTTTACACTTGCCCGTGATTTCCCTTAAATGTTATATAGTCTGTCATAATCCTAACCGCTACTTCCATAGCTGCTTCATTTGGATTAAGTTTTGCATGGTGCAGTCCGAATGGTGTATCAACACCAAGCCAGAACATAAGTCCTGGAATTTCCTTCAGCATATAGCCAAAGTCCTCACCAGTCATCGCTTCTTTACATTCCACTAAAGTAACACCTGATTGTTGTCTAATGAAATGCATAAACTCTTTTGTTATGCTCTCATGGTTATAGACTTGGTAATACATGGATCCATAATCAATCTTCGCCTCACATTCAAAACCCGTTTCAATCCCTTTAACAATCGTCTCAATCCGCTGTTTAACCTTTATCATTGCTTCCGGTGTTAATGTTCGAATGGTTCCTTCGAGCCTTGCCTTTTCGGCAATAATATTCTGGGCCGTTCCCCCGGTGATTTTTCCGATCGTAATTACTACGCTATCCAACGGGTTGACATTTCTCGATACGATCGTTTGCAATTGATTGACAAGGGTGCAGGCAGCAATTACCATATCATTTGTTTGGTGAGGGAGTGCTGCATGTCCCCCCTTCCCTTTTAACTCAATAAATAACTCAGAAGTATTAGCAAATAGTAGTCCTTCTTTGATAGCAATGGTTCCAACTGGATATTCCGGAGCAATGTGGAGGGCGAAAATCATATCAGGCATCCACTCCTGCATTTCTGTCGATTGCAGCATTGGTTCTGCACCGCCTGGCCCTTCCTCTGCAGGTTGGAAAATAAATAACAGATCGTCAGCGATAGGATTATGGACAAAATGTGTTAGTAATCCTAAAGCGATCGTCATGTGAAAATCATGCCCACAGGCATGCATTTTTGCTTGATGTACGGATGAAAATGGCAGACCGGTTTCTTCAGTTATCGGCAGACCGTCAATATCTGTTCTGTAACCAATCGTTTTACTTGGATTCAAGCCATGAACCTTTACAAATAAACCAGTCTTCCACTTTTTTACCGAAAAACGGTCCTGTGGTAAAGTTTGAATGTAATCCAATAAATAACGCTGCGTTTTAAATTCCTGAAATCCAAGTTCGGGAATTTGATGCAGGTCGCGGCGAATTTTAATTAATGAATTCATTTTTTAACCTCCTTTCAAAAATAAGCGTGGAGCCAGTCCACGCTTTCAATCAAAATTATAGTTGCCGTAGTTCTTGCATGATTTCAGTCTTGGATTTTGTCTTTTCGTCAATATCCTTTATTTTCCTCGCAGGAGTTCCTGCTACAACTGTATATGGTGCTACATCCTGGGTGACAACCGCCCCTGCAGCCACTACTGACCCTTTCCCAACGGTTACACCTTCGAGCACAACCGCATTTGCACCGACCAGCACATCATCCTCAATGACAACCGGTTTTGCCGATGGCGGCTCAATCACACCCGCCAAAACGGTTCCTGCACCGATGTGACAATTATTTCCAACTGTTGCCCTTCCACCAAGGACAACCCCCATATCAATCATCGTCTTTTCACCTATGACGGCACCAATATTAATAACCGCTCCCATCATGATCACGGCATTGTCACCGATTTCCACTTGGTCACGGATGATGACGCCCGGTTCAATTCGGGCATTAATAGGCTTTGTGTCTAATAATGGGATCGCAGAATTCCTGCGGTCATTTTCAACGACAAAGTCTTCAATCTTTGCTTTGTTTGCTTCTAATGCAACTTGAATTTCTGACCATTCACCAAAAACCACACCGGTGGTTCCATTTATAAAGGTTTTAGCATTGCTTCCAAAATCAATTCCTTCTATGGCACCTTTTAGGTAAACCTTTACTGGTGTAGACTTTTTACTATTTTGGATAAAAGAAATAATTTCATGTGCATCCATCATTTTTACAAGCCCCCTCATAACATTATGTACTAAAAAATACTTTAACAAACAAAAGCATTGAAAACAAGAAAAATCCTATACTGGTCTTTAGGAGTCTGAAATATGCTCCTTGACGAGTTCAACGAATGCTTGAACCTGCTTTAATTGAAAGGCGGCTTCATAGCCTAATAACCATGTATCCCTTGATAACGGTTGATTATTTTCATTAACAAGTGGAATTTTGAAAATACTTTGTTCAGCCTTTGTTAAGGTTATCGCCGGCAATATCGCATAACCAATTCCATTGAAAGCCATTTGTTTACAGGTTTCAATTTGGTCCACGACAACCGTTCTTTTCGGGGATGTTTTGAATTTGAGCATCCACCAGTCTTGGATTTGCTGATAGTAATTCGAATCACTTTTAAATTGGATGAAGGGACGGTCAGTTTCCAGCACTTGTTCAAGGGTGTTTATCTCTCTGTCAACTAAAAATAGCGGGTCATTAAACAGATGCACCTTGGTCCCCTTCCAATCAGGTGTTCCCCTAGTAATACCGATATGGACTTGGTCATCGTATAAACATTTTAATATTTCGCTGCTCCATCCGGTTATTAATGATATTTTGGCTTGGGGATATTTATCAATAAACTTCTTCAAAACCTCCGGAAGCCAGTTTTGACCCACAATGGAAGCGACTGCAATTCTCAAGGTTCCGGAGACACCGGATTGGAGAGAATAAAGGGTTTCATGAACTTTCTCTTCCTTTTTCAACACTTCATTCACGAATTCGATCACAAGTTCCCCGGCAGGCGTTAAAGTTAAACCTTTTTGGGAGCGAATAAATAATTTTGTTCCCCACTCTTTTTCAATCGACTGCAGCCGCTGTGACAAGGCAGGCTGTGATACAAATAATCGTTCTGATGCTTTTCGCATATTCATTTCTTGGGCTAAGACCGCTAAAAGTTTAAATTCCGATAAAGAGGACATTAGTAACACCACTTTCAAAGAACTTTGTGATGATCGTTACACAGAGCGTTCATTTTTTTTCGGTATAAAGAAGATGAACAATAAACTTACGATCGCGAAAGTAAGTACAACATAGTAAACGAAATGCAGAGCATTCGTCAGCCCATCTTGCAATATGGCACGAACAGCACCTGCTAACCTGTCGCGCTCATCTACCTTTAGCAGCTTATTGGTATCATTGACTGTTAATGCTACGTCTTTTTCATGGAAATAACTCATGATCCGATTATTTAGAATACCACCTAAAAGGGCTGCCCCAATTGTATTGCCAAGATTTCGCATAAACATGTTCGAAGCTGTGGCAATTCCTCTTTGTTCCCAGCTGACAGTACTCTGAATAGAAACAATGAATGCAGTAGAGGTTAACCCCATGCCAACCCCAAGCAAAAAAGAGCCTGCAGCCGCCCAGGCCGGACCTGAAGAAGCCGTCATGGTGACAAAGAAAATACTGCCGATAATTAAAGACACGCCGCCGATGATGGAAGTTTTTCGATAACCGAGACTTAGGAGCATCCGTCCTGAAAGGGTCGAAGCAATCGGCCAGCCTATCGACATTGTCGTTAAAGTAAATCCGGCAACGATTGGCGTTTGTTCCATCACACCTTGTACAAACGTCGGCAAGAAACTGGAAATCCCAATCATCATGATTCCGGTTGTCAATGAGACGATATTGGCGATAGAAATGGAACGTTTTTTCCAAATCGAAAAAGGCATAACCGGTTCCTTAGCCCTTCGCTCCTGAAAGGTAAAGCCAATCATCATGATTACCGCCAAGATGATTAAACAAATAGCCTGCCAGGAGCCCCATGCCCACCGGCTTCCTCCCTCGACAAGCAGCAGCATAACGGAAGAGATCGCGATGGTTAATAATACAGCACCGGAGTAATCAATGTCATGCTTTTTCTGCTGGACATTTTCATGCAGGAATATCCATAAACCAATTAAGGAGAGAATTCCAAGCGGGACATTAATCCAGAATACATACTTCCAGCTGACATACTGAACTAAGAGCCCGCCAATGGCAGGACCAGTGATGGCAGAGATTCCCCAAACGCTTGAAAGATATCCTTGGATTTTTGCCCTTTCCTCCATTGTGTAGATATCTCCAACGATTGTTGTCGCTATAGGGGCAACGGCGCCGGCGCCAAATCCTTGAATCAAGCGGAAAACAATTAACATTTTCATCGATGTGGCAAAGCCGCAAAGAATGGAACCAATTAAAAAAAGGAGAATCCCAAAGCTAATAACCGGTTTACGCCCAAATAAATCAGACAATTTCCCATAAATCAATACCGTTACCGAATTCATTAATAAATAGGCAGAAAACACCCAGCTATATAAAGTAAAACCGCCTAAATCGGCTACAATTGCCGGCATAGCCGTTGAGACAATGGTCGCTTCAATCGCCCCCATAAACATCGCCAGCATAACCGATGCTAGCACTAGCGGCTTTTTGGTGTATTTTCTTTTTTGAATTGATTGATGAACTTCCTCCCCCATTATAAACACCTCTAATTTTAGTCAAAAATACGGCTCCCATTTTGGGAGCCTAACATTTTTCATTCAATTTAAATCTTTTAACAACCTTGTTTAATTGATTTAATACAGTACTCCTTGGTAAAATCCCTTCAAAATATCCATCGTCTGTCTCGACACAAAGAAACGGATGATTGACAAGTAAATCGAGACATATTTGTAACGATGCAGAAATTTTAATCCTCGGGATTGATATTTTCATAACCTCTTCGACCCGTTTTTTCTCCAGATCTTCAAATTCAATTCTTTCTAACCCGAGAATCGAGTCCATAATGATTGGAGTACTGATTAGCCCATGAAGTCTGTAATGCGGATCCAAGACCGGGATAGCGGTATATCCGCTTTTCGTCAAAACCAGAAGGGCATGCTCCAGGTTATTTCCAACTTGTACATGCGCAACCCGCTCAGAAGGGATCATTAATTCCTTTATTGTTAATTCCAAAAATTCACCGCTGGGAAGACTGATCATCGCCGAAAACTCCTCAACATTTATATTTCTTAAAACCCATTCTACCACAGACAATGGATGTCTGTGAAAACATAAGTATTAAGAAAAGCGCAAGCGCCTTGGTCAGCCCCGACACGCATAAGACGCTCCTGAATAGAAGGCGCTCTTTGCCTTCAATTCAGGAGTGGCTTATGACCTCGAGGGGCTAGGCGCTGGAGCTAGACAATTCTCAAAGTCGAAAATTTTATGCTTTCTTACCTTTTAAAAAAAGGAACCTGAGAGGCTCCTACTGAATTAGATCAAACACTTCAATTGTTATCATATCAATATTATCAAATTGATACCGTTTCGGCTTTTCTTTATCATTATAGACTTCTAATTCAAATGTTTCCGTTTTTGGGTGAAAGGTGACTTGACATTTTCTTTCCCCATTCACCTCAAAATAACGTTGTGCCGGCTCCCCATTAATTGATTGTTCTTGCAGGTTCTTTAATCTTGTTAATATACCTTGAAGCTGTGACATAGCTTTTCCACTCCTTTCAACCGCAAACAAACTTTCTATCGTTATGTTTTGCATTAGACATGTTTCTATCCTGATGGATTTTTTTACAAGTAATCATCACCTTGCTATACATGCCAATATTAAAAGAATAAAATAACACCCCGAATTTGTCCAAACAAAAATAAATTTATTTAGAACAAAAAAGGTCTCTTCTATTCGGAGACCATTTAGTAAAAGGTAATCGCAATGTAAAAAATGATAAATAAAAGTAAGGCGAAAAAAATTCCATAAGCTAAAAAAATCGGGTTTTTCCCATACACATTCTTCTGAACATGGTTGGCAATTTTGGTATCAAATTCACCTTCCACGACTTTATGCTGCCGGCCAATAATTAATGTGTAAATCAGCGAAAATGCAAGAATTCCAACAATCAGGAATGCAAGCGTCATTTCAAATAGATTCATGTGTGTTCCTTCTCCTTCACATTGTTTACCATTAAATTTCCACCCGATGAATCATTCTATACAGGTGTATTCTTACAATCCAATTTTATCCTTATATTCATCTGGAATTTATTTATACTATACACCATTATCGAATCTTTTTACTTGCAATATTTTGAAATTTTAAAGACAATACAGATGAACTATTATCATTAAAAGAAAAAAGTTAGGCTGGTAGACAAAATGCCAAAGAAAACGACAAGGAGAACTTTTTTAAAACGAACAATTGGTTCGCTGTTTACAGTACTTGGCTTAAGTTCCGGGGGGTATTTGTACGCCAATAAAATTGAACCCTCCTTGCTCGGTATTGAACATATCCATATCACACACTCACTCATTCCAAAAAGCTTTGATGGTACGAGAATCGTACAATTCAGTGATACTCATCTCGGGTTTCAATATTCCCTTAAACAATTAAAAAAACTAACCAACCAAATTAATGAGCTGAAGCCGGACTTGATTTTTTTTACTGGAGATTTAATGGACGAACCTAATAAGTACACAGAAATCAATCAGCTGGCCCAGATATTAGAAGAATTGCATGCTCCCCTTGGGAAGTTTTGTATTTTCGGCAATCATGACCACGGCGGCTATGGTTCTGACCTTTACCGAAAGATTATGGAGACGGCTAATTTCACCATGCTGTTAAATCAATCCCAAGCTGTTAAGCTAATGGATGGAAGCCGTATTTATTTACTCGGTATTGATGATGCCATGTTAGGTCATCCAGATTTACCTTCAGCATTAAAAAACGTACCAAAGCACCATTTTATCATTCTTTTATCGCATGCACCCGACCTCGCCGATGATGCCTTGCAATACCCTATCCATTGGCAAATAAGTGGACACAGTCATGCCGGTCAGGTGAAAATACCATTTTTCGGAGCACTTATTACACCCCCATTTGGTCAAAAATATCCAGAAGGACTATACACCCTTGGTGCCGAAAACCAGTTACGTCTATATGTGAATAGAGGAATTGGAACAACGAGACTCCCCTTCCGATTTTTAGCAAAACCGGAATTAACTGTTTTTACCTTGGAATCAAAGAAAGCATAAAAAGACATTATCATTATGCTTTCTTCCTTCAATTTTTTGATAATTATTTTGCGAAAACTTTTCTATTTTCACAAAAAAAGGTATAATATAATTGTCTGAAATAATAGAAAGGAGAACATATTTTGAATCCCGATCAGAAACATCCTCAACAAAATGAAAAGCTAACCATTGAAAACCTCGCACAAGCTGTTTTTATTGTTAATCGTCATGCCAAAACAGCGATTAATCCCAAATTTTTATACAAATTAAAACAAGAATCATTAAAGAGATTAATCGAGGAAGGAAAAGCAAAAAAGGTTGGTCTCCATTTTTCACAAAACCCACGAAATAGCCAACAGCAATCCGATTGTTTGGTAGAGTGCGGCAAATATTTATTCCATATACCTCCAACTAAAACGGACTTTGTAAACCTGCCACATTTAGGAAAGCTCGATAGCCGGGTTAGAAATCCAAAGACGGTAATGTCGCTCCATACTGCCAAGGCACTATTACAATCCTATACAGGAATCCTTGAGTACGAGCATTCATCAAAAACCCAGAGAAAAAAGCAACGCACCTATCAAAAACCAGTATTTAAAAAATTAGGCGAAAGATATTAACGATTATCCCATACAGTAGCACTAGCCCCTTGGCTTTAGCAACGGAAGGATGGACAGAATTGGAACATTTAATTAATCAGCAAGTGAAAGACATAGAAATCTCTGGAATAAGAAAGTTTTCCAATATGGTTTCTCAGATGGATAATCTCATTTCCTTAACCATTGGGCAGCCTGATTTTCCAACACCAGAACATGTAAAAAATGCAGGTATTAAAGCAATTGAAGGTAATGTTACTTCCTATACCCATAATGCAGGTACGATGGAATTGAGAGAGGCAGCCTGCCAATTTGTTGCTGAAAAATATGGATTGCACTATAAACCCGAATCAGAAGTGATTGTTACAACGGGAGCAAGCGAAGCGATTGACATTGCCTTTCGAACGATTTTATCAGAGGGGACCGAAGTCATTTTACCTGGACCGATTTATCCGGGCTATGAACCAATTATTCGCATGATGGGTGCCATCCCGGTGCATGTCGATATCCGCCATAACCAATTTCGCTTTACACTAGAGATGATAAAACCATATATTACTGATAAAACACGCTGTATTGTGCTTCCATATCCATCAAATCCAACAGGGGTGAGTCTGACAGAGGAAGAATTGCGGGAGATTGCTGCTTATTTAAAAAACCGGGATATCTTTGTTCTAGCAGATGAAATTTACAGTGAACTAACCTATGATCGCCCACACAAATCGATTGGTCGGTTTCTAAAAGAGAAAACGATTGTCATAAACGGCCTATCGAAATCTCATTCGATGACCGGTTGGCGGATTGGTTTTTTATTTGCAGTGGAGAGCATCACTAAGCATATTCTTAAGGTTCATCAGTATAATGTGTCATGCGCTAATTCCATTGCCCAAAAGGCAGCAGTTGAAGCGTTGACAACTGGGATGGATGATGCCCTATTAATGAGAAAAGAATACAATACAAGAAGAGAATACGTGTATGAGCGATTACAGGCCATGTGCCTTGAGGCCGTCAACCCGGAAGGCGCCTTCTACTTCTTTGTTAAAATCCCGGATTCCATTCCATTAAACAGCTTTGATTTTGCACTTGATCTCGTAAAGGCATCTAAGGTTGCCGTGGTACCCGGCAGTGCCTTTTCTAAATATGGAGAAGGCTATTTCCGGTTATCATTCGCCTGCTCTAGGGAAACATTAGAACTAGGGTTAAACCGGCTTGAACAATACCTTCAAATCGGAAGTAAATAAGAAAAGCGCAAGGCGCCCGCCTAGCGGCGACAAGCACAAGACGAGCCGGCGAGAAGGCTGTTCTTTAGCCTTCTTGACGGATTGGCTTGTGACCTCGAGCCGCTGGCGCCTGGAGCTAGACAATTCTCAAGGTCGAATGATATAAATTCTTATTTCCAATATTTATACAAGCTTTGAGTACCGGAATTTTCTTCGCCTTTTTCAACCAATTGATCATACAGTGACTTTGCCAAAGTGAGTCCTGGTACCTCCATCTCCATTTGTTCCGCCTCATCAATCGCAATTTTCATATCCTTAATAAAATGCTTTATGTAAAATCCTGGTTCGAAATCTCCATTTAACATCCGTGGAGCAAGATTGCTTAATGACCAGCTTCCTGCCGCCCCGGTGGAAATGCTCTTAAGCACCGTTTCCGGATTTAACCCTGCCTTTTCAGCATAAATAATCGCTTCGCATACCCCAATCATATTGGAAGCAATCGCTATTTGATTACACATCTTTGTATGTTGACCAGATCCTGCTTTTCCTTGGTATACAATATTTGTTCCTAAATGTTCCAAGATTGGTCGAACTGCCTCAAATGCCTCAAGGTCCCCACCTGCCATAATCGATAGTTTTGCCTCCTTGGCACCAACATCTCCGCCTGAGACCGGTGCATCGATCGTATGAATCCCCCGTTTTTTGGCTTCCTGATAAATTTTAACAGCAAGTGATGGTGCGGAGGTTGTCATATCAATATAAAAACTTCCTGAACCTCCATGTGGAATCAATCCATTTTCCCCTAAATATACCTCTTCTACATCCACCGGGTAGCCGACCATAGTAATAACAACCGTAGCCTTCTTTGCTACCTCCTTTGGTGTTTCAGCCCACAACGCCCCTTTTTCTAAAAGGTCCATTGCCTTTGCTTTCGTTCTTGAATAAACAACTAAGGGATAACCTGCAGTTAATAAATGGAACGCCATGCTTTTTCCCATCACACCTGTTCCAATAAAACCTATCGTGACATTTTCCGCTGTAAGCATCTATTTTCCCCTCTCTAAAACTTATTTTCTTAAAGCTCTGACGAAAAATTAGTTAAGTTGGCTCGTCCAATTACCTCTTTATGATTAAATATTTCTATGGACACGGCCCTGTTCTGTTCAATCATTTTTTGTAATTCTTGAATATGCAAGTCCTCTTTTAATGGGATAGGATCCATATAAATATATTTTTCACTTTTGCCCGACACGTCTAGATATTCCCCATTAAGCACCTGGTCTTCACCATATATAATTTCCCGTTTTCCAAGGGCGGCTGCTAATTTGTCATCGTTAATGATTATCTTTACCTTGTATAATGAGGGACCATCAATCATTTCATTATTGATACGAAAGCGGAATTGGATTTCATTATTTTTGGTTAGAAGAGCATCGGCATAACGATTCACGATTGATTTATCGGACAATAATACACCACAGCCACTTAACAATAATGCGCTAACACCCACTAACAAAAGAAAAAACAGATGATTATTTTTACGCATCTGAAACACTCCTCGTATAGTAAGTTTAGAATCCTCTTTTGAG
>NZ_JADDIU010000010.1 GCF_016464375.1 Bacillus renqingensis
GTAACACGTGGTTTGTATCAAAGTCAAACAGGGCGCTGTATTCATGCCGACATCAACGGCGCATTGAATACCCTGCGTAAATCAGAAGTTGTAGAATTGGATGAAAATCTCAGAGTGAAAACGCCATTCTTATTGGCAGTACAAAAACGTAAGGCTGTTGCCTAGCGCATAGCTTAGTGGGTGTGTCAACCATCCATGTGTATTCGTCACTTTTGTGCGGAGCTTGTAGTACATAGTTCGTAAGGCTATGACTTCGCCGTATCCATTCGGAGAACCTTCACTCATTGTAGGGAGGGTGCAAGTGGGAAAACGATCGTACGTCGCCAGTACCAACCAAAAACATACTTGGGGTGTCACCCGGAAGGTGGCATGAATTCTAGAGCGTCAAACAGTCAAGCAATAGACGAGAAGACCTGGAGTTCTAACTCAAGCCCCCACTGAATAGATTCACCTCAGTGGGGGTAGTTGACAAATTTCTACTTGTTCTTTATATGTTTTGGGCGGCTTTACCATTGAATTGTTTTTTTCAGAATCCACGATGGCATATCCCCCTGGATAAAAAAATGACCCACCCTGGTCCGCATTGTTAAGAGGCGTGGTGGGTTCTGTTACATTTAACATAGCATTTTGTATAATCATTGTCAATTTTTTATAGGATTAGCTTAAACAATGATAGTTAAAAGTAGGAAGATTGGCTGCCTTTAGCTATATCGAATTGAAAGAACATTGGAAAGGATTTATAACGGGTTAACAGATTTTTGCTGATATCAACTGCCACCCTTGAGATAGAAGTTACTATTAAAATTACCTATATAACCCATGTGTTGGATGAAACAAGTCTTCCTCTGCATTTCTTACAATAGAAAAGTGTTCAACATTATAATGACCATGAAGAGTTTCATTATGATGATTTATAATTTGCTCTGCACTCAACATATCACTGTCTGTCGTTGAATGTCCATCACCAACCAATGTGACATCCAAACCACTAATAGTGGCAGTTCTGACTGCACTATCTATACAGTGTTGTGTTTTACAACCCATAATGACGACATGCTCGATATCTTGAGATTTTAAATGATTTAGAAGTTCTGTCCCATGGAAGGAATTCGTTGCAGTTTTATCGAAAATCTCTGCATCTGTAGGTACATTAATTTCATTGTGAACTTGAAACCCATTTCCTTTACCTTCAACAACATCCAAATCCCTAATAAAAACAACCGGAACATCGGATTTACTTGCTTTTTCAATCACTAAGTTGATATTCCCAATTAGTTGCTCCAAAAACCGCACTCTCTTCTTTAGTAAAAGAGTTTTGTAGTTTTTAAATCAGCAGGAATTTGAGAGAATTTGCCAAATGACAGACTATTCAGTGGTATTAGGATAATAGGTGGTGGTGGGAGCAAATTAGTAGGGGACAGTTCATGTAGAATTATGGTGACTTTTCTTCATCAACCATAAAGAGATTTTCGACATGTTCCAGCAACAGGATCGGTCCGTGTATAATTGGTTGATTATGCCTAAATTTACCTTCATAGCAGACCATAAATCCGGTATTAGTGTAAATTAGAGCAACTAAAGATTTCAACTGCTTAATTATGACAATGCTTTAGATGAAACAAATCAAGAGCTGCTTTCCTCTTGGCAGGAAATGTAACAATAAATATCGAATATTAGTATTTAGATATTAAGTAAATAGGTAAAGGGGAGATAGTTTTGAATATCGTAGATTTAGTCCATTCACAGGTCATTGCTTCGATAAAAGATGAAGAAGATATAGAAAAGGCTATTTCTAGTCATGCCAATATTGTATTCCTATTAACGGGAAATCTGTTAAATATGACAGACCACTTAAATCGATTAAAGGCTGCTAAAAAACAGACTTTTATCCATATTGATTTTATTGAAGGGCTCTCAAACACAAAGAGTGCAATTAAGTATATTGCAAAAAGGTGGAAGCCAACAGGAATTATTACAACAAAGAATACATTGATTAAATATGCAAAAGAGGAAAAACTAATGGCGATCCAGCGTATTTTTTTAATTGATAAATCGGCGGTCGAAAAAGGGATTGAAATGAGTCGAAATTGCAAACCAGATGCCATCGAAGTATTACCTGGACTTATGCCCAGCATTATTGATCAATTGACTAGACAAGTGGATTTACCGATTATTGCAGGAGGATTAATTAGCAGCAAGAAAGAAATATTGCAAGGGTTAAGGGCAGGTGCATTAGCCATTTCTGCTGGGGATTCTTCCTTATGGAATTATGATATTTAATATAGAAAAGGACGAACCCAGTTCATTTGGAAGGTGTTCGTCCTTTTTTCTACTATTCTAAATAGCTATGATATCCCTTATACTGTCAATAATATACGTCGGTTTATAGGCGGCTTTTTCTACCATTTCCTTCGTGGTGATCCCTGTTAAAACAAGAACAGCATTCATTTCATTTTCAATTCCCATTCGTATATCTGTCTCTAAACGATCTCCGACCATATAACATTGGGAAGGAGGAAGCCTAAGGATATGTTCCATCACATACTTAGCGAGTAATGGAGACGGTTTTCCGGTAACAATTTCAATTGGTTCACCAGTAGCACCTTCCAAAGCACCAATCATCGCACCACAGTCTGGGATTTGTCCATTATTAATAGGACAGGTACGATCTGGATTCGTCGCAATTAATTTTGCACCCCTAACCCATGCCTGGTAAGCGTTGTTGATTTTTTCATAGTTAAATTCCCGATCCCAACCTATGACAACATAGGTTGCATCCTTATAATTCGTTGTAATACGGATATTCTCCTCGATTAACTCATCTACTAATGGTTGCTCGCCAATGACGAGCACTTTATCCTTCTCATTCATATGATCCATCAAGTATTTTGCTGTTATATAATTTGAATTAACCACTTCATTTAAGGTGGTCTCAATCCCTAATAGAGACAGTTTATTTACGTAGTCAATTCGAGTAGAAATGGATTTATTGGTGAGAAAGACGACTCGGTCGCCGCGATCTTTTAAATACTGAATGACTTCCGCTGCCCCATCAATCAGTTTAGTATCTAGATAAACCGTTCCATCTAGGTCAAAAACATACCCCCTTGGCATTTTATTACCCCTTTACTCTTGTTGTTTTTTAGTCAGTTTATTAGCAATTGCTTGTAAAATTAAAACTAAAACGACTAAAATAACAGACATTGCAGCTGCAGAATAATATTCCCCACGTAAAATATTTTGGAAAATAGCCAAACTCATAGGGGCCCATTCTGCCGGTGCAAGTAATATCGAAATACTTGTTTCTTTAATAACTGTAATAAAGACTAAAATAGAACCGGCTGCAATCCCTGGTAACATTAGTGGACCTATAACCGTTAGAGCTGCAGTTAATTGAGAAGCGCCGAGATTAATAGCAGCTTCTTCAATATCCTGTTTAATGGCTCTCATCGTTCCCATCGTCGAACGAATCATATATGGAAGACGTCGAATCGTATAACCGATAATGAGGATGAGTGCTGTCCCAGTTAATTGAAGAGGAGCGGTGTTAAATGTTTGAATTAAGGCTATCCCAAAGGCTATACCTGGAACAACTAAAGGAATTGAAATCATAAAATCCAGTTTCGCATTATTTTGCCTCACTACAAAATATGAAATGAATGTAGCAATAATGACGCTTAACAACAAAGCACCAATTGCAAGTACAATACTATTTTGAATATTGCCTAGTGAACTAGTGAAAATCGTTTGATAATGTTTCAATGTATAACCATTTGGTAACGGATCCTTACCCCAAGTGGTCGCAATGGACTGAACAAAAATGGATAGCATCGCAAATACAGGCACTAACACAATCACTGCGGAATAAGCAGATAAAACACGTGTAAGAATTTTATTATCATTTAATTTCTGCAGCTTCGGCTTTCCAGATACCGATCCGTAATTTCGATTTTTTGTAACTAGATGTTGTAGCCAGAAAAAGAACGCTGCTACTAGAATCATAACCACTGTTAAGATGGCGGCCCCTGCCCAGTTAAAAAATCCTGCAATTTCTCGATACGCCTCTACGACTAAAAGGTTTAAATCTTTTGGTGCAAGAATAATTGGACTTCCAAAATCGGAGAAACTTACCGCAAAAATAATTAAAACCGTTGATAAAATTCCAGGAATGGCTAATGGAAACGTCACGGTAACAAATGTAAGCCAATTTTTTGCTCCTAAATTTCTCGACGCCTCTTCCAATGAAATATCACTTACTTTAAATGCGGCAACCATTGGCCATAAAGCATATGGGAAAAAGAAAAAGACCTGCACCATTATAATCCCAGTCATTGAATAGGGATTGATAAATAGTCCATCTCCGCCTAGTATTTGATATATATAAGTTACCCAGCCTGAACGACCAAACATAATAATAAATGCATAAGCAGAAATGAATGTCGGTACGATTAATGGTATTGTACATAATGCGCTAATAGTCTTTTTAAATGGCATCTTTGTTCTTGCGATACCATAGGCAATAGGGATACAAACGATGATCACAATAACGGAAACGAGTAAAGCTAACCATAAGCTATTAAGCAATGCAGCATAGTAGCCCTTATTTGTAAAAATTTCCTTATAATGCTCCAGAGAAAATCCTTTTAATTTCTCGATGGTAGAGCTCATGATATTTGAATTTGTTAGTGCCCCAAGAATATTCATCGGTTGTCCGGTAAAACTAACTAAAAAGACTGAGAATAACGGAAGGAGTAAAAATAGTCCAAAAAATATATACAGCAATATTTTAACAATAGTAAGGCCACTTAGTGCTTTCCGTTTCTTCATATGAGTAACACCCTTTCAGATGAAACTGCTAATTGTACTTTTGTACCTTCCGTTAATATCCCTCTACCTGAAAAATAGGAAGTGTCTACAATTAAAGTACTTTCGTCAATTAATACTTCATATCTTACCGTTGAGCCTAGATAAGTAGATTCTTTTATTTCCCCTACAAAAATATTAACATCTAATTCACTAGGCAGAGTATCATCCGAGAGGATCGTAATATTTTCAGGCCGAATAATAACATTTACTTCCTTTTTATCCGTATGATACGTTGACTTAATTTGTTTTCCATTGATTTGAACAATAGATTGATTTGCTTTAGAAGAAATCACTTTTCCCTGGAGAATATTCGATGTTCCTACAAAATCTGCAATGAAAGGTGTGGCAGGCTGACTATATAACTCCGTTGGTGTACCAATTTGGATAACTTGCCCATCTTTCATAACGGCGACTCGATCCGCCATGCTCATTGCTTCCTCCTGATCATGGGTAACAAAAATGGTCGTTATTTTTAAGTCTTGTTGAATTCTTCTAATCGTTGTTCTCATCGTATGTCTGAGCTTTTGATCAAGATTGGATAAAGGTTCATCCATTAATAGGACCTTTGGCTCCATGACAAGTGCCCTTGCCAATGCGACACGTTGCTGCTGCCCTCCTGATAATTCACTCGTTAGTCGATTGGCATATTTGTCTAGTTCCACATATTCAAGAATTTTTCTAACACGATCTTCTATATCCGTTGGATATTTGGATAATTTTTTATTGAACATCCTTACGTAAATAGATAAACGTTTCAATGGATGGCTGGTTTTCAATTGTTTAATATTCAAACTGTAGGCCACATTATCAAATACATCCATATGCGGAAAAAGTGCGTAGCTTTGAAAAACCATTCCGCAGCTTCGCTTATTAGGTGGAATTTGATTCACGACTTGGTCACCAATTCTAATTTCTCCCGATGTTGGCTGTTCAAATCCAGCGATACAACGCATCGTTGTCGTTTTCCCACAACCAGAAGGCCCCAAGAGGGCAAAAAATTCGCCCTCTTGGATATCTAAATTAATATCATGAAGTGCCTTTACTCCTGAAAACTCCTTCGTAAGTTGCTCCACTTTCACTGATCCCATCAGAGTTCCCTTCCTTCATTACTGAAATTTTTCTTTCCACTCATTACGAATACGGTCATAATTCTCATTTACCCAATCAATATCTAAATCAACTGCATGAGGTTTCACCTTTTCTAAAGTAAGTGGAGTTTTCGATTTTACATCTGGATTAAGAGGAATATGGTACCAGTTAGCTAGTATTTGCTGACCTTCCTTGCTTAACATGAAATCAATAAATTTCTTGCCACCTTTAGGATTTGGTCCATTTTTAACTAATGAAGCTGGATTTACTAGAATAGGAGTTTTATCCGGTACAACAAAATCTACACTCTCACCCTTTGCTTTTTGTTCATATGCCATAAAGTCAAATCCAACACCAATATGTGCTTCACCCATTGAAACGGCTTTTGTAGGACCTGAACCAGAGTCTGGGATAGAATTTGCTTGTTCAGCTAATTTCTTGAAATACTCCCAACCCTCTTTTTCTCCATGTTGCATCATATAGCTTAAAACCATTAAGGTAGAGGTTCCGGATGCAGCAGGATTAGAAAATTGGATTTTCCCTTTCCATTTTGGGTCCAGTAAATCCTCCCAAGTTTTTGGTGCCTCCTCTGATTTTACGAGTTCAGTGTTATAGGAAAAACCAAGTACGAACATTTCTACACCGACATATTTTCCGTCCTGATGTTTTAACTTAATCCCATCCTCGGTAACATCCCACTTTTTAGCACTTTCTGGTATGTAAGATGTAATAATTCCTTTATCCGCTGCAGCTTCAAATGGAAGATTTCCTCCTCCACCATACCATACGTCAGCTTGTGGATTATCCTTCTCTGCCATCATTCTATTCACTAAAACGTTTGTACCCGCATATTGAACATCTACTTTTCCTCCATTTATTTCTTCAAATTTCTGAGCAAGTTCTTTTGACATGTCCGGAGTTTCTGGAGAATAGAGAGTGATCCGTTCTCCGCCTTCCCCTCCACTGCCAGATGAACTTTCACCAGCACATGCCGCTAGCAAGAATGCGCTTACAATTAAAATGAATAATGATACGAGTGATAATTTTTTTCTCATACATATCCCCCTAAGTTTTGATGAACTGAACTGAAGTGAAAAGAAAAAGGAGAAAAAACAAATAAAACCTATAATTACCTAGGGTTTATTTATTGGGTTTTTCTCCTACTCTCTTCCCAATATTCAATTAATTCCTATTATACCTAATTTTCTAACTATGTCAATAATTTGGAGTTTGATATTTTGGTTCTTTTAAACAGATTGACAAATATACTTTACAAATAGTCCTCCTATCACTAGAATAGTGAATATTCAAAATCTAATACAGGTGATCACATGTCAAAAAAACTACATTTTAAAGACACTCCTCCTGTTGTTATATCCATTTCACTCGTAACAGCTATTTGCTTAGTTGGAGATTCTATGTTGTATATCGCATTGCCTATTTTTTGGAAGGAAGTTGGTCTTGACTCCCTTTGGCAGGTCGGAATTTTATTATCCATTAATCGGTTTATAAGACTACCATTTAACCCAATCATTGGTTGGGTCTATCAAAAAATCTCATTAAAAATAGGGTTAATCATAGCTGTTATTTTAGGAGCCATTACAACATTTGGCTATGGAATTATAACCGGTTTTATTGGGTGGCTTATTTTACGAGGAATGTGGGGAGTTACTTGGTCATTTTTTCGGATTGGTGGTTTGGCAGCAGTTATTGCTTCTACTACAGACAAAAATCGGGGTAAAACAATGGGCATATATAATGGGCTTTATCGTTTAGGAAGCTTATTTGGTATGCTTATTGGCGGAATACTCACGCCATTTATTGGCCTCAAACATGTTGCATTACTTTTAGGTGTATGTACTTTATTCGCCTTTTTTTACCTATTTCACACAGTGACTACTATTCAAGATTCAAAAGGAAATATAAAAAATCATGAGGCCACTCACTTACCACCCTATCATTATAAGCGGTTCTTTTGTTTCATTGCTCTTTCAAGGAATTCTTACTTCCACCTTAAGTCCTTTAATTGACGAGTTATTTGATAAACCTATTCGTTTTGCTGGAATTTTAATTTCCGTAACAGCATTATCAGGTATGATTCAGGCAGTACGTTGGACATGGGAGCCATTTGTTGCAAGTTGGGTAGGTGCGCTTTCTGATGGAACGAAAGGAAGGATCCCCATTTTTATATATTCTTTATTTTTTTCTGCTGTTGTGGTAGGGATCCTTCCTTTATCTATGTCTATTTACATTTGGGTCTTTCTTTGTTTACTTGTTATGCTAAGTGCGACGAGCTTAACAACATTATCTGATGCTATTGCCTCAGATTTAGCTAAACAGACCAATGCTGTTTCATTCCTTACATATTATACGATATCCCTAGATATCGGGGCAGCTATAGGCCCATTTTTCAGTTATTTTCTCATTACCATCCCTTTTGGATTTGGTTTTCTTTATTTAGGTAGTGCATTTATTTTACTTATTTTAGCTTCTTATTGGATAAGAGCTCTGAAGGTTAGGGCCAGGAATAATGGGTGACTTTATTTTTAACTCTAACCAGGGAAGAGCACGACTACCTATTTTTTAAAACCTCGTTCAGAAGATCAGGATAATTCGTAAACATACCTGTAACGCCCCAATCTAGTAATTTTTCCATATCTTCTCTCGTATTAACGGTGTAAGGATGGATTAACATGTCATGTTTACGAACCTTTTCTACATATTCTCGGTCAATTTTTGCATAGCTCGGCCCAACACCTATTGCGTATTGCTTTATATTATTAAGTTCTTCATCTGTAATTGTCGCTGGTTTTGAATAAGAAATAAGTTGAATAAGAGGCACTTTTGGGTTAATTGAATGTATTTTGATTAAACTTTCAGGACTAAAAGACTGAATAAGCACTTTACTAGATGGTGTATTTTGTCCGAGTAATTTGTATTTATCTAAAATTCTTAGCAATTCTTCTTCCATTCCTGGGTATACATCAGGTGATTTTGTTTCAATATAGTATCTTCCGCTTTTGCCGAATTTTTGAATAACTTCTTCCAAAGTTGGTACTTTTAAGCCGACATACTCAGGTTTTGCAAGATCAGGGTATTTTTCATTAAACCATGAACCAGCATCTAATTGTTTAATTTGTGCTAGTGTATAATCTTTTACATAGCCTGTACCATTTGTTGTCCGATCTAGCTTTTCATCATGCATCGCAATTAACTTTCCATCTTTCGTCATCTGCAAATCTACTTCAATATAGTCACCCTTCATTCTCTCACCTAGTTCATAGGATACCAGTGTATGTTCCGGAGCAAATCCAGACGCACCACGGTGGGCAACATTAAGTATACGATTTGGATTCAAGGATGGATTCTTTCCGTTTCCCTTAGCGTAAGCAGCATTGAAACCAGATGTACAAATTACCATAAGTACCATTAGAATGACGAAACTAATTCCAAACTTTTTCATTATATCTTCTCCTTTATGGTTTTTTAGAGCAGTTCCAATGACCCCAAAGATGTATATCCATTGATAGTATAATAGATTTGACACTATTTACCTTTCATTTTCTCTCCTCTATCTCTCACTCCCCTTATCTACTAGTTAAAAGAGACGCAAAAAAACCCAAAAATGCCTTTATAGACAATTTGGGTTTTTTCTCTTCATCTCTTCCCTAGTATTAACCTAACCTTATTTTAACAGATAATAGAATACTTTAAAGTGCACTTTGTACTATTCTAATTTGGGTAATTAGACTTACCTTGTGAAAACATATAGCTCTTTTCCTGTCTTCTAGGTTAAGGATGCCAAGGGTTCGGGTCCTCCGGCCAATTCGTGGAGGCCATACGCCGCTGACCAAGATGCTTGCGCTTTTCCTAATCCTTACTTATTAAGTTGTTTAGCTGCTGTTTCTAGGTAATGATTATTTATGTAATTACGTTGTAAATGAATAGAATCAAGGGTATTTTTTGGTTCTTGAAAAGAAAGTCCATTAAATAAGGCAATATTTTGTAATGTCTCTAAATCTTTTATATTGATAGCGGCCTCCCAGTTAATGTTTGTAAGTAACCTGAAAATTACCTCTGAGGGAAAGCCACTTTGTTTAGAAATAATTTTAGCAATATATAGTGGGTCATTTCTCATTATTTGATGGGCACGTAGGTGTGATTTCAAGTAAGCCGTAACAATATCCTCGTTCTTAGATACCCATTGGCTTTCTGCAACGATTCCCGTTAAATAGTCGTCCTCGCACTCCTTGAAATCTATCACTTTCCCTAATTGATAATATTGAATCAAACTTGAATAGGGTTCGCATACTGCTCTTAGCTTTGACTGTTCAAACATTATATTTTCCTGTTCATACTGAGGAGTAATTGTTACATCCGTAATCTTATGATGGAAAAGAAACTTATTTAATCTATGCCAAGATCCCGAATTTGGAAGTACCTCAATCTCACATTTCGATATATTCTGTATATTCTTACTATCATACCCCCTTGGGATTGCTAATGATATCCCTTGACTACGAGGACTTTTTCCATCAAAGGCTAGTAAAATGGCTTGAAATAATGGGAAAATGATACTTATTTTAAGTAAATTAACAATAGGTAAATCTGCCAATGAGGCAATGTGAATACGACCAGCTACTAGCTCCTCCATTTGCCGTGGAGCATTAAGATTAATCCAATTAACTCGACGTGTAAGGTGGAGCTTTTGTAATTCCTCTTCAAAAAGTTTCAGTTCTTTGATAACAAATGAACTCCATAAATGAGCGTTCCCACTGTGATACCCAATCGTTATCGTGTTGTCAATCTGTGGTATGTTCTCAGTATCATGATTATTCACATGTTGAACGTGTTTGGTTACCCATTTGGTTAATTGATCTTGGTCTACATAAACATCTCTTCCTATTTTAATACACGGGAAACCTTTATCACGACGCCAACGGTTAATGGTAGAACGGCTTATTTTAAATAGATCCATAGCCTCTTGTAAAGTTAGAAGATTTAATTCCATACTCACCAATATTTCCTCCTATCAATAGTAATAAAAAAATCGCGTTAAAGGTTACCAAAAAATGGACAAGAGAATCATTATTAGTCATTTAAATAGCAGTTTGATTCACAATATAGCCAAGTTGTAAACAGTATGATAATTTATAATTACCCTAAATCATACTAATCCAATTGGTATTGTGTCAATTAAAACATTTAATGGAGGAATTGCGAATGAGCGTTGTGCCCAAAAATTTAAGAATATGAGGAAAACATTGAATCTATTAGTTGCAATACATGATAAATCATAGTTTCCTAACGTTTTTGCTAATTTTATATAATAACCTTATTGCTGACCAGACCATAGGAGGCTCCTAGACTTGCTAAACAAGTTAGGAGCCCTTTTTATAATATCAGCATTTATGTCATTCGACTTTGAGAAATGTCCAGCTCCAGCGCTTTTCAGTTGGAGCGATCCTGGCCATACGCCGCTGACTAGGGCGCTTGTGCTTTTCTGTGATAATAACCACCGCCATCCCCTCAAACGAATATTTTCATCTAGGGGTGTGAGTCACGAATCATGTGTGTTTCTTATAAAAATCAAGAGTTCAACCAATTATGAGAAGGTGTTGATATGACATTGTTAGAAATCCACAAACTTTATAAAACATTTGATACTGCAAAAGGGAAGGTACATGCATTACATGATATAAATTTCCAATGTAAAAAGGGAGAATTTATTACCATTATTGGTCCGAGTGGATGTGGAAAAAGTACTCTACTTAAAGCAATAGCCGGCTTGGATTCAACTTATAAAGGCAATATTTATTTAGATGGAAGTGAAGTAAAGGCACCTTCCATTGATAAAGGGTTTATTTTTCAAGAGCCACGACTGTTTCCTTGGATGACTGTAGAAAAAAATATAGCTGCTGACCTTCCGATCAATAAAGTGGAAATAAAAAAAGAAGTAGAACGCTTAATTCAACTTATCCGATTAGATGGTTTCGGAACATCTTATCCAAAGGAACTCTCGGGGGGTATGGCTCAAAGAGTGGCTATAGCAAGAGCGTTATTGCGAAATCCAAAGGTATTGTTACTTGATGAACCGTTTGGAGCTTTGGATGCATTTACTCGTTCGCACATGCAAGAGGTTCTCCTTGAAATTTGGCAGGAAAATCGTACGACCATGTTATTTGTTACACATGACATTGATGAAGCAATTTATCTTGCTAACAAAGTCATAATTATGAGTGCTAAACCTGGATCTATCAGTGATATCATCACTGTTGATTTGCCATTCCCGAGAAAAAGATCTTCCTCATCCTTTCAAGAAATAAGACACATCATTTTAAATAAATTTGAAAAGGTGGATGAACTTGAATTAATAAATAGCGCTGGAATATAAGGGGGAAATGAAATGAGTAAAAGAGAAGAAGTCATGTTACCAATTAATCTAAATACAAACAGGTTTTTAAATTTTAGTCCTATCAAAAAATATGAGAAATTTATGCGATTTCTTCGAGGAATTAGACTTCCTATTATCATCTTATTAGGCTGGGAACTTTCTGGATATTTAGGCTTCGTATCTGAAACTTTATTACCGCGGCCAACTACCGTATTTCAAAAATTTATTGAATTATCAATAAGCGGGGAATTATTGCAGCATTTTCTAATCAGTCTTCGTCGATCACTTAGCGGATTTTTCGTTGGAGGGTTTATCGCCCTAGTTGCCGGGGATCTTGTTGGCTTCTTTAGCAAAGCAGAGCAATCCTTAGATCCAACTGTGCAAATGATTCGAACGATACCAACCTTGGCCGTTCTCCCCTTATTTATTTTATGGTTTGGTTTCGGAGAGTTTTCTAAAACGCTGTTAATTGCAAAAGCATCCTTCTTCCCTATATACGTCAATACTTTTTTAGGGATTAGGGGAGTAGATTCAAAGCTTTTAGATGTTGCAAAAGTTCTTGAATTTAGTAAATGGAAACAAATAACGAAGCTGATCATCCCCTCCGCAATGCCAAATATTTTGTTAGGCATTCGTCTATCTTTAGGTGCTGCATGGGTAGCACTTGTGGGGGCAGAATTGATGGGATCAAGTGAAGGAGTTGGATACATGATCGTGGATGCAAGAACTTTTTCACAAACTTCCGTTATTTTCGTCGGAATCATTATTTTTGCTTTATTTGGAAAAATCACCGATTCACTGATTCGTTATTTTGAAAAAAGATTATTAAAGTGGCGTGATAATTTTCAAGGATAAAGGATAATAGTAACCGATTTAAGTAGAGGTCTGTAGTGATATAAATTCTTAAAAAATGGAGGGTTTCTAAATGAATAATGAACGTAAAATGCATCTAAATTTATTTTTAAGCAGTATGGGACATCATGAGGCATCATGGCGTTATCCGGATTCTCCTACTGACCAGTTAATGAATTTTTCGTATTATAAGGACCTTGTCCAAAAAGCCGAACAAGCAAAAATGGATTCTGTTTTTTTAGCAGATCGTACCTCCCTATCACCACAATCAGTTAAACATGGTTCGTCTGCTTCATTTGAACCTACAACGTTATTATCAGCTTTGGCAGTTGTCACAGAAAAGATTGGATTAATTGCAACTGTTTCAACCAGTTTTAATGAACCATACAATATTGCTAGAAGATTTGCATCACTAGATTTCTTGAGTAATGGACGTGCAGGATGGAATATTATCACTTCAGGTACTGATAGTGAAGCTCAAAATTTTAACCTTGAGACTATTCCAGATCATGCTATCCGTTATAAAAGGGCTAAGGAATTTTTAGATGTAACAATCAAGCTATGGGATAGCTGGGAAGATGATGCAATCGTATTAAATAAAAAAACCGGAATTTTCGCAGATAGTCAAAAAGTGCATGAAATCAATCATAAGGGAGAATTCTTTCAAATTCGTGGGCCTTTAAATATACCAAGATCACCTCAAAAAAGGCCTGTTCTTGTTCAAGCTGGAACATCAGAGGATGGTAAGGAATTTGCAGCTAAGTATGCTGAAGCGATTTTTACAGCACAGCAAACATTTATCGACGCTAGAGCATTTTACCTGGATGTAAAAGAGAGAGTGATAAAACATGGAAGAAACCCTGATCAAGTCAAAATATTACCTGGTATTTGCCCAATTATCGGAGAAACCGAGAAGGAGGTAAAGGAAAGGGAAAATAGGTTACAGGAATTGATGAACTTTGAGCATAGCCTCATCCAACTATCGAATCGAGTTGGAATAGATTTAACATCGGCCTCTTTAGATGAACCATTACCAGCACTTCCTGATATTGATGAAATTCAAGGTCATAAAAGCCGCACTCAATTAATTATTGAGTTGGCACAAAGAGAGAATCTTACACTCAGACAATTGCTTATTCGTTTAGGGGGTGGCAGAGGCCATCACACAATTGTTGGTACTCCACAAAAAATCGCAGATGAACTTGAGTACTGGTTTTTAAATGGTGCTGCTGACGGATTTAATATCATGCCTCAAGTTATGAATCCTGATTTTGATAGATTTATTAATCTAGTAATACCTGAGTTACAAAAAAGAGGTTTATTTAGAACAGAATATACCGGAAACACGTTAAGAGATAATTACAAGTTAAACAAACCAGAAAATCAATTTATGACCATCTAATTTAAACAGAGAGGAATAAAAAAATGAATAGAAAAAAATATAATCGGTTTAAAAACACCCTGACAATCTCATTGATATTAACGTTGTTTGTATTGAGTGGATGCGGTGTTGGTCAAACATCAAGCACTGGAGGAGAATCAAAGAAAAATACAATTATTAACATTGGCGTTCAAGGTAAAGTAGGCATACTATACTATGCAAAAAACAATAAATACTTTGAGAAGGCATTTGAAAAGGAAAATGTTGAAATAAAATGGTCAGAATTCACAAGTGGACCTCCGCATTTCGAAGCAATTGCATCAGGAAGGCTTGATTTTGGTGCTACCGGGGGGACACCACTTATTGCAGGGCAAGCTGGCGGGATTGATTTTCGTGCCATTGGGGTTACAAGTGACGGGGAAAAAAATTACGCTATTTTAGTGAGTAAAGGTTCATCATATAAAAGTATAGAAGATTTAAAAGGTAAAAAAGTTGCCGTCGCACCTGGAAGTGGTTCTTCAAATTTTTTATACATGGCACTAGATAAAAATAAATTAACGGCTAAGGATATTGAAATTGTCCCTCTACAACCAGATGAAGCACGTGCTGCTTTTGAGAATGGATCCGTTGATGCCTGGACTATATGGGAACCCTATTTGACAACAGCGATTTATCAAATAGGGGCAGTACCAATCCTTACCTCAGAAGATATAAATCTCTTATCACCTGCATTTTTAGTGGCAAGAACAAAATTCACGGAGGAACACCCTAAATATACGGAACTATTCTTAAAAACGTACGAAGCGGCACGAAAGGAATATGTAAAAAATATAGATTCCATCTCAAAAGAATTGGCAGCTACACAAGGGGTAGATCAGGAAATTATTCGCAAATTTAATGAAAAAACAAATTCCATTCTCTCACCGACTACTAAAGAATTTAGAAAAGCTCAGCAAGAACAAGCAGACTTTCTATACAAAGAAGGGGTTATTAATAAAAAAATAGATATTTCAAAGGTTATTGATAATTCATTCGTTGAAAATGCACTAAAGTAATCTTGGTGCCTGACACCATCTAATGATCGTTTTTTCTTTATCATGCAAAAAACACGTTGATTCAGTTCAACGTGTTTTTTGGTATTAAGGATTGGCGATTTTCTCCAGTCCGCCTGGCTTGTTATGAACCGCCATTTTTTCAATCAGTTTGTTGCTTTCTGCATTTACTCCTTTTAAATTCACCTTGATGCCATTTTGGTGGTACTTCAGCACTACCTTGTCAACGGCGCCGACCGCAGAGTCATCCCAAAGGTGGGCTTTAGATAAATCCAAATCAATTTCACTTACGTCCTCTTTATAATCAAAACTGTTGACAAAGTCTGTGACAGATGCAAAGAAAAGCTGGCCGGAAACGTGATATACCTTCTTATGAGCACCTTTTGCCGACAGGCTGGTGACTTTCACTTTTGAAATTTTTGCTGCAAAGAAAATCGCACTTAAAATGACACCCACTAAAACGCCCAATGATAAGTTATCAGTCTCTACCACTGTAATAACTGTTACGATCATCACAATCGTATCTGTTATCGGCACGGTTCTAATTGCTTTTAGGCTCGACCAATCAAATGTTCCGATTGATACCATAAACATCACACCGACGAGTGCTGCCATTGGAATCTGGACGAGAAATCCTTGCAGCGACACAATGAGCGTCAATAAAAAGGCGCCGGCCACAAAGGTAGATAAGCGGCCTCTGCCACCGGACTTGACATTAATAACTGTTTGACCAATCATCGCACATCCGGCCATTCCCCCAAATAATCCCGATACAATGTTTGCAATCCCTTGGCTACGCGCTTCTTTATTTTTATCACTATCGGTATCCGTCATATCATCCACAATCGAAGCAGTCAGCAGGGTTTCCACTAATCCGACAACGGCGATGGATAAAGAATAGGGGAATATGATTTGCAGCGTCTCCAAGTTAAATGGAATGTCAGGAATTAAAAATACAGGCAAGGTAGAGGCCAATTCCCCCATGTCTCCTACTGTCCGTACATCACTGCCGGTAAAGATGGAAATGGCTGTAATTACAATAATTGCGGCTAATGGCGATGGAACAGCTTTCGTAAAACGCGGAAGGATATAGATAATTGCCAGCGCCCCGGCAACCATCGCATACATTTGCCAAGATGCACCTTTGAAGTGAACTAATTGAGCTGAAAAAATTAAAATCGCAAGTGCGTTAACGAAACCAGTCATAACAGAACGAGGGACAAATTTCATTAAACGGCCTAACTTCATAGCTCCCATAATGATTTGGATGACACCCGTTAAGATGGTTGCTGCCAGTAAATATTGCAAACCGTAGTCTTTTACTAATGTCGTCATCAATAATGCCGTTGCCCCTGTAGCTGCTGAGATCATCCCCGGTCTGCCGCCAACAAAAGCAATCGTTACGGCAATACAAAACGATGCGTATAATCCCACCATTGGGTCGACACCGGCAATAAGGGAGAAGGCAATCGCTTCTGGAATTAAGGCCATCGCCACCACGATCCCTGCCAGAATATCACCCTTCATATTCCCAAACCATGAGTATTTAATTGTGTTAAAATTCAAACTTAGCACCTCTCCCTTTGTTGTGTTAGTTATTGACTTTCAACTCTCATGAAAGTCGGGGCCGTTGTGAACAGAACAAATTATATACGTTTGTGACAAATTTGTGAAATAGGATGAAAGCGGACACAACATCCCTATTCTCTTTAATACGCCCTTTTCCTTCACGTTTTGGCCCAAACCCTACTTTTGAAAGGGGCGCCTGCTTTTCATATTTTTATAATTCTCCCCAAAGTGGAAAAGGGATAAGATCGTTTAATAGTCAGACCAACTTCAAAGTGTGGAGTATCCAGAAAACTAGAATATATCCTGGCAATTGAACTTTTGTCTGTTTTATTTTCATACACCAGAATTTTAAGATTTTCGATTTTGATAAGCTATTGAAAAAATGGGTCCACTTAGCCGTGAGCTAGATGGACAATTTTTTCTTTTCGATATTTATTGACAAGAGGAAAATTTAAGAGTATATAATTATATAAGTCTTATAAAACATATAAATTAAGTAGGAATTAGGTTTTAGGCAAAGGGGGAGACATGCATCTGTGATTGAATTTGAAAATGTCATAAAGGAATTTCACCATAAGGGCAAGAAAATGACCGCCCTGCAAAATGTTTCTTTGAAAATAGAAAAAGGGGACATTTACGGCGTGATTGGCTATAGCGGGGCTGGGAAAAGTACGCTGCTGAGAATGGTCAATGCCCTCGAAGTGCCGACAGCAGGAAGAGTGCTGGTAAATGGAAAAGAGCTGGGGGCCTTAAAAACCTTAGAGCTTTCACAAGTAAAGAAAAACATCGGTATGATTTTTCAGCATTTTAATTTGCTTGAATCCAAGACCGTTTTTGAGAACGTGGCGCTTCCGCTTGTGTTAAATAAAGTCGATAAAGCCACTATTAAACAGAAGGTAAAGGAATTGCTGGAGTTTGTCGGGTTGGCAGATAAAGAAAACAGCTACCCTCGCCAATTATCGGGCGGGCAAAAGCAGCGTGTCGGCATTGCCCGGGCATTGGTCACCAACCCGCAAATCCTGTTGTGTGACGAAGCAACGTCTGCATTGGATCCGAAAACGACGGTTTCTATTCTCGAACTGCTAAAACGGATTAACAAAGAATTAAAGATCACAATTCTCATTGTAACTCATGAGATGGAAGTCATTCGTAAAATTTGCAACAAGGTTGCCGTAATGGAAAAAGGCCATGTGATCGAAGCTGGAGATGTTATAGATGTGTTTGGCCACCCCAAGCAGATGACGACAATAGAATTTGTCAAAACGGTTATACATGATGAGATTCCCCCGAGTGTGTTAGAGGAACTTAAAAGGGAAAAACGCAATAAACGAATCTATCAATTGAAGTTTTTCGGAAAAAATACTACGAAACCATTACTTAGCACCCTGTCGAAAGAGTTTGCTGTGGATCTGAACATTGTTTTTGCCAATGTCACGGAACTGCAGGGAACCACCTTAGGGATTTTCACCGTTGCCTTTTACGGAGAAGATTTGGAGCTTGAGCGTCTTTATCAATATATAGTAGAAAATGAGATTGCGGTAAAAGAGGTGATGGCATGAACAGCGTATCCACGGATTTAATCATACAATCCATCTATGAAACTCTTTATATGGTATCCGTTTCCCTTCTGATTGGTACGCTAATTGGCGTTCCACTCGGCATTCTGTTGGTCATCACAAGGGCGAACGGCATTAAGCCAAAACGGATTTTTTTTACCTTGCTAAATGGTGTTATCAATATTGTCAGATCGGTCCCATTTATTATTTTACTGGTGGCGATTACACCATTAACAAGATTAATAGCTGGGCAAACATATGGCTCAACGGCTGCCATCGTGCCGTTGGTTGTCTATATCGCTCCGTTTATCGCTCGGTTGGTGGAAAATTCAGTACTTGAAGTTGGACCGGGGATTATTGAATTGGCAAAATCACTCGGGGCCTCGACGTTTCAAACCATCCGTTATTTTCTCATGCCGGAAGCACTCGGTTCTTTAGTGTTAACGATGACAACCGCCACCATCGGCTTAATCGGTGCTACTGCAATGGCAGGAACGATTGGCGGTGGCGGTATCGGCAGCTTGGCGATTACCTATGGCTATGAACGATTTAACACGTTTGTCATTATCCTTACCGTTATTATTTTGATTATCATTGTCCAGATCATTCAGGGGATTGGTAACCGATTAGCAAAAAAATTAAGACATGAATAAAAGGGAGTAGAAAAGATGAAGAAACTTGCCATTTTTTTTAGCATTTTGGCCTTGTTTACGCTCGTTCTTTCGGGCTGCGGAAAAGAGGAAAAATCGGCTGGGAAAGAAAAAACAACGATCAAAGTGGGAACTTCACCAGGACCGTATAGTGTACTGTTTGTAGATGCAATCAAGCCGATTTTGGAGAAAAAGGGTTATACGATCAAGCAGGTTGAGTTCAATGATTTACTGCAAGCGGATGTGGCCCTTGCCGATGGCGGTGTGGATTTGAATGTGGACCAGCATACTGCTTATATGGAAAACTTCAATGAAAATAAAAAGGCTGACCTCGTTAGTTTGACGCCGATTCCAACGGTTCCTGCGGGAATTTTTCCAGGAAAGAAAAAATCGTTGGATGATATCGCAAAAGGTGATACCATTGGGATTCCGAACGATGCCTCCAATGCCGCAAGAGCCTATGCCCTATTGCAAAAGGCGAAATTAATTAAACTAAAAGACGGCTTGGAGTTAATGAAGGCTACTTCCCAGGATATTGTGGAAAATCCATATAATTTAAAAATTGTCGAGATGGATTCCGCCCAGATCCCAAGATCGTTAGCTGATCTAGATTACGGGGTCATTCCGGGAAGTATCGTGTACTCTTCCAAGACGGATCCATCGACAAAGCTATTATCAGAAGATGTGCTGAAACACTTAGAATTAGTGGCCGTAACTAAGAAAGCCAACAAAAATACAAAATGGGCAAAAGCCGTGACTGCTGCCTATCATTCTAATGAATTTAAAGATTACATGAAGAAACATAACAAAGATGACTATTGGTTTATCCCGGAAGAATTAAGATAACCGTATTTTATGAAAGCCTGTGGGGCGTACGCGGGGGAAGGATTCCTCCAGCTCTGCATACCCCGCAGGCCTCTTCAATAAGTTAGATAGAAAAGGGGAAATGGAAAATGGGACTTTTGGTGAATGATGTGAATACGGCTTTAGCGGAAAGCTTTGACGAAATTGTTGGCTGGAGGCGGTATATGCACCAGTATCCGGAGCTTTCTTTTAAGGAAGAAAAAACAGCGCTGTTCATAAAGGAGAAGCTGCTCAGCTTTGGGCTGGAGGTAAAAACGAATATTGGCGGATACGGGTTAGTAGGGATTTTGAAAGGGGGCCAGCCGGGAAAAACGATTGCTCTGCGGGCTGATTTCGATGCTCTGCCCATTCATGATGAAAAAGAGGTTCCATATCAATCAAAAAATCCGGGTGTCATGCATGCCTGCGGCCACGACGGGCATACTGCGGCATTGCTGGGGACGGCAAAAGCGTTAAGCGGATTTCGCGAGCAGTTGAAAGGCAACGTGGTGTTTATTTTTCAACCGGCAGAAGAAACACCGCCAGGCGGAGCGAAATTCATGGTGGAAGAGGGTGTCCTCGACGGGGTGGACTATGTGTTCGGCGCCCACTTGGATTCGCAGACCCCTGTGGGTAAGGTCACAACAGGGAAAGGCTATCAAATGGCGGCGGTTGATAAATTCGCCATCACGATTCAAGGGAAAGGCGGGCATGGGGCACGACCGCATGATGCCGTCGACTCGATTGTTATCGCCAGTGAGATTGTCAACTCCTTACAAAAAATCGTCAGCCGCTCGGTTGACCCGTTAAAATCCGCGGTGGTTACGATTGGCGTGTTCCAAGCGGGAAGTGCCTTTAATGTCATTGCGGATAAAGCGGTCTTGGAGGGAACGGTCCGGACATTCGATGCCGCTGTCCGCAAGCAGGTAGAAGAGCGGATTCGCAGTATTGTGGATGGGATTGTGTCTGCTTTTGGTGCGACTGCATCGATCGATTATTTAAACGGTTACCCGGCTCTATATAATCACCCGGAAGAAACAGAGACGGTAAGAGGTTTGCTTGTAGAGGAATTTTCGGAAGAGAATGTAGCGGAAATGGAACCATCTATGGGCGCAGAGGACTTCTCCTACTTTCTGCTTGAGAAGCCAGGCACCTATTTCCGAGCCGGCTCACAAAACGAAGATGAAGCCACACACTACCCACACCACCACCCAAAATTCGACATCGACGAACGCGCCCTATTAAATATCGGCAGATCCTTTGTAAGGATAGTAGCACACTACTTAGTATAGTATAGAAGATTTGAAGATTTGGTGTCAGGCACCATGTGAAAATTTCACATGGTGCCTGACACCATTTTCAATAGCGGGGTCATACCTCGCCTTAAGTTTATCGTATTAGCACCTGCTATTTTAGCGGGTGCTTTTATTATTGATCAGAAATATAAACAATTATAATTCAATACCTGATTTTTGCAGGTGAAATCAATTAAAAACAGCTTTGAACAAGCATGAATATTGGAATCTTGGCTTTTTTTGTTTGTCAAAAAGTTGCAGGGTAAGTCATCCGAATAATTCCAGCTTTGGGTCCTTGCTAAAAAAATATTAATAAAGTGAAATTAAATTAATCTAGCACTAGTGATAAAATATAGGTGATCTAAAAAAGAGGGGAAAGAGGAATGTGAAAAAAGTATTTGCACTCTTTGTGGCAGCGTTAGTTCTATTTACAGGCTTCCATATGAAGGATACGGCTCATGCTACCACAAGCCAAACAAAGTATGTAACAGCCAGCACATTGAATGTCAGAAGTGGCCCAAGCACAAAGTACAAGGTGATTACAGCAGTTAAAAGGAATCAATCCGTGAGAGTTATACAAGTGAAAGGTTCTTGGAATAAAGTAACCGTTGGGAAGAAAACGGGTTGGGTGTCCGGTACGTATTTGACTGCTAAAAAACCAAAAACAACAACTACCAAATCAACCATCAAAACGATGTATGTAACAGCAAGTACATTGAATGTCAGAACTGGCCCAAGCACGAAATATAAGGTAGTTATAGCGGTTAAAAAGAATCAGTCCGTAAAAGTTACACAAAGTAAAGGCTCTTGGAGTAGAGTAACTATTGGGAAGAAAACGGGATGGGTGTCGAACAAGTACTTATCTACAAAAAAGCCAGCAACTCCTAAGCCAAAAAACTTAGCAGTAGGTTTAAAAACAGTAGGAAAGAACAGGCAATTAATTCTTGTGACTTCTAACGGATACAATACGGCTTCCGCTGATATCCATACTTACGAGAAAAATTCTAGAGGAACATGGGTACAAGTTTTATCAACAAAGGGTCATATCGGAAAGTATGGATTTACCACAAACATGCGAGAAGGTGAAGCAAAGTCCCCAATAGGAAAATATACGATTGGAACAGCCTTCGGTCAAAAAGGAAATCCGGGGACAAAATTACCTTTCCGAAGTATCACAAGTGATGATGTTTGGGTAGATGATCCTAAATCCCCTCTCTATAACACTTGGCAATCTAGAAAGAAAACAAAAAACCGATGGAAAAGTGCTGAAAACATGAAGATAAAGGCATATACATATGGCTTTGTCATTAACTACAATACAAAACGAACTCCATATAAAGGAAGTGCAATCTTTTTCCATATTGGCAACAGCTATACACTAGGATGTACTGCAACATCAGAAGCAAATGTGAAGTCCATTCTTAAGTGGTTGGATCCGGCTAAAAACCCGGTCATTATCCAAACTCCTATTAAGGAATTAACTAAATACTAACGGAGGTGCCTGACACCATCTAGCTTTTATTTATGTATAGCCGGGATGGCTAAGAGGGATAAATTCCATCGCGGTGAAGAACTCGTGATATTAATCGCAAATGGGAGTCTTAAAGCTAAATTCAGCATGGGGTATGGTGTCTAAAAAGTTCAGTGGGACAAGGGACCAGTTTCTTTGTCCCGACTAATGAATATCTTGCTTTTTAAAACTGCCGCCTCTCACTTCTGCTACGTCATACACGGTAACAAATGCACTTTTATCAATTTTGTAAATAATTTCTTTCATTTTGCTTTCTTCCAAGCGGTTGATGACACAAGTAATTTCTTTGAATTTTTCACTGGAGTAAGCACCTTGCACGAGATTGAAGGTGGCGCTCCGGCCTAAACGGTCTCGGATCGTCTCGACCATTAATTCTGGTTGACTTGTGATAATTTTAAAGGTTCTCGAACCGCTTAAGCCTTCTTCCACGATATGAATCATTTTAGAAGCGATAAAATAGGCAATGCCCGAAAGAATAGCCCCTTGAAAACCAAATACTGTGGAGACAACGATAAACACAAATATGTTTAAGAATAAGATAAAATCGCTGGTTCCGAAAGGCATCTTTCGTGAAAGCAGGACGGCTAACATATCAATGCCATCTAATGCTCCACCGTTACGCAAGGCCAATCCCATCCCAAAACCGATGATTATACCGCCAACTACAGTAACTAACAAGGTGTCCCCTTGAATAATGGTTGGTACATGATGCATAAGGCTCGTCCCGATCGCAAGTGAGGCAATACCAATAACGGAGAAAATAGCAAAACTTTTTCCAATTTGTTTATACCCTAAAAATATGAATGGGAGATTCAGTACGGTAATTAGAATGCCCAGCGGCAGTCCGCTCAATTTTGAAGCAACGATACTTAGACCCGTCACCCCGCCGTCTGATACTTTGTTTGGGATCAACACTGCTTCCAGGCCATAGGAGGCAATAAATCCGCCAATTATTACCAATATTATCCGTATCACCATCATATAGTTCGTTTCCTTTTGCTTCGAATTTGTACTCATTCTTTTTCCTCATTTCAAGACTTTTCAATTTCACACTATTCCTATCATTAATGTTAGCATATTTTTTTTAGATTATGATAATGATTAAGATCTGAGAGGAGGAAGGACTCGAATTTTGTCATGCAGGTGAGAAATGTTGTCTGTTGACAGGATTGTCTTATGAAAAACTGCATGCCTATTCAACTGAAGAGGATAGTTTGAAAGCGGTGGAAGTAGCTGGTCATATGTTGCGTCAAGAAATGGTTACCCGTGTGATTATCACCGGTGTCACTCCGCCGTCAGCAGGTGCGGATAAGCAAGTGATTGGAAATATATATTTAGAAGGAGAACAAACTTTCTACAGCGCCATGCCATACAATGGTAAAAATTTTTCCGGTACTGGGGTCTTATTTGCGTCTGTGCTCATGGGCAGCATGATGCGTGGAGATGACTTGAAAAATGCGATTCAACAGGAAGCGGAGTTTCTTACAGCACCATTTATGATGCCAGCCTGGAGGAAATTCCGGAAGTGGAAGGAGTAAATTTTGAAAAGTATTTGGGGATGTGGCTGGAAACGTGAATACGTGGCTTTTTTTGTGGCTTTTAGGAATTTATTCACAATTTAAAGCATCAACACCCTATACGCAAAGCTGCTAAAATAGTATACTTTTGCTAGTACAATAGAAACGGCTCTCTCAAGGGCGGTCTGGCTCATCCCCGGTGAAAGGGGGTGATGCATATGACAGTATTTGAAGCTTTGTCACTGATGATAGCTTTCGGCGCACTCATTGCGATACTGTCACAAGACAAAAAGAAATAGACCATCCTTGAGACCTCACACGTTTGAGGATGGTCTATTTCTCAACCATAGAGCCAGTGCCACTCTTTGAGCGGCGACTATTGTACAAGACCGTGAGTGTTGCGAGCACTTGCGGTCTCTTTTTACTTTACGTACCTCTTACCCTTTTTATAACACATTTAATCACTGATTACAATAAAAGTGTACAAAGTGATGTGATGGGGAGAAGGTTCAAGACCAATGGAGATTAACCCGTTCATTTGCCTGCAAAGATGCCTGGGCTGCTGATTTTGTCAAGATACCATTAGAGGGAATCAGCATATAAAGCAGGCAAATGAACCTTTTGCGGGAAGGGGTTTTCCATTTATCTCTAAAACACAAGAATGCGTTTTCTGGCGGCACATGTTTTCCGGTAAAAATGGAATTGTGAACCTTTTATGCTTCGGCTTTCATTTGCATTCGTAAGTTTTCATTGGTCAACACTTTTAGCATAGGAATAAATAAGCTTACATTTGCCAAAGCGGCTAAAAGAAAAAAGGTCTGTACCCCTAACCATTGAGAAATCATGCCTGCAAGCAAGGTGCCCAGTGCAAGCGTCCCCCCATCCTACCAATCGATACGCGGAGTACACGCGTCTCAACAGTTCATTCGGCACCATGCTTTGGCAAATGGAGTTAACTGCTACGTTCCAGATGCCGCCGCCGAACCCTCCTATAAATATGGCGATGCCCACGAGGAAAACATTCGTGGTGATGCCGGGAGTAAGCAGCATGACGATCATTTGATGAGCTAATTTGTAGGTAGGAATAATTCAGGAAATATTTTAAAAAAGATAATTGACTGGAATTTTATAAGGATTTATAATAAGGTTGTTAACCGGTTAAGCAAAAGGAGAAAACATGAATCAAAAAATTACGATAAGAGATGTAGCAAGACATGCAGGTGTTTCAGTTGCCACCGTTTCATACGTTATTAATGGAGTAAATAGGGTTTCAGAAGACACTAAAGAAAGAGTTTTAGAGGCTATCAAAGAATTAGAATACCGTCCTGATTTTACAGCGATTAGTTTATCGAAGAAACAATCCAAGATGCTAGGTGTTATGTTTGAACTAGAGGAAAGTGGATCTATTTCTTCAATTTTTTATGAAAATCCATATAATAGTGAATTTATCCGTGGTCTTGAATTTGTTACTCGAAATAATGGATATGATGTTCTTATTTCAGGAGTTGGGAAACCTGATGATTATAAGAATTGGATTACCAAACGTAATTTAGATGGACTTATTGCATTGGGCCCTTTTCCACAAAATGTATTCAAGGAAATGGAAACGTTATCAATACCCATTGTTTTAATTGACAAGTATGGCGAATATGCAAAAAAGTATCATAATATTAGAATCGATGATGAACGAGGAGGATATTTAGCAACAAAGCATCTGGTGGACCAGGGACATACACGCATTTGCTTTGTTTCTCCTAAATTAACGATTCATAATCCGGTAGATAACAAGCGCTTTCTTGGATATAAAAAGGCATTAAATGAATCAAATATGAGCGTCGATGAAAATTTAATCTTTGAAATTAAAGCTACCTCTCTGGAGGACGGCTATGAAATTGGTAAGAAAATTATGGAGTATAGTGGGGAAATCACTGCGATATTTGTTACAGCCGACATATTGGCATTAGGAATTATCAAATCATTAAATGAACATGGTAAAAAGGTCCCGAAAGATTACTCAATAATAGGTTTTGATAACATTAGTATAAGCAGCTATATGACCCCAGCCTTAACTACGATTAGCCAGGATATATTTAATAAAGGTGTAGTCGCGGGTCAAACTTTAATAGACGCTGTTGAAGAACAGATTTCACATCCAAAAACGGTTAACCTTCCAGTAAAGTTAGTTGTCCGAGAATCAACGAAAAAAATATAATCATCACTTTATTTTAGTCATTTAAAATAGAAGAAAGGGGGGCAATGAATTTTTTTGTTTGCTTAACCGGTTAACATCCAAAAGTTTATAAACCATTAACTATCAAAAGGTGAGGGTGAAATGATGATGAAGAAGCTTCTTTCAAGTTTCCTTGTACTGAGCATGATATTTGTCTTAGCTGCCTGTTCAGGAGGGGACAAAAGTGTCAGTGGGCTGAAAAAAGATGATAAACCTGATAAGGGCATGAAAGTTATCGGAGATCATGTGAAGTTTGATCCAAATAAACTTGTGAATGATGGAAAACCAATATCAATTGAATTATGGACTTGGTTTGGAAAAGAGGTCTTCCAAAAACAAGCTGATGAATATCAAAAAATTTATCCAAACGTAAAGATAAAAGTGGTAAATCAACCATGGGAAGATTATTGGAAAAAGTTACCTCTCCAATTAAAAGGTAAAGATGGCCCTGCAATGTTTAATGTCCACAACTCCTATCATTCAAACATCATTAATTTTATGGCACCTTATGATATTCCGGTGGATGCATTGAATCAAGACTATATCGGAGTGCAACCACATGTCATCGATAATAAAGTTTATTATTTTGATTACGGCATCAATACGGGAATGTTTTATTACAACAAGGACATGTGGAAAGAAGCAGGTCTTACGGATGCTGATATCCCAACAACCTGGGATCAATTTAGACAGGTTGCCAAAAAACTAACAAAGAGAGATGCTGATGGAAAACTAGTCCAAGCAGGTTTTAACCTTAATGGTGATGGCTATAAGGCAATGATTGCAGGTTTAGGGTATCAAAAAGGGGAATTACTATTTAAAGAGGATGGCAAAACAGTAAATTTTGATAATCCGACAACGGTTGAAAATACTCAAATGTTACTTGATCTTTACAATAAAGATAAAGTTGGATCACCAGATTTCGGTGATGACTCGACAAAAAGCTTTGGCAATGGGCAAACGGCAATGGTTTACAAATGGGGATGGATGCAAGGAGAATTAAAGAATAATTATCCTAAAATTCAGTGGGGAGTATTCCGAACTCCAACGCCGACTAATGATGTACCATTTGCCTATGATCGATACAATGGTGAAAGTACACCTGGTATCAATAAAAATGCTGCAAAAGAACAACAAGCTGTTGCTCAAGATTTCTTGAAATTTATGTTAGCTGGTAACGATTTCGTTAAGGATTTTTCATTTGCAACTGGAACATTCCCTGCTAAAAAGTCACTTGCCAATGATCCGGATGTGCTTGCCAATCCGACTAATAAAATAATTGCTCCCAATATTGAACGTTACATTTGGCCGGGGGCATTTCCAAGTGCAATTGAAACCGTTTCCGATAAAGTATTCCAAGATATTTTTTATAATAAAGTGAATATCAAGGATGCCATTAAGTCTGGACAAGAACAAATGGAAAAAGATATGAGTAATTCTGATTTTACATCAGTGGAATCAAAATATAAATTCTTTTCAGAGAGATAAAGAGATGAAGATTTACCAAAGGGTCTGAAATTCAAGGGGCTGTCTAAAAGGCAAAGGGGTCAGACCTCACGAAACTATATATAGGCTATATTTGCTCTATATATGGTTAATCGTGTGGGGGCAGACCCCTTGTAAGACAGCCCTTCAATCATAATTATTTCTAGTTTTGCTAGAAAGCGAGAGTGAAATATGGAAACTATCAAAGGGAGAAATAATATTGGAGTAAAAGCCGATGTCAAGCATAAAAATCGAAATATCTTTACATTGAAGAATATAGTTATCACCTTATTACTTGTCTATTTTGCTGTATTCCTTATATATCCAATTGGAATGGCCTTTGTGGGGAGTTTCTATAATTGGAATCCATTAAATGGAACATTCGATTTTAATGGAATTAAAAATTATATCGACGTATTAGGAGACAAACTTTTTTGGACATCGATGTCCAACACCATGATCTTTTCCATCATCGTCATTGTTTGTCGGATTTTAGTGGGATTGTTGCTAGCCCTCGCCTTATTTTCAAAGTTAGCGAGATTTAAAACTGCTTTTCGAACGATTTATTATATGCCGACAATCACCCCGCTTGTCGCAGTATCCTTTGTATGGGTGTGGCTATACAATCCCCAATTTGGTTTGATAAATGACCTTTTGGGAGTGGATATTAACTGGTTAAAAAATAAGGACACAGCCCTTGGTTCCGTCATGTTCATGACAACCTGGAAAGACTTCGGTTATGCCACGATTATTTATTTAGCATCCTTAATGTCATTGCCTGATGATTGTTTTGAGGCAGCAGATATTGATGGAGCTAGTGGCTGGAATAAATTTTGGTATATTACATGGCCGTTGCTAAAACCAACCACCATACTTGTAGCGGTCACATCCTTGATTACTTACTTGCAATCTTATATCCAGATACTCGTTATGACACAAGGTGGACCAGGAACATCAACCTACACCATATCTTATTTGATATTTGACGAGGCGTTTGTGAATTATAAATTTGGCACAGCTTCGGCGATGTCTGTCATTTTATTTATTTTTATCTCATTATTAACCCTTATTTCATTTAAATTAACAAAAGAAAGGAGTTAACCAGAATGCTGCATAAAGTGAAGGTTACTCTCTTTAACTTGCTCCTGTTATTCTTTTCGTTTATAACGGTGTTTCCTTTTGTTTGGATGCTGGTGTCTTCTTTTAAATCAAACAGTGAAATAGTAAAAATTGATGGGAGTTTTTGGCCAGAACACTTTAGTCTTTCAAACTACTTAAATGTGCAGGAAAACTTTCACTTTATGACCATGTTTTTTAACACTTTATTAATCGCAACGGTTGTTACAGTGTGTATCATCTATACGAGTTCCATCGTGGGATTTGTTTTATCAAAATATAAATTTAAAGGACGAGATCAATTATTCGGTTTAATCTTAGCTACCATGATGATTCCATGGGCTGTAACGATCATCCCCAAGTATGATATGATGATGAAATTTGGCTGGATAGATAGTTATGCAGCATTAATTGTTCCTTCTTTAGTAAGCGGGTTTGGCATCTTTTTAATGAGGCAAAACATTATGACCATACCGGACGAAGTTATTGAAGCAGCACGAATAGATGGAGCATCGGAATACTATATTTTCCACCGGATTATTATGCCTATGTCCAGAAATGCGATTTCAAGTATAGCGATTTTTCAATTTTTGTGGGTTTGGGAAGATTACCTCTGGCCCTACCTCGTCATCAACACCGATACAAAGCAGATGATATCGGTAGGTTTAGCGATGTTTAATGGCCAGTATTCCACAGATTACGGTGGTTTGTTCGCTGCAACGGCTATTTCAATTATTCCGGTTATTATTGTATATATTATATTCCAAAAACGTTTTATGGAGGGTATTGCAGGTGCCTCCGTGAAAGGATAAATGATGAAATAGTAGGGGGATTTTAAATGACTACAAAACGGGCGATGCTGACAACGAACCCCAAAGCTAATGATCAGGCGATGATTCAAGGGGACACCTATCGTTTTACTGTTTTAACAGAAAAATTAATACGGATTGAGTATTCCGATCACGGTATTTTTGAGGATCGAGCCACGCAATCGATTATCAATCGAGTATTTTCTGTGCCGGAATTTGAAGTGATAAGGAAAAAGGAGTCTTTAGAAATTATTACCCGGTACTTTCATTTATATTATTCCTATGGTCCTTTTTCGAAATCTTCATTACGTATTGATGTAAAGAATAATTATAGTGCATACGCAAACAGATGGTACTATGGTGATGCACCGAAGACCTTAAAGGGTACGGCACGTACGTTGGATTTCATAGATGGTGAGGTCGACCTTGAAGAAGGAATTCATTCCACTAATGGTTTTTCTATTATTGATGATTCAAATTCCTGTATTTTGGTAGATGAAGAAACGATTGAACCAAGGCCGCAAAAACAAATTGATTTATACTTTTTTGCTTATGGAAGGAATTATAAAGAAGGATTACAGGATTTTTACCGACTTACCGGAAATCCCCCATTATTGCCAAGATATACACTGGGAAATTGGTGGAGCCGCTTCTGGAAATACAATGAGGAAGAATATAGGCAGCTTATAAATCGATTCCGTGAGGAGGAAATTCCTTTTTCAATAAGTGTAATTGATATGGATTGGCATCTTGTCGATATCCCTGAAAAATATGGAAGCGGCTGGACGGGATATACATGGAACAAAGAGTTATTCCCTGACCCGAAAAGATTTATTGATTGGTTACATGATCAGGGATTAAGGGTGACGTTAAATGTACACCCAGCAGATGGAGTTAGACCCCATGAGGGAATGTACAAAGCGATGGCCAAAGAGTTAGGTATTGACTATCAAAATGAACATCCGATTGCATTTGATATCGCAAATAAGAAATTTCGAGATGCCTATTTTCAATATCTACACCATCCCGAAGAAGAAAGGGGAGTAGATTTTTGGTGGATTGATTGGCAGCAGGGCACCATCAGTGGAATCGATGGGTTGGACCCCTTATGGCTGCTTAATCATTTTCATGCACTAGATCAGCTAAAACAAGGAAAACGGCCGCTCATCTTGTCTAGATATGCCGGAGTAGGAAGTCATCGATACCCGATTGGGTTTTCTGGGGATTCTGTTATTTCCTGGAACTCTTATCGTTTTCAACCGTATTTTACATCAACGGCATCCAACATTGGGTATAGCTGGTGGAGCCATGATATTGGCGGGCATTTTAAAGGTTATAAGGACGATGAATTGAGTGTGCGTTGGCTGCAATTTGGTGTATTTAGCCCTATTATGCGCTTGCATAGTTCAAGGAGCCCTTTTAATGGTAAAGAACCATGGCGGTACCCAAAAAGTATTGGCGAAGTAATGAAAAAATTTCTGCGTCTTCGTCATGAGCTAATTCCGTATTTGTATACGATGAATTGGCGGACACACCAAAATATCCATCCGTTAATCACGCCAATGTATTATGAATATCCGATGGAAAGTAGTGCCTATGAGGTGCCAAATCAATATTTTTTCGGCAGTGAGTTAATCGTCATTCCTGTAACAGAAAAAGTGAATGAAACTCTCCTTCTGGCTCCAGTGGACATTTGGCTACCTGACGGGAAGTGGATAGATTTCTTTAGCGGACGCATCTATAACGGTGGTAAGAATCTTCGAATGTACAGAGGAATTGAAACGCTTCCCGTATTAGCCAAGGAAGGGGCTATCGTGCCTCTTGCCAAGCATGTTGAACATGATAATTCAATTGAGAATCCTGAGAATTTAATCATTATGGTTTTCCCAGGCAAATCGAATACGTTTGAATTATATGAGGATGATGGAACTACGTTGGAATATCAGCAGGGGAAATATGCAATGACAAGAATGGATTTGCTGTGGGAAGAGAAGAAATTTGTTATTTTCCCACCATGCGGAGATGTATCTGTCCTGCCAAAATCGCGAAATCTTACGCTGAAATTTCGAGGATTTGAAAATCTACAAAATGTAGATACTTTTATGAATGGGAAGAAAGTAAAGTATTCTTCCAACTACGATTCTGATACACATACATTTATTTTAGAAATAGATTATATTGATGTATTTTCTAAGCTGGAAGTGAAGTTTAATGATCACACCTTAATGAAGCAACAGCGCAGTTGGATTGATTCGATATTCGAATTGTTAAATAAAGCACAAATTTCCTTTGACCTTAAAGACAATCTTTATCAATTAATGCAACAAAACGAAAATAGGATGGATCTAGTAGTCGAATTACGAAATATGGGGTTAGATGATGATTTATTTGATGCCATTCTTGAATTGATGATTGATTAGCAACGAAAGATAAAAGGATGATAAACTAGTAGTTTTCTTAAGAAGGCCCAAAAGGGAAAGCTCCCCCTTTTGGGTCATTTTATTAGCAAAGAAAGTATAAAATTTCGACTTTGAGAATTGTCTAGCTACAAAAGGAAGGCTTCGATAGCGTCAGCATCGCACGAAGGAAAAACAGTAGCTTTTTCCAGGAGGCCATACGCCGCTGACCAGGGCGCTTGCGCTTTTGTTCTTCCATACTTCTTTTTTATATGTATGGTTTAATTGATATGCAGCCCTATGGAGAAGTACGGTCCAATCTAGCCCCTAAGTTTGTTCATTATTTGATTGAGTTCGGTATCGTGCCGGCCGGTTTTAGAACTAAGATATTCGATATCTACTTTCGCGCCCTTTAACTCATCAGAAACAACTCCAAAAACTTTGCGATGTTCATCTAACTTATCAATCGTATATTTGAAATTACTACGAAGTTCTGATGAAAGACTATCAACTTTTGTTTCAATCCGCCCTTGACCTTCTTTTAAAAATAATACATCCGTCTTCAAATTTGTTACATCTGTTTTTAAGTCTGCTACATCTGTTTTTAAGCCTGTTAGATCCGTTGTTAAGTTTGATACATCCGCTTTTAAGTCTTTGATCTCGTTTAATATTTGCTTTAAGATTTCCTCCATTAAAATCAACTCCACGTTCTATTTAGTATAGTATAACATACTGAAACACTATATAATTGGGTTTAATTATCCAGTATTAACTATCCGGAAATTTACAAGTTACTGTCTTGATACTATTTAAAACTAGCTGTTTTATGGGTTAGGATACACATATTTTGGCAATTCTAGTAACATGGCATTTTATTTTTTTAGAGGTTATGATAGTAAGTAGAGAAACCTAAAAATAGATCTTATCAGTATGGAGGTTATTGATGAACTCATTATTAACTGTCTTAGATGTTAAAGGTATGTTCACCTCGTCTAATTACCGCAAGGGACGTAGCTATTACACACAAGGAAGAGTAAAAGATTTGGTCTACGATTCTGTTAAAGGCTCATGGTACGCGTCAGTTAAAGGGACAAAGCGCTACCAGGTTGTGGTTCATGAGCATGAGAACTATTTTGAACTTGAATGTAACTGCCCTGCCTTTGATTGGTATGATGAGGAATGTAAGCACGTAGTAGCCGTTATGCTCGAAATCCAAGAAAGGATAGCGAATGAAGGAAATGTCCCTACTCAGGAAAACATGTTGCAAGCACGACAGCGTGAACGGGAGAGAAAGCAAGAGGAGTTAGTCAGACAGCAGCAGGAAAGACAAGCGGCCTATGTAAAACAGCTGACCAATCAGTTTATTGCTGCGTTCGCAAACTATCAGCAGGAAAATATGTCCCAAGACGATATAACAGAAAAGCAGCCATTGATGGTAGAGTGGATCTGTAAAGTCAAAGGCACGTACCGAAATACTGTTCTAACGTTGGAAATGAAGGTTGGGGCAAAGCGAGCCTATGTGGTAAAAAATATCCTCGACTTTCTCCAGGCTATTAAACTGAAAAATCAGTACCCGTTTACCAAAAATTTTACCTATGACCCAACTGAATATACCTTTGCTGATATCGATCAAGAAATCATTGACCTGTTGCAGGAGACAATTAAATATGAAGAAATGTATCGAAACTTGCAATCTCCATACGGTCACTACGGGATGTCATCCGATACTCGAGCGATTACGATTTCCCCCCTGCTAGCAGATCAAATAGTAGAAAAGCTTGCGAACAGAAAAATTGAATTTCAAAGCAGGGACACCGTCTATCATCAGTTAAAGTTTCATAAAGAGGGGATGCCTTTTACGATTCAACTGGATAAAGGCAGCAAGGAAGCCTTCCAATTAGATGTATCGGATTTTGGGTTTATGGAATACCTTGACATCTATGGTTATGTAGTAAAGGAGAATGACCTTTATAAACTCAATACAATGCAACAAACCTTTATAGAAGAAGTAAAGGAGCTTGTCGAGCAAGCCAAAACCCCTGTCCTGCCGATAAGTCATGATCAAATTGAACCACTGCTCTCATATGTAGGGCCGATGTTGAATGTGGTTGGGAAACTGGAGATTGCCGATAGTATCTCAACGAAAATCATGAAGTTTCCTTTGAACGCAAAGGTCTATGTGGATTGTATCGATGATCTCTTGCACGTAACGCTGGAATATCAGTACGGTGAACACACGTTCAATCCGTTTGTACCCAAACCTGTAAAGCCGGAAACCGATCCTATTTTAATGAGGGATAGCGAAAAGGAACAAATGATTATGAATATTCTCGAATCGAGTGCGCTCAAATCGAATGGACAGTTGCTTTACCTAGAAGGAGAAGGAGAAATCTTTGAATTTTTACATGAAACCCTTCCAAGATTAGAGGGACTGGCAGATATTTTTCTCACAAAGTCGGTCAAATCTTTCATCCTTCCTGAGCAGCATAGCCCTGTGACCCATATCGATGTAGATTCTTCCGGAAATTGGTTAGATGTCAGCTTCGGGATGGAAGGAATTGAGCAAGGGGACATCGAACAAATCCTCCGTTCTGCTATTGAAAAAAAGAAGTATTATCGACTGCCAAACGGAGCGTTTGTGCCGCTTGAATCAGAGGAGTTCCAAACCATTCAGCACATCCTGCATGATTTCAATATCAAGTCATCACAGCTGAATCAAGAATCCTTTCATCTCCCGCTTTACAGAGGGATTGAGCTTGAGGAGCTGGTTGTGGGAGATAAAGGGAATAAGGCCAAGTTTGGAAAATCATTTCGTAAACTGCTGACTCGTCTGAAAAATCCTGAAGATCTGGACTTTGAAGTCCCAAGTTCCTTGCAGGCTGAGCTAAGAGACTATCAAAACTATGGCTACCAATGGCTGCGGACCCTGAAATATTATGGGCTTGGCGGGATTCTCGCAGATGATATGGGCTTAGGAAAAACACTGCAAAGTATCGCGTTACTATTAGCAGATAAAGAGAATTTTGCGGATCATAAGCCATCCCTTATCCTGGCACCTGCTTCACTCGTCTATAATTGGAAAAATGAATTGGATAAATTTGCCCCATCCTTACGAGCCGAAGTCTTGATTGGCTCTCCGCAGGAGCGGGTGGATATGCTCCAGTGTGTCACTCCACCTGATATTTGGATCACATCCTATCCAACGTTACGCCAGGATAGTGACTATTATCAGCAGCATTCGTTTCGCACCCTTATTTTAGATGAAGCCCAGGCGATAAAAAATTATGCTACCAAAACAGCGAAAGCCGTGCGAGATCTTCAGGCAGATACCCGCTTCGCTCTAAGTGGGACGCCAATTGAAAATTCCATTGATGAACTTTGGTCGATTTTTCAAACGATTATGCCGGATTTCTTTCCAAATCAAAAGGCTTTCAGGCAGTTGTCGCCGGAAAAAGTAGCCAAAATGGTTAAGCCATTCTTACTGCGAAGGGTGAAAAAGGATGTACTGAAGGAATTGCCGGAGAAAATTGAGACGGTCCATGTTTCCGACCTTACGAAGCAACAAAAGGAGTTATATCTGGCGTATTTAGAGAAAATAAAAACTGAAACGACCGATTCTCTTCAGGGAGAGGGTTTTCAAAAAAGCCGGATGAAAATCCTTGCCGGTTTAACAAGGCTCCGTCAATTGTGCTGCCATCCTGCTTTATTTTTAGAAAATTATCAAGGGGACTCAGGTAAACTTCAACAATTAATCGATCTTGTTGTCAACGCAATTGAAAATGGCAGGAGATTACTGATATTCTCCCAATTTACCAGTATGTTGCAGTTAATTCGTGAATCATTAGAAACGTTAGGCCTATCCTTCTTTTATTTAGATGGACAAACACCTTCAAAAGAGCGTGTCCAATTGGTGGACCGGTTTAATAACGGGGAATGTGACATCTTTCTCATTTCCTTAAAGGCCGGAAATACTGGGCTGAATCTAACGGGAGCCGATACGGTTATTTTGTACGATCTGTGGTGGAACCCTGCTGTCGAAGATCAAGCAGCTGGACGAGCTCATCGAATCGGTCAAAAGAATGTGGTCCAAGTGATTCGTTTAATTACGCAAGGAACCATTGAGGAAAAAATGTATGAATTGCAGCAGCGGAAGAAAGAACTGATCGAAACCGTCATGGAACAAGGCGACCAAGCCCTCTCGAGAATTACCGAAGAGGATATCCGCGAGATATTGAGTATTTAGGGATCCTAGTAAAGCAGTCATATTATTGACTGCTTTTTTATAGATAAATGGAAAATGAACCAATAGGGTTGCAGCTAATGATTAATGGAACGGCATCACGGAAATTTGATGCCGTTCTAACGTTTCTCTTATATATTTTGCAAACGCCAGGGCATGTGCACCATCACCATGAATGCAGACGGTATCTGCTTTTATTAAAACTTCGGTATTCTGCTGCGATCGCACTTTCCCTCTTTTCACCATTTTTACAACTTGTTGGACTGATTGTTCTGGATCGGTTATGAGCGCATCCGGCTGTGATCTTGGGGTTAGAGAACCGTCTACTTGATAGGTTCGATCGGCAAAAACTTCATGGGCGGTAGGTAAGCCGAGTTTCTCGCCTGCCTTTGTCAATTCACTGCCGGCTAGTCCGAACAAAACGAATGAAGGGGAGACATCGTATACAGCCTGGGCAATGGCCTCTGCAAGCCCTACGTCTTTAGCGGCCATATTATATAGTGCTCCGTGCGGTTTTACATGCTGCATCTTCTCGTTAAACGTAGATAGAAATCCTTGAAGGGCACCTATTTGATAGACGACCATGTCATAGGCTTCTTGTGCTGTGATTTTCATCTCCCGGCGGCCGAAGCCATTTAAATCGGGGAGGCCAGGATGAGCGCCAATCTTTACTTGATTTTCGATGGCTAGCCCTACGGTTTCTCTCATGACCCGAGGATCACCGGCATGAAAACCACAAGCAATATTTACTGAGGTAACATATTTGAGGATTTCCTCTTGTTCCGCTAATTGATATCTACCAAAGCTTTCTCCTAAATCACAGTTTAGATCAACTTTTAACATGAATGCTCCCCCTTGTAAAAAGCGACTTTCAGTTAGGTGGTTCCAAACGAAGGTGGTGAAATGTACATTTCTTTTAGTATAAAATAAAAAGCCAGAGTAGACTATCTTTTAAATATTCGAAAAAATAGCCTCAACTATTTATAATGAAAATAACATCCATTTTTTTTAAAACCTTTGGGGGATTTAAAATGTGTTCTTGTTTTACGAAAGCTGTTATCAAGCCATTAGGGGATTCGGCACTGCTTGTGGAGCTCGGTCATGAAATCAGTCCGGTGATTCATCAAAAAGTCCAAGTGCTGGCCCAATTAGTACAGTCCCATCCATTTGCAGGCTTTATTGAGTCGGTGCCGGCCTATACCAGTTTGACTATTCACTACAATCCAAAGGTTGTCCATTATTCATTTATGATTAATCAAAAAATAACCCCGTTTCAAAAGGTTAGTTCACATCTTCATATGCTGCTAGATCAAATCGATGACAAGCAGGTTTTGGCGGGAAGACGGGTGGAAATACCCGTAGTTTATGGCGGTGAATATGGCCCCGATTTGGAGTTTGTCGCCTCCTATCACAATATGGCAACAGAAGAGGTCATTCATCTTCATACCAAGAATGAATGTTTAGTCTATATGGTTGGTTTTGCGCCGGGATTTCCATTTTTAGGGGGGATGGACGTGCGAATTGCAACGCCAAGGAGAAACAATCCAAGACCAGCCATTGTACCAGGTTCAGTCGGTATCGCCGGAAAACAGACGGGTATTTATTCGATTGAAACTCCCGGAGGCTGGCAAATTATTGGGAGAACGCCACTTGCGTTATTTCGTCCTGATTTATATCCTCCGGTGCTGCTTCAGGCTGGTGATAAAATTAAATTTTTCCCGATTTCTCCTGAAGAATTTGATGTTTATAAGGAGATGAGCCGATGACTGTGAAAGTCCTTCATCCAGGCCTCTTGACCACCATTCAGGACCTAGGGCGCTATGGTTTTCAAAGCTATGGTGTTATTGTCAGCGGGGCAATGGACCGCTACTCGCTAAGGGTGGCTAATCTGCTCGTGGGGAATCAGGAAAATGAAGCAGGTCTGGAGATTACCTTATTTGGCACCACACTTTTGTTTGAAAACGATCATTTAATCGCGATTACCGGCGGCGATTTACATGCCTTAATTGATGGAAAAAAAGCGGGATTATGGCGGCCGATTTTTGTGAAAAAAGGGTCGATTCTCCAATTTAAAACCCCGATAACAGGCTGCCGGGCCTATGTTGCTTTCGCCGGCGGGTTTGCTGTCCCGGAAATAATGGGAAGTAAAAGTACGTATCTTAAGGCGGGAATTGGCGGATTCCATGGCCGGGCATTACAAAAAGGGGATCTCATTGAATGCGGAGAAATGAATAAGGATAACCAGTATATTTTTTCAAAGGCCGGGTCAATGGTGGGCGGCTTTAGCTGGTTTGTCGATTACTCACAGCTGATTTGTTTCGAGCAGGAGCAGACTATTCGTGTGATCAAAGGCTTAGAATTTGACCGTTTTGATGATGATAGTAAAAGATTACTGTTCAGCCAGCCGTTTACGGTGACAACGCAATCAGACCGGATGGGTTATCGGCTGGAAGGACCCGTTCTCCAGTTAGAAAAGGAATTTGAGCTCTTGTCAGAAGGGGTAACGCAGGGGACGGTTCAAATCCCGCCAAATGGAAATCCGATCATCTTGATGGCTGATCGGCAGACAACAGGCGGTTATCCGAAAATGGCTCAGATTCTATCTGCGGATTTAGCAAGCGTGGCTCAACTGCGGCCGAAAGCTAAGGTTTATTTTAAGGAAGTAACACATGAAGAAGCCGAAAGTGAGTTTTTAGCGAAAGAAAGAATACTAGATGAGATTAAAATGGGGATTCGGTTGAAGCTGCAATATGGGTGAGAGCGGGATTGGTTTAGACTATATTGTATTTAATTGTTAATAGCCCGCTTCTATGGAACACTTTTGCCGTTACCGAGAGTGTTTTTGTCCCATAGGAGGTTTCTATGGAACATTTTTGCTGTTACTGCAGGCGTTTTTGTCCCATAGGGGGCTTCTATGGGACAATTTGACTTATACTTCAATCGTTTTTGTCCCATAGGCCGTTTCTATGGGACATTTTTGCTGTTATCTCCAGCGTTTTTGTCCCATAGGGGGCTTCTATGGGACAATTTGGCTTATACCCCAATCGCTTTTGTCCCATAGGCCGTTTCTATGGGACATTTTGACCTTTACATCTCTTGGTTTTGTTCCAAAGACCATTTTAGAGTGCCGCTTCTATTACCCCCTTTAAGCAAATAGGGATTTTTCATCTCTGTAGTTCACTAAAATGTCAAGAGTTTGTTACAGGATTGTGAATAACATCACAGACATCTTTTTTAACTTGGAAAAGGTGATATTATATAAGTGTAGTAAGAAACAAACAAGATCTTGTAAAGTTTAAAGTAAAAACACAAGCAAACTTATTTTATAATCCCCAAAGGGAGATGGAGTATGATGTTACATTTTTTAAGAAAAAACAATATTGCTGCAGGGATTTTGGCTGTCATTCGTATTTATTTAGGATATCAATTTATCCATGCTGGTTTTGAAAAATTAACAAGCGGCGGATTTGATGCAAGTGGATTTTTAAAGGGTGCGATTGCTTCTAGCACTGGTGAACACCCAGCAGTTCAAGGCTGGTGGGCAGCATTTCTAGAGCATGTAGCATTGCCAAACGCTGATTTGTTTTCTTTCTTAGTGCAATGGGGCGAAGTATTAGTCGGAATTGCGTTAATCCTAGGCCTACTTACTAACTTTGCCACATTAATGGGATTGGTTATGAATTTCTCTTTCTTATTTAGTGGTACTGTAAGCACAAACGGGCAAATGATTCTATTAGCCTTCTTCGTACTTGTTGCCGGAGCAAATGCAGGAAAATTTGGTTTAGATCGATATGCAATGCCTTATGTACACAATTACATTGCAACTAAACGTCATCATAAAAAAGATACAGCCATTGTTTAGTTACTAAAAACAACTGTCGAGTGGAGACTTAGCGTTTCCACTCTTTTTTTTACCTTCATCTTGTCACGCCTCCGGGATAAGGACGTCTAATTAGGCAAAGGGGGCTGTTACAGGTGAAAAAGATAATCGTTCCATTAATAGCAGTCGTTTGTTTGATGATAATCCTGGCGATCGGCTTCAGGATAGATAAAAGTCAAGGGAGTACGACGCTCGTAATCAAAGGTGAGTTCAATAAAGATGATTATAAAGACATTATTACTTCTAATAATCAATTGGGATTCGATCTGCTTCTGAAGGCAAAGGAAAATAGTGACGGCAATATCTTCATTTCGCCTTCAAGCTTGTTGATTGCTTTATCAATGGTCTACAACGGGGCGGACGGGGTGACGAAGGAGGAAATCGCAAAGGTTCTTCACAAGGAAGGAATCGAGGCGGCCCAACTCAATAAAGCGAACGCATCCCTGATGTCCAGGCTTATCAGATCCTCAAAGGGAATACAACTCCATATCGCCAACTCAATTTGGCTGAACAAGGATTATCATTTTCAGGACAGTTTTACAAATTATATCCACGATTACTATAACGCAAAAATTGAAGAGATTGACATTACCAGCGCCAAGACTCCTAATATCATCAATGACTGGGTGAAACAAGCGACAAATGGAAAAATTGAAAAACTGATTGAAAAAGATATTGATCCCGATACAGTTGCTTTCCTCCTTAATGCAATTTATTTTAGAGGGGATTGGCTGAATGAGTTTGATCCAAAGCTAACAGCGAAACGAACCTTTCATTTGAAAGATGGAACTTCAAAACAGATGCCGCTCATGATGCTAAACGAGAAATTGGATTACCTGGAAACGGGGGACTTTCAAGCGGTTAATCTCCCATATGCCGATGGAAAAATGAGCATGAAGGTATTTCTTCCGAAGGAGGACTCCAGTTTAGAGGAATTTGAAAAAATTCTCACGAATGATAGCTGGGAGAACTGGCATACTGGATTCCAAAAAAAAGAGGGGACGTTATTTCTGCCAAAATTTCAGCTGGAATACGAAGCAGAATGGAATCAAGCATTAAAGAAGCTAGGGATGACAACCGCTTTTGATGAAGAGGCCAATTTTACAAAAATGATTAAAGAAAATGATCCGTTATGGATTAATAAAGTCAAACAAAAAACATTTATCAATGTGAATGAAGAAGGTTCGGAAGCGGCGGCGGCAACCTCGGTTCAAATGAAAACAGAGTCGGCACCAGCGGAGCTGCCATTCCATATGGAGGTCAATCGCCCATTTTTTATGGCGATAACTGATGATAAAACGGGCGCCATCCTGTTTCTGGGGTCGGTATCCAATCCGCAAACAGGGAAGTAGCAGCAAATTCTCTGTGGTGTATTTAAATAATTCGGCGGGCAGCATGGCTTTGATCTTTAGGCTGGTAATCAATCAGGTGGAGATAATGATTTTTACTTCATGCTGACTGGGCTTCCCCCACTGCCCAAAAAGTAGCAGGGTGCCGCCGCCAGCCCATTTTCAGTTTAAAAAACGATTCCTACGTATCCTTCTAAAATTCTATTAAGCTAATCTCATTTTAAAATCCTGGTAGCCAAATTGGTGGATAATCCGACAATCGCCATCTTTGTCTTGAACCGCGATGGTTGGTAGGGCCATGCCATTGAAGGTGGTGTTTTTCACCATCGTGTAGATGGCCATATCTCCAAAAACTAGGCGATCGCCGCTCTTTAATGGTTGGTCAAAAGAATAATCGCCGATGATATCGCCTGTAAGACAGGTCTGGCCGCCAAGCCGGTATGTATACGGCTTGGCGCCTGCTTCGCCTGATCCAAGTAGAGGAGGACGGTAAGGCATTTCTAATACATCCGGCATATGGCAGGTTGCAGAAGTGTCAAGAATGGCAATATCCATTCCGTTTTGATGCAAATCAAGTACAGATGTAACAAGATATCCGGCATTAAGAGCTACGGCTTCTCCCGGCTCAAGGTAGACTTCCAGCCCGTATTTATCCTGCATTCTCTTGATGCAAGCTTCTAATCTGGGAATATGATAATCTTCTCTTGTAATATGGTGGCCGCCGCCAAAGTTAATCCATTCCATTTGCGCAAGCCATTGGCCAAACTTTTCTTCCACTGCATGTAGCGTGGTTTCCAAGTCGTCAGAGTTTTGCTGACAAAGGGTGTGGAAATGCAGCCCCGAAACCCCATCAAGCAAATCAGGACGGAAGTGCTCTCGGGTAACGCCAAATCTGGAACCAGGTGAACATGGATCATAGATGGCATGACCGATTTGGGTGGAGCATTCAGGGTTGATGCGCAAGCCGACTTTCCGGCCAGCTTTTAGTGCTTTTTCTTTAAATTTTTCCAGCTGTGAGAATGAATTAAAGATGATATGGTCACAAATCGAGATAATTTCATCGATCTCATCTTCACGATAGGCAGGGGCAAAGACGTGATTCTCTTTGCCCATTTCCTCGTAGCCTAGACGCGCCTCGAACAAGCCACTTGCTGTTGTACCACTTAAATACTTTCCAATGAGGGGGTACATAGTGGTCATCGAAAATGCCTTTTGTGCTAAAACGATCTTTGCTCCGGTACGTTTCATGATTCCATTTAGGATTTTTAGGTTTTTTTCAACAAGACTTTCATCGACTACATAACATGGTGTTGGCAACTCTTGAAATCGCATCTTATCGAACGGACCCTGGCTTTTTCGTTTTTGCAGGCTCCTCATCAACAAGTACCGGGTTAAAGTCTTCTACCCATGGAAGGCCCCATTTGTTCAGTTCTTCCATAAATGGATCTGGATCAAATTCTTCAATATTGTATACGCCCGGCTTATTCCATTTGCCGGTCATGATCATCATCGCACCAATCATGGCGGGGACACCTGTTGTATAAGAGACTGCTTGAGATCCTACTTCTTTATAGCACTCTTGGTGGTCACAAATATTGTACAGCTGATAGGTCTTCTCTTTTCCATCCTTTTTCCCTTGGAAGATGCAGCCGATATTTGTTTTGCCGACGGTACGTGGTCCAAGTGTTGCTGGGTCTGGCAATACAGCTTTCAAGAACTGGAGCGGGATGATTTGTTTTCCTTCGAATTCAATTGGTTCGATGGAGGTCATCCCTACATTTTCAAGGGCTTTAAGGTGAGTCAGGTAGCTTTGGCCAAATGTCATGAAGAAACGGATCCGCTTAAGTCCCGGGATGTTTTGCGCAAGGGATTCCAGCTCTTCATGATAAAGCAAATACATATCCTTTTCTCCAACTTCAGCAAAATGATAGGCGCGCTTAATTTCCATTGGCGCCGTTTCAATCCATTCGCCGTTTTCCCAATAGCGTCCGTTGGCAGAAACCTCACGAATATTGATCTCAGGGTTGAAGTTCGTTGCGAACGGATAGCCGTGATCACCGCCATTGCAGTCAAGGATGTCAATATATTCAATTTCATCAAAATGATGTTTTAGCGCATAAGCAGAAAATACCCCTGTTACCCCTGGATCGAAGCCGCTGCCTAATAGTGCGGTGATACCAGCTTTTTCAAAGCGCTCGCGGTATTCCCATTGCCATTTGTATTCGAATTTTGCCGTATCTTCCGGCTCGTAGTTGGCTGTATCTAGGTAGTGTGTTTTTGTTGCAAGGCAGGCGTCCATGATCGTTAAATCCTGGTATGGCAGCGCCAGGTTCATTACGATATCCGGTTGTACTTCGTTGATTAAGGCAATCAATTCGTCGACATTGTTTGCATCAACCTGTGCAGTCGTAATTTTCGTATTACCGCCATCTAGCTTCGCTTTTAATTCATCACATTTTGATTTTGTCCGGCTTGCGATGCAAATCTCTTCAAATACCTCGCTGTTTTGAACACATTTATGGATAGCTACTTGAGCTACGCCGCCACAACCAATAATAAGTGCCTTTCCCATGTTCACATCTCCTGACTAAATAAATTTTTTAAACCAAAAAAAGCAAGTGTCTAACGCAAAATTGCGTATCACACTTGCTTTGATATAGTCATCAATATTAAAAGGCATAAATAGCACCATGATAAAGGATCTATTTTTTACCACAAAAACCTAATATGGCAGAAAGCTCTTTAATATTCAAAATATATCATAATAGGATCAGAGTCTATATAGCAAATAATTACTTTTACCACTCTTATTGACCGTTTCACAAGTTGATGTGCAATGCACTGGTTGTAAAGTAACCAACTTATAAAATTTGAGCTTTTAACTCAATCAATAAGGCAACTAAAGTTGCCAGTCGGCATTTGACCCGGCACACCGTTGCCTTAACTTCCTTAAGAAGTGGTCAAAATTATCTGCTGGAAAGACTTGAAACTTTGAATAGTAGCTTCCCAATTAATGCTATTTTATAGTATCAGCATCTTTTAAAAAATGCAACAGGAATTTTTTGCTGATTATGGCTAATCGATTTTTACAAGTATGAAGGTTTTTCAAAGTTGCCCTGCTGAACCGTCCGCTTGCTCCTTAAAATAGTTATATACTCTATCAAAATAAAATAGTAATATATTCCTATACAGGAAGTTATAGAAATGAAAAAGGGGGCGAGTGGAATGCGAAGGTTCGTAATGGTTTTACTTGTGCTGCAGCTGTTGATTTTACCTTCTGCGGGTTATGCACAAGGGGGAGAAGTAGTTGCTGCTCAGCCGGCGAAGAGTTTGAATGCGGATGTTTCGGTTGAAAAGGGTCCAAAGCAGTCAGCTAAAAAAGAGGCGAATTATGAGGATCCGTCGAGCTATCCGTTAATCGGGAAAGGTGAGTTGATTGCTTCATTAGTAGATAGTTACTCCACCTATCAAACTATCTATTATGAGGATACGACAACGTCACCGTATGATTCTAGTGATATGAAAATTCAATTATCCTATAGTTCGGAATATGCTTATTACAAAGATAGGATGGTAATAATTGAATTTTTTAAGGAAAACGGTAACACCCTTGATTACGACGGCTATGCTGAATTTGATACTTACGGAGATGATGATGTTTATTTGAATTCCTATGTGGCGAAAAGCGATTATGCCCATCAGCCCTATATTTATATGAGAGTAGGCGTCACAGATTCTGTCGATGATCCATATTATTCGGATGTCACTACTTTCAAGGTGGCGAATCCGTTTTATACAGGCAGCGGCGGTTCGGATGCCGATGTTGCCTATGCCGTTATTAGCAATGAATCGACTGATGGGAATTCTGAGCAGCCAACAGGAACATTTAACTTTAATAGTATGAAGAAGTCTTTGGATAAGAGCAGCAGGCCGGGTAAATATAAAATAGATGTCAACAAACCGTTTAATATCGAAGGTAATAAAGAAAAAAGACTTCGAAAGAATACAAAGTTGATCCAAAAGTCGTACAGTCTCGGCGATTCCAAGTATTTTTGGGTAACCAATCTAGAAACTGATTTAGACTATCAAATCAGTGCCAGATTGGCATACAGCGAGACAAAAGCAAACGTATGGGTACATAACAATCAAATTCTTGATACAGATGCGGCAAAGCTAGGAAAAGAGTTTGATAACCATATTTATTCATCCGTTACGAATAATTTTGGCTTCCCATCTGATGTGGATGCTGATGGAAAAATAAATATAGTAACCTATGATATACAAGATGGATTTTCTGAAAGCGGCGGCTATGTCGCTGGCTATTTTTGGGCAGGCGACCTCTATAATGTACCCCATTCTAATAAATCGGAAATCTTCTATATCGATACATACCCAACCATGAGCAGCGGAAGTACCAGGGATGTAACAAAAGCCTATGACACATTGGCCCATGAGTTTCAGCATATGGTCAATTTTAACCAGAATGTGTTGATAGAGGGCTCTAATGAGATGGATACATGGCTAAATGAAGGTTTGTCCATGGCAGCCGAACAAATTTATACTGGTGCGGGGCTTCAGGACCGTATTGATTACTATAATTCATCTTCATCTATCGCAAATGGGCACTCGCTATTATATTGGGATAATGATGGTGACCTGCTTTCCAATTATTCATTGTCCTATTTATTTGTTCAATATGTGAAAAAGCAGGTAAATCAAGGAGATCCAATTTTCAAAGAAATTTTAACCGATAGAGATAACAACTATAAGGCCATTGAGAACGTTGCTAAGAAGTATATCAGTCGTGAGATGACCTTTGGAAAGTTGATGACCAATTTTCGAATCGCCCTTCTTTTAAAAGAGGCAACCGGTTTATATGGATTTAATGGCGATCGATTCTTTGATTCGCTTCAGAAGAAGATTTTTACCGGAAAATCCACCGATTTACGCGGCGGGGGAGCCATCGTTACTACCTATAATCCTGCGGAAGGCTTACCAGGACCTGCTGATAAAGGGCAGGATGTAACCTATACGCGTTTAACAGAAAATATTGACCGTACCCCACCTGATGTACCTGTTGTTAACGGGTTAAGCGATGCCGACCATCAAGTGACAGGAACCGCAGAAGCGAAGGCAATGATTACCGTTACGATTGGTTCTTTTAAATACACGGCAACGGCTGATTCTAAAGGCAACTTTAAAGTAGTGATTCCACAGCAAAAAGCCGGTACCAAGATTAGTGTCACCGCCAGTGATGGTAAAAATGTCAGCGAGCCAGCTATTGTCGTAGTTCAAGATAAAACAGCTCCTTCGTTCACCGTTAATGTTGTTTCGAATAAGTCTAAAGAAGTAACAGGCAAAACGGAGGCAGGAGCAGCCATCACAGTAACCATCGGTTCGAAAAAATACACGGGAAAAGCAGATACGAAAGGTTATTTTAAAATAGGAATCCCAGTACAAAAGGCTGGTACAAAGATAGTAGTGACAGCAAAGGACCAGGCAGGTAACACAAGCCCGCTAAAGACCATGACGGTTCTGGATAAAATCGCGCCGTCGACCCCAACCGTTTATACTGTCTCGAATAAAACTAAGGTTTTAACTGGTAAAACGGAGGCAAAGGCCGTTGTCACAGTAACAATCGCTAAGAAAAAGTACACAACTAGGGCTGATTCAAAAGGCTATTTTAAAGTAACTATTCCGGTTCAAAAAGCTGGCGCAAGGTTAGCTGTCACTGCAAAGGATGGGGCTGGAAATGTTAGTGCAGTCAAGAGTGTTACCGTAGTAGACAAAATCGCTCCTTCTGCACCAAAAGTTTTAACAACCGTAAAAAGAACAACAAAAGTGGTTACTGGTACAGCTGAGGCCAACTCTACCATCACGATAAAAGTTGGAAGGAAAGTAATCGGCACAGCCAAAGCGAATTCCAAACACAAATTCAGTGTGAAAATCAAGCCGCAAAAGAAAAAAACAGTCCTGAGCATAACGGCCACGGACAAAGCAAAGAACGTAAGTAAAGCAACAATCATTAAAGTGAAATAATTTGTATTGGAGAAATTCCCCTTTTCGTACTTAGCCGTTGTTAAGGGGTTTTTTTTAGGGGGTCGCCAATATTTCAGGAACTTCATACGGCATTCTATTAGAAAAATGATATAAGTATGATAAATTTTTGAAAATGCGAGGTGCAGCACTATGAAGCGATTAATTATTTTGATATTGGCCTTTACTATGTTATGTGGTTGTTCAAATGAGGCAACGCATAAAAAAATAGAGTATGAGGGGAAATTTTTAAATATTGGAGTAGTAGGGAATTCACAATTACCTAAGTTTACTAACGTTAGCTATGAACATACGACTTTAGATTCCTTACTTAAAAATAGGACTCAATATGATGCCTTGATTGTCACTAAAGATGCGTTTTCAGAAGCTGATAAGGATAAGTATGTTCCACTTTTTAATGAAATAAAATATCCTGTTTTCTTTTTTGGAATTGAAGATTTTAGGATTTTCGCTTTTACCAAGGAAGGTGTAACAATAGATATGGCGAAAGATAAAAATAGTGCATTTGTACAGGGTTTTAAGAATCCAGACAGTCAAGAAAGACAACAATGGGAGCTTTATCTACCGGAAAATCCAACAAATCGAGATAAAATGAAATATATGTTATTAAAAATATTTAAAATTTTAAATGAAGAAGGCAAGCAATAATTGAGGGCAGTACCAATGAATCTGTCATAAACAACAATAAGATGTGAAAAATCGAAAAACTAAATTGGTGGTCGATAAAATGGTTTTAATGCAACCTCACTAAAATAGAGAGGGGAGAAACAGATGGCAAGAAAATTAACTGAATAAATGAGAGAAAGCGCATGGGCTAGCTTATTCTCGGCTATTTTCTTGTCCCCCTCCTTCTCCTTTTTTAATGTTAAAGAACAAAGGTTAAAGTGAAAAGTGGAGTCCCCAAGCATTTAGAAATTGGTAAGGACCAATCGTGTTATTGGCAACCGTAGCTGAATACAAAGGGAGTAGCCAATAAATAATGCCATGTCTTTTAATTCTCCGGATGTTTTCCGGTTTTAGAACTATTTGGGCAGAGCCAACCCAGTTTGCACGGCGGAATTTTTTATTAGTAATAAAGAAGCAATTGAGTGGGTAGACCCCGTCCTTCATAGATTTGCGATTTGTTCTTCAATATATTCCTTCATGAGCAAGTCTAGTTTGATAGAAAGGGTAATATAGTCAGAGCTGACTGGCCCTGTTTTCTTATATAGTTTGTTGATTTCTGTTTTTACGTTGGCGATTTCCATTAAGCGTTGTCTATATTCGGATGGGAGAGATTCATTTGTTTTCATCATACACCTCGAAAAAGATAATTTTATTGACGGTGATTTTGGAAGGCATGATGGCTAGATTTCCTTGTTTTATCAATCTAAATGGGCAGCAAATTCCAAAACCGTACTGATTCTAACATAGTCTACTTGTGATTAAAATACGGAATGGAAAAGTGAAATTATTCGAAAAAGTGATGCATAATACTGATATATTAACTGTTCAATATACCTTTACCCCAACTGCTTGAAATGAAACAAATACTGTTAAAGCTAAATCCAAAAGATAGCAAAATGCTTTATATTATAATAGCAACCTCATAAAAAGTAAAAATATTTCAAAGTTACACAATAATGAAGCATAAAAACGTCCCCCTGCATCTCGAGCACTAATAATATCCCTAATTTGGAAAAATCCTTCAAAGTCCCCATGATTTATTGAGTGGGTCTACTTTATAATAGAATTCAGTATAATTACGTTTTAAAAGGGATGTGAGTAAGGTTGAAACAATCAAGCGATTGATGAAAGTGGAGAATCAACAGGTTACCATATTGGTGCAAGGTGGCAAGCTAATACCTTTACTTTATTTTTAAATATAATTCCAATCGGATTGTAATCGAGATGTGGCTGATTATAGATAGACTCCAACAAAGAAAGGCGATATTTATGAAAATTTTCAAGTACTTAGCGTTGATTTCTTTAGCAATAATTTCTGTAATAGGAGTGAGTGGATGTATGTTAAGTAAGCCGGATCGCGCAGATATAGCGAAGAAACTATTAAAGGAAAAATACAATGAGGATTTTACTGTCTTTACCTCAGGTAAAGGGTATGGGACATTGACTAATAATACCTTTACAGTTGTAGCTGCTCCAAAGGACAATGAAGATTTAAAATTTGAAGCGGAGATTGAAAAGGAAGGTGATTGGATGATTGATGAATATGTTCAGGCCTTGCTGGAGGATGAAATTAAAAAGATTGTAAGTAATAAAATAAAAAATGAACTTACAGACGACTTTTTCATAAAAGTATATATTGGCTGGTCGGATACAAAAATTACCAATAAAAATTCGGTTTCCTTAGACGCCTATATGAAAAAACAACCGAATGTCCCGGTTGTTATTGATGTCTTATTTAATAAAAACACAATGGCAAATATTGATTCTAAAAAGGAGTATGAGGTATTTGCAGATCTATTTGCGAAGGACCTTCCTTTTACTTCAACTCTAGAAATTTATTATACTAGTATGGATGTTGTGCAAAAGAGTGAGGAGTATTTTAAGAAACATGCAGAGGCTTACGATGATTTCGATAAAATGGTAGAAGGTTCTTTAGAAATTGGAATTGGTATTACAAATGGTAAATTAAATATTTCCTCTAGTGAATTTATTAAGCAGAGACAGGTGAAATAACGATGGCATATTCTGATGAGGAACTTTTTATAGCAGCGCAAATTGCCTATTATGATATTAGTAAAAAAGATGTTGCAAATCTTAAAAATCACGGAAAAGAACCTACATTACAAGAAATCCTTACTAGCAAACCTAAAATCGTGGAGAAACTACATAGTGATTTAGAAAAGGCTAAAAATGCAGAAAGTCCTGTTGCAATAAGTAAGGCCCAAGGAGATCTGGATTTATATAAAAGATTAGTTTCACCTAAGTCGGAATATAGCAAATGGAAAATTGTGGATGTAAAAGACGATAATGATACCACCGGTTTTTACGGATTGTTAATAGAAACAAGTCCGGAAAATGCAATTGTTGGATACAGGGGTAGTGAGAGCGAAGGCAACCAATTTGAAAAAGACTGGGTTCAGACTGACTTCAAAATGCTAAATGAGAGTGTCGGAGTCGAGCAGCAAAAAGTTGCGGCAGAGTATATGAACTATATTTATAAGAATTTTCCCTATGATCAATATGCGACAGCCGGGCACTCCCTTGGAGGAAACATTTCCTTTTATGCGGCTATAACTGCACCACCTGAAATGCGAGCAAAAATTATTCAGGCATTGAACGGAGATGGTCCGGGATTTGCAAATGAATTTCTTACAAACCCGAAGTATGCTGATGCAATAAAAGAAATGGCAACAAGAATGAACCATTATCAATGGTCCCTGGTTGGCGCCATATTGAACCCGGTTCCCGGCTCAAATTATATGTCGCTTAAAACGAAGGACAATGTATATGGAAAATATGATTTGGCATCCTTAACAGGTAAACATAGTATGACGTTTGTTGATATTGATGTGAACGGTCGCGTAATAAAAGGGGATATGGACAAGTTTGCCGCAAGTATAGGAAAACTAACAACGGAAACGGATGAACTGCCATCGGCGGTGGGAAACTCATTGGTTGCCACGATTGAAGGTTTCTTTTCGTTATCTGATAAGGATAAGAAAATATTTGGGGTAACGGTCGTTGCCAATCTAGCATTGCTTGCAGTGACATATCCAGTCGCAGCGGTTGCTGGCTTGGTTGTCGCTGGTACGATTGCTGTTATTGGATGGATTGATCCAGAGTTTTTCGGAGAGAAACTCATACCGTTCCTACTAAATTCTATTTCGTTTACGGCTGATATGGTGCAAAAGGTGATTGACGGTATAACTTCGGTTATTTCAAAGGCTATTGATACTGTCAATATGGCCAAGGAATTTGTCAATCAATTAAAGGCAGAAGTCGTAAACGCTGTGGCAGGATTCGTGTTGTGGGCAGGGGAAAAAGTGAGTCCCGGTTTTGCCTATGCTAGTGCCCATCCGGTTATTAAGGTTGATACTTACAAACTACGAAACTATGCTGAGCGTCTAAAAATCGTCAACAGAAGATTAAATAGCCTCGATCGCAGGATGGATTCTCTTTATTGGCAATCCAATTTAATTGACATAATCAGCCTTGCTCAAGCTGATTTAATGACAAGTGAAAGCAGGGTAATTAGGAACTGTATTGCCTATCTAGAGGAAACGGCCGAAAGCTTTGAAACAGCGGAACGGAACATTATCAATAAAATGTCATAGGGAGATATAGATTTAGAGTGAAAGACTGTATGAACTTTATGGATTAAGCAAGTAAAACACCTTTGCCTGTTTTGCAAAGGCATTTTACTTTGGAGGAATACCGTAAACTTCTTTAAACCTAACTTTTATTAGCTCAATATTCGTCTTAGAAACATCTACACTCTTTAGTACTAGTTTTGGAATTATCAGGTAATTACATTGGGCTTGATCCAATATCGTATTTATTTTACAGTTATTTTCCTCTTCACCACAGTTTTGTTTTTGGATTGATCCATAACAGTGTAGGTCAAAATATATGAACCTTTTTTCTTTGTATTAACCTTGCCTGTTACTTTCACTTTACTTGTTAAATTACCATCTAAATTGTCTTTCGCGGTTACTCCTGCTTTTGGGTTAAAGGAAGATTTGTAACGAATGGTTTTGTTTTTTGCACCTGAAATAACCGGTTTTGTACTGTCAATCGTAATCTTTCTTGTAACCGTTGCGGCATTCTTTGAAGTGTCAGTAACCGTGTATTTCAATAAATACGTACCCTTTTTCTTCGTATTAACGGAGCCGCTTATTTTTATTTTACTAGTCAAGCTGCCATCCACATTATCCCTTGCCGTTACGCCTGTTTTTGGATTAAATGAAGAATTTAGTCTAATCGTTTTATTTGTGGCACCAGAAATGACCGGTTTCACATGATCATATACCGTTATTTTTCTTTTAACGATTGCCATATTTCCGGAACAATCAGTGACGGTGTAAGTTAAATCGTAAGTGCCTTTTTTCTTGGTATTAACCGTACCAGTCACCTTTATGGCACGTGTTAAATCACCATCAATATTATCCACTGCTTTTACTCCTGCTTTCGCGTTAAAAGTAGAGTTGACAGGAATGGATTTGCTTGCGGCACCTGATATAACTGGTTTCTTCAAATCTACAAGCTTCTTAATATAGGCGGAAGAAACATATCCACTCATTCTTTTATCCACGGTTTGAACTGGGTACCATACAAATTGGTTTATAGCAGAATTATCATAGGTAAATCCACCAGTAATGATCAATGCAGTATTTTTAGGTGCGGTTTGTAGGATCTTTTCTCCAGGTTTTGCACGCAATTTAACACCGTTTGCTGTAGTCTCTACTCTGTCGCCTTTTTTAAACAGGTAAGCGGAGTTGTGACCTTGGGAAGTCAGTGTGTATTCCAATCTAGTAAACTTAATGTTTTCGCGGCTTTCACTGTCATATTTAAAATCAGCTAGGCTAAATGGGTATGGTGCTAATTTTGTATCGTTTAGATAACTATCTTTTTCTATGATAGCAAAAACTTGTTCCTGATAGGCATTCATGTTTCGCTTCCCGGTTTGCTGGTAAAGAGGACTGTTTACCGGTTTGGTTCCGTTGTAGGCCATTACAGGGAAATACCAGTTTTCAATCATCTGACGTCCTGCACCTTTGATTTTGGGCAAATCTCTCCGTGCATACATGTGACTAAGGACATCGACCCCTGCCTCAATATTGTAGACAATATCGTTTTTCAACTTCTCCTGGTCGTAGTCAACTTGATTGGTAAGCTGCATAAGGCCGATACCACCATCGCTGGAAATAACAGTCCTCCCACCGCGAAATTGCTCCCACTTCCCATTCTCTTGTGTAGCCACGGCTTTTACTACTTCAGGAGGAATTTCAGTTTTTAAAGCGGCGTTCGTCAGTAAGCAGTTTATTTGCTGAAAAGATGGATTTACGTTCGGCCTTATCTTACCGTATGCGGAACATTTGCTGGCTAAGTCTGACTCCGCCGAAGCATTTCCATAAAATAAACTAATAGATAAACAGGTTACTAATCCTGCCTTGAATAATGGTAGTTTCATGAATGATAACCCCAGTCGATGGATATTTTGATCAATTACTATTCTAACATATCAGAGGAAAGTGGTGTGTAATACCCTTTATTTTCAGTACATTTTTGGTATTGGGGCTATGGATGTGTCTGGGATTAAACGCTTGTTTTAGGAGATGGTTGGGAATGCCGCGATTATTAAAAACAAGAAGGAAATCCATAAATTATGGAGAACTTAAAAGTAATAGTTGTTGAGGAGGGATATTCTTGGATCTTAGTAAACTTTTGAATTATTCTGTTGAAAGACATCCTAATAAAATGGCAGTAGTAGATGGAAGCAAAAAGTACACATACCGGGAGCTTGGTCGAGAGGTAAATGCAGCAGCATCCTCCCTGCACAGTCTTGGTGTAAAAAAGAGAGACAGAATTGCTGTGCTTTTAAAAAATCGCTTGGAGACTGTTGTGTTATTCTGGGCGATACAAAAGTTGGGAGCTGTTTTTGCACCCATTAATATTCGACAATCCCAGGAGATTGTTCATTATTGTTTAAATGATTTAGAGGCTAAATTTATTATTTATGATAAAGCAACTGAGTATTTAATTAATAAGAAAAAGTTTATTGAACGTCCTCTTTTTATCAATATCGATGGAAAAGGAGGCGATTTAAACTATCTGGAGTTGGTAAAGAAATCTGTTGGTGATTTTAATCCAAATCCAATCCATGAGGATGATTTATCTGTTATTCTTTATACATCCGGTACTTCAGGTAATCCAAAAGGTGTTCCACGCTCACATCAAAATGAATATGATGCTACATTTGCTCACATTTTCCAATGCCATTATCAGTGGCATGATAGTACACTAGGGGTAATATCCTTATATCATACAATGGGACTTAGGTCCCTTATTAGTATGATGTTGTTAAATGGTACTTTCATTATTTTACGAGACTACGATCCATATGATGCTGTTCAGTTAATAGAACAAGAGGAAATAAGTGTTCTTTATTTACTTCCAAATATGTTCCATGATATGGCTGTTTTGTTTGAATCTAAAAAGAAACACTTTAACTCACTGCATACGATTATTTATGCAGGTGCTCCGATGTCAACTAAATTAATCCATCTATGCCAAGAATTCTTTGGTCCAAAGCACTTTGTGAACCACTATGGCAGTACAGAAATCTTTACGTTTACTTTTTGTGATCGTGTAATGGAGAAACCTGGTTCTGTTGGTAAGCCTGGAATCCATCAAAATATAAGAATCATAGAACCTGATCCATATCGAACCAAGTCACCGATTGAAATAGTTCAAGATGGGGAAGTTGGAGAAATTATTGTAGATTTAGGTTCCCCGGAGTCTTTTAAAGGATATTGGAATAAGCCCGATTTAACCAAAAAAAGTGTCATTCAAAATTGGTATTATACAGGTGATTTAGGTTATAGGGATGAAGATGGAGATTTATTTGTAGTAGGCCGAATGGATGAAATGATAATTTATGCTGGAGAAAATATTTATCCGCTCGAGGTTGAAAGCGTTTTATTAGAACATCCGAAAGTCCAGGAAGTTGTAGTTGTTGGAGAGCCCGATGAAAGATGGGGGCAGGTTGTAGTCGCCCATATCGTTCCAAGTGATCCAACTGTAACAGCGAATGAATTAGACTTATTCTGTAAAAGGCATTCCAATTTATCAAACTATAAAAGACCGAGAAAGTACATTTTTCAAACATCATTTCCAAAAACCGCGGTAGGGAAAATTCTGCGCAAAAAATTAAATACTTAACTTTAATCGTAATAGTTGATTTTTAAAATTTTATCATTTAAGCAATATTTTGAAAGTTAGCCTGTTGGGAGGTTAGGATTTGCCAAATTTGTTAATGGTTGATGATGAATATGAGAGCCGTTATTCCCTTCGAGAGTTTATTCAATCCAGTGAGTACAATTATTTTTCCGTACATGAGGCGGATACCTATGAAAAGGGTCTCTTGTTGCTTAAACAGCTAAAACCATCTATCCTTATAGCAGAAATCTCATTACCGGATCACAATGGTATAGAACTGGGGGAAAAAGCAAAACAATGGGATCCAGCAATTTCTGTAATTATTCTCACTCAGTTAAAAATATTTGAAAATGTACAAAAGGCAATAAACCTTGGATTTTCAGCTTTTCTTTTGAAACCGGTGTTAAGAAGTGAGCTCAAACAAATCTTCAAACGAATCAGTATCCATAGTCTCTCAACAAATACAAATTATTTTATTGAAAAAAATGATGCACCTACAAATGCAGATCTTGCAAATCCAATCGAATCATCAATTCAATATATTCAAAAACACTTTAAAGAACCAATCACATTAAATATGGTGGCGGATTCCGTCTATTTAAGCCCGTCCCATTTCAGCCGGTTATTTAAGGAGGAAATGGGGGTTACTTTCATAGAATATTTGACCGCATACAGGGTTGAACAATCGAAATCATTGCTTAAAATGACTTCTCTGCCGATTGAGGTGATTGCCCATCAAATGGGCTTTACAAGTGCTGGGTACTTTGCGACTACCTTTAAAAAAAGTGAAGGCTGCACACCAACTAAATATAGGAGGTTATTTGAAGAGGGTAAATCTTAAAATGGGATTTACTCTTTTTTAATAAAATTTTAAAAATGACTTTAAGAAAAAATTGTAACCTAAATATTTAGATTATTTTTATAATTTGAGTATGAAATTGAAAAGGGGTGGGAGCTTTGATAATTACAGAATTAAAGAGATGTATACAACATAATCAAAAAGCAATCCTGGCAGTCATTATTGATAAAAAGGGCTCATCCTATCGCCAAGTTGGTGCAAAAAGTCTCATTCTATTGGATGGAACAACCTTTGGAGTTCTTAGCGGTGGATGTATTGAACAAGATTTATTTGAACATGCAAAGGAAGTATTCGAAACAGGTGAACCGAAGCAGGTTGTTTATGATTTAAGAAATGACAATCAAACACCCTGGGGTTTAGGTGTAGGTTGTAACGGTGAAATAACTGTATGGCTTTCCCTTATAGATCCAGTAAATAAAAGAAGAGAAGCTGAGAAGATGATAAATATTTTTAATCGGCAATATTCAAGTACTGAACGTTTCATAATAGGTACAGTCATAGACTCAAATAATCATGATGTTATTTCTCCGGGGTATATTTTGGAAACAAATGAAATGGAGCTTGTCTATCATAAATCAAATGAATTAAATGGAATTTTAGAGAAGCAATCTTTCTATAAAGATGGAAAAGAAGTGAATGTAACACTATTTTTGGAAACGATTACACCTACACCTAGCATCATCGTATTTGGCGCGGGGCCGGATGCAGCGTCGTTAACTAATCAATTAAAACTGTTGCATTGGCATGTTACAGTGGTGGACCATCGTTCAGGATATTTAAACGAGAAAAACTTCCCAAATGTCGATCAATTGAAACTAGTCTCACCTAGGGAATTTCCAGAGGGAATTGAATTGAGTGAAAATTCCTACGCAATTATTATGACACACCAATATGAACAAGATCTTGTTTATTTAAAAGACTTAATCGAGCGGGTTCCCGCTTATATCGGCTTATTAGGTCCAAAGAGGAGATTTGAAAATATAAAGAAGGACCTTCAGGCAGAAGGAGTTTCGATTCCGCAGTATGTTGAAGATAAAATTTACACGCCTGTTGGACTTGATATTGGGTCTGAGACTCCTGAAGAGATTGCATTAAGCATTGCCGCCGAAATTTTAAGCCACAAAAATAAAGCAAGTCACCAGCCGCTAAAATGGAAAAGGGATTCCATCGATAAAGCCAGCTATGTAAAGCAGAATTATAAATTAAAAGAGTTAGTTCTATGAAAAGTAACGAAATTTGGAATATAGTGCTAGCGGCAGGAAATTCAACAAGGATGAAGGACTTTCACAAATTACTAAAGAGAATCGATGGGGAAACCATACTAAGATATTCAGTAAAAAAGGCGGTAGCCAACAATGCAGCTAAAACATTAGTAGTGTTAAATCATAACTTTCCTGAAATGAAGAATGAAGTGGCCGATTTGCCGGTGTCCATTGTCTGGAATTATTCATCGACTTTAGGGATGAGCAGTTCCCTTGTAATAGCCATTAAAAGTCTTCCGCCATCATGTGATGCAGCATTGATTCTACTTTCGGATCAGCCGGAAGTAAAAGTGGAAATTATGAACCAGGTTATTTCGAGCTATCTTTGTTTCAATCAACCATTGGTATTAACCTCTTATCTAGGAAAGGCCCGGCATCCGATTTTATTTGACCGATTGTTTTTTAATGATTTGATGACTTTAGATGGTGATCATGGGGCTAAACCAATAATAGAGGCTAATAAGGAAAAGGCTCTTTTATACTTTGTTGAAGAACCAGCTCCTGAAGATATTGATACATTGGAGGATTATAGGAGTTTACTTAAAAGGAGGCAAGCCAATTGACCTATATAGGAAAACCACTCAAACGTATTGAGGATGCAAGATTGGTATCTGGTGAAGGAACATTTATTGATGACCTGTCTCCATTGCCAAATATCCATTACGCTGCTATTCTTAGAAGCCCTCATGCACATGCGAGGATTATCCAAATTCATACTGAAGAGGCTGAAAAACTATCAGGTGTTATTGGTGTAGTTACTGGTAAGCAGGTAGCAGCATTAACAAGACCATTCCCGGTTGGTGTAAAAGTTCCTGTTAAATACTACCCTATCGCAGTAGAAAAGGTACGTTTTGTAGGAGAAGCCGTCGCGGTAGTGGTTGCAAAAAATCGGTATATCGCTGAAGATGCTCTGTCATTAATAAAGGTAGAGTATGAAGCATTGACCCCTGTTGTTAATATCGAGGATGCTTTATCAGCTGAATCATCCGTTCTACATGAAGAAGTTGGCAGTAACGTTGTCAATCATCGTATCTTTCGTTATGGAAATATAGATGAGGCTTTTAAAAATGCTGACCATGTCATAAATAAAAAATTTACTTTTCCAAAGGTTAGCGCAACACCTGTTGAAAATTATGGAGTTATTGCGAACTATACCAAAAGTGAAGGATCATATACGATTTGGTCAAACTTTCATGGCCCCTTCACACTTCACTCTGTTATGACAGCTGCCTTGAAAGTACCTAGTAACAGACTTCGGATTATTACTCCGAAGGATATCGGAGGCAGTTATGGGATTAAATCCGGTGTGTTTCCATACATGGTACTGATGGGGGTTGTGTCAAGGATTGTAAACGTTCCAGTTAAATGGACCGAGGATCGACAGGAACATTTAATGGCAAGCTCAAGCGGTACCGATCGTGTAACCTGGATAGAAGCGGCTGTAAAAAAAGACGGAACCATTTTAGGGTTAAAAATGAAATATGCCGATAATGTCGGCGGTTATATTCGTGCACCGGAGCCTGCTTGTCTATATAGAACACACTCTAATTCAACTGGGGCTTACCGGATTCAAAATGTTGAAATCGAGGCAATTGCAGTTGTGACAAATAAAAGTCCAACAGGTCTCATTAGAGGATATGGCGGACCGCAACACTATTTTCCACTTGAGAGAATGATACAAATCATTTCAAATGAACTAGATCTAGATATATTAGAAGTCATAAAGAAAAACTTACTTACAAAAGAAGAATTCCCCTATCAAACGGCTTCTGGTGGAATCTATGATAGTGGCGATTACCATAAAGCTTTAAATCTAGCACTTGAATCCATAGATTATGAAGAATTTAAGGCAAAGCAAAAAGAGGGTTGGAAGAATGGCAAATATTTAGGATTGGGATTTGCCTGTATTGTTGAGCCATCTGGTTCTAATATGGGATATGTCACGCTTGCATTAACACCAGAGGAACGGGCAAAATCATTGCCGAAATCCGGCTGCTCGGAAGGTGCAACGGTTACCATCGATCCGCAGGGTGGCATAACAGTACGGATTAGTACGGTTCCAACAGGCCAGGGACATGAAACCGTTGCTGCACAAATTGTTGCCGATGCTCTTGGAGTTGATCCTGCTATGATTCGAGTAGTTGCTGAATTAGATACCTTAACAAGCCCATGGTCTGTTGCATCTGGAAGTTATTCTAGTCGCTTTGCCCCAATTGGATCCAGTGCTGTTTATCAAGCTGCACATAAAGTAAAACGAAAATTGCTTGAAATCGCTAAGAACCATTTAAATACAGCCATGGATAAGCTAGTTATCGGGGATGGAAAGGTAAGCGTGAAAAATGACCCAGAAAAAAGCATTTCAATTAAAAGATTAGTAGGTTTAGCACATTGGAATCCCGAAGGTCTTCCAAATGGATTGGAGCCAGGTATTCATGAGTCAGCTTTCTTTACGCTGCCTGCCGCAAAGTCCCCAAACGAACTAGACCTTGTAAACGGTTCCGTAACATATGGTTTTGTCTTTGATGCCGTTCAGGTTGAAGTAGATATTGATACAGGTGAAGTGAAAATCCTAAACTATACCACTATTCATGATGCTGGTAGTCTGTTAAATCCCAATATTGTGGAAGGACAGATTATGGGTGGCTTAGCCCATGGACTGGGTGCGGCGATGTATGAAGAACTTGCCTATGATGAAAGGGGTCAGTTTTTAACTGGAAGCTTTATGGATTACCTATGCCCAACGGCAACAGAAATTCCTAAGGTCACTATTAAACATATTGAAACACCGTCCCCATTAACACCGCTTGGAGCAAAGGGATTAGGGGAAGGAAATACGATGAGTGCTCCAGTGGTCATCGCAAATGCCGTAACAGATGCTTTAAAACCTTTTAATGTATCGATTGACCAGCTTCCATTAACGCCAGACCGGGTATGGTCAAAAATTCACCATCAAAACGCTGTGAAAATCTAACAAAGGGAGAAATTGTGATGAATGGAGAAGGGGCAATTCAATTAAATGGAAAACCCAAAACAATATTTACTAGTTTATTAGACCCTGAGGTTTTAAAAAATTGTATTATGGGCTGCAACGAATTAAATAAACAGGAAGACAATGTATATGTTGCTGACATTTTAATCGGCGTCGCAGCTGTAAAAGGAAAATATGATGTAACCATTCGCCTTAGTGATCTCCAACCGCCGAATTCCTATAAGTTAATCGTGAATGGAGAAGGGGCACCAGGGTTTGTAGATGCGGAAGCGAAAATCCAATTGATTCAGATTGACGATGAAAACACAGAGCTTAGATACACATATGAAGCAGCTGTCGGAGGGAAAGTGGCTGCGATTGGCCAGCGTATGTTAGGAGGAGTAGCAAAACTCATTATTAAGGACTTTTTCAAAAAGATTAAAAGGGAACTAGAAAAAGTAAATATTGCTGATTAAGAAAGGAGGGAACCTACATGAAGCCGGCAACATTTACTTACCATTGCCCCTCAAATTTAGAAGCAGCAGTTCAGCTATTAGATGTGATTGGCAGTGAAGGGAAAATCATTGCGGGGGGCCAAAGTTTTATTCCTATTTTGAATATGAGGATGTCTGAGCCGGGATGTCTGATTGACATCCATCAAATAAAAGAGTTGAAAGGAATCCGGGTAGAAGATGGAGTTTTAAAAATTGGTGCACTCACAACACAACGGGAACTGGAGCAGCACGATGTTATAAAAACCAATATTCCCTTACTATCAGAAGCTACTCAATTTATCGGTCATGTTCAAACGAGAAATAGAGGGACGGTCGGCGGCAGTGTGGCCCATGCTGATCCTAGTGCAGAGCTGCCGCTATGCTTTTTGGCACTGGACGCTGAAATCGTCATTCATAGTATCGACGGAAGCAGGAAAACAAGCATCAATGACTTCTTTGTCACCTATTTAACAACAGAGCTGATGCCGGAAGAAATACTAACGGAGATCCATGTTTCTTTATCCCAGTTTAACGGCTATGCATTTGAAGAATTTAGCAGAAGACATGGTGACTTTGCTTTAGCCGCCGCCGCTTGCTTATTATCGGTAGGTGAGACTGGGAAAATAGAAAATGCAAGACTTGTATTAGGCGGAGTAGAGGCGGTTCCCCTACTGGCAGAGGAAGCGATGAGATTTTTAAAAGGAAAGAGTCTTTCAGATGAAACTCTTGAAAGAGCAGTAGAGTTAGCAGTTATTGATGCCGATCCTGATACGGACTTACATGCCTCGAAGGAATATCGGCTGCATCTTGCAAAGGTTCTGACAAGAAAAGCATTACTAAAAGCATACAATCGGGGGTTACAGAAGGAGGGTTAAAATGTCGATACAGTCACTAAAAGAGAAAGTGAAAATTTCATTATTGGTTAATGGTAGGGAGGTGGAAGGAGAAACAGAGCCTAGAAAATTACTAAGTGACTTTATTAGAGAAGACATTGGCCTTACTGGAACACATGTAGGATGTGAACATGGTGTATGTGGTTCATGCACGGTACTATTCAACGGTAAAGCCGTTCGCAGCTGTTTAATGTTTGCTGTTCAGGCGAATGGTTCAACCATTCAAACCGTTGAAGGGCTAGCAAAGGACGGAGAACAGCATCTATTACAAAAATTATTTACCGAGTGCCATGGTCTTCAATGTGGTTTCTGTACTCCTGGAATATTAATGTCATCGGTAGAGCTGCTGAACAGTGGGAAGAAACCAACAAGACGGGAAATTGAGGAAATGCTTTCCGGACATCTTTGTCGATGTACAGGTTACAAGGGAGTTATTGAAGCAATTGAAAGCGCGTGTAGAACAAATGAATGTAAAGGAGGTGAAAATTAGTGGATCTTGGAACATTGTTTGAATTCGCAGTAAGTCGATTCCCAGATAAAACAGCCATCGTTCAGGATCATACACGGTTATCTTACCAGGAATTTAACCAGCAAATTAATAAACTTGCCTATTCATTGCAAAAGAAAGGGATTGAAAAAGGGGATCGTGTTGTAATTATTTTAAAAAATCGCCTGGAGATGGTCACTCTTTATTGGGCTATACAAAAGCTTGGGGCCATTTTTACTCCCATAAATTATCGGCTATCAAAAGAAGAGGTTGCTTACTGTGTGAATGATGCGGATGCGAAAGCGGTCATTTATGAACCAAGCAGTCAGAATTCAACACTTGAAGGGGAATATATCCATAAGCCGCTGTTAATCAGTGTTTTAGGCGCAACCGGCGGTGATGTAGTGTATGAGGAACTCCTGGACCACAAACAAGAAAATTTTCATCGGCCAACCATTCATTTCGATGATTCTTGCTTAATGTTATATACATCAGGAACAACTGGTAAACCAAAAGGTGTGCCAAGAAGCCATAAGAATGAATATAGTGCAGCCATCGCCCATATTATTCAAAATCGATATGTACAGCATGAAGGCACATTAGGGGTGATGCCGCTCTATCATACGATGGGGATGCGTTCTCTCCTATCTATGGCTTTCTTAAATGGAAAATTGGTTATGATTCCTGATAACGATACACTAAAAATGTTGACAGCTTTGGAGGAGGAAGAGATCAGCTGCGTATATCTTGTGCCAACTATTATTCATGATTTGTTAAATCATGAAGAGTTTCCTAGATTTAATTTACAGAATCTTCGGAAGATAGGCTATGCTGGAGCATCAATGACGACCGAATTAACAAAGGATTGTTATCGAAAGTTAAAGCCAGACGTGTTTGTGAACCACTATGGAAGCACAGAGGTTTATACTTTCTCTGTTTGTGATTATTTAGATAAAAAGCCTGGATGCGCTGGTAAACCTGGATTTCATCAGCAGTTAAGGTTGGTTACCCCTGACCCGGATGGGTATTCTACACCTGATGATCTTGTTCCACAAGGTACTCCTGGTGAAATTATTATCAATATTGATTCTATAGAAGCCTTTAAAGGATACTGGAAACGGCCCGATGCAAATATAAAGGCTATAAAAAATGGATGGTATTTTACTGGCGATATGGGCGTTCTAGATAAAGATGGAGATTTGTTTGTTGTGGGGCGTGTGGATGACATGATTATTTCTGGAGGAGAAAATATTCACCCGCTTGAAGTGGAAGATGTTCTTGCCTCTCATCCGGGAGTTTTAGAAGTAGCCGTGGTTGGGGTAGCGGATGATCGCTTTGGAGAAAAGGTTGTTGCATTTGTTGTCCGCAAGGATCCTCAACTATCAGCCGAAGAGTTAGATGACTACTGTAAGGCATCAGGAAGTCTAGCCAACTTTAAACGTCCAAGATCCTATCATTTTATATCGGAAATCCCGAAAAGCCCAGTTGGCAAAATCTTGCGAAGGAAATTAAAAGAAAATTATAAAACATTTACAACTAAAGAGGAGAGTGTAAATTCATGACAACTGTTCATAACAACAACACTTATCAATGGGATCATATTTTAGTAGAAAAAAATAAAAAGACCCAAACGGCAACCATTATATTAGATCGTCCTGAAAAAATGAATACCTTAAGTTTTATTGCTCGCTCCCACCTGAACCAAATTTTTAATGAATTAAATCAAGATGACGAGGTAAAGGTGATTGTGATTAAAGGTGCTGGAGATAAGGCGTTTAGTTCTGGCGGAAATATTGCTCAGTTTATGGAGCAGCATCCTTCCGTACTTTCCGAATTACATGTAAATGTGGCAGCACCTGAGCGTTCCCCTAAGCCAGTTATTGCTCAATTACAAGGCTATACATTTGGTGTTGGGCTTGAAATTGCCATGGCCTGTGACTTCCGTGTAGCAGCGGATAATACATTATTAGCCTTACCGGAAATCAATCTTGGTATGATTCCAGGAAGCGGTGGCTCACAGCGAATTGCAAAAATTGCTGGTGTTGGTCGTGCGAAAGATATGATTATGAGAGGACGACGTATTCCTGCCCATGAAGCCCAGCAATGGGGATTGTTAACAACTGTAACCAGCCCGGAAACTCTTGATCAGGAGGTAGATAAACTTATTGCAGATCTTACAAGACTATCTCCAATGACACTAAAGGTATTAAAGCGGGTTATTAATGCTTCCCAGGATACTCCGTTAAGCATGGGACTGGAAATCGAAGGGTTTGCCTATGGAATGCTTCGGTCAACAAATGATTTTGGTGAAGGTGTCGATGCCTTTGTAAATAAAAGAAAACCAATATTTAAAGGAGAATAAATAGCTTATGGATGGAGCAAAGGTTGGGGGGATGAACAAGGTGAAAAAAATAATCGTTGCCATAACTGGAGCCAGTGGAGCAATTTATGGTATCAGATGTCTTGAAGCATTAAGAAGGGCAGAAATCGAAAGTCATGCAGTGATCAGTACTTCAGCTGAAAAAACCATTGAACATGAAACGGATTATACAGTTAAGGATGTCAAAGAATTATGTGATGTACTATACGATGTAAACGACGTAGGAGCAAACATCTCCAGTGGTTCCTTTCAAGTTGATGGGATGATTGTTTCACCTTGCTCAATTAAAACGCTTTCATCTATTGCTAATAGTTTCAATGATAATTTGATTTCTAGAGCAGCCGACGTCACATTAAAAGAGCGAAGAAAATTAGTTTTAATGGTGCGTGAAACTCCCATCCATCTAGGACATTTACGTCTAATGGAGGCAGTTATGGAGATTGGCGGGATTATTCTCCCTCCAATTCCCGCATTTTACCATAAACCTGTTACAGTGGATGAAATTGTTAATCACAGCGTCGGTAAAGCACTCGATCTCTTTGGTATTGATGCGAAATTATTTGAACGTTGGAATGGTTTGGTTTAAAAAACTTCATCAAAATTAAACCTCAATGGGAGGGAATATCATGTCGACAGTTGTCACTCCTCAAATACATGAAAAAGTCGAGCCATCTAGACGTCAAGTCATTTCTGCTACTATGGCGTCACTTTTGGGCTGGTCTTTTGACCTTTATGATTTGTTTTTATTACTCTACGTTGCACCAACAATTGGCCAATTGTTCTTTCCAGTTACCAGTCCGACACTTTCACTAGCTGCTGTTTATGCTTCTTTTGCTGTAACACTACTTATGAGGCCTCTTGGGTCGGGAATATTTGGTTCTTATGCAGACAAACACGGAAGGAAAAAGGCGATGACGGTTGCTATTATCGGGGTTGGTGTTAGTTCAGCGGCTTTTGGCCTCCTTCCTACAGTAACCCAGATAGGCGTATTTGCGGCCATCCTTTTTCTGATCTTAAGACTGGTTCAAGGAGTATTTGTCGGTGGGGTAGTTGCATCTACACATACTATTGGAACCGAATCGGTTTCTTCCAAATGGCGGGGGCTAATGTCGGGACTGATTGGTGGAGGCGGTGCTGGACTTGGTGCGCTGTTTGCTTCTCTTGCTTTTACAATTGTATCAGCCATTTTTCCGGGGGAAGCATTTCATGAGTGGGGATGGCGAGTAATGTTCTTTACAGCAATTATAGGCTCTATTGCCGGACTATTTGTATTTAGATCGTTGGAAGAATCCCCTTTATGGGCTGAAATGCAGAAAAAGCAAAATGATGATGCAGATACTATTGAAAAATCACCAATTAAGACTCTTTTCACAAAATATTATCGAATATTAATAGTAAATATAATGATTGTTATTGGAGGAGGTTCTGGTTATTATTTGACAGCCGGATTTATTCCTACTTTTTTAGAAGTAGTCAATAAAGTTTCCTCTTCAATTCTATCAGGGGTTCTGATTACTTCCGGCATTGTAACTATTATTGCAGCCCTTCTTGTCGGGCATCTCAGTGAAGTTATTGGAAGAAAGAAAACGTTTCTCATAATTGGAATTCTCAATATCATTGGGCTTCAATACTTTTTCCAAGCTTTAGCAAACGCTGATTCCGTACCGACTATTTATTTTAATGCGATGTGTCTTGTATTTTTAGGTAATTCTGCCTATGCACCAGTGTTGATCTTTTTGAATGAAAGGTTCCCAACGAAAATTCGCTCAACAGGTACAGGTTTATCGTGGAATATGGGATTTGCGATTGGCGGCATGATGCCAACTTTCATAACACTTGCGAGTAGTACAGTTCAAACAATTCCAAATACATTAATGTATTTTTCAATAGGTATATTTCTTATCTATATCATTGGAAGTTTAATTGTTCCGGAAACTAAAGGAAATCTAAAATAAAATTTTAAGCACTTAATCGACGTTTAATAGTGTGAATCATTAAAAAAATGTAATCTTAGTTGAATAAATTGGGGAATGGGGGAAAAAGGTGACTACCAGTACTGAAGTAGCAAAAAATTATATCTGTGGGGAATGGAAAGAGGCAACAACCGGCGAAACAATCAAATCGAAAAATCCGGCTACAGGTCAATTGATTGGTGAGTCTCAAAAATCGTCAGCAGAGGATGTAGATTATGCGATAAAAGGTGCAAAAACAGCATTTGAATCAACGGATTGGAGATTAAATTCTACTCGTCGAGCAGATGCCCTTATGAAGTGGGCCATGGAAATCTCTAAAAATAAAGATGAGATTGCAAGATTATTAACAATGGAAAATGGAAAAATACTGAAAGAATCGATAATGGAATTGAATGCATGTATTGATACTCTTAAATATTTTTCCGGCTTAGCTCGCAATGTCTTTGGAAGGTCTATTAGCTTGTCAGCTACTTCTTACGGCATTATAGATAAGGAACCAATTGGTGTAGTTGGGATCATTTCACCTTGGAATTGGCCAGCATTGTTAATGATTCGAGAGGCAGCTCCTGCTTTGGCTGCAGGCAATGCCATTATTTTAAAACCAGCAAGCCTTACACCCCTTGTAAGTATTGCTTTAGTAAAATGTCTTGCTAAGATAGAGGAATTTCCTAGTGGAATGGTAAATATAGTCACAGGGCCTGGGAAGTTAATAGGTGATGAAATCGTTACTCATCCAGATGTAGATGTAATCAGTTTCACTGGTGATACAACCACAGGAAAAACGCTAATGAAAAAGGCCGCTGATAAGATGAAAAAGTTAGCTCTTGAGTTGGGTGGAAAATCACCTAATATTTTGTTTCCAGATGCAGATCTTTCGAAGGCGATTCCAACTATTACAAATTCAATATTTATAACCGCTGGGCAAATGTGTTTTGCAGGTACAAGGGTTATTGTTCACGAATCCATTCACAAACAAGTTGTAGAGAGACTTAAAGTGGAAGCGGAAAAGATAATTGTCGGTAATGGACTGGATGATACTACAACCATGGGTCCCGTCGTTTCACAATCTCAATTAAATACAGTTTTACAATATTGTGAGATCGGGAAGCGTGAGGCAAACCTTGTCATTGGAGGAAACCGATTAACGGGTGGTGAATATGACAGCGGATACTTTATCCAACCTACTATCTTTGACCAGGTTCCGTCAGATTCAAAAATAATTCAAGAAGAAATATTTGGTCCAGTTCTAGCGATTCAGGTGTTTAAAGATGAAAAAGAAGCCATATCGCTGGCTAATGGAACAAGATTTGGTTTGGCGGCAGGAGTATGGACAAAAGAGATTGATCGTGCTATTCGAGTGGCAAAACAAGTAAAAGCCGGTACGGTGTGGATTAACACGTACAATAAAAATTATCCACAAACTGAGTTTGGAGGCTATAAAGAAAGTGGTTTGGGTCGGACAAGAGGATTAGAAGGATTGATGGAATATACGGAAACAAAACACATTAACATCGAAATAGAAAATCGATAGGAGATGAGTACGCTTGTATCCCTCATTTAATTTTTATCTTCCAACAAAAATTTATTTTGGCTATGAAAAAGTGAAACTTTTAGGAGAACTTTTATACAAAGGAAAACGAATATTTATCGTCACTGATAAGGGTGTAAAAAATTCCGGAGTTTTAGAAAACGTTACCATGGTATTGGACGAAAACAACATTTCGTATGTTATTTTTGATGAAGTGGAGCCTGATCCAAGTGTTGAAACAGTAGATCATGCAGCAAAGATTTTTTTGCAGGAATCTTGTGACTTTCTGGTGGCAGTTGGAGGGGGTAGTCCGATTGATACTGCTAAGGGGATTCGAGTTGTAGCAGCTAATGGAGGAAGTATTAGGGATTATTCCGGCGTGAATCTTATCCCAACTGAATCGAACATTCCATTACTTGCACTTCCAACAACCTCAGGCACTGGGAGCGAGGTCACTATGTTTGCAGTATTTTCAGACTGGACAGAAAATCGTAAAGTGACCGTGACAAGTCCTTACCTTGCTCCCAATATTAGTATTGTTGATCCAAAATTAACTATTACTGCACCTCCAAAAATTACTGCCGCCTCCGGATTTGATGCTTTTGCTCACGCAGCGGAGGCCTTTGTATCGAGATTGTCACAGCCTGTAAGTGATGTACTGGCATTGTCGGCCATAGAAACAGTAAACAAATATCTTCGCCGAGCTGTATATAACGGAGAAGATATTGAGGCAAGGATAAAAATGTCCGAGGCGAGCCTTCTTGCTGGGATGGCATTTAACCAATCATATTTAGGTTTAACACATGCAATTGGAAGCTCCTTAAGTGGTTATGCACATGTTAGTCATGGGGTAGCAATCGGTCTTCTTTTACCTAGCGTTATTCAATTTAACTCTGTATCGTCGCTAGATAAATATATGAACATGGCAAAGGTAATTAGAGCAAAAGAATATCAAACTCATGGTATTAGAGTCGTTGATCAGTTGATTGAAGATGTTACGAGATTACGTGATGATATTGGGCTTTATAGGCGTCTTCGTGATGTAGGTGTGAGGGAAGACCAGTTACAAGGTATTGCTGACGATACATCAAAAAGCGGCATGTGGAAGTTTAATCCACGCCTAGCATCGAGCAAAGAGGTTTTAGATATCCTTAAACAAATCTATTAGCACAATGGAACTCAAATATCATAGAGTTCAAAGGGAGGAAAACAATACACACACCTTGTCGGTCATCGTTGATTATTAAGCATTAGAAAGACCCAGATAGAAGTAAGGGTAGAATTTATTTTCTGATTCAGAAAGAGGGGTTCCTGTGTCGAATAGTAATATAATCATTTTGGGAATTGCGCTCGTTTATATTTTATTTACTGCTTTATTCGGTTTATATACAAAAAGATTCTCGAAAAGCTCCGATAAGTATATGACAGGAGGAAAGGCATTAGGGCCATTTGTTATTGGAGTTTTAATGATGTCAGAGTTTATTGGAACAGGTTCAACGATTGGAACAGCCCAAACCGCTTACAAATCAGGTATTTCGGCTGCATGGAATTTAATTTCTCTTGCATTGGCATTTGTATTATTTGCTTATACGATGGCAAAAAAGTTTCATGAAAGGGGGGAGTATACAATCTCCGGAGCAATTGCCAAAACATATGGGAATCGCGCGCGCGTTATTACCTCGCTCATAATGATTTATGCGTTGTCGGTCGTTAATGTATCTATGTACGCCGGCGGCGCGGCTACATTATCGGCAATTTTACATGTTCCCCATGCTATGGCGGCGATTGTAGTTGGAGTGATTACGGTAGCATATGTCTCTTTAGGTGGTATGTTCGCAGTGGCATACACCAATTTAATTCATGCCTTTATCAAATATTTGGGTTTAATATTGGCACTTGCATTTGGTTTGGCAGCTATAAAGGGGATTTCCGGGTTAACTTTAAATCTAGAGTCCGAAATGTTCGATTGGACTGGGGTTGGGATATCTACCATTATTGCTTGGATGATCGCTAATATCGGTTCTATTTTTTCGACTCAGTATATTATCCAGGCGGTAACTTCAACAAAAGATGATGTAAAGGCTAAGAAAGCCAGCATTTTTGCCGGGTTTCTTGTCATTCCTGTCGGCATCATTGCAGCTCTTATTGGAATGACTGCCTCAATTGTATTCCCAACCATCGCACCAGCAGAAGCCTTCCCAATGATGACGACATTGATGAATCCCTTTCTTGCGGGGCTGGTTATAGCTGGATTAATAGCCGCTATCTTCGGTACAGTTTCGGCATCAACTATTGGATCAGCTGCCCTTCTCTTAAAAGATTTCTATAATCCAATTTTTAATAAGCAGTCTTCTGACGCGAAGGCACTATTGTTTGCCCGAATTGCAACAATTGGTATGGGATTAATTCCAATTCCATTCGCTATTTTTGCACCAGAAATATTAAATACTATCTTTTTTGCTAGAGCTTTAAGAACCACATTAGCCGTTATTGTCGTTTTGATGTTCTATTTCCCTCGATTTAGCAGTGGACGTGGTGTCGTATTAGGAATGATTTTTGCAGTAATTACAACAACTGCTTGGTACCTTTATGACAATCCTTTAGGGGTAGATAATATCTATATCGCTGCTGCTACTCCAATAATTGTCATGTTGATCGACCATTTTAGCAATAAGATTCATAACATTTCTCACAATGAAACAAGTGTTCCGAGATAATCAGAAAGTACTAAATTGAATTTAGGTATAAATTAATATGAATAAAAGAAGTCGAATCCTTTCTTTTTAAAAATAGGAGGAAATTAATAATGAAGTCAAAGACATTTCGAACATGGATTAGACATCTTCAGGATGAAGGGCGTTTAGCAATCATTGATAAGAATGTGGGTTTAAAGTATGAAGTTGCTGCTATTGCAAAAAAGCTAGATGGAAACAAGGCTGCTTTTTTCACGAATGTTGAAGGCTATGATATTCCCGTTATATCAGGAATATGTTCAACACGTGAGGACTTTGCCGAAGCTTTGGAGACGGATCAATATAGTGTTATAGAAAAATTCACTCGAGCCGTAGCGGCTCCAGAAGCGTGTCTATTAGTTAGTAAAGAGAACGCACCTGTTAAAGAAAATATTATATCAGCGAATATAGATTTAATGAAGATGTTTCCAATTCCAGTTCACCATGAGAAAGATTCAGGTAATTATATTACTGCTGGATTGTTTATTGTTCGGGATCCGGTTACTCGAAAGCAGAATGTTTCCATTCATCGTCTTCAGATTTCAGGGGGAGATAAATTAGGGGCTTTAATTTTACCGCGCCATACTTTTCATTTGTATAAGCAGGCAGAAGAGGCGGGAAGATCATTGGAATGTGCAATAGCTATAGGTGTGGATCCAGTTACTTTACTGGCATCACAAGCCAGTACACCGTTTGGGGTAGATGAACTTGAAATTTCAAGTGCTCTTCGAGGGGAACCTTTAGAATTGGTTCGTTGTGAAACCGTTGATATTGATGTTCCGGCTTACGCTGAAATTGTATTAGAGGGTAAAATTCTCCCACATGTACGGGAGCCGGAAGGACCCTTCGGGGAATTCCCAAAGTATTATGGACCACGCAGTGACAAGGAGGTCATTAAAATTACGGCGGTAACTCACCGAAATAATCCAATTTTTTATACGATTGTGCCTGCAGGATATGAACATCTTTTACTTGGTGGGATACCACGTGAAGCAAGCCTTTTTCAAAGTATCCGACAGACCGTGCCTTCAGTAAAGGCGGTGCATATGAGTCCTGGTGGTACATGTCGTTATCATGCGATCGTTTCGATAAAAAAACGAAATGAAGGAGAAGCAAAAAATGCAATCCTAGCTGCTCTTGCTAACAGTTTTGATATTAAGCATGTTGTTATTACTGATGAAGAAGTAGATATATTTAATATGGAAGAAGTGGAATGGGCAATTGCAACCCGCTTCCAAGCAGATAGAGATTTAGTCTTAATTCATGATGCCCAAAGCTCTAAGCTTGATCCTTCTAGTCGTGATGGGGTGGGCTCAAAGATGGGCTTTGACTGTACCGTACCATTAAACAGTGAACCTATGCAGTACTTGCGTGTTCAAATACCTGGTTATAGTGAATGTAATTTAGATGATTATGTTAATCCTAATAAATCTGTTCCATCCGTACATCTTGAAAAAAGTAAAGATTTGTAACTGTGTAATTCAAAAAAATGTTTGAAATAATAAGGGGAGGGAATGTATGAAGTACCCAGTTGGAAAAAGTTTGAAATTACTTCCAGAGCATTTGAATGTTAACACAATTAGTGCAGGGACTCTTGCAGCTATTTTTGGCTGTACTGGTCCTGCATTAATCATAATTGGTGGAGCAACAGATGCAGGATTGTCAGTTGAACAAATGATATCCTGGTTGTTTGCAGTTTACTTTTTTGGAAGCTTGATTGGAATTTATTTATCTTTAAGGTATCGTCAACCAATTGTAGGAGCCTGGTCCATACCAGGTGCTGTCTTAGTTGCGGGGGCATTACAGCACTATTCTCTCAGTGAAATTTCCGGTGCCTATTTTGTATCGGGAGTTCTTGTATTTATCTTAGGTATTTCTGGACTAATAGGAAAGGCCATGAAATGGATTCCGGTACCAATAGTAATGGCGATGATTGTAGGTGCCATGATTCGATTTGGAACAGGTATGATTACATCTCTTCAAGGTGCCCCAATAATTGCGGGTGCAGCAATTGTCGTTTACTTACTTTCTTCCCGTTTTATCAAAAAGGTACCACCAATATTAGTATCCTTTTTAGTTGCAGGTGTGCTAGCATCTGTAATGGGAGAATTTCAATCGACCAGCATGGAAGTAGGATTTACTCTGCCGCAAATATTGATGCCGACCTTCAGTATTGATTCAATTATTTCTGTTGCTATACCGCTGACTCTGTTGGTAATAGGAGCAGAGAATGCTCAAGCAATTGGCGTTTTGATGGCGGAGGACTATAAACCGCCAGTCAATACTATGACAATTTGGAGTGGCATTGGCGGAATGGTCACTGCGTTTTTTGGTGGACATAATGCCAATATTGCAGGTCCAATGACGGCCATTTGTGCTTCAAAAGAATCTGGAGACAATAAGGAAGGACGTTTCGCGTCCGTTATAGTTAATTCAGTGTTATTTGGAGGCTTTGGCTTAATTGCGGGGATAGCAGTTCCATTTGTCACTGCCTTACCAGGTACCTTGATTTCAACAGTTGCAGGGCTGGCCATGATCGGTGTTCTAGTAAGCTCCCTGCAAGCATCCTTTACCGAAAGAAAGTTCCAAGTTGGTGCTTTTTTTTCATTAATTATTGCGATGTCAGGAGTAAGCTTTTTTGCTATAAGTTCTCCTTTTTGGGCACTTATTGGTGGAGTAGTAGTATCATTGATTATTGAGAAAGCAGATTTTGATTCCTTTAAATCTGAAATAAATGCTAATGAAGTAACAGAGAAAATTGAAAGTGTTGTTTAATTGGAAAGTAGGAACCCTTGGATGACGATTCCCATACTCCCTGTTCCAAAATTCATCAATTGAAAGTCGAATTCTAAGCGAACGCATTTGTTGGACTTGATATTGTATAAGTCGGAGTAGCAACAGGTTTTTCACCAGCTATAACCAATTCTTTTACAATTGGTATTGCACAAAGTATTGTGGAAATTCCGATGCTCTTTGGAATCGTATCTCGAATTATCGCCTTTATATGCTTTATGACTCTCTATTTTCTTCGTCATGCGATATGCTAGATAGGTAAAAGCAATCAGAAAAATTGTATTATAAAAGATATAAAGTTTTCGTTTCTTATAGGTATTAACAAACTGATATCACAACCAAATTTTTAACCAGCATAAAAAACACCTTAGTATTGTTTGTTCTTAACTATCCCCTACCACAGCTTTAGGAGGTATCTTAATTGAAAGTAGCGATTGCGCAATTAGCCACAAGTGTTGATAAAAATTCTAATTTGGAAAAGGCACAGCACTACATAGCGAAAGCAAAAAGTCAAGGTGCAGATTTTGTGATTTTGCCCGAGTTTTATATGGCGCTGGCAACCCCAAAGTCTGGGGTCCTACCGGTTGATGTAGCGGAGCCGCTTGATGGTCCGTTTATTTCGGCACTAAGGAAGGCTGCCCGTGAGAACGAAATCTATGTTGTTTGTGGAATGTATGAATCAAAGCCGGATGATCGGAAACGCGCCTATAACACAACTGTGTTTATTGATCGCTCAGGGAGGCTAATCCATTCGTATCGAAAAACGCACCTATATGATGCCTTTAGTTATCAGGAGTCTGATACGATTATTCCGGGTGAAAATCCATACAAAGCAGTAGAAACAGAGTTTGGAAAAATAGGTTTAATGGTATGCTATGAACTTAGATTCCCGGAAATTGCAAGACAATTTGCCCTTCAAGAGGCAGGTATCTTGTTTGTCCCTGCCGGATGGGTAGCAGGACCTATGAAAGAGGAACACTGGCAGACGCTTATTCGTGCAAGAGCAATCGAAAATACGATGTTCGTCATTGGGGCGAATCTCGTTGGCGACATCTTTACCGGACGTAGTCTGATGGTTGATCCGATGGGGGTTATTCTTGCAAGCGCTGGTGAAGAAGAAACACTAATTACGGCCGAAGTGGACTTAGATCGCATTCGCCGGGTCCGTGAAAAACTTCCTAGTGTACGCGACCGCAGGCCTGAATTGTATGTTTAAGAGATAGAGAAGATGGAAACATCTTTATACTCTTGGCTTTTTAGGCTCGCGTATGTCGTTTTTTAGCGAATCTATAGCATGAGAGTAATCTAGACAAATTTCCTTGTTCCGTTTTTTACAATGATCAAGTTTGGCAAGAAAGTCTAGGCGGTGATGGGTGTGGACTTTTAACTTCGTTTGCAATAGCCTCTTTGAGTCTAATGAAAAAGCCTATCCCGCTGTTATTCATCAGTCATAAATTTGTATCTTAAAACCGCTGCTAGTCCTGCTCCATGTTTAAATTCACCTATTTTAATCAACGTCTTTAATTCTCCCATGGTCAGTTTATGTAATTCAATTTGCTCACTGTTTTCTAATTTTTGCTCGGCAGGAACTAGACCAGCCGCCGCAAATAAGAATATTTCTTCAGTTGTTGAACCAGGGGATGGATAGAAACTGCCTAAATCAAGCCAATGCTCAGCTGTATAGCCTGTTTCTTCCTCGAGTTCTTTTTTCGCTGTATCTAGTGGGGACTGATCAGGATTGTCAATCATTCCAGCGGGTAATTCCCATTGCCAGCTTTTTAATGCGTGGCGGTATTGCTTTAAACAGATCACTTTTGCGTCCGCAGTTATTGGGAGAATACACACCCCTTTGGCAAAATCTAAATAGGAAAAGGTCTTTTCTTTCCCGTCAGGAAGAATCACCTGATCAATTATCACCCCAAAGCGATCGACCTTCTCCTTTTGCGAAGAACGAATATTCCAATCCAATGGATTCACCTCTTACATGTAGTATATGTACATTGTACTTGATTCATTGGATAGAATGATAACCTTTGACACTCTTTTTCAATGATTAGATTAAATTTAATAGAATGCTTAGATGTTGAAAAAGAGGGAAATGGATAGGATTCTGTAGGTTTTTAAAAATAGAATTATTTTCTGGGGAATAATGTCCTTTTCTCTGGAAATGTTTAAAGGATGAATCGACAAAAACTTTATTGTTAAATTTTATAGCGAAAGTCATAAAACCGAATAAAAAGTAGATTGGCAAGGTAAATAAGCTACTAGTACAATGCGGAAAGACGTAATCATAATGCTTTATAATAAATTGAATTAGTTGGACACCGTATGTGTGGAAGTCGCACATACGGTGTGATAGGGGAAACTGTATCATTTGGAAATTAGTTGATAATGGTAAAAGAAGGAAACGATTTCCATTGTTTGGTCTATCGGTAATGTGTAATACTATCCCCTTTTTTCTCCTTTTTTATGTTCGACCTTATTTTTATACATCGCTTGGTCGGCGGTTTCCAGTAATTCCTCCAGCGTGACCGGGGTACCGGGTTTATAAGGACAGCACCCATGACTGGCCGAGATTTGATACGGCTTTTGGCGGGCATCATTCATAGCTTGAAAGGCTAATTGAATCTTTTTCCAAATGAGCTCCACATCTTCCATTTGCTTTCCGAAGAAAATAACGATAAATTCATCTCCGCCGAGGCGAAAGAGAACATCATCGTCATCAATACGATTTGCGATTACTTCGCAGCATGACTTAATCAAGTCATCTCCAACAGCATGGTCAAAGCGATCATTTACCACTTTTAGATTGTTAATATCAATATAGCAAAGGACGAATTCCTCTCCATTCAAGCCTTGCCGTAATTGCCACTGCAGCAGTTCGATGCCGCTTCGTCTATTCCTGACGCCGGTCAGCATATCAATCGACGCATGCTTTAACAGCTCTGCTTCCTTTTTTTTCAAATCAGTAATATCGGTCGTCCCTATTAACAGGCAGGGGCTGTTTAAGTACTCGACCCATTCGAAATTTAGCAGCGCCCATTTTTTTAGCCGGGGAGTGATTTGCTGTTCGGTAACATAGTTTTTCAGGCTCTGCTGCGCTTGCAGTCTGTTTAAAACTTCCTCTTTTTCAGCGGGATTGCGGAAAGGAAAACTGGCATCGACAGCATCTGTCTTTGTCAGCTGGTAGTATTTCATGGCTTGCTGATTCATCAGTAAAATTTCATTGCCGTCAAGTTTTATCAAAATCAGCGGCTGCGGGTTAAAATTAAATAATTGCCGGAAACTCTCTTCTTGTAGCCTTAATTTCTGCTTGTTGGCAAAATCATTTTTACGGAAGGTATAAAAAGCAAGGGCAATTGTAAAAGAAATTACTGCTATTCCCGTTGAATTTATCAGTTTGATTAAAAAAGAATAGCTGTCCGGTTCCATCGCAAATAAACCGGCCGCAAAAAATAGATGTATCCCAAGATAGAAGAATAATAAATTTGTAGGCTGGACAGGGAGGACGACAGCGACAGCAAATAAAATAATGATATAAGCGTATATATTTCCAGTATATAATTGACTGTTGATGGATGAGACAGCGCCAATCAACAAATAGAGTAAGATGTAGCAATTAATGACTGTGCCTTTTTGCAGTCTAATTTTATTGTGATAGAGCAGTAAAAAAATCACCGAAATGACTAGCCCTAACAGATGGACACCGGCCAACACGAATTTATAGGTCGGATGGTTCAGCTTATTTAGTAGAAAAAAATCAACGATATAAAAGCAAGGATAGGTGATAACCAACATGATGGAGACAAGCTTCAATCTCCCAAATAAAACATGATTATTTTCGTAAATAAAGTCATCATTCGAACTGAAATTTTTAGAAAAATGTGCCGTAAACGTTCCCAAGCTCAATCATCCTTTTACCCTAGTTATTTACTGTATTTTAACATACAAAATCCTGGTGGTATTATGAGATCTTTTTTATTTGGATAATATTAAATAGACAAGTTCACTATCAAGGGTATCAAGTGGAAATCACAATTGGATAGGTGCCGTTTGTAGATGGGGGAGGTACTAGGCCAATTCTTTCAAAGAACGCCTGCAGCAATGTTATCTCTATTTTTAACGAAAGTATCTATTGGAAAAGTGGAAAAGTCGCCGACTATGAGTCAACTTTAATTTCATAAACGGTCAGATGGAGAAACTACCATGGAAATAAGCCGGTTTCCGCTGCAAAATAAAGCGACTTTGAGAATCTTTACAGTATTCAAAAACAAGCGGGTACGATTCAATAATCGCTGTCAGAAACGTTGGCAATAGCATACCGCCATTAAGTAAGTCTCTCCTTTAACAGCCATTGAGGGAGCCCATGAAGGCAGAAAGCAGGCAACTTCAAAATTCGCATTTTTGCTCTAGTCCCAACAAGGAAATACTTTATAATGTATAGAAATATTCGATTATTTTTATTATTTAAAAGGCAGGAGCAGGTAATTCACCGATTTTCAAACGCAGTAAACTATAAGGCTTTTGTCTTAGGTCTTTTCCATAATGAAATCTTGCCTGCCGATGTAATTGGTTTACAATGAAATATAAGTATTGATCTGTACCAATCGAAAAAGTATCCGGCCATAAAATTCTTGGATCATGTGCAATGGTTTCCATTTTGCCATTCGGCAATATCTTTCGGATACTGTTGTTTTCATAATCTCCAGCATAAACGGTTCCTTTTGCATCGGTGATCATTCCATCAGACGCACCTTTTTCTCCCCAATATTCCACATGGTAAAATAAATCTATATCCGGTATCGTTCTATCTCGCAGGGCTTCTGTTGAGATCGAGAACAGATGACGGCTAGTTAGTGGACAAAAAAATAATTTCTTTCCATCGGGAGAAATCGCTATACCATCAACCGCCGTTCTATAGTGAGAAGTCCGGCCATCTTTACTTCGATTCATCAAAAGGACACCTTCTACTTTCGGTAAAAAATAGGGATCGGGTGAAGTTGATTTTGCCCCATTTAACCGTCTAAACGCACCTCCACTTTCTAAATCTACAACGATAATAGCTCCTGGTCCTTTTGAGGAAGAATCTGTTATATAGGCATAACCTGCTTTTCCAACACGAAAATCAAAACGGACATCGTTCAGATAAGTTGTTGGTAGGACAACATCTTCTGTAAAGGTATACACTTTTCTTATTGCATTGGTTTTTAAATCAACAGCGACTAATTTTGCTCCCCCTTTAATCGGTTCAGAAAAATTTGGTGCTGCTGTGTCCAATACCCAAAGTGTCCCCATTCCATCAGCCACTACACTTTGGACACTGATGAAAGACATTGTGATATTCCCCGGGTTAACCAAATTGGTTTCTAAACTCGGGTAAGGGAACAATTTACCATCAACCATTTCCGCCACCGTAAATTTAACGTCGTCTCCCCATTTGGGAAAGCAAATGAAAATACGCCCGGTTTCTGATACACTAACACCTGTAGGCATAGCCCCATAAAATCGATAAACTAGTTCCAAATGACCGAAATATTCTTCAATAGGAAGCGTAGGTTTCATAATATCCTCCTCAACAACTTCAAACGATATATCACTTATATTATGGTTACGGTTTCTTTAAGTGCATGGTTCTTTTCTGTCTGTATTTTTTTTAAAAAGGATGGACTCGGAAGAGATCAGTCAAGGTAAATTTGATTTTTAATACAATCAATTTACAATTTCTCATGCCTCACCTCTGCATCGAGACCAATGTTCGCGGGTCTAAGCTATCTAGAAGGAAAATAACAAGGGTCCTACAGAAAACGCAAAAGCCTGGTGCAACGAATTTTAGGTTGATTGGTTTAATTGAAAGTATTTTTTGTTAAATAGGTATTTAGCAGAGCAGTTTACATACTACTATTACCAATTAGTTTAGGGATTCTTCCTAATAGTCGATACAATATTTTCCCTATGGATAGATCTTTTTGACGGTTGCTTCATAGAACGTTTTTCTGCTAATCCGTGCGAGTCGAAGGGAGTTAGGTGAATAAAATTGTTAATTAGCAAATTAGTCTTAAAAAAGGTGGTAGAAAGCAAGTTTCATCTTATCACTGAATACCCGCTTTTTTAGACCTAGTAGGCCACAGATAGCCGAAAACTGCCCCAATGAAAGCGGGTAAAATCCAGCCAAGCCCCATATCGTAAAGTGGCAAGGTATTCATGTAGAACGTTTTAATCGATTCGAGTAAAGAAACGGTTGCCCCTGGTAAACTGCTTACTAACGCGTTGTAGCCATCGATGAAGCTTACACAAAAGGTTAAAAACATGGATCCCGCATAGACACTTTGCTTATGGGTAACTAAAGAGGCACTGAGCACTAATAAGATCAGAACAATGGCTAAAGGATACAGGACCATTAATACGGGTACGGCGTATTGAATAATCTTGGTTAAGCCAAAGTTGGCGATGATCAATGACACTAGACATAGCAGCAGAACAAACCATTTATAGCTTACTTTTGGACATATACGATGAAAAAATTCACTGCAAGATGTAATCAGCCCGATGCTAGTTTTTAAACATGCGAGTACGATAATAATCGCTAATAAAATGGAGCCAAATGGTCCGAAATAGTGCTGAGCTACTGCGGCAAAGATCAAACCGCCATTATCGTATGTCCCGATTGTCGATACGCTCGAAGCCCCCATGTAGGTGATCAGTCCGTAAATCAGCATCATCAGCACCATGGCGAAAATGCCTGATTTCCATGTTGCTTTCGCAATTGCCTTTAGATCAGTGATGCCTTGTCCCTTAATTGCATGGATGACAACAATCCCAAACGCAAGTGAGGCGAGGGCATCCATTGTGTTATATCCTTCTTTAAAGCCGGTTATAAAGGCCCATTCACTATAGTCCCCCGTGGGCTTACCAAAGTGCCCCATCGGCTGGATGATGGCAGTGACAATTAAGATGAATAAAAATAGTAAAAACGCTGGAGTTAAGTATTTGCCGATGTAGTCAAGAATTTTCGCTGGATTCAATGAGAAATAATAGACAATGGCAAAAAACACAAAGCTAAAGATCCCAAGATAGTAACTACCGTGCGCTGGATTCATATACGGTTCAAAACCGACCACGAAAGGTACGGTTGCTGTCCGGGGAATAGCGAAAAACGGCCCAATGGTTAAGTAAAGTGCCGTGGCGAACACGACTCCAAATAATGGATGGACCCGACCCGCTAAATCACGTAATCCATTGCTTCCAGATAAACCAAATGCTAAAATCCCCAAAAATGGCAAACCGATGGCAGTTACGAGAAAACCGATTAAAGCTGGACAAAAGTTCGTCCCGGCGAGCTGACCCATTTGGATTGGGAAGATTAAATTTCCCGCGCCAAAGAACAGTCCGAACAGCATCGTCCCAATGACAGCATAGGTTGAAAATGATATTTTTTGTTTCATGAATGTACTCCTTCTAGATGAATTCCATCCATTTTAACACCTTAAATCAATTTTTTACAAACGAGAGCATGAATCAGCGTATTTTCTTTTTATCGGTGCTATTATGAGTTTAGTTGGATGGATTGTTTGGATGATTAGTAATAAAATGGAATAAAGGCGAGGAGGGGATAATCTATATTACTATCAGAGTGATTATACAAAAATAACCGAAGATTTTTAAAATAAAAGGAAGAAGGGAATATGATGGATAACGTAATGAAATTAAGAGCGTACTTAGAATCAAAAAATATGGATGCCTATTTTATCGCTAAAAAGGTAAATGTTCGTTATATCAGCGGTTATACTGGTGATGATTCATATCTACTCATAACAAGAAACAATAAATACTTTATAACAGACCCACGCTATACAGAACAGGCAGGACAGGAATGTGCTGATTACGAGATCATTAATTGGCGAAAGGCAGGACGAACGCTTGCGGATGCTATTAAAGGATTAGTCGAAAAAGAGAAGATTCAATCCATTGGATTTGAAGATGATTATATAAGCGTCAATGTATATAATGATTTTAAAGCGAAAATAAAGGCGGATCTTCTACCTGCTAGTCATGTAATTGAAGAAATGAGAATTATCAAAACTCCACAAGAAATCGCCTTTTTGCGTGCGGCCTGTGAAATCTCTTGCCGGGCATTTGAACGTATATTAGGAGATATTCGTGTAGGGGTTACCGAAAAGGAATTGGCTGCAAAGTTGTCCTCTTATATGGTCTTTGAAGGAGCAGATACCCAACCATATGGGAATATTTTAATTTCTGGTGCGCGTACGTCACTGCTACATGGCATTCCTTCAAATAAAGCGATAGAATATGGGGATTTGGTATTGATGGACTTCGGCTGTCAATACAATGGGTACCTGTCTGACATGACTAGAACCGTTGTGGTTGGAAAGGCAACCGAAAAACAACGGGAAGTTTATGAGTTGGAAAAACAGATGCTAGAATTATCCCTTGCAAAAATGAAAGCAGGTGTTCCAGTTCGTGACATATACCGTGAATCAATCAAACCAATTCAGGATACAGAATACCTCCAGTATTCATATGGCAATATAGGTCATGGAATTGGACTGTTTGTTCACGAGCTGCCTTCTATGGGCGAAAACTTTGATGATGTGTTGCAGGCAGGAAATGTTAGAACCATTGAACCGGGAATTTATATTCCAGGATGGGGCGGTATACGGATTGAAGACCAAATTCTGATCACAGAAAATGGCTATGAAAATATGATTAGTACGACACATGAGTTAATTGAATTGTAGGGAACAGAGATTCAAGGTTGGACATTCATGAAAAAAAGCGAAAATAAAAACCCAAGAATGACAAAAGTCTACATTCTTGGGTCTATTTTAGAAGGTAAGAAAGTATAAAATTTTCGACTTTGAGAATTGTCTAGCTACAGCGCCCTAGCCCCTCTATGGTCTACAGCCACTCCTGAATTGAAGGCAAAGAACGCCTTCTATTCAGGAGTGGCTTATGCTTGTCGGGGCTGACCAGGGCGCTTGCGCTTTTCTTAATTTTCGGGCTGAAAAAACACTTTTCGGACAGCCCATAATTATAGACTTATTGGATACCTCCGTTTTTGCACTTAAAATGTTTTAGCTATTTCAGCGGCTTTTTGAACTGCTTTTTCAATTATTTCGTTGGCTTTATCTGGTGCATGGTCCATTCCTTCGACAAATAACTGATGAAAATCTGTGATCCCTAAGAAGGTAAATAAAGTTTTTACATATTGGCTGGCAGGGTCTGTACCATTGTAGAAACCGCCGTTAGCCTGAATATGCAGGAGCTTCTTGCCTTCTACTAATCCAACTGAACCTGAATCAGTGTAATTAAAGGTTTTTCCAGCAACTGTAACTGTATCAAACCAAGATTTTAACCGGGTGGGTACGCTCAAATTCCATAAGGGATTGGCGATGACAATTTTATCCTGTTCCAAAAAGTCAGCAGTAAAGGAATTAAATAAGGTAACTTTATGCTGCTGAGCATCTGATAACCGGTGGAAAGGTGTCCCCTTACCTAACTCATCCCATGCGTCCAATAAATCTCCGTCGATTTCCGGCACATTCATATCATATAAATTGATATCCTCAATGATATCATCAGGATGATGCTCCTTATAAGATTGAACAAAAGCATCTGTTACCTTCATCGATCGGGATACTCGTTGATTTAAGGGATGTGCTCTGACGATTAACACTTTTGCCATTTATCATACCTTCCTTCATAATTAATCACTTTTACTATAAACAAATTAAAAAAATATTGCATTATCCATACGATTATTTCATTAGTTAGACAAATATTTGTGGAGAAAATATGTAAAAGAGACTTCGCTGGCTTCCACCAGTATTATTTTCTCCCAAAGTGATACCTAATCTCTTAAAATCCTCATTAAATCATAGTTGCGGTATTTCTTATTTCTTTTTACTTCAGCATCAGAAAATAGTAACCTTTTACCGGTTAAGGTTTTTAAGGCATTACGTGCCGTATTGGCAGACAACTTAAGCTTTTTGGAAACAGTAGTTGCAGTCGTATAAGGATCAGAAAAGGTATAAAGCCATACCCTTTTTTCGGAATCGGTTTGGCATTGGGTTAAACCGTGTTTTGCCAGTTGTTCCGCAGCATCTAATTTACGGTTGATTCGTTCTGCTATACGATTGCATGCTTCTAGAAAAAATAATATCCAATCTCCCCATTTCGGATTATTCCCTCTTATGCCATTTAACATATCGTAGTAGCGAGGTCGTTCTTTTTCGAGTTCTTCACTAACAAAGAAAAAAGGTTGAGTAATGGTTTTAGACTGGATAAGGGATAATACAATGAGTATTCGACCTAACCGGCCATTTCCATCTAAAAATGGGTGAATCGATTCGAATTGAGCATGTATGATGGCTGTTTTTATTAGAGGGTCAGCATGTTCGTTAAAAATATATCCGTCATTCTTTAAATGTTTAATGGATAATGGTTCATCATATGGATGCCGATTTATAAAATATTCAAGGTTTTGTATGTATTCATCGATTTTATCTGCGGAAATTGGAATGTAGGTGGCATCTTCCATACGATTGGTTGGTCCAATGAAATTCTGTATCTTCCTAAATTGACCTGCTGCCTGTGTAGAACCTCTTGCACCCAGCATTAACATTTCGTGAAGTTCTTTGATTAATCTTGAGGATATCGGGTATCCGGTTCTAATTCGCTCATATCCTTCCATCAGTGCTTGATGATAGTTTTGAACTTCAATGATTTCCCAACGGGGATTTTTATCATTTTTCTCCTCAACCATATCCGTAAATGTCACTTGTGTCCCTTCAATTCTGGTAGATTCAACCGATTCACTTAAAGAAAGGATTTGAATAATTGCTTGACTAACAACAGAATGATTAAACTTTTCTTCTAAGCGTCCAATTTTGTGATTGACCTTTGCAAGTAGTTCCATAATCTTTAAAGCCTCTGTTGTATTTACAGCGATAGGAAGTTTCGAAACCCCGCGTTTAACCATATTAACCCCCCTTTGTTAATAAAATATACTTAAAATAAATCATTCGTCAATTTTAAAGCAAAAATTTTAAAAAATTGAGTTTATATGAACATTATATCCCACTTTCTATCATTTAGACAGTGTGGAAGAACGATTCGGAAAATAAATGGAGTATTTGCAATAAGAAAATTGCCCCTGAAAAGGGGGCTATCCATATCAACAAGTGGTGCCTGACACGATTGTAAGTGAATTTAATTTATCTTGGTATCTTTCAAATAAATACAGGTTATCCTTTTCCACTTACATGTGGAAAAGAAGATTTTATATTCTGAAAGAAAAACCTTAAGCTGTTCTTGAGGAGGAATAACATGAATGAAGAATTAGATTGGATGCAAATTATTTCAAACAGCGGAGATGCACGCTCTTTATGCTTCGAAGCCTTAAAACTATTTAGAGAAGGGAACTTTTCTGAGGGCTTAGAAAAACAAGCTGAAGCCAAAAGCAGACTCATTGACGCCAAAAAGGTTCATGGGAAGCTGCTTGCTAAGTTTGCCAGTCAAGAGCAGATCGATATCAACCTTTTGGTCATTCATGCGGAAGACCACCTAAGTTCCAGTCAAGTCATTTTGGAACTATTGAATGAATTTTATTACTTATATAACAAAGGAGAGGGTACCGATGAAAAAGATCCTATTAATATGTAATGCCGGTATGTCCACTGCCATGATGGCAAAAAAAATGAACGATCAAAGTGATGGCGAATTTTATGTGATCGCACGTGGAGATGGTGAGTATGCAGACTCCTTGGAAAATGTAGACCTCATTTTAGTAGGACCACAGGTCCGACACATGATCCCATCTATTAAAAAAGAAATTAATCAGGACATTCCAATTAGTAGTATCAATCCTAGATATTATGGAACGATGAATGCCAAAGCTGTTCTTGAAGAGGCAAAGAAAATAATAGATCAACACACCATATAGGGAATACGGGATGGGAGAGGAACAATGGAAGAGAAAATCTTGAAGATTGCGAATGCACTCAGTAACCAGCGACATTTAAGAGCTATTCGGAATGCATTTATATCAATATTGCCCATCACGATTATGGGGGGATTATTTGCTGTTATTAGTTCAGCTCCGGTTACCGATGATACGACGAATGGCTTTTTATTAGCATGGTCTTCATTTGTTAAAGAAAATAATATGATTTTTTCTTGGGTCAATACGTTAACTCTCGGGGCAATAGCAGTGTATGTTTGTTTAGCCATTACTTATTTTTTATGTAAGCATTTTAAACTCGATATTTTAATTCCGATGACCATTTCCTTTTATGGCGTAATGTTACTTACGATTAATCCTGTAAAATTAGCCTTTGATAAAAAAGTAGCTGAGATTTCTTATATGGATGGAAAAGGGCTTTTAGTAGGTATTGCTGTTGCCATTATTACCGTTGAGGTGTATCGGATTTTCAAAGAGAAGAAAATCGGAGTCATTAAAATGCCGCCAAGTGTTCCACCGTCATTAACAGAAACATTTGCTTCATTGTTTACTTCTGTTGTGATCATGATGATCTTTACCATTGGATTTATTATTTTTAATAAGTTAGACACTACTTTCGCGATTTGGCTGATTGATTTCATAACGCCTACTTTAAAGGCGACAGACAGTATTTGGTTTATCTTAGCGATCACCATTATCATTAATATCGGTTGGTTCTTTGGGATCCATAATGCAACATTCTGGGGATTAGTAGGACCGATTATGTTTATGAACCTTTCTGCGAACGCTTCTGCTCATGCTGCTGGAATGAAGCTCTCAGGAATTCTTACAGAACCATTTTGGGCTTATTTTGTGGCGATTGGTGGAGTAGGACAAGTATTATCATTAGGTATTATCTTAAGCTTTTCTAAGTCTAAGCAAATGAAGACGATTGGTCGAATGGGTGTGGTTCCAGCATTCTTCGGTATTTCAGAGCCCATTACTTTTGGACTGCCGATCATGCTAAATCCAGTTTTCTTCCTGCCTAGCTTTTTAACCGCTGCCGTTAATGCGACCATTACTTTTTTACTAATGAATTCAGGGTTCATCGGTAAAACCTATGCTATGCTTTCGTTCAATATGCCAAGTATATTTGGGGCCTATTTCTCTACATCTGACTTTAAGGCAGTCATCCTAATCGTTGCATTATTAGTGATTGATATGCTCATCTATTTTCCATTTACGCGCATGTATGAAAAACAGCAGTTAAAGCTTGAAGAAGAAGCGGAATAGTCTCACGTAAGGAGTAATGTACATGCTTTTACCAAAAAAAGATAAACAACAGTTGATCCGTGCAGCGTTGAACCTATCAGAGAATGATACTGTGATTTCAAATGTAAAGATAGTAAACGTTTTGTCTGGCGAAATAATGGCGGGAAACGTCTATATTAAAGGAGCTTACATTTCTTTTGTAGATTATGAACTGGGGCCCATTCCAGAGGGGATTTTTCAAATAGATGGGGAAAGCCAATATTTGACCCCAGGATTCATTGATGCCCATATGCATATTGAAAGCTCCATGTTAACCCCGAGAAATTTTGCCGAGATGGTGGTACCTTATGGAACGACCACCGTTGTATGTGACCCACACGAGATGGCGAACGTGTTCGGCATTGCGGGGATTGAGTATTTTCTTCAAAACGGCGAGGAGCTGCCAATGCGTCAGCTGATTGATATCCCATCATGTGTTCCGTCCGTAGCAGGGCTGGAGAATAGCGGGGCTACTCTTTATGCAAAAGATATTGAGTCGATCATAAAAAATGACCGGATTGTTGGTTTAGCGGAAGTAATGGATTATGAAGGCGTCATCCATTCCTCCCCTAAGATTACCGATATGATTGCTGAGATTGAAAAGAATGGCAAGTATATTCAAGGTCATGCACCAAAATTGACCCAAAATAAGTTAGCAGCTTATTTAATTGGAGGTCCAATCTCCGACCATGAATCCTCTCGTGTAGAGGAGTGGCTAGAAAAGTATCGGCAAGGAATGCATATTGATTTACGCGATAGTAACACCAATAAAAATCTTGAAATCTTTGCGGCTAAAGTGAGTCAGCTTAAATATAAAGATCGATTTTCTTTTTGTACGGATGACCGCAGATGTAATGTTACTTTAAAAGAAGGACATATAAATGCCCTTGTTAGAAAAACGATACGTGCGGGGATGGATCCGATTGACGCGATTCGAATGGCCAGCTATAATGCTGCAAATGAAATGAATATCCCCTATTTAGGAGCGATTGCTCCAGGTTATGTAGCGGATCTGTTATTACTCGATTCATTTGAAAGCATGAAACCATCCCTGGTGATATTCGAAGGTCAAGTTGTCGCCGAAAATGGAGGGTTGAAAAGAAAAATTCCTCCTAAAAAATGTTCTTTAGAAGAAATCAATTCTATCAATCTCCCATCGCTAAAAAGAGAGGATTTGATGATAAAGGCACCGGATTCTGTTGAGGATACAGCAGCGATGAATTTTATTGAGTATGAATCGTTTACTTCTTCTTTTACAAAGGTTCAACAGGATACATTTCGGGTGAAAAACGGATTCATTGATATTTCAGATAAAGCTGATACCATGTTTGTGGCTGTATTGAATCGCTATGGTTTAAGGACAAAGAGTGTCACGGTCGTAAAAAAATTCGGGATCCATCACGGTGCGGTTGCTAGCAGCATCTCTCACGATTCACATAACATCACAGTCGTGTATGACACACCTGAAAATGGATTGACCGCCATAGAACGACTTGTGAAGCAAAAAGGCGGTATGGCAGCTGTAGAAAATGGAGAGATCCTTTCCGCTTTACCACTACCTGTAGGCGGGTTAATGTCATTAGATTCGGCTGAAAAGGTAGCGGCCCAGGTAGAGGATATGTCTCGAGCCAATAAAAAACTAGGAAATATCTATTTAGAGAATCCAATATCACGAATCACCATCTTGGCATTGTTAGTGAGTCCAGATGTAAAGCTTTCGGATTTAGGTATGGTGGATGTTGAAAGGCAAGAGATTATTCCATTATTTCCAACTGATCAAAGGAGAGAGTGAGATTTGAGAGAAAAATACAATAAAGAAAATGTCATACTGGGTCCTATTTTACCGCCTGAAATGGAGGTAGCCGTTCCTGTCCCTTTGTCTACCGAAACGATGAAGAAACGAAGAATGAAAGTATTAAAAGGGATGGAACAACAGGGGTTTGATACTTTAGTGATTTATGCTGATTTAGAGCATGGAGGTAATTTCGAGTATTTAACAGGATTTGTTCCAAGGTTTGAAGAAGCTATCTTGGTTCTCCATAAAGACGGAAAAGCCTTTCTTTTGTTAGGAAACGAGATGCTTAAAATGTCCGAACATTCCTGTATTCCGGCCGCACCCATCCATGTCCCTTATTTTTCTTTACCGGATCAACCCATGGATCACACTGAGCCGCTTGATTCTTTATTTGGAAAAGCGGGGATTCAATCAGGGAAAAGAATTGGCTTAGTTGGTTGGAAAGGTTTTTCGAAAAAACTTCCTTCAAGAAGTAAAATTTTTGACATTCCATACTATATTGTGGAAGCTATCAAGAAAGCCGTCAATCATGAAACGTCTATGGAAAATGCTACAGATATTTTTATCCATTCTTCGTTCGGAGCTAGAATTCAAAATAACCCTAATGAAATTGCTCATTATGAATACGGCCAAGTGCTAGCGAGTAACGGAATGATTCGGGCAATGAATGCCATTGAAGTCGGCAAAAAAGAAATTGAGATTGCAAGTTATTTAGAATCACAAGGACAACGAAATAATGTCGTCACCATCTGTTCGACTGGACAAAGATTCGTTAATGGAAATTTATACCCGAGTAACCAAAAGGTACAGCTAGGGGATAGACTATCTCTTACCGTCGGTTATAAGGGTGGTTTAGTGAGCCGCGCAGGGTATGCTGTTGAACAAAAAGAACAATTGCCTGAAGAGGTTCAGGATTATGTGGAAAGGTTAGCCAAACCCTATTTTGTTGCAATTACAACATGGTTAGAAAATATTCGTGTGGGTGTAAGGGGCGGCGATGTCTATCAATGGATTGAAAACGTATTGCCTCAAGAAAAGTATGGCTGGCATTTAAATCCAGGCCACTTAACCTCAGATGAGGAATGGCTCAGTAGTCCAATATATGAAGGATCAGAGGAGACCATTCAGAGTGGTATGTTAATCCAATTGGATATTATCCCTTCGATGAAACCATTTTCAGGAGTGTCCGCTGAAAATGGTGTATTATTGGCTGATTCAAAATTGAGAGAAGAGATTCGAAGAGATTATCCGGATTTATATGAAAGAATTCAGAGAAGAAGAAGGTATATCACCCACCATCTCAAGATTGTTCTTTCACCAGATGTGCTGCCGCTCTCAAGTACAGTAGCCTATTATCGTCCATATCTTCTGAATCAGCAAGCGGCCTTTCGTTTTCAGGCTCTTTGAAACCGCCGAAAGTAATGGAATCTTCTAATATGTCCCTTAAGAAATTGGAGAAAGTCCCATTTCTTAAAGGACATTTCTTTTTAAATTAAAGAATTCCTATGAGATAATACCAATATTACTTTCAGTTATTTTGAGAAAGGGTTGATTGAGATGCTAGAATTATTAACGAAGCGACAACTAGAAATCGTTAAAATATTATTCTATTCGGTAGATGACTATGTCAATCGAATGGCCCTAGCCGATCGACTTGGTGTCAGTGAAAAAACGGTTCGTAATGAGATAAAAGAACTCAATGCTAAAGCTGAGAAAATCAAAATGCAAAAAGGCCGAGGATATTATTTAACTGACAGAGACTGGGCGAAGGAAACTTTAGCCAATTATAAAGATAATGGTTTAGATCGAGATATTTTGATCCTAAAAACAATATTAACGGGAGAAAAAGTAAACTTTTTTGAGTTGGCTGACCAATTCTATATAAGTGAATCAACCCTTTCTAAAACAATTGTCAAATTAAACTCCATTATGTATGAAGATTTCAATAGCCGAATCATTCGAAAAAATAATCACCTTTTTTTAGATAGGGATGCGACAACAAAACGTAAAATCTTAACCCATTTCCTTTTAAATGAAGTAGATAACCAAGATTTTGACATTAGTGTGATTGACCATTATCTGGAGAATATTGATGTTTATACCCTTAAAGATCTATTGCTTGCGCATATTGAGGGAAGAAATATTAAGATTCTAGATTATGCTTTTATTACGCTGCTCTTGCATATTGCCTTGATTTTAGAAAGAAAGAAAACTGGAATCAATTATGCTCAAGAGAGCGGGCCTGCTTTGAAAACGGATGGAAAAAGTCATGTAGCGGAGTTATGTGTGCAGCTTGAAAGGGAATTTAATCTAAATTTAACCGCAGAAGATAGGGAAACGATTGAATTACTTTTCGAAATAAAATCGGATAGTGGAACAATAGAAAAGGATATAACGCCCTATATTTCATTTGTTGAATTAGCCCTAGAAGAACTCGCCGAAAATTATGACTTCGATTTTAAAAACGATGAGGCGTTAATCCATAAACTCGCCAATCATTTCAGGGGTTTAGAAGTAAGATGCAGTCATAATAGTTACACGAGAAATCCTTTGTTGCTTGAAATTCAAAAGAAATTCACTCTTATTTACGATATGAGTTCAAGCATTGCCGATTATTTTCAGGAAAAAACCGGCTTCAGAGTATCGGAAGATGAAATCGGCTATATTGCCCTACACATTATTGGTGCTCTAGAAAAAATAAAAGAAGTACATCTAAACATTGGCATCATCAATCCATTTGATGCATCTTTAACCAAAATGATAGCGGATGATATTCTTCGTAAATACGCTGATGCAACATTTACTTCTGTTTCGATGTTTGATATCCATCACGTAAATTTTATTAACTTTGACCTAGTTATTTCATTTGTTCAGATGGAGTGGAAATATGATACTCCGATCTTATTCATCGATCATTATCTTACGGACAAAACTGCCCATAAAATTGATTTTACGATTAAAGAAGTTAGGAAAAAGAAGGTATATGGAGATTTTAAAATAAAAAATTATTTTTCCGAGAAGATTTTCTTTCCTGATTTGAATATCTTGTCAAAAAATAAGGTATTGAAATTTTTGGCGAATTCCTTATTTGAAAATGGATATACAAATGAAAACTTCTTGACTTTCGTCCAAAGACGTGAAGAGGTTTCACCTACATCGTTTGGGAAACCTTATGCCATTCCACACCCTGTTAAAAAAATTGCCTTAAAAAATGGCATTGCAGTAGGAATACTAAGAAATCCTATCGACTGGGGGAATGGAAAAGTAAAAATCATATTTTTGTTCTCGCTTCACGAATCATTTGATCAAGTCCCCAAGCTATATGATTATCTATTAAATGCCCTAGACAATCCCGAAAAGTTCAATCAATTAACGCAAGCTAAAACGTTCAAGGAATTTATAGCTATATTATTTAATTAAGGTTTCAACTTGCACACGGTCCTATCCAAAAGCCCTTGACAGGAGTGGATAAACCGGTGAAATACGTAACAAAAATCATGGAAACATTCTTAAAAATACAATGAGAAATTCTGAAAGGGTAATGCCGGAAGCCGCCACTGTAAATTACCCTTTTTGGCAGCCCCTAAATTTTTTTAAAATGTCTAATGCTTCATTCCAATTCATAATTGCCCCCCCTAATATTATTGATATTTCAGAACAAACATAACTTATCATTTTCGGAAAAAATTAGGTACCTTGTAGGATATTGTCGAGGTTTATGACAGTTAAACAATCACAAGTTTATTTATGAATTATTGGGAGAGGATAGTTAACTGTACTATATAGGGATGTAATAATATTGTCCCCTCATAGATTTATCTGGGGATTTTTAAATAAATGTTTATTCAACGATAATAAGGTCTAAAGTTCTAGGTTTCCAGGTTTCACATCCTAAAACCAGCTATATTTCTAAAAACCAGTGATCAGGGATACGTGAAAATGGGAATAAGAATTTTCCTATCCGTAGGAAAATTTACTGATATAGCACGTACTTTTATTGTATTTTACAATAAAGCTATAGAAAGGTGGTGGTTAACTTGCATAAGAAGCATAATCAATTAATTGACTTTCTATTAAAGCAAAATCAAGAATATGTATCCGCTGCCACTCTGGCTGAAATATTGAATGTGACAGACCGAACAATTCGAAATTATATTAAAGAAATTAACGACAGCTCTAGCGGCGTTGTTATCACTTCATCTGCTCAAGGATATGCTATTAATCCTGAATCGAGCCGGATTGATAAAGAGTGGTTTGAAGCTGATAATCAGGCGCTAGAAGAAGAACTCCTAGAGTTTAAAATCATTCAATTTTTAATGAATGAAACAGAATATACCACCTACGATGAAATTGCCGACCGATTTTTTTACTCGCCGCAAACCATTCGGAGCCGCATTCAAAAACTGATGATGAATATTCACGCATTAGGGATTGAGGTTTCAATAGATACTAAAGTATTTAAAGGCATTAAATTGATAGGGACAGAGATGCAAAAAAGAATTTTGTTAGAAATTCTTTTTACCTCTATTTCAGTAAAAAAGGAGGTGTACAAGGATTTTGTAATAAACGCCTTTCAATCATGGGTAGATTCAGAAATCGTTGAAAGTGTTTTCAAATGGGTGGATGAAATCAATAAAGAATATCAATTGAATTTGGAATTTTTGATGTATAAGAAAATTACCATTGAATTAATTATCATTATTCATCAAATAAGCCATGCCCATTTCGTTACCATCAAAGAAACAGAACTGACTCATCTATCGTGCTTTAAAGAGCTGGAGGTGGCAGAGGCCTTTCGCTCTCAGATAAACAAGTTTGTCAAGATGACGGATGATGAAATCATTTTTTTGGCCAACTATTTAATATCATTACAGCTCGATCTGGATGATACACAAATTGAGAACAAGGATCCGCAGATTAAAAAGAAGATAGAGGCTATTTTACTTCAAGTAGAACAAGTTTACCAGGTACCAACTTATTCACAAAAGCGTTTCCGAAATAATATTGCAAATCACCTATACCGAATCATATATCCTGTATCGCATAACTTGCTTATTTATAATCCATTTGTAAAAGAAACAAAGTCGGAGTATTTCTTCTCCTTCAGTATTGCATCCAATATTGCTTTGCAAATTGAGAAAGAGTTTCATGTGGAAATTCAGGACAGTGAAATTGCTTATTTGGCTTACCATATCCAAGTAATTCTCGATTCTCGGGATAAGAAGAAGATAAAAACAGTCATTCTTTACAGTAGAAGTTATGAGCGGACAAAAATTCTTGCTTCTAAAGTAGCAACCTACTTTGATGAACTGGAAATTTGCAAAATAGAAAAGTATTCTACCGATTATGTTTTTGATTGTTCCTACCTATACATTGGAATAAATCTTGCAGTTACACCACAAACCACTGCAAATTTCATTATGATACAAAGCGGTTTTCAAAGCAGTGACATAAAGAAAATCAGATTCTTTCTTGAGGCACAAAATTCAATTATTGAAAAGGCTGCTATTCATTGGATTAATGAGAATAGTCCCGAAGATGCGATACGTCATCTTCTTTCGCTGAATAGTCTAGAGCATTACTATGAACCCACGATGAAAAGGGAAAGGATGTCTTATACGTCCATTGGCAATTTAGTGGCGATTCCGCATCCGTATTTTGAGGCGAAAGAATATAAAGAGAAGGTGATTATTGGGATTAATAAGAAACCGATTCAGTGGGGAAATGAACTTGTTCAGTTAATTATAATTTATATTCCATCTTCGGATATTGAACGAAATGAATACGTTTTTATGGAATTTTTTCAAAAAACCAAACGGATTGAAAATGTAAGAGAACTTGTTCATACGACAACAGAGAAAGAATTTATTGATACATGGAATCAGATATAAAAAAGGGAGAGATAGAAATGTTAATGAATATGAAAGAATTACTAGCAGTAGCGTACAAACATAATTTTGCGGTAGGATCCTTCAACGTAGCAAACAGTGAGTTTGTAAGGGTTGTTGTCGACTCGGCAGAAGAAAAAAATGCACCAGCCATCATCCAAATTCATCCGAATGAAATTGAGTTAGTGGGTGATGAGTTTATAGCCTATGTTCGAGATAGATGTAGAAATGCAAAGGTCCCAATGGCTATTCACTTGGATCATGGTGCCTCAATTAAGGATGTTATGAGAGCAATTAGAAATGGTTACACGTCTGTTATGATTGATGCCTCACACGCATCCTTTGAGGACAATATAGCGATTACAAAGGAAGTTGTCAAAATTGCCCATGATGTGAATGTATCAGTAGAAGCTGAATTAGGAACAATTGGTTCCAATGAAGGAAGCTCTGAGGGTGGTGCTGATGAAATATTATATACCGATGCAAATGATGCTAAAAGGTTTGTTGAAGAAACAGGTATAGATACATTAGCTATTGCCATTGGAACATCACACGGACAGTATAAACATAATAGAAAGCCAGAGTTAAAGCTGGATTTGCTAGAAGAAATTAATCAAAAGGTAGGAATTCCTCTTGTTCTTCATGGGGGCAGTGATAATAAAGATGAAGAGATTTCCCAAACCTATCTGCACGGTGTAGCCAAAATTAATTTATCAACGGACATGAAAAGCGCCTTCTTCCGCGAGTTACGGAATTTCTTGACAGATCAACAAGGGGCATATGAGCCAGATGTCATTATGCCAAGTGCGCGAAAAGCAGCTCAGGAAGTAGTCAAGCATAAAATGGATTTATTTAATTCAACCAATAAAGCACATCTCTATTTTAGCTAATTCAAAGACCAATCGTTTGGGAGGGGAAATAAATGGAACTCGTCGATATTTTAACCCTTGATAATATTATTTTGAATCTTAAAGGAAATAATCAAGCAGCCGTCATTGATGAGTTAGTGGACAAACTTGCTGAAAACCACCTAACAAATAACCCGGAGCAATTTAAAAAAGCAATTTATCAAAGAGAGAATGAAATTTCCACTGCGGTTGGATATGGTGTAGCAATTCCGCATGCAAAATGTGAATCGGTAACCAAGCCTACTATTATTATGGGAAGGACATTACAGGGAATTGATTACGGCGGTCAACATACAAATTTAATATTTATGATTGCAGCACCAGAAGATGCTTCCAATGAACACCTGACACTTTTATCTCAGCTTTCGACTTTCCTAATGAATGAAACATTTAGAGCAAAGCTGATTGTAGCAATGTCCGAAAATGAGGTAATAGACGCTATTTGGGAACAGGAAAAGTCACAAGATGTAACGGTAAATACAGAAATGAATTCAGGCAACTATTTAGTGGGGATTACGGCATGTATGACCGGAATTGCTCACACTTATATGGCTGCAGAATCCTTAAAAGAGGCTGCTAAAAAACGTGGTATGAAGGTCAAAATTCAAACAAATGGAGCTAATGGTCCTGAGAATAGACTCACTGCAGCAGATATTCAAAAAGCAGATGCCATTGTGATTGCGCACGATGTACGGGTGGATACTACTGTTTTACAGGGCAAACGATATGTAGATGTACCTGTAAAAAAGGCCATCAGCCATCCTGATCAATTAATTGACCAAGCCCTGTCCTATAAAATAAAAGAAAGTACTGTTGGCGAAACCATGATGGAAGAGGAGCCGGTAGCGGAGGAAAAGCCAAGATTAAATTTTTATAAACATCTTATGAGTGGGGTTTCGTACATGATTCCATTTGTAGTGGTTGGAGGAATTTTTATCGCCATTTCCTTCATGTTCGGAATCTATGCCTCAGATCCTAAGAGTGAACAATATAATGTCATTGCCGATTTCTTCAATCAAGTTGGCGGCAAGGCGGCATTTGCATTAATGGTTCCTATTTTAGCTGGATTTATTGGATACAGCATTGCCGACAAACAAGGATTAGCTCCTGCCATGATTGGTGGGATGATGGCTAGCATAGGTGGATCCGGTTTCCTTGGCGGGATGATTGCCGGCTTTGTAGGTGGTTTTGCAGCTAAGTTTATTGGAAAATCCATGGTCAAGATACCGAAGTCCTTCCAAGGCTTAGTTACGGTATTAATTGTTCCATTATTAAGTACTCTTATTGTTGGTGCTTTCATGTTCTTTATATTAAACACGCCAATGTCCATGCTAAATCAATTTTTAGAAGGTTGGTTAAAAGGCCTTACTGGAATTAATGCAGCTATTCTAGGCGCATTATTAGCAGGAATGATGGCTTCTGATATGGGTGGACCAATTAATAAAACGGCTTCAGCCTTTGGTTTAGCAATGTTTGCCGCCAACATCTTTGAACCATCTGCTGCCTTGATGGTGGGGGGAATGGTACCTCCTATCGGTATTGCGCTTGCAACAACCATCTTTAAGAATAGATTTACCAATCAGGAAGCAGAAGCGGGAAAGGCAAGTTACGTATTAGGTGCAAGCTTTATTACTGAAGGGGCTATTCCATTTGCTGCGGCAGATCCATTAAGGATCATTCCTGCCAACATAGTTGGTGCTGCGATAGGCGGTGCAGTATGTATGGCTATGAATATTTCATTAAAGGCACCTCATGGCGGTATTTTTGTTATCCCTATTGCATGCAATAAACCATTGTTATACATCGGTTGTATCCTTCTAGGATCGTTCATCACCTGCTTCATAATTGGATTTTTGAAAAAACCTTTATCCGAAAAAGAAAGGTACAATTCAAAACAAATGAGTTCTGTTATTTAAAATCAAGTAAATGAAATCAACACCAAATAGAAAAAAGAAGTAATTGCCACCCCTCCGACCAAAGAATGAGTGGTAATTGCTTCCTTTAAGAGAAACTCCTATATTTGCGTCAGCCGCTCTTCATGCGGCATCATACAGTAACTTTGAACGAGTGTTAGCAGCACTCGTTCATTTTCTGTTTTATGTTATTCCTATCTCTATTGTATATAATTCCGTAATAAAAATTCAACAGAAAAATATGCGGCTATGCGCACTAAGACCATTTCTAGTTACCCGAAGTATTGTGGGTTGTGGAAGAATGGCCGTTAAAACGTTCTCGACCGATTTAGCCCTAACGTCTCCTTGTTCCGTATATATTGATAAATATTGCTCGCCAAATGGATATTAAATAATTGTTGGCTGTCGCTAAAGTCTGCTAAGAGAATCTCTTCCATTCGCTTTAATCGATAGTTTAAGGTGTTTGGATGAATATGTAGGGATTCTGCCGTTTTCCTGATATTTTGATTTTGTTCAAAATAGACAACCAGGGTGCTCAATAGGTCGCCTTTTCGCGATTGTTCATATTCAATAAGGGGTCCTAATACCTCTTGGATAAAATCAATTAATTCCTCCTCCGGATTTTGCAAAATAAATCGTTGAACCCCAAGGTCTGTATAACAAAGGATGGAATGTTCGAAATGATAGTTTTTCAGAAACTTTATACATTTTATCGCTTCCTTGAAGGACTCATGGACATAAAGCAGCCCGGGTTTCATTCTTCCAATGCCGATGGATAGATCCATCTCTCGATATTTTATTAGGATTCTATTCTGTATCATTTTTGCGAGTTCCTTTATTTCGGCAACGATACTGGATGAAGATAATTTGGGGTAATAGGAAAGAAGGGCGACAATTTGATTTTCATTCATTACCGCCATACCCTGTACATTTTTTTCAAGCAATAATCGGTTGGTCATATGGAGTAAATTTCTGAAAGTGCCTTCGTCAACACCCTTTTTCACGTTTGATCTAGTTTCAAAACTGATAATAAACGTAATATAGTTTCGGTTAGGATCGAAATTTAAATTTTTTGCTTTTGAAATTAATGTTTCATCCATCTGACCGGAAAAAAGTTTTGTAACGAACTCCCCTCTTAATCGCTGCTGTGTTTCGATTACGGCCTGCTCTTTCACCAGTTCAAGGGAAATGATTGTACATGCATGTTCAAGAGCAGCGATATCCAATTCGCTCATTTTTTGTTTTGAGAGGATCATCAGTACCCCTAAAGATTTTAGTTTAGAACCAAGGAGTAATACGACTAATTGATAGTGTTCGCCCGCTAACGTAATATCTGAAACGGTACGTGAATGTTCAAGTGAAGGGATAATTTGTTTGGCGTATTGCGTAAAATAATCCATCATTTCATCTGTAAACGATAAAAGGCAGGCTGAAGCGATTCGTTCTCCGATATCATCGAAGAGAAAAATATGCTGCCCAATCTTTTCGTGTAGATAGTGCATGATTGACTGGATTCCTTCCCCATTAACAACAAGGTTGGCTAAGTTTGTATGGGTTTCAATCGATTGGGAAAGCTTGCGGACTGTTTTTTCTTTTTCACGATAAAGGCTGGATTTTTCCAGGGCAATGGCAGCCTGATGGCAGATTGCTTCCAATAAATGAATGTCCTCCTGCTTAAAGTGTAACGATTTTTCAAAAGCATCCAAGGTGATGACCCCGATACATTCTCCCTTTAATAAAATTGGTGAAGAAATGACGGATGTAAAATGAATGTTGTCTGGAATGGAGCGATCCAATAGGTCTCGATTAAAGGGAGTTAAGGTAGACAAGGCCTGTTTAATTTCGGAATCATTCCTAAATACGAGGCATTTTTTTTCAGCAAAAGTCATACCGGTCATGGACTCACCGCTCTGTAGTTTAATGGATTTAAAAATATGTGGATAAAATAATCCCTGAGCTGTCTTCGCGATTAATCGGTTTTGATGTTTATCAAAAATCCAGATAGACCCTCCACCGCCAGCTTCCACGACAGAAATGGCTTCATTTAGGATCGAATCAAAAATGGTATCAATAGCTAATGAGGAATTAATGACGTTTGAAACATGGATTAATGACTGTAATTGTCGATGTGTCAATGTATCTTGCATCATTCATCACCCTATCTATTAAAATTTAAGCGCTTACAAATTTGTGTGAAAGTCACAAAATTTTTCCGAAACTATTTAGTGAAATGAACATAGAATTAAATGTTCTAATAGTTATAATTATAAGAAAGTTATAAAAGTAATGGAAGGGGGAATTTGCAAATAGATTTTGTCAAGGAACTAAACAAGGATTGTCAGTTTAAGACAGAATAGCAGGATGATAGAAGTTTTTTTGGCAAAAATAACCGGAATCTTCCGAAAAAGGTGGTTGCAGGCCGATGAATTTTGATTTAACGAAAGAACAAGAGATGATACGCAAGTTACTTCGGGAATTTGCCGACGCGGAAGTTGCGCCGGGTGCGGATACCCGGGATCGTACAGGGGAATTTCCCAAGGAAGTTTTTGCGAAATTAGGAGAATTGGGGATTATGGGTCTGCCTTTCCCTGAACAATATGGCGGCGCTGATGCCGACACCATCAGTTTTGCTATCGTCGTTGAAGAGCTTAGCCGTGTTTGCGCATCAACAGGGATTACCTATTCTGCCCATATTTCATTAGGCGGAGCACCCATTCATTTGTTTGGCACCGATGAACAAAAAGAAACATACTTAACGCCCATTTGTACGGGTGAGTCATTGGGGGCATTTGGTTTGACTGAACCTAACGCAGGCTCCGATGCTGGCGGCACCCAAACAACCGCTGTTTTAGATGGGGATGAATGGGTGATTAATGGATCCAAATGTTTTATTACCAATGCCAGCTTCGCCAAACACGTTGCCGTTACCGCAGTCACTGATCGCTCAAAGGGGATTAACGGGATTAGTGCCTTTATTGTTCCAACGGACGCACCTGGATTTACGGTTAAGAGCCAATATGAAAAAATGGGTCTTCATGCCTCCAACACAACCGAATTAATATTGGAAAATGTAAGGGTTTCCAAGGGAAATCTGCTTGGAAGCGAAGGCAATGGCTACAAGCAATTTTTAGCTACCCTTGACGGCGGAAGAATTGGCATCGGCGCAATGGCTGTCGGGCTTGCACAAGGGGCATACGATAAATCTCTCCAGTATGCAAAGGAAAGAAAGCAGTTTGGCAAGAGCTTGTCGAACTTCCAGGCAATCCAGTTTAAATTAGCGGACATGGCGATGAATATTGAATTAGCGCGGAATATGGTCTACAAGGCAGCCTGGTTAAAGGACCAAGGCCGTTCGTTTAAAAAAGAAGCCGCCTACGCAAAATTATTTGCTTCGGAAATCTGTATGCGTGCCTGTGATCAAGCCGTTCAAATTCATGGCGGATATGGATACATGAAGGAATATCAAGTAGAGCGATTCTTCCGTGATGCGAAGCTTTTGGAAATTGGCGAGGGGACATCTGAAGTTCAACGAATGGTCATTGCAAAACAAATTGGTTGTTAACTAGTTTCCTAGTGCGTATAAAAAGATGACAAAGGAGCGATTACATGGATATAAGTGGAATTTTAAAGGTCATCTCAGATAGCAAACTTGTTTACCCAAGCGAGGAAAAGGTATCTGCAACCTCTATCGGAAGTACAAAAAACTTTCAACAACTTTTGAAACAATCCCAAGAAGATCCGGCAGCCTTTTGGGATCATGTGGCCCGCGAACTTACATGGTATGAACCGTGGAAGGAAACCATTAGTGGACAGCTTCCTGCTTTTCGCTTTTTTTCCGGCGGTATTAGTAACCCAAGTATCCATTTGCTTGACCGGCACGTAGAGAATGGGGCAGGCAACCGAACGGCTCTCATTTGGGAGGGTGAAAACGGCGATACGAAATTTTACACGTATCATATGCTTCTGGCAGAAGTCAATCGATTCGCAAATGTACTAAGGTCATTTGGTGTGAAAAAGGGCGATGGTGTTGCGATTTTCCTGCCAAACCTTGCCGAAGCCTTGATTGCCGTTTTAGCTTGTTTTCGTATCGGGGCTGTTTACAATACGGTTTTCGCCGGTTATTCCGAGAAATCTTTAACAGACCGCCTCATCAACTTTGAGCCCAAAGTAGTGGTAACGGCAGATGCGACGATACGCCGCGGGAAAGTTATTCGTTTAAAAGAAAAAGTCAACCATGTGGCACCGGCTATCGCTTCGATTGAAGCCGTCATTGTTGTCAACCGTCTAGGTTCGACGGTCGAAATGACAGAAGGCCGTGATTACTGGTGGCATGAGCTGACAAAAAAGGCAAGTATCGTTTGTGAACCTGAAAGACTGGAAGCAAATGAGAGCGGGATTGTTTTTTATACAAGCGGTACGACAGGAAAACCAAAAGGTGTCGTGCATTCCGGGATGGCTTTTGTGATTCAAAATTACATCTATGCCAAATATCATATGGATCACCATGATGATGATGTTTTCTGGTGTACGGCTGATATCGGCTGGTTAACGATGCATATTTGGGGAATTGCCGGGGCCTTAGCGAATGGCGTTACAACCGTTGTTTTAGAAGGGGCGATTGATTACCCAACCAAAGACCGTTTTTATCAAATCATTGAAAAATATCGTGTGAATAAGTTATTTACTGCCCCAACTGCCTTAAGGATGTTAAAAAGTATGGGCGAGCAGCCATTAGCGCAATATGATTTATCCTGCCTCGATGTTATTTCGCTTGTTGGGGAACCGTTCGATCCTGAAACATGGCATTGGACATATGAAGTATTAGGAAAGAAGAACGTCTATATCAATAATACGTGGGGGCAAACCGAAACAGCGGGGTCTCCTATAGCCGGAGCAGCATGGCTAACCCCAATGAAACCGGGCGCCGCAGGTATTCCGTTTTTAGGTGCTGTTTTCGATGTAGTGGATGCTGAAGGCCATTCGGTTAAGCCCTGCCAGTTAGGAAATTTAGTTATTCGAAAACCGTTTCCGATGCTGTGCCGCACGCTTTGGAAAGAACCGGAGCGATATTTCGCCTCCTATTTTAGCCAAGTGGATGGCAGTTATTATGCCAGTGATCTTGCGCTGATCGATGAAGATGGATATATATGGGTAGTGGGACGATCCGATGACGCCTTTAATGTGGCGGGCCATCGGTTAAGTACGATGGAAATGGAAAGTGCCGTCCTTGAAGTGACTGGTGTTTCCGAATGCGCCATCATTGGGATTCCTGATGAAATCAAAGGAGAAGTTCCTTTAGTATTTGTCCGTCTCGCGGATGGTTTTGAAGGGTCGGCAGAGTTAGAAGAGCAAATCCATCATCATATCGTACAACAAATCGGGAAGATCGCCCTTCCAAAAACGATTATTTTTGCCGATATGCTGCCGAAAACAGTCAGTGGAAAAATTATGCGCCGCTTATTAAAGGAAATCGTAGTAACAGGAAAGGTAGCCAGTGATATAACTGGGCTTGAAGATCCTGCAACAGTTGAACAAATCCAAGAGAAGGTTGCTGTAAAATTAAACGGTTAAACAAGGTTTGATTGTGGCCAGTCATTTGCTCATAAATGGCTGGTTTCACCTCATGTTAAGAATAGCGCAAGCTCCCGGGTCAGCGGTGTATGGCCTTCACGAAAAAGCTAACTTTTTTCCTTCGTACGATGCTGATGCTGCCGAAGCTTCCTGGTGGAGCCGGACCATTGTTAAAGTTTCATAGTTTTTAAAGAAAACTATTTCCATAAAGAAGAGAAAGGGTGGAAAGCATGTTCAAAAGGGTTTTGATTGCTAATCGTGGTGAAATTGCTGCTCGCATCATTCGCACATGCAAGGCCTTAGGGATTCATACAATTGGAGTATACTCCGAAGCCGATGCGGATGCCCCCCATGTAAAAATAGCCGATGAGGCGCATCTCATTGGAAGTCCTCGTGTGGCAGAAAGTTATTTAAATATCGATAAACTTTTACAAGTTGCTGAGGTTTCGAAATCGGAGGCTATCCACCCTGGATATGGTTTGCTTTCCGAAAATGCGGAATTTGCCCGCCGCTGTGAGGAAGCAGGGCTTATCTTTATTGGACCTACTCCTGAGGTTATCTCCAAAATGGGCAGCAAGATTGAGTCACGTAAAGCAATGGAGGAAGCAGGCGTTCCGGTCGTTCCGGGAATTACTTACCCGCTCGCTGATGCAGATGAGGCGGTAGAAGCAGCGGACCGCATCGGGTATCCGGTTATGTTGAAAGCGTCCGCTGGCGGCGGCGGGATCGGGATGCAGGTGGTGCATAACGGTGAGGAAATCCTCAAAGCCTTTGCCGGCAACCAAAAACGAGCGACTGATTTCTTTGGCGACGGGGCGATGTACATTGAAAAATATGTTGAAAACCCAAGACATATTGAGATTCAAATCTTAGCAGATGGATTTGGAAATACCGTTTACCTTTGGGAACGGGAATGTTCGATTCAACGCCGGCACCAAAAAGTTGTCGAGGAAGCTCCATCCCCTTTTATTACCGAAGTAACTCGTAAAAAAATGGGCGAGGCAGCTGTAAAGGCAGCAGCATCTATTGGCTATAAAAACGCAGGTACCATTGAGTTTCTGGTTGATGACCAGCAAAATTTCTACTTTCTTGAAATGAATACCCGCCTACAAGTGGAACATCCGGTTACGGAAGAAATCACCGGTTTGGACTTAGTTGAACAACAGTTGAAAATTGCAGCAGGTGAAGCTTTAACTTTTTCACAAGCAGAGGTAAAACGGGACGGCCATGCCATTGAAGTAAGAATTTATGCAGAGGATCCAAAAACCTACTTCCCGTCTCCGGGAACCATCACAAAATTAGCGCTGCCCAATGGCCTAGGTGTCAGGCACGAATTGGCCATTCACGGTCAATCGGTTGTCACTCCGTTTTATGACCCAATGATTGCGAAGCTGGTTGTAAAAGGCAGTGATCGCGACGAAGCAATCGAACGGTTGCAGGGTGCATTAGCGGATTATCAAATAGAAGGAATTAAAACGAATATTCCGATGTTGCAAGAGGTCATTTCCCACCCGGCATTCCGTTCAGGGGACACGACCACAAACTTTGTAGCGAAGTATTTAACGCCATTAAAAAAAGCAAATAACCTAAAATAGGGGGAATCACATCATGAGTGAGGTAGTAGCAAGCATGGCAGGAAGTGTGTGGAAGATACTGGTTCAGCCTGGAGATCAGGTGGAAGAAGGTCAGGATGTAGTGATTTTAGAGTCGATGAAGATGGAAATTCCGATTGCGGCTGAGTTCAATGGAACGGTTAAGGAAATAAAAGTGAACGAAGGCGATTTTGTGAATGAAGGAGACGTCATTGTCGAAGTTGAGTAAATCCTAAAATCAGTAGGATAAGGAGATGAAACGATGAGGTGGCCTGCAAACATAACCATTAAAGAGGTGGGCCCGCGGGATGGATTACAAAACGAAAAGGTTTTTATTTCCACCGAGGATAAAATTGCATGGATCAATCAACTATCCTCCAGCGGTCTTAAAACGATTGAAATTACCTCTTTTGTGAATCCAAAATGGATTCCGGCACTTTCAGATGCCGTAGCCGTTGCGACGGGAATTGAGAGACAGCCCGGCGTTACCTATGCAGCGCTTGTTCCAAACGGGCGGGGGTTAGAGCGGGCGTTTGCAGCAGACATAGATGAAGCGGCCGTGTTTATGTCAGCCAGTGAAACTCACAATCGAAAAAATATCAATAAATCGATTCAGGATACATTTCCTGTATTAAAAGAGTTGGTCCAGCAAACCCTTGCAGCAGGAAAATCGAGCAGGGGCTATGTTTCAACTGTCTTCGGTTGTCCTTATGAAGGAAGGGTGGAGCTCGATTCGGTGATAAGAGTATCCGAAACCCTATTTGAGATGGGAATTGGCGAACTTTCATTAGGGGATACGATCGGTGTGGCCAATCCAAGGCAGGTCGAGGAGGTTTTACAAGTGCTCCTCAAAAGGTTCCCTGCCGAGAAATTAGCGATGCACTTCCACGATACCCGGGGCACGGCGCTCGCCAATATCTTGGTATCGATGGAGCTGGGCATTACTACTTTTGATTCTTCCGTTGGCGGATTAGGTGGATGCCCATATGCACCTGGAGCATCAGGTAATGTAGCAACTGATGATTTACTCTATATGCTTCACGGGATGGGCATTTATACGGGGGTGGACCAGGAAAAGATTTTCGCCGCTTCCCAATACATTCAGGAGAAGGTTGGTAAACCTTTACCTAGTAAGAGTTTTCAAGCGGCAAGCTCCCAATCAGGCTGCAAGCTTGAAAATACGTGAGGAAGAAGGTGGCTATATTGGATAAAACGGTATTAATGGAACGGCTGGAAAACGGAATTACGCTGATAACATTAAATCGCCCTGAAGCAGCCAATGCTTTATCCATCCAGATGTTAGAGGAACTCCAAGATGCAATTCTTAGCTGTAAATTCGACCAGACCGTCCGTTGTGTTGTCGTGACCGGAGCCGGGGAGAAGGCATTTTGTGCCGGTGCTGATTTAAAAGAGCGTGCTGGAATGGATCCTTTTCAGGTGCGGAAGACGGTTTCCTTGATCCGAAAGAATATAAATGAGTTAGAAGCATTAGCGCAGCCGGTTATCGCTGCAGTGAATGGGGTCGCCTTTGGCGGGGGAACTGAACTAGCGCTCGCTTGTGATATTCGCGTTGCTTCAGAGACTGCGAAGCTAGGCCTGACGGAAACGTCGTTGGGAATTATTCCGGGTGCGGGCGGTACTCAGCGTTTACCGAGATTAGTAGGAAAGGGACGTGCGAAAGAACTTATTTTTACTGCGAGACGTATAGAGGCGAAAGAAGCCCTAGAAATCGGCTTAGTAGAATATACCGTTCCTGCTGATCACTTGTTAGAAAAAGCAATGGTAATAGCCGGGCAAATTGTTAAGAATGGCCCGATTGCCGTTGCACAGGCAAAGTTTGCGATCGATAAAGGCTCTGATGTCGATCTTCACACGGGCCTGGCTATCGAACAAAATGCGTATGAAGTAACGCTTCCAACGAAGGATCGTTTAGAAGGGCTGCAGGCTTTTAAGGAAAAAAGACCTCCCGTTTATCGAGGAGAATAACAGGAAATGAGACTAATAGAAGGAGGCAAACCAATGTCAGTTGATGCAAAAACCCTTCAACAAACACTTGAAGAACGGGCAGAACAAATTAAAAAGGGCGGGGCAGCTAAATATCATGAGAAAAACCGGGAACAAGGGAAACTATTTGTTCGTGATCGCTTAAAACGATTATTCGATCCTGGCTCTGAATTAGAGGATGCCCTTTTTGCGAATTGTAACGCGGAAGATCTCCCGGCAGATGGCGTTTTTACCGGAATGGGAAAGATTGATGGCCAGCTTGTATGTGTAATGGCAAATGATTCAACGATTAAAGCAGGTTCCTGGGGTTCGCGGACTGTGGAGAAAATCATCCGTATCCAGGAAACTGCCGAAAAATTACGGGTGCCGCTCTTATACCTTGTGGATTCTGCAGGCGCACGTATTACGGATCAGGTGGAAATGTTCCCTGGCAGACGCGGTGCCGGCAGAATTTTTTACAATCAGGTGAAGCTTTCAGGAAAAGTTCCACAAATTTGCCTCCTATTTGGTCCATCCGCTGCAGGAGGGGCTTATATCCCAGCATTTTGTGATATCGTGATTATGGTCGATCAAAACGCATCGATGTATCTCGGCTCACCGCGGATGGCCGAAATGGTTATTGGCGAAAAAGTGACCTTGGAAGAAATGGGTGGCGCACGGATGCACTGTTCCGTATCCGGATGTGGAGACGTCTTAGCAAAAAGTGAAGAGGAAGCGATTCGCCTTGCCCGTCAATATCTTTCTTACTTCCCGGCGAATTACTCTGAAAGGCCGCCTGTACATGAGGCCGCGGCTCCTAAACAATTGAAGAAGTCGTTGGAAGAGCTGATTCCAGCCAACCAAAATTCTCCATTTAATATGTATGATCTCATTCATGGGGTTATCGATGAAGATTCCTTCTTTGAGATCAAAAAGCTATTTGCGGCTGAACTTATTACAGGTCTTGCCCGCCTAAACGGAAAGCCTGTCGGCATCATTGCCAATCAGCCGCGCGTCAAAGGGGGGGTATTATTCCACGATACGGCCGATAAAGCCGCGAAGTTTATTAACCTTTGTGATGCTTTCCATATTCCGCTCTTGTTCTTGGTGGATGTACCTGGATTTATGATTGGGACAAAGGTAGAACGGGCAGGGATCATTCGCCATGGGGCGAAAATGATCTCCGCTATGGCTGAAGCGACTGTTCCCAAAATTTCGGTTATTGTGCGTAAGGCTTATGGTGCAGGTCTCTATGCGATGGCCGGCCCGGCATTTGAACCGGATGCCTGTCTTGCCCTGCCTTCCGCTCAAATTGCGGTTATGGGACCTGAAGCCGCGGTCAATGCTGTCTATGCGAAAAAAATTGCAGAATTACCTGAAGCGGAGCGCGCTGCTTTTATAACAGAAAAACGTGAAGAATATCAAGCAGACATCGATATTTACCGATTAGCCTCGGAAATGGTGATTGACGGCATTATCCCTGCCAGCTCCTTACGTGCTGAACTTGTCAACCGATTTGAAGCGTATTCTTCAAAATATGTAACCTTTTCAGAACGAAAGCATTCGGTCTATCCGGTTTAGGAGCATATTTAAAATCTAGTAATTGAATTCAACACCCTTAAAAGTTTTAAGGGTGTTTTTTGAGAAGTAGCCGACCCTAGCTGCCCTCTGAAGGGAAAAACTCAACATAGAGGGAAAGTAAACTTTATCTTAAGTTGGAGAGCCTACCCCATACGCTGCTGCCCAGGGCGCTTCTGCTTTCTAATTTCGCCCCTGTCAAAATACCGAACCATATTATAGTAGAGTAAAATCGACTATTCTCTCTTTTTCCTTCATTCTTTCAACAATTTCCCTAAAATTATGACAAAATTTAATTATTCCTAATTAATCATCTTGACACAACTTTGAAAATATTCTAAACTATAAAAAACATATAAGTATATATAAGGACATATAAATATATATACTGAGTCTATTGTTTACTTGGAGGAATTCCTTTGATGAAAGTTTTAGGAATAGGTGACAATGTTTGCGATATTTATCTTGACTCAAACAAAATGTACCCTGGAGGACAAGCATTAAATTTTGCAGTGTATGCGAAGCAGCTTGGGATGGATTCAGCCTATATGGGTGTATTTGGAAATGATGAAATAGCGAAGCATATATTGAATACCTTGGATAGGCTTGGGATTGAACGCAATTATTGTCGACAATATGAAGGAGAAAATGGATATGCGATTGTAAAAATGGTAAATGGGGACAGGGTTTTTATAAAGAGTAACCGTGGTGGAGTCCTAAAAGAAAAACCGATTGTCTTGGATAGTCATGATAAACAGTATATTAAAAACTTTGATTTGGTTCATACCAGTAATAATAGTTATTTTAATAACCAGCTTCTACCAATATACGAATTAGGTATCCCCATTTCCTATGACTTTTCAGACAAATGGAACGTATGGGAAACCACTAAAGAAATCAGTCCATATTTAGAGTTTGGGTTTATTTCATGCAGTTCCTTTTCTCTTGATGAAAGTAAAGAGATATGCAAAAAAATCCATGAACACGGTTGCCGAATTACTATTGCAACAATGGGCAGTAAAGGGGCTTTGTTATATGACGGGGAGGTGATGTTATTTCAACAAGCAAAGGTTGTTGAAGCGATCGATACTCTCGGCGCTGGTGATTCTTTTGCAGCAGGCTTCTTAGTTCATTTCCTTGAGGAAATGAAAAACAATCCGGATAGGGAAAAGAACAATGTGGAATTTCGAAGAGAATTATATAAAAGGGCTTTGGAGCAAGCTTCCCTATTTGCTGCTAATACCTGCCTGTTAAGAGGAGCATTCGGTCATGGGGTAGATATTCCGGAAACTGTAAAATGTGTTTAATTAACAATATTTGTATTTTAATAGCGAATCAGGAAGATGGTGAAGATTATGAATTATATGATTGGGGTAGATGTAGGAGGTACATTTACTGATTTCTCATTGTATGACAAAAAAGAGAAGACTTTGGTTCATTATAAAAACAGTTCCACACCAGAAGATCCTTCTAAGGCAATCGTAAGCGGTATTTTACATCTATTAAAAGAATACTCTATTAAACCAGATCAGGTAAGCTATCTCGCCCATGGTACTACAGTTGCGACTAACGCTTTAATCGAAAAAAAAGGTGCACGAGTTGGTTTAATTACGACTAAAGGATTCAAAGACTTAATGGAGATTGGGTGGCAAAAGCGGCCATCATTATACAACCTTCTGAAAGAAAAGCCCAAAAGCCTTATTCCTCCAGGATTGAAATGTGAAGTGGAAGAAAGAATCTTTTTTGACGGGACGATAGATATCGAGCTTAATGAAAAGGATGTACGGGAAGTTGTCAGGTATCTGAAAAGTAAAGAGGTAGAAGCCATTGCGGTTTGTACACTATTTTCCTTTATAAATCCGGTCCATGAAAGACGAATTAAGGAAATTATTACAGAGGAATTTCCTGAAGTCTATGTCACGTTATCCTCAGAACTTGTGCCTGAATTTCGAGAATATTCCCGTATGAGTACGGCTGTTCTAAATGCCTATTTGGGTCCTGTTATGGAGAAATACATAGACAAATTTGAAAAGTCAATCGAAAATACGGGAATAAAAGTTGCACCTTATGTGACACAATCAAATGGTTCAGTAATATCGATAGCAGAAACGATTAATTCCCCGATAAAGACTGCGGTATCAGGACCAAGTGCAGGAGTGATTGGTGCAAGTTATATTGCGGGTCAATGTAATATTAATAAGATTATTACATTTGACATGGGTGGAACAAGCATTGATGTCAGTTTAATAGAAAATGGGAAAACCATCATATCAAATGAGCGTTTAATTGAAGGATACCCTGCGAGAATACCGATGATCGATATTGTGACAGTTGGGGCTGGTGGGGGATCTATCGGCAGAATTGATGAAGGTGGAGCTCTGAAAGTCGGACCGGAAAGTGCCGGAGCAAAACCAGGACCGGCTAGTTATATGCGTGGTGGAACAAAACCGACCGTTACAGATGCCAATGTAATATTGGGAAAATTGAACCCAAAAAGAATTCTTGGCGGCAGGATGGAGATAGATCGAAGTCTTGCTGTGAAGGCCATTGATGAACATATTTGCCAGCATTCAACATTAAATCTGCAGGAGGCTGCCGCCGGTATTATTTCAGTCGTGAACTCGAACATGATACGTGCCATAAGGGTAGTATCAGTGGAAAGAGGTTATGACCCACGGGAATTTACCCTAATGGCTTTTGGAGGAGCAGGCCCGCTGCATGCATGTGAGGTAGCACAAAAGATGGGGATTCACGCCGTTTTAATTCCACCTTCTCCAGGAACCCTTTGTTCACTTGGTTTGTTAATGGCAGATACAAAATTTGATTTCACTCGTTCAAACGTCATGACAGCAGACATCGAAAATATGGAATCTGTCCGGAATATCTTTCATCAGATGATGGAGGAAGGCAATGCTTTGTTGGATAAAGAAAATATAGATGAGCAAGACAGAATTTTTAATTGTAGTATTGAATGCCGATATGAAAAGCAAAACTTTGAAATTCCAATTGAAGTAGATCCGAATATGACCGCCCAGGCATTGAATGAAATGATAGAAGAATTTCACCAACAGCATAATAAATTATATGGATATTACAATGAAAATAAACGAGTGCAGATGGTAAATTACCGAGTGAGTGCCGTTGGCATTATAGAAAAACCCAATTTGGGGAAACAGCAAATAAATGCTATGGCACAACCTCCTAAACCGATCGAGGTACGGGAAGTATTCTTTGAGGGTCAAGAGGATTATCACTCCACAAATGTCTATCAAAGAAGTGAAATTGAACCTGGTTGTTCCATTCATGGACCTGCCATTATAGAGGAAATGGATTCGACAACCATCATTCCGCCAGAGTGGTTGGCGAATATTGACGAATTTAACAATATAAAAGCGACTTATCTAGGGGGTGAAAGAGATGAGAAATAAAGTAGATGCCGTAACGGTTGAAATAGTGGGAAATCTTTTGCTGTCTATTGCGGAAGAAATGGGAATTGCCATCATCAAGAGTGCTTATTCCACGAATATAAAAGAGCGTAGAGACATTTCTACAGCAGTTTTTGATCCTAAAGGTAACATGGTTGCACAAGCAGAACATGTCCCCATGCATTTGGGATCCTTATTAAGTATTATTAAAGAAGTTTACAAAAAATATCCGCGGGAAACGATTAAGCCTGGAGATATGTTCATAGGTAATGATCCGTATAATGGTGGTGGAACGCATCTTCCAGATATCACCATCGTTGCGCCGGTCTTTGTGAAAGAAAAAATGATCGGCTGGGTGGCAAATCTAGCCCATCATAGTGATGTGGGCGGAAAGGTACCTGGATCAACATCGGGTGATGCCGTAAGTATATTTCAAGAGGGACTTAAGATTCCGATATCTAGAGTATGTCAGAATGACAAACCAAACGAGGAAATTATCCAATTTGTGTTAGTAAATAGTCGTATCCCTGAGGAACGTTATGGGGATTTGAATGCCCAAATCGCAGCTAACCGTGTAGGCGGCAGACGTTTACTTGAAGCTTATGAAATATACGGAGACCTATTGGTAGATAGCATGTATGAACTCCAGGACTATGCAGAGAGAAGACTGAGAGCTGGTATATCAAAGCTTAAAGACGGTGTTTATGAATTTACAGATTTCATGGATGACGCGGGAGTGGCTAGTCCTGATCCAATCCGGATTTCAGTAAAGATTAGCATTCATGGTGATACGATGGATTTGGATTTTACTGGTACGAGTAAACAAGTCGAGGGTCCAATCAATGTTACATATAACGGTCTCCTCGCAACGGTATTTTACTCATTAAAAGCATTAATAGATCCGGAAATACCATCTAATGCTGGTATCTATCGAGTATTTAATATCATAGTTGAACCTGGCCTTATTATTAATGCACAAAATCCTGCACCAGTAGGAGCACGAATCGATACATGTATGCGTGTGGCAGATGTTATTTTTGGGGCGATGGCTCAAGTTGTGCCGGAAAGAGCCATTGCCGGATGTAATAGTTCATGTACGACGGCTGTTTTCAGTGGAAGTGATCCCAATGATACGAATCACTTCTTTGTGTACCTTGAAACAATTGCCGGGGGTTCAGGTGCAAGCATGCATGCAGATGGACTAAATGGAGTACAAGTCCATTTGACAAACACCTCAAATTTACCTATTGAAGCATTGGAAATGGAATTCCCACTAGTTGTTGTCCGGGAGTATTCATTTATTCCAGATAGTGGAGGAGCAGGTCAATTTAGAGGCGGTCAAGGAATTTGCAGAAAATTTGAATCTCGGTTTGACAATGTGTCTTTTACCGGCTTAGGAGATAGACAAAAATTCGCTCCGTGGGGACTCAATGGTGGCGGAGATGGCGCCGGTGGTATGTACTATTTGGAACGAACGGATGGGACTACCGAAAGACTTCCATCGAAATGTTCAGATATTGTTCTAAATACAGGAGATGTCGTAACCATTAAAACCCCTGGTGCGGGAGGATATGGAGAGCCGAAGCGGAGGAATCCAAATTCCGTACTAATAGACGTTATTGAAAATAAAGTAACAATCAATAAGGCCTTTGAGCAATATGGAGTCAAAATTAAGCAAGTAGGAAACGATTATAAAATCGTAGAATAAAGCGGGTATAAACCCAACAATCGGAGGAGAATCATGGAAGTAAAAGAGATTATTCATACTATTAAAACAAAAGTAGATAAGACGGGAGGGTTGAAACATGTATATTTTGTAGCCTGTGGCGGATCTCAAGCTGCGATTTTTGGCGGGTTCTATTTACTAAATAAAGAAGCCAAAACATTTGGTACATCGATCTATAATAGTAACGAGTTTGTTCATGCAACACCAGCTATGCTAGATGAAAGATGTATCGTTGTACTTTGCTCATTAAATGCGACGAAGGAGACAGTTGAAGCCGTTAAAGTTGCCAGGGAAAAAGGAGCAAATACTATTGCCATGACCGGATTTCCAACAACGGAGATGGCTAAGGCGGGTGAGTACGTTGTAGTCTACTCAAATGGGGAGAACCAGGTCTACAGCCAGGGGAATCAGGCAAATGCTTTAAGAATTGGATTTGAAATCCTGAATCAATTTGAAGAATATGCGAATTACGAGGCTGCTATTGAAGCATTTTCAAAGATTGACCACATTGTTAGTAATGGCAAAAAGTATATTGATAGAATAGCCAATAATTTTGCTGAGGAATACAAGGATGACGAGATTTTCTATGTGATGGCCAGCGGTCCTGCCTATAGTACTGCTTATACAATGAGCTATTGTCATTTGATGGAGATGCAGTGGAAACATGCCATCCCAATGCATTCTGGTGAATATTTCCATGGGCCATTTGAAACAACGGACAAAAATCTTCCAATCATTTTATTAATGAGTGAAGGAAGTACACGTCCACTGGATGAAAGAGCTTTAACCTTTTTAAATCGATATGCAAAAAGAGTTACGGTGATTGATGTAAAAGAACTCGGAATAAATATAATAGATGATCGTGTTGTGGAGTACTTTAATTCAGTCATTTTGATTCCAATTGAACGTGAAATTGTCGGAAGAATGGCACAATTGAGGAATCATTCAATGGATCAACGCAGATACATGTGGAAGGTGGAGTATTAAGTTGTTATATTTTAAAGAAATAATGTGGGTGGTGTAATGAAAAGGTATATTTCACGTCGAATATTAGTTTCAATCCCGACGTTTTTTGGGATAACGATTTTAGTTTTCTTAGTATCGTCTTTAGCATCTGGCAGTCCACTTGAGTTGTTATTGAGCAACCAGAATATATCCGAGGCCGAAATTAAACGGCAGAGCATTAAACTTGGACTTGATCAGCCCCTCTATATTCAATATTTTAAGTGGATGGGTAATATGCTGACCGGTAATCTTGGTGAATCTTATCGCACAATGCAACCAGTTATGGACATGATCATCAACGGCTTAGGCGCTACTTTCCTGTTAGCAATAACAGCAGTCATATTGGCATGTCTCATTTCACTGCCATTTGGTATTCAATCTGCAAGATATCAAAATAAGGCGTGGGACAATATTTCGTCTGTTTTTTCCTTTTTTGCTACTTCAACGCCAAGCTTTTTTCTGGGATTAGTTTTTTTATACTTCTTCTCTGTGAAATTGAAAATATTGCCGATTGGGGGAATGAATGATATTGGTCAAGAGAATAATGTTCTATCATTGCTGAAGCACTTAATTATGCCAGCGATTATTCTCTCATTTCAAATGGTTGGAACGTTGATCCAGTTTATAAGAAGCAGCATGTTAGAAGTAATGAAAGAAGATTATGTAAGGACGGCTAGAGCAAAGGGGTTGAAAGAAAGAGTTGTCATCATCAAGCATGTGTTGAGAAATTCACTAATTCCGGTTGTAACCTATTTGGGGATGGAAATTCCGTTATTGTTAGGGGGAGCTGTAGTAACTGAACAGGTATTTTCTTGGCCTGGCCTTGGACTCCTAATGATTAAATCGATTGCAGCCCGGGACTATCCGGTAGTATTAGGAATTACAGTACTAGTTGCAGTAGCGGTTTTGGTATTTAATATTATAACCGATTTAATTTATGGATTGTTAGATCCTAGAATTCGCTATGATTAGTTAGGAGATATTGAATCTATGAATAATAACAGAAAAAAGTCAATGTTTATTAATTTTATAAAGCGGTTTTGTAAAAACAAACTTGCTGTTGCCGGATTCATTGTTCTCGTTTTGATATCTCTGTTAGTCATCATTCTTCCGCCCTTTTTGACGTATTCCGAGTCGGAAATAGACCCCTTGGCATTTAGTTCGCCACCAAGCAGTACACATTTATTAGGTGGGGATGATGTTGGCAGGGATGTCTTCAGTCGGTTGGTGTATGGTGGACGGGTATCTCTATTTGTAGGATTACTCTCGACATTTATAAGTGTCTTAATTGGAATTCCATTAGGGATTATAGCTGCATTCTATAGAGGGATTTTCGAGAGTATCATCATGAGACTGTCAGATGTATTTTTGTCATTCCCTTCAATTATATTAATCTTATTTTTAGTTTCCATTTTTGGACCGTCGATTATTACCGTAACAGTTGTAATTGGGGTTTTAGGATGGCCTTTATTTGCAAGGCTCATATTTGGAACGGTATTAAGCATTAGGGAAAAAGATTATATTGAGGGAGCAGTAGCAATTGGAGAAACGGTTCGTAGCATTATTTTTAAGTATATTTTACCCAATGCCATCGCACCCATTTTAATCCAAATTACTTTTAGAATTGCTGCTGCCATCGTTCTTGAATCTTCATTAAGCTTTCTAGGAATGGGGGTACAACCTCCAGCCGCATCATGGGGCAATATGCTGTATAATGCACAATCTATTACGATTCTAACCGATAAACCTTGGATGTGGTTACCACCGGGGATTGCTCTACTTGTGACAATATTATCAATAAATTTTGTCGGTAATGGCCTTAGGGATGCATTGGATCCGAAGACAAAGATTTCGTAAGACCTATCCAAAAATAAGAAGGAGTGCAGAGGATGAACAAAAAGGTAAAAGTTTTTTTCCTAGTACTACTAATTGCGGTTTTTTCACTTGCGGGATGTAGCAGTAACCAAGAAGTCAAACAGGAACCTACTAAAAACCAAGGTGCCCATGGAAAAAAAGATGGAGTTGTCACAATGGCGATAATTTCAACATGGGATACGTTAAATATTTATAATACTTCTGGAAATTATGGGAATGCGGTTGCTGATCAATTGTTTGAAAGACTTGTTTATCGAGATCATGATGGAAAGATCTTACCGAGATTAGCTCAAAATTGGGAGATGGCTGCTGATCATAAATCAATGACCTTTAATCTAGCAAACAATGTATTATGGCATGATGGTGAAAAGCTTACAGCTGAGGATATTGTTTTTACATCTCAAGCTATGACAAGCCCAAAGGTTGATAATTATTACCGTTCTGCCTTTAACGTGCTAGCAGGAACCAATGGTGATGGTGTGGCTCAAGATCCTAAAAGTGTTGGGGCTGAAGCCGTTGATAATGACACTGTACGGTTTACTTTTAAAGAGCCGAAAGACCCTGATACGATCCTGAATGCGTTCTTAAGCTTTTTATTTGTGTTACCGAAGCATATTCTGGATACAGGCGATTATGCGTCTATTAATAAGTCAGATTTCTGGAAGGCTCCAATTGGTGCAGGCCCATTCAAATATGTAAAAGACACAGCCGGAGAATCATTGGAGTTAGAAGCCTTTACTGATTATTATCAAGGAAGCCCAGACTTTAAAACATTAGTCGTTCGTGTAGTGCCAGCTGCCAACCTCACTGCGGGATTAATGAACGGAGATATTGATTTAGTGGCAATGGGCAGTATTCCTTTATCAGACTGGAAAACTGTAAAGAACGCCGACGGGATCGAAGCTGTCTCTGTTGAGGATTATAGTTATCAATATATGACCTTCAATTTATCCAAAGAAAATGATTCGTTTCAAGATGTGAAAGTGAGAACAGCTTTTGATAAAGCAATCAATAAAAAGCTGCTTGTAGATAAACTGATGTTAGGCGAAGGAAGTGTAGCTGTTGGGCCTATGCCAACCTACCATCCTTATTATAATGATAAACTTAAGGCCAATAAATATAACCCCAAGGAAGCCAAGAAATTATTGGAAGAAGCAGGATTCGATTTTAATAAAGAATATCTTATGATTGTACCTAAGGGGAACCAAGTTAGGGAACAGTCAGCGCTTTTAATCCAGCAGGATCTTGCAGCTATTGGTGTTAAGACAAAGATTGAAACCTATGACTTTGCAACATTACTATCAATGCTCAAAGATGGTAAGTTTGACCTCGGTTTATTAGGTGGCGGAAGTAACATTGACCCTGGTGAGAGTAGCGTTATATTAAAACCAGGTGATTCGAGGAATTATTCCTTACTTACCGATTCTAAATGGTATGATCTCGCAGCTAAAGGGGCTTCCCTTACGAATCTTGACGACAGAAAAAAGGCTTATGATGAATATCAACAAGCACTTGTAGAAGACCAACCATATATTTGGCTATACCATCAAAATAGTTTATGGGCACACTCTAAGCGTCTTTCAAATGTTCCGATGAATGACTTTGTTTGGTTCAATTTTGCTTCGTGGAAATGGAAGGTTTCAAAATAAATAGAATCATGGATTGGCATCCTTTCGAATGTGGAAGGTGCCAATTCATTAACAATCATGGATGGTAGTAAGTGAATGTTTTCAGTTTAAAAACAATAGAGAAGAGGAATGGAAAAAAATGAATGTTGAAGATATAAAAGATGTTCTTGATTTTTTGGAAGATAATTTCGAAAATGATTTAAAAGCTACCCAGGAATTTTTACGAACTAAATCTATTTCTGCTACTGGAGAAGGTATTCGTGAGACTGCTGAACTAGTAAAAGGAATGATTGAAGAAGTAGGTGGAACCTCGGAGCTTATCGAGACCCCCGGACATCCAATTGTTTATGGTAGATTGGATGAAGGAGCCGAATATACGCTTTTAATATATAGTATGTATGATGTGCTGCCTGCTGAAGAACCTGATTGGATATCTGATCCGTGGAAAGCAGAAATTCATGAGTTTAGGGATTATGGAGAATGCATCATTGCTAGAGGTGCAGTAAATACGAAAGGTCCAACTATTGCCTTTTTTAACGCCTTAAAGGCATATAAAAAAGTAAAAGGAAAGCTCCCTGTCAATTTAGTCTTTTTAATTGAGGGAGAAGAAGAATTATCCTCCAGGTCATTGCAGGAATTTTTACAAGTTAATAAGGAAAAATTCAGTGAGTGCGATGCCATGTTTTTCCCTTCTTTCGGCGAAGAAAATCGAATTGCTTCTATATTTATGGGGGTAAAAGGAATCGTTAGTTTTGAATTAAAAGCGAAAGGAGGAAGCTGGGGAGGCCCGACAGACCGTGGTATTCATGGGGCCTTTGCTGCTTGGGTTAGCAATCCTGCATGGAGATTAGTAAAAGCATTATCGACCATGATTGGTGAAGATGAGAAGGAGATATTAGTCGAGGGGTTTTATGATGGGATTCTTCCGTTAGAAAAGGAAAAAGAAGATGCACTTAGGGATTCTCAAGATTTGCTCGATGAGGAAGAATGGAAAACAGCATATGATGTGGAAAAATTTAAATGGGATTTGGAAGGTCTTGATCTTTGGAAAAAGATGCTCACCGTTCCGACTTTAAATATAGATGGTATTAAAGGTGGATATATTGGCGAAGGATCCAAAACATTATTACCACATGAAGCAACTGTAAAAATGGATATCCGTATGGTGCCAGGTATGGATCCTAATCAACAGTTAGGAAAAATTAGAAAACATTTGGACAAACATGGTTATGAAGATATAGAAATAACAGAATATGGGAAGGCTTATTATCCTTCTAGTGTTCCGTATTATTCTACTTCCGTTCAAACCTTAAAAAGGATGTATGAAATGATGGGAACACGACCACAAATTTGGCCTTGGAATCCTGGATCAGCCCCATACTATTTATTTGAAAAAATATTAGGCATCCCTTACGTGACAGGGGGAATGGGGCATGGTTCAAGACAGCATTCCAGTAATGAATATTGTACGGTTAAAGGAGTACTTGATTTTGAAAAATCGATGATTTATTATTTAGAGCTATTTCCTGAAGTTGCAGAGGAGCTGAAGAATAAATAAAGTTAAAGGATATTGGAGGAACCAATATGGATGAGTATCTGTTAGAAGTAAGGGGATTAAAAACTCACTTTTTGGGGAACAAAGGTGAAATTGCCGCTGTTGATGGAGTAGACTTTGCTGTCAAAAAAGGCGAAACGCTATGTATAGTTGGAGAATCCGGCTGCGGTAAAAGTGTTACATCTATGTCCATTTTAAAATTACTCCCACCTGAAGGAAAAATAGTAGAAGGCAATATTTTCTTCAAGGGAAATGATTTAGTTAAAATGTCTGAAAGTAACATGACGGCAATTAGGGGAAATGAGATATCCATGATATTTCAAGAACCAATGACTTCATTAAATCCGGTTTATACGGTTGGAAAACAGATCGGAGAAGCCATTAGGCTTCATCAGCACCTAGATAAGAAACAAACAAGGGAAAAAGTTATCGAAATGTTAAAATTGGTGGGCATTCCTGCTCCTGAAAAAAGAGTGGATGAATATCCTCACGAATTGAGTGGTGGGATGAGACAAAGGGTAATGATCGCCATGGCATTGTCCTGTAATCCAGAACTATTAATAGCTGATGAACCAACGACAGCTCTCGATGTAACCATACAAGCTCAAATCCTTGAACTTTTGAAAGAGATAAAGAATCGGCTGAATACTTCCATTATCATGATCACACATGATTTGGGAGTCGTAGCAGAGGTGGCAGATTACGTCCTGGTTATGTATGCTGGGGAAGTGGTGGAGTATTGTGATGTGAAGACGTTGTATAAAAAACCACTGCATCCATACACTCAGGGGCTATTAAACTCTCTACCAAAAATCGAAGAGACAAAGGAAATGTTAAATATAATTGAAGGAACAGTACCAAGCTTATACGATATGCCTTCAGGGTGTAAGTTTTGGCCTCGATGTCCATATGCCCAGGATGTTTGTAAGAAAGAGAGACCAAAATTATATGAAAAGGATAATCATAAAGTAAAATGTTTCTTGTATAGGGATTTTGAAAAGGGTGAAATCAATTATGGCGCTTAATGCACAAAATCTATTGGAGGTAAAAGATTTAAAGAAATATTATACAATAAAGTCAGGGATGAGGGACAAAAATAAGCGTGTTGTTAAAGCGGTAGATGGTGTAGATATTAGCATTAGAAAAGGAGAAATTTTAGGATTAGTAGGGGAAAGTGGATGTGGCAAATCAACATTGGGCCGGTCAATATTGAGGCTGATTGAGCCTACTTCTGGTAGTATTATATACAAAGGAAGTGATATTTTATCATTTAAGAAAAAAGATGTCAGGATGATGAGAAAGGATTTACAAATAATCTTTCAAGATCCCGGAGCTTCTTTAAACCCTCGAATGACCATTGGGGAAATAATTGGTGCACCTTTAGAAATTTTTGGTTTAGCCAAAGGAAAAGAGAAGGAAGACAGAATACTAGAATTGTTACAACTAGTTGGATTAAATGGTGACTATGTCAACCGTTTTCCCCATGAATTCTCGGGTGGTCAAAAACAAAGAATTGCCATTGCAAGAGCATTGGCCGTTAATCCTAAAATTATCATTTGTGACGAACCAGTTTCCGCTTTAGATGTTTCTGTTCAAGCCCAGGTCCTTAATCTAATGAAGGAATTAAAACAAAAGCTTGATTTAACCTATCTGTTTATTTCTCATGATTTAAGTGTTGTTCATCATTTATGTGATAGAGTGGCCGTGATGTACTTGGGGAAAATTGTGGAAATAGCTGACAAAGATCAGTTATATAGGAATCCTTCTCACCCTTACACCAAAGCATTGTTATCAGCAATTCCAAATCCTGACCCTGAGTCAAAAAGTCAAAGAATCATCTTGGAAGGCGATGTCCCTAATCCTGCAGATCCTCCATCAGGTTGTACGTTTCATAAGCGTTGTGCGTACCGTTTAGAAAAATGCTCATCCGAAGCTCCTTGCCTTAAAAGGTTGGAAAAAAGTCATTTTGTTTCGTGCCACTTATATGATAATGAAAGCAAACAAGTTGAAGATAATAATAGTAATTTATAGTCGTTAGAATAAGGAGTGAGGAAATCATATATGTTAGATGGAAATGCTATCATACCTTTATATGAGCAGTTAAAGGAAAAAATAGCAAGCGAAATTGCTGAAGGGATATACAAGCCCGGTGATAAACTTTTATCAGAAGTGGAATTAGCTGAAAAATACAATGTTAGTGTAATCACAGTCCGAAGGGCTACTAATGATTTAAGAAAAAGAGGGCTATTAGAAAAAAAACAAGGTAAGGGAACCTTTGTTGCATCACGAAAATATAACAAAGACTTAAATCAAGTACTGAGTTTTTCTGATTCTTGCAAATCAATTGGGGCCGTCCCTGGTGCAAAGCTATTAACTTCAGAGATTGTCAGTCCCAATAAAGATGTTTTAGAACAAATGGAACTTCCGGATAACAGCAAGACTGTCTATATTTCTCGTCTCCGTCTCGTAAATGATGAACCGATGGTAATTGAAGATAATTATTTCTCCTTAAAATATTCTTTTTTATTAGAGGAAGATTTAAATAATGACTCTCTTTTTGAGATTCTCAATCGAAAAAGTGGAACCCAAGTGGTGAGATCAAGACGGACAATCGAAATTTGTAGAGCCTCCGCATTTCAAGCTTCACAGTTGAATATTAAGAGAAATAGTCCTTTACTCTTAGTTCAAGGAGTCACTTATGACCAAGAAAACGAAATAGTCTATTTAGGTATCCAAATTATTAACGGTGAAAGATATAAATTGCATGTTTAGCAGTCTCCTGCCTAGTTGAATAAATTAAAAGGCCATTATATAGTGTTATCGTCGGAAAAAGCTCCCCTTATTCTGATTATTCTATAAATGAAAAAGTGCATAGGTAAGAGACCTGTGCACTTTTTTAAGAATATTAAAGGCTTTTTGAAGAATCACCTGCTCAATATCGTCGCTCCAAAGTGAACAACCTTCCTCTTTTGTGAAGATCGACTACTCCAATCCATTGGATTCACCTCAACACGTAGTATACATGGTGCTTGAAGAAGGAAAAGTAGCGCCGACGCCACCACCGTATTTCTTTATTTTAGTACCATCTCACCCCCACCTCTCTGTGTGCAGAATTTTTTTAAAAGACGACGTCTGCGTATTTCCAATTATTTAATTTACAACAGAAAATACAAGTCTTTTGCGATTTTCCGATTCGTGCAAACACATCGAATTCTTCGAGGTTGAGCCCGGATTTCAAGGCGCGTTCCCCAAACAGTCGGCGTTCCGTTGAACCGACAAGCGGACTGGAGAAACTTACGTCCATTTGGTTGATGATGTCCTTCATAAATGCACCCACTTCATCGCTTGCAAGCGGTGTGTGATGGGCGGTGTTGAATTGCTTGACGGCGATCGACGGGAAGACCCGTATTAGACTAATGATATTTGCTTTTACATATCCATTTCCTAAATCCAAACCGGCTGTGATTGCCGTCATATTGCATCTGCTCCTTTTCGTGACGGGATCATTTTTATTTATACATAGGCTTATTGAAACACTAGTAATAATAAAACCAAAGGACATGTAAATAAATGTATCTTCTCCTGTGAAAAGAAAGCATTAGCTATGGCATTTAGCTAAAAATAACAATATTGTGCTAATATTTCGAAATATTATCTAGAGTAAAATAATTTTAAAATAGATACAATCAATTTATCACTCTAATTTATTAATTGGTAATTATCAGTTAATTAATAGGTGTAAGCGTTTTATTAACGAAAAGGAGTAAGAATTCGATAAATTTATTTTTTAGGCCAATGAGTCTGAAAAATCAAAAATTAGAAGGAGGAATTTCTGGTGAACGAACAAACCTATAAGATAGATGACGCACCGCTAAATAGATTTCACTTAAGAATCACAGCCCTTACATTCGGGGCAAATTTCTCGGACGGTTATGCCCTTGGAATTATCGGAATGGCTATTACTCTTCTTAGTCCGGCAATGAAATTGAGCTCGGTATGGGGGGGGTTAATTGGAAGTTCGGCCTTAATTGGAATCTTTATCGGCTGTTTAGTCCTAGGTAGATTGTCTGACCGTATTGGTAGACAAAGAATTTTCCAAACTAACTTTCTTATAATTACTATTGCTTCTGTACTGCAGTTCTTTGTCAATGATCCAGTAACCTTGTTCTTACTGCGACTGTTGATTGGATTCGCTCTTGGAGGGGACTTCGTTGTAGGGTCGACATTGCTTGCTGAGTTTGCTCCTCGAAAGTATCGTGGTTTCTTATTAGCTTCTTTAAATGTTATATGGACGGTTGGATATGTAGCTTCTAATATAGTTGGTTATTATTTGGCAAAAACTGGGCCGGAATCTTGGCGTTGGATGCTTGTAAGTGCGGCAATTCCTGCATTTATTGTGCTGTTGATGCGAATCGGAACGCCTGAATCGCCAGGATGGCTAGTCAGTGTCGGGCGTATAGAAGAAGCACGAAGAATAGTAAAAAAATATTTAGGTCAAGCTGTAGAAATTGATAATACAATCAGTCATCAGTCTAATGAGATAATAGATTTTAAGCACCTTTTTAGTCGGAATCTTTGGAAGCGTACAGCATTTGGCGGTCTCTTTTATGCCTGTCAAGTCCTTCCTTATTATGCTATTTATACATTCCTTCCACTTATCCTGGTGTACATGGGATTTAGGGAAAATTTCCTAGTGGACTTGCTATTGAATTTATTCTTGCTTAGTGGTACTATCACTGGTCTTTGGTGTATACAGAAGTTTTCTCGGAGAGGTTTTACGATTTATACTTTTGCAATTACGAGCGTCGCTTTATTCATCCTTAGCATTACTAACACTGATTCACATTTTATAATCTTGACGGCATTTATTATATTTACTTTCGTTATGGCTGCTGCTGGGAATCTTACAATGGTTTACCCAGCTGAACTTTTCCCTACCGAAATTCGTGCATCGGGAGTAGGTCTTGTCTCGGCAATCAGTAGGATCGGCTCTGCAATAGGAGCATTCCTTTTGCCTATTACACTTGATTCTTATGGATTGAGCACCTCGATGTTGGGGATGACGGCGGTTCTACTTCTTGGTACAGTAATCTCTATTGCATGGGCACCCGAAACGAAGTCACTTAGCTTGAATGAAGCGAGTGATCTAAATCTTGATGTCGATACTGGCGAAAATGGAAAGGAAAAGAGTGTTGAAATAGCAAGATAGAATTCGTTTCTTAGTAATGCCGGAAGGGAGTAAGGAAGGAAAATGATTACTACCATATCAAATACCCACCCAAAGGAAATAAAAAAAGTTATATTAGGTAATGGAAATATTTCCATAAATGAAATCATTGCTGTTTCTAGATATGATGCCGAGGTTTTATTTTCACAGGATTACCGTGAACGAGTAAATCTTTCACGATCGGTCATTGAAAAGTTTTTAGATGAAGAACGGGTCATTTACGGGGTCACAACAGGATTTGGAAGTAACGTAACCGAAACGATCTCCACAGAAGACGCCGAGGCACTTCAAAAAAATATTATTCGTTCTCATGCAGTATCAGTTGGTGTCCCGTTGGAAAAAGAAGTGGTAAGAGCCATCCAATTTATGATTCTAGTTAATTTAGGGAATGGTTTCTCTGGTGTAAAGTTAGCGACTTTAGAACTTTTAAGATCGCTGCTCAATCACCAAATTATTCCTTTTGCCCCTGGAGAAGGGTCGGTTGCGTATTTAGCTATTGAAGCCCATATGGCCTTAGTGTTAATGGGGGAAGGAAAAGCCTGGTACAATGGTGAGTTGATTCCAGGGAATGAAGCTTTAGAAAAAGCTGGATTGCAGCCTGTTTCATTGGGCTGTAAGGAAGGATTATCCCTAACAAATGGATCGACTTCGGTCACAGCTCTTGCTTCATTAGCTCTCTATAACAATATTCAGGCGGCAAAAACAGCAGATATTGTAGGATCCATGTCACTAGAAGCATTAAAGGGAACCATTAAAGCCTTTGATCCAAGAATCCATTCGGTTAAAAGGCATGAAGAGCAAGCTATCACAGCACGTAATATTGTAAAAATGCTGGAAGGCAGTGAGATTGCTGAAAAATATAAGGATTACAGAGTACAGGATGCCCTTAGCCTGAGATGTATTCCTCAAATCCATGGGGCCGTAAAAAAGGTTTTAAAAGATGCGGAATTTACCATTTGTAATGAAATGAACTCAACAAGTGACAATCCAATCATTATCCCTGAAGATCAGGGAGATGCCCTAATGGTTGGAAATTTTGATGGAACATTCGTTGGTATCTATGCGGATACGATGGCCATCGCGATGGCAAATCTTGCAAACGTTTCAGAGAGAAGGCTAGACCGACTCGTCAACTATCATGTAAGTGAGCTTCCGAATTTTCTCGTAGCAAAACCAGGCTTAAATAACGGTTACATGATTCCACAGTATACTGCAGCAGGGTTGCTTAATGAAATAAGGGTGCTCACTCATCCCGCAACCATTGATAATACACCAACCAGTGCAAATCAAGAGGATGTGGTCAGTTTTGCTTATTTTGCGGCTAAAAAGGCCTATCAAATTTCTAAAAAGCTGGAGTATATTTTAGGACTTGAATTGATGGCGGCTGTTCAAGCGTTGGATTTTCATCACCCTTTAAAACCTTCACCAGTCAGCCAAAAGGTTTATGAGCTCATCAGGAGTGTCGTTCCAACTGTAGATGAAGATCGATATTTTTATCCGGATATTCAATTTATTACCAACCTTATTCATGAAGGAGAAATCTTAAACACTGTCGAATTAATAATTGGAAAACTAGATTGGTAGGAATATTTTAAAATAATGGAGGCTTTTTACTCATTTTTATAACGAGTAGAAAAGCTTTCATTTTATTTGGGGGTTCAAAACATGGTCAAAGAACTAGAACAAATATCTTTTGCTCATCTTTTGCTTTCAGGAACCTTTGTACATGTGGCACCTTTTAAGGATTTGCAAGAAAAGTATGGTTTAAAAATACAGCCCAATGTAGTTGTTCTAGTTTCAATGGATCGCTATCCAGATTTAGCTGAGGGAAAACCGATTGAATGGAAAATCAATATTGGACAAAAGCTTATAGAAGAATTAGATACCAACTTACCTATTCCATTTTTATGGACATGGACGGAAGAAGGGGTTCTTGCGCTTTTACTGGATTTTAATGAAATTAATACACAAGATAGAGAGAGGGAAGTCTTATTACTTGCAGAAGAAATTCAAAAGGATTCCGATCAAATTGGTATTCATGTATCGATTGGAATAGGGAATTTTTATGATGACCCAGCTCACCTCATTTGTTCATTTGAAGAGGCGAAAAAATCGATGTCCGGTAGATTTTTTCATGGGGATCAATTGATTTTCCGTGCAAATATAAGAAAAAACACGGAGGAATCCTTAATGATTCCTTTAACGAAAGAAAAGTCGGAACTATTTTCGATTGTTCGAATCGGGCACATAGAAGGGATTATGACCAAAATCAAAGAAATAATGAATAGGGTGGCTGAAATTTATAACTACAATGAAGAGGTATTTAAATCTGAGGTCATTGATCTTCTTATGACAATGTCTAGAATTGTGGTAGAAGCCGGAGTAAGTCCTGTCTCGGTTATGACCAATACAGCAAATGTGATTCAAGATCTCTATCAGACGATCCGATATGACAAATTTGTTTTGAAAGTATGCAATTATGCAAAATGGTTAACTGAACAAGTAGAAAATATATATATTCGTGATGTTTCACCTAATATAAAACATGCGATCCGTTATATGATAGAGAATCATCAAAAGGGAGTTTCTTTAGAAGATATGGCCCATTATTGTCACTTAAGCAGATACCATTTCAGCCATCTTTTTAAAAAAGAAGTTGGAACCAGTGTCATAGATTTTTTTAATAAACTTAGAATTGATAAGTCCTTATTTTATTTGGAAAAAACTGAATTTACGGTACAAGAAATTGCGAATCAAGTAGGTTTCCGTGATTCCAATTATTTTAGCCGATCATTTAAAAAATATATGAAGTTCAGCCCAACGGATTACCGACGGCTAAAGAGGAAGATTTAAAAATTTATTAGGTTTCTTGTTGATGCTTCCAACTGCTAAAAATTATCGGTCGGATAACGGTAAACAGCCCATGACCTGATTTTATATTCAGCCCATTTGTAACATTCTGACCTTCTGATATGAAGTAATATATTCAAGATAGTAAACGAGATGTGAAAATAGTATAATGATTTAAGAGAATAAGGAGGTGAATGAAATGGAAGAAAAACGGCTTGATAAAATGGAAGATATGTTATCAACGCTCATAACATTGGTAGGCAGCATGAACGATAGACTAGAGAAGACACAGGAAGACGTCGCAATCATTCGGGCAGACCAAGCGGCAATGCGCGAAGAATTAAATGAGGTTAAGCAAGACCTAAATGGTGTGAAACATGACTTAAACGATGTGAAACAAGATTTAAGTGGTGTGAAACAAGACCTAAACGATGTGAAACAAGATTTAAGTGGTGTGAAACAAGATCTTAACGATGTGAAACAAGATTTAAGCGGTGTGAAACAAGACCTAAATGATGTAAAACAAGATCAAACTAACATGAAACAAGACATACATGAATTAAAAACAGGCCACTATTCATTGCGCCGCGATATGGAAACAAGATTTGCCGATATTAAAGAAATTCTTATCGACATAAGGGCAGATCAAGACCATGTATGGGAAAAATCGGTCAAAAATGAGAGGGCCATTGCCAAAATCAAAGCACATCTTCAACTTTAGTTTTGCCTCAACAAAAATTACTTTGGAACCTCGAAAGCCCAAAAAACACCCTGGTAAAAAATCTAAATAGGATAAAAGAGAAACCAGGTCCTTGGTTTTTTTTGTTATATAACCTCCCTTTTATAACATGTCTGCTATTGCTTGTTCTAACAACGAAGAGGCTTGAACCCCCAAAAATAATAACATGGAATAAGGGTCAGGTTGAGCAGACTTAGACAGAAATGATGCATGGGACGCCCATGCATCATTTCCTAAGCCAGATGAACTATTAGAACCAATCTACGCGATGCGTGTCTACATATCGATATAGGTTCCAACTTGTAATTTTTTTGCTTTTTGTAAGATTTTATCCGCTGTGTGCACATCTAGTACTGCTGTTCCTACTGTTTTGAATACGGTAATTTCATCGTGACTTGTCCTGCCTTCAATACGTCCTACTAATAAATCACCTAAATCACCCTGATAATGATCACGATCCACTAAGCCTTCTTTTAATGGGTCAATAATATCGCCCGCTTCTGCTAATACTCCTTCAATAGTATCAAAAATAACGCGATCGGCCTTGACAATTATTTCAGCAGGTATTTCATGCATTTCTGGAGTATAAGCACCGACTCCGCTTATATGGCATCCAGGTTTTACACACTGCGCTTCAAAGGTAGCTTTTTTCGAAGTGGTGACCGATGTAATTATATCAGCCTCTTCTACGGCTTCACGTGAAGAGCGGGCTGCAACAAAGTTTGTACCAAAATCCTTGAAGCGGACTTGCATGTCACCAACAAACTTTTGACAGCGCTCTTGGTTCATATCAAATATTCGGACTTCCTCTAAATCACGAACGTTTAACATGGCCTCCAATTGTGAAATCGCTTGACCTCCCGTTCCGATTAAGGCAGCAATTCTGGCATCTTTATTGGCTAGTAAATCTGTTGCGGCTCCCTGACATGCTCCGGTACGAAGCTGTGTTAAGTAAGTGCCATCCATCACCGCCTCCACCATACCGGTTTCGGCGTTTAAAGAAACCATTGTAGCTGGTACCCCGGTTAACCCTTTATTTATATTATTTGGATAAACAGAAACAATTTTCACACCTAATGATTGGCTGTCCCCGCCGATATAACCAGGCATATACAAACTTTGGCCTTTATATTTTGCGATATCAATATTTGTTCTTAAAGGAATGGTACTTTTTCCTTCTGAAAATAATCTCAATGCTTCTTTAGCCGATTCAATTGCCTCTTTCATTGTGAAAACTTTTTCCATATCTGTTTTTGTTAAAATAATCATTTTTAGTTCTCCTCCTTATGGATACCCTTGTATGAAAAATATCACCAGTAATAAATTTTTCAATCATAAATTGTATCCTACGCTGCTGTCTTTGTCTCTCCAATTGGAGTAGCTTTTGCATCCTTAAACATTGAAATGGCTGAATAGAATAGAACAACGATGACAATCCATTGAATCATGCTAGTATTTAATGAAGTAACAAAGTAGACAGCTACTAAGACTCCTAACACCCCAAAAATGGATGTAAATAGGGTGACTTTTCTACTATATTCTCCAAATTTAATAAATTGCGTACTGCCTATAGGAACGGACAGGGCGCATGCACCCATCATGATTGGGAATGCAGCAACTGGATTTAAGCCTAATGCATAAACGGTCGCCATGGTTAAGGCATAGGAACCAATTCCAATATTATTTAAAGCACCGAAAATGAATAATAGAACTCCAGCAATGACAAGCTTAAATCCATATAGTTCGGTTGCTGTTCCAGTTTGAGGGATGATATTAAACTTTCCAGCTAAGATTAATAGAGCCGCAATTAATAAGCCAACGATAATAAACCTTTTAATAATTTTTTCAGGTAACTTTACTACGAAATATGGGCCTACGTATGCGCCAATTATTTGGCAGATGATACAAACGGCCAGCGTTTTGATACCGACTTCTACAGCAGAGATATAACTTAAAGCCATTACGGCAACAGGAATAACGCATTGAGTATTTAAAGTACCAGGTAATTTTTTGGTTGAGACCCACTTCATTTTAGGATAGAGTGCTTCACTTATAGCAAAGTCGGAAATTCCAAACGTACTAAATAAGAAAATAAAGAATGATGAAAACGGTAAGCCTTTTGTACTTCCTGGTTCTGCCTTTACCTCAGTCCAATTCTTTGTTACATCTTTCACAAACGATACTAAAAAGAAGATATTAACTAATACAATTGCCGCTAATAAAATCTTGACCATGGTTTACCCCTCCTTAAGGGATGGATTAATAGAATAAATATTACGAACACCAGCTAAATTATGACCAAATTGCTGTTTCATTTTTTCTGGCAGCGCATGAATCATCTTTAGACAGTATGCATCATGGATAATGTATTCCTTTGCTAAGAAAATAATAGAGTGATTTTTTGTCCACATCACATCTATATGCCGATCTGATAATGTTCCATAAAGTACTTCCTGATCATCGGAGGTAATATTAATCCAACGACCGCCATAGTCATTCAATTTATATTGTTCAAATTGGTGTTTATAGTAGCGGGTAAACGGTAGCTCATTTAGATGTTGTTCACCAAATAGAATCACAACAAAATCCTTTAAACGTTTTTCAGCCTCTGTTAGAGCCTTGATTAATTCAGGAGTTAGCTCATTTTCCCATATTTGAACAAATAAATTTTTTGTTGACTGATGAATGGCTGTAATGGCTTTTTGAATGGTAAGTTCATAATTCTCCACTTTCCAGATGGCTTCTGTGTCCGCTTGCGGTTTGATATCTTTCAACAAATCTACAACTATATCCAAGTCTCCATTCATGTCTTGGCGAATGGCTGAAACTAATTCTTCAATAGGTGTGGCAGTATATAGTACTGACTTACCCTCACTTTTTATGATGGCCCGTTTTCGTTCAAGCGTTTGTAATAGTGTATAGATTTTAGAACGTGCAATCCCAGACCGTTTGCTGACTTCATACCCTGTCAATGCTTTATTTTCCAATAATGTGAGATAAATTGTTATTTCGCTTTCGGTAAAATGAAATCTTTTCAGTATTTCATAGAGTGTTAATTTTGTTTGTGACAAATGATCACCCACCCGTTCCTATTCACAATTTAGTTGAGACAGATTGCTCAATATTTCACAAATAAATGTTTTGTTTTTCGCAAACTAAGCTGTCGTAGAAATAAACTGGTTTTTTGAACGGAAATTATTTAGCATGACCAGTTCACTTCTTTGGAAACAATCCACTTTTTGTAGTAGCTACTTACAGTAACTATTATAAACCAAAGGTGGCTAAAATCAATATGTGAAATAGTGAACATTTTGTTACTTGTTTTATCGGTGCCTGGCACCCCAATTGAAAGTCATCATGCAGGAAACTGTTGCTGTGATCTTTCGAAAAGATATTCGAGAACACAAGAAAATCCCTACACTGTTTTTCAAAATAATCCAAATAATTCACACCAAAAGTACTATCTTATTTTTCCATTTCCCAGTACAATTTATAAGTAAAGATAGTTCGAAGGCGGGGTTTTAGAATGATGAGTTCCCTGTACGATGGTTAAGCTACTGAAAATTCTCCTTTCGGTTACTTGACCGGACGGTATAACAGGGAAATAAAATGAGAAGATGAGTTTTTTCAGAGAAGCACTCAGTTTCAACGGTAAAGTATTTAACTATTATGCAGAGACTTCTAATTGGTTCAAGAATCGGAGGTTAATTTTGTGGAAGGGAAAAAATGGCAAGAAATGCTAAAAATGAAGAAAGTTGAAACAAAGGATACGGAGCAGTTTAATAATTTGCTGCGCTATGTATTTCAAGTGACAAATCAAGATCTCCAAACGACGGGCTGGGAAAGTGGGGAAATTGCACAGGCGAAGAAACCTGTATTAAAGCAGGCAGATGTATTAGGTTGGTATCATGGTGATAAGCTAATTTCCCAAATAGCCGTTTACCCATTTCAGGTAAATATTTTCGGACAGGTGTACCAAATGGGAGGAGTAACAGGTGTTGGCACATACCCCGAATACTCCAGTCAAGGTTTGATGAGCAAATTAATCCATCAAGCCTTAACCAATATGCGGGAGCGAAAGCAATCGATTTCATTTTTATATCCTTATTCGATTCCTTATTATCGACATAAAGGCTGGGAAATTATTTCGGATAAAATATCTTTTACGATCAAGGATTCGCAATTACCAAAAATAACAACAGTCCCCGGGATTGTAGAGCGTACTACGATTGAAGATCCTGTCATTAGGGATACTTATCTTCGGTTTGCGTTACAGACTCATGGTGCTATGATTCGAAACGAACTGGCGTGGGAAGAGACACTGCGCTGGGACTTGGATGATTTGACTGCTGCGATTTATTATGACAATAATAGTCAGCCTATGGGGTATCTCTTGTATTGGATCTCAGAGGAAGTTTTTCATATTAAAGAATGGGTGTTTATTAATAACGAAGCTAGGACAGGCTTATGGAATTTTATTAGTGCCCATTTTTCCATGATTAATTCTGTAAAAGGGCATAACTATAAAAACGAACCAATTGCCTTTTTGCTAGAGGATAGTGACATTAAGGAAACGATCAAACCTAATTTTATGGCACGAATAGTCGATATTCGCCTTTTTTTAGAACAATATTCTTTTCAGCCCCAACCATTTGACAGTCAGTTAACATTTAACTTACAAGACCCTTTACTTGACTGGAACAGAGGTACTTTTACAGTAAAAGTGGATAAAGAAGGTAAAGCACAGCTTACGCAAGGTGGAAGTAACCCTACTATGACAATTGATATTCAAACATTAACAACAATGCTTATGGGATATAAACGACCTCCCTATTTAAAAGAGATTGGTCGCTTAAAGGCTGATGAGGCCGACGTTCAATTATTGGAACGATTAATCATACGTGAACAACCCTACATCTCAGATTACTTTTAAAAAGGAAGGAAGCATGGAGACGGTTCTCCTGCTTCCTTCTTTTTGAACACCCCAAAACTACTGAGCTTTCACCAAGATTTTTATATGATTTCTTTCCTTTAGTAATCCTTCGAAGCCTTCTTCGATTACATCATCAAGCGTAATCCTTTTCGTTACTAACTTATCTGCAGGGAAGTAACCTTTTGCCATTAAGCTGATGACAGCTGGGATTACATCGCGATAGCCGATAACTCCTTTTACCGTCCGTTCTTTCACTACAATATTTTGTGGGTGGATGGGTGCCTCTTTTTCAAAAATACTTACAATCATGGTTTCACCGTTAAAGTTAGTTGATAGAATCGCTTGTGTTAATACGACTGGTACCCCTGTAACTTCAAAAGCAACGTCCACTCCTCCATTTGTAAGAGTTAGAATTTGCTCCACAACGTCCCCTTTATTTGAATCAATTGCGATGGCTCCTAACTCTTCTGCTTTTTGTCTACGTTGTTCCGATAAATCGACCGCATAGATTTCTGCGGCACCAGCTGCTTTTAACGCTTCAATCACTAATAAACCAATCGGGCCCGTTCCAAACACAGCTACCTTATCGCCAACTTGTACTTTACTTTGCTTAACAGCATGAAGGGCAACGGCCGATGGTTCAACAAGTGCTCCTTGTTCATAAGAAACAGCTTCAGGAAGCTTATAAATCATATGTTCTGGAACAGAAGTGAATTCAGAAAATCCTCCACCCCCGCCAGCAAGACCATAGAATCCCATTTTAGTGCAAAGATTATATTTTCCTTGTTTGCAGGCTTCACATTCGCCGCATGAGTAGATGGGTTCAACTGTAACCCGGTCGCCAACTTGTACCTTTGTTACCCCTTCACCAATTTCAACAACCTGACCGGAAAACTCATGTCCCATTACAATTGGAGCCTGATCGCCGGTTAATGGATGCGGTGTTTCAGCTGGAATAAAAATGGGGCCTGCTGTATATTCGTGTAAGTCACTGCCGCAAATTCCACACCATTCTACTTTGATTTTTACTTCGCCTTTTTTTGCCTTTGGTTCATCAATGTGGTCTAGTCTTAAATCTTTAACATTATGCCACCTTAACGCTTTCATTTCATCCATCTCCATCATTCATGTTAAATTAAACAATATAATAATAGAATATTATTATAGAAAAATAAAATATTTTGATTAATTCTAAAGAAAAAAATGGAAAGGCCCTCCGACAAAATAGGAGTCAGAGGAACAGCATGCCTCAGATAAAGTCATTTGGAAAAATATTCCAAAAAACAAGAAAACCACCCCGCATTGAAGCGGAAGGGTGGTTCCATAAATCTCAAACATGGACAACCATTTTCCATAGCCATATCGGTTTTGAATGTAAAGGCCTGAAGTAGGATATTGAGGCCATTCATTTAACCGTTTAACGGAAAATATTGGTCTTTGCCAAATCAATCAACTCATTGCCATTCCCATTTAGAACAGCTTTAATCATCCAAAGCGTAAAGCCATGAGCTTGTTCGAATGTGATTTTTGGAGGCAATGATAATTCCTGACGGTTTACAACTACATCAATGATTGCCGGACCTTCATGCTCAAAGGCTTCTTTTAATGCGCCTTCGAGGTCAGCAGGGTCCTCCACCCGAATGCCGTTCATACCCATTGCTTTCGCAATAGCGGCATAATTAGGATTTTCTAGGCTGGTTCCTGTTTCCGGATACCCGGCGGCTTTCATTTCCAATTCCACAAAACTTAAGGCTTCATTATTAAATACAATGACCTTAACCGGTAATTTATGCTGACGAAGTGATAATAAATCCCCTAATAACATCGAGAGTCCGCCATCGCCGCAAAGTGCCACGACTTGCCTGTTTGGCTGGGACACTTGAGCACCAATTGCTTGTGGAAGCGCATTTGCCATCGTTCCATGATTAAATGAACCTATGAGACGTCTTTTTCCATTCATCTCAAGATAACGGGCGCTCCATAGCGTTGGCGTTCCAACATCACAGGTAAAAATAGCATCCTCGTTTGCTGCCTCACTAACCATTTTTGTTAAAAATTGAGGATGAATTGGCTTTCGGCCAGGCTTTCCAACAGCTAGTTTGTCAAGATTTTCTCTTACCTTTTTATATTCGGAAACATGTTTTTCTAAGTGGCTTTCATTTTCTTTTGTATCAAGAAGTGGCAACAAGGCTTCCACCGTATGTTTAACATCACCGACAACCCCGCAAGATAAAGGAGTCCGCCGTCCAAGATGTTCAGAACGAATATCCACTTGAACAATTTTTGCATCCTTCGGATAGAATTGCCTGTAAGGGAAGTCAGTTCCTAGCATGAATAGTACATCACAATTCATCATGGCATTATACCCTGATGAATAGCCGATTAATCCAGTTAGTCCGGCATAATAGGGGTTGTCGTATTCAAGGAACTCTTTTCCACGCAATGCCACTACCATTGGAGCTTTCACTTTATCGCAAAGTTCCATTAGTTGTTCATGAGCACCTTCACAGCCAGCCCCACAAAGCAGGGTTACTTTTTTGCCGTTATTTAGGTAGTCGGCAAGCATCGTTAATTCTTCCTGTGATGGTGTGATGACGGGTTTTGTTATATGGACTGGCACCTTTGGTACCTCTGATTTTTCTTCCAAACCGGCAACATCACCAGGTAAAACAAGGACTGCTACATCTTTTTTTGCTACCGCTTGCTGCAAAGCCATATTAACCATCAACGGCATTTGCTCCGGCCGCATAATCGTTTCAACAAATGCGCTGCATTCTTGAAAAATCAAACCTGGACTTGTTTGTTGGAAATACTCGCTTCCAATCTCACTGCTTGGTATATGTGCTGCAATCGCAAGCACTGGAATACGGGACCGATGGCAATCGTAGAGGCCATTAATGAGATGCAAATTTCCGGGGCCGCTGCTTCCAGCACAAACGGCAATACTTTGACTTAGAAGAGCATCGGCCCCTGCGGCAAATGCTGCCACTTCCTCATGACGCACGCCAATCCATTCAATTTTCCCGGAGCGTCTAATGGAGTCAAGTACAGCGTTTAACGAGTCTCCTACAATCCCATAAATTCTCTTTATACCAGCATTCAATAATGTATCAATGAGAACATCCGCAATTGTTTTTGTCATTGTTGTCACCCTTTCTCCATTGATCATTATAGACCTTTCATTTTATGATGCAAATCCTAACACTTTTCTTAGTGTTTCCATGTCGTCATTTGTTTTATGTAAGGAAAAGACGGTGATAAGACAGTAGAGGAGGTAAGCAGCTACTTTGGAATAAGAGAAATTTCAATGGGTAAGGTAGATGGAACGTTACGCCTACTATTTTCCAAATGGAAGGAGATCGGCTAGAAGGACTGTTATAACACCGTCTTTTTTTAATTGGTTACTGGTGTTTTTTTGAATAAAAACTTTTGTTCTTTCATTTTTTTTTCAGAAATACTGATTAATATGGTTTTATAAGGAGGCGGAAAAAGTGAAATCAAGGATATTTAAATGGACTTTACCGGTGTTCCTTCTCTTTTTGATTTTTGAATCAGTCAATATCGTGAAGGCTGATGATGACGATTATAAGGAACATGAAAAGCATGAAAAGCATGAAAGATACGAAAGGGGTGAGGATGAATGGGGGGATGAAGACGATGATCACTGGAAAGATAAGGAACATGAACGGGAGGATGGTGATGAATCGAAGGAAACCGAAAATCGCAACCTCTATCAGGAAAATCAAGTTCAACAATCTTATTGGAATATTTGGACAAGAGATACCAGCACTTCCATAACTGAAAATCTTCCTTTTCAAGAGGCTAAAGAAGTTGCAGTGGAATTTGACGGGAAAAGTAAAAGCCTTTATGTGATACCCCTGAACGGACAATTCCTTGTTTCAGGAGAAAAAATGGCCCAACTTTTTGGTATAAAGTATAAATTTTACAAGCAGAGCAAGATTCTTGTGGTTTCCAATGAGAAGAATGAACTGATTGTTCATGCAGGATCTAATGCAGCTTATGAAAATATGGTCAAAACGCCAATGCCTGCAAAAGCCCTCTACTTTGAGAATTCTGTCTATCTACCCATTTCAGTGATAGCAAATGCTTTCGGTTACAGAGTGAACTGGGATGCAGCAAAAGGAACCATTACACTAAAAGGGATTTTTTAAGAGGTGAATAGGTGTGAAAGCAAACAATAAAGCGAAATGGATTGTCGGTATCGCAGGGGCAGCATTTTCTGCTTTTGTGATTGGCCAGATCAATCATGATCCCAATCCTGCTGATAAAACGGATACAACATTAACGGTGACAGACATAAATGATTCTATGAGTGAACGGGAAAAAGAGCTTGTCAAGCTTGATTGGAGCAATTTTTCTCCTCAAGTAAATGATTCCCAAAGGAAAGATGAAAGTGATCGAACTACTAGAAGAACGTAATGAAAATATAAATGAGAATGAGATGGATTCTGTTCAATGCAATATCATGAATACTTCCTTTTACATCGCAATTTCTAATGAAAACCGCATAGATTGGAAAAAAACGATTATATCCTTTCTCCAATATATGGAACAGGAATTTTCAAGGTTTCGCAGCGACAATGAATTAAGACGATTGAATGAAGCAAAGAGGGATTCAACCATCGTTGTGTCCCCCATTCTTTTTGACCTTTTAAAAAAGGCTGAGGAATATCGATTGAAAACAGGGGGACGATTTTCACCCTATATGCTGATACAGCTGGAAGCACACGGATATAACCGATCATTCCCCTTTAAGACTGCCGATCATGAAGCGACAATTATCCATTATCAACAAGAAAGGCAGCCTCTTATTTTTAAAGAAGACTGTCAGATCGTTAAAAAGACCGATCAAAAAATTGACCTTGGTGGGATTGCTAAAGGCTATGCCGTAGAAGCTATCTCTAAATGGTTACGGAATCACACTAACAGCAGATACGGAATCGTTGACGGTGGCGGTGATATGGCCATGTGGTCAAATGGCGATAAAACTTGGAAGATTGGCGTTATGGACCCTTTTGACGAAGGGAAAGAAATCGGGTCTTTCACCATCCAAAATGGAGGAGTGGCTACATCGAATATTATCTATCGAAGCTGGATGCAGGAGGAAACCAAAAAACATCATATTTTGGATGGAAGAACCGGAATGCCTGCTGTAACAGAGATTGTCCAGGCAACGGTTGTGACGGAACATTGCCTGGATGCTGAAGTCAGCGCCAAACTATTGTTTATGGACAATATGATGGCTGTAAAATCAGTTCTATCCAAAATTAACTGTAAATTTAGCTATGTTCTTGTGAAATCAAATGGGAAAATAGAGATTGGAGGAAGTGGATAAAATGAACTTTGATTGGCTTTCCACCTGGAATTCAATCCGTCTATCCGGCTTTCTGGCCTACTTTCTTTTTACATTTTCTATCGCAGCCGGTTTAATGAGTCGTTTATTTCTTTTTCAAAAGCAAAAGCAGCTTATGCTGGAACTGCATAAACTAAGTGGATGGGCAGGAATGCTGACGGTTGTTTTTCATGCAACATTACTTTCGCTGGATTCGTATGTTCCTTATCAAATTTGGGAAATATGGATACCCTTTTTGGCCGGGAATGCCCCGGTCTTATCTGCACTCGGCACGATATCCTTTTATTTATTTTTGTTGGTACTAGCTACATCAGATTTTTTTATAAAAACATTAGGACGTTCATTATGGAAAAGGATTCACTTTCTTGTGATACCCGCATGGATGCTGATGACCCTCCACGGTATCCTCATTGGAACAGATTCTGCCCATCCGTGGGCTGCCTTTGTATATGGCGGAGGGATCTTTCTGGTGATAATCATACTGGCTTTTCGGTATTTTGAAAGCCACCTTGAATCAACGAATAGAAGAAAAAGAAAGTTGTTGAAAAAAGGGGCTGTCCAAAAAGGGCAAATCCTATAAAATTAAAAAACAAGAATGCTGTTTTATCAACATTTTTGAACAGAGAAAGGGGCGTCCAAAAGTCGAAAAATCGACTATTTGGACGGCCCCTCTATTTTTTATTAAAGCTTATGAAAAACTCGGCTCCTTTCCCCGGCTCGCTTTTAACGTCAATTTTTCCTCCATGGGCATCTACGATGGTTTTTGCAATCGACAGACCCAGACCCGATCCATCTCTTTTTCTCGATGAGTCCCCTCGATAAAAACGGTCAAAAATATGGCTTAAATCATCCTGAAGAATACCGGGTCCGGTGTCTTTTATACTGATTACAATTTCCGGCCCATGTAATGTTAATGAACAAGTAATCGTCCCTTCCTTTGTATACCGCACAGCATTGTCTAATAGTATATATACCAGCTGCTCGATTCTGACCTTGTCTCCCTTCATGACAATACCGTTTTGAATGTTCTCCTCAAGCGATAAATGGGATGGTACAATCCTTTTAAATCTGTTTACCAAAGAGTGCAGTAGGAAGGAAAGATCCAGTTCTTCTAAATCTAATTCAAAATTTTCCTGATCGTTTCTTGCCAAAAACAATAAATCTTGGAGCAGTTTACTCATTATTTCAGACTCATTTTTGACATCCTCTAGGATCTCCCTCCCGAATGGGCTTAAATTTCCCCATTCCTCTCTTGCAAGAACATCTATAGAGCTATAAAAGATGCTCAAAGGGGTTCTAAGTTCATGCGATGCATCTGAGACAAATTTTCGTTGTGTTTGGAAGGCTCTCTGAATCGGTTTCATTGCCTGCCCTGCAAAAAAATTACCTGCCCAGGCAAATAGTAAGCTAAACAATAAGGTCAGAATTAGGAGAATCCAAATAATTTTTTGAACTAAATGCTTTTCATCTGTAATATCCATGCCGATGATGACCCTTCCGAAAATATCATCATCTTTTTGAAGGGAATAACCGATTAATAGAACATGTGTCTTATTCCACTCTACTTCTTTAATAAATTTCATAGATTGTGAATGGAGATTTTTTCTGTAGATATACTGCACTAACCCCCTTACAGACTCTTCTCCCTTTACCATATTGTGGCTGTTATCAAATACGTAGTAGAATAGGTTATTATCCGGTTTATATTTCACATCTTTATATTCTTTCGTATCTTCATCGTTCTGCTCCCGTTTTTCAGCGTCTTCCATTCTCTTCTTTTTATGTTTGGCTTTTATATCTTCTTTTTTATATTCCTTTTCTGCATGCTCATGGCTGTCTTCCAATATCTCTTCTAGGAAATCATGTTTTTCCTTTTCGTAAAAATGGTTTAGTTGTTCGATTTCCTGTTTTTTAATCGTACCCGAAATAAAAATATATAACACCGTGATAAAAATGATTAAAATAAATAATAGCGAACCTGTATAAATCAGGTTAAGTTTTGATTTAACGGGATTAAATTCCATGACTGTCCCTCAATTTATAGCCAACACCTCTAACGTTCTTAATAATTGAGGGCCTCCCAGGCTGGTCCACTTTTTTTCGAACAAGCTTAACCAAAGCATCCAGAGCATTCTCCGTTATTTCCACATCCAAACCCCAAATTCGATCAATGATAATTTCTCTTGTTAGAACTTGGTGCTTGTTGCGGAGCAGTAATTCCAGCAGATCATATTCTTTCTTTGAGAGTTCGATTACTTGTCCACTCCGTTTTACAACATGTGTATTTAGGTTCAAATGTAAATCATCGACTGAAAGTATTTCTTCAAAAGGTTTCTCAGTCCTTCGTGACAGTGCCCGAATCCTTGCTGCAAGTTCCTCAAATTTAAAAGGCTTGATAAGGTAATCATCTGCACCGGAGTCTAATCCCGTGACAACATCCGCCAACGAATCCTTGGCTGTAAGAAATAAAATTCCGCCTTTATAGCCTTTTTTTCTAAGCCTTTCACAAGTTTCGATACCGTTTACTATAGGCATCATCCAATCTAGTATAATCACATCATAAACAGTCAACATGGCGTAGTCATATGCACTCTGGCCGTCCTTTACCCAATCCACCCTATGAAATTCTTTCTGCAGTAAATGAAATATAAGCTTTCCTAAACTTTCATCATCCTCTGCAAATAAGATATTCATAACGTCCACACCTTCTTCAATCATAGTTTTGTTTACTTTAGCATATCAAAAGAATCTGAAAAGAGATTGAAAAAATTAAGAAAATTAGTGGATTTGGCCGCATTTAATTTGTCTGTTGATTTCCGTTCCGGGCGCAAGATTCCTCGGGGAGGAAGTCGAGCCTCCTCGGCGTTCCGCCTGTGGGGTCTCGACTTTTCCTCTACATCCCGCAGGAGTCAAGCACACTCCACTCCAATCAACAGTGTGGAAGAATCAAAATGGCACATTAACACAGCTTAATCATAAGATAGTAGACAAGTTTTATTCCAGCTTTAGTAGTTGAATTCTTTGTAGTACTTTCCAAAGGAGTTCTTGGTACATAAAACTCTGTACATTTTATCCCAAAAATTTGAAGGTACAATACACATGGAAACAACAAAAGCCTTAAAAGAGATATTCCCCATGATTAAAGTTTTAACTTTCTATTTATAGCTTAATTCAATATAATTATTGGTAAAATATAGTTAGTGGTCAGAGTGAAATGAGGTGTGGTGAAATGACGTTGGAGAAAGTGACTAAGGAGCTTTTTTTAGAAATTCTTGAAGTTTTAGATGAAAAATTGGAAGAAAATAAATTACAACTTACCTTAAACATTTATGATGGAACAGTCATGATGGCCTGCTTTGATGCTAGACCCGCCACAAAGGATATCGATGCTTTATTCGAGACTTCCCCGCAAATTGACAATATTTTAAAAGATATAGCTGAAACATATGAGCTAGATAAGGATTGGATTAATCAAGATATTAGGGAACCTTTAAAACAAATTAAGAACGAAAACTTACAGAAAATTTATCAATTTAAAAACTTAAAAGTTTATGCCCCATCCGCTGAACAAATGCTGGCAATGAAAATATTATCAGCAAGACCCGAGCCATATAAAGATTTTGCAGATGCAGAACTTTTAATCCAATATCTTGGGATTAACACACTGGAAGAGGTTTTAACTATTTTTAATAAATATATTGGGCGAAGATTTTTGGGAGACCGGCAGAAACTGTTTTTGAATTATGTTGGAAAGGATCTGAATAAGCCTTGGAAAGAATTTTCAATATAATACGAGCAGAGGATTTTAATTTAGCATTAACGAATTTACTGATCGATCTTTACTCTTGTGAATATAAAAAGTATTTTGAGGAACTATATTTTGATGAAAAACAAATCGATAGTTTAAGTAAAGAAGAGATAGAAAAGTTAACAAAGATAGCAGCAGTCATTGAATATGTAGGAAATCGCCAACCAGACGCCAAATTATACGATTGGATTTATTCAAGTCAACTAAAGCTGGAGGAACCTTATACTCCGGGAGTTGGCAAGGAAACGTTTGAGAGGGTCCGGAGGATTATCTCTGCACCAAAGGAATTTGCCTTAAGAAACGTGTTTTTTGAGGAAAGTACGATAAAACCCCTTTAAAGCATTTTATCAGCTTATTTAGGTTCTATATTTGGTGATTAGAAAATAATATGCCCTACCCCTCAATTTATATATCAACACAACTAACAATCATGTCTACGATTGATCCATTTGTGACATAAAACAATATATCCATCATTTCAATCATTCGATTTTGTATGGTCTACGAGTCAACAGAAAACGTTTTGTAAACCTTGCTCGGATCAATGGTATCTCCGGCTTTCTTTTGGTAAGCAATGCCTTTCCCCATTACAATCATCTCCTTATGTGGTCATCCTTCGTAATAACTGTATTATTATTTAGAATTTCCTTGATTATTACAATCGTTCCTCCTTTCTGTATCTGAATCGAATAGTATAGAAAAATTTCTGCCAACAATTTTGGAAAAATATGAACTTTTAATAATCATATAAACAAACTAAAATTGTGGGAGATAAGGAGGTGTACTAGATGCGAACTGATATTATCTTAAATCAATTATTTGAGGCAAGTGATCCCATCGCCAGTAGCGAAATAGCAGCATTTAACCATATATCTGAACGAACGGTAAGAAATGAGATACGTAATTTAAATGAGATTGGTAAATCTAATGGTTTTCAAGTGGTTACAAAAAGAAATGCCGGCTATTTTCTTGAAATTGAGGAATATCAAAAGTTTTTAAACTATTTCTCACCATCAATACCAAAGATTGATGTAAACAATATTGAACAGAGAATTATTTATATCCTCCTTATGCTTTTTCAAGCAAAAGGATTTATAAGGATTGAAGATATCACGAAAGAATTGTCTATTAGTAGATCAACGGTTGTTAAAGACCTTAACAGGATTTGTCATCATTTGTCCAAATACCAACTTAAACTAGAAAGAAAAGCTCACTATGGGATAAAAATAATTGGGGATGAACAGAATTATCGCAGAGCAATTTCCAAAGTATTAGAACGAAGTAGAAATCAGTTGGCCAAAACCGAAATATATAAAGAGTTCAGTCATTCAATCCATATAAATAGGATTTTAGACTTTTTAGCTGAAAGAATTCAATATTATCAACTGAATATAAGTGATGTGGCCTTTAAAAGTATTATTGAACATATTAGGATATTAGCCTTTAGAACTTCAAGGAAAAATTTTATTAAAAAAATGGAACACTCCCAAATGATTGAGGATGATTTTATTCAATCTACTTCTTTTCAGCTCAGTCAAGATATATGCGATTTTCTTTCAGCAGAATATCATATTAAAATACCTGAAAATGAGACCGTTTACTTAGCTGAGCATATCATTGGAAAAACCTTCACAAATGATTTCAGCTATGAGGAAAAAGCGAAATTAAAGAAAAGAATTCAGGAAATATTAACGATTATTGATGATGAATTTATAACTAATTTTGCAAATGACGATGGGTTAGTTACAGCACTTCTTATGCATACCTTTCCACTACTTAAAAGATTGCATTTCAATTTACAATTGGAAAATCCTATCATTGAAGAAGTCTATTCTCGATATGAATATGTCTTTAATATTGCTATTCGTTTCATTAATTTATTGAATGAAGATTATCAGATGAAAGTTTCTAAGGATGAAATAGGCTATCTTGCGATTTATTTTGCTGCAAATTTAGAAAAGGAAAAAATTAAGAAACTGGAAAGATTTAAAAAAATAGCAGTTATTTGTTCAACCGGAGGAGGGGCGGCTTATTTAATCAAGATGAAATTGGAGGCCATTTTTAAAGAAGCAAGGATTGATACAGAATCATCGATTAATTTAAAGAAAGTCATTCAGGGTAATTATGATTTAATCCTTTCAATGGTTCCAATAGAAACTGAGAAAAGTACGACTCCCATAATAAAAATTTCAAATTTTTTAGATGATGATGAGATTGAACGCATTGAGAATATTCTTGCTTTAACATATGAACCATTAGAAAAATCCAATAGTCCTAATAAACGAATATTTGACTTGTTTTATGAAGAGTTATTTCAAATAAAAGATGGACCAGAGGATTATTTGCTATTTCTTAACAAAGAGAGTAAAAAATTGGTCACATTAGGATATGCACTTCGGGATTTTCCACAAAAAGTGCATGAAAGAGAAACGAGAATGACAACTATCTATAAAAATGGTGTAGCCAGCCCACACTCCATTGAGATGGGGGCAAAGAAGGAATGTATAAGTGTCACGATATTCAAAAATCCAATAATTTATCAGAACAAATCAGTACAACTTCTTTTTTTAATAAACCTGAAAAAAGGGCATCTGTACCTGCACAAGGAAATCAGTCAATTATTGCTCAACATTATTGAAAATCACCAAATTAGAGCTGAGCTTTTAAAGGCAAAAAGTTATAGGCAATTTATCCAGGTGATGACATCATTGGTTTAGTAGGGGGGTATTTCAATGGATGGAACAGAATTAGAAGTCTTTAAAATAATTGCCTCTTCCGGCGATAGCAGAGGGGCGGCCTTTGAAGCATTGAAAGCTGCAAGGAAGAGAGATTTCGAGAAAGCTAGGCAAAAATTAGTTGAGGCAAAGGAGAAGATCAATGCCGCTCATATGATACAGACAAAGATCATTACTGAAGAAGCACAAGGTGAAAAGCGAGAATTGACACTTTTAATGGTTCATGCCCAAGACCATCTTATGTCAACATTACTAGCTCGAGATCTTATCGAAGAAATGGTTCATATTTTAGAAGACTCAAATAATGGAGGTTGTTAATGATGAAAATACTATTGGTATGCGCAGGAGGTTTCTCAACAACTATGATGATGGGGGCTATGAAAAAGGTTGTGGAAAATTCAGCAAAGCTGGATATTAAGGACTTTCCAATGGAAGCTATTGGTGTGGATCGTCTGGAACAAACTATTGATCAATACGATGTTGTATTAGTGGGTCCTCAACTTAGTCATAAATACGATTATATTAAAAGTGTAGCTGATAAGCAAAAGAAGGCGGCGGTATTATTAAATCCGGATGTCTATGGTGAAATGGATGGTGGAACTGTTATCAAACAAGCCATTATAGCTTATAAAAAGCAACAGCTAGCGAATAATCAATAATTAATAAAGGGAGACATGCGATTATGCCAAGTAATCATACTGGTTTTTCTAAATTTGAATCAATTATTCAAAAGACACTTGTCCCTTTTGCCAATAAAGTTGATAATCAACCCTATTTAAATTCAATTAAAAAAGGGATGGTGGTCCTAACACCTGTTTTGCTGCTTGGATCATTTGCTGCAATTTTTCCTTCTATTCCACAATTTATCAAAACAGCAGGTGTAGTCAAATGGTTCGCAGCCAATGGATATATTTTTGATATTATTTCGAAGGTATCTCTAGGACTCATGGGGCTTTATGCTGTATTAGCCATCTCCTACTTCTTGAGTGAAAGATATAAGCTCTACACTATTGGTTCCATGCTTCTGTCTGTCATTGCATTTTTGATTTTAGCTTTGCAGATAGACAAAAATGGAAATATTGTTAGTACTTATTTAGATTCAAAGGGCTTATTCACAGGGATTTTCGTTGCCATTATTTCAGTTGAAATCTATCGCTATTTTACGAAACATAAACTAGTCATTAAAATGCCAGAAGGTGTACCAGATTTTGTATCTAGTTCATTTGAATTAATTACTCCAACTGCAGCGATTGGCATATTATTTATTTTCATCCGCTATCTTTGTGACACACTTTCACATGGGTTATTGGTACCGCAAATCATTATGAATGCATTAGCACCAGCAATCGGAAGTGCAGATTCCTTGTGGGTAATCTATTTTTTGATGGTCTTACGATTAATCTTCTGGTTTTTTGGAATTCATTCATCTGTTTTATCTCCAATACTCTCACCTATTGCCGTGCAATACTTATCAGAGAATATTGCAGCTCGAAGTGCAGGTGAACCTTTAACACATGTAATGACTAATGGTACATTATCAGCCTTCGTTAACTTTACGGGGTCAGGTGTAACCATTGGGTTAGTCATCGTTATGCTGATTAGCCGCTCTAAGCGTTACAAAAAGGTTGGTGCTGTTGCACTAGTGCCATCATTGTTTGGTATTAATGAACCTGTATTATTTGGGGTCCCGATCATCTTAAATCCAATTCTTATGATTCCTTTTATTTTTGGAGGTGCTTTTGTTGGTATAGTTCCGATGATCTGTATAAAATTGGGCATCATTGGTTATCCATTCTTTGATCCTCCATATGTCCCTGTTTTTATGGAAGGGTTTTTAACAAACTTTGATTGGAAAACGCCAATCGTTCAAGTATTTCAAATTATTCTTTCCGTTTTGCTCTACCTACCTTTCTTTAAAATTTTAGAAAAGCAGGAGCTTGAAAGAGAACAACATCAAAAGAGCAATGTGATTTCTGAAGAAGACAAAAAACTTCTAGGAGATCTAGATTTTTAATATTTCAAGTCTATCTTATTCTTGCCTCATTGCCCCAACAGGAGTGAGGCAAATTTCCATTAATCTTAAAAACAGGAGGAGAAATTGATGAACACAAGACTCTCATTCGTAAAAGCTGAAATGGATGCCAAAAATTTAGATGGTTTGTTAATCTCGGATAAAACCAATCGAATCTATATTTCTGGTTTTACAGGGAGTTCAGCTACTATTTTTCTTTCTAAAAACCAAGAAACGATCATTACAGATTTTCGCTATTTAGAACAAACTAAATCCCAGGCAGCAGATTTCAAAGTCATTGACCATCAAAACCACCCCATCAGTACTTTGGCTTCTGTCATTAAAATGGATAATATTCAAACACTCGGTATTGAAGCAGAATACATGAATGTGAATCAATATCTTGATTTGAAAGAAGCACTGCCAGATGTTCAAATCATTCCTGTCTATAATTTGGTTGAAAAATTACGTGCTATTAAAGACCCAGTAGAAATAGAGAGAATGAAAATAGCTGCCCAAATAACCGACCAAGCCTTTGACTATTTTTTGAATATCATTCAACCAGGTATGACGGAGCTTGAAGTAGCAGCCAAACTAGATAATCGTATGCGGGAATTAGGAGCTTCGGATCGTGCCTTTGAGACAATTGTAGCCTCTGGATGGCGTACTTCACTTCCTCATGGGCATGCTTCAGCAAAAATCATAAATCAAAACGAATTGATCACGGTAGATTTTGGAGCCGTATATCAGTACTATTACTCTGATATGACGAGGACGATTTCACTTGGGAAAGTACCTAGTCAACTGAAAGAAATCTATGAAATCGTAAAACAATCACAGGAAGCTGGTATATCCGAAATCACTTCAACCAAAACGTGCAAAGAAATTGATTCTGTATGCAGACAAATGATAGAAGATGCGGGTTATGGTAAATATTTCGGTCATGGTACGGGACATGGTATTGGCTTAAGCTGCCATGAATTTCCTTATCTCAACCAAACAACAGATCTTAAATTATCACCGGGTATGGTAGTAACTATTGAACCGGGCATTTATATTCCTAACTTAGGAGGTATACGTATTGAAGATGATGTTCTCGTATGTTCAGAGAAACCTGGAGAAGTCCTAACAAAATCTACAAAGGAGTGGCTGGAACTATGATTGCTGAAGACCGAATTGACTTATACAAAAAATTATCAATGGCTGATGCCGTGGCTGGTAGAGAAAAGGAAGTACGGGAAGTCATCAGCCAATATATAGATTCTGCAAAATTGAAAATTAATAATGATCATTTTGGCAATCTCTATATTCAAACACACGGTAATCATCAAAAAAAGATTATGATTGCGGCACATATGGACGAGGTAGGCTTCTTAGTCAGGTATATTACAGAGGATGGGTTTCTTTATCTTCAACCATTAGGAGGATGGTGGGGACATGTACTTTTAGGACAAACCGTTACAGTTACTGCGAGAAAAAATGGAAACAAGTATAGAGGGGTAATTGGAACTACCTTCCCCCGGTCAACTGATCCGAACAAAGTTATCGACCCAGCTATGATGTACGTTGATGTAGGTGCTCCAAATAAGGAGGCAATAATGGAAGCGGGGATTCAGCCTGGAGACATGATCACGCCTTATAACCAAGTTGAACGGCTCACTGACCAAAATTACCTTATGGGTAAAGCATGGGATGATCGAATTTGCTGTGGAATAATGGTAAGCATAATGAATCATTTTGCTAATAAAGTATTAAATCAATACGATATTATTGGTGTTGGGACCGCTCAAGAAGAAGTGGGGACACGAGGTTCAAAAATTGCTGCAGAAAAAATCAAACCGGACATTGCCATTGTTTTAGATGTTGCAACAGCAAAAGATACTCCCAATGCAGATCGATTTCGAAATCGTGTTTTAGGAGAGGGACCTGGGATTGTTCTTTATGACAAAACAGCCTTATCCCATATGGTACTTGCTGATATGATAGCAGATGTTGCTAAGAAAAATGATCTTCCATTCCAATTTGATATGCTTTCAGGTGGGGGAACAGATGCGGGTTCAATCCATCTAAACGGAAAAGGGATTCCTACAATTACGTTAAGTTTAGGAATCCGGTATTGCCATAGTGGTGCTTCTATCGTCCATTTGGAAGATGCCGAAAATTTGATTCGGCTCCTTCAGTATTTTATTGCTGAATTGGATCAATCAAAGCAAGAATTTCTGGAGGTGGAAACAGATTGAGCATTTTTGATGAAATCATCGATCGTAGAGGAACTTACTGTACCCAATGGGATTTTGTAAAAGATCGCTTTGGTGTTGACGATTTACTTCCGTTTACAATATCTGATTCAGATTTCAAAGCACCTGAGGGGACTATTAAACTTCTTGAAGAAGCGGTCCGGCGCGGATTATTTGGCTATACCAGATGGAATCACCCTGACTTTAAAAACTCTAAAATTCACTGGTATAATTCAAGACTTTCAACATCCATTGAAAGTGACTGGATCGTTTTTAGTCCAAGTGTCATGTTTTCAGTTGCAAAATGCCTTGATCTATTAACCAATCCTGATGATGGTGTGCTGATTTTAACCCCTGCTTATGATGCTTTCTATCATACCATTCGGAGCAACCAACGAAGGGTTGTAAGTTCTGCTTTGGTGAGGGACGAAAAGGGTCATTATCACATTGATTTTGACGATTTTGAGCAAAAGCTTGCGGATAAATCTACCAAGCTCTTTTTGTTATGCAGTCCACATAATCCAACTGGAAGAGTGTGGACCCATGCGGAACTATCTCAAATGGTTCAACTTTGCAAGAAATATGATAAGTATATTGTAAGCGATGAAATTCATATGGACATTATCAGAAACGGCTTGAACCATATCCCGATTACAAACTTTGTAAACTCAGATTGGAATAAGATTATTTTATTTACCTCAGCGTCTAAGACATTTAATATTCCGGCCTTAGTTTTTTCTTATGGCCTCATTATAGATAGGGAGATTCGTGAACAATTCTTATCGGTGTTGAAAGAAAAAAACGGACTTTCTTCTTGTTCCTATTTAGGTATGCTTGCAACAATGGAATGCTATAACCATGAAGATGAATGGTGTAATCAATTATGTGCGTATATTGATAATCAAATGCATTTTTTATCTCATGAACTTAAAACAATAGAGGGAATAGAATTTTCAATCCAGGAGTCTACTTATCTGGCATGGATTGATGTAAAAGCATTAAATCTATCGATGGACACTTTACAAGATCTTCTTGTTAAAAAAGGAAAGGTAGCTATAATGCGGGGGGACACTTATGGAGAAGAGGGAAGTCATTTCTTAAGAATGAATATTGGTGCTCCCCATAAAAAAGTTGCAGAGGGCATACGAAGAATCAAAAAGGCATTAGAATTTATTGTATAACTCGCACATGATAATTTTATTAAATTCCATTCGACAATTATAGGATGTTTGAAAAGTAGAGCAGGGGTTGATTTTCTCCTGCTCAAATTCTAGATTATGCATTTTTTTTATTCTATAAATTGATAATATGCAACTATTTTGGGACTACAGGAACCCAAAGTTCATTTTGGGGTTGATGGTTTGGCGGGTAGTAGCATTCGATACATGGTAAGTCAGCAAGCTCAAAACCGGAAGTAGGAAGCCACTCAGAATACAAACGTTTCCATGCTTCTAATATATTCGGAATAACTGCCCAAGTGTTGTGTGTCATGGTAATGCACTCCATATCCTTTGGAACCTCTCCGTCATACCGTATCCCCATAAAGTAAGTAAATTCTTCATTCATGATGGCTGCTTCTTTTCCACAAACACCTAAAATGCTTTCAAGCGTACATTTCGGATTTTCCCACGACATTTCAATTAGTTTTTGTGTAAATCCATCATCGTTGGCAGTATTCCAAAGTTTGGGAATGATTTCAAATGCATTGCTGGTTTTTACTCTATTGCCTTTGCCTATAATTCTTAATTCAAAATCAAGTTTCTCGATTCTGTACTCCAATTCAGTATCTCCTTTTATGGATATTTGAAAGGCGATTTTTGGAAAGGCTTTTAGTTGCATCCCTTTATTACGAGCATCGGAAGGTTTTAACCCAAGTGTCTTCTGGAAAGCACGAGAAAATGAATCGGCAGAATCATACCCATATTTTATCGCTAGATCAAGAATACGAATATCCCTTTTTTGTAATTCAAAAGCAGCAAGCGTTAATCGCCTTCGTCTTATATATTCTGAAAGCGAAATGCCTGATATAGATGAAAACATCCTTGAAAAATGATACTCCGAACAAGCAGCAACTTGTGCAATCTTTTTATAATCTAGCTTGGAATCAAGATGGTCTTCAATGTAATCCAATGCGTTATTCATTCTCTTTATCCAGTCCAAATTTATCGCTCCTTTCGATATCTAATCTAAAGGAAAAAGAAATTCCTGATCCGCCATTCGATGCACAAAAATGTCGGTTTTTTATGCCAATCATCTATATTCTATTTTCTATAGGAGATATCCTTCTTTATTTACAGGGGAATGAAGATAAAAGATAAGGAATATTAACGGGAGGATGGTGATGAATCGAAGGAAATTGAAGATCGCAACCTTTATCAAGAAAATCAAGTTCAACAATCTTATTGAATATTTGGAGAAGAGATACAGCCCTTCCTTAACTGAAAATCTCTCTTTTCAAGAGGTTAAGGAAGTTGCAGTGGAATTTGACGGGAAAAGTGAAAGCCTTTATGTGACCCCTGAACGAACAATTCCTCGTTTCAGGAGAAAAAAATAGCCCAGCTTTTTGGTATGGAATATAATAGTTTGTGATTTGAAGAAGTATCACGGTTTTCGAAAGATGAAACGGTACCAAATTAATTGAATGATACACGCTACCGATACGCCAATTAAGGTATCTCTTAGCCTGTCTAATGCATAATGTTTGCTTTGATGCTCAAATGCAAAAACAAATAAAATCGTAATTGCGACCTGATGAAGGACTTTTCTATCTAATTTTAAATATTTTGCAACGTAACATCCTAAAAGAATTAAAAGTCCCAAATTCCATCCATTTATCTTCATATTACTTGCGATTAGAACGGTCACTAATATACCAATAATGGTCCCAATTAATCGTTTTATGGACAAACTAATTGTTTTTTCTTCTGTAGATTGAAGCGATAGAATGACTGAAAGTGGGGCTAAATAAGGATGATAAGACCCCATTAATTTTGCCAATTCCCAGGACAGAATACTACCTATTGTCATATTCCATATTAATATAGAAACACTTTCACTCGAACTGTTATTTTCTGTGCTTTTCATTTTAATACCTGCTCCTTTCGCTTAGGGTACAAAACGCAATGAAATCATTTTTGTGACTTGGGTCTTATTTTTATTAATCTAGTGTCATAGGGATAACAATTAACTACAATCACGTGGAGGTGAGTGGCTGCTCAGTTGTGGAGCGACCGCATATTTATTTGTGTAGATAGACATTATTCCTGCTGGATTGTTTGCTATATTTTCTCTCGAATCATGAACGAATATGTATATGGATGTTTTTTATTATGGAAGTGAAGGTTCCTGATCAGCAAAGTTGAAGGGAAAGTCGCGTTTATTCTATTTGTCTTTTTTTAGAAGGCTCCTGTACACTCCTGGGAAATTTAAACATTATTACCATATTGTAAGTGTTGTGATGACTAAATAATATTGAACTAAACAAAATAATCGGATTATATTCTATTATCGTTATAAAGTATAATTCTATTGTAATATTGTGGACATGTTTTTATCTACTGCCACATTGGTAAGTGGACTGACAAGTTAGTGCGGTTATAGGCTGCTGTGCTCAGTTTTGGAATTGGTACACTGTTAGGAAGTAATTTAGTAAAATGGAAATGGTCAGAAAGCTTTTTAAGAGGGGTGGAATATGGATTTTTTAAAGGTTTTGATAAAAGCTAAGCAGCCAATAAAGAGGAAAATTATTTTATTAGCGATCCTGTCATCGCTCATTCCTCTCATTATTATTGGAACGTTTAGTTTTATCTATTTGAGTCATATGATTGAGAAGAAAATTTCAACAACGACGACTAACCTAATTAGTGTAATCGATTGGAATATTAATACCTTTGTGGTTGATGTCGAAAGTATTTCAAAAATCATTTTGGCATCCAACGATGTTCAAAAGTTTTTAGTTGAACCAGCTAACGAGAATCAAGATAATCAATTTTATTTTGTGAAATCAGCAACAAGAAATCTTTTAAACAATATCACAAACAATAAGGAATATGTTAATGGTATCTATTTAGGAAACAATGTTAGAGAATTTTTTACTATAAACCGGGGGGAAAGTAATTATAAAGATCAGATTTATCCTGAATTGGTTCAATCAGATATTTATCAAGACATAATTAAAAACGACGGAAGAGGGATCCTGCTTAAATCAGAATCATTTAATCTTGTTAAGGGGACCAATTTTGTCTCATATGGAAAGCTGATTAAGAATATTAATACCTTCGATCAAATTGGAGCCTTAATGATTAGCTTTGATGAATCCGTATTTGATAAAATGTTCAAAAACCTTGAAGGTACAGGGGATATACTAATTGTTGGGAACGATAAAAGAGTTTATTACAATAAAAACAAAAGAATGTTTACGTCCAGTCAAATTGCCAGTCTAATAAATGGAATTGATTCTAAAAAAGGAATTCATTATGAAAAAATAAATGGAAAGAAATACGTTGTCAATTACAGTACAAATAAGAAAACAAATTGGAAGATTGTAAGTATTTTGCCCTATCACTTGCTTATTCAGGAAGCGGTTAATTTGCGTACTGTTACGATATCATTAATGATCCTAGCCTTTTTCTTGGCATTGATAAGTGCATTCTTTATTACGAAGAGAATGACAGGCCAACTTTCGGTATTAGTGGACATCGCGAATAAAATGGAACAAAGAGAAGTGGTTATTAACGATATTACCTTTAATACTGAGGATGAAATTGGCAGGATTGGTAAGCGCTGTAACTGCTAAACTAAAATCAACAGTTTCCGC
>NZ_JADDIU010000100.1 GCF_016464375.1 Bacillus renqingensis
AAAGGTCATTTGTATTGCTCTTAGCAGTGCTGCAATGATAATAACCCAGTAGGCTACCAACTTTTCTTAATTAAATAAGATGCAAGATAAAGGACAACACCAATTACCGCAAACCAAATTGCATTTAGTGTAATGACAGGTCCGAAGTCTGGAATAAACCTTGGAATGAAGACAAACAAAGCAATGTGAACCGAGCTAATTAACCAAAGCTGGATAAATTCTACCCACTTTTTCGGTTGCTCCTCTTTAAAAGAAGAATGTTTGAGCCATTTAAATATAACGAAAATAAAACTATAAAGTAACGCCAAAAAAATTAAAATGACAACCAGCCCGGTTCCGAGGGAAATAGAAACAGTATTCGAACCTAATCCAAAGAAATAATACAAGCCGATCAGCACAATTCCAGTGACAAAACTAATACTCGCTAGAAATTGCAATGCGAGACAAGCAATGAAAGGAATTTGCTGTTTTGTCTGTTCATTCGGTATCTCGCCAATTAATTCCTGACAGTATGCTTTTGGGTCATCACCAAATACTGAAGCGGCTGATTTGCCTTCTTCTTGTGCTTGCAATAAATGCTCAAGCAGCTCCAACAATAATTCTTCCATCTGCTGCTCCGATTTGTTGAAGTTAAGCCTGATATAGACGAGCATATCCTCATAATAGGCAAGGTTTTCTTTGTTTAACTGCTTCCTTTTTTCATTATTTAACGCAACGAGTTCCTTGGTATTCAAACCTTATTTCCCCCTTTTTCAATAATTCGGTCAACGGGCTGTTTAATCGTTTCCCAATGACGAATAAACTCTAATAAAGCTTGTTTCCCCTCAGGTGTTAAATGATAATATTTCCGCTTGGGCCCATATTCTGACTTATGCATGACTCCCTCAATTAATTTTTCCTTTTGTAATCGAAGCAGGATTGGGTAGATGGACCCTTCACTGACATCGGCTAAACCGAAATCCTGCAGCCGAACGGATAGTTCATATCCATATGTTGGCTGTTGATCGATAATGGAAAGAATACAGCCTTCCAGAATCCCTTTAAATAATTGGCTTCGTAGTGTCAAATTGCAGCACCTACCTTGTTGTACAAGATACTAATGAATAAATTAGCTATCTTGTATAGTAAGATAGCATAACTCTATTATACAATTTCATATATAAATTGCAAATAATTTTAGGTAACTTTTTTCAAAAAAAGAACCCTTACCAGAGCAAACGATGAAGGGCTCTAAAATCTGCAGGGGAAAGGGGATAAATCCCCCTTTCTACCCATGCCGTGATTATAGCAGTTGTTGAGCAAAAATATCTTTATTCCCTTTTATGTTTTGTCCTAGCCTTATTAAAAATTTTATTCAATTCACAAATATGTTCATCGCTATTATCATTGGAATAAGAAGTATATTGATCAATCTCAAAATCCAAAAATAGGAGAGAGCTAATCAAAATGAAGATTAAATTAATAATTTTTATTTTAACAATACTTATAATACTGTCAGGATGTAAAAGTGAAAAAGAAAAAAATAAAGAAAAATATGATTCAGCAATAAATCAAGTAATAACACTTGAAAGTAAAAGAATATCAGATATTAAAGCCCTTAAGAGAGAAGAAGTGGGAATTATTGTTTATGGAAAAGGAAAATATATTGAACTCATATATACAATAAAACCAGATAACCAAATAGAATCTATATATAAAATTGATCAACAAAAAAAATATAAATATATTACAAAAAAGGATCTTAATAAAATTCTAGATAAAGCTGAAAATACTTTCAAAAACACAAGTTATACAGAAAATGTAGGATTAAAATAGATTTAGTAAAAAAAAACTCAAAATTTTAGAGGCCACTGAAAAAGTAATGTTTATTCTTATTTATACAGGATATGGGATGCAAAAAACCCGGCGAGACACTATTAATGGTGGTGTCTCACCGTTATTATGCTATTTTGGACTTTTTCAGTGGCGTCAAATTTTAAAGGGCTTTAGTAACTTAAATAAAAATGGTGTCACTAGGATCTGTTTGTGTAAAAACACTATCAACTTCACCGTTTTTATTTCATTGGCATATTCATTTTCAGAAGTCCTTGATAAAGAACTAGCACTTGCAAACCCTAGAGCAAATACTTGCAAAAGCTTTACAACACTTTTTTAATCTTTATTAAGTGTGTAACGTTTTTTTTGGCAGGCAAAGGGATAATACCTCATAATTCTGAGGATTTATACCATTTTTGCTGTATAATTATAACTCAACTTTCGCAGAGTGAAATCGGCAAATAAGTCTTTATATAACTAGGAAGGCCTGCGATCCACTGCTAAAGTTGACTTTGGATAAAATTTTTGATTCTCTTGTTTGTCTTTTTAAGGGCATCTTGAAGAAGCTCGATTAGCTACTGTAAAGTGATGGCCCAAACGAGTTCATTGATTTCGTTACATAGTTCATAGAAAAGACCAGCAATCGTTCGGTCATCTGTATTCAACAGTTTTGCCAAGATAGGACAATATATCTGGCAACACAATCGTGGTGTGGCTAAAAATTAACAAATCATATGAACGACCTTGAAACTCTTTTTGCAGACGTAAAAGCGATTTGGTCGTCTTAAGAAGACCTCCCTAACAATTTCCAGCCATGCTTAAACGAGCGATGGAAGCAGGAATTGAAGCTAGCTATGTTCTAATGGGTACATGGTTCACCCATACACCCCCATTAATGAAATCGTAGATTTAGGTCTGGATGTCATCGGCATGGTCAACCTCAAATCAACGCTATCTAGTAGGTGATAAGGCTATTTCCTTAAAGGAATTTTTCCATTTGGCTCAACCCATTAAACAGAAAAAAGGAATCCTTCGTTGCAAAGTTTATTGGAAATCCTATATCTTTTTGAAGCACCTTTACACTTCACTATTCACTACCTTGGTTCGATACT
>NZ_JADDIU010000101.1 GCF_016464375.1 Bacillus renqingensis
CTGAAACATCTAAGTACCCGGAGGAAGAGAAAGCAAACGCGATTCCCTGAGTAGCGGCGAGCGAAAGGGGAACAGCCCAAACCGAAAGGCTTGCCTTTCGGGGTTGTAGGACACTCTACATGGAGTTACAAAAGAACGGAGTAGATGAAGTGACCTGGAAAGGTCCGCCATAGAAGGTAAAAGCCCTGTAGTTGAAACTTCGTTCCCTCCAGAGTGGATCCTGAGTACGGCCGGACACGTGAAATCCGGTCGGAAGCAGGGAGGACCATCTCCCAAGGCTAAATACTCCCTAGTGACCGATAGTGAACCAGTACCGTGAGGGAAAGGTGAAAAGCACCCCGGAAGGGGAGTGAAAGAGATCCTGAAACCGTGTGCCTACAAGTAGTCAAAGCCCGTTAACGGGTAATGGCGTGCCTTTTGTAGAATGAACCGGCGAGTTACGATTGCATGCAAGGTTAAGTTGAAGAGACGGAGCCGCAGCGAAAGCGAGTCTTAACGAGGGCGAATAGAGTATGCAGTCGTAGACCCGAAACCAGGTGATCTACCCATGTCCAGGGTGAAGTCCAGGTAACACTGGATGGAGGCCCGAACCCACGCACGTTGAAAAGTGCGGGGATGAGGTGTGGGTAGCGGAGAAATTCCAATCGAACTTGGAGATAGCTGGTTCTCTCCGAAATAGCTTTAGGGCTAGCCTTGAGGAAGAGTCTTGGAGGTAGAGCACTGTTTGGACTAGGGGCCCTCATCGGGTTACCGAATTCAGACAAACTCCGAATGCCAAAGACTTGATCCTCAGGAGTCAGACTGCGAGTGATAAGATCCGTAGTCAAAAGGGAAACAGCCCAGACCACCAGCTAAGGTCCCAAAGTATACGTTAAGTGGAAAAGGATGTGGAGTTGCTTAGACAACCAGGATGTTGGCTTAGAAGCAGCCACCATTTAAAGAGTGCGTAATAGCTCACTGGTCGAGTGACTCTGCGCCGAAAATGTACCGGGGCTAAACGTATCACCGAAGCTGTGGGTGGACACCTGACGGTGTCCGCGGTAGGAGAGCGTTCTAAGGGCGTAGAAGCTGGACCGTAAGGACTGGTGGAGCGCTTAGAAGTGAGAATGCCGGTATGAGTAGCGAAAGATGAGTGAGAATCTCATCCACCGAATGCCTAAGGTTTCCTGAGGAAGGCTCGTCCGCTCAGGGTAAGTCGGGACCTAAGCCGAGGCCGAAAGGCGTAGGCGATGGACAACAGGTTGATATTCCTGTACCACCTCTGAATCGTTTGAGTGATGGGGGGACGCAGGAGGATAGGGTAAGCGCGGCGCTGGAATGCCGCGTCTAAGCAGTGAGGCTGGTGAATAGGCAAATCCGTTCACCGCGCAGGCCAAGCTGTGACAGCGAGGGAAATAGAGTACCGAAGTTCCTGATTCCACACTGCCAAGAAAAGCCTCTAGCGAGATTCAAGGTGCCCGTACCGCAAACCGACACAGGTAGGCGAGGAGAGAATCCTAAGGTGAGCGAGAGAACTCTCGTTAAGGAACTCGGCAAAATGACCCCGTAACTTCGGGAGAAGGGGTGCTCTTTCGGGTGATAAGCCTGGAAGAGCCGCAGTGAATAGGCCCAGGCGACTGTTTAGCAAAAACACAGGTCTCTGCGAAGCCGCAAGGCGAAGTATAGGGGCTGACGCCTGCCCGGTGCTGGAAGGTTAAGAGGAGGGGTTAGC
>NZ_JADDIU010000102.1 GCF_016464375.1 Bacillus renqingensis
CTAATAGCGAAGCTCTGAATTGAAGCCCCAGTAAACGGCGGCCGTAACTATAACGGTCCTAAGGTAGCGAAATTCCTTGTCGGGTAAGTTCCGACCCGCACGAAAGGCGTAACGATCTGGGCACTGTCTCAACGAGAGACTCGGTGAAATTATAGTACCTGTGAAGATGCAGGTTACCCGCGACAGGACGGAAAGACCCCATGGAGCTTTACTGTAGCCTGATATTGAATTTTGGTACAGCTTGTACAGGATAGGTAGGAGCCGTAGAAGCGGGAGCGCTAGCTTCCGTGGAGGCGTCGGTGGGATACTACCCTGGCTGTATTGAAATTCTAACCCGCACCCCTAAATCGGGGTGGGAGACAGTGTCAGGTGGGCAGTTTGACTGGGGCGGTCGCCTCCTAAAAAGT
>NZ_JADDIU010000103.1 GCF_016464375.1 Bacillus renqingensis
TGCACCCCTAAATCGGGGTGGGAGACAGTGTCAGGCGGGCAGTTTGACTGGGGCGGTCGCCTCCTAAAAAGTAACGGAGGCGCCCAAAGGTTCCCTCAGAATGGTTGGAAATCATTCGCAGAGTGTAAAGGCACAAGGGAGCTTGACTGCGAGACCTACAAGTCGAGCAGGGACGAAAGTCGGGCTTAGTGATCCGGTGGTTCCGCATGGAAGGGCCATCGCTCAACGGATAAAAGCTACCCTGGGGATAACAGGCTTATCTCCCCCAAGAGTCCACATCGACGGGGAGGTTTGGCACCTCGATGTCGGCTCATCGCATCCTGGGGCTGTAGTCGGTCCCAAGGGTTGGGCTGTTCGCCCATTAAAGCGGTACGCGAGCTGGGTTCAGAACGTCGTGAGACAGTTCGGTCCCTATCCGTCGTGGGCGCAGGAAATTTGAGAGGAGCTGTCCTTAGTACGAGAGGACCGGGATGGACGCACCGCTGGTGTACCAGTTGTCTTGCCAAAGGCATCGCTGGGTAGCTATGTGCGGACGGGATAAGTGCTGAAAGCATCTAAGCATGAAGCCCCCCTCAAGATGAGATTTCCCATAAGCGCAAGCTTAGTAAGATCCCTGAAAGATGATCAGGTAGATAGGTCAGAGGTGGAAGCATGGCGACATGTGGAGCTGACTGATACTAATCGATCGAGGACTTAACCAAAGCGAAAAGCG
>NZ_JADDIU010000104.1 GCF_016464375.1 Bacillus renqingensis
CTGGAATTTTCTCTTATTCAGCAAGCCCTAATTAAACATAAAATCACGAAGCTTAAGTTTAAATAGCGAATTTCCATACTGTAGATAAACGACTAAGAAAATAGCTAAACCCATCCCCAGCTCCATTGCAAATGCCGATGCACCAATCCCAATATCCATCTTAAAAATCATGAAATATTCAATAATTATCGCAATAATTGCTGGAGCGATATAAGCAATGGAAGCGGCGAAAGGCTTTTCATCAACACGTGTTATGTAATAAACCACTGTTGATGATACACAGAAAGGAAGCCCCGCCAAAAATACAATAAAATAGGTTCTACTAGCAGTCATAATATCAGTAGTAGCGCCCATAAACACTAAAATTTTATCAAGATTTAGAAAGATAATAAAGCTGAGAATAGTAGTAAATACAAAAGAAAAAATCATAATATTGCCATAAACCTCTCTTGCTCCTTCTTTATCGCCGTTTCCAAGCTTAATCGCAGCCAGTGTGGATCCTCCAATACCAAACAATCCAAACAGACCAATAGCAACCTGCCACAGTACACTGGTAATACTGATAACAGCAAGTCCATCAGGTCCGATTCCATTTCCTACAAATACCCCGTCTAAGAAAGTTTGAATAATTTGAAAAGATAATCCTGCTAAAGCAAACAAACTATATTTCCAAAATAATTTTGTAATACTTTTGCTGCGAAGCTCGCTTTCCTCGGCGAAATCTGTTTCTACCTCTGCCATACCTTCACTTTTCATTTGATATCCTCCCTAAAAAATAATGTTTAAACAAACAGGCGTATCATCAGCACTTGTCTTAATCTATTTACCCAATCCGCTGGTGAAATTCACGATAGTAATGGAGGGTTTCAACGAAATACAAAACTGTCTAACCTTCCTATTTATCAGTTTTTTTGTACTGTAAACATTATATTCGAAAAATTTAGATAATTTTTAAGAAAAAAATTATTGGTAAAGACTCGTATTTCCTTATTCGAATATTCTTCTTAATAATAGCCGTGCTTCCTTGCCAGGGTCTTGTTCAATACGCCACTTTTCATTAATAATTGCCGTATATCTGTTTTCGGCCTCATATTGTGGCCATTCCGGAATACCGGGATGATTCGGATCTCCTCCAACTGTAAATGCAACCCATGCATCCTGCATGCTATCGCCAAGCGATTCGGGAGGCTGCACACCTATGAATTTCATGATATATTCTTCATCTATATTGTGAAATACAAAGGGAAGCTCAGCTCCGTGAGCTGCACCCATTCCTTCCGTTTCGGATGGCCATTCAAAAATATACATCCATGTATCAGCATATTTTGACTGCAGTTCAGCAAGCCTGATAGATGGGATTCGAAACATCAATTCACCTGCTAATGTGATATACCGGTCCCCTAAAGACAGCTCCGACTCTATTGCCAGATATTCCGACATCTCCTTTTGATATTTTTGGATATCAATCGGCATTACGTCGAATTGGTCTTTCATGAACTGTTGTATCTTTTTTTCAATATCATCATAATAGAGCTTCCAGTAATTCAATTCTTCTGCAGTCGTCCCAACGATAAGGTTTATTCCTGCTGCACATCCATTTCTTATGCTTTCATACGGATCAAATGGTATAATCCTGCCGTCTGCAACAGGTGCAAACATAATTTCACTTTTATAGCCAAATTCCTCCATTAGATTGACACATGCATCTCTAATATGATCAGCACTTAAGGATAATAACTTTTCTATCGTATCCACACCCGTATGTTTTAAAAAATGGCGCGTATACTCTTTTGCCTTTTCAGGTTTTTTATGCATAATAAGTGCACCGCTTTCTGCAATGGCTCTATGAAAAAGACCTTTTGCTCCTGGCGCTGTTAGGAGCAGACATACACTTCCGCTTCCTGCAGATTCTCCAAATAAGGTGATGTTTTCTGCGTTTCCGCCAAACAAATGAATATTTTCATTGATCCATTTCAGCGCACAAATTTGATCTAATATCCCCAAATTTTTACTATCTTTATATGCCTGTCCTCCAATTTCTTCAAGATCCATAAACCCAAGTACATTGCACCGATAATTAATGGATACAAATACGATATCGTGCCTTTTTACAAAGTTTGCCCCATCATAGAGCGGATCAGAAGAACCCCCTCCAATATAGCCTCCCCCGTGGATATAGACCATAACCGGTTTTTGGGCTTCACCTGTTTCTCTCGTCCAAATGTTCAATGTTAGGCAATCCTCTCCCTGTATATGCAAAGATGCGGTCTCAATTTCATCGATTGGCTGTACACAAGAAGGCCCAAATTCATAGGTTTCTATCACAGCATGACCTCTGTCCGGCTTTTGGGGTGCTTTCCATCGGAAATTGCCGACAGGGGGTTTTGCATAGGGAACCCCCTTAAACGAAATGACATCGTTCTCATTTTTCCTGCCGATATATGTTCCATAAATCGTTTCAACTTTTATATCCATCATTTTAAAATCTCCTCGTATATTTATATAAGTATATATTACAATTTGCCCGCAATCTCTAAATTGATAAACTTGTCTAAATTCTATAGACAATTTTGTTGTTTTTATTTTTGGGAGCACGGGCACGTTTTGCAATGAAAGCCTGCCAAATACCGCAACCATTGAAGCTAACCCCTTGTCCCATATAGATATTTTTTTGGATAATGTGGGACTGCCTTCAAATTCCCGGATGGATTGTTCAGTAGGAGGAACCCTTTCTGCCTTTTGGTAACTTGTGTTCCAATTTTCTAAAAGGACTATATAGTAGAGTAGAAAACAGGAATTAGATATTGCC
>NZ_JADDIU010000105.1 GCF_016464375.1 Bacillus renqingensis
TTAAATAGCGACATAGCGGCAGGCTGCGAACACTAAGTTAGCTTTCTTTCAAGAGTGAGAATTATGGAGCGAAAGATTTCGGGTTGAATGTCAGGTCTACCGCTACAAGAATATTAATGTTTAAGAGAACCACAAGCGGATCTAAATTTAAAATAAGTATTTTAGAGATGGAAATCCGGAAACGAATTCATCCATTATTTAAGTTATTACTCACAGCCAAGACAGATTATCAAATTATCGGGGCTTAGTCTAAAGGAAAATACATCAAGAAAGCACAAAGGACAAACCAAAATTACCAATAGAGGAAGGAAGACTTTAAAAGCTCTCCTCTTTCAAGTTGCCATGCCTTTGATTGCTAAAAATACAGCTTTTCAATACATTAGTATTTTACAAGACGCCCAAATAACCCTTAAAAATGATGCATTCGCTGATTGTAATATGTAACAAGCTTATACGAATTCTATTTACTATCGGTTAAAAGTAGTGTGAATTTAGTGAAGAACGTATGTTAAGGGACATTCCTCATGTGGCAGAATTACATATAAAAAAAGATTCATCATTAAACCATCTGAGAGAAATGGGTGAAATAAGAGTATTCGAGGTTGTGAAAGATTTATTACTAATAATACGAATCGAAAGAGGTATAGCTCTTCCCTTCCATCTAGATTCGGATTAATAAAAAAATCCTTAAATGAATTAATTTCTAAAGCATTAAAAAATTTTTCAGAATTATTGTAAAAAAAAATCTTTTTTGTAGAAAATTCCAGGATTTTGTTATATGATTTAAACATAATAGTTTAATTAGTGTTGAAATCTCCTTGATTTTGATGTGATTATTAGATTATTGTAAAATCGTTTCACTATACTATGAAGGGAATCGGTTCATGGATCACTTTTATAGTGAGGAAGAAAAGGAATCATTTCTATTAAAGTGGCAAAACAACATCGCTGATTAACGCTAAGAAGTGGAACAATTACTGGATAAAAAATTGGCTATTAATAGTGGTTTGCTATCCATTATAAGTCGGTTTGTCCTATATGGTATAAAAAACGGGTCTTTTAAGTAATTTTTGGCGGGCAATTGGTGAACTGATCATGTACTCTTGCAAGCTTAGCTATTGAGTTTTATTAAATTTAATAAATGATATTTCTTATGCATAGGCAAGTATTGAAAAGGAGAAATTATTATGACTAATGATATGAAATCCGTTTGCATCACACATAAAGGATTATATGTTACTTTTTATTCATCTGATAACGAAGAAATCGATGATATTGAAAATTGCTTTGGACATTTTTGGACTGTTTGTGATGCTTCGGATGCCGTTGAAGGATGGTCGGTAGTATCTCATCAAGTTTCCTCTATAAAAGATATAATCGACATTAATGAGTTGAAACGATCACCAACAGGATTATTCAAATATGCACCAGTAAAAAAAATAGTAATTAACAAAAAGCATTATTATGTTCATGATTTAGAATGGTTAGATTGTTTGACATGTTTTGATTTAGAAACTAAGACTACACATTTTTACCACGAGCATAAATTAAATGAATATAGCTATATCCGAAATCTTGTAAGAGAACCATTAGCTGCACACTATAAGGAATTAGGATATATAACCATGCATACTTCCGCATGTTCAATAAATGATAAAGGTATTTTAATGCCAGGGCTTAAAGGTGCTGGCAAATCTACTTTGTTATGTCACCTGTTAGAAAGTGGTGCAAGTTATATTGGCAATGATGCCGTATTATGTAATGAAGAAAGTGATTCTATCATTTTAACCGTTCTTCCTCAATGTATGAGATTAAGCGAAAAGACTGTTCAAAACAATAAATCTTTAATTAACTATCACAATAACCATAAAGAGTATTTTTACAATAGTATTAATAGCAAATTCGAGATTCTACCTAAATTATTGGATAGTATTTTTTCAAAGCATCATTCATCGTTTAGCTCGAAGCTTGAATTGATTATAATTCCATCAATTGATTTGTCTAGAACGGATTACTCTATTGAAATTAGCGACGAAAATAGTGGCAAGTCGATACTGGAAAAATCAATATTTTACCCATGTCATAACTATACCTGGTCACCATTTTTCAATGAGTTAAATGATCCATTGATCGATGTAAATAATTTTTCAAATGTTTTCAGGTCGATACCCAAAGTTTGCAATTTAAAATATGGGATTCTCGATAATCGTAAGCAAAGGCAATTGTATAGCGATTTAGAAAATATTATCGAGAGCTAAATAGAAAAGTCGGTATTTTCTTATATTTAGGATTAAAATAGTGAAATAATTTAGATTGGTTGGAAGCCATGCACAAAAGAAGGTGTTCAAGGACAATACATGGGGGTGCTTCGTTTCACACCGACTGGTTGGAAATATGTCAAAATTACGGTGAAAATACCTATGCCAAAACCCCTAGAGCAATTGGATATGACGACACTTTTACAGTATATGCTGACGTTGGGTTACGAAATAGACATGATTCCTACGGACGAGTTATGGCTTGAATGTGATAATCAAAACGATATTCGGCTCTATGAAAAAGATTTTCCAGACTTTAATCAAAGAGAATGGTATGAAATCGACCATCAGCCTGTATTTATCTGATAAAAAATCAAGGGCATCAGATTGTCATATTTAACGATTTGATTTCGAAACATGAGTTTTGAAAAAAATAAGATATTAACGTTTTTAGTGAAGTATTAGCTAGCATTTATCCTGCATTCCCGGAATTTATAACGATGGCGGTTCA
>NZ_JADDIU010000106.1 GCF_016464375.1 Bacillus renqingensis
CCAAACCAAATCCATTCTTAGCTTCCTTGATATAGGTTCTATTTACAGCTGGAAAGCCGACTGTTTCGGCTAAAGCTAGTGGGTTTAGGGAAACCAAAACCAAATGGAGTCGAGCTAGCATCTCTATCATGCCACCACTCCATGTAAAGCCTAAAATACTATTAACCCCTAGTAAACTACGATGAACAGCTTTTTCTTTTCCTACTAATTTAAGTATAACGAGCAGTGATTTCAATGGCCGATGTTCTCTTTTTTGTGACATGGCCTAAAAATGATTAAGCGGCCTTTCTAAGGGGTGTGAAAAAGCCCATTATAGCTACATAAGCAATAATACACCCTGATATTATAAAAATTAATGAGTCACTGATCAAATCACCTAAAGCTCCCCAAATAGCAAATCCAATAGGAATTAAGGCACCTGTAATTGAGGTGATTCCCATAATTCTGCTTCTGTATATCGGATCCGTTAATTGCTGAACTATGGTAATACTTATAGCTCCCGTCAGCCCAAAGCAAATTCCTATAAAGGCCAAAATTAAATACATTTCAAAACTAGATGACACAATGGGAATAAACAAAAAAAATGAGCCACCCAGAAAAAGAGTTAATAGATAAATTAAACCCCTAAATCTTTTCAAGGAAACAATGGCTAGAAATAAGAATGCAATAGCAGCACCCAAACCATAGCCTGACATTACAAAACCATACGTTTGTGCATTCCAGTTCAGTGAGTCCTGTATAAACTTCGGGAAATTGACGTCCAATGTAATGGCGCAAAGATTGCCAAACGTAATTAATACCACAGACCAAAAAATTATTTTTTTCCGGTAGAAATAAACCAATCCTACATGAATATCCTTCAATATCGAACTTTGACCAGATTTTTTGTATTTAATTGATGGCAATAAAAAATTTAATGCAAAGGCAACAACATACGTTAGTGAATCAACGATTACAACTAATCCAAAGGAAAATGCCGCAACTAATACACCCCCTAAAGCCGGAGCAATAATATGTGTAAATCTCATAATAAATTGGTTAATTCCGACTGCTCGTGGGATCTGATCTTCATGAATTAACTCTGGTAAAAATGCGTTATATGCTGGTTTAAAGAATGCTTGTGACAACCCAAAGAGTGTAGAAAAAATATATATCTCAAGGATACTTGGAAATCTCGAAATCAATGACATACCCCAAGCAATTCCAATGATTGTCCGAAATCCGTCTATAAAGATCAAAATTGTTCTTTTAGGCAAACGGTCACCAATTGCACCACCAAAGAAGGAAAATATGATAACTGGCAACTGGGTTAAAATAAGAACTGTTCCCATTGTTAGAGTAGATCCCGTGGCTTTTATAACAGTCCATGCCAAGGCCACCGTATAAATTCCGGAGCCCACGCTGGACAGACCTTGCCCAACCCATAGCGCTAATAGTGGAAAGTTATTATAGAAAGGCCTCACAGCCTCTTTATTTGATTTCTTTTCTTTGCATGGAGAATTCATCATGACCACCCTGTATAAAATAAAAAGGATGCTGACGAATCTGTCAACAACCTATTATAGTGTCTTTTCCTAAATTACCTGATTTACATGATCAAAGTCGTTAATGACCGTCAATATTTCATCTTGTTTAAGCCTGGTGTCCGTGTGATCAGTTTCGAAATTTACAAGCCGGAAATGGGGAAAGGGCAGTTCCAGAGAATGATTTAATTGATATTCACTATCCACATCAGCCGAATAAATGTCATTGTCTTCTGTAATCCATCGAACCTTAAAATGACTTTTTATTTTTCCTGGACCAGCCGGCAAGAACGTTTCCACAGTAGGCTCAATGTCAACAATCTTAGGAGAATCAAGGTTGGCCTCCGTAACCTCAAATTCACCTTCTAGTCCATCATCCGTACGCTTAATGTCATGATGAGTTTCCATTGTTCCCCCGCAACTAAATTTCAGTGAGCGAGTATAAGTGTAGCCATTGGAAATCTTGAATAGATCGTACCCGCCTTTTTGGTATTTACTAAAGGTAGGATAGCCCATAATCATAATTGGGCTAAGTAAATGCGGCTGGAAGTTTACAGGTCCCATTGTTGAATTTAAATGCGAAAAAAGTCTACCTTCGTACGGTTTCCCATTGCCACCACCATCAAAATCAAACTTTTTCCCATTAAAAATACCAAATAGATGGGTGTGATGCTTAAGATCCTTAGACACTCCTCGGAGCAACCGAGACTTCGACAGTTCACTTTCTACAATAATTGCCATCGTTAACCACCCCTTTAAAAAATTTTATTTCAGTTTTATATATATGGAACTAAATAATTTGGATCCAAAGC
>NZ_JADDIU010000107.1 GCF_016464375.1 Bacillus renqingensis
ACCGCCATCGTTATAAATTCCGGGAATGCAGGTTCTAAGGGAATAAAAACGCTTCTGGAGTAAATCCAGATAATCATAATCAACAGGTCTGGCTAGTTCTTGGGCTTCTTCTACTGATGTGACAAAGGAATTCCATTCAATAATGGACTCTAAAACCTCAAAGACATCTAACCCTTCCGTTTTCGCTTTTATTAATGCTTGGCCTATGTTAGAAAAGTGAATTACTTTTTCATTGACTTTCTTACCATTCCTTTTCTGAATTTCTTCTTGAGCTTTTCGTCCCTTTGACAGCAGGCTAAGTATTTGTCTATCATGAATTTCAAACGCCTTATCTGTTAACTCCTGAGTAAGATGTAATAAATAGACGGTTAATATTGAATATCGTTTATTTTCCTGAAAGTCACGAAATGCATAAGGCTCATATCTTGAACCTAAGCGAGATAGCTGTAACAGGCGATTGCGATGCAAATGACTAATTTGTACCGTTTCTAATTCCATTCCTCGTATGTATTCGAGTCGTTCTATTAGTTTTAGAAATGTTTCGGGTGAAGGATGACCCGGTGGTTCCTTTAACCAACCCAATATCGTTTTATTGGATTCGGATGGATGCTGCGAAGTAATGATCTCTTCAATCTTTTCTTTTTGCTCATTTGTTAAAGATTTACTAACCGTATTAAATAGCTTCTTTTCAGCCATTGCCCTTGCCTCCCACACCATTCTCTCGAGTGTAGTGATAGCAGGCAGTATGATTTTGTTTTTTCTTAGAAAATCTATGCATTCATGTAGTAGATGAATGGCATCACCATTTTCCAAAGCTAATTGATGAAGATGCTTAAATGTCATTCGATATTCTTTTAGGGTAAAAGTTACAAAGTCGTATTCACTTCGTATTTCTTTCAAATGATCCCAAAGTGTATTTTCTCTTCGAGGATAAAGCCTAAGCGAAGATGGAGTGGCACCGATTTGTTTCGATATATAATGTATGACTGAATCTGGGATGTTTTTGATATGAGTATATGGCCAACCGGGATGCCGAAGAACGGCTAATTGAACGGCGAACCCTAAACGGTTTTCTTCTCTCCTTCGTTTATTTATAATTTCTAAATCTCGTTTGGTAAAAGTATAGTAGGTTCCAAGCACCCACTCATCTCCAGGAATTTGCATAAGGGCCTGTCTCTGTTCTGGTGTAAGCAATTCCCTACCTCTCGCAATTTTCATACAGTATCATCTCACTTCTGTAATTATTGTTACTTTTCTATTTATATGGCAATTTTTTTAATCGCTAAATGGCAAAAACCAGCGATAAAAAATCATTGGTTTAGGAAGGTGTTTCGTTATTGTTATTTAAAATTTGGATATTTCGTCTGAAACGATAGATTAAAAAAAGTGAACGTATATATAGATCCATGCCAATTGCTAACCACACTCCAGCAATCCCTAAATCCAATATATTCCCTAAAAGTATTACACCTAATATGCGTGTGACCCACATTCCAAATGCAGTACTGTATAATGGGGTTTTAGTATCTCCCATTCCTTGGAGTACGCCAGCTAATATTAGACTGATAGCTAGTCCTGGTTGATTAAAAGCGTCAATTCTTAGCGCAATAACAATTTGCTTTATTGCCTCAGCATCTGTGGTAAACCAAGGTGCAATATATGGCGTACCAAAAAACAATCCTATTTGATAGCTAAACTAATTTATTTTATCAGCTAAGACAATTTCTTGGTATTGTTTCAATCAACGAGTGAACATTCCTTTATGGAAATTATTTAGTCACTTATTGCTATTTTTAAATAAGTAAGTTTAGCCTTGCAATTTAAAAAAAGATAACTCAGAAAACAAATAAGTGCGACCGTCTTCTTGAGCCAGTGCAACAAGTGGGACTTGTAGTAGACCCATTTTAGAGGAAAAACCTTCACGTAAAGCCAAAGTAAAAGCAGCGTTTTGACCAGCTATCATGAGATTCATGACAATGTCATTTTCCTCAGTATCTTGAGTTTGGGGTTCTAAAGGAAAGGCAGTTAGATAAACAAGATATTCTCCAGCGGCTCGAACAACCAACCTCGGTTTTTCAATTAGAGTATCCTCTCGCATTAAAAGTTTTTCTTGGATGTCAGATGATGTAGTAACCTTTGTTGCCAAACAAAACCCCTCAGAGAATTGACGATGAAGTAAACTTTGTTCCTCAAAAAACATGGCGATGGGAGCGTCAATTCCTAAGCCTAATTCCCCACACAATTTTTGAAAAGTCGTTAAGTGTTGTTTATAAACAATTGGTGTGAATCAGCACATTATCCCAGACTATTTTTCC
>NZ_JADDIU010000108.1 GCF_016464375.1 Bacillus renqingensis
TTGATTTCCCCGTTCCAGCTTCACCAGTTAAAAGGCAAAATTGACGGTTTTTCACTGCATATTCCAATCGGGCGGCAGCCTCCTTTTGGCAGGAGGAATCGTACAGGTGTTTAGGTGAAATTTCACGGGTGAAGGGGACACCCTTCATTTCAAAAAAGTCTAACATTCTTCATGCCCCCTTGATTGTTTTTCTTTTAACATGGCAAAACTGGTGGTACCCACTTGTTTTCGTTTCTCTTCTTCTTGTTTTTTCTTCAATTGTTCCAAGAAATTAGAGGCTGCAACAGGCGCGTGATCATCATCTGCATCATCCGGTAATTTGGAGTGGCTTTGGTTGCGAAGTACTGCAGGCTTCGCATCCTCAAAGCGCTCGTCATCCTTCCACACTTGAATAGTGGATAAATCAAACGGATTATAACGAATTTGAATTCGCTTACCGCGTAAGGAGGAATCCACATCATATCGATTTCCTTCCAGTTCAATAATCGCTGTTTTTCGAACGGTCCGGTCTTCTTCCCAAAGGAAAATCTCCTTTAACATTTCCGCCGGTAGATGACGAGTATGTTCTGCTTGTACCTCATATCTCTTTTTGGGGGTCTCCTTCGTACTGCGATGAACGCGGTTGTCATACGCCTCCAGCCAAGAACGCAAGTAGTCATTTAATTGTTTTAATGTCGTGAGCTTTCCTTGATTAATTAACAAATTCGCTTCTCCGGTAAAACTACTATCAACAAATTGGAAAAATTTTTCAATTTTTCCTTTTGATTCCGGTGAATATGGCTTGGCATGAATGAGTTTCGTTCCCATTCTTGCGCACATAATTTGAAACTGTTTGGCACTATACACTGAGCCATTATCGCAGAAAAAGAGGTTAGGAACACCATATGTTAATACAGCCTTTTGAACACAACGTTCGAGGCGGGGGTATTTTTCTTCCATAAAGAATTCCGCATGCATAATTCTTCTACTGTGATCATCAATGATTGCGATCAGATACGCCTTTTTCCGCTTTTCTGGATTCCGGGGATCTGGCAAATATAAGGTGTGCTGCGTATCGGCCTGCCAACAATCATTCGGT
>NZ_JADDIU010000109.1 GCF_016464375.1 Bacillus renqingensis
GATCATCAATGATCGCGATAAGATAAGCCTTTTTCCGCTTTTCTGGATTCCGGGGATCTGGCAAATATAAGGTGTGCTGCGTATCGGCCTGCCAACAATCATTCGGTGTTCCATGTTCAAAATGACGAAACTCCTTCTTTACCGCACGGTAAATATCTTTTTTACTCCAACCCATTTCTTGAAAATAACGAGATAAAGTACGCGGCTTTAAGACTCCCAATGGAACCTTTTCTTCCAACTCGAGAATTCGAATAACCTGATCAACACTCCGGCTAGGTAATTCCTTTCGTAACTCAATCGCGCGCTTCAGTACTTCAGGATCTTGGCTCCGTAAACTCCCTCTTTTTTCTCTAAGTTGGGGCTTTAGTCCTTCAAACCCATTCTTTTCATATGCTTGTAGGTATCTTTCCAAGGACCGAACACTCACCGTATTTTTTTCACTGCCTGGAATTGTGTACCTTTGATTCGCAATTTCCCTCAAAAGGGCATACCTCTCCCCAGGTTGTAATTGCCGTTGTACGATTTGGGCAATTAATCCAAATCGAAAGGCAGCTACCTCATTACGTAACGTTTCATCCATCGCTTTTTCCCCTCTCACTCCATAAAATAGTTAACAACCCCCATTTTCTTCGATTTTTATCTTCGAAGGTAGGGACATATTTTGTGGAGCAAGAAAAAGGAAATTCATACAAAAATATTCAAATTATCCGACGCTTCAATTGACTTTACCAATCAGGAAAAGGCTGGCGGAGATTAATCTCAGAAAAAAGTCTTCCCTTACAAGGAATAGAGCCATTTCTACCAAAAAAGAAAGAGAGAAGAAATTGAATCTCTTCGCTAGAAGTCATTCCTTTTCGATAAAATGGCAATAACCCATCTCCTTCTTGGTACTCAGATGTCCATTTCTTTCGTTGATTAATCCACCATATCCCCCATAAACCCTGAAATCGTTGCTTCCAACGATAAAGTGTTTTAAGTGAGACCACTGAAATAGAGGAGGTCGTTAACCATTTAGCCAATCGACTAATAGGAACCCCTTCCATCAACCATCTTCCCAAAAATTCATAGATATGATTTGCAAATCTTCCCCATGGGAACGTAAAGAAAGGCATTAATGAAAAGGTCTTATTACAATCCGGGCATCTTCTCCGCATGATAGGAATCCGAAAGGATTGATGCTTAAAATAAATTGTTTTTTCATATTTTCCGTGTTT
>NZ_JADDIU010000011.1 GCF_016464375.1 Bacillus renqingensis
CAATTAGCAATTAACGGCTTGCTGGGCACGCTGAACGGCAGAAACTACTTTATAGTTTCTGGTAAACAAATCTCTAAATGCTCCTTTCAAGCCAGAACGGCTCGAATATGCCTTGAACTCTTTTCGTAAATTTTTCACTTCAATTGCATTATCCATATTTGTACCTCCAGATACATACCTAATGAAATAGTTTAGCTAAATAGGCAGGGTAAAACAACTTTGAAGCATGGGGACCGATTTTTCTGCCATTGGGAATATATCTGCTATTTTCAAAGGGATATTTGCAAATTCCACGAGTAAATCTGCAATTTTTTCGACCCATATCTTTAAAAAAGATATCAGCAATTTTCCATTTACATCTGTGCAGATAAAATAGTCAAAAAGTTAAAACAGATAAAAAGTGATAAAATAAAAACTGACTAATAAAAGGAGGAAAAAACTGTGCAATTTCCCAATTCACAAAAGTTACATAATGAAGCGCTGGAGCATATTGTTGGAGGTGTAAACAGCCCATCCCGTTCTTATAAAGCAGTCGGCGGCGGCGCACCTGTCGTGATGGAGCGGGCCCAAGGAGCTTACTTCTGGGATGTCGACGGCAATCAGTATATCGATTATCTCGCTGCGTACGGTCCGATTATTACCGGTCATGCCCATCCACATATCACCGAGGCCATCAAACAGGCTGCAGAAACAGGTGTGCTTTACGGAACCCCGACGCCGCATGAAGTGAAATTCGCCAAAATGCTCAAAGAAGCAATTCCATCACTTGATAAGGTACGTTTTGTCAACTCCGGGACAGAAGCAGTCATGACAACAATCCGTGTTGCCCGTGCCTACACTGGACGTGATAAAATCATCAAGTTTGCTGGCTGCTATCATGGACACTCCGACCTTGTCCTTGTTGCCGCCGGCTCAGGACCATCTACGCTCGGTACACCCGATTCCGCCGGGGTGCCAAAGTCGATAGCCCAAGAAGTAATTACCGTCCCGTTCAACGATATTGAGCCATTTAAAAAAGCCTTGGAAAAATGGGGCAGCCAAATCGCTGCCGTATTAGTTGAGCCGATTGTTGGCAACTTCGGCATTGTCGAACCAAACCCGGGTTTCTTAGAGCAGATCAATGAGTTAACACATGCTGCTGGAGCACTGGTCATCTATGATGAAGTCATTACTGCCTTCCGCTTCATGTACGGCGGCGCTCAGGACCTGTTAGGAATCAAACCTGATTTAACTGCAATGGGAAAAATTATTGGCGGTGGCCTGCCAATCGGTGCCTACGGTGGAAGAAAAGAGATTATGGAAAAGGTAGCACCGCTCGGCCCGGCTTACCAGGCAGGAACTATGGCCGGAAATCCAGCCTCCATTCTTGCCGGAATTGCCTGTCTTGAAGTGTTAAAGCAAGACGGCATCTACGATTATCTTGATCGTCTTGGGGCGATGCTTGAAGAAGGCATTTTAGCAGCAGCAAAGGAGAACGGTATTCCAATCACCATCAATCGTCTAAAAGGAGCCTTCACCGTCTATTTTACAGACCAAAAAATAGAAAACTATGAGCAGGCCGAAAATACCGATGGAGAAATGTTTGCAAAGTTCTTTAAACGAATGCTTCATCAAGGCATTAATCTGGCACCATCCAAATACGAAGCATGGTTCCTCACCATTGCACATACAGAAGAGGATATTGCAGCCACCTTACACGCAGTTAAAAATGCATTCTCTACACTAAAATCTGAATGAATATGCATTTTTTATGCACAAACGGGAGTGGAAAACACTCCCGTTTGTTATTATCGTCTTCTTGAAAACGTTTTCAATATTACGCTTTCAACCTTCATTTGGAAAAAAATATTTTAAATTTTTCTATCCAAATCGCTGAATATTTATTTGATTTCTGAAAATTCATATGATACTATTATCTTATTCTTTTTTGCCCTTTTAGTTTTTATGCCACATTAAGGAATTAAATTGGTAAGTGATTGAAAGCTTGACATGCTAAAAAGATAATCTCATAGGAGGTGAAGCGGCTCTCTTTAGGAATCCTAAAAGAAGCCCGATAAATGACGCAAAGATGGACCCCTTCCCTATTTAAAGATTTCCATATGCAGGAACACGATGCTTGTGGAATCGTTGCTTGCCTTGAAAAAATCCGAATCCCAACAAGAAAGAATATTTTTGACTGTATCGATGCGCTTGTGACAATGAATCACCGTGCCGGATTTATAAATGGCGAAGGTGATGGCGTCGGCATTCATCTCGACATTCCCGTTGAACTTTGGAAGGAGAAATTACTTCAAGCAGGTATCGACCCAACTATTGCAGAGCGCGAGGAATTCGCGGTAGGTCATGTGTTTATCAGCCAAAAAGCAGACTGGAATACGATCAAACAAGAATTAGCGGCAAAGCTTTCAAAGTATGAATTAGAGCTGGTGTTTGAATCAGATCAAGTAACAAATCCTTCCGCCCTTGGTCCAATCGCAATTCAGGAAAACCCTGTCTTTTGGCAATTCGCCTGCCTTTCCAATAAAAAGGGGCAAGAATTAACGAAACTTCTGTTTGAAGCATTACTAGACTTTGAAACAAATGATCATATCCATGTTGCCTCCCTTAGTCAAAACCATGTAGTCTACAAGGTAATGGGAGCAGGAGATATTCTAGCCCGATATTATCATGACCTGGCCAGCCCGCTTGTCGCCTCGACTATGACACTGGGCCATAATCGCTATTCAACCAATACACTGTCAAGCTTTTTCCGAGTGCAGCCTTTTAGCGTGCTTGGGCATAATGGCGAAATTAATACGATTGCCAAACTTCGTGATGAAGCAAAAATGATCGGCGTCCCGCTTGTAAAAGACGGCAGTGATTCCCAAGATCTAAGCAGAACGATGGAAACACTTATTTGCCGGGAAGGCTATTCCTTATTCGAAGCCATGGATTTACTATTCCCGCCGATCATTAATGAAATCAAAGCTTATCCTGATGAGCTGCAAGATTTGTATACGTATCTTCGCGAAGCATGGGGACACTTTGCTCAAGGACCGGCCGGAATCATCTCAAGATATGGCGATGAAGCGGTATTCAGTGTCGATGCTCTTGGGCTCCGTCCGCTCTGGATGCTTGAGACAGAAAGCTCCTATTTATTCTCTTCTGAACCAGGTATTATTCTTGCAAGTGAGTACGTAAATGATCCGAAACCGTTAGCGCCGGGCGAAAAGGTTGGTTTCAAATGGAATGGTAATAAACTAGATGTTTACGAGCATACTCGTTATCAGCATGAAGTATATCAGCGCTTTTCCAAACGGTTACATCTGGACGGTTCGAGGCTGCGATTACAGCCGCCTGTTTTTGAAAAAACCGTTACGATCGCCTATCCGGATAAAATTCAAAACGGTCAATATAAGGCATTTGGCTGGGAGCGTGACCATATTCAATTAATTGAACAAATGGCAGCCAAAGGGGTTGAACCGATTCGCTCACTAGGTCATGATGCTCCACTAGCTGCTCTTAATCCTGAACGGGTTAATATTGCTGACTATATCAAAGAGAGCGTCGCCGTTGTAACCAATCCCGCCATTGACCGAGACCGGGAAACAGAACATTTTTCCACCCGGGTTATTATCGGTAAACGCCCAGGATTATCTGAAAACCAAGCAGCAGCAACCGTTGTTGAACTGGCAACACCAATCTTGTTAGAAGGAAAAGCAGGCTTCAGCTGCGCTGAAGGTTTAGGACAACCAAGCTTTGATCAGATTGTCCAGCATTTTCAAGAGCAGAAGTTAGCAGCCTATATTTCTACTACCTTTCAAAAAAATGAAGACATCGATACAGCTTTAGCGAGGCTTGCAGATGAAGCGGTTCAGGCAGTACAGTCCGGTAAGACTTTGTTAATCCTTGATGATGCAAAGGCCCATCAAGAGGGTTCCTATTGGCTCGACCCGCATCTTGTCACAGCGGCGATTGACCAGAAGTTAGTCAAAGCAGAATTAAGAAGAAACTGCTCGTTACTCTTACGGTCGGCAGCGATTCGCTCGCTTCATGACATCATGACTGTATTTGGCTTGGGTGCCGATTTAATCAGCCCTTATTATATGTTCTTAACTGTTCTAGGTGATTCAACTAAACCGTTGGAAAACCTCTATAGCGCCCTAACTAAAGGCTTGGAAAAAGTCATTTCAACGATTGGGATCCATGAACTCCGCGGTTATGGCCGATTGTTCTCAAGTATCGGCTTACATGAGTCGATTGCAGATATCCTAAACATCGTTAACTTTTTCGGTTCAGATAAAACAGCTACTGATTTTGCGGCGCTGAAGCTTGATGCCTTGCAAAGAGCGGAAGATTATCATAATGAAAAAGAACGTCTCGGAAAAACCTTTCATCTCTTCCCGCGGATTTGGAAGTCTATCAGTGAGGTGGCCGCAACTGGAGATTATAGTGTGTATCGTGATAAAATCGCTGAACAGGAAGCGCAAAATCCTACGACAATCCGCCATTTAGTCGGGTTGAAGAAAACTGACTCTGCCATCTCGGCAAATGAAGTCGATATCCGCGTCGGTGATCATGACTTACCGTTTGTGATATCCTCGATGTCATTCGGCTCGCAAAATGAAACCGCCTTTCGGGCCTATGCAGAAGGGGCCAACCGTTTAAATATGGTCAGTTTGAATGGTGAAGGCGGCGAAATCAAAGATATGCTCGGTAAATATCCGAAGACACGCGGCCAGCAGATTGCATCTGGACGTTTTGGTGTTAACGCTGAACTATTAAATTCTTCAAATCTATTAGAAATTAAAATTGGCCAAGGAGCAAAGCCTGGCGAAGGCGGGCACCTTCCAGGATCAAAGGTAACGGCCAAGGTAGCAGCTGCCCGTAACGCTACGCTCGGATCCGATTTAATTTCACCATCTAATAACCATGATATTTATTCCATCGAGGATCTGGCGCAAATGATTCTCGAATTGAAAACAGCCAATGATCAAGCGAAGATCGCCGTCAAGGTTCCAGTTGTTCCGAACATTGGCACGATTGCTGTCGGAATCGCTAAAGCAGGAGCCGATATTATTACCCTAAGTGGTTTTGATGGTGGAACAGGGGCCGCCAGAATCCATGCCCTCCAGCACGTCGGTCTTCCGGTAGAAATTGGCGTAAAAGCCGCACATAATGCCCTGCTTGAAAGCGGCCAGCGTCATAAGGTTGAACTTTGGGCGGATGGTGGTATGAAGAGCGCGATGGATGTCATCAAAATCATGCTCCTTGGAGCAAATCGTGTTGGCTTTGGCACATTATCGATGCTTGCCATCGGCTGTACAACCTGCCGCGGCTGTCATTTAGATACTTGCCATGTTGGGATAGCAACACAGATTGAATCCGTCGCCCAAGCTAAAGAACATGGCCTGCGCCGTTTTGTGCCGCGCCAATTCGATTTAGCCGTTCAGGGAATCATGAACTTGTTCACGGCATTTGCTACAGAATTAAAAGACCTGGCAGCAACTCTTGGGATTAGAAATCTTCAGGATGCCGTAGGTCATTCCGAATTGTTAGAGCAAGTTAAAGGTGAACGACAACTAAGCTTAACTTATCTGTTAAAACCACTGGAAATCAGCCAGTTTGCAAAAGTAGAAGTATCCAAGTCTGTTGATCAACAACAAATCCAAGTGGCGGCAGGAGCCGAATATCTTGACGCACATGAGGAACAGCTTCATTCCTCGCGTGAATTTGCAGGCGTTACTTCAGAACAGCGCGTACTTGCAAGCCGCGTTTCCTGCCACCGTGTCCGTGGCAGACTGGACGGCTCTTACAAACAGCTGCCTCCTGTCCAGTTAAAATACAGAGATGGCTCTATCCCCGGCAATGGCTTAGGGGCCTATAATAGCGAGGGAATTGAGATTACCGTCAATGGCAGCGGACAAGATGGAGTTGGAAAAACTTCTTTTGGCGGTATGATTCACGTCCTTAAGTCTAAAGGAAAAAATGGTCAATTTGTAGGCGGCTCTGTCGGTAAAGGCTTTGGTTATGGAGCGCAAAGCGGTTTCCTCGTCGCCCAAGGAAATGCCGATGCCCGCGCAGGAATCCGTCTTTCAGGAGCCGACTTAATCATCGGCGGTCAAGTGAAAAAGCCGATTTCTAAAGATGAACATGGCAATATTGGCGCTAATTCCAATATCAAAGGATTTGCCTTTGAATACATGACAAATGGCCGCGGTTTGGTGCTTGGTGACCCAGGTCCATGGATTTGTGCCGGAATGACGGGTGGTGTCGTCTATATTCGCCAGCAGCCTGAAATGGGTTTAACAAAAGAGGCTATTAAACGTCGGATTGCCAAAGGTGCCAAAGTATCCGTTACCGATTTAACGGAAAAGGGAATCCAAGATATTCATGAATTGCTGACTAACTATTGCAGCCTGCTGGAAGCGAATGATCAGGATAAAGAGGCAAAGGAGCTTCGCCAATTAGTCACTAGCCCGGAAAATCACTTCGTTCAAATCATCCCTGTCAAAGAACAGGCAGACCCATCTGTTTCAACAGAATAAGGATTATGTAAGAAAAGCGTCCGTAAACTTCTTTGCGGGCGTCTTTTTTAGCTCCATTTTTGCAACAATTTTGCAATTTGTCATATAATTTTCCTTGATAATATGTTTTAATCCATGTATAGTACATTATTGCTTAACACTAAAGTAAAATGATAAAAACATTTTGAAAGGATACTACTAAAACATGAAGTTAGGTGCCCGCATTTTAAAAACGGGAATTGCGATTGTATTATCCCTTTATTTAGCTCAGCTGCTGCATTCGCCTTCACCGGTATTTGCTGCCATTGCCGCCATCTTTGCGATTCAGCCGACCATTTATCGGAGCTATTTAACCATTGTTGATCAAATCCAAGGGAATGTGATTGGTGCCGCCCTTGCTGTTATCTTTGTCCTGCTGCTTGGAAATCACTTTATCGTCATTGGACTAGCAGCCATTATTGTGATTCTCCTTCACCGTAAATTTAAGCTTGAGAGTACAATTGGACTTTCCCTTGTTACACTCATCTCGATTATGGAGACAACCAGCAGCAGCTTTATTCAATTTGCGGGAATTCGATTCTCCACGATTATGATTGGGGTATTCTCCGCATTTATTGTTAATCTTGTGTTTATGCCGCCAAAATATGAAAATAAGCTATATTTTAAAATTGTAGACACCATTGAAGAAATCACTAAATGGATTCGCCTTAGCATCCGTCATAATTACGATCATCAACTGCTTAAAGAAGATATTAAGAAACTAAAAGAAAACATTCATTCAATGGAACTGTTCTATAAAATGTACAAAGAGGAGCGGGGGTATTTTAAAAAGAATGATTTAGAAAAATCACGAAAGCTGGTTATTTACCGGCAGATGACGACAACGGCAAGAAAAGCACTGGATACGTTAAAGAGGATTCATCGATATGAAAATGAACTGTTACAGCTTTCTGAGCCGTTTAAACAGACGATCCAAGAGCAATTGGATTCTTTGGTATACCAACATGAACAGCTAATGCTAAGGTTTATTGGAAAAATACCAACACCTCCTCCGTATCCTGAGGAAAATGTTTACTTAAATAAAGAGGAATTATTTAACCTCTTTCTCACATTTCAAACGGAAATAAACGATAAAGATTTACAACCACTTGTCTATCATACAATGCAAATCATCGCATCGATTATCGATTACGGTGAACAGGTGGAGCATCTCGATATACTGATTACCAGTTTCCATTCCTATCATCATAATGAAATCTCGATTGAAGAGGATGAAAATGAATAAAAAACCGAGGCATACTAATTTGCTTCGGCTTTTTTATGTTCTAATTGTTGGACTTGAAATAGTTTATAATAGTTCCCTTTCTTGGCCATTAGTTCATCATGTGTTCCAACTTCAACGATCCGGCCATGTTCCATTAACACGATTCGATTTGCATGGGTAATCGTCGATAAACGATGGGCAACAATGAAAGTCGTCCGGTCTTTTGCTAATTGCTCTAATGATTCCTGAATTAAATGTTCACTTTCCAAATCGAGCGCCGAAGTTGCCTCATCGAAAATTAATATCGGCGGATTTTTTAGAAAGACCCGGGCGATTGCAATCCTTTGTTTTTGACCTCCGGAGAGTTTAACCCCTCTTTCGCCGACTTTTGTTTCGTATCCTTCGGCAAGATGTAAAATAAATTCGTGAGCACGGGCTGCCTTGGCCGCACGAATGACCTCTTCATCGGTTGCATCCGGTTTTCCAAGTAATATATTTTCCCTGACCGATTCACTAAAAAGAATATTGTCCTGAAATACGACCCCAATTTTATCACGCAATGACTGTACCTTATATTGGCGGATATCCACCCCATCAAGAAGGATTTTTCCCTTCGTTACATCAAAAAATCGCGGAATCAAACTGACAAATGTAGACTTTCCGCCGCCGCTCATCCCTACAAGCGCAATCGTTTCCCCCTTTTTCACATGAATGTTGATATCCTTTAATACCATTTCTTCTCCTTCGTTATAAGAAAAAGAAACAGCTTCGAACGAAATATCCCCTTTTACCTGTGCGGCTTCAATTGCATCAGGGGCATCGACAATATCATATTTTTCATCCATAAATTCAAAGACCCGATCCATTGAGGCAAATGATTGCGTGATGGTTGTCGAGGAATTCACCAATCTTCTCAATGGACTATAAAGCTTATCGATATAGGCAAAGAATGCCATCATTGTCCCTAATGACAGGTTCCCTTGAATCACCAGATAGGCGGAGTAGGCAATCACAATTAATGGGGCAATGTCGGTTATCGTATTCACGACTGAAAAGGATTTGGCATTCCAGCTTGTGTGTTTCAGTGCTTTCACTAAAAAATTATTATTTTGCTTATTAAACTGCGCTTGTTCGTGTTCTTCAATCGCAAAGCTTTTAATTACCGGCATTCCTTGAACACGCTCATGTAAATAGCTTTGTACCTCTGCAAGGGCCTGTGAACGAACTCTTGTTAAGCTGCGTAAATTTCCGAAAAAATAGCGAATGGAAAAGGCATAGAGTGGGAAAAGCAAAATAGAAACAATTGTTAGCTTTACACTCATCGAAAACATAAGAATAATGGCAATAATGATGGTGGCAATGTCAAGCCATAGGTTCATTAAACCGGTTACGACAAAGGTTTTCGTTTGTTCTACGTCATTAATAATCCGGGAAATAATTTCACCGGCACGGGTATTCGTATAATATTTAAAGCTTAGCTTTTGAATATGCTGATACATAGCGTCACGCAGATCGAATAAGATTTTGTTGGAAGTCCATTGGGCAAAATATTGCCGATAATACTCAACCGGCGGTCTAAGGATTACAAATATAATCAACATCAGACCCATGATGAACATTAATTTATGAATTTTCTCATCGGCTACTAAATCGGGATTTTGTACTATATCATCCACGACATACTTAATTAATATTGGAATAGCCAGCGGTATCGAAAATTTAATGATTCCAATAATGATGGTTGCAATAATTTGCCAGCGGTATGGTTTAACAAATGCAAGATACCTGCGAATACTATCCACGCTAAGCACCCCCTCATTTTTTTACATGTTAAACGCCTGCTGAACAGGTCAACAGGCGTTTGTTTGATCTACAAGATACTACCGTCTGTATGTTAAATAACGCTCATACCAAATATCGATAAAATCCGGGGCAAACGGACCGATCCGTTGTCTAATCCATTGAATCAGTTTATCGACATTCCGTTTCAAAATTTGATCAATGACATCGGGATAATTCATTTCGCGACGATGACGTTCATATTCATCCTCATCCAACAAATTAAAGGTCATATCAGGGTACACTTTAATATCAAGATCATAATCAATATACTTCAGTGCTTCACCATCAAAAATAAAAGGTGAACTGATATTACAATAATAATAAATGCCATCTTCACGGATCATTCCAATCACATTAAACCAATATTGCGAATGAAAGTAACAAATGGCAGGTTCCCTAGTAATCCATGTCCTGCCGTCCGATTCCGTAACGAGTGTGCGATCATTTCCACCAATCACAAGATTCTGCGATCCTTTTAAAACGGTTGTCTCTTCCCAGACGCGATGGATGTGCCCATTGTGTTTGTAACTATGTATTTGTACTGGTTCACCTTCGATGGGTACGCCCATGTTCTCCCCTACCTTCATTTCCGAACGCTTTGCAACCTATCTTACCTTTTTTAAAAAATGGTAACAAAGAAAAGTCCTATTTTTTATTATTATAACGGTTAGGACCAGAATTTAAAACAAAAGAGCCATAATTATCACGGCTCTTTGTAAAAATTTGCGTACTTAGGTAGGCGTCAAGTTCATTTCACGATAGGAATTAATAACCTCTTCCGTTTGTTGTTTAAAAATGATCTGAATCTCTTTTAGTTCTTTTTTCATTTCTTGAATGTCGGCTTGGATACTGTCAAGGTCTGTTTGACTTTGCAAGGCCAGTAGTTCCGCCTCTATCTTTTGACAGCGCTCAATCTCTGCTTGAAGAAATAGTAATTTATCCATCGTCTCGATTTGTTCAGAAACTAATCGATTAAAATCATTCATTTCCTTCACCGCCTTTTTTTGGTTCGTATATGTATTCTTTAAAAAATCCTTCATTCCTTTGACTACTTCTGTAAAGTAAGAGGAAGTTTTGTCGAAATACTTTCGACTAGCGTTTTTTCTTCTTGCTCGTCTATGCTGACGGAGCGTTGACAAAACCAAAAGAGAAGACGCTCAATACCGAAGTATGAGCGCCTTTTAACATAAGTATGTTTATTAGCTTTGGCCGAATTGACCGGCGTTTTGATTTTTCTTAGATTCTGCTTGTTGGTTTTGCTTTCTTACTTGAGCAGCGTTTGTTTCGCTTGCAAATTCAGTCCCAAATTGTCCTGCAGCACCTGCTCCTGCAGATTGAGCGTTTTGTTGTCTAACTTCTTGGATGTTAGTTCCAGAAGTAGATTTGTTTGGCTGTTGATTGAATTTTGCCATTTTTATCACCTCCACGAGTTTAATTTGCCCTTATTCGTGAAGATTATCCTAAAAAATTTTTTTAAAAAAAGGAAACATGACCACAACCTTCTGCAAAATAATTATACGAGCAACGAAATCCCGCCGTCGACAATGATTGTTTGCCCCCTGATCATCTTTGATTCCTCAGAAAGTAAGAACAGGATACAATGAACCATATCGTCTATCTCCACCATTCTTCCAGCAGGAGTTTTTTCAGCAGCCTCTTGAAGAAGTTCCTCGCGATTCGGAAAAGATTTCAGTGCTTCAGTATCAACTGCACCTCCGGAAACGGCGTTAACGACAATATTTTTCGGTGCTAATTCAACCGCTAAATACCTTGTCAACGCCTCAAGCGCAGCTTTCGATACCCCAACAGCGGTGTAGTTTTCCAAATAGCGAATCGATCCAAGTGAGCTGATACTGACAATTTTCCCGCCGCCGCTTTTCTCCATCAATTTGGCTGCCTCTTGGGCGCAAAATAACAGTGCCTTGCTGTTGATATTCAATGTCCAGTCCCAATGTGATTCTTCAAGCTCCATTGCCGGACGCTGCACGCCGGATGCGGCATTGTTGACAAACACATCCAGGCGGCCAAATTCCTCTTTTATTTGCGCAAACATCGCTTTTATTTTGCTCACATCACCGACATTTGCTTTCACAATTAGCACTTTTCTCCCTAAGGCTTCTATTTGCTCAGCTGTTTCCAGCGCTCCTTTTTTACTTCTTGCATAATTAATAACAATATCATACCCTTCCTGGGCCAATCTAATAGCGGTGGCTTTACCAATCCCGCGGCTGCTTCCTGTGATTAATGCTACTCTTTGCGTCATAAAATTCTCCCTACCCTTATATAGTGTTGCTCTCATTTTAGCGGTTCTATGAATAGAAGACAATTGATAAACAAAAAACTAATGTTGAGAAGTGCTTTGAAAGGAGTTTGAATTATGTATGCTGGACGGGATATGACGGAGCTGTCGATGATGTCGATTACAGATTGGAATGATGAGGAATTGGGCTATTTTCACCATGCATTACAGCAAATGATGCCTTATCTTAACAGTGAGGGGCAGACTATTCATCGGGAAATTATCGATGAGATCCAAAATCGGGGCGGAACAAAACAGCTTAAGCATTGATTTTAGGTTATTGACGACCGTAAAAGAGTAGATTGGGTGGTTTCGGTCGCCAATAGCTTTTTATTCCTCTAAAGATTGCTGATACAACTTAAACATCTTCTGATATGGAACAGGGAAGGCATACTGTTCCATTTCTTCTACTGAAACGAGCTTCCATTCGTCACCTTCTTCAAACTCAGTCGTTATTTTTCCAATATAAACCATGATATTCCAAATCAAATGTGAAAAGACATGTTCCACTTGGCCAATGATCCTTCCTAATTGGATATTCAATCCGAGCGATGTGTTAAAAAGTTGCTCGACATAATCCTGTTCACCCTCCAACGGATGCTTAAGCTCAACGTTCGGAAATTCCCATAAATTTGCAAGCAGACCGGTAGAAGGTCGCTTATGAATCATAATTCTACCGCTGTCATCCACTAAAATTGCAGCAGCAAGCTGGACATTACGAGTCTTGTTTTTTTTCGTTTTAACCGGCAGCTCATGTTGCACTCCCTCTTCAAATGCCTGGCAATGCTCACGAACTGGACATAACAGACAAGCCGGAGAAGTTGGTGTGCATATCAACGCCCCCAGTTCCATCAATGCCTGATTAAATGCAGACGGATCATCATGGGAAATCAGCTCTCGAACCGCCTGCTCAAACACCTTCCGAGACGCAGGCCGGGCGGTATCCTCCCAAATTGAAAGAATTCGTGAAATCACTCGCATCACATTTCCATCCACCGCAGGCTCTGGCAGACCATAGGCAATACTTAAAATCGCCCCCGCCGTATAAGGTCCTACACCTTTAAGCCTGGTAATTTCCTCAGGGGTGTCAGGCACCACACCGTTATAGGTTGCTCTAACCTCTTTAACGGCTGATTGTAAATTGCGCACCCTTGAGTAGTAACCCAAGCCTTCCCATGCCTTCAAGATTTTATCTTCATCAGCATCTGCCAAATCATCGATAGTTGGGAACCATTCGATAAACCGATTGAAATAAGGAATGACCGTATCAACTCTTGTTTGCTGCAGCATGATTTCTGACACCCAAACCTTGTAAGGATCTTGATCCTTTCTCCAAGGCAAGTCCCGTTGCTCCCTTTTAAACCAAGAAATTAAATCATTCTGAAAAATTTTTATATTAATTTTTTCCAAATTTTTAATTACCATAATTTTTTCCTCCCTTTTTGATAAACAAACAATGAAAAGGGTATATAATAATAAGTAACCCGTATAACGATAATCTAATTTGTCGTTTTTGACAAGAATATTAAGGGGGCAATACGATTGGATACCGGAACCCATGTTGTAATGGGGATTGCGCTTGGCGGGCTGGCAACACTTGATCCGGCAGTCGCCAGCAGCCATGTCATGACAACGAGTGTTTTAATTGCTACAATTGCTGGTTCACAAATACCAGATATTGATACCATCTTAAAATTAAGGAATAATGCCATTTATATTAGGAACCACCGTGGGGTCACTCACTCCATCCCGGCAGTATTATTATGGCCGCTGCTACTAACAGCCGTGATTTACCCATTTTTTCCTGGGGCTAATCTGTTACACTTGTGGGCTTGGACATTTGCTGCGGTATTTATCCATGTTTTTGTCGATATTTTTAATGCCTATGGCACACAGGCACTGCGGCCATTTACTTCAAAATGGCTGGCACTTGGTGTGATTAATACGTTTGATCCCTTTATTTTTGCAATTCATGTACTGGGAATCATTGCCTGGATACTGGGAGCACATCCAGGGTTCACATTTCTAATTGTGTATTTTATCGTCATTGCTTATTATATCAAGCGATATCAGACTAAAAAGCGCGTATTAATGGAAGTAAGGTCGATTATACCTGATGCAAAAGAAATCATTATCGCCCCAACGATGAAGTTTCACCAATGGCGTATTGCTGCCATGAATGAAAATAAATTTTTTGTTGGCAGATCGGTGGACGGCAAAGTGGAAATTCTCGATCGATTTAAACGGATTCCTGTACCAAACACACCGATCATTGAAGCAGCCAAAAAGGATCCTAATATCTCAGCGTTTCTTTCCTTTTCACCCGTGTATCGTTGGGAAGTAGATGAATTTGAAGACTATTATGTAGTCAGATTTATTGATTTACGCTACCGCAGCAATGGTCACTACCCATTTGTCGCCGTAGTTCAATTGGATCATGACCTCAAGTCCGTTAAATCTTATACCGGCTGGGTGTACAGTGAGAAAAAATTACGAAAAAAATTAGGAGCTATTCCTGGTTAATGGTTAAAGGGGCTGTCCCAAAAGTCGATTTTCCGACTTTTGGACGCCCCTTTTTCTGTTCAAAAATGTTGATATAACACGGCCTTTTTTGGACAGACCCTTTTTACGTCCCATGAACCGTCCTCTACGTGTTTCTATTTAATGTAGTGTATTCTTGTCTTGCTCCAAGAAATGTTTATATTTCGGATTGGTTGTAGTGAATTCATGAAGCTTATCTCCATAATTTTCAATCCATTGTTTAACAATTTTTTCTGTCATTTCACTTCCCATATATTCCTCGCCTGCCCTCGCAAAGGTCGTTTCAAAATCGTCCCATAACAACTCAACCCATGTTCGTGCTTGGTAATAGGAAAGATGGTCATTTTTCTCAAGCAGCAATTTCGCTAACCGCTCATGATAATCGTTCAATTCAAACACCTCGTTTACCAGTTTGTTTTAACATAAATAAAAAATATAAACAAATACTAACTTTACGTGAAAAAGCATTGCTTTTCACGTTTCTCATTCCCTTTTTGGAGGTATAAGCATGAGAAATAAGGAACGCAACTTCCCCAACCAAAATAATAATAAGCTAGAGGGAGAACCGCGGGCGAAAGCGGAGTATGCTTCAAGAAGAGCGGACGGCAGCATTAATACCCATCCACAAGAGCGGATGCGGGCATCCGGCGAACGTGATGACGAATCACCACAAGTTTGGAAATAATTAGAAATGCGCAAGGCGCCCGCCTATCGGCGTATGGCCTCCTCGAAAAAGCTATCGCTTTTTCTTCGTGCGATGCTGATGCTACCGAAGCTTTCCTTGTGGAGCGCTCCAACTGAGATAAAGGAAACACGGTGAGCTTTAGCGAACCGATGTTGACTTATCGTAGGGAGGAGCGCGAAGGACACTAGCCGATGGCGCCTGGAGCTGGACATTTCTCAAAGTCGAATGATAATTTCCAATATTGAAAAGCGCAAGCCAGAGAAGCTATTCTCTGGTTTGTCTTACTTTAATAAGGAGATCGGTAAGGCCTCTTCTTTACCATCCCCTTTGAGACGATAACCCCAGGCAAATACTCCATTCAAATAATCAATTTTGAAGTATTCCCCGGGAGCACCATCAATTTCGTAAATTTTCCCGGCTTTAAATTGGCTCGGGTCTAAAAGATAGGCACGGGCCATTTGTACCTTTCTTTCCAAAACCGCAAACTCGTTGATGATCCCCATTTGCTCTGCCTTCCGTGCCTTTTCTTGAAGGGCGGCAATTTCCTGCCATAATTCTTGTTCGGTCATCTCACTGTAGCGTTTCTCCTGCCGCATTTACCTCACTCCCACGTATCGCTTTATTTTAGTATAATTTTTTTCAAAAAATTAATAAAGCAAAATCATGGACAGCACGCGTCACGATCTTGCTTTTTCAGATATGAATTTTTCAATCAAGGCAATTGAAAAACCCTTTCGGTACAAAGCCTGTTTCATTTTTTGTTCATATTCAAACCCAGTATATTGTGCATATTTACGGTGAAGCTTTTCCCCCTGGTATCTGATGGCTTCGAGTTCTTCGTCATCGTCTTTTTCACTTACCGTTTCTTGTAACACAATTTGAATGACTTCAAATGAATACCCTTTTCGAAGCAGCAGTTGCTCCAGCTTTTGCTTTTGAATTTTTAGTGAATCCTTTGATTGCTTGTGGAAAAACTTTTCTCCTAGTTTGGCGGCCATTTCGATTTGCTGCTCGAGTGGAAATTCCGTTAACGCCTGGATCACCCTTTCCTCAGCAATCCCTTTTTCTTTTAATTCTCGCCGAATGAGATCAGGCCCTTTGTCTGTTGTATTGGCCTGTGTCCTCACATAGGCTAGGGCAAATTCCAAATCATTGATGTATTGTTGAACAGTTAATTTATGAATGACTTCATTAATAATGGGGGCATCGATATCTTTCCGATTGAGATAATCTCTGATCTCCTTTTCCGAGCGAATCCTTCTAGCAAGATAATGAACAGCTGTATTGTATGCCTTGCGAATGTCGTCTTGATATTGTATTTCCAATAAAGAAAAGTCATCAAGCTCCATTCCTTTTTTTAATTGAAATTTGATTAGTACATCACTGTCGACACTGAAGGCATATTCCTCACCATTGCCAGAATCGATGAAGATGTTATACCGCTCCTGATTTTTCTGCTGTGTGGTGATTTTCGTTATAATTGCCATGTCCTCACCTCAACAATACTTTACCATATTCTGATGGGGAAACCTGTAATATTTTTACGAAAATCTGTATCTTTCTTATCGTTAAAGGTAAAAATGTTGATAAGCATGGTGAAAGGAATGAGTACAATGGGTGGAAAGAAAAAAAAGGACATGGGGACAGGAAAATATACATTAACAAGCACACAAGAGGTGCTGTATCAGCATGAATTTAAAATGGCAGATCGAGCAGGTGGGTTTACGGACCGAAAGACACGTCTTTAAATGTTTTAGTTGTCGAGAGCGGACTATTGGAAGTTTTTCCCATTCATGAACCTCCGTTAATTGTAGAAGCTAATAACGGGAACTTTTCGGTTCTCATTAGTTATCAGTGAAAGGGGTTTTCGATAATGGGTCGTTCACGCGGACAAAGATCACGTGATAAAAACAAAGGCTCCCTTCCACAGGTGCCAAAGAATATGAAGTCCGACGGAAAAGATATAGAATTTTCGCAAGAGATGGCAGACCAGGCTGATCTTGAGGCACAAGCAAGAGCAAATGCAGCAAGTCAGCGGGTAAGAAAACATAAATAATTTTCAAAAAAGAAGCAGGATTACCCTGCTTCTTCGATAATAAATATGGTTAGTTAATTGTCACTTTTTTTGCCTGATTTTTTTTGAAAAAGCCCTTTAGATACGGTACAGCGAATCGGTCAAGTCCGAAGTAGTAAGCTCCGGCACCGGCGAATAAGAGGATCATGGCGATAGTGTAGAGAATGGGATTCGTGCTTGTTGTACCTGCTAACATAAAGTTTAAGTTCATAAAGGCACCGGCAAGTAATGCTGGAATTGTTGCCAACCCAATGATTAATCCAATTCCGACTAAAAGCTCGCCCCACGGAATCAATACGTTAAAAATATCAACATTAGGAAGCGCAAATTGTTGTAAGAAGTCAGCGTACCAAGCCTGAACGGCCGGGTGATCCCCCGCAGCATTGGCTAGCGCCCCTTTTAGAAAGCCTCCGGCATCAAAGCCGCCCGCTATTTTTTCATAACCTGCTACAATCCATTGAAACCCGAGATATATCCGTAAAACTGTCCAAACAACTGCTGCGATAGGGGTTTGGTACCATCTCATCATAATCATCTCCAAATGATTTATTTTTTGATAAGGGTTATCAGCTAGCTGTTTCTTGTAGGAAGTTTGTGAATTGTTTCACCATCTTCTCTACACTTATAATATACTATCCCCTACCTATAAAAACAACGGCTTTCACAGTTTCTTAACATATTTATGTTGGAAAATTGAATAAGTTGTGAACTTACTGATTAAAGGATTAAATGACTGATACTGCTGCTTTATTTAAAACAGGTAAATCCACTTCACCCAGGATGGAAAAATAACAAACCTCCGATTGTTGTTGAACAAATTGCTCTAAATCCTTTTGGGCTGCTTCGATAATAAATGTATCTTTAGCTACCTTATCAATCCAGGTGATCGCGGAATCGGCTTCTTTCTTTATACCCCCGTGGATGAGCCAATGCTCTTTTGGTTTTTCGCTATCGGGTTTTCCCTTAGAACACTCTTTTCTTGAACCAATATGTTCTATTGAATGACTCTGGCAAACATAAACCAAATCCTCAATCATGGCACTGGCGGTTGGAAACATGCCTGCTCCCGGGCCCTGCAGTGTAATTCTGCCGACGATATCGGAGTGCACGTTTACGGCATTCTCGACCCCTTCCACATGATAAAATGGATTCTCGTTTCCCACCAAGACCGGTTTTACAGCGGCTACAACCCGCCCGTCTTCCCGGCTGATGCTCGCCACATGTTTAAATCTGAGCCCTAATTTTTCCGCCGCTTCCATTAACTCATTCGTAATCGAGGTTATCCCCTGCCGTTCCACGTCGTGCCAATTAGGTTCTTCCCCGAAGGCGATTCTGCTAAGAATCATGGCTTTATAAAAGGCATCGAAACCCTCAACATCATTTGTAGGGTCAGCCTCTGCATAGCCATTTTTCTGCGCTTGCAAGAGACTCTCAGCAAAGGACTGCTTCTTTTCACGCATTTCGGACAAGATAAAGTTTGAGGTTCCATTTAAAATCCCCTGAATTAGCGACACACGGTTAATTTTTAAAAGCTGCCTTAGGGTTTGAATGACTGGAATTCCTCCGGCAACCGTTGCTTCATAGCCAACCAAAACATTGTTTTCCCTCGCCAAGCCAAGCAGTTCCTTTCCATGGTGGGCAAACATTTCTTTATTGGCTGTAATGATATGGCAGCCCCGGCCAATTGCTTTTTTTAAATACGTAAAAGTCGGCTCTATGTCCACAATCGCTTCAATCACAACGTCAAGCTGGGGAAGCTGAAGAATTTCTGCAAAATCTGTTGTGAGGAGGACATCTTCTCTAACTTCCCTTTTCTTCTGCTTATTTTGAATAAGAATCGCTGTCACTTCAACTTTTTTCCCAAGAACAGCTGTAATTTCTTCCGCATGTGATTGAATCGTCCGGTAAACCCCTTCACCAACCGTCCCAAAACCTAATATGGCTACCTTTATTACAGACATTCATCTTCCACCCCTTATAAAATAAAAACCTCTTCGATAAGAAGAGGTTTTTAGTTTCCTCCTCTTATCTTTCAGATCTAAAAAGATCCGCAGGAATTAGCACCTTTTCAAGGAGTACCTTGAAGGTTGCCGGGCTTCACAGGGCCTAGTCCCTCCGCCGCTCTGGATAAGAGTTTTTTATATTAAACTTTTATTAATTTTCCAATAATTATAGAAAATGATAGCTGAATTTGCTACTAATGTCAATAGTATTTTTTGCATACCTATAACAAATAAGCCCGCCAGTTAGCGGGCATCTAGTCTTTCCTCAGCCAATCTTATCTGTTGTCTAACTTGTTCCGGCGCCGTACCGCCAAAGCTGTTGCGAACAGCAACAACCTGCTCCGGTGCCAGGACCTCATAAATATCCTTTTCAAATAAATCGCTAAATTGCTGATACTCTTCCAGCTTTAAATCCAGTAAAAATTTATTGGACTGAATGGAATAAAGAACAATTTTTCCAATTACTTCATGAGCTTCACGGAACGGCAAGCCTTTTCTTACGAGATAATCAGCGATATCTGTGGCATTGGAAAAATCATGATTGATGGCCTTGCGCATGACATCTTTATGAACCGTCATTGTTTCAATCATTGGAGCTAACAGCTTTAAGGAACCTTCCAGCGTTTCCACCGTGTCAAACATACCTTCTTTGTCTTCCTGTAGATCTTTATTGTAAGCCAGCGGCAGACCCTTTAAAACAGTCAGCAGGCCGATTAAATTACCGTACGTCCGCCCTGTTTTACCACGGAGCAGTTCTGGTACGTCTGGATTCTTTTTTTGCGGCATGATGCTTGAACCCGTACAAAACGAGTCATCCAGTTCGATAAACTGAAATTCCTGACTTGACCAAATCACCAGCTCTTCAGAAAACCGTGAAATGTGGGTCATGATAATGGAGCCGATTGACAGAAACTCCAGGATAAAGTCACGGTCACTGACGGCATCCATGCTATTTGGATAAATCGTTGCAAATCCTAGTAATTCAGCAACTTTTTCCCGGTTAATTGGAAAAGTTGTCCCTGCCAATGCTCCGGAGCCTAGTGGCAGCCAGTTAATTCGTTTCAGGGAATCTACTAATCTTTCTTTGTCACGTTCGAACATCCAAAAATACGCCATTAGATGATGAGCGAAGGAAACTGGCTGGGCCCGCTGCAAGTGGGTATACCCCGGAATGAGGGTTTCAATATTCTCCTTCGCCTGCTTGATAATGGAAAATTGTACTTCTCTCACTAATTGAATGATTTCGGTTGTTTTGGTCCGCAAATAGAGATGCATATCGGTTGCAACTTGGTCATTTCGGCTGCGGCCGGTATGTAGTTTGCCGCCCACCGGTCCGATTTGTTCAATTAATAGCTTTTCGATATTCATATGAATATCTTCATCCTCGACTAAAAACTCAACCTCATTGCCGTCGACTTTTTCTTTAATTTTTAACAGCCCTTGTTTAATGGTTTCGGCATCCTCTTTAGGAATGATGCCGCACTCGCCTAACATTTGAACATGCGCCAGGCTCCCGGCAATATCCTCTTTCGCTAACTTTTGATCAAACGAAATCGAAGCAGTAAATTCTTCGACCAGTTTGTTCGTTTCCTTCGTAAAACGTCCGCCCCATAGCTTTGACATCGCTGCTCCCCCTATTCGGTGTCAGGCACCATGTGAATTTTTCACATGGTGCCTGACACCTTTATTTCAAAATCATTGCTTTTTTGTTTACTTCAGTGTAAACCTTTGTTGGCAGCCCCCAGAGCTTAATGAAACCAACTGCTGCATTGTGATCGAAGGCATCGCCTTTTGTATAAGTTGCCAGCTCCTCGTTGTATAGGCTGTGAGCGGATTTACGGCCTACAACGGTGTGGTTTCCTTTATGAAGCTTGACGCGAATGGTGCCTGAGACCACCTTTTGTGTTTCATCGACAAATGCATCCAGTGCGGCTTTTAATGGCGAATACCATAGCCCTTCATAAATGATTTTCGTCATTTGCTGCTCTACTTGTGTCTTAAATTGGGTGACCTCACGCGGCATGGTCAAAAATTCTAACTCTTTATGGGCATTGATTAAAATAAGCGCTGCAGGATTTTCATAGACCTCGCGGGATTTAATCCCTACTAATCTATTTTCGATGTGGTCGATACGGCCGACACCGTGCTTGCCGCCAAGTTCATTTAACGTTTCAATCAGCTCCACAAGCGGTAGCTTTTTCCCATTGAGGGCAACAGGTACCCCCTGTTCGAAATCAATTTCTACATACTCGGCAACATCTGGTGTTAATTCGATCGGATTCGTCCAATCATAGGCTGCTTCCGGTGCCTCTGCCCATGGATTTTCCAGCACACCAGCCTCACAGGCGCGGCCCCAGATGTTGGCATCAATCGAAAACGGATTATCTAAATCAACCGGAATCGGAATCCCGTGTTTTTCGGCATAGGCAATCTCCTCGTCACGTGTCATTCCCCATTCACGAACAGGAGCAACCACTTTCAACTCGGGGTTTAGCGCCTGGATAGAGACCTCAAAGCGCACCTGATCATTTCCTTTTCCCGTACAGCCGTGCGCAACAGCGACCGCCCCTTCCTTTTCCGCTACATCCACTAATAGTTTTGAAATCAACGGACGTGATAGGGCTGATGATAGCGGATATTTTCCTTCATATAAGCAATTTGCCTTTAATGCGGGCAAAATATAATTTTTAGCTAGCATTTCTTTCGCATCAACGATATAGGCTTTAATCGCCCCGACATTCAATGCCTTTGTTTTAATTGCCTCTAGATCCTTACCTTCACCAACATCCAGACCTAAGGCAATAACATCATAGCCGTATTTTTCTTGAATCCATTTTACCGAAACCGATGTATCTAAACCGCCTGAATAGGCTAATACAATTTTCTCCTTTGCCATGTTAACGCTCCTTATTTTCTCTATTTGTATTAAAATTCATTCGATAGTATTATTATACATTACTTCTCGAAAAAATAAAGACTATTTTGAAAGCAAAACTTTTAAAATTGCTTTTTGTGCATGTAAACGGTTTTCTGCCTCATCAAACACAACGGAATGCGGACCATCGATAACTCCCGCTGTTACTTCTTCACCACGGTGTGCCGGCAGGCAATGTAAAAATAGAAAATCATCCTTCGCATGCTTACATAATTCCTCATTTACTTGATAATTCGATAAAGCCTGCAAACGTAACGATGTCTCTTCCTCCTGCCCCATGCTGGTCCAAACGTCGGTAACAACGACATCAGCCGCTTTTATCGCCTCAACCGGGTTATTCGTAACCATGACCGTTGCACCGGTCTGTTTGCCGGCTACAATTGCTTTTTCCATAACCATTTCATTCGGTAAATATCCAGGCGGACTGGCAATACTGATATCCATGCCTACCTTTACGGCACCTTCCAATAAAGAATGGGCCATATTATTATTTCCGTCACCGATGTAGCAAAGCTTTAAACCAGCCAGTTTTCCCTTATGCTCGAGAATGGTCAGCCAATCAGCCAATACTTGCGTTGGATGGTGGAGATCTGTTAAGCCATTAATAACCGGCACCGCAGCATGCTCTGCTAATTCTTCGACCGAGTCGTGGCTAAACGTCCGAATCATGATCCCGTCTACATAACGTGAAAGTACTTTGGCCGTATCTGAAATGCTTTCCCCTCTCCCAAGCTGAATATCCTTCGAGCTTAAGAAGATCGCATGTCCGCCAAGCTGCAACATCCCTACTTCGAATGATACCCTGGTGCGGGTGGATGACTTTTCAAAAATCATCCCCAGCACCTTGCCGCTTAAATATGGATGGGGAATCCCTTGTTTCTGCTGAGCTTTCATTTCCTGAGCCACTTCCAGCAGATAATGGATTTCTTCACCCGAAAAATCAGCAAGCTGAAGGAAATCCTTCTGTTTTAATGGTAATTTAGTTGCCTCCGACATAAACGGCACCTCTCTCTTCCGTTTTGTAATATTCACTTATAGTCCGAACCTGGATATCTGATAAAGATCCCTTTTCCATTTCAATCATTGCCAGCACCGTATCAAAATGGGTAAAGACCGGCACCTTATAACGAATCGCCTGTTCACGAATATGGAAACCAAATTTTATCTTATTACGACCTTGATTCGGTATATTAATAACCGCCCTTAAAAGCTGAGTTCGAAACAGGTCCTTCACATCCTGTTCATTTAGTAATAGCTTTTCTACTGTGATGCCGTTATTCTGAAGAAATCCAGCCGTCCCTTCCGTTGCGGCAATCTTAAAATCTTTGGCAAGCTCTTTGATAATTGGCAGGCTGGACGACTTTTCCCTGTCCGAAATCGATAGTAAAAGATAATCTGCTTCCAAATTTCCTCCCCATCCTGGCATCGCTTTACCAAGCGCTTCGAGGTACGTTACCCCCATTCCGAGTACTTCCCCCGTTGATTTCATTTCCGGTCCCAGAACATGATCGACTCCCTTTAGTTTGCCTGAAGAGAATATAGGTGCTTTCACGGAAAAATAGGCCGGTTCCGGCTGCAGGCCGGTTTGCTCGCACAAATTGGTTAAGGACTCCCCTAATTGGACACTTATGGCCCACTCAATCATCGGAATCCCTGTCACTTTGCTGATGATCGGCACCGTTCGAGATGAACGCGGGTTGACTTCCAGGACATATACCTGATGATCATAAATGACAAATTGGATGTTCATCATCCCAATCACGGGGGCTGTTTTGGCAATTTTCCTTGCATAATCGATTAAAGTGTTCTTCATTTCGTCTGTCATGGAAATCGGTGGAAATACTGTAATACTGTCACCGGAGTGGACGCCCGCTTTTTCAATATGTTCAAAGATTCCCGGAACGACAATATTTTCTCCATCACTAATCACATCGATCTCACATTCAAGTCCTGGAATATATTTATCTACTAATAATGGCCACATTTTCTCATTCGGATTTTTTTCAAGCTGCTTCATATAGTCGATTAATTCCTTTTCGGAAAAAATCGTAAACATCGCCTGGCCGCCGATGACATAAGACGGGCGTACGAGAACCGGATAGCCTAATTCGGCCGCCGCTGCGACTAATTCTTCAGCGTGATTGACAGTTTTTCCTTCAATATGGGGAATATTCAAGTCTTCCAGCAGCCGGTAAAATTCCTTCCGATCCTCGAGACGGTCCACATTATCAACGGTCGTCCCTAAAATCCTGACTCCTTCTTCCTCCAAGTCACGAGCCAGATTAATTGCGGTTTGCCCGCCGAATTGGATTAGCACTCCTTCCACCTGCTCCTTTTCAATCACATGAAGAACATCCTCAGCAGCAAGCGGTTCAAAGTACAGACGGTCAGCAACGGAATAATCGGTACTTACCGTCTCCGGGTTGTTATTAATCACAACTGCCTGATAGCCCTTTTTCTTAAGTGCCTTGGCAGCATGTACCGAGCAATAATCGAATTCAATCCCTTGACCGATGCGAATTGGACCTGAACCGATGACAAGAATCTTTTTCTTATCGTTCGTCTCCACTTCGTCAAACCCATAATAGGTCGAATAGTAATAGGGAGTGACAGCATCAAACTCTGCCGAACACGTATCAACCATTTTATAACCCGGTTTAAGGTTAAGTTGTTTAAACTTACTTCTTACCTGTTTTTCCGGAATTGCATAAATTTGTGCTAACAGCTTGTCGGACATATTAGTCTTTTTCGCTTGCTTCAATAATGATTCCGGAACGTCACTCCATTGATAGGACGCTAATTCTTTTTCTAAGGCAACAAGTGCACTGATTTTGTATAAAAACCATAGGTCAATCTCGGTTAATTGCTTGACTTGTACAAGCGGGATTCCTCTTCTGAAGGCCTCCGCAATTATAAATAGCCGCTGGTCATTGGCTTTTTCCAACAGTTCAAAAAGCTCATCATCCGCTAATGATTGATGGACATCGCGGCAAAGGCCGTATACGTTCATTTCCATTGAGCGAATCGCCTTATGAAGGGCGCCTTCAAATGTCCGGTCAATTGCCATGACTTCCCCGGTTGCCTTCATTTGTGTTCCGAGCGTCCGGTCGGCTTCAGGAAACTTATCAAACGGGAAACGTGGCAGTTTGACCACAATATAATCAATCGCCGGTTCAAATGATGCAAACGTATTGCCGGTAATTGGATTGACAATCTCATCCAGATGGTAGCCAATCGCGCATTTTGCAGCCATCCGGGCAATCGGATAACCGGTCGCTTTCGAAGCCAATGCTGATGAACGGCTGACCCTTGGATTTACCTCAATAATATAATATTCGTTTGATTCAGGGTGTAATGCGAATTGAATATTACAGCCGCCAATAATCTCAAGTTCCCGAATCACTTTTATCGAAACGTCACGGAGCATTTGATACTGAACATCTGTAAGCGTCTGTGATGGAGCGACCACGATAGAATCTCCGGTATGAACGCCGACAGGGTCCATGTTCTCCATATTACAGACGATGATGCACGTATCATTTGCATCCCTCATGACCTCATATTCAATTTCCTTCCATCCCTTAATGCTTTTTTCCACCAATACTTGATGAATCGGGCTTGCCGAGAGGCCTTTTTTCAAGACCATTTCCAGCTCTTCCAGCGTTTCGGCAAAGCCGCCGCCTTCTCCTCCAAGCGTATACGCCGGGCGAATGATGACAGGGAAGCCAATTTTGTTGACAAATTGAACGCCTTCATCATAGCTTTGAATGATGGCCGATTCAGGTATCGGCTCAGCGATTTCCAGCATCAAATTACGGAATCGCTCACGGTCTTCCCCATTTTTGATCGACTCAACTGATGTTCCAAGGAGTTCCACATGGTATTTTTCCAGAATTTTTTGTTCAAAAAGCTCAACCGTTAGATTCAAGCCGGTCTGCCCACCAAGTGTACCAATCAATCCGTCGGGCTGTTCTTTTTGAATGATTTTCTCAATTGTCGCGACATTCAATGGTTCAATATAGACCTTATCGGCAATAGCCTCATCCGTCATGATCGTCGCCGGGTTATTATTAACTAGAATCACTTCGAGTCCTTCTTCTTTCAGGGCAATACAGCCTTGAGTGCCGGCATAATCAAATTCAGCAGCCTGCCCGATGACAATCGGTCCTGAGCCAATCACTAGTACTTTTTTTAATTTTTTATTTAACGGCATATTGTGTCTCTCCCAATGATGCAATCTGATGAACAAATCCTTTTAAAATATATTCTGTATCACTTGGTCCCGGATGTGCCTCCGGGTGGAATTGAACGGTTTGAACGGGATAGTGTTTATGTTGTAAGCCCTCAATTGAGCTGTCATTGACATTGCGATAGGTAACATCGAAGACATTCTCGTCAATGCTTTCGTCCATGACGACATAGCTGTGATTCTGGGCAGTTATTTTTACTTTTCCAGTTGTGAGTTCCTTAACAGGATGATTGCCGCCACGGTGTCCGTAAGTAAGCTTTTCGGTTTTGGCCCCGTAAGCGAGGGCAATTAACTGATGTCCCAAGCAAATCCCCAATGTAGGAAAGTATTGGCTGATCATTTTGATTTCCGGAAACCATTTTTGCAGTGCCATCGGGTCGCCCGGTCCATTACTTAAGAGAACACCATCCGGGTTTAAAGCTTTTATCTTTTCAAACGTTGTATCAAAAGGGACAATCGTCACGGCACAGTTTTCCGCCAATAGCGCAGTCAAAATCGATTTTTTGTAGCCGTAATCGATTAAGACAATATGCGGACCATTATTTTTGAAAAATTGCGGCTCCTTTGTCGATACTTTTTCAACCCAAAATTGTTCATGTGCACAAAAATTTGTTCCCTTCTGTCTACTTACATACCCTTTAACCGTTCCGCGGCTGCGGATTGTTTTGACGAGCAGTCTCGTATCGACCCCGGCAATTCCCGGTACTCCCGCTTGCTTTAGTTTTTCGGAAAATTTCTCAATCGATTGAAAATGGCTCGGTGTTTCACATAAGTCGCTTATCACAACCCCCGACAGTGCAGGGGCAATACTTTCATCGTCTAACACATTTACACCGTAGTTGCCGATGATTGGATAGCAGAAGGTGATGATTTGCCCGGCGTAGGAAGGGTCCGTGATGATCTCTTGATAACCGGTCATACTTGTATTAAAGACAACTTCACCGAGAGAATCCTTTTCTGCCCCAATCAAGATTCCTTCAAAGATTTCTCCCGTTTCCAAAGTAAGATATCCTTGTTCCACAATCCTCACTCGCCTTTCTCTATACTTTGGAATGTTTTTTCCAATGCTTTAGTAAATTCATCGATTTCGTCCTTTGTGACAGTCAACGGTGGTAAGATTCGTAATACATTTGGACCCGCTGTTAAGATGAGCAAGCGATGCGAAATAGCCTTTTGAACTATTTCTAAAGCGTTCGTCTCGACAACCAGTCCCTTCAAGAGACCTAAGCCACGAATATTTTTAATAATTGGAAATTTATCCTTTAAACTCTCTAGCTGTAAGTCTAAATAGACGGCCATTTCGTTCACATTTTTTAACACATCACTTTCGACCAAATGCTGAACCGTTGCAACACCTGCTGCAGTTGCAAGCGGGTTACCGCCAAACGTGCTGCCATGGCTGCCTTGGTCAAAGCCTTTCGCTGCTTCTTCCTTTGCTATCATCGCGCCGATGGGAAAACCGGATCCAAGTCCTTTCGCAATGCTGATAACATCCGGTTCAATTCCAAATTGCTCGTATGCAAATAATGTTCCCGTTCTACCCATCCCTGTTTGGACTTCATCGACCATTAACAGGATGTCATTTTCTTGACAAATCTGGGCAAGTGCTTGAACCCACTCAAGGTTTACAGGAATGACGCCGCCTTCCCCCTGAACAAGTTCGAGGAGAACCGCTGCAGGCTTCTTTGTTTTTAAAACCGGAAGAGCCTCGATGTTATTAAAAGGTAAATAGCTAAACCCTGGCATTAACGGTGCAAAACCATGCTGAATTTTCTCCTGACCTGTTGCCGTTAAGGTGGCTAATGTTCTTCCATGAAAGGATTGTTGGAAGGTAACGATCTCTGCTGAGGCGCTATCTTTCACTTTATTTGCGTATCTTCTTGCGAGTTTAATAGCAGCTTCGTTTGCCTCTGCCCCACTGTTACAAAAAAATACTTGATCACCACAGCTGTTGGCTGTGAGTAATTCGGCTAGCTTCTCTTGGTTTGGAATATGGTAAAGATTTGAACAGTGCCAAAGATTTTGCAGCTGCTCTTCCAATTTTTCCTTTACGACATCTGGGACATGGCCAAGGTTGCAGGTAGCAATCCCCGAAGTGAAATCCAAATACTGCTTCCCCTGGTCGTCCCACACATAGCTTCCTTTTCCCTTTACAAGCGTGACAGGGAAACGGCTGTATGTTGGCATAACCGGCGATATTTGAGAAATTGTATTATTCACCATCACGCAATCTCCTCTTCTAAAACAATTTTCGTGCCAACTTCTTTACCGTTGGCATAATCTATCAAACTATTTTTCTCAAAACCGTTGATGATGGCCACTTCACTTATATTGTGGACAAGCCCCTCGATGGCTGCTTTTACTTTTGGAATCATTCCGCCGTAGATAGTGTGATTGTCAATCATCTCTTCAATAATCGCTTTTGACACTTTATCAATCTTCGTTTTCACACCATCTTTTTCAACAAGAATTCCCGGAATATCGCTGATAAAGCAAAGGTTTGCTGCTAATTCCTTGGCTATCGCCGAAGCAGCCACATCGCCGTTGATGTTATAGCGCTGACCGCCTGCATCAATACCAATTGGTGAAACTACCGGGATGTACCCCTGCTGAATAACGCCTTCGATTACTTCCAGGTTTACGCCAACGACTTCACCGACAAAACCCAGCTGTTTAGCATTTTCTGTCGGAGCTGCTTGCAGCAGGCTGCCATCCACCCCGCTGACACCAATCGCCTTTCCGCCTGCCTCGATGATGTTCCGGACCACCTGCTTATTCACCATTCCGCTTAATACCATTTCGACGATGTCTAATACATCATGATTGGTTACTCTAAGTCCGTTGACAAAGCTGGTTTTGATATTCAAGCTTGTTAATAATTGATTGATGAGCGGTCCGCCGCCGTGAACAATGACCGGCGTCCATTCTCCCGATTGATGAAGGGAAATCACATCTTGATAAAATGATCTTGGCAGATTTTCTAACACACTTCCGCCGCACTTAATTACTAAATATTTCATTGAAGTGCCCCCTTATGTGCGGTAGGATGCGTTGATTTTGACATAATCGTAAGTTAAATCGCATCCCCAGGCCGTTGCATTGTATTCACCTTGATTTAATTCAACAAAAATTTGAACCTTCTCTTGTTCTAGGTAAAGCTTTGCTTGTTCTTCATCAAATGAGGTCGACAAGCCCTTTTCAAAAACCGGAATGGAGCCTAATGAAACCTTTATCGCGTTAGGTTCAATCGGTACTCCGCTATAGCCGATGGCGGTAACGATACGGCCCCAGTTGGCATCTGTTCCATAGATGGCCGTTTTGACAAGATTAGAAGAAATAATCGCTTTGGCGACTGCTCGTGCTGCATTCGTACTGAAAGCTCCGTTGACTTGAACCTCGATTAACTTTGTTGCGCCTTCACCGTCCCGGGCAATTTTTTTCGCTAGTGACTCACAAACGATTTTTAAACCGGTTTTAAACACTTCCCAATCAGGATGGTCTTTTGTAAGGACGTTATTGCCTGCAAGGCCATTTGCCATGACGACAACCATATCATTTGTACTTGTATCGCCATCAACCGTAATCATATTGAATGTTTGATTGGTAACTTCTTTTAGGGCAGTCGATAAATCTGCATGGTCAATGTTTGCATCCGTTGTAACAAACCCGAGCATCGTTGCCATGTTTGGGTGAATCATCCCTGATCCCTTGGCAGCCCCGCCGATGCTGACGGTTTTTCCATCAATATTCAACTGGACACCGATTCGTTTCACGGCTAAATCGGTTGTTAGGATTGCTTGAAGGAAGTTATTTACGTCTTCATGCTCTTCATGGAGGATTTGCTTGATTCCTGCATTGATTTTTTCCATTGGCAGAAACTCGCCAATGACCCCGGTTGAGGTAACTGCAACTAAATGGGCTGGAATGCCAAGTTCGTTAGCAAATTGGGATTGCATTTCGTAGGCATCCTTTAATCCTTGCTCACCTGTGCAGGCATTGGCATTCGCGGAATTGACAATGATCGCTTGAATTCTATTTTCTTTTGCTAAGCTTTCCTGTGTTACTACTAGTGGTGCCGCCTGAAATACGTTTGTCGTGTATACTCCTGCTGCCGTTGCCGGAACTTCCGATACAATATAGCCTAAATCAAGGCGTTTTCTTTTTAAACCGCAATGCAAGCCGCCTGCTTTAAATCCGGTTGGTAAGGTGACACTCTCATCTTCTAAAATAACAATCTCTTGACTTGTTGTTGCCTGGACCAATGATGGTTCCCCCTTTTTGTTCCTTTGTTCAGGAATAAGCGTTATTTTTTCAATCTAATTATTATGGATACATTGGTAATTGGTTAAGACCGCTCCGTTCATCCCAACCAAACATTAGATTGGCGTTTTGGATTGCCTGCCCGGCTGCCCCTTTGACTAAATTGTCAATGACAGAAATGATCGTCAGCCGGTTTGTTCTTTGATCAACATGGATGCCAATGTCGCAATAATTGCTCCCAAGCACTTCTTTCGTTGCCGGGATCGTTCCCTCAGGTCTGACTCTGACAAATGGTTTATTTTTATAAAATTCGTTGTATAATTCTACAATTTCTTTTGTTGAAACCGTTTCATGTAAGTTTAGATACATGGTGCACATAATCCCTCTGGACATTGGAACCAGGTGGGTTGTGAAGCTAATGGTGATTGGAGCGCCGTTTTCATCTGATAATACTTGCTCAATCTCCGGTATATGCTGATGTGCTCCTAGTTTATAAGCTTTTAAGTTTTCATTTATTTCCGTATAATGGGAGGTTAGAGAAAGTCCCCTTCCCGCTCCTGATACCCCGGATTTGGCATCGATAATGATTGACCCCTGCTCTGCCATATCTGCCTTTAAGATGGGCAAAATTCCAAGAGTGGCTGCGGTTGGATAGCAACCTGGATTGGCGATTAAAGTTGCCGCTTTTATTTGTTCCGGATAAATTTCGCTTAAGCCATAGACTGCCTTTTTAATATATTCAGTGTCGGCTGGATTGCGCCTATACCATGTTTCGTATTGTTCAGCGGACCTCAGCCGGAAATCACCGGATAGGTCAATACATTTAATCCCTGTTTCCATAAGCTGCGGAACCAGGCTGCTGCTTACACCCGATGGAGTTGCTAAGAATACAACTTCATTGTTTTCCGCGATACCTGCCGCATCGAATTTTTCCAATGGCTGCTCCACGATCTCTGATAAGTGAGGATAGCTGTCATTGAAATTGTTTCCTGCTTGAGAGTTGGAAACAACCGTACCAACCTCTAAATATGGGTGCTGATGAATCAGCCTTATTAACTCAATCGCCCCATATCCTGTTCCACCGATAATTGCAGCTTTCATTTCTTCAACTCCCACGCTTTCATTAATATTGAATTATTATACAGTTATATATATAATTATTCAATAGGAAAATGATTAATTTTTCAGTCTTTATCGATATTTTAGTCGGCTTTATTTGCAAGCGATTACATTCATAGGAAATACTCTTGGCAAAAAACATTCATGATTTGGAGCCCATGTAATGAATAAACATTTAAACAGAAAAAGAGCCAATAGTGTTAAATTGGCTCAATATATTTTCCGTTTTTTTTCATGGTCAATAAATAAACTACTAAAATACTTATAAAGATAGATAAGGTTTAAGATCTTTCTTTATAGTATCAGAATTTATATGTTTTCGACTTTGAGAATTGTCCAGCTTCAGCGCCCTAGCGGCGAGACGCCTTCGCTCTCCGCCCTACGATAAGTCAACATCGGTTCGCTTGCGCTCACCGTGTTTCCTTTATCTCAGTTGGAGGCTCCACAAGGAAGGCTTCGGCAGCATCAGCATCGCACGAAGGAAAAGCGATAGCTTTTTCAAGGAGGCCATACGCCGCTGACCAGGGCGCTTGCGCTTTTCTTATAACAACCTAATTATTGTAAAAGATTTATTGCTCTTCTTAGTTCCAATACTGCAATTTGACCAGGGGCAGACTTTTTTCCAGCAGAACCAAATGTCACGGCCGAACCAAACGTCCCTCCGGCGAGACGGCTGATTACACCATTATGCCCCATTGAAATAGTAATAATCGGTCTGTCAGCATATTGGGTATACATAGTATTTGTAGCAGCCAACAAGGTCAATACATCTGCAGAAGATGTTGGCATCACTGCAATTTTCGGTAAATCACCGCCTAAATCCTGGGCTTTTCGCAACCGTGAGATAATTTCTTCTTTTGAGGGGGTCTTCTCAAAATCATGATTAGAAATGATGACAAATACACCTTTTGAATGGGCCTTTTCAACTAAAATTTGGATTACCTTTTCTTCATTAAATAACTCAATATCAATCATATCCGCATTTCCGGTTTCAATGATTGCTTTGTTCAGTTCTATGTAATACTCCAGGCCAATCTCTCTTTCACCGCCTTCTTTTGCGCTTCTGAAAGTAAAAATAATGGGAGTCTCTTTGAGAATCGCTCGAATGTGGGTAAGTGCATCTTTCACCTTTTCTATCTCATCAACCTGCTCGAAAAAGTCTGCACGCCATTCCACGAGATCCAAATCAAGTGTTTTTAATCTAGCTGCTTCTTCTAATAGGTCCGTTAATGACCTGGCAACCATTGGAACACAGATTTTAGGGGTCCCCTCCCCAATGGTAATTCCACGGACTGTTATGTTTTTTTTCATGCTTTCTATTCCACCTTTTGGAGAATTTCCTCGACAATTTCTTCGGGATTTTTGTGATCAACCGAAACCCGTATATGATGATTGTTGTAAATTGCTTGCCGATTATTAAAAAGTTCTTCCATTTCTTCGATCGTTTTTCCTTGGAGAACGGGGCGGTTGTCGATAATTAGACTGAGCCTGTCTTTCCAGTTTTCAAACGATATACTTAAATAAATAACCGTCCCTTTCGATAAACAGATTTTTTTGATTTCCTCCTGCAGGAATGCTCCCCCGCCAACAGAAATAATCTTTTGTTTTGATTCAGCGAGGCTCGCAATTAATTCTTTTTCCCGATTTCTGAATGTCTTTTCACCAAACCTATTAAAAATCTCCGGTATCGGTAAATTGAATTCTTTTTCAATTTCTTCATCTATGTCTATGAATTCCCACTTAAGTTTTTCAGCCAGCAGCTTTGAAACGGTCGTCTTTCCGACTCCCATGAAACCGATGAGTATAATACTTTTTTCTTTATTAATCACTTACATCCCCCTACTGTAAACGAACAATCTTTAGGTTATTATAAATCTTCTGATTATATAAGACAAAAATTATTTTTTAGGGCTAAGCTATCTTTTTATTGCCTATACGCTACCGTGGACCTCTTTTTTCCGGCCCCTCGGTAGCACGGTAATGTATACTTCAACATAAAAAGAGACCCCAAAGTAAAGCGGGCCTTCTGTTATTAGTTCTTCATCTTCGGATCGAGAACATCTCTTAACCCGTCCCCCATCAGGTTAAACCCTAATACCGTCAACATAATCGCCATCCCTGGGAAAAATAGAGTCCAAGGGGCATTGGTAATATAGTTTTTTGAATCGGCCAGCATTTTCCCCCATTCAGGTGTTGGCGGTTGCGCTCCCATGCCTAAAAATCCTAATGCCGCTGCTTCAATAATTGCCGTGGCAATCGCCAATGTGGCCTGAACGATTACTGGCGAGATACTGTTTGGTAAGATATGCCGAAAGAGAATCCGGGAATCTTTCATTCCAATCGCCCGGGCCGACATAATATATTCTTCTTGTTTGATACTTAACACTTTTGAACGCACAAGCCTGCCGAAATTTGGCACGTTGATAACCGCAATCGCGATCAAAGCGTTTTGTAATGACGGTCCGAGAATGGCGACAACAGCAATCGCTAATAAAATGCTCGGGAAGGCCAGCATAATGTCAAAGATACGGGAAATGATCGTATCTACCCAGCGCCCGTAGTATCCGGCCACAATCCCAAGAAATGTCCCGACAACAACAGACCCTAAAACGGAGAAAAAACCGACCCATAAGGAAATTCTCGAACCGTATAAAACCCGGGAAAAGATATCGCGTCCAAAGTCGTCGGTCCCAAACCAATGTTTACTCGAAGGGGCCTGCATCCGCTCCGACATGACCTGCTCTTTAAAGCCGTAAGGGGCAATCCACGGGACAATGATGGCGATTATGATAAAAAAGATAACAATCCCTAGGCCGATGACGGCTAAACGATTTTTACAAAAGGACTGCCATGCCTCTTTCCATGGTGGGACCAACTTTTCTTCGACGGGTAACGACTCTATATCAACTGTATTTTTTGCAAGTTCTGCCACTTAAAACATCCCTCCTTACTTCGAATATTTTATACGCGGATCGATCAAAACGTATAAGAGGTCCACGACTAAATTGATGAGGACAAAGATGGCGGCAATCACCAGAATCCCGGACTGGATAACCGGATAATCACGATAACCAATCGCATCATATAAGTAGATGCCAATTCCCGGCCAGCCAAAGATGGTTTCGGTTAAAATCGCTCCCCCTAATAAAAGACCGGTTTGGAGACCGATAACGGTTAGAACAGGGATAATCGCATTTTTCAAAGAATGCTTGTACACTACCCAAAACATTCTCAAGCCTTTGGCTCTGGCAGTACGAATGTAATCCGACTTCATGACTTCAAGCATCGTGGCACGCGTCATTCTGGCGATAATCGCCATGGGGATAGTCGCAAGTGCCGCACTCGGTAAAATTAAATGCTGGAGCACTACTTTAAATTGATCAAATCTTCCCTGTATAAGTGTGTCGAATAAATAAATATTGGTTATTGAGGCAACAGGATCCCTGACATTCTCTCTTCCCGTTGTCGGCAGCCAGCCTAATTCTATCGAAAATAACCATTGTCCCATTAAACCAAGCCAGAAAATGGGCATTGATACACCGATTAAGGCAAATACCATTGCTGCATAATCAAACCATGATTTGGAAAACCAGGCACTAATAATCCCGGCATTTACCCCGATAATAATCGCGATGACGATTGCAACTAACGTTAATTCTATCGTTGCGATTAAGTAAGGCCATATTTCTTCATTGATCGGACCCCTCGTCCGCAATGAAACGCCTAAATCTCCATGCAATAAGGCTTTAATATAGTCAAAATATTGTATGTACCACGGTTGATCAAGTCCTAACTGTCTTGTCAGCTCTGCAATGGATTCCTTTGTCGCCCTTTGTCCGAGGATAACCTGCGCTGGATTTCCGGGAATCGCGTGAATGATGGCAAAAACAATCAAAGTCATTCCAATTAAAACTGGTATTAATGAAAAAATCCGCCGGACTGTATAGGTTAGCACTTTATTCACCTCTTTTTTTCGGTTCTTTTTTGGTTCGCGGATAAATAGCTTGCATTCGCGGATATCATCCTAGAATTCGCGGATAATGGACTCAAATTCGCGGATATAATCCAAATATTCGCGGATAAATTGTTCAAAAAATATTTTTCCTAAAAAATTTCTCGCTTTGTTGGCAAAAGGGGAGGCAAAGCAACCTCCCCCCTACCACTTACTATTTAAATTCAACCTTGCTCAGGCACTCGGAACCAGTTGGATGTGGCAGATAGTTTGCCACGTCCTTTGATGCAGCCAAAAGCGGTGTGGTGTGAACAAGCGGCACCCATGGAGCATCTTCATGGATGATTTCTTGTGCTTTCTTATAAAGCTCGTTACGCTTCTCTTGATCTGCAACAGTTTGCGCTTCGATTAAGATATCATGCAATTTGTCATTGCTGTATTGTGCATTGTTATTACTGCCGATGCTATCCTTATCAAGCAATGTGTAAAGGAAGTTGTCAGGGTCACCGTTATCACCGGTCCAGCCCATCATGAACATGTCAAAATCACCTTTTGTCGCCTTATCTACATAAGTCGCCCAGTCAACAGATTTGATCTTCGCTTTGACATTAATTTTACTAAGGCTTTCTTGGACTACTTCGGCGATCTTTTGAGCTTCCGGCATGTATGGACGTGCGACTGGCATTGCCCATAAGTCAATTGTGAAGCCTTTCTCAAATCCTGCTTCCTTAAGTAGTGCCTTCGCCTTGTCTAAATCATACGGATACTCCTGAATGGCATCATTGTAGCCTTCAATGGATGGCGGCATTGGGTTCTTGGCAGCCTCTGCTTTACCGCCATAGAAGGCCTCAATAATTGTCTTCTTATCAATAGCATGATTGATTGCCTGACGAACCAGCTTATTGTCAAATGGCTTACGAGTAGTAGTTAAGCCAAGGTAACCAACGTTCATTGATGGACGCTCGATGATTTGAAGTTTGTCATTAGCGGTAACGGTTGCCTCATCTGAGTTATTTAACCCGTCCATTACGTCAATTTCACCGTTTGCAAGGGCATTAAGACGTGCCGTGTTTTCCGGGATCACACGGAAAATGATTTTGTTTAACTTTGGTAGACCTTTATCCCAATAGTCAGGGTTCTTTTCGACGACAATCCGATCATTCGGTTTCCACTCAACGAACTTGAACGGTCCCGTTCCGACTGGATGGCTTCTGAAATCGTCTCCATATTTCTTCAATGCCTCCGGGCTGGCAATGCCAAACATGGACATCGCTAAGTTCTTCAGGAATGGGGCTTGCGGCCTTTTCAAGTTAAATTGTACAGTATGGTCATCAAGGGCTTTAATCTCTTTGATGACGTGGCCCTCGTCTTTCTTATAACCGCCAAACATTGTGTAATAAGGGAACTTTTTTTCATCGCCGTTCATCCAGCGATCAAAGTTGTAGATTACAGCATCGGCATTGAAATCAGTGCCGTCATGGAACTTTACCCCTTGACGGAGATGAAAAGTGTATGTTAACCCATCATCTGAAACGTCCCATTTTTCGGCTAGTCCCGGTTTAATGGTCGTATCTTGCTCCCCATAATTTAATAATGTTTCAAAAATATTAATCGTTACTTTAAAGGTTTCACCTTCCGTAGTCGTAATTGGATCCAACGAAACAGAATCACCACCGCGGCCATAGACAAGAGTGTCTTTAGCTGGGCTGCCACCTTCTGCCGGCTTCTTTTTTCCACCTGCTTCATTATTGGTTTTGCTGCTGCAGCCTACAAGAAACAGGCTAATGGCTAGTAAAGAAACTAGCAGCGCTTTAAATGTCTTATTCTTCATTTGCTTACCCCCTTGTATTTTTGTATATCATAAGTGCCGCCCATCACTCGTTATATAAGTGACAAGCAACATAATGACCGTTAAAGATGCGTTCGATTGGTCTGGTCGTTTTGCATATATTCATACACTCCCTGCATCGTGTATGGAAGGCACAGCCTGATGGCGGATTTGCTGGACTTGGCAGATCTCCCTCTATTAAAATGGTTTCCTTCTTGATATCCGGGTCCGGGATGGGGACAGCGGAAAGAAGTGCTTTTGTATAAGGATGTAATGGATTTTCATAAAGCTCTTCACTCTCGGCTAACTCGATTAATCTCCCTAAATACATCACGCCTACCCGATCACTAATATGGCGAACTACCCCTAAATCATGGGCGATAAAGAGATAAGTGAGTTGAAACTCCTTTTGAATATCCTTCATCAGGTTTAGAACCTGAGCCTGAATCGATACGTCAAGTGCAGAAACGGGCTCATCGGCGATAATCAGCTTCGGCTTGGTCATTAATGCCCTCGCAATCCCAATTCGCTGGCGCTGGCCGCCGCTGAATTGATGCGGGTACCGCTTGGCATGATAACTGCTTAGGCCAACTACCTCAAGCATTTCCTTCACCCGTTTCCTGCGCTCCTCCTTCGTCCCGATTCCATGGACTATTAGCGGCTCTTCTAAAATCTGTTCGACCGAATGCCTTGGGTTCAAAGATGCATACGGATCCTGGAAGACCATTTGGATGTCACGACGGATTTTTCGTAATTCTGTTTTAGACATGCTGGTAATCTCTTGATCTTCAAAAACAATCTTTCCCTCGCTCGCCTCTATTAAACGTATAAGAAGCCGGCCGGTTGTCGATTTGCCGCAGCCGGACTCCCCAACAATCCCTAATGTTTCCCCTTTTTTTACGTAAAAAGAGACATCGTCCACCGCTTTGACTTCCCCCTGTTTCTTCCCTAGAAGGCCGCCTGTAAGGGGGAAATACTTTTTAAGACCGTTTACCTCAAGAAGGAACTCCGACATGTTCATCTCCCTCCTCCTTTAATGTATGTAGGAAACAGCGCACTTCATGTCCGTCTTTTTCCGATTGATATAAATCCGGGATTTCGCTTTTGCACTTTTCAAACACTTCGGCACATCTTGCGGCAAAGCGGCAGCCCTGCACGACCGTTCCCGGTGTTGGGACTGTTCCCGGGATACTAAGAAGTCGTTCTTTCTTTCCTTTTAAGTCTGGAACCGCCTTTAATAGTCCTTTCGTGTAAGGATGCTGTGGTTTTTTTAAAATAGTTCGGACATCACCCTGTTCGACCACAAGACCTGCGTACATCACTATCACCCGTTCACAAATTTCTGCCACAACCCCTAAATCATGGGTAATAAGAATGATAGAAGTATTGGTTTTTTGATTCAAATTCTTCATTAAGGCGAGGATTTGTGCCTGAATCGTCACATCTAGTGCAGTAGTCGGCTCGTCCGCAATCAACACCCTTGGATTACAGGCCATCGCCATCGCAATCATCACACGCTGGCGCATCCCACCAGAGAGCTGGTGGGGGTATTCTTTGAGAATTCCCTCTACCCTTGGAATCCCCACTAGTTTTAACAATTCAATACTTCTTGCCTTTGCTTCTGTCTTTGAAAAATGGGTATGTATACGTATGGCCTCGATTAATTGGTTGCCGATGGTAAATAAGGGATTTAGGGATGTCATGGGTTCTTGAAAAATCATCGAGATTTGATTTCCACGAATAGTAAGCCAGTCCTTTTCGGAAGCATTCCTTAAGTCTCTTCCATCAAAAATAATTTCACCGGTTTCAATCTTTCCCGGCGGGGATGGGATCAAACCCATTGCCGCGAGTGAGGTAACACTCTTACCGCTTCCAGATTCACCGACAATCCCGAGAATCTCGCCTTCTCTTAATTCAAAGCTGATTCCATCAACGGCCGGCAGGAACCTTTTCCCAGATTGAAACGAAATCTTTAAATCTTTTATTTGTAGAATGGGTTCATTATTCACATTTCCACCTACCTTATCGTTATTTACTGATTTTTACGAAAAATTATAAAACATCGAATATTATGTTAATATTGTATCACATATTGTATTCTAAAAACACCCAAAATTAGCAATACTTAAAATTTTGGTGCCTGACACCAAATGAATGTTAGTTTATCTTTGTGCATAGAGTTGTACAAAGGGGGTTGGACATGTGACATGAGTACGTCTTTAGCAACCATGAAGCTGATTCGTTATGCTGTGGCATATGTATTTATTTTTTCTGGGTTAATGAAATTACTAAATGCGGAGACAGCCAATCATTTTCTTGGTTTAGGATTGCCCTATCCAGATAGGATGCTCCATTTGGTGATTATGCTTGAGATTGGCTGTGGGGTGCTCATTTTGCTTAACAAGTGTGTTAGAACAGCGGCAATTCCGTTAATAGCGATAATAATTGCGGCAATCTTGATCACCAAACTTCCAATCTTAAACACTGGTTTGTTAGATTTCGCCTTTAATGCGAGGCTAGATATCGTAATGTTGATTTTACTTTTGATCCTTTACAATCGAAACCGATAATTGTCCTGCATTTTACACCACACTAAAACAACAAAACCAGATTAAGTTTAACAATCTGGCCTTGTTGTTTTTCCCTCCTTCACTGAAAACTTCTCTTGCTAATGAATCGAAATGATGAGGTTGCCCTCATCATCCTATAACCCTTTATTTGTCGTAATAGTAAGTAATTTAGGAAGAGTAACACTATTTTAAAAAAATTTTTATTTATAAAGGAAATTTTTATTAAATACTGAATTATCAAGGTCTATAGCGGTTCGTCATTTAATTGCCATAAAAAAGCTTTTGACGATTTTTAAATATAAAAGTATCATAGAATATAAAAAAGGAGGTTGTTTCATGACAAATATAAATAGACAGAAAATTGTGGACAGTGTACCTCAGAAAGGATTTTTCGGACATCCTAAAGGGTTATTTACACTATTCTTCACAGAATTCTGGGAACGTTTTTCCTATTATGGTATGAGGGCAATCCTTGTTTTCTATATGTACTATAAGGTCTCCAAAGGCGGTTTGGGAATGGACCAAACCTTGGCACTTTCCATTATGTCCATTTACGGATCACTCGTTTATATGTCCGGGATTATCGGCGGCTGGCTGGCTGACCGTGTTTTTGGTACGTCAAGAGCTGTTTTTTACGGCGGAGTATTGATCATGCTTGGCCATATTGCCTTAGCTATTCCGGGAAATATTGCTTTCTTCTTTGTTTCCATGGTTTTAATTGTGCTGGGTACGGGATTATTAAAGCCGAATGTATCAAGCGTTGTCGGTGATATGTATAGCGAAACTGACAATCGTCGTGATGCCGGTTTCAGCATTTTTTATATGGGAATTAACTTAGGTGGTTTCCTATCCCCATTAATCGTCGGTTCCAAAACAATCATGAATACGAGTTTCCACTTAGGTTTTGGTATTGCCGCTGTTGGTATGTTCCTCGGATTAGTTATATTTTTATTAACCAAGAAAAAAAATCTGGGTCTGGCCGGGACAATTGTGGCAAACCCACTGTCGCCATCTGAACGAAAAAAAGTCTTTACTTGGTTTGGGTTGGCTATATTGCTGATTGCCATCATTTGTTTTATTACTATTCCAAGGGGAATTTTAACTTTTGGAGTCTTTATTACGATAGTCAGTATTCTTGGTATATTGATCCCGATCATTTATTTTATAAGAATGTATATCAGCCCTAAAACAACTGCAGTGGAACGTTCTCGTATTATTGCATACATTCCATTATTTATTGCAGCCATTATGTTTTGGGCGATTCAAGAACAAGGCTCAACCATTCTTGCCAACTATGCGGATAAACGAACACAGCTTCACTTTGCTGGAATCGATATTTCACCGGCATGGTTCCAATCCCTAAACCCATTGTTTATTATCACTTTAGCACCGCTATTTGCAGTGCTATGGATGAAATTAGGTAAACGTGAGCCAACGATCCCGAGAAAATTCTCATTTGGTCTATTGTTTTCCGGTTTATCATTCTTGGTTATTCTGTTACCGGCTTACTTTGGCGGGACAAATTCATTAGTTAACCCATTATGGCTTGTGCTTAGCTATTTTGTTTGTGTACTTGGAGAATTGTGCCTATCACCGGTTGGCTTATCCGCCACAACTAAACTAGCTCCTAAAGCATTCGCAGCACAAACGATGAGTTTATGGTTCTTGTCAAATGCGGCGGGACAAGCAGTGAACGCGCAAATCGTTAGATTCTACTCCGAAAAAACAGAAATGATGTATTTTGGTGTCATCGGTGGTACCTCTATCATCCTGGGGATTATTTTATTTATGCTTGCACCGAAAATTCAAAACTATATGAAAGGTGTACGTTAACAAGAAAAGCGCAAGCGCCTTGGTCAGCCCCGACAAGCATAAGACGCTCCTGAATAGAAGGCGCTCTTTGCCTTCAATTCAGGAGTGGCTTATGACCTCGAGGGGCTAGGCGCTGGAGCTAGACAATTCTCAAGGTCGGAAAATTTATACTTTCTTATCTTATAAGAAAAGCGCAAGGCGCCCGTCTAGCGGCGACAAGCACACGACGAGCCGGCGAGAAGGCTGTTCTTTAGCCTTCTTGACGGATTGGCTTGTGACCTCGAGCCGCTGGCGCCTCCTCGAAAAAGCTATCGCTTTTTCTTCGTGCGATGTTGATGCTGTCGAAGCCTTCCTTGTGGAGCTGGATATTTCTCAAAGTCGAATGATATAAATTCTGGTATTATTAGAAAAGCGCAAGCGCTCTGGTCAGCGGCGTATGGCCTCCTCGAAAAAGCTATCGCTTTTCCTTCGTGCGATGCTAATGCTGCCGAGACCTTCCTTGTGGAGCTAGACAATTCTCAAAGTCGAAAATATTATACTCCCTCATAAAAAAAGCACCGGAGTCCCCTTAAAATGGGACTCCGGTGCTTTTAGTTCCCTTATCTATTTAACAAGTGTTTAACGGAATATATTGGATGGTACATGAGCATCCAAGGCCCAGAGTACCTCATTACCTTCTTCATCTTTTGGCGGTAGGCTGGCTTGTAACAGTGGACTTTACAGTTGGAGCATGCTGTTTTATTTTCCCCAAAGCGGCAAAATGACAGTCTCATAAAGGCATAATTTTTTAAATCCTGACATTCTTTACACAAACTATTGCGATGATGTTTCCTTCGGCAATAAATTTCAATCATTTTATTGACCATTTCTTTTTCCTTTTGAATATTTGGCCCACTATTTGGTTCAATTAAACGCGCTCCCATATTTTCTTTAGCCCCTTTCAAAAAAACTTTCTCCTTACTTTGACCTTATCATAAAACTTGTCTTTTTATCGGACCAATATTTACAATTCATTTACATTTTACGAACTATTTTCACCATAATCAGCAAAAAAACTCTAGAGGAGACTCCAGAGTTTCATTGACGGCTTTCTGCTAACTTTCCAATAATTTCTTCACAGATTTCATGGGTCTCCAGTGAATCCCATGCCGTAATTTCCGGGCTTGAATCGGTCTTTACAGCATCGATAAAGTCGCTCACCATTTGCTGAAATCCCCGCTTTACCAAAATAGGCTCCCAGTCGCTGCTCCGCACCTCACTAATCTCGGTATCCTTTGAAAGGATCAATTGTGCAACATTATGAACCGTCCCTTTTTCGAAAGGCCCCATTACCTGGGCAACTTCCTCATTCGTTGCATTGTCTCTGTTCATCATCCCAATGGCTGTACCACCTTGGGAAATAAATTGAATCACAACATGATAAAGAAGGCCGTTTTCCATCCGAGCATTCACCAGCAGGTCCTCGATTGGATGTGGGAATAAGTATCGCATCGTGTCGACAACATGTATAAAGTCATCAAAAATGAAGTTTCTCGGCTCATCAGGCTGATTTTTACGGTTTTTCTGGACGATGACCATATTGGGCTGAGCGATTTTCTTTAATCGCACATAGGAAGGGGCATATCTTCGATTGAAGCCCGTCATCAGAATTAACCGTTTCTCCTCGGACAGTTCAACAAGCCTTTTGGCCCCACCGAAATAATCGGTGATCGGCTTATCAACAAATACATGAACACCACGATTAAGCAGCCAGCTGACAATTTCCTCGTGAGAAGAGGTAGAAGTATGAACAAAAGCTCCGGTTATGCCGCTGTTTACTAGTGATTCGAGATCAAAATGAAGATGGCTAAACCGATATTGCCTGCAAATGGTTCTTAGCTTTTCTTGATTCCTTGTGTAAAAATGAAATTCAACATCCTTCATTTTACTGTAAACAGGTAGATAAGCTTTCTGCGCGATATCTCCAAGTCCAATTACACCAATTTTTATCATGAACTTCCCTCTTCTCTTTCCCTATTTATCCTAGCTAAATTTTATCACTTTCCTTAAGATCGTGCTCCTTTTGTGAAAAAGATGTAGTTAACTTGCTTTAAGGCATGTGTTTAATATGGCGATGTTTGCCTTTTCATTTTTTCGAATCATAGCTTGGTAGTTTGGGAGAAGTAGATCAACAGGGGATATTTGCTCCTCCCCACAAATATCAATCCCTTCAATTCGTTTATGTTTACCAATCATTTCGAGATAGTCTATCAAGGTATGAAGATTCATGATCCCCTGGTCCCAGTTGGTTTTGACCTCAGAAGTATGAAGGACGTCTTTGTCAATACTGATATAAACATTTTGAGTGAGAATCTTGGACAAAATGGACTTTAGAGTATAATCATGTCTGCCATCAAACGGAAAGATGCTAACATGATGATGGATGTGCTGTTGAGAAATCGTGGTTGGGCCGATGATAACAACTTGCTGCAATAACGGTAACTTTTTCAAAGCATGTGTAACCCATGAACCACATGAGAGCAAGCCTTTATCTAGGTTGTAGGCCGATTCAAGATCGGGATGATTATCAAATAAAACGAGGGTGAACGGTTTGGTCAATTCTTTTAATAGCAAATAAGTAATATAATGATAGTTGCCACTGCCAATAAAGGTAATTCCCTTTTGGCTCCGTCTTTGCAGCCGCTGCTTTAAAATGGTTAAAGATTCTTCTTCACAAAAAAGATTCACATGCTGCATTCGTCGAAAATCAAGGTCTTCATGTTTGTTTTGCAGTAATTTTGGTTGTGCATAATACGTTTCATCAAAATGAATCACACTAATCCCTTTTCCTACTAACCCCATGTTCCTTCATCTCCTATTTATCATTACAGGTATCAGGCATCCAATTGGTTACATATGAATTAGAATTATCGTTTCTTCTATTATATCATTATCGTTAAAAAAGTAGATTATTATCCTTGTGATTGTACAAATGTTCGGGTGGCAAGCGGACGGATTGGCTACCCGTAAACGAAGGCTTAGACCATGTACGAGCGCCAACCATTCCCCTACCTGGAAATCAAGTTCAGCTGCTCCCTTACGCCCTCAATAACGTCCAATGGGGTTACCCCGTAATGGGATAGGACCTTGGCCTTTGCTTCACCGGTTCTTGCGTGCAAATAACTTGCTGCGGCAAGAGCCTTTAAAGGGGCAGTGCCCTGAGCCAGAAATGAGGTAATCAACCCTGTCAGCACGTCACCACTGCCTCCTTTTCCAAGGGCATCATGACCAAACGGGTTGATATAAATCTCACCATCCGGGGTTGCGATAATCGAACGATGTCCTTTTAATAACAAGTATACTGAATATTCCATAGCAAAGGTTTTCGCTATCCCAAGACGATCTGCTTCCACTTCCCTAACCGTCCTATTGATTAATCTTGCCATTTCCCCTGGATGAGGGGTGAAGATTACATTTCCCTTGTATTGACGAACCAAATCCAACTCATCCCGCAGTAAATACAGTGCATCTGCATCAACAACTAGCGGCTGATTTGTCAATAAGCCGATAAATGTTTTGAGCCATTCTTCTCCATCAGGAAATCTACCCATCCCTGGTCCAACAGCGATGCTGTTAAACTGTCGAAATCTCGCCGCTAATTCCTGTAACCCGGCTCTAGCAAAGTGACCATCGACCTCGGGCAATGGCAAAAACAATGATTCTGGATTTTGTCCAGCAGCCAAAGGATAAATACTTTCAGGAACCGCTAATGTTACCAGCCCTGCTCCTGAATTTAAAGCCGCTTTTGCTGTAAAAATCGGTGCCCCAACAAAATGGCGCGATCCACCGAGGACAAGTACGTGGCCAAATGTCCCCTTATGACCATGCTGCGGTCTTTCGGGAAGATAATTTTTTACTAGTTTTTTCGTGATGATTCTTGGCAAATCTAATCCTAAATCCATAACAATTGAATGTGGAACAGAAATATCGACTGCCTTCCAATCTCCAACATATTCCGGTCCATCCTGTAAGAAAAATCCCTTTTTCGGAAAAACAAAGGAAATCGTTTTGTCAGCCTTAATGGCATGCCCCGCTACCTTTCCGGTATCACTGGAAACTCCTGAAGGAATATCGACAGAAATCACTAATTTCTTCCCTTTATATTCGTTCACCAACGAAATCACCAGATCAAGTGGCGGCCTTACAGGTCCGTTTACACCTGTTCCTAAAATCGCATCAATGATTATGTCTGCCTTTTCTAATTCGCCTTGAAACGCTTCTATTGCATTTTCTTGTAGGTAAAAGATTGGAAGCCCCCTGTTTAAATAAACCTGAAAATGTATCTTGGCATCTCCCTTGAGTCGTTTGGGATTTACCATCAAACAAAGCAAAGGGTTCAGCCCCTTATCAAACAGTCTTCGAGCAATGACAAAACCGTCACCGCCATTATTACCACCACCAGCAAGGACGACTACTTTTGGGTGTTCGCACGGAGAGCAAGATACGATTTCCTCAACTACCTTTGCTCCAGCATTTTCCATTAACACAACCCCAGGTAAACCCAGCTGCTCCATTGTATACTGATCCATTTGCTGCATTTCCTTCTGACCTGCTGCAAACATATTCATCCGCTCCTTTCCTTTATTATAAAACTAATCAGTGCAGTAGATGAACAAATTCAAATACGTGAAGGAACATTTTTCAGTTTAGCTTCATTTTCGCCGATATTTTCGATATGTACCTTGTAGATAACCGATGGCCTTGCAAGGACAAGGATAACCCCAATAAGAAGAACAGCCGATACGACCATTATCAATGGCGCTGGGAATACATCATAAAGGAAACCATATAGGACCATTGCTAACGGCATTAACGCCATCGCCATCATTTCGATGATAGAAAAAATTCTTCCTTTATAATGATCAGCTATTTGCTTCTGTAATAGGACCATGATTGGTGTATTCGCAATCGTGATCATTGCCCCTAAACCAAGCTGCAGCACAATATAATAAGCAAATAAAAAGGTATATGAAAACTTCAACATTAATGGCAGTATAAACGCAGCCATAAGCATGCCCATTCCGATAATTGCCCATTTAGATATTAAAAGTGGAGCTTTAGCTTCCTTACGAAAAGAGAAATAAATTGATAATAGCAGCATACCTGCTGCAAAAGCCCCTTCTGTCAAACCAAAATGCCGAGAAGCAATTTTCAGTTTTTCAATAAGAATAAATGAATAACCAACCTGATATGCCCCGAAAAAGAAATTTACTAATAGTGCGATCCAAATAATGGTCATAAGCAATGACTCCGATTTTAAATAGCTTATCCCTGCCTTCGTACTTTGCCAAATCGATTCTTTTGCCTCTCCATCATTGTTCGAATTTTGATTTGCAAATAGTTTGAAATTCATCGTCGCTTCAAGCATAACGGCAATACTTGACGCTACCATGTACATGATAAGGAAAGCCGGCATCGTTACAGTCCCGTATAATAAACCGCCAACTGCAGGGCTACAGATGGATGCAAAGGAAGTCGACATTTGATTTAATGACATTGCCTTTTGAATCCGACCCTTATCGACAATTCCAGTAATAGAGGCAGAAAAAGCAACACTCGAAAACATGGATGTAAGTGATAAAATGCATGAAGCTGTATAAATGGCAGCTAAAGACAAGCCTGACGTTAGACTAAAGACTAAAAGACCACCAATTGCAAATGTTGCAGCAGTTTGCGAAAAAATAACAATCTTTTTCCGAGAATAATTGTCGACAAGGTAACCGGCAAAAGGGGTTGCAATCGTTCGCGGTAAAATATTGCAAATTAGGTTTGCCGCAAAACTCGTCGCAGACCCCGTCATTTGTAATATATAAAAACTAATGGCAAATGTATACACCTGTGTACCAAAGGCAGAAACCAGCTTACTAATTGTAAACGTCCAAAGATGATAGGTTACTTTTTTCAGCTCTAACATTTCGTTCATATATATCCCGCCTAAAAGTTTAATTAAATTAAACAAATTATATCATAGCGCCAACTTTCATTTCAAGCAAAAGTTTAATATAATTAAACTGGGTACGTAAACAGTTTAGGAGAGTGTCTTTTATATGTTAGGTGAAAGAATTCGAGATATCAGAAAGAGGAAAAAAATGACACTTGAGGCGCTAGCCGGCGATCAATTGACAAAAGGGATGCTTAGCCTAATTGAAAATAATAAGGCCAATCCTTCAATGGAAAGTTTAAGGTATATCGCTGAGAGATTGGGTGTAGAGGTAACTGAGCTGTTAGAAGGTGTAAGTTTTCAAAGATTAAGGGAAATTCTTGATGTTGCAGAGAAGCTATTTAATACAGACTCAGAAGTAGTATCTGACAAATATAATCAACTTATAATTTTGATTAAACCTTATCTTGAAAATCTTACTCAAGGTTATGAGTCTGCACGCTTATTAGAAATTTACAGCCGTAGCCTTTACCAGGAAAAACGAGATGGCTGGAGAGAATTGTCTAAAAAGGCTGCACGTATGTATGATGAAATGAACCTTGTCGCAAATCGTGCTAGTATCGGCATCTTTTGGGCAATGGAAAAATTTATTGAACATAACTATACGGAAGCGCTCGACATACTGTTACGGGAACGGAAACAAATTGAAGAGAAGCACCATTTGATTGACCCTATGACAAAGGTAAACCTTGACTATAACGAGGCTATGCTACATTTTGCAGTTGGTGATTCGCAAACTGCAGCTGTTGTCATGGAAAAGGCAATTCAATTTTCGAAGGAGCACCGAATTTTTTACCGGATTGATGATCTCTACCGACTTGCTGCGGCATATGCATGGATGTCGGGAGATAAAGAAAAACAAGAGTATTATCTAGAAAAACTAAAGCAATACGGTGATTTTGCTGAGGATCAGCAATCGATTAATTTTTATTATCTTTTTCAGGCCATGTCGTTTAATTCAGAAGAGAAGGAATATGAAAAAGCGCTCGACATCATCGATAACTATTTAGCAGATGTGAAAATGGATAAACCCTTTGTCCTTCTCGAAAGAGGAAAATCATTATATGGTCTAGGACGGTATCATGAGGCCCTTGCTTGTCTGGAAAAAGTAGAAACTCCAGATTATGCCCCCCACCCGTTTGATTTATCATTGTTATATATTCACGATACGTACAAGGCACTTTGCCAAATGGAATTGGGTAATCGAAATGATGCCTTACAATTGGCATTACAGGCTGTGGAGAATTTTGAACCAATGCCACATACATCATATAAAAATTTTGCGATTGAAACGTACAATACCATTTTAGGAAAATAAGCCAACCCCCGCCGAATTTTCGACGGGGGTTGGTTAGCCTTGGTGGGAAATTGCACCACAATATTAATTTTTGACTAGGGGGATCATAGCATTGGCATTAATCTTTTAGTGAAAATACATCATTCAAGGCCAGCTTCAGTGTACCCTTAAATTCCGCCTGACGGATTAAGCCGATACCAGACGAAATCAAATTTTTCACTATTTCGGCACGTAGCCCGGTCAGGATGGTTTTGCACCCCATCATTGAAATTCCTTCTATTATTTGTATAAAACTATTGGATGCTTCTAACTCCATATGGGCTACACCGGAAAGATCGATAATTAATATTTGAATATGATTCGTTTCTATTTCATTTAGGACATTGTTTTGAATCGTGTTCATCCGCTGTTGATCCAGCTGGCCAATTAAAGGCAGGATACAAATTTGCTCTTTAATAGGAATAATCGGGACAGAAAGATGTTCAACAAGTTTTCGTTCCTGCTCGAGTAATTCATCTTTGTATTTTGAATAACTGATGAAAAAATTAGTAAGGAACTGGTCAATCAGCTCGTTAATGTTTTTTTCCAGCGTATAGAATGATTCTCTATCACTCTCAGTTTTACTTAGTAAATCAAAATTATATAAGAAATCCCACAGTGTTCTGCGAATCGCTTGAACCCACTCTAGCTTAAATGCAAGTGTTACTGAATACTTTGCCCATGCTAGCCCTTCCTGTTTTGCTAACGATATCAATTCATGCACCTGTTCCTCTACGACATATAAAACAAGTTTATGGGCATTATCTAATAGATTAATATTTCCAATATTATGTATTTCATCAATTTTATCTCTTACGTTAATAGCTTCAACTAGTAATCTTTCTTCAAATGGTTTCTGATTCGCCAAAAAGAAATCCTTAATGGAATCACCCTCATTATAATATAGTGACAATTCTTTCACCCCTTTTTGGGTCAATTGACTTTCCTGCCGCATTTTTATAATAAAGGTCGTTCCTTGGTCTTTTTTACTTTCAACCATTATCTTTCCGCCATGTTGATAAACGACCGAAAAAACTTGAGCTAAGCCCAAACCTGTTCCTTCCGATTTTGTTGAAAAAAAAGGAGTTCCAAGTAATGAAAGTTTTTCTTCAGGAATCCCCACCCCTGTATCCTGAATTGTCACAATCACTTCTTCATTTATACATTCATGAGTAATCGATAAAGTCCCTCTCCCATTCATTGATTCAATGGCATTTTTAATAAGGTTAAAAAAGGCTTTTTTAAATTGACTCTTTTTTCCTTGGATACTAACATTCGGATTTTTAAAATTGGTTATTACTTTGATATCATACAATTTATCTTGAAATAGATTTAAAATAGATTCTAATTCTACAGTCAGAAAGATGGCCTGATTCTGTTCATCTTCTAAGTCAGGTTTAGCGACCTGTAGTAAATCATTTAGAGTGGTCAAGGCGTTTTCTAATTCGGATTGGGCGATATCAATATATTCATGTTGTGCTTCCTGCTGAAGCAACTGTAAAAATCCTTTAACCGCGGTTAATGGATTCCTTACCTCATGCGCAATTCCTGCAGCAATTTGTCCGACTGACGCCAATTGGCTTAAATGGCCATGACTTCCAGACTCTATGCTTTCCCTTTCATCTAATTCCATGTAGGATACTCCTCTCTAATCACAGTGAAAGCAATTTATTATCACCAATAAGTTCAATATTTAGACTCCCAAAGATATTTTACTAAAAAGTTAATGGAGGCAAAAGGGGAGGTTCTCGCTCCCTTGCAATGAACTAAGAACCATCCCCACGCTTACTTTTGTTCTATTTGCATCTGTTTATTAAATAGAGTTGGATAAGATAATAATCCAAGCATGATACTTGTAACTGCCGCGGCCGTCAGCAGTAGAAACAGGACGAGTAGTTGAAATTGAACCGCATGAATGGGATTGGCCCCTGCAATAATTTGACCGCTCATCATTCCCGGTAGCTGGACGAGTCCAATTGTTTTCTGACTCTCGATAGTTGGGATCATACTCGCCTTGATTGAAGTAATCAACTGCGAATGAATCGCTTGTTTTGGCGTGCCCCCAAGGGATAAAATGAGTTCAGTTTGGTCTATATGGGCTTTTGTTTCTGCAATAAATCGATTAAGAAACAGGATCGCAAGCACCATAGAGTTTCCAATTACCATCCCGCTTATCGGTATAATATATTGAGCAGTATGTGGTATTATGTGAAACCCAAGTAAGATACTTTGGGTTAAAATTTCAATAAAAATAATAGTAACAGCAACCTTCCATGTTATTCCTTTAATCGGCCCTCCCTTTTTACGGGCATTCTCGGTAGCTGCGATTATCATAACTCCAACCATTAATAAGCTATAAATGATGCTTTCCGAGTCAAACACAAATTTAAGAACATAGCCTACGACAAACAATTGGATGATGGAACGGACGACAGCAATAACCGTATCCTTTTCTAGTCCAAGTTTGAAGGTTTTTGATAACACAAAAGGAATTAGAACGAATACTAAAGAAATCGATAATGCCATCGGACTCATCCCATTTCCCCCTTTACAAATTGTTTTACTCTTTCATTTGCAGGCGAATTCAACAAATGACTTTTTCCTGCTTCGACGACTTCCCCTTCCATCATTACCCATGTATACGTCCCTACTGCTAGTGCCTGCTGTAAATTATGGGTAATCCAAACAATGGTCACTCCATACTTCTGGTTAATTTTGACGATTAGCTCCTCTATCTCCTTTTGAGAAACTTGATCAAGGGACGAAGTAATTTCGTCCAGTAATAATATTTGCGGACGATTCACAAGCGTACGGGCAATGGATACCTTCTGGCGCTGACCGCCTGACAAATCCCTGCTATTCCGATGCAAAAATTGCTCCGACAAACCCACATCCTTTAATAAATCCTTTGCTTGATTTTCGGGGAGTTGTTTCCCTTGTAATTCCAGCGGCAATGCTAGATTTTTGTACACACTGCCATCAATCATCGGTGCACTTTGAAGCGCCATTCCCACAAACCTGCGCAATTCTACCGGGGGATACTCCCTAATAGGTTTATCCTTCACATAGATTTCCCCGGACTTCGGAGACAATAGCCCATTACATATTTTCAGCAATGTCGTCTTCCCAGCCCCTGACGGACCTACTAACGTCGTAATCTCACCCTCATAAAAAGAACCTGTAATATTTATTAAAATTACCTGATCATCCACAGCGTAATGGACATGGTTAAATCGTATAGCTGATTTCAATTATTTCACTTCCTTTTGAAGCACAGGGACGTTTCTTTGCTTCCTTTCAATTAACTTAAAGCACAAAGTCGAATATTGGCTGATAAAACTTTCTCTTTCCTATCTTACTATTTTTGTCCGCCTTTTACTCAAACGAAAGTATAGAATAATATTGTAATAAAAAAAAGCATTTTCACGTTTAAAATGAAAATGCCCTTTTCTTCGAAGACTGCCCCCCAATAGTTAAGTGGAGGGAAGGACGAGATTCGCCCTTATTCTAAGCTCAATGCTCTCGGCTCACAATATAATTCAATAAATGCTTCAGAAATGTTATATGACGTGGTATTTCTTGCATGGCCTCGATCGCCAGACAGTAATGCTCCCACATCTGTTTTTTGGCATCATTCAAACCTAGTACTGAAACGAAAGTTGAATTGTTATTTTTGGCATCTTGACCAATGGGTTTTCCAAGTAATGTCCAATCCCCTTGCACATCGAGCAGGTCATCCTTAATCTGAAAGGCAATACCGGCATGATGGGCAAATTTTTTCAAAGCGGCGATTTCAGACTCACTCGCTGCGGCAAGGATTGCGGGCATAATGAGAGAAGCCTCAAATGCTAATCCCGTTTTATAGAAGCTTAACTGATTTAGTTGTTCCAGCGTTAATCGTTTCCCTTTAAATTCTAAATCCATCGCCTGTCCCTTACACATATCCGCTGTTGTCTGCGCTGAATACTGAATCAATGTAAGCACTGTTTTAGAATCAAACCGGTTAAGGGATGTCTGTTCCACAACTGCCTTCTGGGTGAGAAAAAGGCCGGTTAATTCGGCAATCGCAATGTTATATTTTGTATGAAGAGTCGGACGCCCACGTCGGGTAGAAGCGTTATCCTGGGACGGTAGATCATCAAAAATCAGCGATGCCGTATGCATATATTCCAACGATTTCAACAACGGGACAATGGCTGAATTTTTTAATCGATATTCATTTACACCCATGAACCAGGTGATGATCGGTCTTAATCGCTTACCATTCCCTTCTAGACTATAATTGGCCGCATCAATTATAGGAGATTGCACCAGATCATCGTTTCCGGAGATTTTCAAGGTATTGTTAATTTGATTGCGAACCGTTTCAATCGTTTCTAAAAAATCAGCCCGTTCTTTCTGTTCATTTTTTAAAATTGTTATGATATGGTCTCGAAGTAGTTTATCAAAGAAATCAACATCGTCTGCTTTTTCAATCATCTTTTGGATGAGCTGGTTGAATTTTGGATTTCCAGTAGCAAATAGCCCCATCACTTCGTTATACTTTTTAGTTCCGATTTTTTCCTTAAACCGTTTTAGACCATTGATGGCCCGGTCCAAAATCACCTCACAAGTCTTGGAATCTGAGTGATAGACATTATGGATTAAATGAAAGATGACTGCCCAATATAATTCAAAAGGGTTGATCAGATCAGGACGAATTACATGATATTTCAGATAATAGGTATAGGGTGTGACCGAACCATCCTTCATGTCCTCAAACATATCGGCAAAATCATCCGCCAGCTGGTTGTATATGCCATAAAAAAATGTCCGATTCACAAAACCACTATCCTCTGATGCGCTGATAACAGAACGGGCAATCAATCGGGAGGAGGAAGATTTTAAAATGATTGGGAGATAAAGTTCTTCATTGCTGTAATGGGCGTTGGAAAGAACCTTTACACGATCGACATCTTGAGAATGAAAAAACACATAGGCTTGCTCGAAAAAAGTTTTCCTTGTCTTTGGCTGTTGATGTTTCTTAATATACTCAAAGCCTTCCCGAAGTTCCGAATGAATATATTGGATTTGGTTCTTGTTATTTCCTTCCCACTTCCCCAATTTTGGCACAGATCCTGTAACGAGAGTGGTTCGGATCAAATGGGAGTATTGTTCTTTCTCCTTTGTGGACAAGACATTGGAGTCTAGAAGATCGTCTATAAAGGGATAGGTCAGACCATAGTAATAGCCCAGCCTGATTGCTTCGGCAAGTCTCTGAGACCGCTGCGGCGACAGGACGTTATCATCCAGCTCTTCAAGTACGTGCATAATGACCCCGGCAATGATTTTAATTAGCTTTCGCTGGGCATGTACCGGATCCAGCCCTTTTGGAATATTGGCGTTGACTGTCTTAAGTTTATCTAGCAGCCAAATTATTGTGGTTTCAGTACCTTCCTTTTGAGCCCAGAGGTATAACCCGGCCATGCTGAAGGTTTCCGTTTTGTTGTGTTGATTCGTCAGCTGGTTTTTTAGCTTTTCAACTACATGCCGAATATTTTTCTGAGTTTCAACTGAGTCCAATGTTTTACCGAGATCCCGGATAAATATATAAGAGATGCTTCGCTCGAGGTATTGATCTAATTTTCCTGTATAATCCAGCCAGTGGATATATTTGTGGTACTCCTGGAAATTAGGTTTTCGCTTTTTTCCAATTGAAAAAAAATGATGACGAATATGGTTGTGTTTCCATGATTGTATATCTTTTATTAGGGTAGAGAGAAAGGTTTTTTGTGAGGTCAGCACTTCTAGTGATCGGAAATACTTTGCCGCCTGCTGCTCAGCCATCTGGTAACAGGCATCGGCGTTGATTAATTGCTTCTCATTCATACAACCATTACCTCTTCTTTATTTTAAAATAATCAAATTATATTTATGTATAGTCTACATTGACAGCTTTATAACCAGAAAGTCTGATATTTTCTTTTTAAGGGCAGACCACTGCACCCTATAAAAAGGATAAACAGGACAAGGTCATATCCCCTTGTCCCGGTATATCAATTAATTAAATGTTTAAATGTAGAAAGGGTTGTGCTGTAGGTGATTCGAATTCGTTTCATCTCGTAATGTGATGAACGGGTGTCGGCTATGCCTGGTTTTGTAGTAACAGCGTAATCGTAATATTTTTTTGTCTCCGCAATCACCTGATCATCGTACTGACCTGCTGGATAAGAAAGGGCGATTACTTTCTTTCCAGTTATGTTTTCTAATTTTTCTTTAATGCTACCTAATTCTTTTTGGTAATTAGTTACCGATACTAATGAAAGATGTGTTTCTGTGTGTGATTGAATGGAGATAATTCCCGAATCACTCATTTCCTTTAATTGTTGTGTGGATAGTCCTGATTTCGTATCAATTTTTCTACCAACCATAAATATCGTGGCTTTCCCTTGGAAAGAAGAGTTATTTAACTTTTTTAAAATATTGTAGACATTGACATTATTTTTATAGCCGTCGTCTAAGGTAACCATTACAGGTTTATTGATATTCTTAATATTTTTTAAATCATCAAAGGTAATGAGGGTAAAACCAGCTTCTTTTAAATATTGCATTTGTTGTTCAAAGTTTTTAGGCGAAACATACAATTCCTTCATTCCATTGCCTTTATATTCAGCAATTGCATGGTACATTAGTATTGGAACATTATAACTATCTAGAGTAGCATGTGACTTTGCCTTTGATGTAGGATCCATTTTCGTTACATCCTTTAAATATTCGGAACTTACGTATCCAATTTTTGATTCGTACGATACTTTATACCAAGTTCCAATCCTTGAGATGTAGGTTACCTCTTTACCAGTTGGAATCATATCGATTACACGCTCGGTTGTGGAAGCCCCCTCTCTCAAATTAATGTTCTCTGTTGTCAGATAAATTTTTGTGTTTTTAGTTTCCTTTTGTTTACTATCTTGATCTGTCACTACTGGTAAAACATCTTTAGTTGTTTTCTCACTTTTTGGAGTTTTGTTGGAAGAAGTATTTGTTTTGGCATTAGCTGTTTTATTCTCATTCGATGAGCATCCCATGACTACTATTGAAACAATTAGAATGAAAGCCAGCACCAGTGTCCATTTATTTTTATTCATTTGATTTTGCCCTTCCTAGTAAAAACAATTCAATAATATTTCCGTCTGATTGTTTGCATGACATAACAGTTTTCTTCATTAATAACGAATCTTTTTTGCAAAAATATGCAGTTTTTGCTTTAACCATTAAAACCCCCACAGCCTTTCTAACTGTGGGGGTAATGGAAAGGAGGAATAGGGATTTGTCCAACTTGTTTCTTGAATCGGGGCAATGAATCTATCCCCTCGTCCTTATTAGTGTAATACTCTAGCAGCACTAGAAAATTTAGACGGATTAAAAGGTGCAATTTTTACAACATCACCTGTTTGTGGGGCATGGATGTATTGCCCGCCACCAATATAAATGCCAACATGATGAGCTGGGGAACCTTGGAATACTAAATCTCCTGGCTGTACTTGACTCACAGAAATTCTTGTTCCGGCATTTTGCTGGGCACTTGACACTCTTGGAAGACTAATGCCGACAGAACGATACACATATCCAACAAATCCAGAACAATCAAATCCGCTAGGGTCTGTTCCACCCCAAACGTAAGGAACACCTAAATATTGTTTTGCAGTTGCAATGACCTGACTTGCCGATGCAGAGTTAGTATTATTGTTTGAAACAATCGATCGAATTTTTTTAGCAGTTTTGTTTCCAGAAGACTGATGTTGAACTTGTCGTTGAACATGGTGCCCGGACTGCTGTTCAGATTGTTGATTCCCCTGTTGTTGAATTCGTTGAAGCTCTTGTTGAGCCCGCTCCGCAGCTAATTCAGCCTGCCGTTTGGCTTCTTTTTCAGCCTCTTGTTGTGCTAATTTGTCCTGCTGATTTTGTAATTTGTTTTTCGCAGCGGCTAGTTCTTTGGCAATTTCTTGTTTATCTTCTTTAATCCTTTTTTGTTCAGCAGCCAATTCATCCTGGCTCTTTTTTAAATTATTTAATTCACTATGTAATTTTTCTTCTGCATTATGTAATGCTTGCTCTTTTTTATTTAGACCGTCCAATAAGTCTGTATCACTTTGCAAAATTTGTGAAACAGCAGTAAAACGGGTTAAAAACTCAGAAAAATTATCAGAAGAGAGTAAAAGCTCCGCGTAGGTGGCAATTGACTGTTTTCCTTCTGACTGAAGGCTTTTCAGCCGCTCAGAATAGATCTTTTTGTGAGTGTCTAAGGCTTTTTTGGCTTCTTCAATTTCGGCCTTTGTTCCTTTAATTTTTCCTTGTTGTTTTTTAATTTGATTGTCTAGTTCTTGACTTTTCACCACAGCCGAGATGATTCGGTCATCTAGTTTTTGAATCTTTGTTTCAAAGTCATCAATTTGCCCTTGTGTTGCTTTAATCTGTCCTTGTGTTACTGGGCTTGCAAAGGCAGGTGTTACTTGAATCATCGTAGCTAGGACGGCAGCCGATACCGAATATTTAAGTGATTTCCTTGTCATTGAAAAATCTCCTTTTGTTCTATCATTAATTCAAACTCTTAATCTATGACTAGTTTATATGCCAATTGAACTAAACACAATAGGACTGTCGATAATGTAATATAAATGTAATTTAATGTAGAATAATCTGTAAAAAACCGCCTTTCCCCCTACTAAAACTATAAAATTTTTGAGGATCCTAGTATTCAAACCAAACAACACTAACATTTGAAACAAAGAATGAATATGAAGGAAGGTTCTTGCTTTATTCCAAGGAAACAAGAATCTTTAGGGGACTTTTAGTTCTTTTAACCAATTTGATGTGGAGTAACCTCAGAATGAAAATTGATTTTCCCATAGATTGCTTCTATGGGACATTTCTGCCTCTTCCGCTGGCGGTTTTGTCCCATAGACCGATTCTATGAGACATTTCTGCCTACTTCGCTGGTGATTTTGTCCCATAGATTGCTTCTATGGGACATTTCTGCCTCTTCCGCTGGCGGTTTTGTCCCATAGACCGATTCTATGGGACATTTCTGCCTACTTCACTGGCGGTTTTGTCCCATAGACCGATTCTATGGGACATTTCTGCCTACTTCACTGGCGGTTTTGTCCCATAGACCGATTCTATGAGACATTTCTCCCTCTTCCGCTGGAGGTTTTGTCCCATAGACAGATTCTATGAGACATTTCTGCCTCTGCCGCTGGCGGTTTTGTCCCATAGACCGCTTCTATGGGACATTTCTGCCTCTTCCGCTGGCGGTTTTGTCCCATAGACCGATTCTATCTTCTATGGGACATTTTTTTGCTGAAAGCTGCCTCCTTGAAATGAAGCAGAAAAATTGCCGCTGTGGTTCTTCTAAGCGGCTTTTTGTATAGCTGTGCCTTTTCTTTTTTTGTTTGGAGAAAGCTTTTTTTCAAGCCAGCCCATGACAACATCTGCAAGGACTGCCATTAAAGCCGTTGGTATGGCACCTGCAAGGATAATAGCTGTCCCGTCTGTGACATTGGTTCCGCGGAGGATGATGTCACCTAATCCTCCTGCACCGATAAATGTTCCTATGGTGGCGATTCCTATGGTAATGACTAATGCGGTTCGCAGTCCTGCCATGATAACAGACATCGCAAGCGGCAATTCAACCAAACGCAGTACTTGAAATTTTGTCATCCCCATCGCTTTACCAGATTCCAGTAGGGCATGGTCGACATTACGTATCCCCGTATAGGTGTTTTTAATAATTGGTAAGAGTGAATAGAGAAATAATGAAAACACGACTGTATTTGTACCAAGCCCCATGACAAGCATCAATACTGCAAGCATGGCTAAGGCTGGAATGGTTTGTATAATATTTGCAAGTGAAATCACCCAAGTGCTTAACTTATGGTATCTTGCAATTAGGATTCCTACAGGAATTGCTACAATTGCTGCAAACAATACACCATAGGCGGACATAAGGAACTGACGATAGAATTGTACCCAAACATAAGCACCATTTTGTGAATAATAATTTAGAATATCGTGGATTGTCTCCATTAACCCACCCCCTATTTTTCATTTTCAAAGTAATGGTGTTCTTCTAAAAATTCCTTCGCAATCACAGATGGTTCCTTCATTTTTCCATCTGCTTCATAATTCAATTCCTGCATTTTCTCCGTATCTATTTTTCCTGAGAGTATTTGCAGAACACCTTTCAGTTCCGGATGTGCCTTTAATACATCATTTCGTGCAACTAATGACGCATCATAGGGAGGAAAGAAATGTTGATCATCCTCTAACACTTTTAAATCAAATGCCTTGATCCGTCCATCGGTCGTATAGGCTAAGACAACATCCATTTTTCCATTTGCAACCGCCTGGTACACTAAGCCAATCTGCATTGGAAATGTTCGTCCAAATTGAAAACCGTATTGTTTTACAAATCCTTCATAGCCGTCCCCTTTACGTTTTAACCACGAATTATCAACTCCCAATTTCAATTTAGCAGCAAGTGGTTTTAAATCAGAAACGGTTTTTACGTTTTCTTTTTCTGCAAGCCCTTTTGTTACGGTAAAAGCATAGGAATTAGCAAAACCATACGAATCAAACCATGTTTGGTCAAATCTCTTTTGGAATTCGTGCTGAACAATTTTGAGCGCTTCTTTTGGATCTTTTACTGGTTCCATCCCAAGTGCCCCTGCAAGATCAGTTCCTGTATAACGAGCTGCGGTAATATCGACATCACCATTCATCATGGCCTGATGCTGAACGATGGAAGACCCTAAGTTATTCACCATTTCCACTTTCGAATCTGTGTAGTGTTCAATCATCAGTCGAACCATATATCCCATAATTTGTGATTCCGATGTGTTCAATGTTCCTACCTTAATCGTATTTTTAGCAGGCCCGCTCAAACCTGGAAGAGAGCAACCACTTATAAAAATAGAAAGACAGACCGTTAGTATTATAAGGAAACGATTTTTCTTCAACATATATTTGTACCCCCTTTCCTAAGCTGCTTCCCTCATCTTTTTCATTCCTTTCGGGGTTACCCAACCTTCGACCTTGCCTAATAGAAGATCAGTCAATAAAGCTAATACCGTAACTGGCACCGCACCAGCTATAATAAATTCAGGTTGATAGAGGTTAAGACCGCTGAAAATATAATCTCCAAGACCGCCTCCGCCAATAAAGGAAGCGAGTGTTGCCCAGCCAATTAAATAGACGATAGATAAGCGAATTCCTGCCATGATTACAGGAATCGCAAGCGGCACTTCTACGTACCGTATCCGTTCCCATCCAGTCATACCCATCCCGCGCCCAGATTCAATTAAACTCTTTTGAATACCACTTACACCTGTATAGGTATTCCTCAGGATGGGTAGGACTGAATAGAAAAATAAAGCAATAATCGCTGGAGTTTTTCCAACACCTAGTAGTGGAATAAAGAATGCTAATATCGCAAAACTCGGAAAGGTTTGAATAACACCTAATACCCCCATGACAAATCCAGCTCCTTTTGGAAAACGCGTTAACGCAATTCCAAGAGGTACTGCGATGAGTATGCCTAAAATGGCAGCAATCAATGAAATATATAAATGCTCCCACGTTTTATACAGCATTTCATCGCCATTTGTACTGAAAAATTGTAAAACTGTATCCATATGGTCTTCCCTCCTATCCTATATTTGTCACTTCATCCTCGCCCCAAATCGAATCGTAGACAATATCTACTAAACTAGCCCTTGTCACAATCCCAACGAGGTGATGTCTTTGATCGACAACGGGAACATATTTCATTCCTCTTTTCAATATTTTACGAACCGTATCGCGGACAAGGGTGTCTTTCTCTACGGTAAAAATCGTTGTTTCTACAACATCTTTTACTAGATTTTCCTTTTTACGTTTTTGATCAATGATTTCAACGTCAATAAACCCTTGCAATACCCCTGCCTCGTCCACAACAAGTAAAGTGTCAACCCGTTGCTGCTTCATTAATTGAATTGCTTCTGATAATGTTCGTTCTCCTGTGATAGTGATTGGTTTTGGATTCATAATTTGCTCTACCGTTTGAATATTCGGTCTAGCTTGAAGCAGGCGGTCCTTTCCAATAAATTCTTCAACAAATTCATTGGCAGGATTACGTAAAATTTCATCGGGAGAATCGCATTGAACTAATTGTCCATCACGCATAATCACAATCCGGTCCGCTAATTTAATCGCTTCGTCCATATCATGGGTTACGAACACAATGGTTTTATCTAGTTTCTTTTGCAGCTTCTTGAATTCCTCTTGAAGTGAATCTCTCGTAATTGGGTCTAATGCACCAAACGGTTCATCCATTAAAATCAGGGGCTGATCAGCGGCCAAAGCCCGTAATACTCCAATACGTTGCTGCTGTCCGCCGCTTAATTCATGGGGATATTTCTCTAAATAATCAGGGGTCATATCTACAAGCGTTAATAATTCCCTTGCTCGTGCATGGCGTTTTTCTTCCGGCCATTTTAAAAGTTTAAGAACAAGTGAGATATTTTCTTGAATTGTCATATGAGGAAACAACCCGATCTGCTGGATGACATATCCGATTTTCCTTCTAAGCTGGACCGGATCCTTTTCCATGATATTTTCCCCATTAATATAAATACTTCCGTTAGTCGGCTCGATTAAGCGATTGATCATTTTCATGGTCGTTGTTTTCCCGCACCCGCTTGGCCCGATAAAACAAATGAATTCTCCTTTTGCAATTTCCAGATTCAAATCGTCGACCGCTCTTTTTCCTCCTTTATAGATCTTTGAAACATGGTCAAATTTCAGCAAATAAAACACCTCCATATTTATGACTAAAAAAATAATTCATAATTTTAAAGCAACATATTCAGTATAAAGTAAAATTTATAAAATATAAAGTTTATAAATTGGATAAATTATATGAAATTTACGTGAATTTTTTACTTACTACCGTTTTTGTTAGTATTTGCTTAAAAATACTTCCATTTTCTCCTTCTTTTTATTGAAGACATATTTTCTGATTTTTGGTAAATTGTGATATAGTAGCAAAGAACGTGGTGAACTGGAAGGGTGATTCTTTTGGATGAAAAACCATTAGATAGGATTAAACATATAGAAGATCAGATTGTAGAAAAAATTGCGGACAACATGCACATATATGGAATCTCCACAACGGTCGGACGGGTACTGGGTATTATCTCAATGAATAGAAGGCCGATGACACTTGATGAATTATCTGAGGCAACAGGTATGAGTAAAACCCGAATGAGTCAGGTAGTACGGGAAATGGTTGATCTAAATATTGCGGAAAAGGTTTTTGAAAAAGGAATCCGCAAAGACTTATATACTGTTGAACAAGATTACTATCAAACCTTCGTTTCATTGTTTACATCCAACTGGCAGAAAGCCATTCAAAAAAACAAAATGTTTGATAAAAAGATGTCTGCTGAATTGCGGGCTCTTATGGAGAATGAAACAATGAATGAAGAAGCCGAACAAAAGATAAATGATCTGTTAAAAGAAACAAAGGAGTGGCAAGATTATTATCAATGGTTAGCCCATCTAATTGACTTCTTTGATAGCGGAGAAATCTTTAAATATGTTCCAAAGCCGTAAAATAGGCAAAACCTCCGAAGAAAATGGGATTAACCCATTTTCTTTTTTTATAATATAATTTATAAATTTTTGACTTTAAGAAATATCCAGCTTCACAAGGAAAGCCTCGGCAGCATGAGCATTGCGAAGGAAAAGCGATAGCTTTTTCGAGGATCGCTTTGCCCACCCTCTGGTCTACAATCACTCCTATTTATCTTATTTCCTGATGAGGAGATAGATTTACCTCCAACATTCGTTTATAATAATAGAGTTTTGAAAAACAGCCTTTCATTGAGATTCCTTAATCCAGAACGAACCTAATCAAGGAGGTGAAGAAACAATGTGGTTTGTCTTTGCACTGTTAACAACCTTTGCCTGGGGTGGTGCCGATCTATTTTACAAAAAAGGAACCGATAGTAATGACAAGTTTAGCCATTTGAAAATTGTCATCATGGTCGGTTTGGTCATGGGCATTCACGCAACCATCTATATGTTCATCAAAGGGCTGGCATTCGATTCTGTCGATTTGGTAAAATACCTGCCTGTTTCAGCGTTTTATATTTTGTCAATGACAATTGGGTATATCGGGTTAAGATATATGGAGCTGTCAATTGCCTCGCCGGTGCAAAACTCTTCCGGAGCTGTAACTGCCATTTTATTATTTATCTTTTTCCCGCGCGAGCTGGATATTCTTCATATAATCGGTACAGTTATTATTACTATAGGTGTTTTCGGACTGGCTGTATTAGAAAAAAAAGCAGAAACAGCAGCACGCAAAGCAAATAACGTACATATTGAAAAAAAATATCAAATTGGCTTTCTAGCAATCACATTTCCAATTCTTTATTGTATCCTTGACGGACTAGGAACCTTTGCCGATGGAATTTATCTTGACGAACTAAGACTCATCAGTGAAGATGCAGCCCTGGTCGCTTACGAATATACCTTTTTCAGTTGTGCTGTCCTGTCTTTCGTCTATCTTAAAGTCCTCAAAAAGGTGAATTTCAATCTTTTTAAAGAACGAGACAAAGGATATGCCGCCATTTTAGAGACAACCGGGCAATTTTTTTATGTATTTGCTATGGCTAAAAATGCCATCATCGCGGCCCCACTCATTGCATCCTATAGTATTTTCTCAATCATTCTGTCACGCATTTTCCTTAAGGAAAAATTGAGTAGACAGCATTATGCAATTATAGTATTTGTACTATTAGGAATCGCTTTGCTTGGTTTGGCAGATGAATTGTAAGGGCCATAGTTAAATAATTGTAAGGGGGAACAGGGATGAAAACAATTTTTGATTTTATATTCTGGAATCGCAGGAACTTAATTTTTCTTTCAGGAAGATTTTCGTCTGTTCTCCCCTTATAGATATTTAATATTTGATAACTATGCAATTCATTTATGCAAAAACATTTTCCTGTCTATCCAACCTCCTCCCAACCAAAAGCAGCTTAAACTGTGAAAAAGTGAAATAAAAAAACGCCCTAACCATTAAGATTAGGACGAGTTACCGTGTTACTCCTACATTTGCCTAAAATGATTAACTATTTTATTTTTAACGGTCGTAATTGTTCCATGATTTCATCGTAGGATGCATTTGCTTGAATTAATGTGGAAGCCGTGAAGGCCCCTTCCACTAGTGCTGTATCCATAAGGTGAACTTTTTTGTTTTCCATCATTTCAATGGCTATTTCTAAATTCATTTTTGCACTGCCTAAATCATAAAAGGCAAATAGTTCATTGGCATTATTCTCAGTTAGTGCCTGTTGGATTTTTTCAAAACTTGTCCCAATATCACCATCATCTGTTCCACCTGCAAAAGTAATGGACACATCTCTTGCCATTTCTTTTAATAAATCCGTTAAGCCTTCTGCCAGTTCTTTATTATGTGAGGCAATGAAAACTCCATAACGCTTTTCATTCATTTAGAATCCCTCCGTCAAGCATCGCTTCAAACAGATAGCCACTTGAGGCTGCTCCTGGATCCACGTGACCCACAGATCGATCTCCTAAATAGGAAGCACGACCTTTAGTCGCTTTCATTTCCTTCGTTTGTAACACGGCATCCTGAATGATTTCTTTTGATAGACTTTCACTTTCTAAAGCTTCAATGACAGGAATCCAAACGTCTATCATGGTTTTTTCACCTTTTGCTGACTTGCCGCGTAATTGAATACCTTGCAGTCCTGCTTGTAAAATGGCAACGAGATCTGTTTCATCTGAACCTCCTTGTTTAGCCATTCCCATAAATGCTGAGCCATAGAGTGGACCAGAAGCACCGCCAACTTTACTTAATAATGCCATAGAGGCGGCTTTGAAAACGTCTTGGACATTGGAAAATTGACCATCTTTTAATTTTTCCTCCATTGCTTTCATACCTCGTGCCATATTTGAACCGTGGTCTCCGTCCCCTATAGCACTATCTAATTCATTTAAATAATCCTTTTTCTCATAAATCTTTTTTGCAAATAAAATAAGCCAATTTGTTGTATGATCGACCGTAAGCATTTTTTTACCCCCTTAGATCCAAGCCGCAGTAGTCACTTCATGTTTTAAATAGTCTGCCCATTTTTCATCGACAAGTTTCACAAGAGTGAGCGAGATTCCCGCCATATCAATCGAAGTCATAAGAGACCCGACTTTTTTGAAATCAATCCTAAGTTGTTCATCTTTTAATAAGGCTTGAAGATCATTCATAAAAATATATTGTTCCATTAAAGGGGTGGCACCAAGACCATTGACTAACACGGCATAGTGGTCTCCTTGTTGCCATTGAAAGGCAGTTTTTAATTTTGTTACCAGTTCTACAGCTATTTCTTTGGATGGTTTTATTTTTTCTCTACGGTATCCTGGTTCGCCATGTATTCCAACCCCATATTCCATTTCGTCATCTTTGAGTTGAAATCCCGGCTTGCCAACTTCAGGAACAGTAGCCGGTGAAATAGCGACCCCAATTGTCTTCATATTTTGGACCAATTGTTCTCCCATCGTTTTGATTTCTTCCAGTGTTAATCCTTCTTCTGCGGCGGCCCCCAAAATTTTATGAACAAGAACCGTACCTGCAACGCCCCGTTTTCCTGCAGTGTAGGTGCTATCTTCCACAGCGATATCGTCGTCCACAATTATTTTTTGTACTTCGATGCCCTCCATTTCAGCCAGTTCTTGAGCCATCTCAAAATTCATGACATCACCGGAATAATTTTTAATAATCAGTAATACACCTACACCTTGGTCGGCTACTTTAATCGCTTCTAAGATTTGGTCCGGGGTTGGTGAAGTGAAGACTTGACCACAAACAGCGGCAGAAAGCATCCCTTTGCCAACAAAGCCGGCATGGCTGGGCTCATGTCCACTCCCCCCGCCACTCACTAAAGCAACCTTACCTTGTTCTTTATAAGTTCTATAAATAACACCAGTGTTTTCAATTCTTTTAAGCAAATGATCATGGGAATAAGTGAAACCATTCAACATTTCATCAAGTACGCTGCTGGGCTGGTTTATTATCTTCTTCATCAGTTTGCACCTCTTCAACATTATTATTGTAAAAATGGACAGATTTAGGAATATCTTTTTTAAAAAAAATTCTTTTAAGTAATGTTATGTCGGACTTTATATTTCTCTCATAAAACATCAACCACTTTAATTACTAGAACGACGCCATCAGGTGTAACTAAAGTTCTAACCCTTGCTACTGCAATCTTTTCCTTGTAGGTAACGACTTAGACTAGTAAATAATTTTTCCATTTATATTCCCCCCAAAAGTGTAAAAATAAATGAACTTTATAACGCTTTCATTATAACCTAAAAACCGTTTTCATTAAAACGGGATATCCTTGCTCATGATATTCGTCGTTTGCTGCAGTTCGAAAACCTCTAAGTTCATTTTATAAAAGTTGTATCCTTATTAACTTCAATTGGTTATAGAAATGGAAAAGGAATTGGGGTAATGGTTTTTTTGCGCCTAACCATTTGATAGAGTGGCATCCGAAGACATCTTTGTTTTGAAGAATAATTAAAATACCAAATCTAAAAGTAAATAAAGAAGCCCGGATAATGTAGCAGTAATAGGAAGGGTAATAAACCAAGTAATCATCATCTGCTGGGCCATGTTCCATTTAACACCTTTAAAACGATGGGAAGCACCAACACCCATAATAGAAGATGAAATAACATGTGTTGTACTGACAGGAAGATGTAAATGGGTTGCTCCGAAAATAATCATTGCACTAGTTAAATCAGCCGCTACCCCGTTAACTGGACGGATTTTCATAATTTTACCTCCGACGGTTTTAATGATTCTCCATCCACCGATAGATGTACCAAGTCCCATAGCAGATGCACAGGAAAATTGTACCCAAAAAGGGATATTATTTGATGCAAGTTGACCGTTGGAAATCAAAGCCATTGTAATAATTCCCATTGTTTTTTGCGCATCATTCGTCCCATGTGAATATGACTGTAAGGCGGCAGTAAAAATTTGAAATCTCCGAAACCTTTTATTCGTTTTAGCTAAATGGCTGTTTCTAAAGATGACTTTAAAAATACTATAAACGATATAACCAAATACAAAGGCAATAACAGGCGATAGGATAAGACCTTCAATAATTTTAATAAAACCAGTATAATTTAATGATTTAAATCCCGCTGCAGCAATGGCTGCCCCAGCAATTGCACCAATAATTGCATGTGAGGAACTGCTCGGTATCCCTAAATACCAAGTTATTAAGTTCCATACGATAGCTGCAAGAAGGGCAGCTAAAATAACGACCGAGCCATTTGGTAATGCAAACGGGTCTACAATATCTTTGGTAATCGTTTTTGCAACAGCAGTAAACGACAAGGCACCGAGAAAGTTCATCGTTGAGGCAAGCAAAATCGCATGTTTCATTTTTAATGCTTTTGTCGAAATTGCCGTTGCAATGGCATTTGCTGTATCATGGAATCCATTAATAACATCAAATAACAAAGCGCAAATAACCACAAAAATAGTTAATACAAAAGCGCTATCCATTTGTCAAATCTCCTTACTATTTTTTCATAATGATGTCTTGTGCATTTTGGAGACATTTGACAGTAGCCAGCAAATTGATCAAGTTTATTATCCGAAATCTCTTACAATTAGAACTATTTCACAGGAAAAGGGATGTTTGATTAATATCGTTGAATACCGTCACAATTTGTTCCAGAATCTTTAATTTTCTGGAATAATAAACGATGTTTAACCTATATTTACATTATACAACTTTTTCTTTCCTACGAAAATAAAAACCGCATCTTCACACGTTTTTCGCTATCTGTTTTCCCTTCCAAAAATAATCAAACTGTTTATAAAAAACTAAATATACTAAGGGAGAATTCATTTTGACCTGTCTTCTTTTCAAAATGAATTCTTCTTATTTACCCAATAATATGGTATTTTTTGATCAACTTTATTCAAAGCAGCCAACGTTTATTTTGTTGTTATTTTCCCCATTCTCTAAAGTAGTATTGCCAAGTGAATTATTAAATTCAAAAAACTGTTTTCCAATAGTCGGAAATCAATAATTTTAAACGTGTTATTAAATCCTTTGTTTTTACAAAATTTAATATTATCTACTCCCACTCCTCAAAAGATAAATTGGTAGGCTCATCTAATAGGTCATCTGTAAAATCAATAGTAGTTGTTGGTGTCCGGTCATCAACTTCCTCAAATTTAAGTTCATCAATCCATACTTGGCCATTCCCTGAAAGTAGTACACCAAAAGCTATCACTGTACTATTTTTAGGAACATCTAAAACGATGTAGTAATGATTCCATTCAGAATCCCCTACAATTGGGCGGTCACTCATATTATCAAATTGCAACACATCCCCAAGTGCATCATCCACTCGCATCCAAAATCCGCAGAATCCATCAACATCTTTCGACTTTATAAATCCAGATAGTTTTAATCTTTTCCCAAGATACCTTTCTGCTTTAAATTGCTGCATCATCGTTGCAAATTCTTCCTGTGATTGTACAGTAACCGATTTTAAGAAACCCGATGACTTCCCTTTATGAAAGGTTTCTCTATCAATTCCCATTTTATAATGAAATGGGTGACTCCCGCTTAATTGCCATCCTTTCAATAATTGCTCATTTTTCAACATGATATCCTCCCTTTGTAAGGTTAATTTACCCATGATTTTACGATATTGGCCTGGCGGTAATTGGTAATATTTCTTAAACGAACGAGTAAAAGATTCTTGTGTTTCAAAGCGATAATAAAAAGCAATATCGATTATTTTTTTATCCGTATAAAGTAGCATGTTAGCTGAATTAGCAATTCTTCGATAGCGAATATATTCAGATGCGGTTAAGCCTACCTCCCTTTGAAAAATACGATGATAGTGAAACTTTGAAAATCCAGCAAACTGAGCAATGCTTTCTAAGGATAGTTCTTGATGTAAATTTTTTTCTATATACTCAATCGTTTTTTGTATGATGGGACCATAACTCATTCTCTGAACCTCCTTACAAATAAGATAACAGAAAAAAGCAGAGCTTTTTTGACATATATTGCTTTGTTTCACATTATCATTAAGGTGATTCTAACCAACCGAACAAAAGGTTAGATTGCACATTTTTAAAAGTTAGAAGATGGATTTTTAAATGAAAAATGAGAAGGGAACTATTAAAATGAAACTTTTAGAAGGAAAAGTCGCAATCGTCACCGGTGCTTCCAGGGGAATCGGACGCAAAGTGGCCGAACAATTAGCGGATCTCGGTGCAAAGGTGACCATTAATTATTCAAGCAGCTCCGATAAAGCAGAAGAAACTGTAAAAGAAATTCAAGACAAAGGTGGGGAAGCGATCGCCATTCAAGCGGATATCAGCCGCCTTTGAATTTATTCTTGAAGGACTTGGCATACTTTTCTTTAGCCTTCCACCAAGGAATAATTTCAGCCAAGCGAAACCAACGATTTTCTTTATTTAATTTTCCACCGAAAAGTAGAAAAAATCTTCTACAAAAGTTAATTGATGTTCTGTTTTTTCGTACATTGATAATTGCCCTTTGAGACTGTCTACAAGTTCTATGAAGATGCGCTATTTATTAAATTTTTTCAGTTAAGAGCATGAGAAACCGTTGCCTTACTTCTCCTTTTTGTATACTTCTTTCACGTTTTTCCATTCATTACGCAAAATACCCATTTTAATAGCATCATAGTATTGTTCATTTACGATTCGGGCATCCCTAATTTTCGCTTCAATTTGCATCCCTATTTTTTCAGCAACACGCATTATTCGCTTATTTCCTGACCAAGTAGACATCCCTAAGCGATGAAGGGTTGTATTTTCAAACAGATAATCAATCCATAATGCATACGCTTCAGAACCATATCCACCATTCCAATAATTTTTATCATATATAACAATGCCGGTTTCAAGCCAATTGGTGTTTTGATCCACCCAGTAAGCCGCTACAGTACCAATTAGTTGCTTATTAACCGTCACAATTAATACTTTCAGGACATTTGGAAGTATTTCTTTATTACTTTCCCATTGCTCTATAAATTCAGCTTTTGTCAAATATTTTTCTGGAATGTAAGGACCGTTCCATTTTTTTGCTACTTGTTCTTTCTCTATATATTTCCAATAATAAAGTGTTTCTAAATCTTCTTGAGTAGCTATTCTTAAGCTTACTTTTCTTCCTTCTTTAACAACCAAGCTTTTTTCTCCTTTTCTGTAAAAATAACCACCGTTCCCCCAAAAAAAATATTTTCACCTTGGAGTGTGAGTCGACGAATCATGTGAGTTTCTTATTTTGTATAATACTCCGATATCTTTTGTAAACGGCCTGTATAAATACTAAAACTTTTAAACGTAAACAACAATCCTATAATGAGTCAATAGTCCAGATATAACTGTTGAAATGCTTAACGCTTTATCGATCCAATAAACACATTCATAGCTTTCACTCTGTTAAGTTAGATAATTCCTCTAAACTATGATTCTCAGCTGAATAATAATATTTCCCTTGTGTAATAGCTGCCAAAACAATATGAACAATAAAACTGATGGCAGCCGCTATAAAAGCAGATGTTGCAGCAAGGACAGTCCCTGGATGGAAGAGAGCAAAATAACAACCGATTGCAGATCCTAAGAGAAGAGCAATAGGGCCAACCGGATTCCAATTTCTTAAATATCCCTGTCGATATTCTAAATATGACGGACCAATTTTCATTATCTTTTTTACAATAAGTAAATCTGCTATCATTGAAGCTGTCCATGCAAACATACTTACACCTTGAAATGTTAATACTGGTCCAATATAATCGATTACATTCGATAACATGGCTATAAGGGCTAAACCAGCTGTTACAACAACCCAAAATACTCGACCTGGTGTAAAACCTAAAATTCTTGAGAAAAAATTAGCTAAAGAAAGGGAACCGCTATATAAGTTAATAAGATTAATTCTTAATTGGCTTAATACGGTGTAACCAGCACCACCAATGCCTAGTACCGTTACCATGTATATACCAGGATTTGATTCTGCAAAACGAAGAGCAAACCAGATACCAACCATACCCATAATAAAATAAGAGCCAATTTGAGGTGCAAAGCCGATAAGCAATGAAAATTTTATTTCCTTTGGTTTTATATAGCGTGCGTAGTCTGCTGTTAATAGAGATTGGAGGCCGATAATTCCATTGAAAATACCCATACAAGTCAGAAGGGCAATACCGCCAGAAACCTGACTATCAGGCTGAAAAGTTAACCAATTAGTGGGTGCAGAGGCAATATCCATATTAAGCGCAATGATAATACCACTTATCAGGAGAATAATATATATTGGTAAGGAGTATTTCTGAAACTTGTTAAGTTGTCTCATTCCATACCAATTAAGCGGGATAATTCCTATTCCAAGGATAACCATAATAACCCAAACGGGAATAGAAGGGATGTAAGCATGAATAGCGTGTGACATGATACTTCCTTCTATAGAAGCAAGAACGATAAAGTTCGATGCATAAATTAGTGAAGTCATGGCCGCACCCACGAAACCATACCCAGTCCCTCTAGCCATTAAATTCGAATTAAGGCCTGTCCTAGCTGCAAAATACGCAAATATCGATGCTAGAATACCATTTAGGATAGTTGCATATATCATAGCTGTTATAGCCGTTTTACTTCCATATGCAATGGCCATTTCTCCAGCAACTTGCATGAAAATCATAGCACCTGTAATACCTAGAGTTACATTCAGAATACTTTTCCAAGGCATTCTTTTATCCTCTGGTACTGCTTCTAAGGAAAAATCATCATTTTCATCTGATGTTGTATTTGTAATAAGTTCAGCCATTCAAATCCTACCTCTTTCCTCATCTATTATTTATCAACTTATAACTTAATATTTTTATAACATATAGTGCTAAAAGTTTATGTTAAGAGTCAGTTGTAAAAATCTAAGAACCGCTGAATAACCTTATTTATAAATAAAATGGGTTCAGCGATTCTCTTTGAATAAAACCAGCTATTAATCAAAACAAAATAAATTTTTTGCCTTAAAAATTGTTTGTTGTATGGAGTTGGATAGATTCGATTTATTTAATTAATTGTGAATCACTTACAGGTTTCATTTCTTCGATGACAACGTCCCCATCTTTGACGATTAACTTACCATCAAGATATAATGTGCAATTTTTCATCGGCAAATCAAGGTGGCATGGCGTATCATTATTTCCACCTAATTCAGAATTTGGACCTAATGAGAATAGAACGTTTCCATAAAATGCTCGCCCATCCATACCAAATACTTGGTCATCGAAGGCTAAGCTATGCCATTGTGCTCGTTCATTTAATCCCCAGCCAATATGCGAGATGGCATATGCTCGAGGGTCATGAAAGCTTTCCATATAATCTTTAATCAGCATTGCATCAAAACCGCCCTCGATATTTGTTACCATTCCATCTTTGATGGTAAAAGTCACCGGTTCTTGTAAATATCTATTAAATGGGAATAAAATATCCCCCTTATCCATAACAACAACTCCCTCAACACCACCATCGTTAGAGGTAGCTGCAGCAAAGCAACTTGGAAGGTGATCCCATCTTCCAGGTTCATCTGCGAAGGCGTATTCCGTTAGTATCGGATATTGCCCTAGTTGATACGTAACATCCGTCCCTGCCTTATTTGTCACTCTCAGTTCTTTTGCATTCTTTAATAGATTGGTTGCGAATAACACTCTCTCCTTGTCGCTTTCCTTAGGAAACATTCTCTTGATAACATCAAATGGTTCAACAACCATTAAAATTCTGACACCTGATTCTTGAAGTTCCAACTGCTCTTTTGAAAATAAGAGAAGAACTAAATCAATAACAAGATCCGCCTTCTTTAGGCACTCAACAGCAATTCGATTATCTGTTAATGGTGTGATTCCAAAAGATCCTTCATTCCCGCGATTAACTGGAGGAAGTTTCAACTCAAATACGTTCGCCCCGATTTGAGAAGCAGCAGTTAAAAAGGCCTTTGCATAATCAGCACGAATATCACCAGAAGTTAGAACTGCTATTGTTTCCGTTGGCTGTAGTTTACAGAGTTCCAGTTCCTTTTTAAAAAGATCAACCATTTCATCAAATTCAACTGTCATTTTAAAACCCTTCTTTCATTTAATTTAAAAACCTTATCAACAAAAGCAGAAATATAATTCGCTGTTTCCACCGGTGCATCCTTATAAATCATATGTCCAACATTTTTGACTCTTACTGTCTCCATGGAAGGATTAATTGCTTTCAAAACTTGCAGTTCATTGTTGCGAATGGTATCGCCATGTTCCGCAGCTAACAAGAGAGTAGGTACGGTAAGCATTTTTACATGTACTTGAAACGGTTCTTTTAATAAAGATTCGTATGATTGAATTATTGCTTGGAGACTGTTATTTCGATATTCCTCTGCTCTTTCAGCAACCTGCTCCTCCGTAAATGCGGGAAAATAACTTCTAAATGCATCCATCTCCCCTTGGTCAACGGCTTCTTTTTGTTTGATAAACATGGATAATGGATTCGGATAAACTTTCCTCTGTCCAGGTCCGTTAATTGGTGGATCAATTAATACCAAGCCAGAAATAAGGGATGGGTAGCGACTGCCAAACGAAGCAGCAATTCTTGCCCCCATAGAATGTCCGACTACAATAGGAGAATGAGGATGATCAATAATAGCGTTCATAACATTTAATAAGTCCTCAGAATAATCATCTAAGGTGTATCCTTCTTTAGGAGCATCCGAGAGTCCCCGTCCTCTTGGATCCATAGAAAAGATATGGTAATGATCCGGCATCCTATTTAAGACATTTATAAATGAATAACTGTAACTAGTTATTCCTGGTAAGAAAATGACAGGAATTCCATCTTTTCTTCCCTTTGTAATTAGATGAATATTGGCATTTAATCCCTCTACATACAGATCCTCAAAGGAATGACTATTATTCATTCAAACTAGCCCCTTCCAACAAAATACTTTTCAAAACTTTACAGTAGATTCAGATAAATCCTTAGTGAAAATATTGGCTTTTAAGATTGTCTAAGTTTAATGGATTTGCGAAATTATTGATCAATGATGGTCTATCCTATTGCGGTCAAAGTGCTCTCGAAGAAGTGTCACCACATTAACTGTTATATTGAATGTAGTCTTTAAGTACTTACAAATGAAGAAAGTTGTCAAATTTTTGTAGATGCTGCTTTCGTTTTCGTAATAGTTTCAATAACTTCACTTGTCGTTAGAACATCAGCATATTTTTGACGAAGATCAAATAGACTTTGTTCATGTGATGCTTGTGAACGATCCCCCACAGCATCTTCAACGACAATCGGTCTATATCCTAATTGCAATGCATCAACAGCCGTCGCCCGAATACAGCCACATGTCGTACAGCCTACAATAATCACTGTATCAATATTATTAGCGTTGAGCCGAGCAATGAGATCTGTTCCGAAGAAGGCTGATGCATACTTCTTCACAATCAGGCCATCACCAGGGCGATAGTCCAAACGCGGATCTACATCAACAGCTTCGGTACCAGTTTTTAATGTTTTTAATCCTTCCATTTTTTGAAACCAAATACCGGAATCAGCGAGTGAATCATCATCATAAGAAATAGTCGTAAAGAATATTGGAAGATTCATTTCATGCATCGTATTTAATAGCTTATTCGTTCGTTCAATCTGTCCCGTTAATTCAGATCCCATCGGCATTGATGGATTTGTAAATCCGTTTATCAAATCAACTACGATTAAGCCAGGCTTCTGTCCAAAGCCCAATAACTTACCAAAGCCTCTTTTCCTAAAAAAGGTTTCGTCGTCTCCATTATGTTGTATCACCAGGCTCCCCCTCTTATATCATCCAAGATTGAATAAACCAATTATGAATTAGTTGCTTTTAACAGCAGTCCGAAATTCACCGAATTGCCGATCAAAGTAAAGTAATGGAGATTTAGATTCACCAAGTTCTACATTTTCAACTAACCCTATGAAAATTGTGTGATCTCCAGCTTCAACTACCTTATATACTTTGCAGTGTATATTCGCTAATGCACTTTTCACACTATAATTTGCATTCCCTTTGCTTTCTGTAAACTCTTCAAAAAATTTTGGCGCTCCCGCTTTAGCACCTGCCTTAGCCACATCGATTTGATCTTCAGCTAAAACACTTACACTAAAACGATCATTTTTTATAATGGCATGTGTACTCGCTGCCTTACTTGCAAGGCTTATTAATATAAGGGGTGGATCCATGGAGATGGAGCAACTTGCACTAACGGTAAGCCCCCAAGGTCTCCCATCTAATTCAGTTGTTACTACCGTAACTCCTGCAGCTAAACGGCTCATTGATTCGCGAAAATCCAACTGTAGTTCATTCAATTTATTTTCCTCCTTCCTGCATTGAAACACTAGAAATCATATTACCTGATAAAAGTTTACCTGCATTTGGTACATAGGGATCTAAGTTTAATGTTTTAAGAATTTTATAGACTGTCGCTACGGATGCAGATAGAACAGGCTTTCCGATGTTATCTTCTACGATTTGAATCGCTTTTAATGAAGGCATTTGTACACAAGCTGATAGGACAACAGCATCTGCTTGGCTTATATCTAGATTTTTCGCAATCTCCACAAGGCGCAATGGATCTTGGCGTCCTACTTCAAGATTATCCGGAATCTCCAAACTTATAGAATCCGTAACTTGGATATCGCTTGCTTCTATATATTCAATCACTTGATTTGTTAATGGTTTCATATAAGGAGTGATAATCGCGACTTTTTTCGCCCCTAATACTTTAATTCCTTCCACAAGGGCACCTGCACTACTTACAATTGGAGTAGGTGCATCATTTTCCTTTGTTTTATTAAAAAGGCGATGCTCTGATTCAATATGGTAGCCAGGGCCTTGACACATAATAGCGATAAGGCAGGCATAAGCGAGTACATCACATCTCGCATCTGAGAGTTCAACTACACAACGATCACTTTCTGCATCCATGAATTTTAATTCTTCTTTTGTTACTTTCTGCATCCGCATCCGACTTGAATGAAAGGTAAATGATAAGTCTGGATCTACTTGTTGTTTTCTTTGAAGCATGGCAGGAATTTCTGTTTCCATTGTTGTATTTGAACTAGGAACAACAAGCCCAATTCGATAATTTTTTTTCACAATTATTCCCTCCTTGATAGATTTTCGTTCTTTTATATCCATTTTTATAAATCTATCCTTATAAAGGAAGTCCAATAGATTTACGAATTTGATTCATAAATCCTGCTCTATCATATTCATGGTAGAGCCGCTCACGAAGAAGTGGGGCCGGCAACGCATTGACATTTTCAAATAAGGCAACACGACCCGCATGAGAATCTGTAGTAATATCCCAAATAAAATTCATTAGTAAGTTTTTCTGTTTAGATGTTAAATCACGGCCAAAGAGAAGTTCTTCTAATTTGCCACCTATAAATGGATGTTCATAGTCTTGTTCGGAAAATCTCATGACCAATCCCTGACCGCATAGTTCTTGAAGATGATGGATAATTTGTGGATAATTCGTAATGCCATATAGACGTCCTGCAGTTAACATATTCACATCTGGCCACATTACTTCATCTTGTGTTAGTTGTGCTAATTCTTCAGAGGCTAATACGTAGGCTCTTAATGTCTGAGCATATTGAATAACTTCCGATACTATTGATCGTACGCCTGGAATTTTTCCAGTTCCTAACGCATCTACAATGAGTTGTGCAGCTCCTACATACATCTCGGCTTTTGTTGCTAAACGAGAAAGAATATGCCAATGTGCTCCAAGAATGACGACACCGTATAATTCATTTAATTCTGGAACTCCGAAGTTGAAAATTCTCCATTTTTCCACAAATACATTATCAAATATTAGGAAGGAGTCTGATTCTTCCCCGCGTGATTTTACTGGATGGTCATAGGATTTAGAAGCATCTACAGAAAAAGTTTCACGAGATACAATATGGATACCTGGTGCATTGATTGGAACAGAAAGCCATAATGATTCTTCAGGCAATAAACCAGGGCGCATCAAGTTAGATAGAATCATTTCGTTTCCTTGAGCTGCTATTGACCCTACCGCCTTTGCCCCACTAATATAAATACCTTCTTCCGTTTCTTTCACGACTCTCAATAATGCGGGAGTGAAATCACTGCCTTTCACTTTGTTTCCCAATTCATCCTCAAACAGACGTGCTCCACCAGCTGCTGCTTTTGATCGATCGTTTTGAGGATCTACTAATACTTCAGGCCCCATTAAATTATTCTTTTGTGCATAGTCAATATAATGAAGGACATTTTCTGCATATTCGGGCCTTCTTTCACGGAACTTTGAAATATAAGCAGCCATTCCAACAGGGACAAGCGGAGCTAAATCAAATGGTCTACCAAAGACCCCAAACGTTTCTTGAGCAACATAATCCGTTAATTCACGTCGACTCTTAAGATCTTCTTTTGTCCGTGGAATCATCCATGCTTTCGTAACCCTTTCACCTAAATCTTGTCGAACATAGGTGAGCTTATCTTTTAAATTCGGATCATGTTGGGCATCAAAAATCTTACTCATTATATTGATTCCGCCACTTGTAGCTGGATGCGTTGTTACATCCGGAATAAGTTCACCCTTATAATAGACAGTTCGATTATCACGAAGACTTTCCTTATACATTTCACCTGTTTTCAAATACTTTGACACAACTTGAATGTTAACCATTTTGCTTTCTCCCCCATTTTAGAAAATTATTTTTTCATCCTCAGGCTTAATTCATAAGATTCAAATAACATTGTTAACACCAACCAAAACTTATCAAACTTACCAAACCTGTTATATTTTCATTCTATATTACGTTTTATTTTGTGTCAATATTAAAATTAATTGAAATTTACAGAAAATTTATTTAATAAAAAACACCGTGAATAACTATTTATCATTCACAGTGTTAAGATTTTTCCTATTTTTTCATTCCTTTGAGGGTTTTATCTAAACTAATCACATCAGCGTATCTTGCATTTAAATCTAATAATGTGGAGTTTTGCAACGTCTGATTTCGATCTCCAACCGCTTCTTTCGGAATAATAACCCTGTATCCTCTTTGAAGGGCATCTACTGCAGTTGCTCTTATACTTCCGCTTGTTGTAGCTCCCGCCAAGATAATTGTATCAATTTGCTTTGATTGCAAATAATCATTTACTTGATTATTGTATAAGTCAGTAATATAGACCGTAGGATTAATGATATCAAACGAGTAGCCACTAAGATCCGGATGAATTTGGCTCCATGTACTTTGGTGATCTAAAATTTGAAGAGATGGGAATTTCTCGCTCCAAAGTCTGGATACTTTATTGTCGGGTTCATAGATCGTTTTGCTAAAAACAATCGGAATTTTTTGGATAACAGCTTCTTCGATTAACTGCTTTGCTGAAGATATTTGATCTTCGATTTTAATAGATAATTGAGAATGTGGATCCGTAAAAGCGATGGTTAAATCACGGATTAATAAGGCAATTTTTTTCCCAAATCCTATTTGTCCTGAAAATCCTTGATTAGAATATAATTGCTGGATTTCATCCAATATATATCTTCTCTGACCACCAGGGGTGTATATAACCTTCAGTCCATATTCTTCAATATACCCACTCTTCTCTAAACGGCGCAAAGTACTCGGTGAAACACCTAACAGTTTTGAGGCTTCTGATATATTTAAGAGATTCTCATACATAAACATTCCTACTTTCAAAGAATTCTATTAAACGACCACCTGCTAAAGCAAGTAGATATTTTTCGACGGATAAAGTCGTTATTCAAGGTGAAGATCCATATCACTATTGAACCAACAATAATCTTTTACTTTTTTTACCTACTTACCTTATATTTTATATCATATACTGAGTGAATTTCATAATAGGAATAATTACTCTTGCAGTTGATTTAAAATCAGTTTCAATACATCATTCTGTGACATATCATTAGTCAAAATTGTTTCTCCATCAACGCCAAGATAATCGTTTGGATTCCACCATAAACGTAAAGAGTCTTCTCCAAATTCCATCTTTTTCGAACGAGAGTTGTGACGTATAACTGTTTCCTCAAAAGATAAATCAAAATAATAAGTATATGTCTTTTGATTATAGAACTGGATTAAGTTATTCAGCATTCCACCGTAACGTTTTTTATTCAAGATTCCCTCCACAATAACAAATTCACATTTATCTTTACCATATTCTGCGATTTGGCGAATCAAATCAATTGAAAGGTTCCCATCTCTATCGGGAACCTTCAACATTTCACGGCGAACAACATCCTGAGAAACCAACAGCGTTCCATGCCCCAAATGATTTTGAAGACTTTTCGCAGTTGTTGTTTTTCCACTTCCAGAGTTTCCTCGTATAATAATTAGCTTAGATTCCATATTCTCCCCTACGCATCCTAATTGCCTTCTATTTGTATAATCTTCCATTGGCTATAACAATATTTTATTCCTTTAATCCATTCTATATTGAAATTAATTATTCCTTCTTTTATTAACGGGTAGCATATACTATACAATAAACATCCCTTGACAATTTTGTTTAGCTATAATACTAAATTGAAAAGGAATTATTTCATTGAATTTTTGGTTGATACGAAGAAAAACGGATTTCGGGGTAACGAGAAGCGGTTATTCCTAAATGATGAACATAAGAAGAAAACGGATGAAAATAATTATTAGTAAAAGCATTAGGTATTGTACTTTTGTTTCACATGTACTCAATAGAATTGTGAGTATAGAAAAGGAGGAAAAAACATCCTGTGATCTTACTGTACGATTGTTGACCAACCATTTTGTGACCAACAATCTCGATGATCTGTGGAATAGCCCCCCAAACAAACTCTAACTGTATTTCCCTAAGAATCCAATCACAGCTAACAGTATCACAAGCCTTTTTTACAGGAAGCAATAGCAGCTAAGTGGAATCGAAGACAAGCAGACTAATTCTGTGTAATTTACGTTCTTCAAATGCAACTTTAAGTACTTCTTTTTCATCTTTTGACCAATCCCCCTGCTTTCCTTAAGCTTTCTCTTTGGTTATTGATATTGATTACGGTATATTTTGGGAGTTAATCCAGTGCTTTTCTTAAACTGTTTGCAAAAATAAGCAGGGTCATCATAACCAACCTCACTAGCAATTTCTTGAATAGGAGAATTAGTGTTTTTCAGTAATGATTTTGCTTCTTCCATCCGCAGCCGAGTATGTAGCTGGGCGGGAGTAATAGAATAAGCATCTTTGATAAGTTGAATGATATAAGCTTTATGATAGGAAAATTCTTGTGATAAGTTTGCAAGCGAAAAGGGCTGTTTAGTATGAGCAGCTATATACGCATAAATTTGTGATGCCAAGTTTTTGGAACTATCCTTATAGTTTTTTTGTTGTAAAGTAGAAAGGATACTCAAAAAAAGTTGCTGAGCTTCTAGCTCACCGATTTTAGCGGGTAAGAAACGTTTTTCCCGAAATTTATGGTTGATTTCTACTTCAACTAAGCTGTTCATAGTGTATAACAATTGCTCCAAAGTATCCTCTTCTAAATGACCATTTTTACTTAAGAAGAACGAGAAATCATCTTTTTTGTAGTATTTCTTTTGATTCATCATTTTTCTTTGTTGTGCTTTTGTTGTTAATTCATACTGAAAATTACCTGTTGTAGAGAAATGCAGCCAATTGAAGTGAGTCTCCTCCATGCATGGACGATAACCTTTGTGTAATTTACCTGATGAAAGAATGAGATAGTCCCCTCTTTTTAGAGAATATTGGTATCCTTCCTCCTGTAAAAAGAGTGTTCCTTGTTTCATTACGATTAAGTCAAAGGTTTCGTTCATCACACGTCTTTCATGCACATCACCAGGACGAAAAACTGAAGTTCCTGAAACTACTAAATGTGGCATGGGCGGTGAAATAAATTCAATATACATGAAACATCACCTTACTAATATTATTATAGTCATCATAAATGAAAAGCGTTTACATATCAACCTTTTTTAAATAAACCAATAAAAAATAACTTAAGAAATCTTAATTTTATACAATAAAAAAGACGAATATCATCCATCTTTATCAAAATGTAAGCTCTATTTTTGGCATTTATGTATCCGTTAACATGGATATATCAAATATAAGGGAGCGAGCTCACATGATGAAAGTTTTAAGCAATTATCGTTTTTCAATTATCTTATTGTTGGGGGTCGTCATAGGCGCTATTGCAGGTTTTGTTATGGGACCAAAAGCAGAAGCTTTGAAGCCAATTGCGGATATCTTTTTGAATTTGGTATTTTGTTTGATTGTACCGATTGTCTTTACTTCAATTGCTAGTTCTATCGCTAACATGGAAAATGTCGGGAAACTAAAGAAAGTTCTCCTGATTTTTCTTGTGGTGGTGATTGCTTCCGGTGTCATCACTTCTATACTTGCTCTAGCTACAACCTCGATTTTCCCACCTACAAATGGTGATTCCGTCAATATAGGAACAAATGACGAAAAAATAAAGTCTAGTTTGAATATTGTAAATATGTTAACAGTTTCTGATTTCTCTCAATTACTGTCAAAGGATAATATGCTACCGCTAATTATCTTCTCTATCATGTTTGGAATTGGGGTGAGCCTGTTAGGTAGTAAAGCTGTACAGATAAAAAAACTCTTAAATAATGGAACTGATGTACTCACTAAAATGGTAGAGATGGTCATGAAATTAGCACCGCTCGGAATCGCTTGCTACTTTGCCTCCATGATCGGCCAAATGGGAGGTCAAGTCGTTTCCTCAATTGCACGAGTTTCGCTGATTTATGTGGTTTTCTGTGTTCTGTTTTTTGTTTTGACTTCTACCCTATACACTTATTGGGGTGGCGGAGTTGAAGGTGTGAAAGCTTATTGGCGCAACATTACTCTACCAATGACTACTGCCATGGGCACTTGTAGTTCAACGGCTTGTATTCCAGTTAATCTGCTGGCTAGTGAAAAAATGGGAATTCCTAAGTATATCTGTGATATTGTGATTCCTTTGGGAGGAAGCACCCATAAAAATGGAGTTGTTAGTGTACAAATCATGAAGATTGCATTTTTATTTGCCGTTTTTGAACGGTCATTTGGGATGAAGGAAATGTTGACTGCAATCTTTGTAGCGGTTATTAGTGGAATTATCGTAGGAACAATTCCTAGTGGCGGATTTATTGGAGAAATGTTTATTTGTACCGCATTAGGATTTCCTACAGAGGCAATCCCAATTATCGTGATTATGGGAACGTTGACCGATCCATTCTGTACCATGGTGAATGTTACTTCGGATCCAGCGATTTCAATGGTGATTGCTCGTTTAATGGAAGGGAAAAACTGGGTGAAAAAGAAATTACCTCGAAACGTTAAAGCAAGGGAACTTGGGGAGGAGTGAACATAATATGACTAATGAAGTAGAAACTAAAATCAAAGAAATAGCAATCGCAAAACAGGATATTTCTGACATTTATTTAGGTAACTTAGGAACGGTTGATACAGATTTACACTTGCCTAAAATGGGAAAGCAAGGGAGTCAATTTAGCTGGCAGTCTTCAGAGATTCTTTTTATTAGCCACGAGGGAAAAGTAACCCGGCCTACTTACGGTGTAGGGAATCGAGAAGTAACATTGACAGTGACAGCGAAGTATGGTGAGGCGACTGTCACTCATAATTTCGTAGCGACAGTTTTAGAAGAAGTTCCTGAAAATACTATCGTTGAAGTATTTGACTTGGAAATAACAAGCAGTGAAGCTGCGGATCATCTTCCTAGTGTTTGCGTGGTCAAACTGGATGATCAAACCTATTCTACCGCTGATGTGACATGGCCAGAGGAGCTAAATATAGAAGGAAACCATCAAGAGATTAATGGACAAGTGGCAGGAAGCGATTTAATAGTAAAATTGCAGATTAAACCAGATAAAAGATTGGAGAAAGAGATACCAAAAAAGCTTGTCACTAAAGCCACTCAATTGATAGAGGATTCTATCTATAAAACCTCTGCTGAAAGGATGCTTGTCCATTTAAAAGAGGTTTGCGTAGATCAGTTGCTATACAGTTTTCGTGAAGCAGCAGGACTTCCAACTGCAAGTGCTAAGCCCATGACAGGCTGGGATGCACCTGAAGGGAATTTACGCGGGCATACAACCGGCCACTATCTTTCCGCATTATCTTTAGCCACGTATGTAACATCGAATAAGGTATTTCAGGAAAAAGTGGATTATTTGGTAGCAGAGTTAGCTAAATGTCAAATTGCAATGGAACAACGAGGGATGCACCCAGGCTTCCTAAGCGCCTACAATGAAAAACAATTTGATTTACTGGAGACCTATACCACCTATCCTACTATTTGGGCTCCTTACTACACGTTGGATAAAATTTTAAATGGCTTATTGGACAGCTTTGAATTTGCAGGCAATCATCAAGGGTTGTTAGTAGCAAGGAATATTGGGGATTGGGTCTACAGGCGTTTACAACGTCTTAGCCGTCAACAACTTAATAAAATGTGGTCCATCTACATCGCTGGTGAATTTGGCGGGATGATCTCTGCCATGATGCGCCTATACCATTTCACCAAAGAAAATCAATATTTAACAACTGCACTTCTATTTGAAAATGATAAACTCTTTATCCCGATGATAGCCAATACAGATACTTTAAACGGGATTCACGCGAATCAGCATATCCCGCAAATTATCGGTGCGTTGGACATCTATGAAGAAACGGGTGAAAAAAAATACTTGAAACTTGCCGAGAATTTCTGGCAGATGGTGGTTCATCATCACGCATATTCTATCGGCGGTGTTGGAGAAACGGAAATGTTTAAGCAAGCCGATCATATCGCAAGTTATTTAACGACAAAAACTGCTGAAAGCTGTGCTAGCTACAATATGTTGAAATTGACAAAGAAGCTGTTTGATCTAAATCCTAAAGCAGCATACTTTGATTATTATGAAAACACCTTGCATAACCATCTGTTAGCGGCTACTAGTCACTCCTTCGATGGTGGAACGACCTACTTTATGCCACTTGCTCCTGGCGGACAAAAAAGATTCGACACTAGCGAAAATACTTGCTGTCATGGTACTGGTTTAGAGACTCTATTACGCTTCCAAAAGGATATTTATGCTTTCAATGATACAACCGCTTATGTAAATCTTTTCTATCCGAGCCGGGTAAAATGGAAGGAAAAAAATGTAACACTCCAACAAAATTTACAAGCTAACTGCTTCTCTTTGCAAATTCAAGGTAATGGACATTTTACCTTAATGATTCGTGCGCCTAAATGGGCTGATATTCAAGAAGTTACGGTAGATGGAAGTCAGTTCTCTTATCAAGTTGTTGATGGTTTTATCCAGTTAGAAAATGACTGGCAGGATAGTCAAGTTACGGTGTCTTTTAAAGCCATTACAAGAATCCATCGAGCTAACGATAATGAACGTATCTTTTCGATTACTTACGGTCCAGATCTCTTAGTCTACTGCTGTGAAGAACGGGATTATCAGAAAGTAACCTCATCAGAGCTATCTCAAAAAATTAAAAACATAGATGGCAAGCTCTTTTTAGGTGAAAGAGAATTACGCCCGTTAAATCAAATAAATCATGAGCATTACCATGCCTATTTTGAAGAAGTGTAGAATAGAGTGAACATGCCCCATCCATTGTCGTGTACACTTTTCCAAAAGTGAAGGGCTTGAGACATTCCTTTCATGTTCAAGTCCTCCACCACGACAGCATCAAAGTTAGAAGCGAGTTCTTTTGACTTATGGTGAAGAAAATTCATACGCTGATTTGCTACTTTTTCATGTAACAATTCCGTTTCCTATCGTAAAACTTGAATTTTCAAACCAAAATGCACTGTTTATGCAGTGCGTTTTTGTATGTATTTTAAATTTAATAATTATAGAAAGCCCCCATATCTAATGATTGGGCTGTGTTAATATGCCATTTTGATTTTGACACACTGTTGATTGGAGTGGAGGGCGCTTGACTCCTGCGGGATAGACGAGTCTCGGGAGACCCCACAGGCGCGTTTAGCGCCGAGGAGGCTCCAGGACTCGCCCGCGGAAAGCAAGCGCCCGGAACGGAAATCAACAGACAAATTGAATGCAGCCAATAAGGTAAAATCAAATTTTTAGACCAAGGGGATAGTATGGTCCAAAAGCACAAACATTGTAAGACATGTAGCGTAGAGGTTTCCATAAATAGGTGATTCCTTAGAAAGAGAAGGAATAGAAAAACCATAAACAAATAGCCATAGATCAGCGACTTGAAAAACTTCCAATATAAACAAGTGGAAATATTTATTTAAGTTTTTATTCACTTCAGCCTTTTAACAAGAACTCCCTCCCATACTTTTCTTACAAATTATTAAACATGTTTTATTGCCTTGATATGCTGAATGTGTATTCCTATATGTCCGATACCAATAATGATTGCAGACATGATTAGCCAAATAACTTTTCCATAAATCCCTAATAGTAAAAAAGCCATGACTGGCAAACTTGCGCCAGGAACGGGAATCCCGAAAAAACTACGATAAAAATTTTCTTCTGTATGTTCATTAATAAAATATCTAACCCAACTTATCTCATAAAGAATCATCAGTAAAAATGATGCGATCAGCCACGAACTCCATGGTGAAAAGGCCGCAATGTTATAGTCGCTAAAAATCATTATGCTGCCCGTACAGCATACTTGTCCAACACGCTCAAACAATACTAATATTTTGTTTTCATGGGTGCTATCATAATCTATCGGCTTATTCTTACTCCAAATGACATTCGGAATCCATAACATCAACAAATAGATCAGACCTACATATGAAAATCCTAAATGGCCGAACATAAAATCCCCCCTGAAAAACTCACTAAATAGTGAAATAATGGAAATAGTATGGAATAGAAAATAATAAAGTGCCTGGCAGCACCCGATTACTGCCGAAGGTTTTCGACAAATTCCTAGTGCTGACAGGCACCGTCTTTCAGACTGTTTCTAATACTTTATTCCTGCTATTGTTGGTGACAAGTGATTCAAGGACATATGCTTTTTCAAATCCACCTTTAGTGGCATCGGCAAGTGATGTATGACCTGCTGCATCTCCAATTACAAAGAAATTGCCTATCTCTTTGCTCAATGGCTTCTCCAATGGATTATATGGCTGCACACCCATGGCAATGACAACTTGGTCGGCTTCAATTTCCATCTTTTCCCTAGATTCTTTCTTCTCTACTAAAACCCCATTAGGCAGGATCTTACTTACTTTATGATCGGTAATGATTTTGACATTCATATTCTTTAACTTGTTCAACAGCCTTGCTCTCGTTTCTGGGCTTATTTTATTGCCCGTTTTAGTCGGCACTTCAACAAGGGTCACATCATTGCCTTCTTCCAAAAGTCTGCGGGCAGTACTATGACAAACCATGCCGCTTCCCAAAACAGCAATCTTTTTGTCATGGAAAATGTTGTTTTCAAGTTTCACATCCCTATAGTTGCATACATTCGGCAGATCATATCCCTCTATATCGGGTACTAGCGGTGTTCCTCCTGTCGCCAGAAAAACGGCGTAAGGATCGGCGGATTTGATTTCTTCAATAGAAGCCTCTGTATTCAGCCTGATATCAACCTTTAAACGTTCCATTTCATTGCAAAGATAACGAACATACTTTTGCATTTTCTTTTTATAGACGGGATCTGTCACCAGGTTCAGTTGGCCGCCGAGCCTGTCTTTCTTCTCAAACAGTGTTACATCATAACCTTTAATAGTAATTACTCTTGCAGCCTCTATTCCCCCAGGCCCGCCGCCAACAATCACAACACGCCGCTTTTCAGCAATAGGAGGCATTTCCGCAAATTCAAGTTCCCGTCCTGCCCTGACGTTGATTGAGCATTCCACATGGCCCTTTGAATAAATACAGTGCAGGCAGGAAATACACATCCTAATTTCCTTTTCGCGTCCTTCCGTTACTTTGCGCACCCAATCAGGATCAGCGATTTGTCCCCTTCCAATGGCGACAAAGTCAGCTTTCCCTTCCGCTAAAACCGCTTCCACAAATTTCGGATCGCGAATATTGCCGACCGTAATTACCGGGATGGTCACTTGTTTTTTTATCTCCTCGGCAAGGTAGACCCTCCATCCTTCTTCAAATAACGGAGATTCGATTACTTTTTCCATAGTATTATAGTTTCCCGCACTTGCATGTAATCCGTCTGTGCCTATTTTCTCCAAATAGCGGCTGATTTCCCGGCTTAATTGGATATCGATCCCGCCTTCCTCAAATTCGTCCACGCTAAGCCGGACGGTTACAGGGAAATCTGCTCCGCATTGTTTTTTAATGCCTGTAATAATTTCCTCTAAGAATCTCATTCTATTTTCAAAACTGCCGCCATACTCATCGGTACGTAGATTCGTGTTGGGACTTAGGAATTGATTTATTAAGTATCCATGCGCGCCGTGCAGTTCCACTCCATCGATGCCGGCGATTTTGCATCGAAAGGCACCTGCAATAAATTTATTAATGATTTCCTTGACCTCTGCTGTTGTTAATTCCCTCGGTTCTTCACCAACTGCTGCACAGGTAACCGGGCTTGGAGCGACAATTTGCTTTCCCCCGGTCAGCAAGGAATTCGATTCTCTGCCTGCATGATGAAGTTGGACAAAAATTTTGGCCCCATATTTATGTATCGCATTCGCCAGACGATGAAACCCTGGTATGAAGCAGTCCTCATCTATCCTTAACTGGTTAGCAGCTCCTCTTCCCAATTCATTGTCAATCGTTGTAAATTCAGTAATGATTAAACCCGTTCCTCCTTTTGCCCTTTCTTCATAATAACGAATCTGGTGGTCTGTCATTTCCCCATTAGGACCGGCCAGGCCTGTGCCCATAGCAGGCATAACAACTCTATTCTTCAGTGTTAAATGCCCTATTCTTCCTTCCTCCAATACATGTTGATAACTCATCGATTGGTTTCCTCCCTTTAGGATGCTCAATTCTTCACAAAATATAGTTCTAATTATATTAAAACATAATTAAAGCGTTTTTAATTTGAAATTTTTGTGATAATTATAAAACTGCCTTACCTCTCGATTTGTCCTAGATGGCTTTCGAAAAACGTTCCATAGTAGTGGTTCGAGGGCGGTGCATAAAAAATATTGTTGACATACATTATCATTTGTTTTACAGTAAAAAAGTCAGATTTAATAATAAAAACCTTTTGTTTGTGGACTTTTCTAGAGTATATCTCTATTTTCGCCACACAGCTTTCCTGTAAAGCTGTGTGGCTTTTTGTTTGAAATTGACACGGCATCAATCAAGTCAACTATTATTTTTTAAGTAAAAGGGGTAGAAATCATGAAAACGTGGCACTATGCACTACTTGTTTTTTTGGGAGGCTGCTGTTACGGAGCATTATCCACATTTGTAAAACTCGCTTATCATGCTGGCTATACGGCGGCAGAAGTAACCGGGAGTCAGTACTTATTGGGAACTTTGCTCATCTGGATGATTGCTATTTTTTCGAAAAAGAAAAAACTCACTCTGACTAAAATAGGAAAACTTCTTTTATCGGGGATTCCACTTGGTTTAACGGGGGTATTTTATTATCAATCACTGCAAACCGTTCACGCTTCACTTGCGATTATCTTTTTATTCCAATTTGTCTGGATTGGCAGCTTATTTGAATGGATTTTTTACAAAAAGGCACCGACAACTGGAAAGTTTGTTTCGATTGGTATTCTGGTGGTTGGCTCCATTCTTGCAGCCGGCATTATCACTGAAGGCGACGGGGGATTAACCTGGCAGGGGACTGCTTGGGGGCTGCTTTCCGCCTTGACCTATACCACTTTTATCTTTCTTAGCGGCTCCGTTGAAACAGATACGCCACCTGTACTGAAAAGTGCCTTTTTTGCTACCGGAGGTTTGATTACTGTATTAATCCTTGTTCAGCCAACGGAGTTATTTCATTTATCTGTTTTCATGGGAGTAGCACCATACGGTCTGTATCTTGGCTTATTAGGGGTTGCCTTGCCGCCGCTTTTACTTTCAATCGGAATGCCGCATATCGGACCAGGACTTGGAACCATCTTAACAGCATCTGAACTTCCTGTTGCTGTTATATTATCATCGCTAGTCTTAGCAGAACAGGTTAGCATGTTCCAATGGCTCGGGGTTATTTTAATTTTAGGTGGAATTGTAGCGGGAAATGTGAAGGTACCCAAAACTGAAAAGAAGTCTCCTGCTTCTTTGGAAAAGGAATCTGTTTCTTAAGACGCCGGGGCAGTCTTCATCCGAAAAAACCTGATTAATAAGTAAAGCACCCTGAAATTCTCAGGGTGCTTTACCTATTTAAAATTATGATACTAATAATCCGTTAATCGAACTTAAAACTTGCTGAATTCTTTCTTCACCAGCTTTTGCCCATCTGCTTTTGTCATAGACATACCCGTCATTATCCAGAGGGGTTTGAAATTGATCAAGTCCTGTTGTGCCGGTCACGAAAGAATTTTCATCATAATCTAAGCCAATATTTACGACATGTTTGATGATGAACGGTGTTCCAAACTCAATCAATGCCCCTGCATGATCTAAAGCACCATCCAATACATAAATCGGAACTCGTAAATAAATCGATTCTCCACCTTCACGCCATAATAAAGCATCAAATTTGCCTTGATCATAATCAAAATTGCTGCAAAAACTACATCCGTAGGAATGAAAAATATCCCGAACGGCACCAAAATGCGCTCTTCTACCCTCAATTTCTGAATTTAATTGGAACATTTTTTTCCTTCACTCCTGTTATAAAAGAATTATTACTAGTATTAGCCAGATGTTCAATTAAATACCTGGCTCCTAAAACAAAAAGAGAATATAAAATTCCCCTCCTGTCTTGTATTCAGCATAACTTTTTAATTGTTACAAATCCTAAAAAATGCAGGAGGTGAAACGAATGTCAAATTCACGTAGGAAACAGGGAAATCAGAGCGAACCATCCAGTCTTGAGGATAAATCGGGATCACAATATCATGAAGAACATGCAGGGAATGTTACTGGATACGGAGAAATTGACCCGAATGCCGAAGGATTAAGAAATAAGCAGGACAATCCTGCTTCATCGTAATAGATCTTTCACACCCTTTGTGACATTTTTTCCGTTGTACCGTAATGATAAACTCTTGAAGAAGGTGTTTTAGTGGAAATTAATAACGATTCTGCCTCTTACAAACCGGGAGATATTGTATACGTTTTTTATCGCAATCCGCATACACAGGATGTAGCAAATGTACAGGCTGCGGCAGTAGTCAATCACCCTGACAATCCCAGTGAACTGGCGATATTTCTTTACGATACCTATTATCCATTAACAAATGAAATGGCTGTTTATCAAAGTGAGGCTGAGGCCCTGGATGTCTATGAACAGTATTTTGGATTTGAATAGAGGATGTAACGATGAATAAACCATTTATGCCTCAACTCGTATATTTTGAACCAAAAGCGCTGGAATACCCGCTTGGGCAAGAATTAAAGGAAAAATTTGAAAAAATGAATGTGGAAATTCGCTTCACTACTTCACATAATCAGGTAAGGGACCTTCCTGGTGATACTGATTTTCAAAGGTACCGGATTGCAAAGTCTACGCTAGTTGTCGGAATAAGAAAAACGCTTAAGTTTGATACATCAAAGCCTTCAGCCGAATACGCGATTCCATTTGCTACGGGCTGTATGGGCCATTGCCATTATTGTTATTTGCAAACGACAATGGGTACAAAGCCATACATCCGCACATATGTCAATGTGGATGAAATCTTAGAAGCAGCTGATCAATATATGGAGGAACGTGCACCAGAAGTCACAAGATTCGAAGCTTCTTGCACCTCTGATATTGTAGGAATCGACCATTTAACCCATACCTTAAAGCGAGCGATTGAACACTTTGGAAAATCGGAACTTGGTAAGCTACGTTTTGTCACAAAATTCCATCATGTTGATCATTTACTAGATGCCAAACATAATGGAAAAACCAGATTTCGGTTTAGTGTAAATGCAGACTACGTGATAAAAAATTTTGAACCAGGTACATCAACGCTGGCAAAACGAATTGAAGCAGCTGGAAAAGTGGCGAGAGCCGGCTATCCATTAGGGTTTATCGTGGCCCCTATTTACTTGTACGAAGGCTGGGAGGATGGCTACTATCATTTGTTTGAACGGCTTGATGCCGAGTTACCGATGGATGTGCGGGATGATATCACCTTTGAATTTATTCAACACCGATTCACCAAACCAGCAAAGAGAGTGATTGAAAAGAACTATCCAATGACAAAATTAGAATTAGATGAGACTGCAAGAAGATATAAATGGGGGAAATACGGCATCGGGAAATATATTTATCAAAAAGAAGAAGAAGAAGATATCAAAAGCCATCTCTATTCTTATATGGAAAAGTTCTTTCCAAAAGCTAAATTGGAATACTTTACTTAAACAATATTTCGTCCGAAAAAGGGGCAGTCCACCACCTCTGTAACGAAGTGGGTGACTGCCCCTTTCTACTATTAATAACACCTGAGGTTTCCCTAATTTTCAGGCAAGTCTTAATACCATCCATTTTCGGCATCATCACATCCAAAATCACGAGTTGAACGGAGTTGGAATTCAACATTTCGATTGCCTGCAACCCATTCTCTGCCTCCAACACTTGAAGGCCTTTATTTCCCAAATGGACACGGATTACATTGCGAATTTCCGCATCATCTCAACAACCAATATTGTATTCATTTCGCCTCCTCCTTCGGCAAACATAAACAAAAGCTGGCGGAAAATTTAGTGGTACATACAGTATTTTCTCCATTTCAAATCGCTCTGAAAGTTGTTTTTTCATTTGCAGCGAATATTGAAACGCAATAAAGAGGCCTCCTGGTTTTAACGAATTTTCTACTTGGTTAAGTAATTTTTCTCGAAATTCAGTTGAAAAATTAAAAAAGGGCAGTCCACTAATGATACAGTCCAATTGCTGAATACCATGTTGATTTATGACATTCATTAAATGGACAGCATTTTGGCAGCACAAGAATTCCGGGAATTCTATTTGTAGGCCCCTTCGCATTTTTTCCTCATTTTCGAACAAAAACACCTTTGCCTGTTCGGAAACCCGAGGCTTTATTTCTCTTGTTATAACACCTGTACCGGAACCAAGCTCTGCTATGGCACCTACTTCATTCCATTCCACCTGTTGAATCATTTTTTTAGACAAAAACCTCGAGCTTGGCCATAAACTGCCGATCTGCTTAGGATTTTGGATAAACTTTTGTAAAAAAAACAAAGAATTTTGGCTATTCAAAGAAACTCTCCTCCCATACTTCGTTTTATTTTTCTCAATTGCAGATTTATTCATGTAACAATGAATGACTATTCTCTTTAGGTTTAAGAAACTTAGCAAGGACTAGCAGCAAAACGGAAATGATTACAACCATAACAAATGGTTTTTTATAAGGGGAACAATATAGTGGAATGGTTCGTTATGGACTCATATGGAGGGAATTATAAAGACACCAAAAGAGCAACAGCTATATGAACTGTTGCTCTTTTAAATAGGATTTATTTAGTTATGTAAAGCGGTGCCTGACACCACCCTCTATCATTGTACCCCGTTTTCCAAAATCGAGAATTTTTCCTTCGTACAGTCTATTTCTGCCATTACCCCATAAGGCAAAATAAACTTCGGTTCAGTATGACCAAAATTTAAATTATACAGAATTGGCAAATCTTCTAAAGAATATTCCTTCATCACCTTCAGAATTTCATGTTTATATTCATCATAATACTTCTCGTCTTGTGGTTTACCAAAAATAATTCCCTTTATTCTTTGTAAAATGCCTTGTGCAGCATAATTTCGTAACCAATACCTGATATATTTTGGTTCTGGCTTCTCTTCAGATGTTTCAAAGAAAAGAATGCTATCTTCCCAATATTTTTTCTCAGGCCAAAGTTCCGTTCCTTTTACGAATTCAAGTACTTCCATACAACCGCCGATCAAACGTCCTTGTACTAAACCAGAGCCTTGAAGTAGTTCATATCCAGCGTTCTGTTGCATCGTACGGCGCCTGTTCTTATTCGTTTCTATCCATTCCAAACGCTCACTTGTCCATTCTTTAGCCGGTTGAATTTCACCAATTATCTTATTGGAAAAAAGCGTTCGATTTACCATTTCAATCGTATAGGGATCCATCTCAACGTTTTCAGCAAAATCAGTTAAAATTGCCGGACCGTAAAATGAAGAGATTCCTGCTTTATGGCAAAATAAATGTAGAACAGTCACATCGGAGTAACCCATAAAAATTTTCGCATTTTCACGTATAACATCAAAATCAATATAAGGAAGTAAGCGAATACTCTCTTCCCCACCAATATTTGTAAAAACACCTTTAATATTTTCATCCTTAAATGCCATCATTAAATCTTCAGCACGTGCTTGTGGATTATTATAAAGATAGTCTCCCCCTTTCAAACTATTCGGCATTGGGATAACTTTTAAACCAAAAATATCTTCCAATCTATTTACACCTTGTTCATACCGCCATCTAAGTTCTGGGTCTCCTGCCCCTCCCCATGAAGGACTTACTGTTGCAACACAATCTCCCCGCTGTAATTTTTTCGGCTTTATTAACACATTAACTCCCTCCCTTTAATAGCTAACTGTATTGAACTTATTATAAAGAGATATATGTTGTAAAACAATAAATTTTTCCAATGCCTTCATCAAAGAAACCACACTATTATCAAGCGAGTGGGCAACTCAATTTTCCATTTACTTTCAGGTACGCAAAGCGACGAAGGACTGATTCTTTTTTCCATTTCTCCGCATCTATCTTACGTACTTTCATTGAAAATGTTTGATATAATATAAAAAATGGAGGGGAAAGGGTAATGTCAGAAGCATATCAAGTTATTTCTTTTGTTGAAAATCAAAATATCAAAATTGAAATTTTAGAATATCAAAATTTAGGCGGGAATGATAATTTTTCCGTTGCCGAAAAATTATATTTTGCTCAACAGTCCAATATCAAATTAAGACAAGTCAAAATTACACTAAAAAACAGTTCCTTAACAGCGGAATCCGGTGCTCTTCAGTTTATGAAAGGGGCTATTACATTAAAAAGCTTAGGTGGAACTGGCGCCAAAGGATTTTTAAAAGGACTTGCCTCTAACGTATTGACGAATGAATCCATGGTCAAACCGCAATACCAAGGGAGCGGGATTATTTATCTGGAACCCAGTTTTAAACACTACATGATTGTGGAACTGAACAACGAAGAAATCATTGCAGATAAAGGGCTTTTTTATGCTTGTGAATCAAGTGTCTCCGTTTCTGTTCAGTCCATGAAAAATATTTCCTCTGCCATTGTCGGAGGAGAAGGGCTATTTCAAACAAAAGTTTCCGGAAGAGGATTTTGTGTATTTGAAATACCTGTTCCCGAAGATGAACTTGTAGAATTGGAAATTCAAAATGAAATGGTTCAAGTTGATGGGAACTTCACACTTTTCCGAGTTGGCAATATAGATTTTACTGTTGAAAAATCGACAAAAAGCATTTTCGGTTCTGTTGCTTCCGGAGAAGGATTACTTCAAACATTTAGAGGTACAGGGAAAGTCATTATCGCACCAACATTACCTGTCTACGAAAAATTAGTTCATGCTTTAACCCCAATGCCACCATCAAAATAAAAAAGCGATTCTAAAATGTTAACAGGTGCAATTTAAAGGTGCAAACAACAAAATAGGATACATTTGGTTGCCACAATTTATAAGTACTGTCACCACCGGGAATATATATTTTTAAAAAATCATATATATGAAGTGACGTTAACGTTAACGTCTTATATAAGGGAGGTGCTTATCATGTGGCAGCTTTGGCTTACTGGATTAATTGGTATTTGGCTCATCGTTTCACCATGGGTGTATAACTTCTCCAGTAATTCAGGCGCAATGTGGAACAGTATCATTTTTGGATTCATTGTCTTAATACTTGCTATTTGGGCTAGTGCAGCTAACAAAAACAGCAGATCCAGTGACTAATTTAATTGGGTCAGAGGGATTAGTTTCATATCCCATCTGGCCCTGTTTTATGGAATCGGTCGGAGGGAATGGTTGCTAGTCACCTAAGTTCTGGAGCACCTGCCTCTTTTCCATGGAAGACTTACTATTGCAACGCAATACATAGGTTGTGAAACAAAAAATCTAAATAATCTTTGCAATAAATACAATCAAATACGAAGCAGGAATAATTAATAGCAGTGAAGCGAATGTTCCCAATGTTTTACTGCCTACCATCCCAATCACAACTGTACGAAAATCCTCTTCTGTGGATTTGCCTTCCATCACATCATCCGTCATAATAGATAACTGCGGGTCTATAAATATGGACATGAGAATGGTCGCAATCCCGTTAACGATGGAAGATAATGTAACGCAAGTTGCTCTTAAATCTGGAGCAATACTCCCCGCATATATAGGTGCTAATGCTCCAACCGTTAATAAAGCAACTGCAATGACATTATAAATGATGATTTTTATAGGTAATTTCCTTAAATTAAATCCTGTGATATTCTCTTTTACGGGGATTGCCACACAGTCCTTCATGTAATTAACTCCAGCTTTTGAAAAACTATGGATAACAAGTTTAGGGATTGACCGATCAACTGAGAAGTGCAGTACCCCTTTATAAAAAATCCTTTGAAATGTTGGAATTAAAAAAGCACCAGCAATTGTAGCAATACCAGATACTATAATTATGATATTAAAAATATGTAATAAATAAGTTGAACCAGAGTTATGTTCTACATATTTGGTTAGTAATGGAACTTGAAATGTTACCGCCATTCTTGATACTAATGTTAAGATGTTAAATACTGCAAATGAAACAGCTATTTTACCTGTTCTGACGCCAACCATTCGGACGGAATAGGCCAAAGTCCCTATCAAAGATATTATAAAGTTTAGGATTAAAACAATGATAATTTGTGAACTCAATTACTTTCACCTACTCTTCTTAATCCATTGTGTCATTTTTTGGATTTCACTACAAGTTCTCAACAAATAAATTCAGAAAATTTTTTGTCCAGCCAATGGCTTGGTTTTTCTAAGTAATTTGGAATCTTAGTATGAATATCCCCAATTGCTGCATTGATTTGTGATTGTGTAAGGAAAAGAGCCTTCGTCAAGTTAGCACCCCTTAGATTTGCATCTCTAAGGTCAGCTCCAATAAAATCAGCCTTCCTTAAATCACTATGACTTAAATTTGCTGCTATCAGTAATTTCCCACGGAAATCTTCACCTTGTAAGTCCAGCCCTTTTAAATTTGCTCCTAAGTAGTCAAAGTCTTCCTTGATCCTGCGCTTTTTACCTCTTTTAATGAGGTCGGCTCGATACCTTTTACTTGTCTCTACTAATAGAACATTGACATTACTTCTATGTGCAGCAATATCTATCTCTAAAATCTCCTTTGGCTTTTTTTCGGTTAGTTCAACCGTTTCTTTGTAAATCTTTTGTAGGCTGGCCTGAAACGATTGCGTCTCCTTTAAAGTCAGAGCTTGTTTGAGATACCAAAGCATTTCATGCAGTTGCTGTACAAGAGGAAATACAGCAAACATTTCTTCGGCATGCTCAAAATCCTCACGCCAGTCTTTACCATTATAAATAAACTGCGAAACATGCTGCCCTGCCCCGAAACATTCATAAGATACACAGCCGCGAAAGCCTTTCTCCCTCAATAGGTCATGTATAGAACACGAGTTATTTGAACATAAATTTCGGCAAGGTTGTCCGCCGGCTTTGTTGAAAGGAAAATCCGCTGACTTTCCATAGGGTAATGCTACACAGCACAATCCAAAGCAATTCTTGCAATCTGATTGTAAATCAGCAATCATTATTAAACACTTCCTGTCTAATGACATAGAATATTTTTAAGTATATAGGAAAAAGCGGACTGTTAATAGTTTTAAGAAGGTGCGAACCCTATTTCTGTTAGTTGTGACTCTTTCGATTGTCCCTCCGCTTTACAATGTCTAATAATATAGATGTTTTTATCCATCATTCCTCCAACCTTAGCCCTATTCCATTGATTATGAAAAGAGTTCTTTAACAAATTGTTCTTCTGATATTACTTTAAGCCCATTTCTTTTCAACAAGGCAGAAGTAACCCCATTTCCAACTATTTTCTCGCCCTTAAATTCACCATTGTAAATCGTTGTACTTCCGCATGATGGACTATTCTCTTTAAGAACCACCAATGTTGCATTTATTTCTTTAGCTTTTTCTAATGTAGCATAAGCTCCTTTTATATATAGTTCTGTTACATCTCTACCTGACTTTCCAACAACTTTAGCCTTCCCGTCGAGTACATCTTCTCCGTCTCCACCTTCGATTTCAGCAGGTTCTCTAGGAGTTGAAAATCCACCAAGCAATTCTGGACATATTGTGATAGCTTTATTTTGGGCTGCTAAATCATGTATTTTTTTGTTTAAACAATGCGTTCCATTATACCTTACCTGAAGTCCAGCTAAACAAGAACTCACTAAGATCATAATTATACCTCTTTAATACAAATATTTTAGATTACCTCTTCCCCATTAAAGTACCTGTTAATTACAAGAATCATTGCTTAATTGCATACTCATCGTAACTGTTCTTTGGCTAAACCCTAATTTTTCATAAAGTTTAATTGCTGGATTACCTACAAATGCACTTAGACGAACTTCTGAATATCCTTCTTGTTTTAGGCGGTCAATACCAGCTATCATTAACTTTTTAGCAAACCCATTCCCTCTAAACTCTTCCAAAACAAATAATTCATAAATAAACCCATACATTTTATCAGTAAATTGGTCTTTGCTTATTCCTATAAGAATCCACCCCATTAATTTATCGTTTTCTTTTGCGATTAAATAATAGCTTCCTTTTTCTAAAAGTGGATCAACAAGTTGTTTCACTTTTTCATTTGTCGGTTTTACCTCTCCCAAAGTGCCATCAAATAAAGCCTGCGGCGAAAGTAATATAATTTTTTTTAGTTCCAAATCGTTAGGTTTTTTGATTTCCATTTATCGTTGAATCCTTTCAATAATTAGTCGATAGTCGTTCAATCTTTTGCTACACCACAATTTCCTCATCAGCATGTTTTACTAGGAATTCATAGAGTTTTGATCCAAGTTTGGCTTTTTTCGTCGCCAGTGAAATCGATCTCTTTTTCCCAAAGTCTGTAATTGGTAAAGTAAAAAGTTGTTGATGATCAATATGCTTCGCACTTATTTCCGGGACAATCGTAATTCCCATTCCAGCCATTACGGCTCCAAAAATAAAATTACCAAAAGCTACTTCACTAATGATATTAGGCTTGTGACCCAGCGAATCCATTTGTTCTTTAATCCGCCTTCTTGTATCACAAGGAGCTTGGTGAACAATGAGGGGTTCTTTGCAAAGATCGACAAGCTGAACCGTTTTTCGTGATCGAAAACGGTGATCTATAGGAACCTTCTTTGCCAACGTGGTTTAGTTTATATGCCATAAGACATCGCACCTTTCGTTCAAATGATGTAAACATTATACCATTGTTCATTTAATGGCTGGAAGAATTAAATTGGATATATTTTACTCTATTAAATAATTCTATTCTTAAACCTATTTTTCGAACCATTGCAGTGCCCGTTGTTCCATTTCCTATACAAACGTTTTTTTGCTTTGCTATAGAATTTCGTATCATCATACCGTCTGGTCTTAAGATTTGGCTTAGCAGGTGAAAGCTACAAATATAATGTATTCAAAACAAGTTGCAGGCTTTACCAACAGGTATGGCCTGCAAAATTAGGAAACAAAATAAACTATTCCTTTACTTGTATAGTCTTTTACTATTTTCTAGTAGCAATAACGAGATGAAATATTAATTATTCAGTTGTTCATACAGTTCCTCCCACTGCTTCTCAAGTTTCTCTTTTTCCATATACAATTGTTGCAAGTATTCAAAATCCTGAACTTCTGCTAGCTTTCTTTCCAACTCAGAGATTTTTCGTTCCAACTCTGCTAAATCACCTTCCAAGTCTTCATATTGGAAGCTCTTATGTTTGGTCGCCTTTTGAGGAGAGGGTGCTTCCTTCCATCTACTTTTACCTGCTGTGTTTCACTTTTTTTTACGATCATTTTCTCCCTGGCCCAATTATAATTCCCTTCGAAACAATGAACCTCTTTCGACTCAATCCAATAAATCTTCTCAAAAAGTTTATTCAGGAAATAACGATCATGAGAAACGGCTAAAATCGTCCCATTATAACCTTCAAGTGCTTCTTCTAAAACCTCTCGTGATTCAATATCCAAATGGTTTGTCGGCTCATCTAAAATAAGTAAATTAATATCTTGGTACATGAGTTGTGCTAATCGAAGCCTCATTCTTTCTCCCCCGCTAAGCAGAGAAACTTTTCGGAAAACCATATGTCCAAAAAATAGAAACCTTGCTAAGATCTGTCTAGCTTCTCCCTCCGATACACTGACCTCATTACGAAATGCCTCAATGATTGTTTCATCAGCAATATCAGAGAAAATGTGTTGAGATAGGTAGCCGATTTTTACGTTACTTCCTATCCTAACTTCTCCTTTATCAGCATGGAGGTGTCCCAAAATCAATTTGATTAAAGTTGATTTGCCTGTTCCATTCTCTCCGACAATAGCAGCTCGTTCTTGATAGGTCACATGCATATGGACATCTTCAAATAACTGCTTTTCTCTGAAACGTTTTGAAACACCAGTTAGCATAATCACGTCATTTCCGCTTCGATCAGAAGAATCCATCTCAAGAATCATTTTCCTTCGATTTAATAGGGGACGGTTTAGTTTTTCCATTCTTTCTAATGCCCTTTCCATACTTCTTGCACGTTTATGAAGACCTTCGTTTGGGGGATAGGCTCTGTTTGCCCATTCTCTTAGCCGTTTGATGGCTTCCTTCATTTTCTTTATTTTCTTTTGCTGTTCTTCATAAGCATGGAATTCTCTTAGCAGGCGTTCTTCTTTTTCCTTTACAAAACCAGAAAAGTTTGTATGATAACACTCGATTTCTCCGTCTTCTAAATCCAAAATCCTATTTACAACTTCATCAAGAAAATAACGGTCATGAGATACAATAACAACCGTTCCACTATAATTTTGCAAATAGTTTCCAAGCCATTCTACTGCCATTAAATCTAAATGATTGGTCGGTTCGTCCAAAATTAACAGGTCTGGCTTTTTAAGAAGAATAAGTGCTAAGCCAACCTTTGTCTTTTCACCACCGCTAAGGTCAGAATAGAACTTAACAAGTAGATTAGAAATATTTAGGCCATTAACGATTTTATCAATATTGGCCTCGATTTCATATCCACCTTTTAATGTGAAATAGTCCTGTAAATCACCATAATCATTGATTAATTTTTCCAATTTCTCACCGTTTGTTTGATTACTCATTTCCATCTCAAGTTGCTTCATCTTTTCTTCTATTTCTAAAAGTTCTAAGAAGGCGGTTCTTAACACTTCTTTAGTGGTTGATCTGTTTTGAAAGTCTGGAATTTGGGCAAGATAACCAATTTGAGACCCCTTTTTCCAATGGATTTGACCAGAGTCAGGTGTTTCCTTACCAGATAATAATTTTAATAGCGTAGTCTTACCACTTCCATTCCGACCAACTAAGCCAACCCGGTCTTTTTCTTGAATTTCAAATGATATATTTTCAAAAATGGAGCTACCCCCATACATCTTTGTGACTTGATTTACGCTGCATACAATCATGTGTTTTTTTCCTCCTCCGATAAATAACCAAATAAAAAAAGCCATGGGGAACACAGCACTCCCCCATAGCTTTTAAATGATGGCATTAAAAAAGAAGAGCATGAAAAGCTCCTCTTCAACCGTCGTATATATTGTGGGTTTAGAGATGTTTTCACCGTTTTAGATTTGCTATTAAGTTGCTAAAAAAGGGCATACGTATCCCGTTAGCAACTACAGCAGCAAATTTTGCACGGTTGAGATATAAAAATTCAGTCCAAAAACCGCACACTAAAACAGCTTGATTTAACATCATTACCCACCTCCGTCTCATTGATAGTTAATTACATTTTATTCGTTCCATAATTACTTTTCAAGTTTTTTTAACACAAGTAGTGTTACCTTTGAAGGTATCCAAAAATTCTACACCTTCTTTAAAAATTTCCTTTCCTTAAATGTCTTACGGGTTACCTCAATAAAAGCCTGTAAATGAGCAGTCATCCACTTATCCTTATGCCATGCAATTTGTGTAAACATTGGGGGTGCAGGGTTTTCCCATGGAAGCTCCATCATTTGACCCGTCTTTATATCTTGTTTCACAACCATCGCAGGTAATAGGGCGATTCCGAGTCCTGCGATAACACACTGTTTAATGGCTTCTATACTCACAAATTCGAATTTATTTAAGGGATATACTCCCGCCGAACGGAGCAAATCTTCAAATATTGTTCGATAAGAGCAGCCCATCTCTGTAAGCAACATCGTTTCATGCTCAAGGTCCTTTAAACAGATCCTATCTTTAATGTGCAAAGGGTGACCAGGTGCAGCTACCATTTTTAGCTCGTCTTGAATGAGTGGCTCTACCTTAAGTGGATCTGCTGGTTTACATAAATCCATTATAAAGGCCAAATCAAGTGTACCTTCAAGTAACTGCTTCCTTGCAATTTCATCCGAATGGGCCGGTTTAAACACAAGTTTAACATTAGGATATTGGCTCTTAAACTCCTTTAAGATAGGAGGAAGCCGGTACGTACATTGACTTTCTTGTGCCCCGATGATAAGAGTGCCACTCGCTTCTTTATCACCTCTAATAGCCATCTTTGCATCATCGTTCAATTTAATCATTTTATCAGCGTATAACTTAAATTTGCGACCAGCTTCAGTTAAAATAAGGCGTTTGCCCAACCGTTCAAATAATGGTGTTCCAAGTTCAACTTCAAGCGTTTTAATTTGAGCCGTTACACTGGATTGAGCAAAATTTAGCATTTTAGCCGTTTGCGTAAAGTTTAAGTTTTCAGCAGCGGTTTTAAACGTCATTAATTGTTTGATTTCCACCTTTTTCACCCCATTACCGCCTCTAAATCGTTATTACCGATTGATTCCATCGAAACAATCATCTGTATTGATTTATAATTCCATTGTAAACTGTAAATAATCAAGCTGCAAGTTAAGACAACATAATAAAGGAGTGTATGGATAATGACCATTGTAGTAATTTACGGGGGAACTCGCCAAAACGGTAATACAGAAATCCTAACCAATCAAGTAATTTAAGGAATCACTACAGAAAAAGTCTATTTAAGGGATTATCACATTCAACCAATTGAAGATTTACGACATGCAGAAGGCGGGTTTGATGAAGTCAACGATGATTATAATTCCATTATTGATCGTATTATCCCCCATGACATCCTTATATTTGCGACACCTATTTATTGGTATAGCATGTCAGGTACAATGAAAAACTTTATTGATCGTTGGTCACAAACATTAAAGGATATTCAATATCCCCATTTTAAAAATACAATGGCAAACAAAAAAGCCTATGTGATTGCCGTAGGGGGAGATAAACCATGTATAAAAGGGTTGCCGATGATTCAACAGTTTCAGTATATTTTTGATTTTATCGGGATTTCATTCGAAGGCTATATTCTTGGAAGTGGAAACAGACCGGGTGATGTATATGTCGACAAAGAAGCATTTTTTGCGGCAGGCGAGCTACAAAAGAAACTCTATATGTATGTAAAGAATTGTGATTAAGAAAAGCGTAAGCGCCTTGGTCAGCCTAAAGGCTAGCATAAGACGGTCCTGAATAGAAGGCGCTCTTTGCCTTCAATTCAGGAGTGGCTGTAGACCATAGAGGCGCTAGGTGCTTCAATTAATTAAAACCCATAGCCCTTAATCTTAGATTTATTGGTTCTTCAAGTCTTCCGTACGCAATTGGAGTTATTTTCCATTATAATCTCTCTAAATTTTTGTTATGCAGTTTGTTTGATTTCAACTTTCTTGCCTTCCTTTCGGCGCTTTCTGTAATCAGCTGCCGCCGTAAATAGGACGTCCGTAGAGGAATTGAGTGCTGTTTCACATGAGTCCTGTATTACTCCGACGATAAAGCCTACACCAACTACCTTCATCGCAACGTCGGCTGGAATCCCGAATAAGCTGCATGCGAGCGGAATTAGCAATAAGGAACCGCCGGAAACCCCTGAAGCTCCGCAAGCACATACTGCTGACAATACGCTGAGGATGATGGCTGTGGGGATGTCCACTTGAATGCCGAGTGTATGAACGGCTGCAAGTGTCAAAACCGAAATTGTAACAGCTGCACCAGCCATATTGATGGTGGCCCCTAATGGAATCGAAACAGAATAGGTATCTTTATCCAAACCAAGCTTTTCACATAATTTCATATTGACAGGAATGTTTGCCGCTGAACTACGTGTAAAGAATGCTGTAATTCCACTTTCCTTTAAGCACTTAAATACAAGCGGGAATGGGTTTTGGCGAGTAGCCGCATACACAATAATTGGGTTAACAACTACAGCAACAAAGACCATACAGCCAACCAAAACAACAAGTAATTTTCCATAGCTCAGCAGGGACTCAATTCCATTTGTCGTAATTGATTCAAATACTAGACCCATAATGCCTAGCGGTGCAAACTTGATCACCCATGTAACGATTTTGGAAATAGCATCGGAAAAATTAGATATCATTGTTTTTGTCGTATCTGAGGTGTTTTTTAATGCAAATCCCAGAACTATTGCCCAAGATAATATTCCGATATAGTTCGCCTTAACAATTGCATTGACCGGGTTATCCACAACATTGAGCAGTAATGTTTTGAGAACCTCTGTTACCCCTCCAGGAGCTGTCATATTCTCTGCACCAGCTCCTAGTTTTAGGCTTACAGGGAATATAAAGCTTACTATAACCGCAATAAGTCCAGCTAAAAAGGTGCCTAAAAGATAAAGGACGATAATGGATTTCATATTCGTTTGGTGGCCGCTCTTATGCTGCGCGATGGCTGACATTACTAAGAAAAGTACCAATACAGGTGCAACGGCTTTCAATGCACCTACAAATAATGAACCAAAAATGACAATTGGTTTTACTGGCTCCGGAATCGTTAATGCTAGGACAATCCCAATGATCAATCCTACAATGATTTGTTTAACCAGACTCAATTGCCTCCACTTTTTCAAAAAAATTTTCATTATGGTTCCCCCTTGTAATCCAAATCTGCTTCTCCGGAGTCTCAAACATTTAACAAAACTATTTTTACAATATATAATATTTTAATGAATTTTTAGATATTTTGCAATAATGTTTTTATATTGTGATAATTGGAAGATTCAAAAGCAGTACATGAATATAATTATTATATATATAGTAAATTATTATTAAAGCAGAAAAAAGGTCGGATTTCCGCTTCCAAAGAAAACTAGTAAAAGACAACTAACCAATTGACTGACGCTCTGTAGTCTTACTAAAGAATAATAGATATATCAATTCACAAGTTAGACCTATATAAATATGCTATTGAAAAAATAAAACCGGTAATGAATGAACTAATGGTTATAGAAGATAATCCTGTAACGCAATAAGATAAAATGCTGCTAATAAAAGTAAACAACAACCATTTTACGGAAGATGGTAAATTTTTAACCATTCCCATTTACTTCCTTTGCCTTATTCAATTTCCAATAATAATCAGCAAGTATATCCGAAAATACATCAATTGTATTATTGAGTTCCTCTAAATTATTATCTACTCCACCAAGTTCTAACACTATTGCCTTATTAGATATATCTTGATTATATACACCGTTTCCATCGCTATATGTTTTAAGAAAAATCCCTCTACTAATACCTGGATACTTTTTTTCTAATTCTTTGTTAATGATTTTGGCAAATTCCAGATTTTCAATATAATTTTTGTTTTCTTTTCCTACCACAAAATAGAGCCTTGCATAATTTACTCCACCAATTTTTTTAGTAGTAATATTTTTAGGGGCTGAGTCACGATGAAGATCAATCAGATAATGTAAATCATTGTTATGAGCAATAGCTTCTTTTACAATTTCTCGTGATTCTGTGTATGCTTTTGTTGAATTCCATCCTTTTTTCTTTAACTCTTGAGTCATATTTGTTTTATTATGCTCCACGCCAATTCCTTTATTTATTAAATTATTTGCCAAACGTTGACCTAATCCAACCACATTTACTCTCTCATCAGAGCTTATTGCGTCGTTAGCTTTCTTAGCATTTTCCAAAAGCGGAAGAAATGATTCCCAACTGTGAGTGTGGTAAATGAATACTGTTTTATGTTGTGGGTTGGTTTTTGATTGATTATCATCCGCAGGTGGACTTTGTTTTAATAACCTCTCTGCAGCTTTTCTCTCATTAAGTAAAACCTCCATTGGAGGTGCCGATTCATTTGGAAGATTCCTAAGATCTGTCCCTTCTCCAGCCACTACTATTTCTGTGTCATACATACTTAAGCCAGGTAATTCATTTCCTAAAAACGTTCTTGCATCTGTTGGTTTAATGGCTGTTGCTACTTGAAAAGCTAAATTTGTCATTTTTGATACAGTGAAAACAGGTTTGTTTATTTCTGGGAAAAAGGTATGGTTTTCAGCTTTAAAAAAATGTACAAAAAGTTTTTCTGTATTTAAAATACGAATTGAATTGTTGATATTAAGAGATTTAACCTTAATATCTAGCAAAACAATAGTAGAAATAACAAGAAACATAAATAATATTAATAGTAAAGATTGATAAACATACTTTAGAGAAAATTTTTTACCTGACTTCATTAATAATCCCTCCATTCACATTTGTATGAATTAAGAAGATATTGTATGATAATTCTTTGCTAGATAACACCACCGGAGTAATGAATAAATAAATTTAACTGTTTAGTAACATCAAAATAGACACTAAAATTTCCAAAGGACTGACAACCTTAAAATCACGCTTTTCCTCTTGGGGAAAAATCTTTTACTTTCTTTCCAGTATAAACTTGCTTATAATGTTTATATAAATTAAATCAACGTAACCACAAGGGGAGCTTTTTCGCTGAGAGTGAACAAGTTTGTTCTGACCCTTTGAACCTGTTAGATAATTCTAGCGCAGGGATGTGGAATGGATCAGGTTGTCTTTCTTTTTCTTTGACAAAATGTTCCCCCTTGAGGTGCGTTTCAATTATTCCAAGGGGGATTTTTTATGAAAAAGTTAAGTTTAACAGCCATAATGGAAATAGCTATTTTTGCTGCTTTTGCTATTGTCTTAGATATGCTTCCATCGATTAAGCTATCGCCATCCATTTCGATTTCTTTTGCAATGGTGCCAATCTTCATTGTTGCATTTCGCTGGGGTGTCCGTGCCGGCTGTTTCGCCGGACTACTTTGGGGGATTTTGCAAATTCTCACAGGGGACGCTTGGATTGTGACACCCTTACAAGCCTTTATAGAATACTTTATTGCCTTTACATGTATCGGATTTTCTGGATTATTTGCCCCAATCATTCAAAGGAATTTTCAACGGCAAATGAAAAAGAAAGCCATCTCATGGGCTATTGCGGCAATTTTTGTAGGTAGTTTAGCCCGCTATATTTGGCATTTTATTGCCGGGGTTATCTACTTTAAAAAGTATGCACCTAAAGGGGTATCACCGCTGTGGTTTTCATTTAGTGCGAACGGCATCACGATGTTGGGAACAGCTGTACTTTGTTCAGTCATTCTCGGGCTTTTAGTTTCAGTTTCGCCTCAATTAATTGTTCGTAAAAAAATAGTGTCTAGACCCAGTTAAAAGAATAAGTAATGGAATCAGTTTCCTGGACGATAAAAAATCTTCCTTTACAAATGAAGGAAGATTTTTTTTACTGTTGATTCAATAATTATTTAAATCTTGATTTACATGAATTTGCTTAGATCCGGATAACCACTTACAGCCCAGGCACCATCAACAACAAGACTTGCACCGTTCACATAGGAAGCATCATCACTAACTAAAAATAATGATGGTCCTGCTATTTCATCTGGTTCAGCAGCCCGTCTCATCGGAATGCGTTCCATATATGCTTCATTAATCGCTTCAACATCAGTTAACCCACTTGTCAAAGGAGTTGCAACCAATCCTGGGAGAATGGCATTTACCCGGATATTATGCTGGGCAAGTTCTAAAGCAGCATTTTTAGTTAGCATTTCAACTCCTGCCTTCGCCGAAGAATAAGCTGCTCCATAAAACATTGGTACATGTGCATTTAATGAGGCAACGTTTACAATGGCACCTCCCCCATGGTCTTTCATGTATTTGGCTTCATGCTTTAAAGATAAAAATACACCTTTCAAGCATAAATCTACCGTAAAATCCCAATCCGCTTCACTTTGATCAACTATTGCACCTGGCTTTGAGGCTCCTGCAACATTGAATGCATAATCAAGTTTTCCAAATACATCAACGGTTTTTTTGACTAACCCTTCAATATCAGCTTCTTTCGTTACATCAGTGACACAACCAATTAAATAGCCATTATGATTGTCTTCAAGCTCTTTTAATTTCTCACCATTCAAATCTGCAACAGCTACTTTTACACCAGCATTTATTAGACGTTGAACAATCGCAAAACCAATCCCAGATGCTCCTCCAGTCACAACCGCAACCTTACCTGATGAAATTCCCATTTTTATTCCTCCTTGAAATTTACTGTTTGAAGATTTTTTACATCCATCATAAGCATTAATTTTCTTTGAAACACGCGATTCTCCTGTTTATTCGCCCTTAATGTTGCATAAATATACCCTAGCGATACAGGGATTTAAAGCTTCCATTTCACTTTGTAATAGAAAATGAATCAGCAGTTCCTTTGCTTTTGGTATATTGTTTTGGAAAAACCTTTTCCTAAATGTATTGGCTAGCTAGTGAACATATTGAAAGGGGCATTCCATTTTTTCATTTCTCAAAAAATATTTTATAACGGTTATATGCTTTTGAAACATAGTAATCTGCGTTCATCCCTTGCGAAGTGCGGGATCTTTGTCTCCACAACCATCAACGGCTCAACGGACAGCTTTTGTTATTTCAAAAGAATTCACAATTTTATGCAGCGTTACTCCTTCCGGCAGTCCTTCATCAATAACGGCTTCATAATCTTTATATGATCTTGCGACCTTCTTTTGACCAATTCGATGAATATCAATCTTTTCAAATAATTGATTAGATGGCGCATTCCCCAAATGGCTTTCATGCGCAAACACGTACAATCCCCGGCATGCCATCCGGCCGCGTGACGCCGAATGATCAAGGTCCCACATATTAAGGAGCGATTCCCACAGTCCTCTCAAATCATCTTCCCTTACCCCCGTCTGAACTGCAAATGATGGAGTATAAAAACCATAGGCAATATATAAACCATATGGCACATGCGCTTTTCTCCCCATTTGGCCGGCACGTGCCTCCTCATCGGCAACTTTCCCGCTTTTAATATCATCGGCATTGGTTAATGCAACCCGAGTAATACTTGATTCAGCAGGAAAAATCGGATCAACTGAGCGTGCAAACGTCAGTTGGACAGCTCCCCGTACTTGACCTGCATTAAATTTTTTGGTAGACATGACCGCACCAAACATCCGTGTATCAAAATAATGTTCACACATCCACTGCCGCGCATCTTTCACCATTTTCGGACTGCTGTCATTTTCTGATAACCCTAATTGCTCATAAGCTTTCTTCTGCTCATTTGTAAGAATCCCACGATGCTTGACATAAATATCAAAACCTTCCAAATGTCCTCTCGTCAAATAAATATAGTCCCTTATTTTCCTTTTAATCGCAACATCCGTAACAATTCCCTGCATCGTTTCCGGATCAATTCTTGGCAGATTGCCTGCATCGGGATCGCCGTTCGGATTTCCATCCATCACATCAAATGCAAGTACAAAATCGTAGCGTTTATTTGGATCAATAATTGAATTTATGTTCATTGTATTACTCCCCTCATCAGCAGCTTTATTTAATGTCTTACATTGGCAGAATCAGCAGACATATCTTCTTTTTTCTTATATATATCTTGTCTTTCATGGTAGTAACCGAGTGCAAACTCAGCCTGTCCCTGTAAATCAAGAACGGCCGGAAATTCTTTCAATTGACCTGTTATCAATTGAATCCTTTGCTGATAACGTACTTCATATCCTTTATTCTCTTTACCGATTTTACTTAAATGCCATTTGCTATTTCGAATTAAAAGACCGAAAAGCGTCCGTGGAGTTGTTGAAGCTGCCGCATAAAATCTTGAGGCAATCGTTTCGTTTCCCTTCACTGCTTCGTATTGTACCGCTTCCAATACCGCAAACAACCTGCCGCATAAGTAAGGCTGTGTGATTCTGGCATGATCTAAATCCACTGTCCATTCCTCCTTATTTTGACTAATCAGCCAGCTTTTTATTGCTGCTGCCTGTATCCATGTCATACCGCCCCTTGCCTGAATTCTTCTCACAATTTTTGCTGGGATCCGCTCTGAGATCCTTTTGCCATAAAGTGCCCAGTTCATCCATTCCTGAACATCTTCCTTTTGTATCTCTTTTCTTGCATCACGGTACATGCACGCCGCCAATAAATAAATGCTGGCCGGTTGTGGTGCTCCTGCTACTTGTTGCGCATCAAAATAGCGTCGGATTTGGGTCTTTACCTCCCATACAGGCGGCTCTGCATAGTTCCGGACAACAAGTCTGGCCTTATTTGCTGACAGCGCCAAAATACATACACGGTCTAGAGAAGCGTAATTTTCGGTCCGTCTGAATGGTGATGATAAAACTCTCTGGACTGCATCGGGATCCGGGTCGGATAGTAGCGTAAACATACTGGTAGTTTCCGGGTCGTTTTGCCTTGTCCAATACACATATGTTACATTGCTGATTTCCATCATATGCGGGCCACCGTGCTGCTTTTTGTTTGCATATTTTCTCAATAAGTACGAGAGAGCCTGCCCGTATTTTTGTTCACATTCAAAGCAAGTAGGTGCAATCTCCGAGTTTTCCAGTCCGTATGAAAGATAGGCACTTTCATTGGCCGAAATAAGCTTTGTCCTTTCTCTCCCCAAAGAAAATTCAATGGTATGGCGTTTTACTGCCGGGGCAGAACGGCCGCAAATAAAGCAAATACTGTCAGCTTCATCATTCGCTCCGGTATTTAATAGGAATTTTTTCCAAAACTTCATTACTTTATTGTCCTCATGAGGAAAATCACCCGCTTCTGTCCGAAACAAGATCACATCATTTGATTTCATGCCATCCGGAAGCTGCCAGTTTTTACTTTCCAGTATCTGCACAATCTTCTGAACAGCTTCATTGTATGTGGTCTCACAGCATTCCTTCAGTAATTTCAAGTATGCTAGGTGGCATTCCGCTGCTCTTTTTGCATTGTCGGGATTTTTAGGCAATTGAAATACATACTCTGCCTTGTCAGTAAGCAAAATAGGCGAAACACCCGATGCACGGCTGCGATTCGGGATAACACGCTGTTCACCCCGCTCAGCCTGAATAAATTCAAAACGGTCATCATGTGTAATTACAACAAACCATTGATAACTTTTCCGGGCATATCCGACCGGCGGCAAATCATTGGCATGCTGTTCGGCAAACTCCACCAATCTGCGCATATACATTCAGCCATCCACCTCCTTATACAGATACTCGGGGACATACAATACACCCCGGTCCAATTTAGCATCAAAGAAATAGGGGATCGCATGCGCATTTTTTTGTCCGGGATCTGCGGGATATTTTAAGTCGAATAACATTGGGCCAATATCCATTGAATCGGGTATTGCCTGATCATCGTCTTCGGGCAGGGAAAAGTGAAGCGAGCATTCCCTTGTTCCGAGATACGGGCGATGAAAACATTGTCCTTTGTTAACTCTCCGCAAAAACATAGTTGCATACTTCATCTGATTTTCCATTGTCGGGTTCATTAGCAGCATTTCCGCCGTTATAATATAGGCAACGTCACGCAGCATGATTGAATGGCGTAACTGCCGGTCATCATCTGTGAAATAGTCCCGCCTGCTTCCGGCGATATTACTGGGTACAATTGAAGCAACTTCATTCCGCAAAATGGAATAATACTGAATGGGCTTCAACACGTGAATGCTTTTTATTCGCCATTTCAATTCCGGTTTCCACAAAATTCCTTCTAAAATACCCCGTGCCGCAGACGGAGTCATTACTGGATAAGATACCCGTTCCACTTTAGCTTCCACCCTGGTAAACAGCGCATACTCGCCCCAGACTTTCAGCCGGAAAATTTGCCCCATCAATCAATCTCCTCCCTCGTCCATATCCATAATCCCGGTTTTCATGTCATAATCCCCGTGCCAAATATACCAACCTTCCGATACCTTTTCTAACTGATTTTGATTCTCTTTAAAAAAACTGCCATCCACATATTCATTTACAGCAAATAACTGTGCTTCACGATACCATTCCTTTGTTAAATACGGAGCTTCTTTGTACCTCCGAATTAATCTTTCAATTTGTCCGTCTTCACCCTGGTAATTTTTGCAAAGGATGGATACCGTATTCTGATCAATCATTTGAAACAAGCGGCTCGCTTTCTCAAATGAAAAAGGTTTAAGGCTTGTTATTCCATATGAATCCAGCAAGTCGTCTCCACCGAGGGAATATAAACTTCGAAAATACTTTTCGAAAATCCAAGGCTCATGCAATGCAGCAGTGCCGTGATGATTCAATAAAATTCTCGTTTGCTCCGTTCCTTTGCGGTACATTCCGCCAGGCATCCCCCCTCCAACCAATTCGAAAATAAACACTGTCCCCTTTTCCAGCTTGCCTTCTCTATTGCACCTTCCTGCAGCCTGAACAATCGAGTCCATTGGCGCCATTGTGCGAAACACTGTCGGAAAATCCAAATCCACTCCCGCTTCTACCAATGACGTAGCAATTACTAGAATGGATTTTTCATTTTTTAAATCCTCTTTGATTTGTTCGATAACCTTTTTTCGGTGATGAGGACACATTCGATTCGATAAATGGTATATATGCTGTCCGTTCACCTTTTGGCGGATTGCTTCACGGTATACACGGAAAGCATCTTTTCTCGTATTTAGGATACAAAGTGCTGCAGGGTGTTTCCTCATTCTGGCGACAAGCTCTGAAGCAGTAAGTGGCTTTTTGACCCGGATATATTCAACCCTTTTCATGCCTACAAACAGTTGATCATGGTTTTTACAGATTTCTACCGGTGTACCCATATTTCCAACCAATTCAGTATTTTTGAAAGACAACGGTGTTGCACTGCATAAAACGGCAGTGACATTAAAATGTTCCATTAATATGTGCAGAGCTTGAAAAATAGGCGCAAGTACATGGATGGGCAGTTTTTGAAACTCATCCAAAATGATCACGCTGTTTGTTAGACGGTGAAGCTTCCTTGTCTTGCTTGTGCGGTTTGAAAATAAACTTTCAAACAGTTCCACTGTAGTTGTCACGATAATCGGAAATGAATCCCAGTTCTCTGCTGCCAACTTTGCCCGTTCCATTGACTCGTCTTTATCATCTGCATAACTTAGTTGGGAATGCTGTTCCAAAACAGATGCTTTTCCGAACACCTCTTGATACTTTTTGGCTGTCTGATCAATGATGTTCACAAGCGGCAACGCCACAATCACCCGTTTTTTGTTAAAGCGCTTTGCATGCTCAAGTGCAAAAGCTATCGAAGCCATCGTTTTTCCCAACCCAGTCGGTACTACCAGCGCACGAAAAAACAAAGGCTGTTTCGCCGCTTCTCTGCAAGCCATATATACTTCATTTCTATTCTTATTTATCTCTTTATCTTGGCCTTTCCTGCGCAACTCAAGCATATAGTTCTGTAATTGCTGATCCAGTTGCTGTATACTAAGTGCTCCCCCATGCCGTTTTTTGCTCTTCCCATAATCAAAATAACGTTCTGTATCCAGAAAATCAGAATCGACAAGTGCCGAAAAACACATTCTCATCAGCATTTCTTTATATGCAAATGAAGATTTGCTATCAGATTTCCCTCCGAGCGGCAATCTTGGAAATCGTTTCAATATGTCTTTAATTATTTGCATTTCCGTTCGCGACAAATCTGGAATCGCTTTCAAATATTGTGGGGCTTTAGGAATCTTTTCAGTAAACACCGTTCTCAGATCCGTCATCCCTGTATGATGCCCCGCTACTATTGCTGCCGCCATGATAATCCGTTCATCCTCTACTTCCTGCATAATGCTAGAAAGTGCTATCCCACCGCCAATAGCATGTTGGACTGACCCGCGAATTTTTTTGTCTGCTTTTAAGTATTGTACGAACGGGGCGGACTTTTTCCCCAAGTCATGCGCAATTGCAGCTATGGCCGTAATCCCGTATCGATCAAACGTATGGCTAAAACGTCTTGCTTGAAAATACGTCCCTCTAATATGCTCGTCCAAATAATGCGGCTCGTGATTTTCAGTTTCAGATGAATGGGCAATGTATTTGATTTTTGTCACCTTCTATGAAATAGAAATTGTTATGTCTTAGTTTTATGTGATTTTCTTTAATTAAATTATATTAAAGATTTGTTCCATTTGCAATAAAAAATTCGAATATTTAAAATTATTATTTTGCCTGCTAAAAAAAATAGATAAAAATTACCTGTTCTTTGAATTATGAATAATCTTTTATTATTACATTCATGGGCAAACCTATTTTTTAATGATAGACCTTGCCACAGAATCAAAAACCTTTCTTTTTATTCATTTACAATTGAAACAGAAAAAGCCAAACCGCCTAGAATTACTTTGGCGGTTTGGCCTAATGCACGTAAAATTCAAGAACATCATCAATTTCTAATTCATAATTTCAATCCGCGCACTTACATGGAGTGCAACAAGTGTAACATCATTCGCCTTATTTGTTAGCACTTTTTATACACTCGCTTGAAATGCGAATACTCTGCAATAATTGATAGGATATCACAAATGATAAAAAATTTCAAAGCATCAATATTCTGGTATGTGTGTTCAGTTTTTCCTCTTTTTAAATTCAAAATACTAATTAAACACGAACTATCATAATTACCATTTTTTAAAAGTGTCATTTGACTATTATGCTCCACCATAATATTTCTCCTTAACATAAGCTATATCATTTCGGGAGCCTACACCGGCATTTCTGTTATAAACCTCTTTTCCAAATTGATCGATATGAGCTTTTAAGTTTTCATTTGTTAACTCTTCGTAGCGCAGCAGGTCAAAAAAATAAGGAATCGGATAGACCTCGTTTAACAAATCCTCCAACTCGTAAAGTGTGACCATAGTCACATTTTGTCCTAAAATAGCTATATCGATGTCAGAACCCTTCTTATAATTTCCTATAGCCCTGCTGCCGAAAATAATTGCCTTATCAATTTCCGGAAATCCCTCCATTGCCTTCTGTATGTAATTTAGATCTCGTTCTAATAATCCAAACATAAGATCATTCCCTTGATAATTTGTCATATAATGCTTTGAAAATTGGAACATAAATATCAATAATTTCTTTAACAAATTTTCGGGCAAGCTCCTCGTCATAAGTATGAGAAGTTAGGTTGCGGCTCGATAGGGCATCCATCCACGGGTGGCCTTCCTCAATTAGGCCCGTTTGAAATGACTGCTTTATCTTTATCTATATACTGAGTTCCTTTTCATATTTTTAAATTTTTATGATAATCTTCATAACAGCTTCACGAATGACTAAATCTATCCCAGGGATATAATTCAGCTCCATTCCTCCGCCTGGCAGGCAGCGATTCACACCAAAATTTAGACCCTTAGCAAGCCACGGAAACCCTTGGCAGCATAGTAGGATTCTGCCCCATTGTGATACACAAAGACAGTGTCGTAGCGACGGTCACAAAAGATAGCCCCACCGAGTTTTCTAATCTTAGCAGGGGTTTTCACCCAGCTCGATGTTTTAGTATCAAAATTTCCAAGTTTCTGCAACTCCCGGTATTGTTCTTCCGTTAAAATTTCAATACCCATGCCCGCAGCCAGATCAATAGCGTTGTTTTTTGGTTTGTGCGTTTTCCTTGACTCCAGCGCTTCGCGATCATAACAAACACTTCTGCGGCCTTTAGGACTTTCCGTTGAACAATCAAAAAAAATGTATTCGTCCTTCTGTTTATCATGAGCAACAACATCCGGTTCACCGCCGGTCCTTTCCATTTCATTAACCGACCACAGTTTATCTGTATTAGCTTCTAGCTTTGCCTGCACTTTAGCCCAGTCAAGTCCTTTATGGCGATTCATGTTTTTCTCAAAACGGACTTTCAATGTTCTTAGAATTTCTTCCTGTTGTTCTGGTGACAACTTCTTTTTTTCTTTATTCATACTAAACCTCCTACTATAATATGTTTAGAACTACTTTTTTTAATTGCTTTATTGTCCCTTTCTTTTCTCGGTTGTTCTTTAGTATTGAGACAGTTGATGCAATTTTGCAAATATTCCAATTTCGCATAAGTTTATTTCCCCTAATTTGTATTTTACCAGGCTTGAATCACCTGATAAAACTGCATCGCCGCGTTTTTCAAATCTTCCGCAGAGAATCCCTTCCCGCTGTTCACAACGGTAAATTGGAATTTGTAGCCTCATGTTATACTCATTATCGGGACATGGCATTATGCTAACGAGTGTATATAAAGTATGTAATAGATGCAGTTAATAGCGTCAATGAAATCAAACCTGTAAGACTACTATATGTTTGCCAAACAAGTAACGTTGGCCAATCGTATCCGATGAGCATTGGAAACGCCCAACACACAATGCACATGGCAACAGTAACTGTTAGCCACACAACCGTACTGAATATTTTCTTTTTAGAGATTGCTTGCTGCTTATTCATTTTCTTTCTACGTAATCCCAAAAGAAAGAACATGATAGCCAGCAAGCTAACAATAATTGTGGCAGACGAAAGAATGATGTCCCAAAGCTGTGTACTGCTTATCTTATATGACTGCGTTAGATTGCCATCCAATATACCTTTAATGCTTTTAACCAGAGCTATATTAGTATTATCACCATTGGTTAGTAGGCAAAGGGCTGTACGTTCACTTGGTAGCATTGCTACTTTGGTTGAAAAATTTGGATTATCTCCTGAATGCTCAATAATTGTTTTATCAGCATTTACCAACCATCCTGCCGCATAATACATTCCGTTGACATCCGGAACAGATATGTTTCCGTTATGTGATTTTTGGATACCCGCTTTAAATACTTCGGGTATATCCTCTACAACACCCATCTGTATGTTCATCCAACGTGCCATATCTTTTGTACAGGACATGATATATCCCGCGGGTTTGTTACCTGCATAATTCGGTGAGTCATATGGGCTTGTTATGAAAAAAGAAGATCGATAGCCCTGTGCCAGTTGCCCGGTTGCCAGTGCATCTTCTTTATAAACATAAGTATGATATAAGCCCAAGGGGCGAAATACCTGCTCCGTCATGAAGCTTTCATAGCTTTGACCTGACACGACCTCAATAACTAACCCTAATACATCATAGTTAACAGTTCCATACTCGTATTGCTCACCGGGGAGAAATGCCAGTTCAGTGTCCGCCAAGGTTTCCACGGTTTTTCGCAACATATCTGGCGTACTGCCCTGCGGGATGCTTTGGGCATGCTTTCGATTTGTCAAGCCGCTGGTATGATGCAGAAATTGATTAAGTGTAAGGCTCTGCATATCAACGGGTGTCCCTTTGTACTCCATAGTAAGCCAAGGTAAGTATTTATGAACAGGGTCGTTCATGGACAATAGTCCCTGCTCCTCTAACAGTAAAATACCTGCACCTGTAAAAGCCTTACTAACCGAAGCCAGTTCGTATAGAGTGTTTTCACTAGCAGGCAGCCCTTTCTCACGGTCTGCGTAGCCAGAGGAAAAGTAGAACGTTTCATCTCCAGAGATTATAGAAATTGACATGCCAGGTACACCTGATATACGACTGGCATCATCCAGCAATTTTTGTATTGCCACAGATTGTGCATCCGATAACGCATAAACCGGTGTTACGAATCCCGTGAATAGTATAAGTGATGTTACTATGGTAACGATGATCTTTTTCATTAAGACCTCCATTATATAAATAACTCTTGGTTCAAAACTGCTCCACAAATTCAGATTTATCGCTGCAAAAACAGTCTATTTCACGACTACATCTAACCTGCTCCCTAACTATAAAATCCGCTTCTATGGACATATTCCCGCTGAGCAATAAAATCACGATTCTCAAACCCCAGCTTTCGACCCACAAAACTCACAAAGGACATGTTTACAGGTCTTTTTCTACACGCACTTCTCCACCCTTGACATAAATACCACACACTCCACATGGCTCGAGAGGACAGAATGAATGTCATTTGAGCGTGTCCGTTCTCGGAAACATATCCACTGCGTTTTTGGCACTATCGGTAGGCGGGAACATATCGACCCCTAAATGAACAACACTGATTTTAGATAGTTTAAAAGCAATATATTCTGTTTCCCCTTTAAACCTACTCAATACTTCATTACTTATTTTCATACGTATCAGTTGTCAAGACAAGGGCCTCTTTAAACCTGTTATTTTCAATAGGCACATACTGACCGTCTAAAACCAAGTTGCGCCCTAGGATCTCGGAAAGAGATATTGACACCTTCTCATCAAGCAAAGAACGGTTATTCTCCAGAATCCCATTAATACTATCTATAAATTCCGCAGAACTTAACTTCTCAATTACTTTCTGGCCATCAATATATTCTGCAATCATACCGCCGTCTTTTCTGATACGGGCATTTGAAAGTTTTCTTATCTTTGCGGTTAGAATCGCCGAAAGCACGAATATATCAATAAGTTCCTTCTGAGCTTCCTCGCTAGTCATATTATTCACATGCTTTTTATACGCTTCATCTATTTCATCAAAGAGTATATCCGGAACAGTTCCTTTTTGGGCAGCAACTTTAGTAGTATAAACTTGATTATTATTTTTGCCCTTTTGGGTTTGTTTAGTTTTTTTCTTATTCGTAATACTGTTCCATGTTTGCTTTATGCTCGGTGCCACTAGCTTTGCAAACGGCATCCAGTTTATGGGAAATGAATAATTCAGAAACCACTTGGTTTTAATGAAAGACTTCCGATGTTAATTCAAATCACTTTCAATTTAAATGATTAACCTTTTATGTTATTATTTAACATTCGGTTAATGGCCCAAAAACTAGAACGGCAACAGTGTCTGAAACATAGACATGTTACCAATTAATGGTATTTATTCAACTGGGTTATGGATGATATGAACTGCCTTTAGTTTCTTTTCGTATTTCCTGGGTCGTCCACGTTTGGCTTTTTTCTTTCGGCCTTTCGAAGTACGTGTTGGCTCCCGATTTAACTCATCGCAGAATTTATCCCATTGCAAAAGCCAGCTTAAGCGCAACCTTTTCAAGATCTCCCAATTGGTCAGCTTTGTGTTTGTAGCCATTCGAATAAGTTCGCAAAGCGCATAAGCAATCATGGAAATATAGATCTGATTCCAGACCGCCTTGGGCTTATGATTGAAGAATTTTACGGTATTCAGATGCCCTTTAATCCATTTAAAAAAGAGTTCAATCAACCAGCGTTTTTTATAGATCTCTGCAATTTCTTCTGCAGAATGATCCCAACAGCTTGTCACTACACGGTATAACCGATCCTTATCATCCTTGTATTCGACCAAACGTAGAACAAACGTTTCTTCTGTTTTGGGGATTTTTATCTCCACGTCAGCATCGGTTACAATATGAGAACCTTCTGATACGACACGCTGTTGTATAACTTTTGTATTTGAATTTGCTTTAATTCGTGCGACAAACTGGATACCTTGCTTTAGCCAATCGCAATATCGTTGGTAATTGATGTAGCCTCGATCCATGACGTAGATCGCGTCGGACTCGACAACCAGTTCTACAGCACCCTCTTGATCGGAAACGGCGCTTGTAGAAAGAACCATATGATCTGGATATGTTGTATCTTCGTTCAAAACAACAAAGCGTAAGTGAAGCTTAATGCCGTTACTACTTTTTGAACAGTAAGCCCATTCTCCCGCTTTGCTGGGTAGAGCGATCTCACTTGAATCGATGATCTTGAGCTTGCCTAGCTTGGAGGCCTTTTGTTTGCCTTGATTTCCCTCCTGAATACGTTTGAACAGTTCGTAGCAGATATGGTGTAACGTACTCGTAGGGAGTTTCTCCAATTTGCGATGAATAGATGAACCATGAATTGAATCTAAGCCGGTCATATTTTGAACGGATTGATTCAATCGAAGATTTAATTCTATTTCCGATAAGGATTCAATTTTTTGCATTTCGGCAGTTATAAGTAGCAGTATTGCGGCACCACTTAAAAGCTTTTTCGCTCCAGTATCACTATATGGACAGCGAAAATTTTTAAGATTCAGTAGCTCAAGACATTTTTCAAAGACAGTTGGATGTGTTATAATGTTACCCATAGGGTTCTCCTTTTCTTTAGGTTTTGGGTAACATGCCTATACCTATAGAATAGGAGATTTTTTATGATTAGTCCATAAAAAATTGGGTTTAAAGTTATATTTTAGTCGGTTAATATGTTTTGTCCCAAGCGTTTGCAAAGCTAGTGGCTCGGTGCAGCCTTATCTTGCCACCAGTGTTTAACATGTGGTGCAACCACCTCACTAAATACCCAAACGGTGCCAGCTGCAAGTATCTCGCCTAATAAAGCGGCCATTTCTTTTTGTTCTTTAGATAATTCAACTTCCCTGCTTGATTCTTGGTATTCATAGGATTCATATTCGCTTTTATCCACTTTAACCCACTCGGCATGTGCCACAAGCTTGTTTGTGTCATTATCTAATAAATTACCACGGAATGCTCCATCAGTTTCATTTGATGAAGCAAGATGGGTTCCTTCTTTATAGATAACTCTATATAAATCACCACTTTCCTTTCCTTGACCCATGCTAATTTTTGCCTCCTTAAGTAGAAATAATTCTTTTACAAGAATATTCTCTTTAATTTTATACTAATAAAATTCTGGTGCTGTTTTAACAAGAATAATTCAAAGTTATTTAACTGATGTCATAATCGGCATTATTACTTTTTCGAATGATATACTATGAGTTTTTACCATTAAAGGTATCAAGGACATATCCACTAAATTTTAGTTATTGTTCTTACATTTCTGTATCTTTGCAGCTACACGTTGGCAAGCCAATTTTTCAGGAGAATCTTTGGATAAAACAGGAATAAAAGTATTCTTTAACTTATCAGCAAGAACTAGTAAATTAAATGGTTTATTGATTTCAAACTTCTCCGTCTCATTAATGTGACTATCAATTATGTTCCAAAATGTCTCCGTTTTAATGATATTCATTATTTTATCGATGATGGCATCCCAATATCCTATCGGTGTTTTCATACATCCAATTTCATCTGAGTAATCTAATGGTTTTTTTAGTAGATCCAAATATTTGAAATCTGTGATACTCATACACGAGGCCATCTCATAGATTAGTGTTGATGCCAGTACGTTTATATCTTCACTTTTTTTATTATCAAGTGCATCTGATATCATTTTCAATATTTTATATTTCCCGTGTGATATCTCATAAATCCATGAAATTACAGTATTCAGGTCAAGTACCAATTCATTGGCTATATGTTCTAAATTGTCGGATTCTATTAATCCTGTATGTGCAATTTCATTTCTTATCTCTGGGATTTCAAACATATAATATGGATATACGGATAACATCAATATGTGATTATCACGGAATGATTTATCTACTTTTTCAACCAATGTTCCTGCCGGGCCACTTTGTTCATTTATTTTTAACACATTACAGCAGTCATAGAACAACCCTTCAATCTGTAATACTGCAAGAGATATAAAAGGTTGCCATTTTTTCTCCGCATATAAGTCTTTCAAGGTAGTAAACACTTCTAACCGACGATTCATTATATTATGTATTTCTATGTTTTCACATAGGTAGTCCAATACATTATTTTCGCTTACAATTCTGCTTAGTTCTATCTGATATGCATTAAAATCTTCATGCTTTAGCTTTATGTAACCATTAATTACATCTAGGAAATTCTCTAATTTTACTCTGGGAATAAATCTTATTTTCGCTTCCGTTGAAAAATCATAGTCGGGATCATAATATTTTTTGAAAAAGCCATATTCATAGAAACTTTGTAGCATCAAATTAAGCCCTTTATCGTCTTGTCGAGAAACATAATTTACAGACTTATGTTCTAGTAAATAATCCAGTAATCCGTTGCTGAGAAAATGAATTATTTCATCTCTTGCCTGCTTATTTAGATTAGAAAAGTACCTTAATTTCCTATGTTCATAGTCTTTCTCTGTTGGAATAGAAGCATCTAATTGTTTTAGATGTTGTAAACGCTCATTTATCTCACACAAATCAGCTATTATCTTCTGGGTTATATAAATATAATTAGAAACGAAAACCTCTTTATCAAGATCAACTTCTTCTAATCTAGGGGCTATTATTAAAAATAATTTATCACATAATTCTTCTTTTGTTAGGGGAACGGACCTCTCAACTCCAGGAAATATTCCCGAAAAATTCTTCTTGACACTTTCGTAGATATCATCCATTTTCTGATTTCCTCCTATCCAATTATAATAAGTTCTATTTTTATGTATATCACCCTTCAATTTTCCAATGAGAGTTGTTTATAATATCATATAAGATTTGAATTATTCTTGGAGCATAACTTTCAAATATTATGGTCCAAGTTCCTACATCTGCAAAAGGAAGAGCCTTACCATCGGAATCTTCTAAACAATATTGATATGCATTTCTATGTGTCATGATATTTCTTATGCCTCTAATACCAGATTCTTTGTTTGCTAAAAAATCATAATCTTCTTCAGATAAAATATTTTTACTTTTTAAGTCGGACAAATCTTCTAAAAAGTTTTGATTATAATTTTCCCTTGCAGATTTACAGATTAACTCCATCGCATTAAACAAAACTAATATAGCGGCATAATCTTCTTCGTTATCATGTAAACGTAAAGCAGTAAATAACATATCACCATAATGGTGTGAATATTGCCAAATCTCATCTATCAATTCATTCACAAAATAGCCCCCCTCTTCAATTAACTACTTCAAATCTGGATTATGTAATATTTACGACCCTCGCCTAAGTTCTGCCAGCTGAAATCATATTTGCCAGATAAAGTAATATTATCTTTACTTTTTCCTACACCTGTAGGTTTAAAAATACTGCCGTAAACAGAATACTCTTCTCTAAAAAATTTATAAATGCCTTCGTTATTGCGCCCTTCGTAGAAAGGTCTGTCTGAAACAAGGGTAACAGTAGCTGTTTTAGTAAATCCTCTGCTTTTAAGTTCTTCCATGAATTTAATATCCTTCACGAATGAATACATCTGCTCTGGATACTGGCCATTTAATGGGCACTTTAGTTCAATAGCATACCTTTCAGATTTTTCTTCATTAAATATTGTAATATCAATTTCCTTTTTAATGGTTTTGGTGTCCGTTGTGAAATATGACACATTCCTTTCAAATTGAATCCGATACCCTGAAATTCTTTCACGCAGGAATATCCCTAGCTCATGCTGAAGGCTAAATTCATTATAGATTTCAACCGCATTAACCTGCACGTATAAGAAAAAGTCCTCTACCAATTCCCTTAAATCAAGCAAATCATTCACCTCTGCCACAATTATAGAAGTCACAATACTTCACTGCCATTCAAGAATCTTTGAACAGTTACTTTTAATCTTTTTTCATAAAAGGTATTTCTTAGTCGCTTTTATATTGAGTAAGTCTTCCTTATCTTTTTCTGTTAACAAATCATCTGGATGTTTACTAGAATCCTGAATCCAATTAGCCTTATCCAAAGCCCATTCATATTCATCTGTTGTTTCATCCAGCTCGGCAGAAATGTATTCCTTTATTAGTTTCGAATAAAAATAGTTTAACGAGTTAATTAACAAATCCTCGGTTTTTTTATGTTCTTTTTCTCTCCGTTCTCTAAGTAACTCCCTCTCCTGTTCTTCTATCAATCTTCTTTCTTCCTCTAGGATATGAGCCTTTTCTTCCTCATCAATGATTGGTGGAAGTGAAAATATGTATAAGAATACCTTTCTTAATAAATCTTCAGGTGTCATAGTTTTCGTTTGTTTTATTAACTTTTCATGCTTACCCCATTTACGCCAATACAACTTATAACCTACTTCAACATATATTTTTCCTATTGTTTCATACTTAAATGTATTGTAACGTGAGTAGGCTTTATCATCTGGGGATAATGTGATTTTTTTACAAGGGAGTTTAAAGTTTAAACTGAATGTATATTTTTTATACAATACTTGTGTTTCATCATATTTACTAACGATTTTTGCTCCAGCCATTTCAAGCGCTTTAAATAAACTATCAATGAAAGGTAAAACTTCTGGAATGACTTCACCCGAAGCTGAATTAATTCTTAATTTGTCTTCTCTATATGATTGAGTTTTTCTGCGGTATCCCACTATTTCCTTATGGGGTTTATTGGATAAAGTCTTATTAACCTTTAATGAGTTGTATATTTTAGTTAATTTTTCTTGGTCAGATTCTAGGTCAGGAAAGTAGGACGGCTTTTCCTTTTCTATCTCCTTTGTGGGTGAAGTAGCGTTCTTTTCTGCAGGGGGGCTACTGGACTTTTTGTCATTTACTGCAACTGTTATTTTTTTAGGCACCTTTGTAATTTGTTTTTTAGCTGTTTCAATGACAACTATACGATTATCATTTGGATTTGATAGTGGCGGTTGGACTGGCTTCTCAATCCCCATATGTAAACTGCTCCAATAAGATGCGGTAGGCAATGGAATATCATTACCAGTACATGCGATTTTCAATTTATTATAAGGCACATTTAATTCTTTTGCCGTTTTAGTAGTACCAATAGTCCATAGCTTTTCGTATAAATCTTTTCTCAAGATTGATAGCATGATATTCCCCTCCCTGATCCTTTGCTTTATTTTATATCTACTAGAATTTTCGGTCAATTAAAGACACAAATAAGCCCATGTATGCATCAACATGGACTTAAGTAGATTATATTTCACATTTCTATACGAATACCTGATTTGAGTTCAACGGTCAGCTTATCATCGTGTACCGTAACTTTTTCAATAAGCCGCCTTACCAACTGCTCATCATACTCATCTAACTCGTGAAACTGTTCATTCAAGAAAGCAGTCATTTCAGCGATTCGTTGCCTTTTTCCCTCACGCTCGGCATTTTCTACAAGTGAATTTTGCTTCATCTCCCGAAGGCGATATATCTCATCAGCAACATTATCGTAGTCATTTTTTGACTTTGCCTGTTTAAGAAGCTCTATCTGCAATTCTTCCAACTTGCTATCAATCTCATCCGTATCATTATCACTTTCTTCATTAAATATAGTGTCGATATTTTTCTGTAATGTTGAAAGGAAAGGTTCTTTGTTAGCCAAAAGTTCGTTAATAGCCCTGACCACTGCTGTCTGTAATGTTTCCTCGTTTATGGTAGGGGCAGTGCATTCAGACCCTTTTTCCTCCAATCGGCTAACGCATCTCCAGACAATAGACTTATAGCCTCGGTTATTCCAATGTACCCGTCGGTAAATATCGCCGCAATGACCGCAGTTAACAATACTCGATAAAGCATACTTGCTGCTATAGACTCTCTTTTTACCGCCTTTCCCGCCACGAAGATTCGCTCTCCGAACCATCTCTTCTTGAACCTGCATAAAAAGCTCACGTGGAATGATAGGCTCATGGCTGTTTTCCACATAATACTGGGGAACAATGCCGTTATTCTTGACTCGTTTTTTAGAAAGGAAATCAACCGTATATGTTTTTTGTAGAAGGGCATCACCGATGTACTTTTCATTCTGCAATATCTTTTTCAGTGTTTCTGGTCTCCATTTGGCTTTGCCTGCCGCTGTAAGAATACCGTCTGTTTCCAGCCCTCTTGCTATCTGTAAAAGGCTTGCTCCCTCAAGGTACTCTCTGTAAATCCGTTTAACAACCTCAGCACCCTTCGGTTCAATCACTAGCTGCTTATTTTCATCCTTAGTGTATCCAAGGAAACGCTTGTGGTTGACCTGAACCTCACCTTGTTGATAGCGATACTGAATACCTAGCTTAACGTTCTGGCTTAAGGATTGGCTTTCCTGTTGGGCAAGTGAAGCCATAATGGTTAGTAGGACTTCACCCTTGGAATCCATGGTATTGATATTCTCTTTCTCGAAGAAAACAGCGATGTTTTTATCCTTTAACTGACGGATGTATTTTAGGCAGTCCAACGTGTTTCTGGCAAATCGGCTGATGGATTTTGTGATGATCATGTCAATATTTCCTGCCATGCACTCTTCAATCATGCGGTTGAACTCTTCACGCTTCTTGGTATTTGTACCTGTGATACCGTCATCCGCAAAAATACCTGCCAATTCCCATTCTTTGTTCTTCTTAATATAATTTGTATAATGTTCAATCTGAATTTCATAACTTGAAGCCTGCTCTTCACTATCCGTTGAAACACGACAGTAAGCAGCCACTCGTATTTTGGGTTTGCTTTCACTGCTCTTATTGCTTCCGACACGTTTAATTGCCGGAATCACTGTGACATTCCTACTCACTGCCACTTGTTACACCTCACTTTCTATTAAACTGTAGGCATATTCGGCCTGCTTGTATGGATCTTCGTATTTTTGCACCAGTGATTTTGCTTTGAACTTTACAGGATAAGTCGTTTCCGGCACATTCTTAGGCTCCCATATCCTTCCGAGCTTTTCTGCTCGTTTCCGCTTTTCTGCTCTAGCTTTTTCAAAGATCTCCTCATCAATAATTGGAGGGTAAAATTCATCGCCAAGGTAGTGCTTGTTCTGTAACATCTTACCTGCTGTGGCATGATAACAATCTATCCCAGCTTTTTTAGCAGCTTCCTTCAAAGAAAGGCCTGCCAAGTATCCTGAAAATAATTCTTTTACCTGCTCAGAAGTCTTTTCATCCACAACAGCTTTTCCATCTTCAATTCTATATCCATAGGGTGTGTGACCCATCTAATTCACCAACCTTTCCTTCAATGTGATTCCACATTTTAATTCAAAACCTACTTCCTCCCGTGAAAAGACAATAATCCTCTCTACGTAATCTTCAAACAACTCATCCTCATAAGCTGTGAGCATTTTGGACTTAGTGGCAAACTTAAGCAGACGGTCAACTTCATCTGCTTTTGCAAAATTGGAATTGACGGAACGAGTAAGTTGATCCTTTTCGGCAAGAAGTTTTTCTCTTTCTGCCTCCAGTGCATTCTTTTCTTTATTAAACAGAGCAGGTTCCAGATACCCTTTGGCCATTAAACCTGTCAGTACCTGGCTCTGCTCTATGTTGTTTTCAATCTGAGTTTCTAACCCTTCAATTCTGCGGAAACTTGCTGCATTGTTCTGGTTACGTAGCCCAGTCAATAGTGGTCTTAATATGAATTTCTGACCGAAAATGAGTTTATTCATCATCGTAACAAATGCAGTCTTTATATCATCATCTCGAATGAACTGCATGGAACATTCCGCTATATTGCTTATATGCTTACTGCAGCACCAAGCAATATATTTTCTTGGACCAGATGAATGTATCCGTCTTTTAAAGGTACTGCTACATTCTGAGCAGATAATTTTGCTAGAGAAAGAATATCGGTTCAGATACTTGCTGTTGCGCTTTTCGATGCCTTTTTCCTTTGCTCTCTGATTGAGAACTGCATCTACAGCTTCAAAATCTTCATGGCTGATAATCGCCTCATGATGGTTTTCTACTAGATACATATTTTTCTCACCATAATTGGTGTGCCTGTTAAAATGGCTGTCAGTATAAGTCTTTTGCAAAATAACATCGCCAGTATATTTTTCATTGGTCAGAATTCCTCGAATGGTAGTAGCCGTCCAACGCCCCCCTCTTTTTGAAGGGATACCCTTTTGATTAAGATCATCTGCAACTTTCTGTGTGCCTTTGCCTGATAATACCTCTGCAAAAATATACTTCACAACTTTAGCCTGCTTGGGATTTACTATCATCTGACCGTCAATGTTTTGATAGCCATATGGCGGGTAGGAAATTTTAAAGGTTCCGTTTTGAAATCGTCTTTGAATTGCCCACTTCGTATTTTCAGAAATGGAAATCGACTCACTTTCTGCAAGTCCACTTAAAATGGAGAGCATCAACTCACTTTCCATTGACCCTGTATTGATGTTTTCCTTCTCAAAATAGATATGAACACCAAGGTCGACCAGTTTACGAACCATCTCCAAGCAGTCTGTAGTATTTCTAGCAAATCGGCTAATGGACTTTGTAATGATTAAGTCAATTCTCCCAGTTTCACAGTCTGATAACATTCTAAGTAGGTCAGAGCGGTTTTCCTTTTTCGTGCCGCTGATTCCCTCGTCATAGTATAAGCCTGCATATTCCCATTCTGGATTTGCCTTTATGTAGCTCTCGTAATGGGCCTTTTGTGCTTGCAAGCTGACTAGTTGTTCATCACTATCTGTAGAAACTCGGCAGTAGGCAACCACTCGTGTTTTTGGCTTAATAAAAGAGTTGGCTGTATTTCCTTCTATTTTCGTTATCCTTTTCATCCTCTCACCTCCTTCTTGGTAGGTCACATATTACCTCTGAAACCCTTATATATCAACGATTTCAGGGCATTATCTCTGCTAAAAAAGGGGAGAAAGCTTGGCGATTTAGTGCGTCTATCTTGTTGAATTCCACTTCAGTTATTAAGCCTTTTCCGAGCATCTTTCTAAGTAATTTTTCTGCCTGGATATAATCAAACTCACGCTGTAGCTGTTCCTGTGATACCCTCTTTAATTCAATACTTTTGTCTATAATCTCTTCTGAAATCCTTGTAACTTTTTTATCCTCATGCTGATTCACTAGGAATCACCTCCTACCTAATAGCCGTGAGAACAGGTCGAAGTTGAGGATTTGTAAAATTTAATGTGAATTAGAGCATAAAAAAAGAGCCTGCAAGGGAAGAACCCCTACAGGCTGCATAAATCTAATAGTTTAGTATTTTATTTGGGAAACCCGATGAAATTCAAGAAACTCTGCTTTTTAGCTTGCCAATTGATTAATCATACTTAATAAATGCATCCGTAAAGCCTGCCTTTTTAGCTTTAGCAAGCTGTGCCTCAGCATTTGCATTGTCAGAATAAGCACCGATCTGCACACGGTAATATTTCTTTTTCACAGTGTCTACTGGTTTATTTTCAGCACTTAATAGTTTCTTCACATCCGCTCGAAAGGTGTCCATGCTCTTCCCATGTTTAGGGAACCAGTGCATCACATCGCCATGGTTACTGGCAATGCCTCGTTTATAACCTTCGCTGTGACAGATGATATCTTTTTCACTTAACCCATAGAGTTTGCAAAGATGTACACAAAGCTCCAAGGCTTCCTTGTAAACAGCAGAAAAATACGAGGCATCGGTCAAACCGTCCTCGCAAATTTCAAATCCAATATGAGAATTGTTTGCAGTTCCTCCAGCATGCCAACCTCGGTGATTCCAAGGCAGTGTTTGATAGGTGGCAATGGAACCATCTGCTAATTTACCAATAAAGGCATGGACACATACTTGACGGCCTCCAGGTTTGTCTTGATTCCAATGGTTGTTATATTGGTTCTTTCCTAGCAAGCCATCGTCAGGGCCAACGTAGCGCTTCAACCACGGACTGTTTGCACCAGTCGAGTGAACCATGATACCCTTTGGCTTTATTGTTTTATCCGCTTTAAAACAGGCATTGTTCGTAAGTATTAGCTTGTGTAACTTCATTAAAATCACCTCTAATCAAACATGTTAAGTTAATCATATTCCATCACCAGGCTTAGACACTTCCTCATCACGTCCATGTAGCTGCTGTAAAACCGATTTTAGGTTTTCTGGGATAGGCAGTCCAATATGTCCGGCATTCTCCAAAATAGATACTCCTTCATTACTTAGATAGAAAAAGATTACTGCTGTTCGTAAAACGCCAGTATTTTCTCCAATACTAACCAGAATTTGTGTATCGATAATATGAGCGATACCTACCATTATAAAGATGAGCACCTTTTTGAAAATTCCCTTAGCACCAATTTCACTGCACAGCTTTTTATCTATAATGGCACAGAGCAATCCCGTCACATAATCGATGACAATAAAGGCTACCAATGCATAAAGAAATCCATCATAGCCTCCGAGAAACCATCCAAGAAATCCACCGACAGCGGCAATAGCCAGTTGTATCCAATTCCAAATCTCTTTCATTAATAGACACCTCCATTTCGTGTATTTCCATATAGAAAAGCGCCCCTGCAAATGACAAGAGCGCTGAATGTTACCTTTACATTATTTGAATTAGATCATGAATTTGTTGCATCACATCCGCCTTTGGTCTTCCTGTACCGATAGGTAGCCATGTGACTGGTGGTATATCGAATGCCTGAGAAGAATCAAAACTATTAATCTTCATAATAATCGAATCAATAGCCTTGCGTATCTCAACGATATGAAATGGCCAATTCTTAACAGTGGTCTTTCCTGTAATGACCTCCTCTTTCCAAGTCATAGGGGAAAGATTGTAATAGCTACGCACCCTATTTACAGCAGTTCGAATCGTCTGAATATGCGCTGCCTTTACATGCGTCACATTTGGAGTAATGATTTCAAAAGGTAATGCCAATATCGTAAAAGTACGAACAACTTCTATACTTGCTGATTCGATATCACTGTCAAGACAACGGAAGGTAACCGTATGATTACCTGCAGAAAGCGGTTCAGCTTGGTAAATTGTCTTGACCCCATTACCAAGATAGCCGCTTACAGAAAACCGCTCAGGATTGTCTACGCTGTTTTGCCATGAACCAGAGTCAATCCTTACCTCCACTATTTGTGTTTGTCCATCCGGTTCAATTCCTGTTGTGATCATAAAACGTGGTGTAGCATTATAAGTAAAATTGCCAGACATTGGACAGTCTACTATCGGTGCTACAGGCGGGCTGTTTTTCTTTACCGCGTTACTAACAACATAGGCAGACACTGCATCAAGTGCATCTGTGACGCTGATTCGATAACGAGTATATCTACCGGCAACCTGTGAGGCATTTACCTGAAGAGTGCCTGAAGTCGCATTGGAAATAACTGTCGTCAGTGCTTCATAAGCAGACCAATTTAGTCCATCTATCGAAGTGGCCTGTTGAATAACATATTGCTTGATGGAGCTGGTTCCAGGTACCGTTCCACTCCACGAAAGGTTTATTGTATTTACTTCATAGATAGGAGGGTTTGCGGTAAAAGAAGTCGGCGGTATTGGTAGTATGTTTTTACGAACAGTATTACTGGTAATAGTCCAGCCTGAGTAAAAATCCTCTCCAGCTGTACCACGGGTTCTTATTCGGAACCGACGATAATGACCACGTGTAGCAGGTGGACTGACATTTAAAATACTGCTTGTTGCAGAAGTATTGACTATCGCCAATGCCAACCAAGCACCCCAATTGCTATTATCTGGCGAATCACTATATTGTATTTCGTAGGAAGTGATGGGATTACCTGCGCCACCAGCTGCTCCACTCCACGAAAGAGTAACGTTTCCTTCAGATAATGTTGCACTTACCGTGCAGGCAGTCGGTGCTGCACAGGCAGTGATGTTGCAATAAATGCTATTACTGATTTTCTCTATTGAGTAAACATCAAATGTGTCAATTGTCCAAATACCAAATTGTGTATATGTTCCTGGGGTCCTCGATACAATTGGATTATAGCTACCACCGCTTGCTGCCAATGTCAACATGGTCAACACATTCCACGCACTCCATGTGCTGTTATCCGTGGATGTGCGACTGGCAATTTGATACCCCTTAATTGGACTGGTACCGCTAGACGCTCCGCTCCAAGTAAGCGTGATAGTCTCATTACTATATGCCGCAGGGGAGGCAACAGCAGTCGTTGCTGGCTTTGGTACCGTATTCCTGCGGACGCTGTTTGTGGATACTTTCCAGCTAGAGTAATAACTAGCTCCTGCTGTACCACGGGTTCGTACACGAAATCTTCGGTAATTACCTCGCGTTGAGGGCGGTGCTACTGATACACTGCCACTTGATGCTGTGGTGGTCACAGTTGTCAGAGCAGTCCATGCTCCCCATGTGATGTTATCGGCAGAATCACTATATTGAATCTCATAACTAGAAATCGTATTATTGATGCCCCCAGAAGCACCACTCCAAGAAAGAGTCACATCCCCTTCCGCAAGTGTCGGGGAAACCGTACAAGATGTCGGGGCTCCACAAGCCGTAGTAAGCAATGGAGCACTTAGTACCGTATAGCTTGAATTGGTAATCACACCAGAGGATAATGGTAATCGTCCATCAGATACCACTTTGAATGTGACTGGCTGGGTTGCATTACCTGTAGTAGAAGCACAGGTCACCGAAACATATCTAATCCTTGGTGTGGTCCCTTCCCAGTTATCTCCGTCTGCCGCTTTAATACGCACTTGTGAAGAAGATCCATTTACAGTCATAGTGCAAAGCAATGCATAACCACTACGGATAAAGGAACCTGATGAACCCAACGCAGCGGATATGGTGAAATTGTATCTCATCTGACTATTATTTAGACGGCTTTTGGTATAAGTAATTGTGTAATGGACGGTCGGGCTAGAACCCGCCTGCAGAGTGATGCCATTAATATCCGCCACTTACATTCACCTCCTCCTATTCATAAACAGCCAAAACTAGCGAGTTTACCAGCCCACAAAGGCTAGTATTCAATCGGGTATCTATAATGTTATTTGCTGAAATCGATGTGGCAGCCGAAGGTACTAAAACATCAGCGATGCCAAGTTCATAGACATCGCTTGTTCTTGTCAACTCTGGAGCTATGGGTGTTGCTGCGGGAGTACCCGTGACAATGGCAAGCTGAATGCTCCTCGTAATTTGACTTAAGCGAACCACAACCCGGTCTATGCGAGGATTGCTCCCATCTGCTGTAGCAAGGGGTTTGTTTAAAACATCCGTATTTTCATATCGATAACCATTAATCCACGCACTGCCCGCTGCTATGCTCACTGCCAACCCAATCCCTGGAGACACCAGAAGGTTTGTTGGTGTAGAATAAAATACACCATTCGAGACAAGGCTTCCAAAATATGCAGCGAAATCTGTTGCGTCATAGATTCTATCTCCATCAGATGAGTTGAAAAATCCACTTTTCTCCATAAACTATTCCCTCCTTACTAAACGGTTTTTGTGTACTCTATAACTACATAGCCTGTATATGCAGTTCTATCATTGCCTGGTTCGACTACAATGTCGGTCATATTCACGAAGAGTCCGATTTGAGATGCAAAGTTGTTGTAACGAGCAAGGGGCAGTGGCAAGAAAACACTCCCATTCGTGACAAAACCGGTTAAACTGACAACAGTGCTGAGGTTTGCTATACCATGAGGTACATGTTTTGGTGTTGTATCCGTAAGCGAACCGAGATTTATCTCTTTACGATAAATCGTCTTGCCATCTATCCATAGCCGCCCTGTGTTTTGTTCTGTAGTTGAGTAGTCGCTAAAGGAAGAAGCCAGTTTAGTGGCTGTAATTGTACGGTCTGCAATTTTCAAGCCAGTGACTGCTCCATTGGCAATCCTTGCAGTAGTTACAGGTTCGTTATTGATATTAAGCCAGTTTGCTTGACCAGAAGGGTTGTTAAATACGAAAACAGAAATCACATAAAATGTCATGGTATTACGAGAAATAAAGAAACCCATTGCCCGCTGATAGCCATTCCCCGTGTTATCCCCGTTATGCTTTACCAAAAAGACATGACCGTCATCACTTGGCTGGTCACTAAACTTATTGCCACTCCATGAGGTGAAATAAAAGGCATCCCCAGAGTTCATATGGTACAACGCATATTGTCCAATGGATATAGTACCTCCACCCACATTAATTTCGAGTGCTGGTAGTTTACCATACAGATTATTGATAGTAGATGCTACGCTGTCTCCTTGAATCTCTGAATCTACCTCAGTCAAGTCACCTAAGGTTTCCTCCACAATTCCCAACGTTTCCTCCACGGTCCCTATAGCCTGTGCAATTTCGGATATGCCCGTTGGAGCCAATATCGCTGTTTTAACCTCGCTTAAGTCAGAGCGGATTTTTTGTGCTATCGTTAACTCCGCTTTTCCAAACACTACACTGATGCTCTGACCGTCTGCGTCATAGGTTTCCTCGACTTCGGTGATACGTGTCGTCATGGATACACCCCACGCTTTGGAAATAACTTTGACGGTCTGCCCAAGATCGAAGTCTATCTTATATGTTAAATTGCCGTGTGGATTGACTGATGTATCAAATGAATAGCGTATTGCCTGCTCACTAAGCTTACTTTGACCTCGAAAGATTAGTGTATCAATGTAATCCGAACCAAAGTCTTCCGCCCGCAAATCCTTAGCATCCACAAAAATTTCATGTCTTGTCTCACCTGAGCCACCTGTAATCGAAATAAAGGTTCGCTCTGTGCCTTCTCCTTCACCAGCAACAAGGGCAGTGTTGGCATAATCTCCTGCACTTATCGTATAAATCTGTTCCGTAAGATTTTCATATTCCTTAGAAAATACTGCTTGTGATTCCTTTCCTCTATACAACGATATGGTAAATCCCCCTGTCGTAGGAGAGAACACGGTCTTAATGCCAATATCTGAAGCACCACATAGTCCTGTCACCGCATCCATCAAATTTCTATACGATATTTGTGTGCTGATGGGAACATTTAAGTTTGGAGCAGAAAAGGTTATGTTTGAAATCTTCCTTGCTGTATCAGAAGGATTGATAAGATTATTATTTATCAACTGCTCCACACAGACAGATATGTCACCAGACAGTTTCTCTGTTTGCCAAACAATGCGGCGGGAGAGGTAGGAGGTTGCAAAGCGACCACTTGCAGTAATAATTTCATGCTCGGTTTGAGAAAGTTCTAGATGCTCGATGATCCCGGCTTCCTCATCATCATTTTTCCAGATGATATTCCCTTCCTTTAATAGTTCTGTATTCTCTGGAGTTACTATGGCTTTTAACTCAAATGAACCACACTGGGAATAGCGTCTCGTCCAGCGTAAGTACTCGAAGGATTCAACAATGCCTGCAAGCTCCCGGTTTGAATTGTAGATATACAGTTCCATTTTCACACCCCCAGAAACTGCGGACGAAAGTAAATACTAACCTCTAACAATTCCATATTGACAGAAGCATCGTATCTCAGTGTATTAAGGCCTGCCGCCAGTTGAAAGAACACCGAATTGGTATCCAACAGTGAAAAAGCATTTGTAACCGTTGAACCATCAACTTGGATCACACGCTTACCAGCGAAATGGGTATATACACGAAGTTCATCCCCAGCGCTCATTGTAGTGAGAAGTCGGATATATTCTCCCGTGTCTATGTTTAATAGTTCAGGGTTCGACACAGTACCTAAGGCCCTAAACACTATCTCGCATCCACAAGATACATCCCCTATATTTTCCACCGTAATGATTTGGCTAGGTTGACGCATTCCGAACTCCATCCCGGTCATTGGAATTTCCAATTCAAACTCAAATAGCGGTATCCATGATGCCAGTTCCTCTCGCACCTCATTTAATGTTTCAAAGAAAGGGGATGGGCAGAGCAGACTGACAAAGAAGTTTGGTATTCGTTGCCGATTAGAAACACTAAAACCTGCCTCCTCTACCACACAGGAAATCTGTCTCTCACGGTATTGAAGGGTCCCTAGTAGCTTTGGGCTGAATATTTGAAGGAAGTGTTGTCTCCTTTTATAAGCTTCATCGGGAGTATCAGCAACAACCGTACCTTCAATCGTTATGTTTCGCATATCTAGTGTGGAGGAAATATAAAAAGCGCCATCTTGGTCTGGCGCCTTGAAAGTGTTAACAGTTTGACGGATGTTGCCAGTACCATCTATCTTCGTAAGAAAGTACGGTCGGCTTTGCTTTAGCGTAATACTCTCTCCATCTCTATTGGTATATGTTAGTTCCATTGCCGTACCTCCTTTACAATTCAAGTGCCAGTTTACGGGATAGGTTCTTAAACTCCCGTGCTAGTTCTTTTTCTGATAGAGCCTTAGGTGTCACTACAGAAATGTTTTGAGTGATACTTGCACCAGTGGCATTGCCTTGCCCAGAAACACCTCTGTAATTAAAGTCAAAGCTGGTTGGCACTGCATTTTGCATATCCCTTGAAACTGCTGTCATTGCATCCTCAAAACCTACACCGATACCTTCACCCATGTTGCGGCCAATTCCAGCAAATAGGGTTGAAGGAGAGCGGATACCGAAGAAGTCTTTAATCCTTGAAACAACATTTCCGAAAAATCCAGATATTTTACTCCATAGCCATGCCCCTGCGTCTGAAATACCTTGCCATAGACCTTTAATCAGATTGCCACCCACTTGAGCCATTTGACCGATATAGCCAGTAAAGGCTTTGATCAGTCCAGAGATAATCTGCGGTACTGCTTTAACAATCTCCACGATTATCCTTGGTAGGTTTGCAATCAATGCCACAAACAGTTGTACACCCGCTAAGATAATCTTATCGATGTTACCAATAACGGCATTGACCAGCGAGCTAACAATCTTGGGAATAGCACCTACAACAGTAGTAATAATCTGCGGCAATGCCTGAATGAGTGAAACTAGAAGCCGGATACCTGCATCAATAATCAAAGGAATCGAGCCAATAACAGCATTGATGATACTGTCGATAATTTGCGGAATTGCTTCCACAACTGCTGTAATAATGGTAGGCAAAGCTGTAACCAGTGAGGACAATAATTGAATACCCGCTTCAATAATCTGCGGAATAGATTTAATGATAAAATCCACTATTGCTTTGATGATGACAGGCAATGCAGAAGTAAGCTGAGGTATTGCGTCTACCAATCCCTTTGCTAATCCTATAATCAACTGCAAAGCGGCATCCAAAATGAGTGGTAGGTTATCCATCAATCCTTGGACAATCTGCATAACAGCAGAAACTGCCGCAGGGATGAGTTGTGGTAAAGCGATGCCGATCCCCTCCACTAGTGCTGTTACTAGTTCGATTGCTGCATTTATCAGTAGCGGAAGGTTATCAATTAACGCTCCAACAATCGTCATTAGAGCACTTACTGCTGCTGGGATAAGTTCTGGTAAAAGATTTAAAATTGTTTCCAGTACTTGCGCAAATATATTTGTAACTAATTCAAGAAGCATTGGTAGCAAGTCTGCAACCGCCGCTAATATTGCGCCTGTCGCTGTTGGCAAGGCGGCTACGATATTTTCTAAAACCGGTACAATATTAGTGACAACCGCCTCGAAAGCATCCACAAGATTCTCAGTCAGATTCGTCATATCAGCATTGGCATTACCGAGTCCAGCTGTAAATGAACCAAGTGCGGCCTGTAGTAACCCAATAGAACCGGAGATTGTCTCGGTTGATTCTTTTGCAAAGTTACCTGCATACTGCTCTGTGTTCTCAAAAAACATCTGCATGGCTACTTCAGCCTTTTCCGCTTGTGTGGCGGTGTTCCAAGTGAAATCCAGACCCTTTGCAAGTGCGTAGGCTTCGATATTGGTAGCGTTCATCGCAACACCCAAGTTATCCATCATATCAAAGTTACCCTTTGCCGCACCTGTGACCGCCTCCAATGCAGAAGACATATCTATACCCATAACAGATGCCATGTCTGCCGCACGTTGCATAGCCTTTTCAGTTAGCTCAAGACTTCTCTGTTGCTGTATACCAGAACCTTGGAACAACGCACCCATTTTGTTGGCGGTCGCAAGATACTCACTTTGGGAAACCCCAAGATTTTTATAAGCTTCCTCACCCGTTTTCTGAATCGATGCAGCGTATGCACCAAAAACCGCTTCTGAGCCGCCCAGGTTTTGTTCCAGCTCTCCAAACTGCGTGACTACTTCTTTACCTAACTTAATAGAAGCGGCTCCGGCTGCAACTGCAACCGCGCCCATCGCCACACTAATTCCCTTAAGTACACCCCCAAGCTTTTCAAACCTACCACCAGCATCCTCTGCACTTTTACCAGAATCCTCTAACTCTTCACCGAGATTATCCGCTTCAATTGTGGACTCTTCTAGTTCACGCTCCATTAGATTCAGTTCTGCCTGAGCCCTATTTAATTGGATCTGCCAGTTTTGGGTGCGGCGGTCATTTTCACCGAAAGAGGAGGAGGCATTGTCAAGGGCAGCCTTAAGGGTTGAAATCTTTTCTTTCTGTGCGTCAATTTCTTTATTTAAAACGGCATTTCGTGCCGTGATCGATTGAATGGATTTATCATTCTTATCAAATTGACTGGTTACAAGGGCCATTTCACTACCTAGTACCTTAAATGATTGATTAATTTCCGAGAGTGCCTTCTTAAATTCTCGCTCACCCTCGACACCTATTTTTAATCCAAAATTGTCCGCCATCCCTTCACCTCCTCCTATATGCCTAGTGGGATAATATCGTCAATTGTCCGAGTTTTCTTTGGTTTTTCAATACCATGCCATTGCTTGTGGCAAGTCCATAAATCAAAAAACAGCCCAATTGGCATAAGCCAGAATTCCTCTGCTTCCATGCCCATCTGAACCGTTCCATAATAAAGAAGCCGGGTAAAGACCTCAGCGTCCGTTACCCGACTTCCACGTTTTTTGGAGTTTCCTCCTCACTTTCTACATTTCTCTTTGTACCTTTGAACATCGCCTCGGTAATTGCAGTTTTATATGCCGCTAAGTCAAGCGGTGAGGTAAGAAGCTCCACTTCTTCCTCTGTCAACAATTCTTCTGGTGCGTTCTTATTCTTAAGATTGCGAATCAAAATGGACTGGTTTGCAAGCAGCGTGATTAGCCAAACAATCTCGTCCAGTGCCATCTCGAAGTTTTCTGATTTCATCAGTTTTTCTCCAAGGTTTTCAAGACCACCGTAACGACCGGCAATGGCCTTTGTTGCACGTGTAGTTAAAACCAGTTCATACTCTTTGTCACCTATGTTGATTGAGGCACTTCTATCATTATCCATGATTTCCCCTCCTATGGTTCAGGTGTATATACAGGTTCATAGACTTCAGTGAACCAGCCTGTTATGGTGGTCGATGAAACACCAGGATCACCTTCTGTAACTTCCGCTTTCCATGGGTGCTTGCCCAATCCATCCAGCTTATTCCTACGCATAACGGTTCCTTCGATGGTGGGTGTAGAAAAGGTAATGGAATCAGCCTTTGTCTGTAAGTTGGTAGCTGGTAGTCCAAACTTAACGCGATACAGCCAAAAATAGCGGTATGTTCCATTAGCCCTTTGTGCACGAAACCCTACTGCAACTGGTGTACCCACATTTTCACTGGCTGAGATTAATACTCCGTTGTCATCTGTAGAAGCACCAGTTAAATCCGCTGCAACTGTCGGACCAATGTCGTCAACACCGAGAGTGAGAGTACCACTGTTAAAGTCTTTCACAACCTCAGCCGCACCATCGTCAGCATACAGAATTGCTTCTACCAGTTCTACCGAAAGTTCAGCAGTGATGGCTTTTGCAAGTACAGAAGGTTGGGCATAAGTTTCCTCACCGTTAGCGTCCTCGGTTATTTTTGAATAGTACAGTCTATCAAGACCGATCGTTGCCATGTGTTATTCCTCCAATCTATAGTTTTTCGCCACATCGATGGCGTAATGATGATATCCAGTATCATCCTCGTGACCGATGTATCTTCGTTCGGTCACAGTGAACTCTGCATTTATTAAAGAAGTTGTGAGCTGTCTTTTCCTCTCTAGGTAATTATTTTTAGAGAACAGCGATATCCTCGCTTCCTGCACATCAAAGCCTGGACGGTTATCCGCATGAACTTCAAAAATATCCGAAAGAGGGATAATCACGACATACTCATCTGGTGCCAAACCTGAAAAAACCCCGGTTTCCACGGGAAGCGGTATAGTGGAAACAAGGGTATTTAATTCCTCTAAAATATTCATATCTTCTCGATCTCCTCCTCCAGCTTGGCGACCATTGCGTTGATGCAGGGTTTCCTCGATGTATTCCTCGCAGGCTTTAAGAAGGGTTTTGCAGGCTGACCATGTTTGCCATATTCGATGATGCTGGCAAGTTTAGCATTGCTCTCACCATCAGATCGCGGCTCAGCAAAGCCAACTTTTACATTGAAGTTACCGTTTCTATCCTGCTTTGCACTCGAGAGTCCTAATGAAGATAGCAGCTCGCCAGTACTTTTAGATGGATATTTCGTACCCTTGCCAACCACCTTACTTAGATTTCCTTTGACTTTATCCAGCACCACTTCACCGCCAACTTCCAAAACCTTAGGAAGAATCACATCGGTCTGGTCAGCTAATCGGGATACCTTTAAAAGGAATTCTTCTGGCATCTTTATATTCGCTTTTGCCATATCCATCACCTCACAGTTGGTTCTAGCTTTTCGGCTAAAACCTCGACATACATCCCTCGGTTTCTTACATCCTCAACACTTAAAATCTGATATCTGCCATCATCACAGACGATAACCATTTCATTGGTCACCTTAAGTCCATAAATTTTCCTAAACCGAAACAAGGAAGTTGCAGATGAAAATGATGCCATATTCGTCCACTGCTCACTGCCATGACGATCTTCCTTGTAAGCAAGTACACTAGCGAGTATGTTGTCACCTTTTGTAGCGAAACCTTCCTCATCCTTTATTGGTACCGTGCTAATGATATCGATGAAGGTATTCATCTTTCCAAAGCTCATGCTAAACACCCCACTCACGGTCAAGTCGCAATAGTAAGTTCACCGTGTTCCATACTTGTTGCCCCGCCTGTACGCTATCAGCAAAGAAACCTGCCGTCGAGCCATCTCTACTTTCATAGAAATGACTCGATAACATAATCACTGCTTGTTCTGTTGTTGGAGGCATAGCATGGGTTTCATAATAGTCTTCAGGAACGTGCTGATAGCTCTGTGCATAGGAGACTGCAGCAGTGATAAATCCAATGAGGAGAGCATCATCCTGATCATGTGCTAAAATTAAGTTCGCTTTAACTTTAGGCAAGAGATTATCTGCCACTGCCATACCACCAACCTCCTTTACATTCCACCTTAGTCAGCCTCCATAAGCCCCGCTGCTTTTAGTTTGGCCAGCAGGGCATTGAAGTCCGTAACTAGACCAGCAACATCGGTGGCGGTGCTGTCTGCCTGGTTTTCAGCAACAGGAAGCCCCGTAACCGAGGCCCCTTCTTTAATTTCTAAAACACCGCCGATGACAGTTTTTTCTCCGCCTTGTTCGGTATAATTCTTCGTGTTATAACTCATAAGGCACCTCCGTTAGGCTTTCTGTTGGAGTACCTTAACGGCCTCCGGTAAGATAAGCTTTCCATCAACTCGTTGAGTCGCAATAAATCCTACTTGACCTGTAACAGCATAGAGTTCATTTAATCGTTTGAATACTCGTCCTTGACGGTCTGCCACCCAGTAATAACTAAAATCACCGAATACCACAGTCTTTGCACCTGCTTCAATAGTAGGTACATAGGATGAGGTGTACAGCGGACGGTTAAGAATAGTATCAGGTGTTCCCGCTTGGATGGAAGGTTGCCATAGGTACTGGCCATTACCGTCTTTTAATTTACGGATAGCTTTTATAGTGGCATCATTCATTACGAATACTGCCTTATTACGATAAGGTGCTTTCAAGCTGTAGAATAAATCTAAAACCTCATCCAAAGTAATGGCAGTGGCACTTGCCGCAGTAACACCAACTTGACCGCCGCCTGTGGCATTTAAAATCCCTGTTGGCTTACCTGTGCCATCACCTACAAAGAAGGCTTCCTCCTCCTTGTTACCAATGCGACGGGCAAATTCTCTTGTGATGTAGCTTTCGAGATTAAACACGGAATCGTTTAGTAGCTCCTCAGAGACTTTAATCATTGTCGCTAGTTTATAGGCCCCGATGGATACTTGACCGAAGCTGTCATCACTTTCTGGGATAGCTCCTTCTTCATCTATCCAGCTTGCTGTACCTTTGCTTGCAACAACAGGAATCTTGCGGTCACCAGAAGATGTAGTGATTACATTGGCCAATCTACGGAAAATATTTTCTTCCTCTAGAGCTTCTACTAGGGTACGCTCAAACTCATCAGGTACAAGAAATCCACCTTCAGAATCAGTGCCAATCTTTAGAGCGTTCCTTACTTCATAGCTGACATTGTCACGCATCGCATTCCAGAAAGCTTTTTTGTATTCAGCACTTGCACGGCCGGTCTTTTCCTCTCCAGTTCTAGTAGGTTCGTTCGTAATTGGGTTACTGGTTGCTTTGGACAGTTCTAAGTCGATAGATGCTTGGCGTTCTAAACGCTCAATTTCCTTACCAAGAGCCACCACATCGGCTTCCATTTTTTCATAGGTTGTCGTGTCCTCGGCGGATAACAGTCCGTCACCGCCACGTTTTGAATCAAGGAATGCCTTTGCTGCGTCCCAAGCTTTAGCGCGTTTCTCACGCAATTCAAGAATTTTACTCATTGTTATTTCCTCCTTTAAATTAGTGCGAAATTAAAGAAAGCCGCTTATCCAGCGACTCAATGGGTGTACCTGTTTTCTGTTTTGGTTGTTTTGGCAGTTTGCTGATGAGCGAGTTAGTAACCGCCATCCTGCTAAAAATAAGACTATCCGTCAAATCCGGTGTTTCACTTTCCATGAACATGATTTTGTCTGCAAAACCAAGTTCAATCGCTTTATTGGAATTCATCCATGACTCTGCATCCATTAGATGGGAGAGTTTTGTTCGAGAAAGACCCGTCTTTAACTCATAGGCATTAATAATGCTTTCCTTGACCTCATCCAATAGTGCTTTGGCTCGTAGCATTTCCTCACTGTCACCGATAGCAATCGTTGATGGGTTATGAATCATAAGCATAGATACAGGAGACATATATACATCTCCACCTGCCATTGCAATAACGGATGCCGCACTTGCCGCAAGCCCATCAATCTTTACAGTGACTTTTCCGGTATACTCCATCAGCATGTTATAAATCTGAGCTGCTGCGAACACATCACCACCAGGGGAATTAATCCACACCGTAATATCACCGGTGCCTGCCAGCAATTCATCTTTAAAAATCTTTGGTGTGACCTCATCGCCCCACCAGGTTTCTTCGGATATCACTCCATTTAAATAGAGGGTACGTTCTTCATCAGAATCTCGCACCCAGTTCCAAAACTTCCTCATTTACTGACCCCCTTCGGTTTTGGCAAACGCGCCTGCGTCAGCCAGTTTTGTCATATTTCCGTTAACCAGATATAAATCGCCACCTTCCTCAGCCGGTATGCGGTTCATATCCTCCAGTTCACGGATATCGTTGGCTGACATCCAGCCATTTTGTCGACCTGTAGCGTAGCCATTCATACGACTTTGGTAATCACCACGAAGCAGACCGTCCAAATTGAACTTGATAAACAGTGAAGTTTTCTCAGAAGGCAAAATAAGCGATTGCTGAAGACTTTGTTCCCATCGCACCACCCACGGATCGAGGGTGTATTTTACAAACTCCAACGATTGCTGCTCAATATTGGAGAAACTAGACTTCTCAAGATCACCTACCATGTGGGGCGGCACTCGGAAAATCCTCGCAATCTCATTAACTTGGAATTTCCGTGTTTCAAGAAATTGCGCCTGTTCCGGCGGGATACCAATGGCTTGGAACTTCATGCCTTCTTCCAACACAGCAATTTTGTGAGCGTTGCCTGTGCCTTGGTAGGCGCTATTCCAACTATCCTTGACCCTCTGTATATCTTTGATTACTCCTGGGTGTTCCAGCACACCTCCGGGATTAGCACCGTTGGCAAAGAATGCCGCACCGTACTCTTCAGTAGCAAGTGACATACCGATTGCATTTTTCGCCATAGCGATTGGGCTATAACCAATGAGTCCATCAAAACCTAAGCCAGGTATGTGTAGAACTTCATCTTTACGGAGTGTTACATATCCACCTTTTGGGTTTAGGCCACTTTCATCAGTATCACGATAGTAGATATAGACCAGCTCTCCGTTTGTTGCTCGACTAACTTCCATCTTGTTGGGGAGTAGGGGATAAAGAGCCACTGCCTGCCCACGACCGTTTCTGACCACCTGTGCATAGGCATTGCCCCAAAGCAAAAGATGACTCATCAGTGTTTCTCGAAACACGAATGAAGTCATCTCTGGATTTGGTTCATCATGAAGAAGGTAATACAGCGGGTGGAAAGGAATCTTTTCTTTACCTCCATCAGAACGATATCTATATACATGAAGTGGCAGTCCTGCAATCGCTTCAGCTAGTATCCTTACGCAGGCATACACTGCTGTTGCCTGCATCGCAGTATGCTCATTCACTGTTTTGCCAGATGACGTACCACCAAATAGGAAGGAAAATGCACTGCCCACACGGTTTTGCGGTTTGTCCCTTGATCGAAACAGTCCTTTTATTAGATTCATAGGCGTCACCTCCGAATAAAAAACTAGCAATATTGTGTTAACTATTAAGGTTTAAAAGACAATCAAACCTCTCTCGTCATACACCGAATCTCCACTATTACCTGAGCCACAGCGTATAGCACGATCAAGTGCCATAATAGTTGCTACCGCCCCATCTATTTTTTCTGTGCTTTTTTCCTTGTCCGGCTTCACGTTGCCTGCCGGATCTGTTTTTATAAAGATGTTGTCCATCATCCAACGAAGTACTGGATGCCCACCGTGTGCTATTCTTTCTTCTAATGTCAATTTCATCAGTTCTTTGGTTGGTGGTGACATATCTTTAAAGCCTTGACCGAAAGGAACGACAGTAAAGCCTAATCCTTCAAGGTTCTGAACCATTTGAACAGCTCCCCATCGGTCAAAAGCAATCTCTCGAATGTTATACTTTTCTCCAAGTTCCTCAATAAACCGCTCAATGTAGCCGTAATGCACTACATTGCCTTCTGTGGTTAGAATATACCCTTGCTTCTCCCAAAGATCGTATTGCACATGGTCTCTTCGGACTCGGAGGTCAATGTTGTCCTCTGGCATCCAAAAATACGGAAGAACAATGTATTTATCTGTTTCATCCTCCGGTGGGAACACCAACACAAAGGCTGTAATGTCTGTTGTAGAAGATAGGTCAAGACCTCCATAACATACCCGCCCTTCAAGACTTTCTGAAATAACTGGAAATGCACAGGCATCCCATTTTGCCATTGGCATCCAACGGACAGACTGTTTAACCCACTGATTCAATCTTAATTGCCTGAAGCTGTTCTCTTCAGTTGGGTTCTGCTTTGCACTTTCACAAGCAGCCCTTACCTTGTCAATCCCCACCGTAATTCCCAAGCTTGGATTTGCTTTCTTCCACACTTTTGGATCTGTCCAATCATCCTCTTCTTTGGCACCATAGATTACGGGGTAAAAGGTAGGATCGTATTTTCTGCCCTCAATAATATCAACTGCTTTTTGGTGTGTTTCGTAGCAAATACTCTGGGTATCCGTCCCCGCAGTGGTAATAAGAAAATATAGCGGTTGGGTCCTTGCATCCCCAGATCCTTTCGTCATAACATCAAATAGTTTCCGGTTTGGCTGAGTATGAAGTTCATCAAAAACAACACCATGTATATTGAAGCCGTGTTTGGAGTAGGCTTCAGCCGACAATACCTGATAGAAGCTGTTGGTCGGCAGGTACACCAATCGCTTAGTTGAAGCAAGCAACTTTACTCGTTTATTCAGTGCTGGACACATCCGCACCATATCGGCTGCTACTTCAAATACAATTGATGCCTGCTGGCGGTCGGCGGCACAACCATACACCTCCGCCCGTTCTTCACCATCTCCGCATGTAAGGAGAAGTGCGATTGCTGCGGCAAGCTCGCTTTTTCCCATCTTTTTAGGTATCTCTACATAAGCAGTGTTAAACTGCCGATATCCATCTGGCTTTAAAATTCCGAATAAATCACGGATTATTTGCTCCTGCCAATCGATAAGTTCAAAAGGCTTACCTGCCCATAAACCTTTCGTATGGGAGAGTGCTTCGATAAAAGCTACAGCGTAATCAGCAGCATCCTCATCGTAATATGAACCATCAGCTATAAAGGCGGTCGGCTTATATTTCTTCAGTTTCCGCATAAACACCGCCCCTTTATGAAAAAGGACAAAAGAAAAGAGCCTCAATCCTATAGATGAAGCCCTTCTTCTTATCCTAGTTTAATTTTATTTACTTATTTTCATCCACTTCCCCCGTCAGTATGAAATGAGCATATTCCGCTTTATGGTCTATTATATAAACTACCAATTCATAAAACCCTCGTTCATTTGCTTCATACTGGACTCGGTTCACATCAAACATATTTGTGACTCCACTTTCTCGGATGGAAAGGATTTGTTCTTTGATTATCTCATTCATTTATTACCTCCCCCGATTCATGTTTACTCTTCGATTCTCTTGCATAAATCCTCACCAAAGGCCACTCCAAGAGAGCCACCGGAATCCCAACTGACATGAATCGTTCCTATGTCGTCAACACTAGTAACCGTACCTTTAGATCCAGTTTGAAGTTTGGTATAAGGGTCGTTCATTTTAAGTAGCATGACACGAGTTCCTGGAGTGTAATAGCTTCTTAGTTGCTTTAACATTTCAGGGTGAATGATATTCATTGTTCACTCACCTCCTGCTTGAACGTTCCGCTTTTGAAAGCGGAGCTACCTGAAAGCCTCGAGAGGAGAATCTTTCGTCCCATCTTATATTCTGGTCCGATAAAGCCGAGCCTTAGCAGGAAGCAACGGAAAGCGTACTTTTCATTCTCTACTGATTTCTCGGTGGAATTGACACGGGTCTGTTTTTTCGCCATTTCGCAAAGTGCCGTGACAAAATGGGTGTATGCCTTAACCTCCTCTGAGGCGCACTTACCTTGAAACCAAGGGAAGGTGACATATTCCTCATCTTCAATGATGGGAATGGAGTCCGTATCAAGTGCTTTCTTTATAAGAGTAGCTTTACTTTCTACTAATCCTTTTAGGTTCTCGATTGCCGTGTCGGTAAAATCCGCCCGTGGCATTTGAATTATCAGATTGATAGATTCTTCCCTTTCATTTACTTTTGCTTTCGGAAGTGGTGTGTCAAATTCTTCTGAAATTGCTTTGAGATCGTGAAATCTCAATAGATCATCGACCAGTTCCTTATTGTCTGGTCCACTTAGAACTCCGTTTTTGTTAACATTGTAGTCTGCCACCTCATATGCAAATGTAGGTGCTCCGAGATATTTTACAGGGGCATTTAGTTCTTGGCTGATTGCGTTAACCAGTGCTTTTCTTTTTGGTCCTGTAACATTATAGTTAATCTGCATTTTCATACCGCCTTTCTACTTTCGGTACGTACATATATCACTCTAAAAGCTGTTATTATCAAGTCATTTAGAGCATCTTTCTGTAGAAAATAGGATTCCATTAATCGGCGGTATTTTGTGTAGATAACACAATGCCAGTCAGCACAAAACAAACGCATGGAAGTGCTACACCATTACCCCACATTTTGTATTCAGCTGAATCAGAATGAGGATTGTTAAGCCATTTTATAATCTGATTTCTTGTTTTTGGCTTTTTACTTTTACCTATAATTTTGCGGTGGGTTTCCCAAACCTCCGTCCAGAATGAAATTTCATCTTCTGTAGGATTTTCCGTACCAAGGTCATCACACCAATCATCGGGGAAGCCTTGCAATCTTGCACATTCCGTTGGTGTAAGCCTTCGAACAATATAGTCCGGTTCAACCAATCCATTTTGATAGCCTGGATTGGTGCCATTGATAATCGTATTTGATGTACCGTCCTGTCTGTAGCATTGACTTTCAGCTTTCATCTGAGGATAAAATGATGCTGGTTGTGCCACTGCTCCAGGACCTTTTGCTGTGAGCGTAGGTTGCTGTTCTTCATCTATAGAAGGTTTATACAGAGCGTTCTTTCCTTGATTAAAAGCCGCCCTATCAATACCGTAAGAAGGCTGAGTCACTACAGGAGCATCCTTATAATCTCTCGACAATAGAGTAGGTGCTTTATCTTCTTCAACCTGTGCATAGGCTCCGGTAGTCATGGCATAGGCAACAGCATGGCGATCAGCGGTATTAAGCGTAAAAGAAACCTCTTCATCTATACCGCTTCCTTTGGGACCATTTTTATCCTCTCTTCCAATCATCGAGCCTTGCAGAGCAACTACTGCAATACCACCTTGATTACATCCTGGATTTCCTCCATTAGCATCAATGGTTCGAGAAGTATCTGCTTCATATATACCGCTATGTGGATTGCTTGACTGCATGGAATTGCTTTTATCAGAACAGATGCCATATGCGGTAGGCACAAAAACAGTCTGATCATTATTGCATCCAAGAGTTGCAGACTTATCATCTTGTATCAATGCACCCTTACCACCGCCTTCACAGCCAGAGCGGATTTTTAACGTTTTAGGAGTGTTCATAATAAGGGGTACATTCCCGCCACCAGTTCCCATCCGAGAGGTCAGCGTCTGTACTTTATTATCCTCCGAGAGTTTCACACGGCTATCAGTTGGATGGTTTTCAATGACAACAGCTGTTTGATTATCTCCCATGTTTGCACGAAGTGATCCACTTAAGTTTTCGTCAGTATGGCCACCAACTCGAGAAGCAGCACCCGGTTCAAAGGACATGACTGCACCTGGGACAACACCTGTTCTAAGTGTAGGGGAACGTTCTTCCTCATATCCTACACTTCTGCTCTTGGCACTGTGTTCAGTACAAAATCCGCTTGACTGCATTACGCAAGGCTGATGTCCATGTTCCTCTGCTCGAAGTGTTGCTGTAATATCCTTCGAAACAGACATCACTCTTCCGCCTTGGTCATTTAGGCAAGTTATGCTATCGCCTGTTTTTCCAGTGCTGTATTTAGCATTGTCGGCAGTTCTTTGCCACGGGCTGCCGCCCGGCGTAAAATTCCTTGGCATGCCTTCGGACTCAAATAGTATTTCTCCGGCACATTTGTCTGCAAAATCTGCGACAAGGTAGATTCTACGACGACGTTGGGGGACTCCGAAATATTGCGCATCGATAGTTCGGTAAGCCACACTCCATCCGTCTCCCATATAGATGTCTGCGTAAGGCCATCGTCCTTTTTCAGGTAAAGGCACCGAGGTGTTCGGCTCTTTGACGCTGATGACCGTTTCGAGGACTGCCTTGAAGTCTTCCCCTTTATTTGATGAGAATGCACCGGGGACATTTTCCCAGACTGCGTACCTTGGATATTGTCCATTGGTCTTACACCTCATTTCCTTGATAATTCGGATTGCTTCATAAAAAAGGACGGATTGCTCTCCATCCAGACCAGCTCTTTTACCCGCCACACTCATATCCGTGCAGGGAGAGCCAAAGGTTATAATATCTACAGGCGGAAGCTCCGCACCATTCAATTTGTTGATATCCCCATAATGCTTCATCTGAGGGATGCGTTTGGTCGTAACCCGTATAGGAAACGGCTCAATTTCAGATGCCCATAAAGGCTCAATGCCACAAAGCAAACCACCCAGAGGAAAACCACCACTACCATCAAAGAGGGAACCAAGTGTCAATTTACTCATCCTCATTCACCTCTGGCAGGTCACAATATCTTATTTTCGAACCATCTCTTAAAAGAAACACACCGTCTGAGTTTCCAACTTGCTCAATATACCTTTTCACAATAACATCACAGTACTTTTCATCCAGTTCAATGGTGTAGCAGATTCTATTTGTCTGCTCACAGGCAATCAGTGTACTTCCTGAACCGCCGAAAGGATCGAGCACAATACAGTTACTAAGGCTTGAGTTCATAATGGGATATGCCACAAGTGCCACTGGTTTCATGGTTGGGTGGTCGCCGTTTTTCTTCGGTTTCTCAAACTCCCAGATGGTGGTCTGCTTACGGTCTGAATACCAGAGATGCTTGCCTTTCCTTTTCCATCCAAAGAGTACAGGTTCATGTTGCCACTGATAAGGAGAGCGACCGAGAACAAGGGACTGCTTTTTCCATATACAAGTACCAGAAAGATAAAATCCTGCATCGGAGAATGCTCTTCTAAAATTGAGTCCTTCCGTATCAGCATGGAATACATAAATAGAAGCGTCCTTTGCCATCGCTGCTTCGGTGTTTTGAAATGCCGCAAGCAGAAAATCATAGAACGCTTCATTCGCCATATTGTCATTTTTGATTTTTCCAGCAGTGCCTTCATAGTTAACGTTATATGGAGGGTCCGTGACTACCAGATTGGCAGCTTTCCCATCCATTAAGACATCAAAGGTGTCTTTCTTTGTACTGTCTCCGCAGACTAATCGATGCTGTCCAAGTATCCAAACATCCCCTAAATGCGAAACAGCGGGCTTTTTCAGCTCGCTGTCTACATCGAAATCATCTTCTTTTATATTATCCTTAAGGGAATCTTTGAAAAGATCCTCCAACTCTCTTGGGTCAAATCCTGTAAGAGAAACATCAAAATCAGAGGCATTTAGGTCTGTAATGAGAAGTGCCAATTTATCTTTATCCCAATCGCCACTTATTTTATTTAGTGCGATATTCAGGGCCTTTTCCTTTTGCTCATCCATTTCGACAACTACGCATTCTATTTCATCCATGCCCATACTCAGCAGGACTTTCAAGCGTTGATGCCCTCCGATAACTCTGCCTGTGGTCTTATTCCATATAACGGGTTCTACATATCCAAACTCCTCAAGGGAGCGTTTAAGTTTCTCATACTCCGGATCACCCGGTTTTAAATCTTTCCTTGGGTTATATTCAGCGGGGTTGAGTTGTTTCGTTTTAATCTTCTCTATCAACATACTTTTCCACCGCCTTTCTATATTCACTGTACTTATTTACATCCTCCCACGGGAACAGACAACTATTAAAATGACCATAAGCCGCTGTGTCAGAATAAACCACATTTCTAAGACGTAGTTTTTCAATGATGGCCGCAGGTCTTAAATTGAAAATCTCCTGTGCAGCAAGAGTTAATATTTCGTCAGAAACAATACCTGTGCCAAGAGTATTTACAGAAAAGGCTACAGGATTTGCCTTACCAATAGCATAGGATATACTAACTTCACATCTCTTTGCATATCCACACCAGACGATATGCTTTGCAATGTACCGAGCCATATAGGCACCGCTTCGGTCAACTTTGGTGGGGTCTTTACCACTAAGTGCGCCACCTCCATGGGATGCAAGTCCTCCATAGGTATCAACCATAATTTTTCTACCAGTTAAGCCTGTATCGGCAGCGGGACCACCTTCGACAAATCTACCAGAGGGGTTAATGAGAATTTTTGTTTCATCATCAAATGGGAAGTCCTCAAAGCACTGCCATAGTACATTGTTAAAGATATCTGTCTTAAGTTCTTCCAGTGTTTTATTCTTATCATGCTGTACCGATATCACAATAGTCTTTATTCGCACTGGAGTGTCCCCTTCATATTCCACCGTCACCTGCGCTTTACCATCTGGGTGGATACCTTTTATCAGTTTCCCTTTTCGGCAATCATCCAGTCTCTTTACAATCCTGTGAGATAGTACAAGGGGTAGGGGAAGCATTTCTCCTGTTTCCTTTGTAGCATAGCCATACACAGTTCCTTGGTCTCCAGCACCTATCGAACCATACTGTTCGTTTATCCCATTTCTTACTTCCAGTGCAGTATCCACGCCAGTTGCAATATCTACACTTTGTTTGTGTACAAATACATAAATCAAGAATTTAAGAGGGTTGTATCCAATCTCTTTAAGGACATTCCTAACAATGTATCGGATGTCTATTTTCTCGCTGCAGGAGATTTCGCCCGCCACGATAATTTTCCCTTTGGTTGCCATTACCTCACAAGCGACACGTGATGCTTTGTCTTTACGTAAACATGCTTCTAAAATGCTATCTGCTATGATGTCGCATAGTTTATCAGGATGTCCAGCACATACACTTTCAGCTGTTAAATATCTTTTACTCATTATATATCTCCTCATCTTTATTTTCCTCTGCGGGCAGATAGCAGTCGCTCCATCACATCGTCCTGTGGGTTTAAACCAGAATACTCTGTAGCACAATTCTCTTTAACGATTTGATAAATCTCCATCCACAATCTGTTTGTCTGACTCATAAAGTTCTGACTCATAGCTACATAAGGACTTTGAATAGCATTGCCGGTAGTTGGATGCTTGGCAAGAAAGCCAAACTCAGTTACCGCCTCCTCACACTGTATCCATCTGGCCGCACTCATGGCATATCGTTCTAGAAGCTGTGGGAGCACCAAATGGGCACAGCCTCGCTCCTCAAGCCATTTCCAAGTAATTTCATAAATCTCGCTGGCTACTAGGGTTTTCCCGTCCTTTTGCACCGCTGAGAGCATGGCCCTTGGCTTTGGCATTTCCTGCCCCTTTAAATCAGCGGTATTTTGGAAGTCAATGATTTCTAGCTTTCTCTTACCTGGATTACCCTGTGCAATTTTATCAGCAAGTGGTTTCTTTTTTTGACCAGAACCTATACGCGCACCGCCACGATTTGTTCCATCTTTGGCCATTCACTCACCTCTTTTCGTTGATGGGTCTATTACCCTGTTTGAAACCGCGAATTTTCACGCGTTACCCCACGCCCGTTACACAAATGAAAAGCTGTGGAGATTTGACTCCCCCTACCGGGTTCCCCAACGGTCTCCATCTTTTGCTGTGATTGCAGAGTGGCAAGGAGTACAAAGAGCCATCAGATTACTTCTATCGTGAGTCCCTCCTCTTGCAAGAGGAAGAATGTGATGGACTTCATTTGCTGGGGTCAGCTTTCCTTGTCGTTTACATTCCTCACAAAGAGGATGAGCTGCAATGTAGCGGTCACGTATCCTTTTCCAAGCACGACCATATCGCTTACGAGTTGCTGGATCGCGGTCATACTTTTCATACCGTGCAGCTTCCTTTTTAGCATGTTCTTCACAAAAACGTCTGTCAGTCAGCTCTGGACAACCAGGGTAAGAGCATGGTCGCTTAGGTTTCCTTGGCATACTACACCTCCTTTTGCCCATAGAAAAAGCCCTCGCAGGAGAAATGCTCCCGTGAAGGCTTCTGTTTACTAATATTCCATACTACCATTATATAACTTTCACTACGGACAAACAGTGTCATCGTATGCCAACCTGTGCCAAAGTGTGCCAACTTTTATTTAGGCACCTTTAAATGCTGCAAGGCTGATGAGTGAAGTCTATGCACAGTTCTCATAGAAACATTAAGGTTGACACAGATTTCTTCCCAGTTAAGAAAGTTAATGTAACGGTAGCGAAGAAGCAGCTTCTCATCCACGTTTTCCATCTGGTTAATCGCTTCACGAATATCCGATTTCAGCTTTATTAATCGCTCAACCTCTTGTTGTATCTGTTGCTCCAAATCTATTATTCTAATCACATATTTTTCAAAGGGTGGGTCAGTACTTTTTGTTTTACTGACTTTTTCCTCAAGAACAGGAGATGAAACACTCCTTGAGAGTTCCCTTAGATTTTGTAACTCCTCTAGATCGGAATTAATCAACTCATTTAAGCGATATGCTTGTTTCAAGAATTCCTTTGCCGTCATCGCACCACCTCCTCATGTAGCTTTTGAATTAGCATCTCAGGATCGAGAGATGTCAGGGTAGTGAAATACCCTGAATGAAAGAAACGCTCAATCTCACGTTTCGTATATCTAGCAGAATCATTGCGAGGGTATTTTGCTAGTCTTTTCAGAGCAAAACGATAATCCTTGACCGCCTGTAGAATAATGGCATTTGCCAGTTTTTCAAATGCATCCATCATACAACACCCCTCGCTTTCCCCAGATTTGCTTTGACAGCATTTATAAGATCGGACTGTGTCTTTTCCTTTCGTTTCAAAGCTCTCATTACATCTTCATCAATCGTGCCTTTAGTAACAATGTGATGGATAACCACCGTTTCATTTTGTCCTTGTCTCCAAAGTCTTGCATTTGTTTGCTGATAGAGCTCTAGACTCCAGGTAAGACCAAACCAAATAAGTGTTGAACCACCACTTTGTAAATTGAGACCGTGTCCCGCTGATGCGGGATGGATAACCGCCACAGAAATATCACCGTTGTTCCAGTCTTTGATATCCTTGGATGTTTTAATTTCTCTAACATTAAATCTTGCTTTAATACGCTCTAAATCGTGATCATACCAATATGCAATAAGAACAGGTTTGCCGTTTGCACCTTCGATTAAATCTTCAAGAGCATCCAGCTTGCGGTAATGGATAATATGAGTATTTTTATCATCATCATAGACAGCACCGTTTGCCATTTGCAGGAGTTTACCAGAAAGGACTGCTGCATTCATGGCATCAATCTCCTCATTGGCAAGCTCAAGAACCATCTCTTCACGAAAGTGATCATATACGGATTGTTCTTTGTCATTCAGATACACGGGCACTTCATTTATCACACATTCTGGCATTTTCAGAAAATCGACTGATTTCATGGAAATGGTAATATCCGAAATGAGCCGATATATGGCATCTTCTGCGCCAGGTAACGGTTTATATGAAAATACAATCTGCTGATTACGTTTATCCGGTGTAAAAAAGGAATTACGGTAGTGAGTGATGTATCTGCCGAGTCTTTTACCCATGTCGAGAATACGAAACTCTGCCCACAAATCCATTAACCCATTACTGGAGGGTGTACCCGTAAGACCCACGATCCGTTTTGCCCTCGGCCTTACTTTTAGTAAACTTTTAAATCTTTTTGCACCATAGGATTTAAAGGATGATAGCTCATCGATTACCACCATGTCATAGTCAAAAGGGATGCCACTTTTGTTTACCAACCAGTCCACATTTTCTCTATTTATAAGGTAGACACTTGCAGGTTTTCTAAGAGCCGCCAATCGCTCCTGCTCTGTTCCAATCGCTACCGAAAACTCCAGCCCTTTTAAATGCTCCCACTTATTTATCTCAGCTGGCCAAGTATCCCTTGCTACCCGAAGTGGAGCAATGACCAGAACCTTTCCAATTTCAAAACGATCAAGACATAAATCAAATATAGCAGTTAAAGTGATTACGCTTTTGCCAAGACCCATTTCTAGAAACACCGCAGCAATGGGATGCTCAAGTATGAAGTTGGTTGCGTAGGTCTGATATTTATGAGGATTGTATTTCACCCAGTATCCCTCCAATCTGCTTAACATCATCAATGAC
>NZ_JADDIU010000110.1 GCF_016464375.1 Bacillus renqingensis
ATATTGACTAATGTTCAGGTATGAATAATTCAGGTATCATATAATAATTTACTATCATCTTGAAGTGGATCCAAATCTCCATAGGCAATATAGCAAGGGGGTACATCGTGAGATAAATCATTTGAAAAACAGTCATGATAACGTAAATCTGCTGAATCGACTCCAATATACATTTTTCTGTAGGCCATCAAATCTTTACGATACAGGCCATCATATTCCCCTCCGAATAACCGCATGGAGATAGAATCAGTTAATCCAAAACTGCCATAATAAAGAAGTAAACAACGCAAATAGGCAACCTCATTCTTTGTATCTCTTAAAAATAAAGCCGTTGCCAAAGATAAATTGGCTCCGCCTGAATCCCCTGCAATTGCAATATCATTCGGATCGATATCATACTCTTCCGCATGATTCCGCAGCCACTCAACTATGAAAGCACATTCCTCTACCTGCACAGGATATTTATATTCGGGTGCCAAATGATAATCAATTCCTATCACGACGGCTTCTGATTCTTCCATTAATAAGCGCATAATCTTACTATGCGTATCAAGATTTCCGACCACGAAACCACCACCATGAATATATATGATTGAACCTTTTCCAGTCCTGTTTTTTGGATAGTGGAAACGTATTGTAATGGTTCCGTGTGGTCCTTCTAACCCTACATCTACCGTTTTCTCAGGTTCGGGGCCGCCCTCATTCCAATACTTTCTTTCATTAATATAATTTTCGCGCATTTTTTCATACGTTACATCTGTGGAAAAGGCACCCTTTACAAGTTCATTTTGTATTTTTAACGTTTCAACCACGTCAGGGGTCATCAATTTGTATGCATCAGTTTTGTTCATTTCCACTTCTACCATCTCCTATGTATAATTTTTTTCGAAAAATAAATTCTTAATCCGGTTACCATATCATCCCTAGATTTTATTTTGCCAGAAACAAAAAACAGATTTATATTATATTATCCTAAACAGCGATTTGTTCTATTACGAATATTTTTCTTTTATAATAAATGATGGGAGAGTGATAGGTTGTACATACTATTAGCATTCATCGCATTATGGCTTTTGACGGCATTCTTTTCTTATTATCTATTCTATACCATTACTTTTGCCGTTTGCTCCATTGGAATCCTTACGATATTTTTTTGGAAAATTGTTTGGAACGGTTTGTATAAGCAATACCGGATAAGGAAAGACCCTGACTACAAAAAGAAAATGGATTTTTACGAAGAAAAGAAGCGAAACGAGAAGGCAAAACGTTTGCGGAAACTTTCTGCCTTTCAAAAACGGAAGGCAATCCTGAAGGAAAAGCTTGGCTCCGTTTTCGGATGGGTTCTGCTCCTTTGTATTTTTTTAGGGATTCCGGCAGGGGCTTTGGCCATCGGAGGGAATTTTTTGCTGGATTTCCCGGCCTATCTCTTTGGAAAAACGGAAACTATAACGGGTTATGTAACCCATTACGAAGAGGTTTCGGGCAAAAAATCACTCTCTTATACTTTGGTAGAAATAGAGAATGAAGACTATGTTTTAACACATCAGGAACAGTTTTCGATAGGAGATAAGGTAGAAATTCAATATTTGCCGCACTCGAAAATCATCAGGGATTTAAAAATGATAGATAAACGAAAAATCCAATCAGAAATACGGGTCTTGCCAGCTGATCCAACAGTGAAAGACAATCCATTGAACGGTTCATGGGATTATTCAGATGGGATGACCTATTGGAAATCGAGTATCATCAGAAGAAAATTCGGTTAGCAAGAATCTGGTAGACTTTCAAAATAATTGATAGACCACTAGCGCGGTGCCAGGTACAATGGAACGAGAAGTTCATGGGTGCCTGACTTAAATCTACATATCTCTCATGCTGTATATTAGGTAGATAGGTAAAGATTGGGTGCTCGTCATCTTTTAATTTACCGTACCAATATTTGTATCTTTCTGGTGGGACCAAAAAAAGAAAGCAGTTTATGTGATATACTATAATATATGTGCGGAGTGATAAAGATGGAGGGAACCTTAAAACAAATTCTTTATGAATCAAAGACTTAAAACAAGATGTTTCAGTATTAAAAGAAGATGTTAGTGGTTTAAAAACAAGATACAAGAGTTTTGAATGTAGGTCAGTTTCCTTTCCGCTTGTAATGTTTGAATAGCCTAAAATTTTGTTTCATGACATTCATCTTATGCTTTGTTTGCTTACTTTTTTTGTTAAAAACTTGAATCTTGCATTTTTTAGTTTGGCTCCTAA
>NZ_JADDIU010000111.1 GCF_016464375.1 Bacillus renqingensis
TGAGTCAATTTCATAATAAATTTCTAATTGTAAAATATTTACACAATTTGAGAAGTCGTTTTTTAAGAAACCAAAATTTGGATTATGAAATTAAAATTGTGCATACTAAAGAAAGCTCTATCGAACTGGATCTATTTACCATTCCTTTTGTTTTTTTTGAAATTAAATTTATCCTGCTTTCTTCATTTCGTTCATCTGCTTGTTGATACGATCAACGGCCAATTTACTAAGCGTATAAACTAGGCATGATATATCAAAATCTACTTTGGCTAATTTACCTCCTCGGTGGCGGATATTGTCGAGCTGGAAGAATTCTTTCAAGTATGCATTTACTCGTTCCACAGCTGTGCGTTTTTTGTACAATTCTTTATAACTATGGCTCCCTCTGGCCGGAACCGTATATTTTCGAATATCGGATTCTACCTTTATTTTAAAGACCTTTTGGCAGCCTGATTCTTTAAATGGGCATGTTACGCATTCTTTTGGACGCGTATACTTGAGTGTTTCATATTTTTCATCGAAGCTATCATACACATAGGAATGCCCTTCCTTACAAACTGGTCGAAAGTATTTGTCCTTTCCTTCGATTTCGGCCTCATTCTTGCGGTTGTAATCGATTAAAGGTCGAGCTTCCATCATTCGAATTTGTTTATAAACAGCTTTAAAATCATATCCAGCATCAGCTAAAATGTATTCAATGTTCAAATAGGGATGCCGTTTAGCAAGTGCTTTTAGTAACGGAATAGACATTTTCCCGTCGTTGACATGGGCAGATGAAAACAAGGCTACTAATATATATTGGCTTTCACAATCAACAGCGAGATGACCCTTATAGCCATACCAGAAAAACTTTTTATTGTCCGTGTTTTTCTTGGTACCCCATGATGGATTAACTGGGATATCTGCTTCAATTTCTTCATAGGAATAGTCAACCATTTGATCCAGCGTTTTTTCAAAAATTGGCTTGGCGGCTTCAAGTTCCGCCTGTTCTTTCAGCCATTGTTCTCTTTCCTCTTTCTTTTTTCGGCCGCGTTTTTTTGGTTTTTCCGGCTCAGGAACAGGAGTTTCTTCCTTTGGGTTTTCCGGTAGGAAATCCATTTGTTCATTAGCTGTTGGCTGGTTCACCTGCTTTTTACGGGAACGCTTTTTCGCTGGATTCGCTGCATCTCTCGCTTCTGCATGAGTTGCATCAATGGCTACATTGGTCCCGTCAAGAAACCCTTCTTGAAACGCTTGAAAGATAAGTTCGTCATGACTGTTCTCAAAGAGGGGTAAACCACGCAATCTTCCAATTAGACGTGAATAAGAAGCTTCGCTTGGGGTTGAATCTGAACCATTAAAACGGCAATGAAACCTAAATTCATCACTCGTATTCAATCGATTCACAAGATCTTTGATAGTAGGCATCCTTTCCACAACCCGAATGAAGAGAGAGTAAATCATCGCTGCATAATTTAACGATTCTGGAGCACCACGATTGGATTTCTTGGTCACAGCCAAAACGAAAGGAGTGATATCAATCGTTTCGAAAATCCAACCGTATTTTTCATTTGGTGACATTTTTATTAATTCTTCCATGTCAAATAGACTTTCTTGTACTATACTATACATAGGGAGTTCCTTCCTTTCATCTCTGTGTAGAGTTTGCTACTTATACAATTCGAGATGTTGGGGAGGTACTCCTTTTTTCTTGCCTTAATAACTTAGCCATATCAAGGGTTTTGAATTATGAAATTTACTC
>NZ_JADDIU010000112.1 GCF_016464375.1 Bacillus renqingensis
GAGGGCACTGAAAAACCTTCGGTTTTTCAAAAATTTCTAAAGCACGACTAAAAAAGACGACTTTAAAATTCATAAATGTGAATTTTAAGTCGTCTTTTTTAGTCATAGGGGCTATTTTTGCCCCTATTTTTGATCTATTAGTTTCAATATTCTTTTTAAATTTACCGTAAATATTGCCATAGCACCTTGCAATTGCATGCCAACTAGACCCGAGGATTTTGCAACATTGTACCCGTGTCTGTGTTTTAATTCGCTATTTTTCGCTTCTATTTTATACCGTTCTTTTGACTTTTCTTTAAAATAGTCACCTTCTTGGAATTGTTCTTGCTCCTTATGTACATTTGATTTTATTGTGACAGAATAAGTTTTACTTTTAGCACCTTCTGTGTAACATCCATCTTTAAAAGGGCAGTTTTTGCATTTTTCAACATCGAAGTAATAAGTATCTTTTTGGTTCTTTCCAATTCCTTTTTTTCCAGTTCGTGCTTTACGGATTGCCATATGCCCTGCTTTACACACATACATACCGGCATCTTTATTAAATTCAAATTCATCTTCTTTTTTTCGATTTCCTTGTGTAACAACTGGATTTAATTTGGCGACTAATTTTATTTCATTCTCTTTTGTATATTCAATATTGCCTTTTTCAGAATAGGCTGCATCACCAATAACCGTTTCAACTTTCATTCCGGCTTTGATACTTTTTTCAATAAGGGTTTCTAATTGCTTTCCGTCATTTTTTTCTCCGGTTGTAACGGTTGCGGCTGTAATAATTCTTTCTTCGCTCATTGCAATGTGGGTCTTATATCCAAAAAACGATGAATCAGCAGTTTTATGACCAACTTTTGCATCCTTATCTTCAGAGCTTTGCAAGTGTTCAATATCGTCAGAAACTGTTTCTTTTAGGAGATTTAACTGTTCCTTTACTTTCGGGTACTGGATAAGTGTTTCTTCCTTTTCAATTACATCAATAAGTTTTTGGCAATAATCGATTTCATCTTCCAAAACATCAGTTGTATTTTTGTCAGGAAACTTGTTTTTCATAGTTTCATCTATTTGATAAATAGCTTTTCTTAGCTTTTTAGAACGGTCCAAAAGTATTTCTTTTGGTGACATTTGGTTGTATCGAGCTTTCGTATGGGTGGCATCCACGATAATGGATTTACTATTGATGATTTCCTTCTCGATGGCAATTTCAACGGTTTTATTGATAAGCATGTCCAACAGGTCTATATCTATTAAACGAAGTTTTCTAAACTTGGTTAATGAGCTTGGGTTGATTACGGGCTCCTCCGGAGCCATATTAAGAAAATATTTGAAAGACATGTCATATTTAGAACGCTCAACAATATCAACATCAGAAAGGTCAAAAATTGTCTTTAAAAATAAATATTTAAACATGCGAATAGGATCGATAGAATTTCGACCATTATCTTGGCAATAATTATCTTTAAGTTCATCGTAAACAAAAGAGAAGTCCACTAAATTATTAAATCTGCGTAACAGATTATCCTCCGGAACAACTAAATCATAAATACCCATATAAGGACTAAAAATCATTGATTGTTGATTTTGAATCATAGTACCCACCCGTTTAAAATTGATTCTATAATTATACAGCAAAAAAGGCATAATTCCCTGATAATATTGGGAATTATGCCTTTTTCCATTAATTAGGTGGACTTTTTCAGTGCCCTC
>NZ_JADDIU010000113.1 GCF_016464375.1 Bacillus renqingensis
ATTCCCGGAATTTATAACGATGGCGGTTCAACCCCAAGCGCCTGATAGATTTCGATCTGTTTCTTTGTCACCTCGCCCAGGATGCGACCGTGTCCAGGCGCTTCAAACCGCTCTATCGTATCAAGTTCATCCAACAGTCCCTGCAGCGTCCACTTTTCAAACAGGTCCGCATCCTGCATTTTCTTTTTTACATAGGATAAGTAAATAAGTGCAATAAATTCCACAAATAGCTTCCCATTAAGGGATAATTCGGACGAAACTTGCATTCTCCTAAAATTCAATCGCTCTTTTAAGTTTCCAAAAGCCTTCTCCACCACATCTTTGCTTCTGTAAACAGATAATGCCTCAAAAGGGTCCTTCACTTCGTTTGAAAGCAATGCAAAATAGCCGTAGTTTCCCGTTGCCTTAAGCATTGCCTCTTCCTTTGGTCTTATCTTCTGCCCTCTTTTTGGTGTTTCTGTAACCTCAAAATACCTATCGTAATCCTTTGTACAATAATCACGCCTTTTTCCATCGCACAGGTCATTGTACAGACTAGTTAGGTATTCATTCATGTCTGCTTGGTCCTTCGCAGCCTTTTCAGGATTGTAAAATAACAAAAGATAGGCCCGTCTCTTTCCCTCTTGAACATCCCCTTTGTAAGGGCGCATCTGCTCATAATCCCATTCAATGGTTCTACAAATCCCGTAGGTTCCAAATTGCGGATGAAAGTTTGACCACATCTTCAAGTTCTCCTTTTCATCATTCAAAACGTCCTTCACGTATTTGAGGCTAAGTTTCACTCCGATGATAAATTTCTGGTGGTCTTTGTACAATGCATTGATGTTATCCTTACTGTAAAAGCCGCGATCAAAGACGATCTTTATTTTCTTGTAACCCATTACATTGAATTCCTTCACAAGCTGCTTTACCGTTTTTACATCGGAGACATTACCAGGAAGTTTGCGATAATAAAACGGCAGTCCGGATTGTTCCCCGAATAGGAGCGCTAAATTGATTTGCGGTAGCCTGTCGTGTTCCTTATTCTTTCCTTTTTTGACCTGGCTTAGAACCTCGGAGTAACTTGAAATAGTGGTTGTGTCAAAAGCCCAGTATTCCTTTTCAATTCGACGTTTCCCCTGTGCTGTGAAGAAAGACATACGGCCTTGCTCATCAATGGATTGAAACAGTTCGCTGCTTCTTTGGGAAGATATGTCTTCCCCAAAGGGATGAACATGTAGCTTTTGCCAATGGGAGAATCGACTCAAAGAATTATTCTCCTCAAGAATAAGAAAATAGACGATAGATAGGATTTGTTTATGTATATCGGGAAAACTGGTTTTAAGATCCTCTGCTACACCAGTGATCTTACCGATTTGATCAAACAGATAAGCAGCACCGTAAAAGCTACGGCGCATCGCGGTAATGGGAAGGGGACCCGGTTTAGGCGGGTTTTCCACCGCAAGTCGTTCCCGTTTTTTATATGCACGAGTGGGAACGATCTTACCGGTAATAGGATCCACTTTCCCAATCAATTTTCGTTTCGATCTTGATTGTTTCTTTGCCTTATCCCAATAGGCTTTATTTTCATAAGCGTATGTAATTCCCGTTTTTTTATTTGTATAAAAGACAATCCCCAATTTATCCCACTCCCATCGTTATACATTATAATTTATAACGATGAAAAAAGCAATAAAAA
>NZ_JADDIU010000114.1 GCF_016464375.1 Bacillus renqingensis
TAATTAGGGCTTGCTGAACGAATAGCTACAGTCAGATACAAGCCAAATTCCGGTCATCAAAATATATAATAGTGTTGTATAAAAATTTCAAAAAAAGAACCCTGAGCTTCCGCTCCAGATTCAGTATAAGGAATTGAAGGGCTACTACTGTTTCACTGGTCTCCTGAAGGCGTGCTCGAATAAGGCCTAGCCCATACTTGCGCTTGCCTTCGCCAAATTTGCTTTCAACGGCATTACGTTCAGAGGCATCCTGCCTTGCCACGCGTTCTAAGGTTTTGTCTTCCGTTTTGGATGGACGTCCCAACCTTGGCCCGCTCAGACGAATGCCGAGAGATTTGCAGTATGCCAGATTATCACGGTTTCGGTAGATTTTATCTGCCAAAATCGCTTCCGGATAAAATCCGAACCGGTTGTAGTAGTTCTCAACAGATTCCCTAAGAGTGGTCCCTTCATTGTAATTTTCCCAGTCGAGTTGCTCAATCAAGGCATAGCCACCTACAACACTGATGGCGACTTTTGAACCAAACTCCACATTCGCTTTTGCCTTTCCACGCACAATTGGACGGACATGCGGCTGGGAAATGCTCACAATCCGGTGGTCAATCCGATGTGTTTTCTTTTTGTACATTTCTGCCTGTTGGCGGTAAAGTTCATGAATCACGAGGAGTTGCCGGTATTCATCTTTGCTCAAAAGAGACAGGGAGCTTTGGGTAACAAGATTTCCAATGATCTCCAAATCCCGTTTCACATATCCAAGTTGTTTGCCGACAGCTTTCCCTATTTTTCGGGCTCCAGCTTTGCGTTGCTTAGCGACAGAAAGATAGTCCTTGCGGGCTCTTTTTCTGTAGGTCCGTGGCTTTCGGAATTTTCCTTTGTGCGGTTCATGCAGTACATCAATGATATGTTCCAGTTTCTCACGGGCTTCGTTCAACAGCCCAAGGTCTGTAGGATAAGCAATATCAGCCGGTGCACAGGTTGCGTCCAGAATGAGCTTTCCTTTGTTCTTCGTTTTAGGAGAAGCCGACTCAGTTGAATTCTCTTCCAAAGTAGGACCGGAAGGTTGATGATCACCACTACTATGATCATCATCGTTGTCATTTTCCTTAGATGCTTCTTCCGATTGGCGTTCTTGTTCTTCCAGAACAATCCATTCATTCAGTTCATTGATGATGTTTGCACCCAAACGTTTTCTAAAACGAGTCATCAGAGAATGATCAAATGGGGCTTTTTCCTGGAATTTAGGCAAACCGATAAAATACTGAAGATACGGGTTTTCTGTGATCTGTTCGACTGTTTCTCGGTCAGATAGCCCAAGCCGTTCTTTGATATAGAGAGCCCCAAGAGCAATTCTGACAGAATAAGCCTTTTCGCCTTTGAATTTTTTCTTAAAGGACCTGGCATACTTTTCTTCAGCCTTCCACCAAGGGATTATTTCAGCAAGACGGACCCAGCGATTTTCTTTATTTAATTTTCCACCGAATGGTAGAAAAAAATCTTCTACAAAAGTTAATTGATGTTCGGTCTTTTTGTACACAGTAAAGGCCTCCAAGTGCAAGGTTTTTTTACGTGTTTCCTATGAAATCCTTACACTTTATATTCGACAAAAGTAGCCAAAATCCTTGTCAAATCTGGAATTTTCTCTTATTCAGCAAGCCCTAATTAA
>NZ_JADDIU010000115.1 GCF_016464375.1 Bacillus renqingensis
TCGTTTTATCATTATCTTTAGCATTGGAGCAAGGTAGTAAGGTATCGACTTGAAAATGCGTGAGCATTACAACATTAATACTTTTGAGACGAGACATATGAGACAATAGCATAGCTTTATTGGACATAAAATCGGTTAAATTCAATAAATTAACCTATTGATACAAGGGTTTTTGTCGTTAAAATCCTAACGCTGGCTTATGATAATTATAATAAATATAGTAAGGATTATCCGAAATTTACTGGAAATTTCGGAACAGACTGTACAAATTTTGTTTCTCAAGCCATGCTGGTTGGTGGTAAAAAAAGTCTGGCAATTGGACTATTAGCAAGAAAAACAACAAATACTGGGTTATTAATAGTGCTAGTCAATTAAATTATAGTTGGAAGTTAACAGATCCAAGTCCTTGGGTTAGTGTTAAACAATTCAGGTCATACTGGAGTTCAAGAGCAAAGGTTAGAGGTTATACAAATGATCATTATAAAAAAGATCATTCAGCGATTTATAATACATCACTAGCTAAAGGTGATGTAATTATTCTTCATAAAGGAGTCTTTGGTATTACAATGCCAACACATGCTATGATAATCTCTGCTTACGATACAGGTAAAAAAGATTTTAAAATGGCAGGACATTCAGTTGAACGACAAGCTAAACCTTTATTAGAAATTATGCCCGCCTACACCTACGTCGAGTTTTTTGAATTTTTATATTATCACATAGATAAAGTTTAAATTTTATATTTGCAGTTATCGTGCAAGATTTATATACGGTAACGGTAACTGCAATTTAATTTTAAGCCCTCTCTATTTCTCCTCTAGTAGTTTTCCCTTTGTATTATCAATAGATATTAACATTTTTATATATAATCGTTATTGGAATTAAACATAAAATAAAAGTGTAATATAATTAGTAATAATTTAGATAGTCAAGAGTGTGAATAATTAGAAAAGGTGATTATGTGAAAAAACAAAACTTAAGAAGATGGTTCATTATATTTGTAATTTCCGTTTTTATAGGCCTATTCATCTTTTTAAATGGTGGAACAAAAGTTAAAGTAACACAACAAATGGACGATACTATTACTCAATATATAAAAGATAAATATAAAAATGTGTACAATAAAAATGAGAAACATAAACAATTTGAAGCACATAAAGTCTATGGAGCTAAAGAAAAATTCAATATTATTACAGTATACATATATTCTGTTTATAAGGAATTTAATCCAGCAACCTTTGAACAAAGTGCAGGTCATGCTTTACCAGCAAGAATAAGGTTATTAAAGCAACAAAAACATTTTAAAGTGATTTCATATACAGAACCCGAAGATGGAGAGCTTTATACGAGTTCCGTAAAAAGGATGTTTCCAAAAGAATATACAAGAAAAGTTTTTCAAGACACAGGAAATCTTTCTTATTTAGATCACGAAATTGAAGAAGAGTTCAGAGATTGGAAAAAGCAACTTAATGAAAATGTCGATGAATAATAAAATTGTTTAAAAATGGATACGTAAAAACCCGCATTCTACCGTCTTTTAAACAACTTTATTTCAGTGCTTGTTGTGACCTATAGCAGCTTCGCTGGTATTAGGCCGAATTGGCTCAATCAATTGGGAATTTCTATACAGAAATGGTTCGATGAATATTTGTCACTTTCAAA
>NZ_JADDIU010000116.1 GCF_016464375.1 Bacillus renqingensis
CGCTTTTTCTGTGAAAATAAACTACGGCCAGAGGCAGTGATCCTTCCTTGGGGACACCAGTTGGAGAAAAAAAGATGACGGTGACACAAGTTGGAGGTAAAAAAGACAATGGGAAAGTAAGGGTGTGTTATTCAATTTTTTAAAAAAACACAACCTTGGGGAAATATTGGTTCCAACGATTAGCCCGCCAGGCGTGGTTCCGAATAGGTTTGTTTATTAGTCAATAACGTGTAAATAATTCTAAGAACCTTATGTGCAACGGCTTGTAGTGCCTTTTTCTTTCCTCTCCTTGCAGAAAGTATCCAAAAGGTAGATGACATTCCTGTGTTTTTCGACCTTGATATTGCCCAAGCTACTTCACAAAGTGTCGATTTAATATGAGGATTTCCTTGAACGCTTTTTGTGCCTTTTTTTTTACCAGCACTTTCATTGTTTCCCGGTGAGACTCCAGCCCATGAAGCAAGATGTCGTGATGTTGGAAATTGGCTCATGTCTGTTCCTATTTCAGCTATAATACAAGCTGCAGATTGCTCTTTAATACCTGGTATGGTTAAAAGGATTTCTTTTTCTTCTTGATATGACTGAAGTAAGTCATCAATTCTTTGTTCTAACTCTTGAATCGATTTTTCTATATATTTAATATGATTCCACGAGCTCCTAATCATAAAGATTTGATGGTCATTCAAAGTCCCAAAAAGGGATTCTGATATGGTGTTAGCCTTTTTCTTTAATGAATGGTGAATACATGTATCGACATCATTTTGATCTAGGTAGCCTTGGTCTACCAAGCGAGTGAGCAGTTTACGTCCTGAAACACCAAAAATATCAGAAATGACGGAACCAAGTTTAATATTAGAACATTCAAGAACTTTTGATATTCTATTTTTCTCAGCGGTTAAGTTTCCAACCCATTTTTTTCGTAAGCGAGTCAAATCGCGTAATTCACGTAGATCTTGTGAAGGTACAAAGCTCTTCTCAATTAATCCATGACAGAGAAGTTTGGCAATCCATTCGGAATCAGAAACATCTGTTTTACGCCCTGGTACATTCTTTATTCTTTGGGCATTGGCAAGGGTGATATCAAAGTAGCCCTCAAGAATATTGTAAACGGGTTTCCAGTAAATGCCGGTACTCTCCATGGCAATATGAGTGACTTGTCTTTCTTCAAGCCATTCTAATAGATCATATAAACTCTTAGTAAGGGTAGAAAATGTATTGATTTCTTTTTGAAGAGAACCCTCTTCCGTACTCGATAAAACACAAACAACAATTTCTTTTTGATGTACATCCATTCCAGCGACATTAGTTAAAAGGATTTCCAAGTGAATCAACCTCCAAATAGTGTTTATGGAAAGTGGAATAGGCTTGGTCAAACAGCATTTTTCTGTTCGTGATCATCTCCGAAATAACGAAGAGTCGACATAGGGGTGTACACAAGGCAAATTCCAAACAGTTTCTTATACAGGGTAGAACCACCACAAAAGCGCTCGTCAACTTTACTTCCCATAACATTAGTCAGTATGGGAAATTAGGGTAAAAGAAAAACCCCCAAATGAATATTTTCATCTAGGGGTGTGAGTCAACGAATCATGTGTGTTTCTTATA
>NZ_JADDIU010000117.1 GCF_016464375.1 Bacillus renqingensis
GTGGGGGTCGCGGGTTCGAATCCCGTCTTCCGCTCCATCATAAATGGCGGCATAGCCAAGTGGTAAGGCAGAGGTCTGCAAAACCTTTACCACCGGTTCGAATCCGGTTGCCGCCTCCATAAACCAAATGTTGAGTATGGATTAGAACAGGTAATTTATTTTGCCGGGGTGGCGGAACTGGCAGACGCACAGGACTTAAAATCCTGCGGTAGGTGACTACCGTACCGGTTCGATTCCGGTCCTCGGCATTGCATTACCAACATTTTAATACGCCGGTGTGGCGGAATTGGCAGACGCGCACGACTCAAAATCGTGTTCCTTCTGGAGTGTCGGTTCGACCCCGACCACCGGTATCAGCAAAAGGTATAAACCTTTATAAGTCAATGCTTTGAGTAATCGAGGCATTGGCTTTTTTTGTGCTTTATTTTGCTAAAGTATGTTCCGAATCGTGTGGACAATAATTTTCGATTATTAAGTACCTTTAAGATCAATTTTCTTAAAGGAGAGATTTTTGTGGCAGTGATTAATCGAAAGAAGAAGGTGAAATTGGAGAAAACCGTAGAGGAACTGTTTAAGGACTTTCAGATGAAAAACTGAATTAAAAATCTATCAGAAATGACCTTAAGATACTATGACCAAAATCTAGTTCACTTCCTGCGATTCTCAAGGGAAAAGGGAATTAAGTTTGTTAACTCGGTTGAAAAGGATCACATAGACGAATTCATTATGGCATTGAAAGAAAAGGGTCTAAAGGCAACAACAATTAATACTTATCTAAGAGCAACCAGAGCATTGTGATAAACTAAAGTAGCATTATTTAGAGTATGGGTGTAATTCTTAAAATGAGCAAAGGTTTTACGAAAGGAGTATACACATGAAAGTACGCCTTACGGACTTTAGGGATGAGTGGTTTAAAATGTTTCAAACTGAAGCTCAATTTCTAAAAAAAATATTTGGTTGTGAGGTAATCAGATTTGAACATTTTGGGAGTACTTCTGTTCAAGGTATGAAGGCAAAACCTGTAATCGACATGATGTGCATCGTTAAAGACATAGAGAAGGTTGATTTATTTAATCACAAAATGAATTCCCTTGGATATGATGTTGCAGGAGAATGGGGCATCACAGGTAGAAGGTTATTTCGAAAAGGCGGAGAAAATAGAACTCATCATATTCATTTTTATCAATTCGATAATCCTCATATTGAAAGGCACTTAATATTTCGGGATTATCTCCGTTCCCACCCAGAAGAAGTAGCCAAGTACAGTCGTTTTAAAGAAGAACTGGCTCAACATCTTGATTACACCAGTGAATATAGTCCGGCAAAAAAGATATTCGTGAAGGAAATGGAACAGAAAGCATTGCTTTGGTTAGCAGAAAGTCAGCGAAAATTACAGTCCGAATAAAAGGTTATCGTTGTTTTTTACAAACAGCTGCGTTTCTGTAATAAGCAGGAACGCTTTTGTGTTGGTAGGAAAGGCAGCAATAACTTCAAACCAAACCTATTCGTGTGAATCAGCACATTATCCCAGACTATTTTTCC
>NZ_JADDIU010000118.1 GCF_016464375.1 Bacillus renqingensis
TGAGAAAATAAAAAAGGACATCACCAGACTTATGTTGAATTAATGGTTACCACAACCAAATCTACATAAGGGGATGTCAATTTAATGGTAACCTTCTATTCACATATAGTCAATTTTCTTTTTGCTCTAGGCCTTGGATTTTCTAAACCACAAATTCATCACATGTTAACGTTTATTCATGGAATCATTTTGACAGATGGTAAAAAAACAATTACCCAAATCAGGCGGTCTACTCATGAAACTCGTCACTTAAGTAGTATGACTCGATTTTTAAATGAATCCCCCTGGTGCCCTAACCGTGCTACTCGACGGCGCATTCAGTTTATGATGGACAAAATCAAAAAGATTCGTTCCAAGCAGGGTGATACCAGACCAATCGTCTTTTTGATTATTGATGACACACAGTCCAAAAAAGATATATCTACCAGAAAAATGCAGGGATTGGATTTTCACTTTTCACACTCAGACGGAAAAAGTGTTTGGTCTCACTGTGTTGTTTCTGCCCATATTGTTAGTGAAGGTTATTCATTTGCATTCGACTTTCGCTCATACTTCAGAGATTCCTACTGTAAGGAAAATGGGCTTGAGTTCAAAAGTAAAAATGATTTGGCCATTGAATTAATCAACCAGTACGAATCACCATCTGAGGAACAAGTTTACGTCTTAGTGGACAGTTGGTATACAAGCAAAAAATTAATTGATGCATGCAGCTCAAAAGGGTATCACTTAATTGGCGGGTTACGAACAAATCGGAAAATCTATCCCGCAGGGATTGGCATTAAACTATCCCAATTTATCTCTGAACATATAGTAGCTGATGTTCTCCGCCCCGTTACAGTGGGACATCAACGCTATAAAATATATTCATATGAGGGAAATCTTAGTGACACTGAAAATGCTACAATTCTCATATCCTGGCAAAACAAATATGATGTAAAGGCAAAAGCATTTTGTTTATTGTGTACGGACAGCAGCCTGGATCTCGTGACGATCCTTCGCTACTACGAAGTACGTTGGAACATTGAGACTGGATACCGTTATTTCAAGGAACTACTGGGTTTTGATCATTACCAATTGCTTTCGCACAAAGGCATAGAGCGTTTTTGGTGTCTACAATTTCTTACCTACAACTTTCTCGAATTTCTGCGAAGAGAATGGGAAAAAGAAGGAATTATCACCATCGGCGACACTGTTCGCCGAATCCGAAGAGATCATTTCGGTCAATTGATACTCTATGCTTATCAACAAGGAATTACTCAAAGGCCTCTGGCTGAAGTACTGAAATGTCTAAAATTGTCGGCTTAAAAAACTGGATAGGTTAAACTCTTATTTAGTATTGTCTTTTTTAGGAGCCAAACTAAAAAATGCAAGATTCAAGTT
>NZ_JADDIU010000119.1 GCF_016464375.1 Bacillus renqingensis
CAGAGTCCACGCTTTAAGTTTCCAATTCCTTTTTTTGAAATTAATATTCATGAATCAACATCTATTTTCTGCAAAATCTCTCATTATTCAACACATTTTGCAGAAGAACGACATACTTTACCCAACGAATTTTGTCGAAAAATTATTTGGTTATGGGGCAATTAACTTGTATTATAAATAAAATTTGTCATCTTTTGTAATTTCCAGCGTAATTGCTCTTTCATCTCTTGAATCACTTCCTTAAGAGGTATCTTCCACTTTCGGAAATGATGTAAGTGCATGTAAAAGAAGCAATACACCATATTCACGGCTAACACGAGAATACTTACCCAAGCTTCTATAGCAGTAGAATCATGGACGAATGGATGACCTAAATGCCAATAGGTCTTTAAATCATGGAACCCATTGTTTTCTATATCCCATCTTGCTGAGGCAATTTTAGAAATCGTCCTTGTCGGAACAGCCTGTTTATCGCAAGTAGTCGCCACCCATCTTTCAATGACTTCCACCATCGCTATTGTTTTCCCACGTACCACTTTTGTTTTCTCAGTTTGACGAATCATTTTGACCATTCGAATCGGAACCCTAACTTGAGGCCAACTTAGAAACCCCTCTTCATCCCAAGCCTCCACCCTTACCCAGTTCCCAGCACTATCCTTTTCTTCCCAATGTACATCAGCGGGCCTCCTTTCAAAGAGACCTTTTGCATCTTTCATGATCAGCCTGCGCTCTTCTTTCATTCGAATCACAACATCCATCCCCGCATCTAAAGCATCATGAATGATTGATGCCTTTGCATATAAAGCATCTAAAGTTAAAATATCGATCAGCTTTCCGTGCTGTTTGACAGAGTTCTGAATAAGCCGGCGAGCACCTGTTATTTCACCTTCGTCTTTTTCCGAGCCATCACGGGGCTTTAAATGTTCCACACCATAGATAACACGAGGATCATTGCCTACTTTCTGCAAAAATACTGCGCGATGGAAATACTCCGTTTCTCCCCTTTTGTTTTTGCGAACTAAACAATCTGAACAGGTACGACTGGTAGAAACAAACAATTCCGTTCCATCTATCGCACCAACACGCCAACCGTCAATCGTTCCTTTTTGGGGCCCACGATTTTGTTTGAACTTGTGGATAAACTGTTCGTGATCCTTTTTTAAACTATCTAAATCCCACTTACACAAGGCGTCACGAAGCGTGTCGTGAGAAGGCTTTCCATTCTTACGTGAAACCAGGTTTTTGAATCGCCCTTTCCGAATTTCACGGCCAAAGGCTTCCATACTTTCCAAA
>NZ_JADDIU010000012.1 GCF_016464375.1 Bacillus renqingensis
AAATTTTCTTAAAATCCTTTAATTCCATTTATATAGTAAATAAAAAATTTTGAGAGCGCCCTTAGAAGAGTGGTCCAAAGTGCGCGTGCGCGGGAAAAGAAGGTTACGGCGCGTCCTTTGGGTGGTCCAAAGTGCGCGTGCGTGGGAAAAGAAGGTTACGGGGCGTCCTTTGGGTGGTCCAAAGTGCGCATGTGCGGGAAAAGAAGGTGAGCGCGCGTCCTTTGGGTGGTCCAAAGTGCGCGTGTGCGGGAAAAGAAGGTGAGCGCGCGTCCTTTGGGTGGTCCAAAGTGCGCGTGCGCGGGAAAAGAAGGTGAGCGCGCGTCCTTTGAGTGATCCAAAGTGCGCGTGCGTGGGAAAAGAAGGTTACGGCGCGTCCTTTGAGTGGTCCAAAGTGCGCGTACGTGGGAAAAGAAGGTGAGCGCGCGTCCTTTGGGTGGTCCAAAGTGCGCGTGCGCGGGAAAAGAAGGTTACGGCGCGTCCTTTGGGTGGTCCAAAGTACGAATGCGAGGAGAAAGAAGGGCTCCGCGCGCACTCAGAGCAGCGCAAAGTGCGCGTGTGCGGGAAAATTTCAGAGCCCCGTGCACATAGAAGGACTCTTTACGATCATTCGGAATATTAGCTTTTATTAGTCAGTCAATCATAGGTATTATGGCCTTTAGTATGCTCCTGTTGGTCCGTAAAAAGGACTATCTAAACTATATTTTCATTTTATTTCCTGTAAAAAACAATAGAATCTTAATCCAAGAAACAACTCGTATCCATTGGATACGAGTTGTTTCTTTCTTTAGTACTTTATTAAAGTGTATTTTTTCTTACCTCTTCTAACGATAGTGAACTGTCCGTCAATACGATCCGCTTCTTGTAGAACATAGGCCGTGTCGGTAATTTTATCGCCGTTCACCGATATAGCACCATTCGTGATGTCTTCACGGGCCTGGCGCCTAGATGAAGATATTTTGGCAGCAACTAAGAGGTCGACTAAATTTTCCTCACCTGCTGCTTCATATGCCGGAACGTCCTTAAAGCCCTGCTTAATCTCTGCGGCTGTCAAACTTTTGACATCCCCGCTAAATAGCGCCTGGGAGATCTTGATCGATTGTTGCAAAGCTTCCTCACCGTGAATTAAGCGCGTCATCTCCTCAGCTAATGCCTTTTGCGCCTTACGAAGATGCGGTTCCTCTTGGACGCTCGTTTCTAATTGTTCAATTTCTTCATGAGAAAGGTAGGTGAAATACTTCAAATATTTCACGACATCGGCATCTGCCGTGTTAATCCAGAACTGGTAGAACTCATATGGCGTTGTTTTTTCCGGATCCAGCCAAATCGCTCCTCCCGCTGTTTTGCCAAACTTTGTTCCGTCGGCTTTAGTTACAAGAGGAATGGTCATCCCGAATGCTTTTGCCTCATCCTGATGCATTTTCCGAATTAACTCAAGCCCGGTAGTAATATTCCCCCATTGGTCACTGCCGCCAATCTGCAGCTTACAATTGTAATGATCGTACAAGTGATTAAAATCCATTGCCTGCAAAATCGTGTAGGTAAATTCGGTAAAGGAGATTCCTGATTCAAGGCGGGAGGCAATCGTATCCTTTGCCAGCATGTAATTCACCCCGATATGTTTTCCAATATCACGCAGGAAAGTAACGACACTCATGGAATGGGTCCAATCATAGTTATTCACCATAATGGCACCATTATCGCCATCAAAATCAAAAATAGCCTGCAGTTGTTTTTTGATCCCTTCAACATTTTTCTGTACGGCTTCCAATGTTTGCAGCTTTCGCTCTTCACTTTTTCCGCTTGGATCCCCAATTAAGCCTGTTGCCCCTCCGACCAAAACAATCGGACGATGCCCATGCTGCTGAAATCTTCTTAGGGTTAAAAACGGGACTAAGTGGCCGATATGCAGGCTGTCGGCGGTTGGATCGGCGCCACAATATAGCGAGATTTTTTCATTATGAAGAAGATCTTTCAACCCTTCTTCATCTGTTTGTTGATAGATAATCCCTCGCCATTTTAAATCCTGTAATAAATCCATTTCTATTAACCTCCATTAAAAAAATAAGTCCCTGCACATCGTGCAGGGACGAGAAACTCGCGGTACCACCCAGCTTGAGGAATAATCCTCCAACTCAAAAAAATAACGGTTTATCCGTTCTCCGCTACTTTAAGTTTTCACAGAGAAAGCTCCGGGACGTAATTCATTCTTCTATTTGTGGCAGCTTACACCAGCCGCTGCCTCTCTATAAACAGGGATAGAAGAACTACGATTGTTTTCCCTTCAATGCTTTTTATGAAATTAAAACTTATTAATCTTTTTTAACATAAACAATATTCCTTGTCAAATTAAAATCGAAATTTCAGAAAGATGTTGAAGGTTGTCATTCTTTATACGGCTGTATGCTATAATGGATGGTGATTTTAGAAGAGGTGATGCTTTGAATGAATGAAAGATGGCAATCATGGATCAAAAAAGCCAAATCTATTTTGACCTTCATAACCGATAGAAAGACAGTAAAGGGTGCCAGAATTACCTATTCAGTTGTATGGAATTTATTTCTCCTAAGTTTAACTGTAATCATTATTGGAGGCGCATTTGCAGTTGGTGTTGGTGCCGGTTACTTTGCCTCACTCGTAAAAGACGAACCGATCCGTTCTTACGAAAGTATGAAAAAGGATATTTATAATTACACAGAAACATCGCAATTATATTTTGCTCATGATGATTACTTGGGAAAACTTAGAACGGATCTTGAACGGGAAGAAGTGAGGCTGGATCAAGTTTCCGATTATTTGATTAAAGCGGTTGTTGCTACAGAGGATGAATATTTCTACAAACATAATGGCGTTGTTCCAAAGGCTGTTTTTCGTGCACTGTTTCAGGAAGTCACAAACTCTGCAGTCCAATCTGGCGGTAGTACCTTAACACAGCAACTGATTAAGAATCAAATTTTGACGAATGAGGTTTCCTTTCAAAGAAAGGCAAACGAAATCCTCCTTGCGCTTCGCTTAGAGAAGTTCTTCGATAAGAAGGAAATATTAGAAGCTTATTTGAATGTTTCTGCCTTTGGAAGAAATTCCTCCGGAAAAAATATTGCCGGAGTTCAAGCTGCCGCGAAAGGGATTTTTGGAAAAAATGCGAGTGATGTAACTCTGCCGCAGGCTGCCTTTATAGCTGGGCTACCGCAAAGTCCGTTTGGGTATACGCCATTTACTAAAGATGCAACCATTAAGAAACATCTTGAGCCCGGGCTCACACGGATGAAAACCGTTTTAAAGAGAATGTATGATAATGGGTACATCAACGAAAAGCAATACCAAGACGCTGCTCGTTATGACATCACAAAGGATTTTATTTCGCCTGTTGCCAACCCAACAGAAAAATATCCTTGGCTGACATTTGAAATTGAAAAACGTGCTAAAGAGGTTTTAACAAATGTTTTAGCAGAAAAAGACGGCTATACTGAAGCTGACTTGAAAAAGGATGATTCACTCCTTTATAAGTATAAGTCAATGGCAAGCCATGATTTACAGCAAAATGGCTACAAAATTTATACCACCATTGATAAAAAGATTTATGACGCCATGCAAAAGGCGAAGGACCAATATCAATGGTATGGACCAGATAAACCTGAAAAAATTGTGGACCCGGAAACAGGTGAAAAGAAAACAGTGATGGAACCCGTGCAGGTTGGGGCGATGTTGATTGAGAATAAAACCGGGAAAATTATTAGTTTTGTCGGCGGAAGAAAGTATGACAGCGAGCATCAGCTCAACCATGCAACAAATGCTATCAGGCAAAATGGCTCGACAATGAAGCCGCTCCTTGTTTATGGACCTGCGATTGAGTTCGGCAAGGCATCACCGGGTACAACGCTGCCGGATGTGGCGTTAAGTCTTAAACCTGGTAGCAGCAGTCCATGGCCGCACAACTATAATAGTAATAGTTACAGCGGTTTGGTTTCCGCACGAAATGCTTTGGCGAAATCGTATAACGTACCAGCCGTTAAACTTTACAAGGACATTATCCATCAGAAGCCGGCGAAGTATCTTGAAAAAATGGGCTTTACATCACTGACAAAAGAAGATTATACCAACCTTGCTACTAGTATCGGTTCAATGACAAACGGGGTGACGATAGAAGAAAATACAAATGCATTTAGCACGTTTGCCAATGGTGGGAAATTTATTGATGCCTATATGATTGATAAAATTGTTGATAAAAATGGCAAAATTGTCTATCAGCATAAGGTCAAGCCAGTGGATGTTTTCAAACCGCAAACGGCCTATCTAACACTGGACATGATGCGCGACGTTATCAAAACGGGAACCGCAGCCGGCATTAGGAGCAAGCTAAACTTTAGTGCTGACTGGGCTGGTAAAACTGGTACGGGGAATCAATATATTGATTCCTGGTTTGTTGCCACTAATCCAAATGTTACCTTTGGCATATGGCAGGGGTATGATAAACCAAAGTCGTTACAGACTTACGGGATGCGTTATAGTCAGCGGACCAATAATCTTTGGGCTCAATTAATGAATGCCGCGTATAAAAACAGACCTGATTTAATTGCGCCGAAACAATCGTTTAAAATGCCTGGCGGGATTGTGAGACGCTCTTATTGTGCAGTTTCTGGGATGCTTCCTTCTGCAGCATGCGCTAAAGCGGGACTTATTGAAAGTGATTATTTCAATGTCAATCATGTACCTGCAAAAGTAGATGATAGCTTAATTGAAGGAAAGTTTGTCACCGTTGGTGATAAAAGGTATTTAGCCTTGGATTCCACACCAAAAGAGTTTGCCCAGTTTGGCCTGATCTTAAACCCTGATTTTATCAAACGAATGGTCGGGAATAATTTCTATAATTACAGCCAATTGATTCCGCAGGGAGATCGCTGGGGAAAAATACTCGTTTCTACTTCCAAAATGGTCGATAACGGGAAAAAACCAAATCCAGTCAATTTAAAAGCTAGCGGTAATACATTAACCTGGTCTGCCGCAACAGATAAGGATGTCGTCGGTTATCGGATCTATCGAGGCGGTTCAAAAGTAGCCAGTGTTGTGAATGGATCTAAACGCTCGTTTGCAGCCGGTAATGGTTCTTACCATGTCACGGCAGTAGATATTGCCGGCAAGGAGTCTGCTCCATCCAATTCAGTGAAAATCGAGGCCGCGAATAAACAAGATGTGAAGGCAGGGAATGATAAACAGAAGGAAAAAACAAAAGAAAAGTCTGCGGAGACAACAAAGAAAAAGGCGGAGAAAAAACAAAAGGATCAACCTGCTTAAAATACGAATGTTTGTGAAAAGCAATATAACAAAAAGTACACGTCGTAACGTGTACTTTTTGTATACGTTAATAAATAAAGAAAATCCCTTGACCAAATTGGCAGGGATTTTCTTTATCATTAACGAGAGTAGAACTCAACGATAAAGGTTTCGTTAATTTCAGCTGGTAATTCAGAACGCTCTGGTAAGCGTGAGAAGGTACCTTCTAGTTTGTCAGCATCGAATGTTAAATAATCAGGTACAAAGTTAGTTGCTTCAATTGCTTCTTTAATCACATCAAGATTACGTGACTTTTCACGAACGCCGATCGTTTGGCCAGGAGTTACACGGTATGAAGGGATATCAACACGAGAACCATCCACTAAAATATGACCGTGGTTTACCAGCTGGCGAGCTGCACGACGAGTGCGGGCAAGACCTAAGCGGTATACTAAGTTGTCAAGGCGAGATTCAAGAAGAATCATGAAGTTTTCGCCGTGAACGCCGCCCATTTTACCAGCTTTAACAAACAAGTTGCGGAATTGGCGCTCATTTACCCCGTACATGTGACGAAGTTTTTGTTTTTCCTGTAATTGCAATCCATATTCAGAAAGCTTTTTACGTTGGTTTGGACCATGTTGTCCAGGTGCGTATGGACGCTTTTCTAATTCTTTTCCTGTACCGTTTAGAGAAATTCCAAGACGGCGGGATAATTTCCAGCTTGGGCCGGTATAACGAGCCATAATATGACTCCTCCTTTGTTTTTATTTTGGTAAAATAAAAACCGTTAAGAAATGCGATAACAGTCATTTTGTTTTCATGCACCATCGCCCCAGCAGCAGAGGGTTACACGATGCACCATCGCAAGATACTGGCGCCCTGCGCTTTTCTTGAGAGGAACAAAATGAAACAATTAAAGCTGTTCTCATAGGCTGCAATATTTTACACAAAGATTATTATATAATTTTTATACGCTTAAAGTCAAGAAAATGTTAGCGACATATAGTCTTTAAATCTTATTAAAAGTTGAATGATAGTAAAAATTAAAAATTTATTCAAAATACTGTTCCAATTATACCCCATAAATAACTATAATTAGGGTGTGATGTATATAACTGGTACGATTATATTTGTGAAAATAAGGTGAAGATGAAATGGACGCTTTGGAGAAGGATTTATTAGCGCAAGTGGAAAAATATAAAAAATTATTTCTAATAAGTGAAAAACTTCATTCATGCATAAATGTCGACGACTTATATGGGGAATTATTTATTATTCTCCGGGAAAATTATCCCGATTACTCTTACTTCCTGCTGCTATCACATGATACCCACAGCCATAATGATCATCCAATAATGGAGTTGGAATATGACGGTGACAATATAAATGCAGCGAGGGCCTATGCCTCAGGTGAGATTCAATATGAACATTCCATCACAAATAAGCATGCGATTATCTATGTACCATTAAAGGGGATTCAAGGGGTGTACGGGGTATTGCAGGTGATTGTTCCCAATACGCTTGAGTTTCCAAAATCAGAAGTAGAATTCATTTCATTACTGGCCGGAAGTGTTGGACATGCCCTTGAGAATGCCCAGCTTTATCAGCAGTCGCAGCAGCTAGTATCTAATTTAAAGCTGCTGAATGAAGCATCTAAACGGTTAAATTCAAGCCTAAGGTTTGATGAAACGATAGTGTATGTAGCAGAGCTAATCATGGATTCCTTTCATGCGGAAGAAGCAGGCTTTTTCCTGCTCTCTGAAGATCAAGCAAAAGTAAGAATTCTGCCGGGTTCTACTCCTTATTTTTATTCAAAACAGGCACGCACCTATATCGAATATATTAAGGAGAAGGTCTTACGTGAAAAGGATTCCCTCTACTTTGCCGATATTAGCCTACAGAAAATAAATAGTTTGAAAGATTTTCGCTCTATTATGGCTGTCCCCGCCTTTCATAGTGGCGTCTTGAAAGGGTTTGCCATTGTGATGCATCAAGAACCTTATTTCTTTTCATTTGAAACATTCAAGCTTTTGCAATCGCTTATTCAAAACTCAACCTTAGCGTTAATTAATATTATGCTGCGGGAAGAATTAAAAAAGTCAGTGATTACCGATCATTTAACAAAGCTTTATTCGCGCGGGCTGTTAGATGAAAAAATTCCACAATCAATGAAAATGGATGAGCAGGGTACCTTTATCTTGATTGATATTGATAATTTTAAAGAGATTAATGATACTTATGGACACCAAGTGGGAGATGAAATACTGGTTCAAGTCGCAGACCTGATTAAAAAAAGTATTCGCGAAAACGATATTGGCGCACGCTGGGGCGGGGAAGAATTGGCTATCTATTTGCCGAAGGTATCGTTAGAGGATGGAGCAGCGATAGCCAAGAGATTGATTCATAAGGTTGCAGAGAGTTCTAAGCCCAAGGTCACAGTCTCATGTGGGGTATCTTATTGGCATAAAGATCTTTCTGATACTTATAACTCCCTGTTTAAACGTGCTGACGAAGCGCTATATTCAGCCAAATCCTCCGGAAAAAATAAGGTAGTCACCCAAAGTGGCAACAGCAAGGTAAGCTAGGATACTAAGATAAATAAGGTAGAACACTCGCCCATTATTGGGGGAGTGTTCTTAAATATATTTTAATAAAACAGAAACAAACTCTTCCAGCTTCTCTTGGTCAAGTTCATCAAAGCGATTCGTTTCAGGTGAGTCAATATCTAATAAACCAATTACCTGTTCTCCCTTCACTAATGGGATGACAATTTCTGATTGAGAAGCAGAATCACAGGCAATATGGCCGGGAAATTGGTGGACATCCCCTACTCGGACGGTCTCTTTTGTTAAGGCAGCTGTACCACAAACTCCCTTGCCCACAGGAATCCGGACACAAGCTGGCAGTCCTTGAAATGGACCTAATACAAGTTCATCATTCGAGTCCATTAAATAAAAACCGACCCAGTTAACGCGGTCGAGAAATTGATTTAATAGGGCAGCTGCATTGCTAAGATTTGCTATCTGATTTTTCTCATCGTGCAGCAAAGCTTCTAATTGTTTCTTCACGAGTTGATAATTTTCTTCACGAGTTCCTGTATACATTTCGACGTTAAACATGAAGTTTCACCTATTTCTTTTGCTTTTTATAGTCTATTTTATCAGAAATAGAAGAAAATGAGCAGACTTTGTCGACTTTTTCATGAAGGAATCTATTGTAACAAAAAGAATTCCTAATGTAAGGGGAAAACGGATATTCCAAAAAAGGGTGGGAACCAATGAAGAAAAATTCCAAGGAAGCGATTGTTGAGGCTGCTATCCAATTATTTCATTCAAAAGGATATGCAGGAACGTCCATTAGGGATATTGCCAGTCTCGCTAAGGTAAATACGGCTACGATTGCCTATTATTTCGAAAATAAAGCGGGTTTGTTAGAATATTGTTTTACTCATTTTTTTGAGCAATACCTTCAAAAAATGGAAAAGGCCTATTTTTCAATTGAGAAAGGTGCCTGCTCATGTTTACGCCAAATCGTAGCAGAATTACTACAATTTCAATGCGAAAATTTCCAGCTTACAAGTTTTGTTTATCGAGAAATGTCTGTGGATTCACAAGTCGCCCGTGAAGTCATGGCAACATACTCGTTAAAGGAAAAATATTATTTTCAAAAAGTTTTTGAAAGAGGATTTGAATGGAACGAATTTCGCCCGCATTCCATTCCTTACTTACTCATTCAATTAAAGGGTTTATTAATGATGCCATTTACAAACACACATTATATGCGTGAGGTACTATATGTTTTTCCTAATGAAGCTTTCTTCGTGCAAAAATATTTAAAAGATATCTATCATTGGATCGATCAGACATTATGTGAGGGAATACCGATAAAAAGGGGTGCGGTCATAAAATAGCGATTATTCGCTATTTTTTTTTACAAAAAAATTGAAAATAATAGTCAAAAATTGTCGTCAACATGGTATCATAGAGGCATTGAGCAATATGAATTAATTAAAACGAAGAATATCGTACATATGATGGAATCATGGTTGTTTGGAATAGGGGGCTTACATATGATATATATCATCGGACCGTTCATCCTCTTACTTGCCTTATTTGTATTAGGATATATCATAAAGAAACAATATTTTAAAGAAATGGATCGCTTAGAGGCTTGGAAGATTGATCTTTTTAATCGTCCGGTTCCGGAGGAAATGTCAAAGGTGAAACAGTTAAACATGACTGGACAAACGGAAGAGCTTTTTGAACGTTGGCGAAATCAATGGGATGAAATCATAACCGTAAAGCTTCCAAATTTTGAGGAAATGCTATTCGATGCTGAGGAATTTATTGATAAGTACCGTTTCAAAAAAGCGAAAGAAGTGCAGTTGAAGATTGCTGCTCAATTACAGGAGACGGAAGACAAGATCAATACTATATTGGAAGAATTACACGAACTTGTTGGCAGCGAGGAGAAAAATCGCGAAGAAATTGAACAGTTAAAAGAATTATACCGAGATACGAAGAAAATGCTGCTGGCACACCGCCATAGCTTCGGTAATGCTGAAAAACAACTTGAGGCCGGGCTTAATGAGGTTACCGAAAAATTTCACGACTTTGATGAAAAAACGGAACACGGAGATTATCTTGAGGCCCGTGAGGTGGTTCTTTTCATTCGAAATAGGCTTACCACCATCAAAAATCATATGAATCTCATCCCACAATTGCTGATTGAAAATCAATCATTGCTGCCGAATCAGCTTGCAGAGGTAAGCAGCGGTTACAGCGAAATGTGTGATCAGGAATATTATTTAGAACATATCCATGTAGAAAACGAAACAAAGCGTTTGCAAGAAATGCTTGCTGAAAATATTGAATTTATTGAGAGAACAGAAATAGAAAAAGCGCTTGAGGGAACGAAAGAGGTTAAGGACAGAATAGATATTCTTTTAGACTTATTAGAAAAGGAAGTTCTTGCGAAGCACTATGTATTTAAACATAAACAACTGGCAGATGAGCTTATGGCTACAGCCGATGCGACAAATAAAACACTTTCTGCAGAAGTTCTCCAAGTTCAAGCGAGTTATCAATTACCAGATCAGGATTTGGAGATTCAAGGAAACTTAGAAAAAGAACTTACAGCCGTATTCAAACGCTATAACATTTTGATGAAAAAATTAAAGCAAAACAAAACCGCTCAATCTGTTATTGGCGAGGAACTAGGTGAGATTAAGGAACAATTAGAACTTATTCTTGAAGAACAACAGTCCTTTGCTCAAAAACTCCAGGCACTTCGTAAGGATGAATTTGAAGCAAGAGAAAAGGTAAAAGAGCTGACCAAAAAGGTCGGGGAAACGGTTCGCCTTGTCCAAAAAAGTAATGTACCAGGGCTGCCGGAAGATTATAAATATCTTATTGAAGATACAAATGAAAGTATTCAAAATATCAGAGTTCAGCTTGAAGAAAAACCTCTCAATGTTTCCGCACTTAATCAATACTTAGATACAGCGGTCTCAGCGGTTGAAAAGCTGGTGAATACGACGATGGAGTTAATCGAAAATGTGAAGCTTGCTGAGCGGGCGATTCAATATGGAAATCGCTATCGAAGTCATTACCCATCAATTGCTAAAGGGTTATCGGAGGCCGAGTCGGCATTTAGACGCTATGATTATCAAGAAGCCTTAGAACAAGTAGCCGCATCTCTTGAAGCAGTCGACCCAGAGGCATTGAAAAAAATTAAAACCACGATTGAATCCGCTTAGGTATCAAGAAACCGGATTAACCAAATATTGGTTGACCGGTTTCTTTGCATACATTTTTAAAACTTTGTTCTACTATAAGAATTAATAAGTTTTCGACTTTGAGAATTGTCCAGCTCCAGCGCCTAGCCCCTCGAGGTTATAAGCCACTCCTGAATTGAAGGCAAAGAGCGCCTTCTATTCAGGAGCGTCTTATACTTGTCGGGGCTGACCAAGGCGCTTGCGCTTTTCTTATTTTATGATAAGATATTTCGGTATAGAGAAAGGTGAAGACTATGATTTACTTTGATAATAGTGCAACGACAAGGCCTTATAAGGAAGTATTAGATTCTTTTTTGACCGTTTCCAGAAACTACTATGGAAATCCGTCCTCATTGCATAGCTTTGGAGCACAAGCTGAGAGGCTTCTTACGCAGGCAAGAGAGGCGATTGCAAAGCTTTTACAAGTAAAAACAAGTGAAATATATTTTACCTCTGGTGGAACAGAAAGTAATAACCTAGCGATAAAAGGGGCCGCCTTTAGACATCGTAATCGGGGGAAGCATATCATTACATCAAGTGTGGAGCATCCTTCTGTCCGTTTGGCAATGGAGCAGTTGAAACAAGCAGGGTTTGAGATAACTTACCTTCCTGTGGATGAAACCGGACGTATCTCGGCAATTGACGTTGAAAAAGCAATCCGAAAAGATACGACGCTGATCTCTATCATGCAGGTGAATAATGAGGTTGGGACAATCCAGCCGATTGAGGAAATTGGGGAAATGCTGAAGAGGTATCCAACAATTTTGTTCCATGTCGATGCCGTTCAAGGAATCGGAAAGGTTCCTTTAGCGTTGCATGAAGATCGCATTGATTTCTGTTCATTTTCCGCTCATAAGTTTCATGGCCTAAAGGGGACGGGTATCCTTTATATGCGTGACGGGGCAAGATTAACCCCATTATTTTCCGGAGGCAACCAAGAAGGGAAGCTTCGGAGTGGGACGGAAAATGTAGCTGGGGCAGTTGCCTTGGCGAAGGCTCTTAGAATGACATTGACAAAGAGTGAAGCCGGAATTGAAAGAATGAAGACGATACAAAACCTGTTAAGGACGGAATTAAGTAAAAATGAAGCAATTCACATCAATACACCGGTTGAAAATGCGGCGCCACATATTCTAAATTTTTCCGTAAAAGGTAGTAAATCAGAAGTATTCATCCACTCACTTGAAGAGAAAGAGATATTTGTCTCCACGACAAGTGCCTGCTCTTCTAAAAAGAAATCAGCCAGTTCTACCTTACTTGCAATGGGAGTTCCTGAAACAATCGCTGACAGTGCGATCAGGATCAGTCTCTCATATGAGAATACTGAAGCGGAAGCTTTAGAAGTGATCAAAGCGATTGAAAACACGGTAAAACGATTAGGAAGGGTAATGAAATAAATGAATTATGACCGTATATTAATTCGTTATGGGGAAATATCTACTAAGGGCAGGAATCGGAATAAGTTTATTGACAAGCTTAGAAAAAGTGTTCGCATTGCCCTGACAACTTTTCCAAGCGTTAAAATAGAGGCAAGCCGCGACCGGATGTATGTTTTATTAAACGGTGAAAATGCCAAAGATATTATTGAAAAATTAAAGCATGTTTTCGGAATCCAATCTTTCAGCCCGGCCATCAAAGTGGAAAAAGAACTTGAGACATTAAAAAAGATGGCACTTCATTTAGTCCAATCCCAGTACAATGAAGGTCAAACCTTTAAAGTGACGGCCAAAAGATCTGATAAGACATTTGAATTAAACACAGATGAAATAAATCATACACTTGGCGGATATTTGCTGCAAAACATAGCCGGAATTAAAGTAGATGTCAAAAACCCCGACATAAACGTACGTGTCGAGGTTAGAAAAGAGGCAATCTATTTATCCTGTGAAACAATCCCAGGGGCAGGCGGGCTCCCTATGGGCTCAAGCGGTAAAGCGATGCTCATGCTTTCGGGAGGGATTGACAGTCCTGTAGCTGGATATTTATCAATGAAACGGGGATTAGAGCTTGAAGCTGTTCATTTTTTCAGTCCCCCGTTTACGAGTGAACGAGCAAAGGAAAAGGTGGTGGACCTTTCAAAAAAACTAGCTGAAATCGGCGGCGGGTCCATTACGTTGCATATTGTACCATTTACTGAAGTACAGCAGGCTATCCGCGAACAAGTTCCAGAAAATTATACGATGACTTCTACGAGGAGAATGATGCTTCGTATTGCCGATGAGATTAGAAAGAATCGGGAAGGTCTCGCCATTATTACCGGGGAAAGTCTAGGACAAGTGGCAAGTCAAACACTGGAAAGCATGTATGCGATTAATGAAGTAACAAATACCCCGATCTTGCGTCCATTGATTTCGATGGACAAAAACGATATTATTAAAATCGCTGAAGAAATTGATACGCTTACTATTTCAAACAGACCGTTTGAGGATTGCTGTACGATTTTTGTACCATCCTCTCCGAAGACAAAACCAAAGAGAGAAAAAGTAAATCAATATGAAAGTTATTTTGACTTTGAACCATTGATTCAGGAAGCGGTTCAAAAAGTGGAAACCATTACGATTAAACCGGGAAGGGAACACAGCCAGGAATTTAAAGAGTTATTTTAATAGTACAAATTGAAACTTTTGTGAACAATTACCAGCTAAAAAAAAGAATGATGTCATGTGATTTTACACATTCTATACTCACAAGGAGGTGAAATCACATGGCAAACAACAATTCTAATAACTCTAACCAATTACTAGTGCCTGGTGCAGATCAAGCTCTTGAATCAATGAAAGTTGAAATTGCTCAAGAATTTGGTGTAAACCTTGGTGCAGATACGACTTCACGTGCTAACGGTTCTGTTGGTGGTGAAATTACGAAGCGTCTCGTTTCTATGGCGCAACAACAATTAAGCGGTTTTTCACGCTAACAAAAAAATATAATGGCTACAGAGAGTGGAAGTATCTTCCACTCTCTTTTTCATTCTATTTACAGAATAATATTTTTAAATCTTAAAATAATTTTGTATAATTAACCTTAGGACATATTCTTAAGGGGGAGTAGTATGAACCGTGAGGACTTAATTGCACCTAAGCATTATAATCTTGTTATGGAGATGGAACGTTTTGCTTATGATCCGAACAAAATTGCTTTAAAGTGGGAAAATGAAGCTGGCGAAACAAAGCAGATTACCTATGAGCAATTATTAAAGCAGGTCAACCGGGCAGGAAATGTTTTTAAAGCTAGTGGTTTACATCAAGGAGATGTTGTTCTTATTATCGTGCCACGACTGATTGAGGCGTATATTGTTTATTTAGCGGCGTTAAAGGCCGGGATGGTTGTCATTCCAAGTTCTGAAATGTTAAGAGAAAAAGATTTACAGTACCGTGTTTCACATGGGGATGTGAAAGCGATTGTCAGCTACTATCCTTACGTTGAGCAATTTAGCCATATTACTTCGGTACAGCCGCTTCTTAAGTTTTCACTTGGAGCAAGTGAAAAGGGCTGGATTTATTTGGATGCCGAAATGGAAATGGCAAGTGAGAAGTTTACAACAGCAAACACGTGTAGAGATGATATGGCCTTTATATCCTATACCTCTGGGACAACAGGAAATCCAAAAGGAGTGGTTCATACACATGGTTGGGCCTTCGCCCATTTAAGAACTGCTGCCTCTAATTGGCTTTGCATTGAAGAGGGAGATACCGTTTGGGCAACGGCCGGTCCCGGCTGGCAAAAGTGGATTTGGAGCCCGTTCCTATCTGTCCTCGGTTCGGGTGCCACTGGATTCGTCTATAACGGGAAATTTGAACCGGAGAAATACTTAAGCTTGCTGGAAAAGTATGATGTCAATGTACTCTGCTGTACCCCGACAGAATATCGGTTAATGGCCAAAGTAGATCATTTAGCTGAATATCGATTGTCAAACCTTCATAGCGCCGTTTCTGCAGGTGAGCCATTAAATCGAGAGGTTATCGATACATTCAGAAAATATTTCAACATTGATGTCCGTGATGGTTATGGTCAAACCGAAAATACCTTGCTTGTCGGTGTAACCAAAGGAATGGCATTAAAGCCTGGATCAATGGGGAAACCAACTCCGGGAAACCGTGTAGAAATCATTAATGATGAAGGAAAGGTTTGCGCTGCAGGTGAAGTAGGCGATATTGCAGTGCATGTAGATACCCCTGCATTATTTAAAAATTATTATAAGGACACTGAACGAACAGCGATGCAGTTCCGCGGTGAATATTATGTTACAGGTGATAAAGCAAAAAAGGACGAAGAAGGCTATTTTTGGTTTGAGGGCCGGGGTGATGACATTATCATCAGCTCTGGTTACACGATCGGTCCTTTTGAAGTCGAGGATGCCCTTGTCAAACATCCCTTCGTGAAAGAATGTGCGGTAGTTGCCAGCCCGGATGAAACCCGCGGTTTTATTGTAAAGGCTTTTGTCGTCTTAAAAGAAGGTATTGAGGTAAGTAGACCCGAATTAACAAAGACGCTTCAGGACCATGTAAAAGCGCTTACAGCACCCTATAAATATCCAAGAAAAATTGAATATGTTGAGGAGCTTCCAAAAACAACTTCTGGTAAGATCCGTAGAATCGAGCTACGGCAGAAAGAATTAAAGGCAGTAAAAAAATTATAGGTTTTAAGAGAGGCAGGAGAATTCTGCCTGTTTTACCCTTTTTTGAAAAGTAGTCAGCAGACTAATTCCGCACAGGGACTTAGTCTGCTTGTTTAATGTTTCATATGAATAGATATTATTCCACATGAACAACTGTTGTTTCCGTAAAGAGATCATGCAGTCCTTGTTTTTTGGGAAGGAAGGCAATGATGATATATCCTACGATGACCGTGGAGGAGATAAACCGGCCAATCCATTCACGAAAAAGAATCGTTCCCCAAGATAATTGTTCATGTTTAAGGTCAATCACTTTTAAACCAAAGACCATTTTACCCAAAGTTTGGTTAAAATATTTCGTCATCAAAACAAAATACAAATAAAAGATAACCGCTGAAGCGATGGAGAATGGCGCAAACATATTAAATTCAGCTAATGATAGATCAAGCATACGAAACAGGGGTTTAATCACCAACCGGACAATACTTCCGACTACTATTAAGTCAAGGAGATAAGCCCAAAACCGCATCCAAAAACCAGCATAGCGAACAACAGGGGGCTTCCCAGCCATTTCCCGACTGCTGACCTCTTCATGTAAACCTGGAGAGCTGCTTCTGTCCTCAACATCAGGTTCAGGAATTTCGGTGGTTTTATTCATTCTATCATTTGGTTCCATCAGTATTCACCCCTATTCCGCATAAAGATACATCAGCCTTGGTGAATTTGGTTTGGAAAGAACTTTCATCAGCCCCGCCATTTCTGCGTTGTCACCCATCCATTTTTTGGCTTGAAATGAAAATAATGAACCAAGCCCTAGCGATTCCGTATAGCGGACAACCTTCGCCCCTTTTAGCTTCTCCGCTTTTTTCATTTGTTTTACGACATCATCGAAGTAGCCAAAACCATCAATAAGATTTAAATCCTTGGCCTGTCTGCCGTCGTATACCCGTCCGTCAGCAAGCTGTTTTACTTTGTCAACACTTATGTGGCGGCCTTCGGAAATAACTTTGACAAATCCCTGATAGGAGTTATCAATCATCGTTTGTAAAATTTTGCGCTCTTCCTTTGTCATTTTACGTGTTGGACTCATGATATCCTTATATTTGCCGCTTTTTATCGTTACAAAATCAACACCGTACTTATCGGCCAATCCCTTATAATTGATTCCTTCCATTATGACCCCGAGGCTGCCTGTCAATGTTTCGGGGCTTGCATAAATCTTTTTCGCCGCTGTGGAAATATAATAGCCGCCCGAAGCTGCCATCGAGCCCATCGAGATATAAACTGGCTTTTTGCTATTCTTTTGGATTTCCACTAATTTATCGTGGATTTCGGCACTTTCCACGACACCGCCTCCGGGGGAATTCACCTTTATAATAATCCCTTTGACCGTATTATCATCCTTAATATAGTTCAGCTGTTTCATAAAGGTTTGATGATTGTATCCGGCACTTTGAAAGAGTGATCCATTATCACCTGTGTCTTGGATAACACCATCCACATCCAGAACGGCGATTTTCTTCATCTCGCTTCCTTCATCAACCACTTCCTCAGTAAACGGCTCCTCCGTTGCAAAAAAATCACTGATGTCGGTTTCGACCCCTTTAAAGGCAAATGCCGATAGAAAATTAATCACAACTGAAATAAAAAATAACGCGGCCGCAATTCCAAGTGCTGCCCAACGTTTTCCATTCATGTAATTTCGCCTCCTTTGTTTGTCTTTTTCATATTGTTTCAAAAAAAGTGCTAAACTAAATTGAATCAAGCCTTATTTTATCAAAAATGAATGGTACAATGGGTAAAAAATGATAAGTTTTTTATATCTTTCAGGAGGAATAATGAATGGCAGAAAGAAGAAATATTTATTTTTACTACAAGCGTGATGAAGAATTACTTAGGAAGGTTGCGCCGCTTTTTGAAGCAACGGAGCGCTACGGCTTCACCATTGTTCACGATTTCCGCGAGGCAAACATTATTGCCAGCATCGGCGACGACGGTGCATTCCTTCAAGCTGTAAGAAAAACAGGATTTCGTGATGAGTGTCTTTATATGGGAATCTCTACTAAGAATAGCCTGAATATGTACTGTGACTTTCGAATTGAGGATACTTCAAAATTGATTGAATCGATATTGAATGAACAGCTTGAAGTACGTCGTTATCCGGTCATCGATGTTACCGTTGACGGCCAGGGAACCTTTAAATGTCTAAATGAATTCAGCATCGTCTCCTCGATCATTAAAACACTTGTGATTGACGTATTTATTGATAAGCTGCATTTTGAAACATTCCGTGGTGACGGCTTAATTGTGGCTACCCCGACAGGAAGTACTGCCTATAATAAATCGGTAAAAGGTGCGGTTGTCGATCCGCTTCTATCTTGTATGCAAGTGAGCGAGGTTGCCTCGATCAATAATAATAGCTATAGGACACTTGGATCTTCCTTTATTTTAAGCGGTGACCGCAAACTTACACTTAAGGTGGTATCAGAAACGAATGACCATCCGACAATGGGCATGGATAATGAAGCATTAAGCATCCGCGAAGTGGATCATATCCAGCTTCAATTAGCGGATAAAAAGTTAAAAACTTTAAAATTAAAAGACAATTCCTTTTGGGAAAAAGTAAAGAGGACCTTTTTATAGAAAAGATGCTTAAAAAGTTTGTTAATCAAATACTCATAAGTAAACCTGTTGTGATAAAGTAGGCAGGTTTATTTTTTTTGGATAGAGGAGATACTAGCAGGCGGAAAGGATGTGAAAAAAATGGGGTGGCTCTATATTCTCTTATTCGTTATAGTGCTATTATTGCTTCTTCTTATTTTTACTAAATTAACAATTATTGTAAATTACCAGCATCATAATGATGATGATGATCTAAGAATCGAGTTTAGGGCTTGGTTTGGGCTGATTAAATATAGAATAAATGTTCCATTAATCAAAATGGACGATCATTCTCCAAGTGTAATGGTGAAACATCATTCCCACATGGGAGAAGCTCCCGAGGGGGAACCTGATCATAAGGTAGAACAAATCACGAAACAAAAGCTGATAAAGAGAATCGAGATGGCAAGAGAGCTTTTACAGAAGGTTGTAAACATGCGAATTATCGTGAGGAAGTTTTTTCGCAAGATTCGGATTAAGAAATTTGAATGGCAAACATACATTGGTCTTGGTGATGCAGCCCATACTGCGATTGCTGCTGGTGCCATATGGACGCTTAAAGGGAGTATTGTCGGCCTTCTTAGCCGCCATTTAAACCTAGTGGTAATGCCACATTTAGTCATAACACCTCATTTTCAAGCAACGGTGATTCAGACGCGATTAACATGTATGTTTCAGTTTCGAATCGGGCAAGCTATTCTAGCAGGATTAAAGTTAATTAAATTCTGGAAAGGCGGGAAAGCCCGCACGACAAACAAAACAAATTTTTCACATGACAAAACGAAGTTTGTTTGAAGAAGGAGGAAATCATGATGGCAGATCATCCAATTCAAGGCTTGATGACCACTGCAATGGAAAGCTTAAAAGAAATGATTGATGTGAACACCATTATTGGGGACCCTGTCGAAACCCCTGATGGAAGTGTTATCTTAACGGTTTCAAAGGTAGGATTCGGCTTTGCTGCCGGCGGAAGTGAATTCAACATGAGCGGTGGTTCAGGAAACCAAAGTCAAGGGCAGCAAGGACAAGGACAGCAGCTGCCGTTTGGCGGGGGAAGTGGTGCTGGTGTTTCGATTACACCCATCGCCTTTTTAATTGTAAACTCATCGGGGGTTAAAATGCTTCATCTAGATGAAAGCACCCATTTGTATGAGAAGATTTTAGAGCTTGCTCCGCAGGCAGTTGATAAAATTCAGCAAATGTTTTCAAAGAAAAATGAATCTAACCAACAATTGAGCGGGAATCAATCCGCCAATAATAAACCAAAAGTAGATTTGGATATTGATGTTATTCAATAATTAGCATATTTGGCTCGCCGGTCGGCGAGTTTCTTTACGCTTAGGGGCTGGATGACAATTATATTTTTCAAAATCATATTAATTGCAAAAATAATACTGACAGGATATATTTACACTGTACATATTGAGAGTGAGCACGTTATGGTGAAATCCATATGGCTCGATCGAACAAAGGAGGATGTAAAGATGGCAAATGTAACATTTAAGGGGAATTCTGTAACTTTACTTGGCAATGAGGTAAAGGTTGGGGACAAGGCGCCAGATTTTACTGTTTTAGCTAATGACTTATCGGAGGTTACCCTGAACGATACAAAGGGACAAGTTCGATTAATCACTTCTGTCCCATCACTTGACACAGGTGTGTGTGATGCAGAGACACGCCGTTTCAATGAAGAAGCAAATAGCCTGGGAAATGTAAAGGTATTGACTATAAGCGTTGACTTGCCATTTGCCCAAAAACGCTGGTGTGCTGCGGCTGGAATAGAAAATGTTCAAACATTATCCGACCACCATGACCTTTCATTTGGTAAAGCATACGGGGTTGCTATCGAAGAATTAAGATTATTAACGCGTGCCGTATTTGTAGTTGATTCTTCCGACACGGTTACATATGTCGAGTATGTAAGTGAAGCAACCAACCATCCAAACTATGAAGCAGCTCTTGAAGCCGCAAAGAGCGCTAAGTAAAAAATAGGAATCAATTTTCGGCCTCGTCATCTGGCGAGGTCTTTTAAACTTGAAAAAAGGGGGGATGATGATCATAACATCACCAGTCGAACAATTATTTACCTTATTTAATGAGACCTCATTACGTTTACAGGAGGAATTAGGCTGTTCTTATCTGGAGGCTTTGGCCGAAACCGGCGAGAATCTATTCCAAGGCTCTGTTCTCCAGGAGGAATTAAGCGAAGTAACCGTTAAGTGGTTGAAAAAGCAATATGAAGGCATTTATTTGGAGCGATACACAAATGAAGAAATCCGCAAGGCGTTCCAGTTGGTCATTTTAAAAGGCATGAAAGAAATGGTTCAGCCTAATCATCAAATGACACCTGATTCTGTCGGAATGTTAATGGCCTATCTTGTTGAAAAGTGTATAAAGGAACCATCATTTCGTTTACTTGACCCGGCAGTTGGCACAGGCAATTTATTATTAACGGTGTTAAACCACATTGATAAAAAAGTAGCTGCTGCTGGGGTAGATATCGATGACCTGTTAATTAAGCTTGCTTATATCAACGCTAATCTCCAGGAGCAGCCGGTACAATTCTTTAATCAGGATAGCTTAGAGCCGCTTTTTATTGACCCGGTCGATGCGGTTGTTGCAGATATTCCGGTAGGCTATTATCCTAATGACATTCGAGCAGCAGATTATCAATTAAAGGCGGAGAATGGCCATTCGTACGCACATCATTTATTTATCGAACAAAGCGTCCGACATACGAAACCGGGCGGATACTTATTTTTCCTTATCCCCAATGGGCTGTTTGAAAGTGAACAGGCGGGTATGCTTCATCGTTTTATCAAGGAGTTTCTTTATATTCAAGGACTCTTGCAGCTTCCGGTTGGGATGTTTAAAAATAAGCAGGCAGCTAAAAGCATCCTGATTGTGCAGAAAAAAGGCGAGGGGATCAAACCGCCAAGTCAGGCGTTATTGGTGAATTTACCAAGTCTATCAAATAAACGGGAAATGGATAAAATTTTAGTTAACATTGACAAGTGGTTTAAAGACAATAAAGGATGACATCAGGCACTGGTGTTATCCTTTATTGTTTTTTTACGAAAACTCGGAATTTATTTATATTTAAATGTAATCGATTGCACACAAAATATCCATTGAAATGTAAGGTAGACAGTGATTAAATGAATTCTTGGGGATTTAAATTAAGGTCAATTTACACAATATAAAGTAGAGTGATATAAAAGGGTATCTGTAATAAATGTGTATATAAAAAGGAGCGGTTGTAAAATGGCAAAAATAATTGCGATTAATGCTGGAAGTTCCTCTTTAAAGTTTCAATTATTTGAAATGCCTAATGAGGAAGTCATTACAAAAGGATTGATAGAAAGAATCGGTTTAAATGATTCTATTTTTACAATTGCGGCAAATGGTGAAAAAATTCAGGAAACGCTTGATATTCCTGACCATGAAGTGGCTGTTAAAATGCTTTTAGATAAGCTGACTTCCCTCGGAATTATTCAAACATTAAATGAAATTGAAGGAATTGGTCACCGTGTCGTCCACGGCGGGGAGGAATTTAATGATTCCGTTGTCATCACAGACGAGGTTTTAGATAAAATTGATAAATTATCCGAGCTGGCGCCGCTGCATAATCCGGCAAACATTACAGGGATTAGGGCTTTCCAGCGTGTACTTCCGAATGTTCCGGCTGTTGCCGTGTTTGATACAGCCTTTCACCAAACAATGCCTGAAAGTTCCTATTTGTATAGCCTTCCATATGAGTATTACAAAAAATACGGCATTCGCAAATATGGATTTCATGGAACAAGCCATAAATATGTTTCCGGAAGGGCTGCAGTGCTTCTAGGACGTCCGCTTGAACAGCTTCGCTTGATTTCATGCCACTTAGGTAATGGAGCAAGTATTGCGGCCATTCAAGGGGGTAAATCGATTGATACTTCGATGGGCTTTACACCTTTAGCAGGGGTAACAATGGGAACACGATCAGGAAATATTGACCCGGCGCTTATTCCATTTATCATGGAGAAGACAGGCAAGACAGCAGACGAAGTACTTGATATTTTAAATAAAAAGAGTGGAATGTTAGCTGTATCCGGTTTTTCAAGCGATTTAAGGGATATTGAGATCCAGTCAAAGCAAGGAAATGATCGTGCACAGCTCGCTTTAGATATTTTCTCTAATCGTATTCATAAATACATTGGCTCTTATGCTGCCCGTATGAATGGCGTGGATGCGATAATCTTCACAGCTGGAATTGGTGAAAACAGTGATGTTATTCGTGAAAATGTGTTAAAAGGTTTAGAATTTATGGGAGTATATTGGGATCCTGCATTGAACAAAGTAAGAGGCCAAGAGGCATTTATCAATTACCCGCACTCTCCGGTAAAAGTGTTAGTCATTCCAACAAATGAGGAAGTCATGATTGCTCGTGATGTAGTCAGACTCACGGCTAATCAATAAAGCGATGTAAGGCAAAGGCTTAAAACAGTCTTTGCCTTTTTAATGATTTTTTATTTTTGTGATATACTGGAAATATGACTATATTTTGAGGGGGGTTCGCGATGCCGCTCACAGATCGAGAAAGAACGGTCTTGAATGATATACGGGAATGGGAAAGGAAATTATTAAGCTACGAACCAAACGATTTTCAATTAACATATGAAAAATATTTGGAGCGTTCCTTCTCCCTGTTACCGGAAACCGTTCAAAGGCAGTTTTTTTCTATTATTGATACTTGGCTATTTCATTTGCATAGCATCATTCAGGGGTCTCAGTTTCAAATGGATGCAAAGGAAAGAATTATGCAGTCGGGGAGGATTTTTCAAAAGGAGATTAATCAGCTTTCAGACATGCAGGAATTAACGATTGACCAATTGCAATACATAGCGGAACAGCAAATCGCCAGACACAGGTTTTACTCGCTTGCGCAAGGCGGGTTAGCCGGTACAGGAGGAAGCCTTTTATTAGGTTCTGATATTCCGGCGATGGCTGTGCTTAATTTACGTGTAGTGCAGCTTATCGCCATGACCTATGGGTTTGAAATCAATACTCCCTATGAAATGATGACGTCACTAAAGGTTTTCCATACAGGTACATTACCCCCAAGAATGCAAAAAGAAGGCTGGTCCTTACTAATGGAGGAATTGACAGTCGATCAACATTATTATTTTTATAAAGGAAAGGAAGAAATGACTGATATTACCTGGATTGAACAGCCATTTCAGCAATTGTTGAAAGCAATGGTGATTACACTGTTCAGAAAAAGAATGGTTAAAGGTATTCCGCTTGTCAGCATGGCCATTGGGGCAGGTGCTAATTATCAGTTAACAAGAAAAGTGACAGACCTGGCTCATAAATACTATCAATTTCGCTATCTTAAGGCAAAAGAGGAGTTTTAAACCATGAGTACTCAAGAACATAAAATGCAAGCGCCGAAGACCGTTCATTGTAAAGTGATTACAGTAAGTGATACGAGAGATAAGGACACGGATAAAAGCGGCAGGCTGATGATAGAGCTGCTTGAAGAAGCTGGGCACAAAATAGTGGATTATTGTATTGTGAAGGATGAGGCAGAGGTAATTAAAAATGCTATTTTGCAAGGAGTACGCCATAATGATATTGAGGTCGTACTATCTAATGGCGGCACAGGAATCGCCAAGCGGGATGTAACGATTGAAACTGTTCAGCAGTTGCTCGATAAAGAAATCGTCGGCTTCGGGGAATTATTCAGAATGTTAAGCTATCAAGAGGATATTGGTTCGGCCGCTATTTTATCGAGGGCTATTGCCGGTGTAGTGAACAATAAAGCGGTATTTTCCACTCCAGGTTCCTCCGGTGCTGTGAGGCTGGCAATGAATAAATTAATACTACCCGAGATTGGCCACGTGGTAAGAGAAATAAAGAAAGATTTATAGAATAGAAAAGCGTAAGCGCCTTGGTAAGCCCCGACAAGCATAAGACGCTCCTGAATAGAAGGCGATCTTTGCCTTCAATTCAGGAGTGGCTGTAGACCATAGAGGGGCTAGGCGCTCCTCGTAAAAGCTATCGCTTTTCCTTCGTGCGATGCTGATGCTGCTGAAGCCTTCCTTGTGGAGCTAGACAATTCTCAAAGTCAAAAATTTATACTTATCTTATAGAAAAGCGTAAGGCGCCCGTTTAGCAACGTACGTACTGGGTGCTTGCGCTCAACTAAGAAAAACTCCCTTTCGAATAAAGGGAGTTTTTCTAATGGTGAATCTTTGTGGAAATCGTTTGGTTCGTACGGTACCAGAGCCACAAATCATTTATAATGGATGCCAGTTCAGCTATGTCGCTGTTTAGTTGACAGGAGCGCAGGAAGTCACTTTCATCGTCAAGCTGCGCTTGTTTATGATTTATTTCAGCCTCAAGCTCAGCGATGCGGTCGGGAATTGCTCCGCGGATTTTCTCCCACTGAAAGAGAACTTGCTCCTGTGTATCCTTGCTGTATTCGTCCCAGTCCAGCGCAAGCTCGGGAATTAGAATACCAAGACGTTGGTCGAAGAAAAAGTGTTCCTTCATTAGCATGCCTCCAGGATTGGTTAGTTTGTTTTTATCGTACTACATATTACGAAGCATGAAAATAGAAATTTGTTCAAAAGTATGGAACCACCCCATTTCTCAATCATTATTCAGAATCTTTCTCTGTACGGACGACGAGAACATCACATGGAGCATAACGGACAATGTGTTCTGAAACACTGCCGATGAAGAATCTTTCCACAACATTTAAGCCCGTTGCTCCACAAAGGATTAAATCAATCTTGTGTTTCTTTGTGAGCTCCCTTGGGATTCTTACTTTAGGAGAACCAAAATCAATTTCGTAATATACATCAGGTAAACCCGCCTCTTCTGCTTGTTTTTTATAATTTTCAAGCATTTCTTTGGCTAGTGCTTCGGCCCTCTCACCTACCACAGTGTCATAGGCTTCTATTAGTCCAAATGATCTCGTATCAATCACATGGACTAACAGTAATTTTGCATTGTTTCTTTTGGCAATCTCAATTCCCTTTTTAAATGCCCAATCGGCTTCCTTTGAACCATCAATTGCGACTAAAATATTTTGATATTTGAGTCCCATAATTATCATCTCCTTATCTTGATTATACAATATTTAACAAGGTATAACTGTTGCAATTTTTCGAACAATAAAGAGGTGATTACATGGGAAAGAGGTTTTACACTATGAATAAAAGAGATCCTAAAAAACCGTATTCATTTGAGTTTGATGAGCAAGGAACCAATCTTGTAAATGAGCAAATTTTGGATTCCTATAATAGCGGTTTTATTGATCGAGAAACAGCCATCGATAAAGGTGAGGAATTTTTATCTTCCGAAGGCTAAAAACAATTTTTAAATGGTTGTCCATTTCGGACAGCCGTTTGTGTTTTGAAATAGAAAAATATCGTAAACAGGGCATTTACCCAAGACTTTATCGTGGCAGATACATATTCTTTAGTGATAACACATGAGGAGGTTAAAATATGTATCCAAATACGTATATGGGCCCAAGATATGAGCAGATGCCGAATAATCCTGCTTACCAATATCATGCCGATGATTCCCGGGTTTGGGGTGGATTTGGCTGGGGTTGGGGCAGACCATGGGGGTTTGGCTATCCAATTGGATTTGGTTTTGGCTTTGGCTATCCGTTTTTTGGCGGATTCCCATACTTTATTTAAAAAAATCGACAAAGGACCTTGCTATAAAAGCAAGGTCCTGATGAAAAACCAGCATCAAATTGGATGCTGGTTAAAATTTTGAATATAAAAGTGCAGCCGCAATGCCGTACTTTTTATAAGAAAGTTTTAAACCACCACTCCTCAAAGTGGGTGTTCGCACAAAGCTTCCAGCATGTCCTCCATGTCGTATAGACAGAGGCTTGTCATTTCCGGCTTTGCTTTAAAACTCCCTATTACAGCTTAAAGGTTAAAACTTTATTATTACTACGCACAATGCAGCTTGTATAAATATATTACTGCAGCCCATTCAAAAAATCAATGTAAACATCTTCCAAATTGGTTACTGGATGATTTGTAGTTCTTTTGGGAACTTAGTTAATACCTTTACACCGTCAGCGGTAATATAGACATCATCCTCAATCCGAACACCTGCTACATTAGGGACATAGATACCCGGCTCAATTGTGTAAACCATGCCTTCATCAAGGACTAGCTGGTTGGTTTCTGTCATCGATGGATACTCATGGACACCTATGCCTAGGCCGTGCCCAAGCCGGTGCGGGAAATATTCACCGTAACCGGCATCGGCAATCATTTTCCTGGCAGTTTGGTCGACTTCAGCAGCCGTAATCCCGGGTCTGCTGGTTTCAATGGCAGCTAATTGTGCTTTTAAAACCGTATCATAGATTTCTTTTTGTTTATCATTAATATCACCAAAAGCAACGGTTCTTGTGATATCAGAACAGTAGCGATCCACCACAACCCCTAAATCGAATAGAACGAAATCGCCTTTTTGGATCTTTGTCTCTCCAGGGGTTCCATGAGGTGATGCGGCATTGGCACCAGTTAAAACCATTGTCGAAAACGACATTTCGGTAACGCCCTTTTGCTTTAGGGCATATTCCAGGGCATTTAGGACCTCAAGCTCGGTTTTGCCTTCCTTTATTTCACTTACACCGAATTCAACGGCGTAATCGGCAAGCGCACATGCTTCTTCGATTATTTTTAATTCTTTCGCATCTTTGATCATCCGGAGCAGTCTTACCTTTTCTTCCGCTGAAACAAATGCTGCTTCAGGGAACAATAGTGATAGCCGTTCATAGCGTTCAACATTCATATGCTCTTTTTCGATGGCGGCTTTTGTTACACTCTCGATTCTTTTATGAATGGACTGCTGAATCATCTCCCACGGGTTTTCAATATCGCTGTAGCCGATGATTTCTTGTTCCCATCCTGAACGTTTCGCATCAGGAACTTCCATTGCCGGGCAGACTAGGAAGGGCTCAGCCTCCTGAAAAACAGCCAGCGCCAGCAGTCGTTCGTGCGGGTCCGTATAATAGCCGGTTAAATAAAAGACATTCTCTGAAGAGGTTAGGAAGCTAACTTCTATTTCATTTTCCTTCATCCATGTTTGCAGCTTTTCTATTCGCTGATTCATTTCTTTATAGGGCCTCCTTAATAAGTAAATACTATTTGAGCGTATCAATTTGGAATAGAAAAGTAAACTAGCATGTCCTAAACCAGAAGGGAAATGGATAAGTTAAAGCAGGAATTTTTATTTTTTTATGGAAGTAGTTTTAGTAGAACAATTTTTAAAAAGGAGCTGGGATGATGAAAATCTCGTACCATGGACATTCTGTTGTCCAAATTCAGACAAATGGCAAAACAATTTTGATTGACCCGTTTATTACCGGTAATGATTTAACGGATTTAAATGCAGATGAAGTCCAAACAGATGCGATTATTTTATCTCATGGCCATAATGACCATGTCGGGGATACTGTCGCCATCGCGAAACGAAATGATGCGCTGGTGGTCGCAAACGCAGACCTTACCACTTTCCTCAGCTGGCAAGGAGTCAAAACACATGGCATGAATATAGGCGGTGCCTATCAATTTGATTTTGGGAAGGTTAAGCTGACAAAAGCCTTTCATGGATCAGGATATACCACAGAGAACAATGAAATCATCTATTGCGGCATGCCGACAGGTATTTTGTTCAGCAGTGAAGGTAAGACAATTTACCATGCCGGTGATACAGGGTTATTTTCTGATATGAAGCTGATTGGTGACCGCCACTCGATCGATGTTGCGTTCCTGCCGATTGGTGATAATTTCACCATGGGGCCTGAGGATGCGGCTTATGCAGCAAAATTATTACAGGCAAAGACGGTTGTACCGATTCATTACAACACATTCCCGCCAATTAAACAGGATCCACATCGATTTATTGAAATGTTGGAAGATAAAAATGGGAAGCTAATGAACCCCGGCGATGTAATCGAATTATAATCATAGAAACACATACTTTTTTCCCCCTTCGTTGCATAAAGATGAAACAAGCAGTCTTAGGGGGGAATATGGAATGAAAAAAAACAGATATTTGCTTTGTTTATTACTTTGTGGCTTCATGCTTTATTTTGCCGTGCCGCGGCTTTCGGTGACAGCTGATGGGGTACAAGGGATTTTTGCTATTGTTTGGCTGGTGTTTGCCTTAATGGTCATTGCTGGAAATCTCACCGCCCTGCTTTACACACCGAAAAGGCAGATACAAAGACCACAGCCGCAGGGTTTAAAACGGAAATCCCGTTCTTTCTAATGGATTGTAAGAAACCGCATTGAATCAAGACCTTTAAAACCTTATAATGGAGTTTAGGCATCATTCAGGTATAGTAGAAGGAATGAATTCGATAGCATAAAGGGTGAAGAAGGTCTTGGCAACAAAACATGAACAAATTTTACGATATATTGATGGTCTTCCAATTGGAGAAAAAATCTCAGTCAGGCAAATTGCCAAAGCAATGAATGTGAGTGAAGGTACAGCATACCGTGCGATTAAAGAAGCTGAAAATAAAGGATATGTCAGCACCATTGAACGTGTTGGAACAATCCGTATTGAACGGAAGAAAAAGGAAAATATTGAAAAACTAACATTTGCCGAGGTAGTAAATATTGTGGATGGCCAGGTTTTAGGCGGAAGATCAGGGTTGCATAAAACCCTTAATAAATTTGTCATTGGAGCAATGAAATTAGAGGCGATGATGCGGTATACCGAGGCTGGAAATCTTTTGATTGTTGGAAACCGGACACAGGCACATGAACTGGCATTAAAGGCAGGAGCAGCTGTCCTGATCACAGGCGGATTTGATACAGAGGAGCAGGTGAAAAAATTAGCGGACCAGCTTGAACTGCCGATTATTTCCTCAAGTTATGATACGTTTACAGTTGCGACGATGATCAACCGTGCAATATATGATCAGCTAATCAAAAAGGAAATTATTTTAGTGGAAGATATTTTGACTCCGTTAACGAAAACCTACTACTTGCAAACATCCGATAAAGTATCGATGTGGCATAAGTTAAATCAGCAAACGACCCATAGCCGTTATCCCGTTGTTGATAAAAACTTAAAGATCCAAGGAATGGTGACGAGTAAAGATATTTTAGGTCAGGATAGTGAGACATCAATTGATAAGATTATGACCAAACATCCGATGACGGTTACAGGGAAAACAAGCGTTGCTTCAGCAGCACATATGATGGTTTGGGAAGGGATTGAAGTCCTTCCCGTTGCTGATGAAGTCAGCCGTTTAGAAGGAATTATTAGCAGGCAGGACGTCCTAAAGGCATTGCAAATGAATCAAAGGCAGCCCCAGGTTGGTGAAACGATTGATGATATCATAACAAATCAACTGGAGTTCATGACTGATAAGGCAAAGGGAGACGGCGCTTTCACATTAGAAGTTACCCCGCAAATGACGAACCATCTTGGTACCATTTCTTATGGGGTATTTACAACAATCGTTTCAGATGCAGCTAATCGTGTATTACGCAGCTATAAAAAGGGCGATTTAGTCGTAGAGAATATGACAATTTATTTTATAAAACCTGTGCAAATGGAAAGTAAGCTGGAAATTTATCCGAAAATACTTGAAGTTGGCCGGAAATTCGGGAAGGTAGATGTAGAAGTTTACAACGATGGAGTCCTTGTTGGAAAAGCGATGATGATGTGCCAGTTAATTGATAGAAATTAACAATGGAATATTCGGTAACCATTTGAAACAGCCGCTTCCTCGTTAAGAAAGCGGCTTGTCCAGTTCCTCCGCCTCCTCAATTGCAAACGGAAGGTAATGTTTATATTTTTTGAAACCAATCCAAGCAAAATAGCCTCCATAAAGGATAAATATAACAGCGACAATATAATTTATTGCGGATTCGGCAATATAGATCAGGTGATTCACCCCGAATAAACCGACTAAAAGCCCAAGGGTGATGTTGGATTTGGCGGAAAGCCATTTCTTTTCTACCGGGCGATTGCTTCGGAAGTATTTTGTTTTATAAAATAAATAGAAAACAAATAAAATAATAATGAGAAATACAAAGACAAACATTTTCATTCCTCCAGCTTCGAGATCATTATTATTGTAACGTTATTTAAAGGAAATTGCCATTAAAGAAAGGTTAGGGGAACGCTTATGAAAGAGAAAATATTAGAAGCTATTAAACAGTATGAAACCATCATTGTCCACCGCCATGTTCGTCCAGACCCAGATGCTTACGGCTCACAAGGGGGTCTAGTAGAAATATTAAAGGAGTCCTTTCCGGAAAAACATATATTTGCAGTGGGTCAGGATGAACCAACCCTCCATTATATGTTCACGCCTGATGTGATCGATGATGAAGTATATAAAGGGGCATTGGTCATTGTGTGTGATACTGCAAATGCTGAAAGGATATGTGATTTACGCTATAAAATGGGGGAAAAGCTGATTAAAATTGATCACCACCCAAATGAAGAACCGTATGGGGATGTATTATGGGTGGATACCACGGCAAGTTCCTGCAGTGAAATGATTTATGAATTTTATCTGTTTGGAAAAGAACAGGGGTTAAAATTAAACGATGAGGCGGCAAGGCTGTTATTTGCCGGAATCGTCGGGGATACCGGCCGCTTTCTTTTTCCAAGTACAACGGAGAAGACGTTTATCTATGCAGGGGAATTAATTCATTATCAGTTTTCCCGGACGGAATTGTTTGACAAAATGTACGAGTTGGAACCGAATATTATTAAGCTAAAAGGGTATGTTTTGCAAAGCTTTGAATTTCAAACGAACGGCGTTGCCGTCGTAAAGCTGACAAATGAACTGCTTGACCAATACCAGGTAAACCCTACAGAGGCCTCCCTTTTAGTCGGTGTTTTAGGGGATGTAAAAGGGATGAAGGCGTGGGTCTTCTTCATTGAAGAAAAGGACCAAATTAGAGTCCGGCTTCGCTCAAAAGGACCGGTTATTAATAAAGTTGCCAGAAAGTTCAATGGCGGAGGCCATCCGCTTGCCGCCGGCGCTTCCATCCGCTCTTGGGATGAAGCAACAGATGTTTTAAATGAGTTAAATAAATTGGTGTCAGGCACCATGTGAATTTTTCACATGGTGCTACTAGGAATCAAATTGGATTTCCAGCTGGATTGTTAGTGTTGTGAAAATAGTCATTTCTTTTACCGTCAGCTTGTACCTTTTGTCATTAATTTTAATTGGTTTGTTTTCAATAATTTTTTTTATTAAATCTTTATTTTTGGCAACTTCTTCCAAATCTTTCGCCAAGACCATTTTGATGTCATCACGAACTTCTTCTTCCTTCTCAAAAATGCTAAGATCATCTAACTTATACCTCTCCCCGTTAAGAATCTTGATCTTAATCTTTTGGACGGTGATTTTTTCTAAGTTCTGTTTGTTTAACTCCTTATAGTCTTCCTGCCAGATTTTAATATCGTTATTTAGCTCGGTAATTTCATTTTGTTGTTTACGAATTAGCTTGGCATTCTCTTCCTGCCAGACTCCAAAAATATATAAAAAAATACACCAGCTAATCGCACCACCAATGGCCATTCCCGCAAAAAAACGCTGCCATGATGGTCTTCGGTAGTATGGAGGGATTCTCATGATGATAAATGCTCCTGGGTCATCCAGTTAATGATAAGAGCACCTGTCTGGGCCCCTCCTAAAGCAGAAAGAATTAATAAAAATTGTTTAAAAAGATCCTTCGTATCTGCATTCAATAAGCCGCGTTCAAACGTATAGACGGCATCAAATGTTCCGCCAATCGCTGCGACGATCGCCCAAATTCGGAGTGCCGATGATAGACGGTATACGGTAGTTAGTGGTGGCTGCCCGGTTAAAAAGGAAGCAATTCCCCCAATCAGAGAACCACCAAGTAATACACCTAAGGCAATAAAGTAGCTTTCAATAAAAGTGGGAAAAAAGCCAATTTCTTTCATTCTTCCTCCGACCTTCAATCTGAATTTAATCTTTCTATCATTTATATGGACAGGCCTATATAAATATGAATGATTAAACGAGAACATATTTTCTTTTTTTATTGTAAAGTTTTATAATAAGTGATGAACTCATGTATTAAGGGTGTGATGAAATGTCTTTTGTTCACCTGCATGTTTATAGCGCATATAGTTTATTGACGAGTACGGCATCAGTTCCTGATTTAGTTAAGAATGCTCAGGAAAAAGGGTTTCGTTCGCTTGCTTTAACTGACAGGAATGTAATGTACGGTACGATTGAATTTTATAAACTCTGTAAACAGGAAGGGATTAAGCCGATTATTGGGTTGACAGTTGATGTGGAAGGCACGCGGGCAGTTAACGAAGCATTTCCGCTAGTCCTGTTAGCAGAAACGGAAATAGGATATAAGAACCTACTTAAAATTTCCAGTGCGCTACAAACGAAATCTGTCAAGGGAATACCATTTAAATGGCTGCGGCATTATGCTGCGGGTCTTATTGTGATTACACCTGGATTAGAAGGAGAAATTGAACAGGCTATATATAATGGGGAAGTGGATTTTGCCCGGGAATTAATCGGAAAATTTACGGACATCTTTGGAAAGGGGAATTTTTTCATATCCCTGCAGGATCATCAGCTTGAACAAGAAGAAGCTATTAGATCCCAGCTATTATTGCTTGCCAGGGAAATGAACGTGCCCCTTGCTGCAACGAACCAAGTTCATTATTTAGATAAGCAAGATAGTTTTGTCCATGAATGTCTGCTAGCCATTAAGAATGGGGATAAATTGCAGGATGAGCATCGGGAGAGAATGGGGAGCGACCAATTCTATTTAAAAACAGCGGCCGAAATGACAGACTGTTTTGCGGATATTATGGAAGCGTTGGAAAATACGCTGCTCATTGCCGAAAGATGCAATGTTATAATCGAATTAAATAAGACGTATCTGCCTGCGTTTCCAACGGAAGACCCTAACGTCTCGGCAGATGATTATCTGGAAAGTTTGTGCTTTAAAGGTCTTAATGAACGGTTTACCACCCCTTCGAAAGAATATGCTGAACGGTTGTCTTATGAACTAGCAGTAATCAAGAGAATGAAATTTAGCAACTATTTTTTAATCGTTTGGGATTTTATGAAATTTGCCAGGGAGAGAGGGATCTTAACAGGGCCGGGCCGGGGATCTGCCGCGGGCTCGCTTGTTGCTTATGTTTTATTTATTACGGATGTCGATCCAATTGAACATCAGTTATTATTCGAGCGCTTCTTAAACCCAGAACGGATCTCAATGCCTGATATCGATATCGATTTTCCTGACCATCGCCGGGATGAAGTGATCGAATATGTCGCTAGAAAATACGGTGAGCTCCATGTTGCTCAAATTGTTACGTTTGGAACATTCGCTGCCAGAGCTGCTCTAAGAGACGCAGGGCGTGCTTTTGGCTTAAATACAAAAGAACTGGATTACTTGTCCAAATTAGTACCATCTCGCTTAGGTGTTCCTTTAGTTGATGCCTATAAAGAATCTGACAGGATCAGGAATTTTATAAATGAAACAGCGTTTAACAAACGGCTTTTCGAAACGGCTTTGAAATTAGAGGGGCTGCCGCGGCATACTTCCACACATGCTGCAGGTGTGGTCATCAGCGATAAGCCGCTTATCGATTTAGTTCCAATTCAGAAAGGGTCAACCCATGTTTATTTAACCCAATATTCAATGGAATACTTGGAAGAAATGGGCTTGCTAAAAATGGATTTCCTCGGGCTGCGTAATTTATCATTGATTGAATCCATTCTATCTACCATTTACCGTCATATAGGGGAAAAATTAGATATCGGCTCTGTTCCCTTAAATGACGCAAAGACTTTTACATTATTGGCGGCAGGGGAAACGACTGGTGTTTTTCAGTTGGAATCAGAAGGAATGAGAAAGGTATTAAAGCGGCTAAAGCCAACGAGATTTGAAGATATCGTTGCTGTCAATGCCTTGTATCGGCCAGGACCAATGGAAAATATCCCACTCTTTATTGATCGGAAACATGGACGTGCACCTATGGAGTATCCCCATCCGGATCTGAGGCCCATCTTGGAAAATACGTACGGCGTCATTGTTTATCAGGAACAAATTATCCAGATTGCCTCAAAAATGGCAGGATTTTCACTTGGCGAAGCAGACCTGTTAAGAAGGGCAGTCGCAAAGAAGCAAAGGGCAGTGCTTGACAGGGAGCGAAATCACTTTGTCCAGGGGGCACTTAAAAAAGGATATGGCGAGGGGCTTGCAAATGAAATTTATGACTTAATCGTCCGCTTTGCCAATTATGGATTTAACCGAAGCCATGCGGTGGCATATAGTATAATCGCCTATCAGCTGGCCTATTTAAAAGCCAATTATCCCATTCATTTTTTTGCGGGATTGCTAACATCTGTGATTGGAAATGAAATAAAAATTGCCCAGTACATTATGGAAACAAAACAATGGGGGATCACCATTCTCCCTCCATCGATTAATCAAAGCGATGGCTCCTTCCAAGTGGAACATGGCAGCATTCGCTACAGTTTAGCAGCCATTAAAGGCTTAGGTAATGTAGCGTTAAAAGAAATCATGCAAGCAAGGAAGAGAAAAAAGTTTGAAGACTTATTCGATTTTTGTATCCGGGTTTCCTCACGGGCTATTAATCGAAAAACACTTGAACTGCTCGTTCATTCCGGATCCTTTGATGAATTTGGAGTGGATCGTGCCATCTTACTGGCAAGCCTTGATGTTGCTATCGAACATGCGCAAATATTTAAACCGGAAGCTGCCAATCAATTTGATTTATTTGCAGGAGAATTTAATCTTAAGCCGAAATATGTAATAGTGGACCCTATCAGCCAGGAACATAAGCTCTCATTTGAAAAAGAGGCACTTGGTCTTTATCTCTCCGATCATCCGATTTCTATTTTTGAAAAGGCCTTAGTACAAAGCGGTGCACAAGCTTTATTTCATTTAAAAGCAGGCTTACGTGGTGTTATCTCAGGTGTATTTATTTCCACGGTAAAACCGGTTCGGACGAAAAAAGGGGAATTAATGGCGTTTTTGACAATCAGCGATTCCAGTGGTGAAATGGAGGCGATCGCATTCCCAGCTGTGTATAAAAAATCTTCTGCACTTTTAAAACAAGGGAAATTTGCCTTGCTGGAAGGGAAGATTGAAGAAAGAGATGACAAACTTCAATTTATTATCCAACAAGTTCAAGCAATCGATCAATGGTTGGAAAGAAAATCGTTAAAACAGCAGGTTCTATATTTGAAAATCAGTAGAGAAAAACATACTGAACAATCCCTTCAACAAATTAATCAGCTGCTTGGGAAAAATAAGGGAGATACAAGCGTTATTTTACATTACGAAGTCAATCGGAAAACAGTCAGATTAGGACCGGAGAAAAACATTCATCCAACTTCAAATTTACTTCATTCTTTAAGAGAGATTTTGGGTGCGCAAAACGTGGTTCTGAAAGATTAAATCTTTACAACAATCGAAGATATGTTATAGTGTAAAAGAGGTATGTGTGGTCTGACCACCATAATAAGGGCTATATTTTACAATGGGGATGTAATTTTTTTAGGGGGGACGTTTTTTGACTTTGCGAGAAGAAGCCTTACATATGCATCGAATGAATAAGGGGAAGTTAGAGTCGAAATCAAAGGTAACTGTCCGGAATGCTCACGATTTAAGTTTAGCTTATTCACCGGGTGTGGCTGAACCATGTAAAGATATTTATGAGAAGCCGGAAACCGTATACGACTATACGATGAAAGGGAATATGGTGGCAGTCGTCTCTGACGGTACGGCAGTTTTGGGGTTAGGAAATATTGGGCCGGAAGCAGCACTGCCGGTAATGGAAGGTAAGGCAGTATTATTTAAAAGCTTCGCCGGTGTCGATGCCTTCCCCATTTGTTTAAACACAACCGATGTTGATAAAATTATTGAAACGGTTAAACTGCTTGAACCAACTTTCGGTGGTGTAAACTTAGAGGATATTGCGGCGCCAAATTGTTTTATCATCGAAGAAAGATTAAAAAGGGAAACAAACATTCCAATCTTCCATGATGACCAGCACGGTACAGCTATTGTGACTGTCGCCGGTCTTGTCAATGCGCTTAAACTCACCGGGAAAAAAATAACAGAAATCAAAGTGGTTGCCAACGGTGCAGGTGCAGCAGGAATTGCGATTATCAAATTATTATATAGCTATGGTGTAAGAGATATCATTATGTGTGATACAAAAGGAGCGATTTACGAAGGACGTCCAGAAGGAATGAACGTGGTAAAGGCGGAAGTAGCAAAGTTCACCAACCGCGATAATTTAACCGGTAGTCTGGAAGATGTAATAAAGGGTGCCGATGTGTTTATCGGTGTATCGGTCGCCGGCGCTTTAACTAAAGAAATGGTGGAATCAATGAATGCCGACGCGGTGATCTTTGCAATGGCGAATCCTGTGCCTGAAATTATGCCTGATGATGCAAAGGCTGCTGGAGCAATGGTGGTCGGCACCGGGCGCTCTGATTTTCCAAACCAAGTAAATAATGTGCTTGCCTTCCCTGGTATTTTCCGTGGGGCACTGGATGTACGTGCAACCCACATCAACGAAAAAATGAAAATTGCAGCGGTAGAAGCGATCGCTGATTTAATTCATGATAATGAACTTAGTGCGGATTATGTGATCCCGGGACCATTTGACCCGCGTGTTGCTCCAAATGTAGCAGCTGCGGTGGCCAAAGCAGCTATGGAAACAGGTGTGGCCCGAATCAAAGTAGACCCTGAAGAAGTGAAGGAAAAAACAAAGAGGCTCGCTCTGATTGGCAAAAGTGAGTGATAGTATAAGTGGGTAATTCAAAAGTATACCTGGAGATTGTTCAGCATTTGCGAGAAATGATTCATCGTGACGGGCTTAAGCCAGGTGATAAAATACCTTCTGAACGAGAATTATCTGAGCGCCTGGATGTCGGGCGCTCTTCCGTTCGAGAAGCTCTTAGAGCATTAGAATTACTGGGGTTAATCGAAACAAGGCGGGGGGAAGGAACCTTCTTGCGCGACTTTCGCGGTCACCGGCTGGTACAGCTGCTCAGCACATTTATCTTGCAGGATGAAAAGGCAAAAAAAGATGTTTTCGAAACGAAGAATATTATTGAGATAGACTGTCTTCGTTTAGTTGTAAAAAGATTCGATCAACAAGATATTTCGCATCTATTTAGGTGGACAGCAAATGCGGAAAGCCTTCATGATGATGAGTTCTTTTATCGAATTATTCAATTAGCAGATAATCACCTGATTTTAAGAATATGGGTAATTTTAAAGGATTATTATGATTCATTCATTCCGATTCCTCCTAAAAACAAACGCGAGGATTATTTATTTTTATTAGAGGCTTTAGCAACAAGGGATGAAGAACAGGTTATTTCTGCTTACTGGAAATTACGAAATTTGTCTGTTTATTAACGACAAATACTAACAATTTTCCAATCATTTTTATTTTATAGTGAAAGGTACAAGCCAGTAGAATTTGGTGTATTTTCGATTTTTGAGTGGTCTGACCACTTTTCTGCTTCCAGTACGTATGAGATGTAAGGTAGAAAGAAAGACTGCTGAATAGGTTTAAACGGGAAGCTTTCCATCTGGCAGTGTTACTCAAGGGAGGTTTAAAACTTGGCACTTAAAGATCTTTTTATTAAAAATCAGACCAAAAAGAAAAAATATGCTACCATTCCGACGGAAGCCACGAAAAATGATGTTCCGGAAGGAATTATGACAAAATGCCCCTCTTGCAAGAAAATCATGTATACAAAAGAGTTAACAAAGAACCATAAGGTCTGTTTACATTGTCAGTATCATTTTCAAATGAATGCAAGAGAACGGATTGAAAGCTTTCTGGATGAAGGAAGTTTTGAGGAAATCAATGAAAATATGATATCAAAGAATCCGCTGCAGTTTCCCGGATATTTAGAAAAATTGGAAAAGGACCGTCAAAAAAGTCAGTTAAATGAGGCTGTTGTAACGGGTACCGGAACTGTTGGCGGATATAAGATAGTTGTGGCTATCATGGATGCCTCCTTCCGCATGGGAAGCATGGGCTCTGTTGTAGGAGAGAAAATTACGCTTGCGATAGAAAAAGCAGACGAGCTGTCTGTACCATTTATCATTTTCACAGCATCCGGTGGAGCCAGAATGCAAGAGGGGGCTATCAGCTTAATGCAAATGGCCAAAACGAGTGTGGCTTTAAAGAAATTTAGCAATCATGGCGGATTAATTATCTCCATTATGACCCATCCTACTACAGGCGGGGTTTCAGCAAGCTTTGCCTCATTGGGTGATTTTAACTTTGCGGAACCTCAAAGCTTAATTGGCTTTGCTGGGAGAAGGGTGATTGAACAATCTATTCACGAAAAACTCCCCGAAGATTTTCAAACAGCCGAATTCCTATTAAAACATGGTCAATTGGATGCAATTATTTCTCGATTAGAGTTAGCTGAGAAGATTGCAGGCATCCTTAAAATCCATCAACCAGGGGGTGAACTCCAATGGTAGGAGAATTAGAATTCGAACGTCCGTTAGTTGAGTTAAGAAAGAAAATTGCGGAATTAAAAGAGTTTACCAAAAACACGGATGTTGATTTAAGCACTGAGATCAATAAATTGGAGGTTCGGTTAGCGAAACTTGAACAGGACATATATGAAAATATGAAACCGTGGGACCGCGTCCAAATAGCCCGACACCCCAACAGGCCGACAACGCTTGATTACATTTCCTATCTCTTTGAAGATTTCTTTGAATGTCATGGAGACAGAACGTTTGCTGATGACGAGGCAATTGTTGGCGGAATTGCTACGTTTAAAGGTTTACCTGTGACTGTAATTGGACACCAACGGGGAAAAGACACGAAGGAAAATATTCGCAGAAACTTTGGTATGCCTCATCCTGAAGGATATCGAAAAGCATTAAGGCTAATGAAGCAGGCGGATAAATTTAATCGGCCGATTATTTGTTTCATTGATACAAAGGGTGCTTACCCAGGAAAGGCAGCAGAAGAACGGGGACAAAGTGAAGCAATTGCCCGCAATTTATTTGAAATGGCAGGGCTAGAGGTACCGGTTATTTGTATTGTGATTGGTGAAGGGGGAAGCGGAGGTGCACTTGCATTAGGAGTAGGCAATCGAATCTATATGCTTGAGAATTCAACCTATTCGGTTATCTCTCCGGAAGGCGCCGCGGCAATTCTTTGGAAGGATGCCACCCAGGCAAAGCGAGCTGCTGAAACGATGAAAATTACCGCTCCCGACTTAAAGGAATTGGGAATTATTGATAATATTATCCCGGAAATCAAGGGTGGAGCACACAGGGATATTAAGAAGCAGGCTGAAAAAATTGAACATAGCTTGGTGGCGGCCTTAAAAGAACTTTTACAATTATCTGCAACTGAATTAATTGAAGACCGTTATAATCGTTTTAGGACGATTGGAGAATTTGATTTCATAAATGATTATGTTGGAGTTAATTAGAAACGTACTCCTTTTTGGGTGCGTTTTTTTTGATGAGTAAGAAAACATAAAATCTCCAATTTTAGGAATTGCTACTATCCATAAGGAAGGCTTTAGCAGCATCAGCATCGCACGAAGGATAAGCGATAGCTTTTACGAGGAGGCCATACGCCGCTGACCAGGACGCTTGTGCTTTTCTAATTCACAAAAATTTCAAAGAAAGTTCACGGAAAAAATAAAGATATCGGTTACAACAGCGAATCAAACGATTTCAATTTATCAATTATTCCGCGAATTAGAAATGGCAGTATGATAAAGTTGTTAAGGCAGAGTCTTCGTGTTATTTTATTAATATTCAAGGGTAATTTGTGAATAATAAAAAGGCATAAATCACGAATTGTTTAGTTTTACCCTTTATTTAGAAAAGATTTACATAATTTTTTAATTTTACTGTTGAGGTGAGAATCATGAAAAAAATTGGAGTACTTACGAGCGGTGGCGACTCCCCAGGAATGAATGCGGCAATAAGGGCCGTTGTCAGAAAGGCTATTTATCATGATATAGAGGTTTATGGAATCTATGGAGGTTACTCTGGATTAATTTCCGGAAATATAAAAAAATTGGAGCTAGGTTCGGTTGGGGATATTATTCACCGTGGGGGAACCATGCTCCATTCTGCACGTTGTCCGGAATTCAAAACAAAAGAGGGACAGCAACAAGGGATTAGCCAGCTAAGGGCCTTTGGAATTGAAGGGCTTGTCGTAATTGGTGGTGATGGATCCTATCGAGGTGCTAAGGCATTAACAGAACAAGGCTTCCCTTGCATTGGAGTACCGGGAACGATCGATAATGATATTCCGGGAACAGATGTCACTATTGGATTTGATACAGCATTGAACACGGTTATCGATGCCGTTGATAAGATTCGTGATACCGCAACATCTCATGAAAGAACATTTATAATCGAGGTAATGGGCCGGAATGCCGGAGATATTGCTCTAAGTGCAGGTCTTGCGGGTGGTGCAGAAACAATCTTAATTCCGGAAGAGAATTATGATATGAATGAAATTGCTGAGAGGCTGCGCAAAGGTCAGGAACGCGGTAAAAAGCACAGTATCATAATTATCGCAGAAGGGGTTTCAAGCGGAGTTGAATTCGGTAAACAGCTAAAAGAGGCAACCAATTTGGACGTCAGAGTATCGGTATTAGGTCATATTCAACGCGGCGGCTCACCATCGGCGTCTGATAGAGTCCTTGCCAGCAGATTAGGGGCAAGAGCCGTTGAACTGCTTATTGAGGGGAGAGGCGGCCGTACGGTTGGTATCGAAAATAATAAGTTGGTTGATTACGATATCATTGAGGCACTTGATAAACAGCATAAATTAGATCTCGAACTTTATAAACTTTCAAAAGAACTATCAATTTAACAAGATTTTTCCGCAATCAATGAACATACATCTGAAATGAAATGACCGTTAATAGGAGGCAAAGGCAATGTTACGAAAAACAAAAATCGTTTGTACCATCGGTCCAGCTAGTGAAAGTGTTGAGAAATTAGAACAATTAATCAATTCGGGCATGAACGTGGCCCGTTTAAATTTTTCACATGGTGATTATGAAGAACATGGGATGAGATTCCAAAATATTCGTGAAGCGGCAAAGCGGACAGGAAAGACCGTTGCGATTTTACTTGATACAAAAGGTCCTGAAATTCGGACACATAATATGCAAAATGGTGCAATTGAACTAAAATCCGGAGAAACTATCACTATTTCTATGACCGAAGTTGAGGGGACAATTGACAAATTTTCCGTTACCTATCCAGAATTAATTGATGATGTGTATGTAGGCTCTAAAATCCTCCTAGATGATGGGTTAATTAGCCTAGAAGTTTTGGAAATTGATCAGGAAGCAAAGGAAATCCATACAAAAATCTTAAACAGTGGTACATTAAAAAATAAAAAAGGTGTAAATGTTCCAGGTGTCTCGGTAAATTTACCCGGGATTACCGAAAAGGATACAAAGGATATTCTGTTTGGTATTGAACAAGGGATTGATTTCATCGCCGCTTCGTTTGTACGCAGGGCAAAAGATGTGTTGGAAATTCGCCGGCTGTTAGAAGAAAATAATGCTACACATGTCCATATCATTCCTAAAATTGAAAATCAAGAAGGTGTTGATAACATCGACGAAATTCTTGAGGTTTCGGATGGACTTATGGTTGCCCGCGGTGACTTAGGTGTGGAAATCCCGGCCGAAGAAGTACCGCTCGTGCAAAAGTTGTTAATTAAGAAATGCAACGCGTTAGGAAAACCTGTTATTACGGCGACACAAATGCTTGATTCCATGCAACGAAATCCACGCCCTACCCGTGCGGAAGCAAGTGATGTTGCGAATGCCATTTTCGATGGCACGGATGCCATTATGCTTTCTGGAGAAACGGCTGCAGGTCTTTACCCGGTAGAAGCCGTCCAAACGATGAATAATATTGCTTCGAGAGCGGAACAAGCATTAAACCATAAAGAAATATTATCATTCCGCAGCAAGAATACGGAACATAACATTACGGATGCTATTGGATTGTCTGTTGCTCATACGGCCTTAAATTTAGAGGTTAAGTCGATTATTACCTCGACCGAAAGCGGCCATACGGCTAGAATGATCTCCAAGTACCGTCCAAAGGCAGCAATTGTTGCGGTAACCTCTAATGAAACGGTTTGCCGCAGATTATCACTTGTTTGGGGTGTCTATCCACAACTAGGCAATGTTGCGACAACTACAGATGAAATGCTTGAAATTGCTGTAGAGGAAAGTTTGAATAGCGGTATTGTAAAACACGGGGATTTGGTAGTGATTACGGCGGGTGTACCAGTTGGTGAAGCCGGAACGACAAATTTGATGAAGATTCATGTTGTTGGTGATGTGCTTACAAAGGCCCAAGGGATTGGCCGCAAATCTGCTTTTGGTAAAGTGGTCCTTGCCCATGATGCCAAAGAAGCAGTAGAAAAGGTAAAGCCAGGTTCAATCTTGGTTACGATTGGTTCGGATCGCGAAATGGTTCCGGCTATTGAAAAATGTGCTGCACTCATTACCCAAGAAGGCGGGTTAACCAGTCATGCTGCTGTAGTTGGATTAAACTTAGGCATCCCGGTTATTGTAGGGGTAGAAAATGCCCTGAGCCTATTTAAAGAGGGCCAGGAAGTAACCGTAGATGCTGCAAGAGGAATTATCTATAACGGTCATGCCAGTGTTCTTTAAAGAAAAGCGAAAGCGCCCTGGTCAGCGGCGTATGGCCTCCTCGAAAAAGCTATCGCTTTTCCTTCGTGCGATGCTTATGCTGTCGAAGCCTTCCTTGTGGAGCGCTCCAACTGAGATAAAGGAAACACGGTGAGCGCAAGCGAACCGATGTTGACTTATCGTAGGGCGGAGAGCGAAGGACACTAGCCGCTAGGGCGCTGGAGCTGGACAATTCTCGAAGCCAAGTGATATAAATTCTGATAATATAAAAAAAGAACGTCAGCTCCTTTTCCAGAGAGCTGACGTTCTTTTTATACTTCTTTCCCCTTTATGAATGCCCAGAGGTCATGAAACACTTTGGCGCGGTATAGAGTATTGGTAATAACGAGTGTAACCGGACCAATAATCAAACCCAAAAAGCCGAATAATTTAAAGCCGACAAATAAAGCAATTAAAGTTGCTAGCGGGTCTAAACCAATGCTTGAAGATAGAATTTTTGGTTCCATTACTTGTCTTTGAACCAAGACAATGATGTAAAGGACTCCCAGGCCAATCGCAAGTCCCATATCACCGCTAATTGCCTCGTAAATGATCCATGGTACAAATACAGCTCCGGTACCGAGATATGGAAGAATATCGACGATACCTGTAAGTAAGGCAATCGTGATCGCATAATCTACCCTGAGGATAAGAAGACCAATTAAAATAATAACAGTAGTGATCGAAATAAGTGTCAATTGTGCCTTGATAAAACCAAACAAAGCCTTTTTTAAGTCAAGAAAAATAGTTTTGCCACTTGTTTGTGCCTTTTTCGGCAACAGTTGGTTCATCTTTGCAGATAATCGCTGCCAGTCCTTGCTAATAAAAAAAGTAGCTAATAAAGAAAAAATTAGAACTGTTGCGACGTTTGGAATCCAAGAAAATAAATTAGGGATATTGCCAAACAGATTTTTGATAAAATTACCAACAGTTGTACCAATTGTCTTTCCGACATTTTGAATATTTGCAATGATGGTATCTTGCTGGCCAGTACCGAGTTGTTTGAAAATAGACGTTAATTGGTTGTATAGCGGGATAATTTGAGCTGTAAAGTAATCTTCGATATAATCAATCAATGTATCGAGATGTTGGGGAACAACCGTTGCTAAATAGTTTGCCCCTGAAACAATCTCAGCCACTAATAGTGTTACCAATCCTGCGAATACCGCAATCAGAATAATCAGTGTAACGATAACGGCTAGTACACGCGGCATTTTGGCTTTCTTCTCAAAAAAATTAACGAGCGGGTTTATCATAAAGGCAATCACAAGTGCAATGATAAATGGATACGTTATCTTAGATAAATAAAAAAATGCCAGCAACGCTAAGACAACAACACCAATAACGAATAAAAATCTTAGTGTCCGGTAAAGGTACTTTGGATTCAAAGGAAGACCTCCTAAATAGAATATAGCTATTTCTCATTTTACCATTTTTCCCAAGATTACATTTCCCAATAGATAGTTATACGAGTAAAGATGAAGGAAGGTTTCAAAATAGAACAAAAATGCTCACGTTTCCACTTTTTAAAAATATTATGGTACAATAATGGCGGGGCGAAATGGTAAAAAATATTTTTTAATATTTTGGATTCCTTTCCATTCACAAAAGTCTGATTATTGTTTATAATAAGCTTGAAAGCGTATCCTTTTCTACATAAATTATATTTTAATAGCGGATACTTGTGAAATAATTATATTATTGTGAATGAAAGGGCACGCAATCCAAATTTCGAGCAATCGCTCAGTCGATTTAAGTCTCTAAATTCGATGGATTAGCAAATATATCTCGAAAAGCCATTTCATCTAATCAATATATAGGACCTTAAAAGGTCCCGGTTGAATCAGTTCAAATATGGGTAATGGGGAAATTGACAAAGTAAAGGAGAGATTTTAATGACTATAACACGCGGTCTTGAAGGGGTAGTAGCAACAACTTCCTCCATCAGCTCTATTATTGATGATACGCTTACCTACGTAGGCTACAACATTGATGATTTAGCTGTAAATGCAAGTTTTGAAGAAGTAATTTACCTTCTATGGCATCTTAAACTACCAAATGCAAAACAGTTGACTGAATTGAAACAACAGCTGGCTGAAAATGCCGCGCTTCCAAAGGAAGTTTTAGAGCATTTTAACATGTACCCGATTCAAAAGGTTCATCCAATGGCAGCACTTCGTTCAGCAGTATCCCTATTAGGCTTATATGACGAAGAGGCTGATGTAATGGATCCAGAAGCAAATTACCGTAAAGCAATCAGACTGCAGGCCAAAATGCCTGCAATCGTCGCTGCCTTTGCCCGTATACGAAAAGGTCTTAAACCAGTTGCGCCTAGGAATGATTTAGGCTTTGCAGCTAATTTTCTCTACATGTTGACAGGAAAAGACCCGGAACCCATCGCAGTTGAGGCGATGAATAAGGCGCTGGTACTGCATGCCGATCATGAATTGAACGCTTCTACATTTACGGCTCGTGTTTGCGTTGCAACATTATCTGATGTCTATTCAGGAATAACAGCTGCGATCGGAGCATTAAAGGGACCTCTTCACGGCGGGGCGAATGAAGCAGTTATGAAAATGCTTAAGGAAATTGGTACGCTTGAAAATGTTGAGCCCTATATTCGCGGTAAACTTGACAAGAAAGAAAAAATTATGGGTTTCGGTCACAGAGTATATCGCCATGGCGACCCCCGGGCCAAACACCTAAAAGAAATGTCTAAGAAATTAACAGAGCTTACCGGTGAACCACACTGGTATGATATGTCCATTAGTATTGAGAAAATTGTCACAGGCGAGAAGAAATTACCGCCTAACGTAGATTTCTATTCTGCATCTGTATATCATAGCTTAGGAATTGACCATGACTTAATGACCCCTATCTTTGCCGTAAGCCGTGTATCGGGATGGCTTGCTCATATTCTCGAGCAATATGAAAACAATCGCCTGATTCGTCCGCGTGCAGAATATACAGGTCCCGGCATGCAGAAATATATTCCGATTGAACACAGAGGATAATATTTTACTTTTATTCAAAAAATTGATTCAATAGATATGATTGTTCTAGGTTAGGGGATGACGCCTCTAACCTAGATTTTAGTCAACACATCTTATTTCAAGGCTTTTTACATAAGCAGAAGGGAGACGCAATATGCAAGGTGAGAAAATCACGGTTAAAAATGGAGTATTAAACGTTCCAAACAATCCAATTATCCCATTTATCGAAGGGGACGGAACAGGTCCGGACATTTGGGCAGCATCTTATCGAGTTTTAGATGCCGCAGTTGAAAAAGCTTATAAGGGTGAACGTAAATTAGTCTGGAAAGAAGTTCTGGCAGGTGAGAAGGCCTTTAATCAAACCGGCGAATGGCTTCCAGCGGAAACTCTTGATGTGATTAAAGAATATTTAATTGCAATCAAAGGGCCATTAACAACTCCTGTTGGCGGCGGTATTCGTTCACTAAACGTTGCCCTAAGACAAGAATTAGATTTATTTGTCTGCTTGCGTCCTGTTAGATGGTTTGAAGGTGTTCCTTCACCGGTTAAACGCCCGCAGGATACGGATATGGTTATCTTCCGAGAAAATACTGAAGATATTTATGCCGGAATTGAATATGAAAAAGGTTCCGAGGCAGTTAAAAAGGTCATCGACTTTTTACAAAATGAAATGGGCGTCAAGAAGATTAGATTCCCTGAAACTTCTGGTATCGGCATTAAGCCTGTTTCTGAGGAAGGAACATCACGCCTGGTTCGTGCGGCCATGAATTATTGCCTAAAAGAAGGCCGTAAATCGCTTACCCTCGTACATAAGGGGAATATCATGAAGTACACTGAAGGTGCATTCAAAAACTGGGGATATGAGCTTGTTGAAAGAGAATTTGGCGATAAGGCATTTACTTGGGCACAATATGACCGCATTAAGGCAGAACAAGGAACAGATGCTGCTAACAAGGCGCAGGCTGAGGCAGAAGCTGCCGGCAAAATTATCGTAAAAGATGCGATCGCCGATATCTTCCTGCAACAAATTCTAACTCGTCCACGTGAATTTGATGTAGTCGCCACGATGAACCTAAATGGTGATTATATTTCTGATGCCCTTGCAGCACAAGTGGGCGGTATCGGAATTGCCCCTGGAGCTAACATCAACTATGAGACTGGTCATGCCATTTTCGAAGCGACCCATGGTACTGCACCTAAATATGCAGGTCTTGATAAGGTAAACCCTTCATCCGTGATTTTATCAGGTGTGCTGATGCTTGAGCACTTAGGCTGGAATGAAGCTGCTGATATGATTGTAAAATCAATGGAAAAAACCATTGCATCAAAAGTGGTTACTTATGACTTCGCCCGCTTAATGGATGGAGCAACAGAAGTTAAAACTTCTGAGTTTGGTGATGAATTAATCAAAAATATGGAATAATATTTCCATTTCATTGGAGAGATAGGGCTGTTCCAGAACAGCCCCTCTTCATACCTAAATTGCACATAGGGGATGATGAAAGTGTCATTAAAACGTAAAAAGGTTTCTGTTATTGGCGGCGGATTTACCGGGGCAACAACTGCATTTTTGCTTGCGCAAAAAGAGCTTGCCGATGTTGTATTAGTTGATATTCCACAAATGGAAAACCCAACTAAAGGAAAGGCTTTAGATATGCTTGAAGCCAGTCCGGTTCAAGGTTTTGATGCAAAGATTATTGGTACCTCTAACTATGAAGATACGAAAGACTCTGACATCGTTGTCATTACGGCTGGTATTGCCCGCAAACCAGGCATGAGCCGCGATGATTTAGTGCAAACGAATCAAAAGGTAATGAAAAGTGTAACACAAGAAATTGTGAAATACTCACCAAACTGTACAATTGTTGTATTAACGAACCCTGTTGATGCTATGACTTACACTGTCTATAAAGAGTCGGGCCTCCCTAAAAACCGTGTAATCGGTCAATCAGGCATTCTTGATACTGCACGTTTCCGTACATTTATTTCGCAAGAGTTAAACCTTTCCGTTAAAGATATTACCGGCTTTGTTCTCGGCGGCCACGGTGACGACATGGTACCGCTTGTGCGTTACTCCTATGCAGGTGGAATTCCATTAGAAACATTAATTCCTAAAGACCGTCTAGAGGCAATTGTCGAGCGGACAAGAAAAGGCGGCGGGGAAATTGTTAACCTGCTTGGGAATGGAAGTGCTTACTATGCACCTGCAGCTTCTTTGGTTGAAATGTGTGAAGCCATTTTGAAAGACCAACGCCGTGTATTACCATCTATTGCTTATCTTGAAGGTGAATATGGTTATGAAGGCATTTACCTTGGTGTACCAACAATCCTTGGTGCAAACGGTATTGAAAAGGTAATTGAGCTTGAGCTAACGGCAGACGAAAAGGCAGCATTGGACAAATCGGTTGAATCTGTTCGGAACGTAATGAATGTGTTAGCCTAAGATAAAGCGAGGTTTGGGAGATGCGGGGGATAACCCTCCACTCCCGAACTTTTATTCTTACTAATGAATTGTTTTAATGAGAGGTGTTTTGCTTGCTGTTAGGAAAAAAGAGAAAGCTTGGAAGAAGAATTGAAGAAATATCTGTTGGAGAGAAACTTGCCATTACAGAACAAGTCGAAGATAAAGACCTCCTTCTTTATTTAGGATTAACCGATGATGCCAATCCTCTTTATATTCAACATGACTATGCCACACAAACTCCTTATGAAAAACCAATTGTCCCTAGTATTATGTTAACCGGCATGATTACCTCAGCCATTTCTAAATATCTACCTGGACCGGGAAGTCATATCTTAAGCCAAGAAATCAATTTTCCCAATCCTGTATATCATTATGAGAAGGTGGAACTTTTATTTAAAGTAATAGAGGTAAATCATGACGAACATTTTATAACGCTTAGTATTTTCGGAACAAATAAAACTAAGGAGACAGTTATAAATGGAAAAGTGAAGGTCTCTCCGCCGCATCAGCTGCTTGAAATCCATGGCAGTGCATTAGAAAACTTCTAATAAGTAGACGTAAAAAGGAATGTTCTTACATTCCTTTTTTACGTCTCTTGGTAAGTAATCTTTTCTAATTTATATTATAATGGGTATATTATCATTTTTGGCACTAAAATAGTGGGGGGATACAATGAAAACGAAGGTGCTTGTTGTCGATGATGAACAGTCAATCGTTACGTTGCTTCAATATAATTTAGAACAAGCTGGATTTGACGTTATAACAGCAATGGATGGTGAAGAGGGAAAACGGCTAGCAAAACTTGAATCACCAGATATGATCATTTTAGATCTAATGCTGCCAAAAATAGATGGTATGGAAGTTTGTAAACAACTCAGACAAGAGCATATCTCAACCCCAATATTAATGTTAACGGCAAAAGATGATGAACTTGATAAAATACTAGGCCTTGAGCTTGGCGCAGATGACTATATGGTGAAACCATTTAGCCCAAGGGAAGTAATTGCGCGGGTAAAGGCTATCTTAAGAAGAATACAAGTGCAATCAACAGCTTCTGAAGAGAAAGCGGAGGAAGAAGAATTATATATCGAGATTGGAAGCTTAAAAATCTATCCGGAAAAATATGAAGCGTATTTTCAAGGGGGGCTGTTAGAATTAACATTAAAGGAATTTGAGTTACTCCTCTATCTTGCGCAAAACAAAGGACGTGTACTGACACGTGATCAATTGCTCAGCGCTGTTTGGAATTATGACTTTGCGGGTGATACTAGGATTGTGGATGTACATATTTCCCATTTAAGAGAAAAAGTCGAAAAGGACACGAAAAAACCTGTCTATATCAAAACAGTTCGGGGGCTCGGTTATAAACTCGAGGAGCCAAAGCGAAAATGACCAAGTTTCGGACAAAGCCTCTAATTACACTTATTACTTTGATTATTATAGTATTAATTGGAATTGGAATATTGTTTGGTCAGCTAGTTCAAAGCTATTTTTTAGAATCACTGGTTGAAAGCCAAAAGGTAAAAATTTTATGGATCCTTTCCATTAGTCTTGGTATTACAATCATTGTGATCATTTTACTTGTCATTAGAATGGCTGCAATGTATACAAAACCAATCAAAGCAGCCACTGATGTAGCGATAGAACTAGCAAAAGGAAATTATCGGGCAAGAACAAAAATAGATCGATTAGATGAAGCAGGAATGTTGGGGACGGCTATTAATAGGTTAGCTGAGAACCTTCAAGAGCTTGTAAAGGTTCAGGAAATGCAGCAAGACCGCTTGAGTGCCTTGATTGAAAATATGGGTGCTGGATTGATCTTAATTGATAGCCGGGGGTACATAAAACTTATCAATAGAGGTTATATTGATATCTTTCAGGTGAATCCAAAGGATTATCTGGATAAACTCTATTATGAAGTCATCGACCAAGAGGAACTTCGTCAATTAATTGCGGATGTTTTTCGAACAGAACAAAAGGTCAGGAAACAATTATTAATCCCTTTACGGATTGAGAGAAGGTTTTTCGATGTTTATGGTGTACCAATCATTGGCTCAAATCATGTTTGGAAAGGGGTATTACTTGTTTTCCACGATATAACGGAACTGAAAAAACTGGAACAAACGCGCAAAGATTTCGTTGCCAATGTCTCGCATGAGTTAAAGACCCCAGTTACCTCCATTAAAGGATTTGCCGAGACTCTTATGGACGGGGCTATGAATAATCCTGAAACATTAGAAGCCTTTCTTTCGATTATTTTAAAAGAAAGTGAACGGCTGCAGTCACTCATTGAAGATTTATTAGAACTTTCAAAAATTGAGCAGCAAGGCTTCCGATTAAATCTGAAGCAATTAGACGTAAATAAATTACTTAAAGATGTTATTACACTTCTTAATGGCAAAGCACAAGCTAAAAATATCCATTTAGATTTTACCAGCGATTCAAAACAGTTAATGATAAAAGGGGATATTGACCGCTTAAAACAAGTATTTATTAATTTAATCAGCAATGCCATCAACTATACGCCGGATGGTGGCGATGTGAAGGTTGTCCTGACAGACGGTGGTGAAAATATCACGGTCCACGTAAAAGATTCTGGAGTAGGAATAAAGCAGGATGAAATTCCGCGGATTTTTGAACGCTTTTACCGGGTGGACCGAGCCAGAAGCCGTAATTCGGGGGGGACAGGTCTAGGACTTGCCATCGTGAAGCATTTGGTGGAGGCCCATCAAGGAAATATTATCGTAAGAAGTGAATTAGGAAAAGGAAGCGAGTTTATTCTTGAACTAAAAAAATCATCAGAATGAATCTTAGAAGGTGAAATGAATGGAAAAGAAAAAGCTAGTATTGATTGATGGGAATAGTATTGCCTATCGAGCCTTTTTTGCACTGCCGCTGCTTAATAACGACAAGGGAATCCATACAAATGCTGTATATGGCTTTACAATGATGTTGATGAAAATTCTTGAAGAGGAAAAGCCCTCTCATATGCTGGTGGCATTTGATGCCGGTAAAACGACATTTCGTCACAAAACCTTTGGAGAGTATAAGGGCGGCAGACAAAAGACACCACCGGAATTATCGGAACAATTTCCATTTATTCGTGAACTTCTCGATTGCTTCGGCATTTCGCGATATGAACTTGAAAATTATGAAGCGGATGATATCATTGGAACCCTTTCGTTAAGGGCAGAAGCGGACGGATATGAAGTAAAGGTAATTTCGGGAGATAAGGACTTAACACAGCTTGCATCGAAGGCAACCACTGTGGGCATCACAAAAAAAGGGATTACCGATATCGAGGAATATACGCCGGAGCATATTAAAGAAAAGTATGGGCTTTCTCCTGAACAAATCATTGATATGAAGGGGTTAATGGGAGATGCCTCAGACAATATTCCCGGTGTACCTGGTGTAGGTGAAAAGACAGCAATCAAGCTGCTGAAGGAATTTTCCACGCTAGAAAATTTACTTCATTCCATTGACCAAGTGAGCGGAAATAAACTGAAGGAAAAGCTGACGGAATTCACGAATCAGGCGCTTATGAGCAAACAGCTGGCAACGATTGAAAGAAAGGCACCGATAGAAATAGCATTGTCGGATATTGGCTATGGTGGTTTTGATAGGGAAAAAGTGGTAGACCTGTATAAAGAGCTTGGCTTTTCTTCATTATTGGATAAGTTAGGTGAGACGAGCGTTGATTCAGAACCGGAGCAGTTTGAAGAAATTAAGTATACCGTTCCGACTGAAATAACGGATGCCCTCTTTACTGCTAATAATTATTTCTATGTTGAGATGCTTGATGATAATTATCACCATGCCGATATTATTGGCTTTTCTCTTGTCAATGAGAAGGGTGCCTTCTACCTGCCAACTGAACTGGCATTAAAGTCAGAAGTGTTTAAAAACTGGGCAGAGGATGAAAACAGGAAAAAAATAGTTTACGATGCAAAGCGTTCAGAGGTTTCTCTAAGAAGATTTGATATCCATTTAAAAGGAACGGATTTTGATATTCTGATTGCATCTTATATCATCAACCCTTCTGAATCACAAGAAGACATGAGAGCAATTGCAAAAAAGTATGGTATTCAAAATATCCAATCTGATGAATCTTTCTACGGAAAAGGAGCAAAACAAAAGGTTCCAGCTGCCCCTATGCTTGCTGAACACCTTGTACGCAAGGCGGTAACGATGTCCAAGTTAAAAGAAAAGCTTGAGGATGAATTAAAAAGTAATGAACAATATGAGCTATTTACCGAGCTTGAGATGCCGTTATCACTGATATTAGCAGATATGGAGTCAGTTGGTATTAAGGTGGAACGGAGCCGCCTCGAATCAATGGGACGCGAGCTCAGGTTACGGCTCATCGAAATTGAAGAAAAGGTCTGTGAATTGGCCGGTGAAAAATTTAATATTAATTCACCAAAACAATTGGGCGTTATTTTATTTGAAAAATTAAACCTGCCGTCATTTAAGAAAACGAAAACAGGTTACTCAACATCGGCTGATGTATTAGAAAAATTAGCACCCCATCATGAGATTGTGAAACATATTCTTCTCTATAGACAACTAGGGAAGCTGCAATCGACGTATATTGAGGGTCTGCTTAAGGTCATTGATCCAAAGACAGAAAAGGTCCATACAAGGTTTCAACAAACCTTAACAGCCACAGGCAGATTAAGTTCCATTGATCCGAATCTGCAAAATATCCCGATTCGTCTGGAAGAAGGCCGAAAGATTCGACAAGCCTTTGTTCCATCTGAGGAGGGCTGGGTGATTTTTGCCGCCGACTATTCTCAAATTGAACTGCGCGTTCTTGCCCATATCGCCGGAGATGAAAAGCTGATCCAGGCGTTTAAAGATGATATGGATATTCATACGAAAACGGCGATGGAGGTCTTTCATGTTGATAGGGATGAGGTAACCCCGAATATGAGACGGCAGGCGAAGGCGGTAAACTTTGGGATTGTCTATGGAATCAGTGATTATGGTCTTTCCCAAAACTTAGGAATATCTAGAAAAGAGGCTGGCAAATTTATTGAGCGCTATCTTAATAGCTATCCCGGTGTAAAGGAATATATGGAGGATATCATTCACTCAGCCAAACAAAAAGGCTATGTAACAACTTTACTGCAAAGAAGAAGGTATATTCCGGAAATAACGAGCAGGAATTTTAACCTGAGAAGCTTTGCGGAGCGGACAGCCATGAATACTCCTATCCAGGGAAGTGCTGCTGATATTATTAAAAAGGCGATGATTGATATGGATGAAGCCTTAAAAGATAAAGGTCTAAAATCCCGATTGTTATTACAGGTGCACGATGAATTGATTTTTGAAACACCCGAAGAGGAAATTGACATTCTAAAAGAATTAGTCCCATTAGTCATGGAAAATGCAATCGAATTAAATGTACCGTTAAAGGTGGACTATGCATATGGTCCAACATGGTTTGACGCAAAGTAAAGGGGGGACCTTAGTATGCCGGAACTTCCCGAGGTTGAAACGGTACGAAAAACGTTAACAAAACTAATCCTTGATAAAACAATCGAAAACATTACTGTCTACTGGCCGAAAATTATCAAAAACCCGTTAGAAGTGGAACAATTTATCGATGCTTTAAAAGGCGAGAGGATTGTCGATATTGGGAGAAGAGGAAAATTTTTAATTATCTATACAAAGAAATATGCCCTTGTGTCGCATTTAAGGATGGAAGGAAAATACGGGCTTTATCAAAAGAGCGAGCCTTTTGATAAGCATACACATGTCATTTTTCATTTTACAGATGACACGGAGTTAAGATATCGCGATGTACGTAAATTTGGAACGATGCATTTATATGTAAAGGGAGAAGAGTTTGCTAGGGAGCCGCTCGTTCATCTTGGTCCAGAACCCTTTTCAGCGGATTTTACGGTAGATTATTTGCAAACGAAATTATCCAAGACGAATAGAAAGGTAAAACCGGCGCTGTTAGATCAAAAACTGCTGGTTGGTCTCGGTAATATTTATGTGGATGAAACCCTTTTTCGAGCTGGCATTCATCCTGAACGGCTGGCCAGTTCTCTAACGAAAAAGGAGATTTTCCTTCTACATCGCGAAATAGTTGCCACCTTATCTGAAGCAGTGGAAAAAGGGGGAAGCACCATCCGTTCGTACGTGAACTCCCAGGGTGAAATCGGCATGTTTCAACTTGAGTTACTAGTATATGGACGTAAGGATGAAGAATGTAAAAGATGCGGACGTACCCTTATTAAAACAACTGTTGGGGGCAGGGGTACCCATTATTGCCCACACTGTCAAAAACTTAAACTGTAGAGGATGCTTAAGAGGAGGATAATGAAAACACATTGGATAGGCTCCAGCCATATACTATCGTAGTAATTATGGAGGAAGGGGTCCTAGACAACATGGGTCAGTTATTCTCACTTCTCATTTTAGCCTTTGCTCTAAGTCTTGACAGCTTTAGTGTCGGCTTAACCTATGGATTAAGAAAAATGGTCATGCCGCTAAAGTCAATAATCATTATTGCCTCCTGCTCGGCTCTTACCTTGTTAATTGCCATCTCCATCGGACATGGGCTTGAAAGGATATTATCACCAAGAATAACGGCTAGCCTGGGAGGATTTATTCTAATTGCACTAGGTGCATGGGTTTTGTACCAATTTTTCCGCCCTGATAAAGAAAAAGAAATGCTAAAGCAAGAAAAAACAATCGTAAATTTTGAAATTCGTTCCCTTGGATTGGCTATTAACATATTAAAAAAGCCGATGTCCGCCGATTTTGATCAATCTGGGACGATTACTGGAATCGAGGCCTTAATGCTCGGCTTTGCTTTATCCCTTGATTCCTTTGGAGCCGGGATTGGAGCGGCAATGTTAGGATTTTCGCCCATTTATTTTGCTGCTTCTGTCGCAGTCATGAGCTCATTATTTGTGTTTTTAGGAATTAAGTGTGGCACTTTGTTACACCGGTTTGATTGGGTACAAAGGTTAACATTCTTGCCGGGGATATTATTAATCATCATTGGAATATGGAAGATTTAAAGTAGCAATAAAATGCTTAGGCCCATATGCTGGACCATTCTCAAAGTTGAATAATATAAATATGTGAAAGGATAAGAATATGACTGTAATTGTCGGTTTAACAGGTGGGATTGCAAGTGGAAAAAGTACAGTATCCAATATGTTGAAGGAAATGAATATCCCAGTTATTGATGCAGATATAGAATCACGCCTTGCCGTTAAAAAGGGTGAGCCGGCTTACTTTAAAATCATTTCTGAATTTGGCAGGGAGATTTTACTTCCGGATGGAGAAATTGACAGGGCTAAGCTTGGTTCGATTATTTTTCATCAAGAGGAGAATCGCCAGCTTCTGAATCAAATTGTTCATCCTGAAGTAAGAAGAAGAATGAACGAGAAGATCGAACAGGCAAAACGTAAGTCTGAACCAGTAATTGTCCTTGATATCCCATTACTGTTCGAAAGTAAATTAACCTTTATGGTTGATAAAACCATCTTGGTTTATGTTAGTGAGGAAACTCAATTGAAACGATTAATGGAGCGGAATCATTTAACTGTTAAGGAGGCAGAGGCGAGAATCCATTCACAAATGCCTTTATCGGAAAAGGTAAGTCTAGCTGATGCCGTGATAAATAATAATGGCCGAATAGAAGATACAAAAAAGCAGCTTATGAAGATTTTAGCAGATTGGAATATTCATTAAAAATGAGCAGATTGGAAGAAGGGACTCCTGAGTTCCTTCTTTTTTAATGTATTTAAATAAGTAACGATTTAAAAAATAAGCTATTTATTCATCACAATACGGTTTAAATGTGTTATACTAATATCAATAAAACAGGAAATAAAGTATAACACTAATGCGGAAGGAGCCGTAAAATGAGGGCAAGAATAGCAATTAATGGTTTTGGGAGAATTGGAAGAATGGTTTTCAGACAGGCAATCCTTGAAAAGAGGTTGGAAATTGTTGCTATTAATGCAAGCTACCCGGCAGAAACCTTAGCCCATTTAATTAAATATGATACGAGTCATGGAATATTTCAGGGAGAAGTACTCCCTTTAGATGATGAGTTACTTGTCAATGGCAAACGAATCAAACTTATCAATAACCGTCATCCTGAACAGCTGCCGTGGAAAGAAATGGATATTGACATTGTCATTGAAGCTACCGGGAAATTTAATTCTAAAGAAAAAGCTGCACGTCATTTAGAAGCGGGAGCTAAGAAGGTCATTCTAACTGCGCCCGGTAAAGATGAAGATGTTACGATTGTAATCGGTGTTAATGAAGATATGCTTGATATAGAAGAACATGAGATCATTTCGAATGCATCTTGTACAACGAACTGCCTTGCACCGGTTGCCAAGGTGCTGGACGAGAAATTTGGCATCGAGAACGGTTTAATGACTACCGTTCATTCCTATACGAATGACCAAAAAAACATAGATAACCCGCATAAGGATTTACGAAGAGCCCGTGCCTGTGGACAATCTATTATCCCAACGACAACCGGCGCGGCAAAGGCCTTATCACTTGTCCTGCCCCAATTAAAAGGGAAATTACACGGTATGGCACTTCGCGTCCCAACACCCAATGTTTCCTTAGTTGACTTAGTGGTTGATCTTAAAACGGATGTAACCATTGAGGATGTGAATAATGCCTTTATAGAGGCCGCCAATGGTTCATTGAAAGGGATTTTAGACTTCACGATGGAACCATTAGTATCCATTGATTTTAACACAAACGATCATTCCGCAACGATCGATGGCTTATCCACAATGGTAATGGGAACAAGAAAAGTTAAGGTATTAGCTTGGTATGATAATGAATGGGGCTACTCTGCCCGCGTTGTTGACCTCAGTCTTTTTGTAGCCGAGGAAATGGCAAAGAGGTCTCAGGTAAAGGTGGGCTAACACCTATAAATTTTGAAAAAATGCTGTCGCTTGACAGCGTTTTTTTATCGGTATTTTAGAACAAGAAAGAGGTTGAAAAAATAATATAAACCAAGTATACTAATCATCGTGAACTTCTTAAAATTAAGGTGCTTATTAACTACTTAAAGGGTTAGGACCTCTTAGGACTAACTTTCCCCCGTGGTAGTTACTCTGATACCGGCAATAGATGGTTTTAAGAAGGATCTCAAAAAGGCAAAAGGGGGAATTGATTATGGAAACAATGGGTCGTCACGTAATCTCTGAATTATGGGGATGCGATATTGGAAAATTGAATAATATGGATTTTATTGAAAAAACGTTTGTGGAAGCTGCACTTAAATCCGGTGCAGAAATTCGCGAGGTAGCGTTTCATAAATTTGCCCCACAAGGTGTCAGCGGGGTTGTCATTATTTCGGAATCCCACCTAACCATCCATAGCTTTCCGGAACATGGTTATGCTAGTATTGATGTCTATACTTGCGGCGATTTAAATCCGAATATCGCTGCCGATTATATTGCGGAAGCGTTAAATGCTGAAACACGCGAGAACATCGAAATCCCACGTGGAAAAGGTCCTGTAGAAGTGAAACAGGCAAAAGCACTTTAATCTAAAAAATGAACGAATCCAGAGGTGTATTCTAGTACACCTCTTTTTATATTTTTATGATAATGAATTATAATAAATAAAACAGATTTAAAAGGAGGACTTCCATGGCATTTTTAGTTAGCATATTTACTCGTTTTAAAAAGGAAATTGAAACGTCTGACAAACAAACAGAGGATTGCTTAAAAACTCATTATTATAAAGCCACCTTTAATCAGGTGTTCGATTCTGTTGAAAAAATGTTTAAAGACGATGCTGATTGCCGAATTACCACCGTCTCGAAAGAGCATGGCGAGATTGCGGTTGAGATCAATAAGCCGTTTTCCTGCTTCCTTGTTGCGACAATCGTTTCTGTAAAACCATTGGAAACCGCAGTTGACTTTGCCATTTCCTCTGAAAAGTTTTCATTATTAGGCATTTATCCCGAATTGAAAAAGCGAATCGATTCTTATTTTGTAAAGATCAACCAAGTACATACAACTATCGGTATAAAAAGAAATCAGTAAACCCTTCTACTTGTTCAAACATTTATTTTCCTATAAGATAAGATTAGGAAAACTATCGGATTTTGTCAGGTTGGAGTTGATCTACAATGAAATGCCCTTCATGTCAGCACTATGGTACACGTGTACTGGATTCTCGGCCGGTTGATGAAGGACGAGCAACGAGAAGGAGACGGGAATGTGAAGAATGCGGCTATCGATTTACAACGTTTGAAAAAATTGAGGAGATTCCCTTAATCGTAGTAAAGCGGGAAGGGACGAGAGAAGAATTTAGCCGTGATAAAATATTAAGAGGCTTGATAAAGGCTTGTGAGAAACGACCAGTCGCCCTCAAGGAACTAGAAGATATTACCCATGGTGTTGAAAAAGCGCTTCGCAGTCAGGGTATTTCCGAAATAAAAAGTGAGGCCATTGGTGAGATGGTCATGGACCGGCTTGCCAAAGTCGATGAGGTAGCATATGTTCGATTTGCTTCTGTCTACCGTCAATTTAAAGATATTAATGTCTTTATTGAGGAATTAAAAGAATTGATAAACAAAGAAAAATCATAGGGAGCTAAAGCATGCTTTGGCTCTTTTTCTATCTGGGATTGATAAAGAAGAAAGGTGAAATAGTATGGTGCAGCATTGGCAGGAAATTCTTCCGATTGATCGTTATATCGTATCGGCAAATGGGCTGCTGCATGAATATGATCGTAAGGTGCTGACGTTTTTATACCAGCCCTTAATTGGTTCAACTTGCTATAGCTTATATATGACTCTTTGGTCTGAGCTCGAGGAAAATAGGCTGTGGGCAGAGACTTCGACACACCACTTATTGATGAACCTTTTAGGAATGAATTTAAAGGAAATTTACGAAGCACGGTTAAAGTTAGAAGGAATGGGTCTGTTAAAGGCTTATGTCAAAGCGGATGAAGGTGAACGCTCCTTTATTTATGAGCTTCATCCGCCGCTAAATCCCGAACAGTTTTTTTCCGACGGACTGCTGAATATTTATCTATACCGAAAAATCGGCAAAAATCATTTTTCACGGTTGAAACGCTTTTTTTCTGATCAGCAAATACCGAAGGATGAGTATCGTAATGTAACCAAATCGTTTCAGGATGTATTTGCGTCCGCCGCGCCTATAAGCATGGAGTACATTCAAGGATTATCGAATGAAATGGAGCCCGATGAGGATCAACGGTTCATCGGCAGGGTTGAATCAAACCCTATCCAAATGGATGACAGCAGTTTTGATTTTGATTTGTTAATGGCCGGTTTAAATGAATCGCTCGTACCGAAAAAAGCACTCACACCAAAGGTGAAAAATGCTATTAGCAATCTTGCATTTCTCTACAGTATTGATGCCATTGAAATGAAGAATTTTATTTTAGGCGCCATAAATGAGCATGATGAAATTGACATTGATGATTTGCGGAAAGGTGCACGGGACTGGTATCAATTTGTTCATTATGATCAGCTGCCAAGCCTTATCAATCGAACCCAGCCTGCTGCCTATCAGGTACAATTAACAGAACCGAAAACACCGGAGGAGAAATTAATTCGCTCTTATGAAACGACGCCGCCTCTGACCGTTTTTAAAGAACTCTCGGGTGGTGTCGAACCTTCAGAAGCAAATTTAAAGGTTCTGGAAGAAGTGATGATTAAATATAAGCTTCCCCCAGGTGTAGTCAATGTATTGATAGATGTTGCGATGAGAAAATCGGACATGAAATTTGCCAAGTCATTTGTTGATTCCATTGCCAGCCATTGGGCCCGGAAGCAGGTGAAAACAGTAAAGGAGGCAATGGAACTGGCCAAGAAGGATGATCGTACAAAAGATTTGAAGAGAGGAAAATCCTCCAAGCAAAAACCGGTTCGGACAGAGTTAATCCCTGATTGGTTTACTGAAGGCACGGAAGAAGCAGAGCCGTCAGAAAATTTAAATGCTGATACAGCAGCAAAAAAACGGGCGATGGAAGAAAAATTAAAGGCTTTTCGGAAATAGGTGGTGATCAAACGTGGAAAAGATCAATAAAACATTAAATCAACTAGCATCAAGCGGAGACTTTCAAAAGCGATATCAACAGCAGCGTCGGCAAGTCCTTCAGGATCCGGATATTAAGGCCTTTTTAGATCAGCATCAGCAGGAAATTACTGATGATATGATTGAAAAGAGCTTGAGTAAATTATATGAATACACGCTTCAAAGCAAGGAATGTAACAAGTGTACTGATCTTGCCGGCTGTATAAATTTTATGAAAGGCTATCATCCTGAACTTGTAATCAGTCGGAATTCTATTGATGTGGTCTATAAGCGTTGTCCCAGAAAAATCGTGGCTGATGAGAGAAAGAAAAATGAAAAGCTGATTAACAGCCTTTATGTGCCAAGGGATATATTGAAAGCCACCTTTGAGGACTTTGAAGGAGATCCCGGCAGGCTTGATGCAGGAGATAAAGCTGCCACTTTCCTAATGAATTATGAACGAGGAGAAAGGACAAAGGGTCTTTATCTCTACGGGAAATTCGGTGTCGGGAAATCCTATATATTAGGGGCGATTGCGAATGAATTGGCCAAAAAACAGATTTCCTCAATGATTGTTTATGTTCCTGAATTACTGCGGGAAATGAAGAGCTCGATTGCGGATTCAACCTTAAACGAAAAAATTGAAGCACTAAAAAACCAACCTATCTTGATGCTGGATGACATTGGAGCAGAGGCTGTTTCAAGCTGGACAAGGGACGAGGTTCTAGGGCCGATATTGCAGTATCGCATGCTTGAAAGCCTGCCGACGTTCTTTACCTCTAATTTTGATTTTCAAGGACTGGAGCACCATTTAACCTACAGCCAGCGCGGAGAAGAAGAGAAAATGAAGGCCATGCGAATGATGGAAAGGATCCGTGCTTTAAGTGAACCTGTCCACGTTGTCGGACCAAACCGCAGACACTAATAATCGGACTGCTGATGATGAATCAGTGGTCTTTTTTGTAAGGTAAGAAAGTATAAAATTTTTGACTTTGAGAATTGTCTAGCTCCAGGCGCCAGCGGCTCGAGGTCACAAGCCAATCCGTCAAGAAGGCTAAAGAACAGCCTTCTCGCCGGCTCGTCTTGTGCTTGTCGCCGCTAGGCGGGCGCCTTGCGCTTTTCTTATTAAAGTAGAAAAGCATGGTTTAGCTAACTTCTATTTTGGTCAAGTCCCCCATATATATTAAAAACAGAGATTTTTGGTTAATGGGGGGATTTGGTTGGTAGAAATCATCTTCCAAAATAGGATGGATGCAAAAAGGTTTTATAACCATTTGCAAAAGTGTTTAAATCCTCATTCAGATGATGAAAATATTCTTCTTTTTGAGGATCGTCATATAGTAAAGATTTTGAATGTCCCTTTTACCGATGATACACTTGAGGCCGTTAAAAATGCCTTTTATGAATTTATTATAAACGTAAAACGTGATGACTGGCTAAGGGACATTTTGAAAAATCAGTATTATTTTCAGGATGTGGAGGAACAACAGCAAATTCTCGATATTCTTTATTCCGTGCTTGATGGTCAAAGGGAGGATCTATCTGTTTTTTTGAAAGAAACCAATACGGAACCAATGATTAGGGAAGCCATTGCTCATGTCATTTGTGACAACGTCTCATTATCATTTGATTCCTTCTTGAAATTCCGTTTGCGTTCGTATCTTCAACTGCTTGAAAACTATGTCGAGGTTTCAATTGATGAATATAAAATGGAACAGGAGTATCAAATGTTTGTGCACATGCTGCGGGATTTTTTAGTAGATCGAGAGCCGAAAATGAACCTCCTGCATCTATTGCTTGATGATGATATTACTTTTTATGATGCCCAATTGGTTGAAATCAAAAGAGGCGATTTAGCAAAAATGATTGACCGGAAGCTTTTGGTAAATCATCCTGTTTATGTGGACTCCGCCTCAATTGCTCCGCTTTTGTCGCTGGCACCAACGAAGATTTATCTGTATACGAAAAATGCTGATGCGCCATTAGTTAGAACGATCAAAAATATTTTTGAAGAGAGGGTAATCATTAAATCATATCGGGCCTATCAAGACCTAAAAGGTCGGCAGGCTGGTGATCCTCCGTTTGAAGGGCGTGCAGAATGAAGCGAGTGGACTTGATTTTTTAAAGTGAAATGTTTATAATAACGTACATAGTAAAAATCATCCCTAAAAGTAATGAAAAGGACAAGAGTATTTTTTTACGGTTTATAGAGAGGGAGACCGCGGCTGAAAGTCTCCTAACACGAAAGAAATACTTACCCCCTTTAAACTTCAACAGTGAACGCTTGATTTCTAAAATAGCCTGTAATTGTTGACGGAACAGCCGTTATCTGACCTAAAGTCATTTTCCTCGAGCCAATAGCTCGTTGAAATTGAAAAATTTGGGTGGAACCACGTGTATCATAACTCGTCCCTATTCTTGAGGGACGAGTTTTTTATTTCAAGATAAGAAGGTATAAAATTTTTGACTTTGAGAATTGTCTAGCTCCAGCGCCTAGCCCCTCGAGGTCATAAGCCACTCCTGAATTGAAGGCAAAGAGCGCCTTCTATTCAGGAGCGTCTTATGCTTGTCGGGGCTGACCAAGGCGCTTGCGCTTTCTTATGAAAAGGAGGAATTATGATGTCAGACGTTGTGAAAATTACGTTTCCTGATGGTGCGGTAAAGGAGTTCCCTAAAGGAACGACAACGGAAGATATTGCTGCATCCATTAGCCCTGGTCTGAAGAAAAAGGCGATTGCCGGTAAACAGGATGGAAAAATGATCGATCTTCGCCGTCCGATCCTTGAAGACGGAGCGATAGAAATTATTACCCAAGATTCACCTGAGGCTCTTGAGGTATTGCGTCACAGCACGGCTCATTTAATGGCACAGGCCGTGAAAAGACTGTATCCAAATAGCAAATTTGGCGTAGGACCGGTAATTGAAGGTGGATTCTATTACGATATGGATTTGGAAGAGTCATTAACACCTGAGGACCTTCCGAAGATTGAAAAGGAAATGGCGAAAATCGTGGGTGAAAACCTTGAGATTGTCCGTAAGGAGGTAAGCCGGGCTGAAGCGGTTCAACTTTTTAAAGAAATTGGCGACGAATACAAACTTGAACTCATTGAGGCGATTCCTGATGATGAAACCGTTACAATCTATGAGCAGGGCGAATTCTTTGACCTTTGCCGCGGTGTACATGTGCCATCAACAGGGAAGATTAAGGTATTTAAATTATTAAGTATTGCGGGTGCTTATTGGCGCGGGAACAGTGACAATAAAATGCTGCAGCGCGTGTACGGTACAGCTTTTTTCAAAAAGGAAGACCTGAAAGAGCACCTTCGATTGCTTGAAGAGGCTAAAGAGCGTGACCATCGTAAGCTTGGAAAAGAACTTGATCTGTTTACGACTTCACAAAAAGTCGGTCAGGGGCTGCCGCTATGGCTGCCTAAGGGGGCAACGATCCGCCGCATTGTTGAGCGCTATATCGTGGATAAAGAAGTCAGCTTAGATTATGACCATGTATATACACCTATCATGGCCAACGTCGAGCTTTATAAAACTTCCGGTCACTGGGACCATTACCAGGAAGATATGTTCCCGGTTATGGAGATGGACAATGAACAATTGGTGCTTCGCCCAATGAACTGCCCGCACCATATGATGGTATTTAAAAATTCGATACACAGCTATCGTGAGCTGCCCATTCGTATCGCTGAGCTGGGAACTATGCATCGTTATGAAATGTCTGGCGCCCTCTCTGGATTACAGCGTGTTCGCGGTATGACCTTAAATGATGCCCATATCTTTGTCCGTCCGGATCAAATTAAGGAAGAATTCCAACGGGTTGTTCAGTTGATTTTAGAAGTGTATAAGGATTTTGATATTAAGGAGTATTCCTTCCGGTTATCCTACCGCGATCCGCAGGATAAAGAAAAATATTTTGATGATGATGCCATGTGGGAAAAAGCACAAAGCATGTTGAAGGAAGCAATGGATGACCTTGGTCTTGACTATTTTGAAGCAGAGGGAGAAGCGGCCTTCTATGGTCCCAAGCTCGATGTTCAGGTAAGAACAGCATTAGGAAAAGATGAGACACTTTCAACTGTCCAGCTCGATTTCTTGCTTCCTGAACGCTTCGACTTAACTTATGTAGGAGAGGACGGCAAGCAGCACCGCCCTGTTGTCATCCACCGCGGGGTTGTTTCCACGATGGAACGCTTTGTTGCTTACTTGATTGAGGAATACAAAGGGGCATTCCCAACATGGCTGGCACCCGTTCAAGTTCAAGTGATTCCAGTTTCATTGGATGTTCATTATGATTATGCAAGAAAAGTGCAACAGCAGCTAAAAGCAGCGGGCTTCCGGGTTGAGCTAGATGGCCGTAATGAAAAAATCGGCTATAAGATCCGTGAGGCGCAAATGCAAAAGATTCCATATATGCTTGTTGTCGGTGATAAGGAAGTAGCTGAAAATGCCGTCAACGTCCGTAAATATGGTGAGCAAAACTCGGAAACCCAAGGCTTTGCAGACTTTTTAGCAGCACTTCAAGCAGAGGTTAAAAGAGGTTAATACACAGGAGAGGGAGCGCCGCTTCCCTCTTTTTTGAAAAAATTGTTGAATATCTTTTTGTTTCTTGTTACAATAAGTCTCGTTGTCGTAAAGGAAATTGATTTGACAGTAGTCTTTCATTATGTTATAGTTACTAAGGTAATAAAACTGAATACGGATTTTTGGGAAAAGAAGAAGCACCCGCTTCTCACCTGATTTGACGCTTGTATGGCAGTTGACAGGTTTTATATGAACTTTTTATTTTTTTGACTTTGTTCGTAAGTGTGGGTGTGTTCATCCGCACTTTTTTATTTTGTTATTACTAACTAGTGTCATGATCAGGTTCATTTTCTTAACCCGAATGAAAGTATTCGTGATAAAACCTTGGAGGTGGCTAATTATTAGCAAAGACATGTTGGTAAATGAGGGTATTCGTGCTCGTGAAGTTCGCCTAATTGATCAAAACGGTGAGCAATTAGGAATCAAATCTAAAAACGAAGCGCTGGAGATTGCCGGACGAGTGAATCTTGATTTAGTGCTTGTTGCACCAAACGCAAAGCCTCCGGTAGCCCGGATAATGGACTACGGCAAATTTAAGTTCGAGCAGCAAAAGAAAGAAAAAGAAGCTCGGAAAAATCAAAAAATCATTACCACTAAAGAAGTGCGTTTAAGTCCAACCATTGATGAGCACGACTTTAATACAAAGCTTCGCAATGCAATTAAGTTTTTAGAAAAAGGCGATAAGGTAAAAGCTTCTATCCGTTTCAAGGGACGGGCGATTACCCACAAGGAAATCGGTCAAAAGGTATTAGTCCGTTTTGCCGAAGAGTGTAAGGAAGTAGCGGCAATTGAGTCTCATCCGAAAATGGAAGGCCGCAGCATGTTCCTGGTTTTAGCACCGAAAATCGAAAAGTAATAAGGAGGACATCCCAATGCCAAAAATGAAAACACACCGCGGCGCTGCAAAGCGTTTCAAAAAGACTGGATCTGGTAAATTAAAGCGTGACCACGCTTATACTAGCCACTTATTTGCTAACAAATCAACAAAGGCAAAACGTAAACTACGTAAATCGGATGTTGTTTCATCTGGTGATTACAAACGCATTCGTTCATTATTATCTGACATGAAGTAATTTCTAGGAGGGAAAATCAATGCCACGTGTAAAAGGCGGTACAGTTACCCGCAGACGTCGTAAAAAAGTTCTTAAATTAGCTAAAGGTTATTTTGGTTCAAAACATACATTATACAAAGTTGCAAACCAACAGGTGATGAAATCATTACAATATGCTTATCGTGACCGTCGTCAGAAAAAGCGCGATTTCCGCAAACTTTGGATTACTCGTATTAACGCAGCTGCCCGCATGAACGGTCTTTCTTACAGCCGTTTAATGCACGGATTAAAGCTTGCCGGTATCGAAGTAAACCGCAAGATGCTTGCTGAATTAGCAATAAGCGATGCAAATGCGTTCAATCAATTAGCAGAATCAGCTAAAGCACAATTAAACAAGTAATTTTTATAATAGCCGTTCTCTTTGATGAGGATGGCTTTTTCTATAAAGGAGAGTTTTAACCATGGAATATAACTTAAAGGTTAAATTAATACATAAGGATGCACTATTACCATTCCGAGCTAATCCGGGAGATGCGGGATTAGATTTGTTTGCCGCAGAAGAAAAGCTGATAAAACCCGGAGAAGCAGAGTTGATTAGCACAGGCATAATGTTAGAGCTTCCCGAAGGAACTGAAGCCCAAGTAAGGCCAAGGAGCGGCTTAGCATTAAAACATTCCGTCACAGTATTAAATAGCCCGGGAACGATTGATGAAGGGTATAGGGGGGAAGTTAAAATAATATTAATCAATCATGGGAAGGAAGATTTTAAGGTAGAAAAACATATGAGAATAGCCCAAATGGTGATTGCCCCTGTTGCAATAGTACATATCACTCAGGTTGAAGAGTTAGCTGATTCCGCGAGAGGTGCAGGAGGCTTTGGTTCCTCTGGTATAAAATAGAAATATAAACAGGATGATACTTTACAATCGAAAAACCACTCTTGTAAATAACAATATTGACGGCATTCAATTTGTCTGTTGATTTCCGTTCCGGGCACAAGATTCCTCGGGGAGGAAGTCGAGCCTCCTCGGCGTTCCGCCTGTGGGGTCTCGACTTTTCCTCTACATCTCGCAGGAGTCAAGCGCCCTCCACTCCAATCAACAGTGTGTAAAAATCAAAATGGCAGATTAACATAGCCTATTATGTGCTGTAAATGCATCTTGCGGCTTCAATTATAATAGGGACTGACACTTGAAACTAAACCGGTTTATTCACAAAATTGTTGAAATTTTTAGTAGAGACAAAATGATAATGATCTATAATGTGATATAATTTTACCAGAATGGAGGTGACAAAATGTCAATAAAGCAATAAATATACTCATTACTTTTCAAATTTAGATTTCTTTCTATTAAATCTGCAACCTTCCCCTTTAAATTTATCCTCATTTTACCCCCACTATCATGTCGCTTTTAATATTTTCCTGTTAAAATGCAGCAGGCAATCATTTAATTATTAATGAGAATAAATGGGAATGTTGCCAGTTAAATCAAATTTTCTAAAAAAGGAGATTAACTTATGGGCCACGATATTTCCGGATACAATAAAGCAGGAGAAGAAATCGCTTATGCACGTTTTAGCATGGGAAATTATAATGCTGCCATACTGTACAGTTTACTAGATGCAGATCAATTCAATGCAGGGGTTAGTGGATCAGGCGGCGGTTCAACTTTTTCAATACAACAAATTAAAAAAGCTTTGAATACCTACAGTCAATTCTCTGATAATGATAACTCCCTATCAGATGATGATTCCTTAACTTGGGATGAAAAACAAATTAAAAGATTTATATTAAACTGTTTAGCAACCGCACAAAAAGAAGGAAGTGTGAAAATTCTTTTTGGCTAATAACCTCCTTCAATATACAGAAATCCTTTTATAAAAATAGCCCCAAGCCATGTTTAGTACGTAACACAGCTTGTTAAAAAGGAGAAGCAAGTATCCGGTAATGGAATACTTGCTTCAATTTACTCTAAAAATCCTGCTGATTTCTGCACTAAGTCCATTAAAAATGAATGATTGTGCCGCCTCGTTATTTTTATAGGTGGTATTATTGCTAATATTATTGTCCTCAAAGAGATAGACAGTGACTTCCTTGTTGTCGGGATTCACAATCCAGTATTCGTTCACCCCGCAAGACATATAGAGATCAAGCTTTTTAATAAGGTCCTTTCTTTTTGTACTCTTTGAAAGTACTTCTACGACAAGTGACGGGACCCCTTTGTAATAGTCATCTTCGTTTAATTTTTCCTCCAGGTCGCAAATAATCATGATATCAGGCTGTACAATATTTATATTTTCTGGCGTTCTTCTCAGCTCAATATCGTATGGGGCAACCATTGGTGTACAATTTGTCCCTTGGAAAAAGTTATAGAAAATGCCGAATAATTCGGTTATAGCTATTTGATGAGCTGTCCTCGGAGAAGCAAGCAAGTAGATTTCCCCATCAATATATTCGTATCTTTCGTCAGATTCCTGTTGCAATACAAGAAACTCTTCATAAGTGGCTTTCTTTCCATCAAAGCTATATTCTGACGCTTTTTCATATACTTTATCCGGCTGGGCAACGCTAGGAGTTTCTTTAACCGCTGTTAGTTTGGCAATTTTTGTGCCGTTTCGGGTAATGATAATATCCTCTTGTGCCGCAAGCATTAAATACTTTCCAAAATTATTTTGCAATTCGGTCGAGTTAATGATCAATTTTTAACACCTCCGACAATAGTTAAAATAGCTAATTTAGCTATTTCTATTATATATAATAATTTGTATTTTAGGAATTAGAAAAGAGATATTTTGAAAAAAACGAAGTAACTTATCAAAGGCAATAAAATAGCGAATAGCGAAATATTTGTAAAAATATTCTGGGCTTCGATATAATTAATATGGTTACATACATAAAAAAGGAGGTAAATAAATGGCAAAGTTAGATGAAACATTGACCATGCTGAAGGAGTTAACCGATGCAAGGGGAATTCCCGGCAATGAACGTGAAGTGCGTGAGGTTATGAAGAAATACATAGAGCCATATGCGGATGAAATCACGACGGACGGTCTTGGTAGCTTGATTGCAAAGAAGGTCGGCAAAGTTGACGGTCCGAAAATTATGGTGGCTGGTCATTTAGATGAGGTTGGCTTCATGGTGACACAAATCGATGATAAAGGGTTCTTACGTTTCCAACCGGTCGGCGGCTGGTGGGGGCAGGTTATGCTTGCACAGCGCGTTACGATTGTCACGAAAAAAGGCGATGTTACCGGAATTATCGGCTCAAAACCACCACATGTTTTATCGGCAGAGCAGCGTAAAAAACCAATCGAAATCAAAGATATGTTCATTGATATCGGTGCTTCCAGCCGTGAAGAGGCTTCAGAATGGGGCGTGCGTCCTGGCGATATGGTTGTACCGTACTTCGAATTTACCGTGATGAACAACGATAAAATGCTGTTGGCCAAAGCTTGGGATAATCGTATCGGCTGTGCTATAGCCATTGATGTCTTAAAGCAATTAAAAGATGTGGAGCACCCAAACATTGTTTATGGGGTCGGGAATGTTCAAGAAGAAGTTGGGCTTCGCGGAGCCAAGACAGCAACTTATAAAATTGAGCCGGATATTGGCTTTGCTGTTGACGTTGGGATTGCCGGTGATACCCCTGGAATAACCGAAAAAGAATCCATGAGCAAAATGGGCAAAGGTCCGCAAATTATTGTCTATGATGCATCCATGGTAAGTCACAAAGGGTTGCGTGATTTCGTTACGGATGTTGCGGATGAACTGAATATTCCATACCAATTTGAAGCGATTCCTGGCGGCGGAACAGATGCAGGTTCTATCCATTTGGTGCATAACGGTGTACCAGCGCTTTCGATCGCAATAGCAACCCGTTATATTCATTCACATGCTGCAATGCTTCACCGCGATGACTTCGAAAATGCTGTGAAATTGCTTGTTGAAGTGGTCAAGCGTCTTGGCCGTGAAACGGTTGATAAGATTACGTTTGAATAAGATTTTTCTATCCCTGGTGCTTCGGATTCCAGGGATTTTTTTTAAAAATAGTTTAAAATAAAAACTGCCGATCCAATGATCGACAGTCTACAAACCGCTTACCGCTTTAACCCGCTTTCAAGAGTATCAAGCATTTCTTTTTTCTCATTTTCAGAAGAATTTTGCCAAATGACTTCAAATAAGACACCCAAACCAGGCAGCATTTTTTCCTCGCCGCTTTGAATCGCATCAACAATTGTATCTTCCAACTGATCTTGAGTATTCCCGGAAACATTGTGAATAACGGCATTGCGCAAATTTAAATCCATCCTAATCCACTCCTTTATAACAATCTTTTCACTCATATGATTTTCAACTTTTGCTGTTATTATGTACTTTAGATATAATATTAGAAGCAAAAGTATTTATAAGGGGAAAGAGTATTGAAATACATCCAATCATTACAAAACGCACAAGTGAAGCAGTGGAAGAAGCTGTTAACCAAAAAAGAACGTGACAGATCCGGTACTTTTTTAATCGAAGGCTTCCATTTAGTTGAAGAAGCACTCAAAGAAGAGCAGGTTATAGAGGTAATCGTCTCGGAAAAAATCGGGCTGCCGCCGCGTCTTGATAGCGGAACGGCAATGGTTACGATGGTTACGGAAGAAATAGCTAATTTACTGTCAGATACAGAGACGCCACAGGGCATCTATGCCGTCTGCCACAAGCCGAAGAAAGATCCGGAGCTTTCGGCCGCCAAAACTTTTTTGTTGATTGATGCTGTTCAGGACCCGGGTAACCTCGGAACGATGATCCGCACAGCTGATGCCGCAGGAATTGATGCGGTCATTGTCGGCCGTGGCAGCGTGGATCTTTACAATGCAAAAGTTCTAAGATCGGCCCAAGGAAGTCATTTTCACCTGCCGATCATCAGAGGGGATTTAGAGGGATGGATTCCACGGTTGAAAGAAAAAAATATTCCCGTCTACGGCACAGCACTTGAAAGGGCAGCCACCTATACGGATATTCCAGCAGCAGATTCATTTGCTTTAATGGTTGGGAATGAGGGCAGCGGTGTCAATAAAGAGCTGCTTATCCATACAACGGCAAACCTGTATATTCCGATTTACGGCAAGAGTGAATCACTCAATGTTGCCGTTGCGACCGGAATCCTGTTATATTATTTAAAAAAATAGGCGAAACTTGTTTGAAAGGTTCGGAAAATTATTATATAATAGTGAACAATATTGAAAAACGATGACGGAGGAAAGTATCATACTCGGTTGACCATTTAGGGAGAGAGTGTCCTGACTGGAAGCACTCTTATGGAATAGGTATGAGAAGTTCACCTCCAGAGTTGGCATCGGGACCACAATTAAAAGCGAAGTCCGCTTCCGCTTTTTGTGTAAAGATGCATCGGTGAGAAGCCGTTATCCGAATGAAGTGAACACTAGTGTAATACATAGGTGTTTATAAGGGTGGTACCGCGACTGTAACCTCGTCCCTTTTTAGGGATGGGGTTTTTTATTTTTTGCAAGTGGTGCCTGACACCAAATTAAAAGGAGGAAAAGTTCATGCAAGAGCGTTTGAAGGAATTGCAGGCAGAAGCGGTTCAAAAGGTGGAACAGTCTGCAAGCTTAAAAGAATTGAATGACATCCGTGTTGCTTACTTAGGGAAAAAAGGTCCGATTACCGAAGTATTAAGAGGGATGGGAAAGCTTTCGGCAGAGGAGCGTCCGGTGATGGGAGCACTTGCCAATGAAGTAAGGGAGGCTATTACGGCGAAAATCGAAGCGAAACAAGCAGAGCTCGAGGAAGCAGCAGTCCAAGCGAAATTAGCATCCGAAACTATCGATGTAACCTTGCCAGGCCGCCCGGTGAAAGTAGGGAATCATCACCCGCTGACAAAAATCATTGAAGAAATTGAAGATTTATTTATCGGTATGGGCTATGAGGTAGCAGAGGGTCCAGAGGTGGAGCAGGATTATTATAACTTTGAAGCCCTCAACTTGCCAAAAGGACACCCAGCTCGCGACATGCAGGATTCTTTTTATATCACGGAAGAAATCTTATTACGCACCCATACTTCACCTGTACAAGCACGGACAATGGAACAGCATCAAGGCAAAGGTCCAATCAAAATTATTTGCCCAGGGAAAGTGTATCGCCGCGACAATGACGATGCAACACACTCACATCAATTCATGCAAATTGAGGGGTTGGTTGTCGGCGAAGATATTCGTATGAGTGACCTAAAAGGGACATTAGAGGTGTTTGCTAAGAAACTATTCGGCGAGGACCGCGAAATTAGACTGCGCCCAAGCTTTTTCCCATTTACGGAGCCATCCGTTGAAATGGATATTTCCTGTAAAATGTGCGGTGGGCACGGCTGCAGCGTTTGTAAGCATACTGGCTGGATTGAAATTCTTGGCGCCGGTATGGTCCATCCAAACGTCCTTGAAATGGCTGGCTATGATTCAAAAAAATACACAGGATTTGCCTTCGGGATGGGTCCTGAACGGATTGCCATGTTAAAATACGGGATTGATGATATCCGTCATTTCTATACAAATGATGTACGCTTCTTAAAACAGTTTGCGGTGGAAGAATAAATAAATGCTTCAGACCCTAGGCGCTGAAGCCGGATAATAGGAGGTTAACAAAATGTTCGTTTCATATAAATGGCTCCAGGATTATGTTGATTTAACTGGGGTATCGGCTGCTGAACTTGCTGAAAAAATCACCAAAAGCGGGATTGAAGTGGAGGGAGTAGAGGTTCTAAATGAAGGCGTGAAAGGGGTTGTGGTTGGTCATGTTCTTGAACGTGAGAAACACCCAAATGCCGATAAATTAAACAAATGTTTGGTGGATATTGGTGCTGAAGAACCGGTGCAGATTATTTGCGGTGCTCCGAATGTTGATAAAGGACAAAAGGTTGCTGTTGCGACTGTTGGAGCGAAATTGCCAGGCAACTTTAAAATTAAAAGAGCGAAGCTTCGCGGCGAGGAATCTAACGGAATGATTTGTTCCCTTCAGGAGCTTGGCATCGAAGGAAAAATTGTCCCGAAAGAATATGCGGAGGGAATCTTTGTTTTTCCAGCAGATGCTGTAGTCGGTACTGATGCGATAGCTTTGTTAAACAGAGATGATGAGATCCTTGAGCTTGGGTTAACACCAAACAGAGCGGATTGCTTAAGCATGCTTGGTGTTGCCTACGAAGTCGCTGCGATTCTAGGTAGAGAAGTAAAGCTTCCGGAAACAAATCTTGAACCGGCGGCTGAAAAAGCATCTGATTACGTAAAGATTGTTGTGGAAGCACCAGAAGACAACCCATTATATTCTGCAAAAATGATTAAAAATGTAAAAATCGGTCCGTCACCGCTTTGGATGCAAGCGCGGTTAATGTCTGCCGGAATCCGTCCGCACAACAATGTGGTGGATATTACCAACTACATCTTGTTAGAATACGGCCAGCCGCTCCATGCTTTTGACTATGACCGCCTAGGTTCTAAAGAAATCCTTGTCCGCCGTGCACACGATGGTGAAAAATTTACCACGCTTGATGATGTCGAACGGACTTTAACTTCCGACCATCTCGTAATTACCAATGGAACCGTACCTGTTGCCCTTGCAGGTGTCATGGGCGGTGCCAATTCGGAGGTTACATCGGATACTAAGACAGTATTATTAGAATCTGCACTCTTTAATGGTATTACGGTCCGAAAGGCTTCGAAAGACCATGGGCTGCGCAGTGAAGCGAGTGCTCGCTTTGAAAAAGGGGTGGATCCAAACCGCATCCGCCCAGCAGGCGACCGTGCAGCCTATTTAATGGCTAAATATGCCGGTGGTGAAGTGTTAGAAGGTGCAGCTGAGGTCGATACACTAACCGTTGAACCAGTTGTTGTTTCGATTACCCTTGAAAAAATAAACCGCGTGCTTGGAACGAATCTTGTTATGAGCCAAGTTAAAGAAATTTTTGAGCGATTGCAATTTGTGGCCTCGGTTGAGGGAGATACGATTACCGTCACTGCCCCAACGCGTCGCAGTGATATTAAAATCGAAGAAGACTTGATTGAAGAAGTTGCTCGTCTATATGGCTATGACAATATTCCCAAAACATTGCCGGTAGGCTCCGCGGCACTTGGAAAACTAACAGCATACCAGAAGAAACGTCGCGTTGTCCGCGGATATTTGGAGGGGGCAGGTCTTTATCAGGCTGTTACGTATTCGTTAACAAGTAAGGAAAAGGCAGCCCAATATGCGTTGGAGAAACGAGAAGCAATTCGTTTAGCAATGCCAATGAGTGAGGACCACAGTGTATTAAGGTTAAGCTTATTGCCGCAGCTACTAGAAGTCGTTAAATACAATAGTGCCCGACAAAACGAGAACTTAGCCGTTTATGAAACAGGAAACATCTTTCTAGCAAATGGCACTGATGTTCTTCCAGAAGAAAGAGAACATTTGGCAGCCGCGATGACCGGGCTATGGACGAATCATTCCTGGCAAGGCGAGAAGAAGCCGGTTGACTTCTTCGTTTTAAAGGGGATATTAGAAGGGTTATTTGCCAAGCTTGGATTAACCGACAAGGTGGGGTATGTTCAGGCACATGTCGAAGGGATGCATCCAGGCCGGACAGCCGACATCCTGCTGAACGGCTCCAAAATCGGCTTTGTTGGGCAAGTACACCCGGGCGTCCAAAAAGAACTTGATTTGAAAGATACGTATGTCTTTGAACTTTCTTTACAAGCTGTGCTGAAAGAAAAAACAGACGATTTACAATATGAAGCCATCCCACGCTTCCCGTCCATCACAAGAGATATTGCCCTTGTGGCAAACAAAGAAACGGTGTCAGGCACCATGAAGAATATCATTCTCGAGGCCGGTGCTCCGCTTTTGAAGGAGGCTCATGTCTTTGATTTATATGAAGGCGACAAGATGGAGGAAGGCAAGAAATCGATTGCCTTTTCATTAAAATATGCTCATCCTAAACGAACACTTACCGACGAGGAAGTAACAAAGGTTCATGAAAAGGTGCTTGCAGCCTTGAAAGAAAAGACTGGGGCAGTTTTACGGGGATAATTAGAAAAAGCTAGCTTTTTGCTAGCTTTTTCTGATTGGATTTTAGATTCGCGGATAACTTTTGATTTTCGCGGATAAGTAGGGGAGATTCGCAGATAACTGGGCTGAATTCGCGGATAACCTCCAAAAATTCGCGGATAATTGAAATCGTAAGCTAAAAAAAGCTGCCCCATCATAAAATTAATGGGGCAGTCTTCCTTATATCTTATATTTCTCAAAGCAACGTTTAAATTCATTAATTCCCCTGCATTCCAGGAACTCAATCTTAAAGTTACTAAGCTAGAAATAAACGGATGATGCTGCCGCTCTTCCGAAAGCTCCGCCATTTCCCTGAACAAATGCTATTCCCTTTAAAAATTCCCGAACACGGTGCTTTTTCACAATAAATTTTCCGTCTAATTTTTTCCAATTGTTTAAGCTAGAAACAGATTGAGTAACCTCGGCATATAACACCTCTCCTAACGCCTCTTCTTATGAGCAAGCGCCATCGCCTTTTCGGTATTAGCAAAATGCAGCTTTACAAATGAGCCAAGACTATCGCGCCCCTTTTGTAAAATAAGCTTTGCTGCTGCTTCATCGACAAGTGCCCCGGCCCCTTTTGGAATTTTAAAACCGGCCGCTGCACTTAGCTTATCGATATATTGAATAAAGGCATAGCGGGCAAGAATACTGGCAGCGGCTACAGCAAGATGGATACCCTCAGCCTTGGTACTAAAGTACACGTTCTCGCGGGCGATTGTCTTTTGACCTTTAATATGCTGAAAATAAGTACTCGGCTGGACAAATTGATCAATCAAAATCGCCTCCGGCTTTTCCGGCGCTATTTTCTCCAATACATTTACGATTGCTTGATTATGAAGCAAGGCCTTCATTTTCCCTTGCGACATCCCCTTTTGCTGGACCTTGTTATACTTTTCATTTTTCAAGGTCATCAGGCTAAATGGAACGACGTCTTTTATCACTTTGGCAATTTCAATGATTTTTTCATCGTTCAAATCCTTGGAATCTCTTACACCTAATTCCTGTAATAAAGGAATATTCTCTTTCTTCACATAGGCGGCAACAACGGTAATCGGTCCGAAAAAGTCACCTGTGCCGACCTCATCGGAGCCAATCACAGACAATTGCTCAATCCCCACCGGAACATCGCCTTTTGCAGCCGACTTAGATTTAGCGGTCGCTGACTTTTTAGTTTCCGCTGAGCCCCCCTTCTGCCATTTCCCGGCTTCCTTTTCACAATCATTCCCTTGAAAAAGCACTTTCCCTGATTGGTAGGCTGTGATGGTGCAGCCGGCTGTTTTAGCCGCAAACACGCCACCGGGAGGGAGTTTGTTCAAAAGCTGGTTTTGATAACATTTTTTCATTTCACCAATCGTATTTTTTCCACAAATTAAAACAATTTGTCCCATAATTCAACACCACATTTCTTTTGACTTTTCCAGTTCTGTCTATTCATGTTATGATAGAGTGTAGGAGTCTTTGATTGGAGGCATTTACGTTGTCAAATACACAGAAGAATAGAATATCTGTTGAGATTTTTGGAACTCAATACGTCATATTGGGTACAGAAAGTACCGACCACATACGTCATGTTGCATCATTAGTTGACAATAAAATGCGCGAAATCAGTTCCAAGAATCCAGGGTTAGGCATTAATCAACTTGCTGTTTTAACAGCAGTAAATGCAGTTAATGATTATCTTAAAATGAAAGACGAATTAAAACGGCTGCATACAGAACAACAACCAGAAAAGGAATTATAATATATGTTAGATTTAGCGATTATTCTCTTTCTTGTCATTGGCTTCTTTGTTGGTCTTAAAAGAGGCTTTATCTTACAGCTTGTCCATTTCACAAGCTTTATTATCGCATATGTGGTCGCCTATTTATACTATGATGAATTGGCCCCAAAGTTAACGCTGTGGATTCCGTACCCCAGCTTTGGGAATGACCCGACGTTAAAAATCTTAACGGACGCAAGCAATATGGAAACCGCATTTTATCGGGCGATTGCCTTTGTCATCATCTTTTTTGCGGTAAAAATCATCTTGCAAATTATTGGTTCAATGCTTGATTTTATTGCTCATTTACCGGTCTTAAAGCAATTAAATATTTGGGCTGGTGGAATGTTTGGTTTTTTAGAAGTCTATTTACTTCTTTTTATTGTATTATACATTGCCGCCTTATTACCAATTGAATCATTACAAACAATCTTAAATCATTCGTTTTTAGCAAATACAATCGTGAATGACACTCCAGTCCTTTCAGAGCAATTAAAAGGCTGGTGGATGGATCATACAGCTGCGTGAACTTCTCTGTAGCAGAGAAGTTTTTCTATTAAGGGCAAACTAAATGAAGCAGGTGAATGTTATGGGAGTGAATAAAAAAGAAGTAGTACGCCTTTTAGAGATGATTGCGATTTATATGGAGTTAAAAGGAGAGAATCCCTTTAAGGTGTCAGCTTTTCGCAAAGCCGCTGCTGCATTAGAAACGGATGACCGAAGTTTATCGGAAATAGAGGACTTTACCGCCATAGCAGGAATTGGCAAAGGAACAGCAGCCGTTATTGATGAATATATAAAAGATGGCTCCTCTTCGGTGTTAAAGGAGCTTAAAGAAGAGGTTCCTGCGGGATTAATACCGCTGCTGCAGCTCCCGGGGCTTGGCGGCAAAAAAATTGCAAAACTGTATAAGGAATTAGGAATCACAGATGTTACCAGCCTGAAGGCGGCCTGCAAGGCAGGACGGGTTCAAGCCCTTGCTGGTTTTGGCAAAAAGACAGAAGAAAAAATAGCAGCAGCAATTGCTAATGTCGGAACAAGACCGGAACGGCTTCCACTGGCCTACATGCTGCCGGTTGCTGAGCAGATTGAAGCAAAGCTTGCTGAAATGACAGATATTGAACGATTTTCACGGGCAGGAAGTTTAAGGCGAATGCGGGAAACGGTTAGGGACCTTGATTTCATCATCGCCACGACCAAACCTGAAACGGTACGTGAGCATTTATTGAAGTTGCCAAGCATTAAAGAGGTTATCGGTGCCGGTGGGACGAAGGTATCGTTAGTATTTGCGTTAGATTACGATATTTCTGTTGACTTTCGCTTAGTTAAACCAGAGGAATTTATCACCACATTACATCATTTTACCGGCTCCAAGGAACATAATGTCCGTATGCGTCAGTTGGCAAAGGAACGCGGTGAAAAAATTAGTGAATATGGAGTGGAAAATAGCGAAACAGGTGAAATCGTGACATTTGCATCAGAGGAAGAATTTTTCAAGCATTTTGATTTGCCGTTTATTCCACCTGAAATTCGCGAGGACGGACGTGAAGTGGATCATTATTCCGAAAATGAAAGTTTAATCGAACTGACGGATATAAAAGGCGATCTCCATATGCATACGACATGGAGCGATGGGGCACATTCCATCGAGGAGATGGTTGAAGCGTGCCGTTCACGCGGCTATCGTTACATGGCCATCACCGACCATTCCCAATATTTAAAGGTAGCAAATGGTCTCACTGCTGAAAGACTGCTCAAGCAACACGAAGAAATTAAGAAATTAAACCAAAAATACGACGATATTTTGATATTATCCGGGGTGGAAATGGATATATTGCCGGATGGCACCTTAGACTATGAGGATGAGGTGTTAGCGAAAATGGATTTTGTGATTGCCTCTATCCATTCAGCTTTTACACAGTCAAAGGAAAAAATTATGGAGCGGTTGAAGACGGCTCTTGCTAACCCACATGTTGATTTAATTGCCCATCCGACAGGCAGGAAAATCGGCCGCCGCGATGGTTATGATGTCGATATCGATTTACTCATCGAGTTAGCAAAAAAAACGAACACGGCGTTAGAATTGAACGCCAACCCAAACCGGCTGGACTTGAAGGCGGACTATTTACGGAAGGCCCAGGAGGCAGGGGTGAAGATTTTCATTAATACCGATGCTCACCGAAAGGAAACATTAAGCCATATGGAAATCGGAGTATCTGCCGCCAAGAAGGGTTGGATTAAACAATCAACGGTCCTTAACGCGCTTGAACCAGACGAATTATTGGATTTTTTGCATAACAGAAAAAAGGAGGTCTAACCTCATGCAAGAAAGAGTGTTAAAGGTTTTAGAGTTCATTAAAGTAAGAGAGCAGCTAGTAGAGCATGCTGCCTCAGCGCTTGGAAAAGAAAAAATAACAACTTTAGTGCCGTCCACGGACTTCACGGAGATTGTCAAGCTTCAAGCCGAAACAGATGAAGCGGTGACAGTGTATCGAATTAAGGGAAATGTCCCGTTATCGGGGATTTATGATATTAGACCGCATATCAAACGTTCCGTCATTGGCGGTGTCTTAAGCCCGCATGAACTGATACAAATTGTCAGTACCATTCATGCAAGCCGGCAGCTGAAACGATTTATCGAGGAAATTGATGATGAGCGGGCAGATATCCCGATACTGAGGGAGCAGGTCGAGCAGATTATCCCGTTAACGAACCTTGAACAGGCTATTAGGCAGGCGATTGATGAAAGCGGCGAGGTCCTGGATGGTGCAAGCGAGCTGCTGCGTTCCTTGAGGCATCAGCTGCGTTCGAATGAAGCACGGGTGCGTGAAAAATTAGAAAGTATGATTCGTTCCTCCAGTGCCGCGAAGATGTTATCTGATGCCATTATTACCATCCGTAATGACCGCTTTGTGATTCCGGTTAAACAGGAATACCGCGGCCATTACGGCGGGATTATTCACGATCAAAGCGCATCAGGACAAACATTATTTATTGAGCCGCAGGCGATCGTGCAATTAAATAATCAATTGCAAGATATTCGTGTCAAGGAACAGCTGGAAATCGAACGAATTCTTTCCGAATTGTCAGCCAAATCGGCAGAATATGAAGGCGAACTGCAAATAATAGTGAAGGTCTTGGCGAATTTAGATTTTATTTTTGCTAAGGCAAGGTACGGAAAAAAAATGAAAGCAACCATGCCTATTATGAACAATGAGGGCAGGATTGCTTTATATAAAGCGAGACATCCATTAATCCCCATTGATGAGGTCGTGGCAAATGATATTATCCTCGGCACTGACTATACAACCATTGTGATTACCGGTCCCAACACTGGTGGAAAAACCGTGACCCTCAAAACGCTTGGATTATGTTCGCTCATGGCCCAGGCCGGTTTGCAGGTGCCTGCCCAGGATGGTTCCGAGCTTGCCGTTTTCGATGCCGTCTATGCGGATATTGGCGACGAACAGTCCATCGAACAAAGCTTAAGTACGTTCTCTTCGCATATGGTGAATATTGTAGATATTTTAAAAAGGGTCAATCATAACAGTCTTGTCTTGTTTGATGAGCTTGGTGCCGGTACCGACCCACAAGAAGGGGCAGCGCTGGCCATCTCGATTTTAGACGAGGTTCACCGGATCGGGGCGAGGGTGGTTGCTACCACTCACTACCCGGAATTAAAAGCCTACGGCTATAATCGTGAGGGTGTCTTGAATGCCAGCGTCGAGTTTGATGTCGAGACACTGAGCCCCACCTATAAACTATTGCTTGGTGTCCCTGGACGTAGTAATGCATTTGAAATTTCTAAACGCCTTGGCCTTAACGAACGGGTTATTGCAAATGCACGCTCACACGTTAGCGAGGATACCAATCAAATTGATAAAATGATTGCTTCGTTAGAAGAAAGCAAGCGGCTGGCAGAAAGCGAGCAGCAGGAGGCTCGTGAATATTTAAAGCAAGCGGAAAAACTTCACAAAGATTTGCAAAACCAGATGATGGAGTTTTACGAGAAAAAACAGGCGATGCTTGAAAAAGCGGCTGAAAAAGCCGAAGGAATTGTTGATGAGGCAAAAAAAGAAGCGGCACTGGTGATTCGTGATCTGCGGAAAATGAGAACAGAAAAGCATGCCGAAATAAAGGAACATGAATTAATAGATGCTAAAAGGCGTCTTGAAAAAGCTGCCCCGGAGATTCCGAAAGCAGCTAAGCTGAAAGGTAAGAATAACAAAAGGCATAAGTACATGCCGGGGGATGAAGTAAAGGTTCTATCCTTTGACCAAAAAGGGACACTGCTCGATAAGGTGTCAGATGATGAGTGGCAGGTTCAAATTGGGATTTTAAAAATGAAGGTAAAGGAAAAGGACATGGAATACATGGGGGCTCCCGTCACAAAACAAGAGACAAAACCGCTTACGATTGTAAAGGGAAGCGACTCTCATGTTAAACTGGAGTTAGACCTGCGCGGGGAACGTTATGAGAACGCTCTGTTAAAGGTAGAAAAATATATCGATGATGCCCTCTTGGCCAGTTATCCGCGTGTATCTATAATTCATGGAAAAGGAACAGGTGCCTTAAGACAGGGGGTTCAGGAGTATTTAAGAAACCATCGATCAGTCAAGAAAATCCGCTTTGGTGAAGCCAGTGAAGGTGGTACAGGTGTCACTGTTGTGGAATTTAAATAATGCCGGGGAGACTTTGCAATGAACCAGTTCTGGGAAAACGAATATATACAAATAGCAGCCTATTATAGTGTTGTCATTTTATGTATGATTGTTTTTTTGGCCATCTTTGAATTGGTCACAAAATATCGCAATTGGGAAGAAATTAAGAAAGGAAATGTAGCCGTTGCCTTGGCAACCGGTGGAAAAATATTTGGTGTCGCCAATATTTTTCGTCATACAATCGAAGCACATACATCGCTGCTGCTCATGATTGGCTGGGGGATTTATGGATTTTTTCTCTTATTAATTGGTTATTTTATCTTTGAATTTTTAACACCGAAATTCCATATTGATGAAGAAATCCAAAACGATAATCGTGCAGTAGGCTTAATTTCGCTGATCATTTCTATTGGACTTTCCTATGTAATTGGGGCTGGCATTTCTTAAGGGGAGAATGAAAAAGTGGAAACTTTAGCAAAAGTATTAATTGGTTTATGCGGTTTGTTTTTGCTTATTGGCATTGTTTATCTTCTATTTTTTGCATGACGGAAAATCACCGCTGTCTGCTTTTGGCGGTGATTTTTTTACATTTGTTAATTGTAAAATACTGTACTATAATAGAAAGAGTAATCGAAATTTTTAAAAAGTTATCCAATAAAGGGAGGTTTATGAATGTTGGAGGCTAAACCTTGGTTGAAAATGTATCCTAAAGAAATCCCGGCCACACTTGAATACTCTTTAGACCCGGTACAGAAATTCTTGGAAAACTCAGCTAAGCTTTTTCCGGAAAAAAGTGCCATTCATTTTATGGGGAAAGAAATGACCTTCAAGCAGCTCTATGAAGATACCGTACGTTTTGCCGGTTATCTGCAAGCAAACATAGGAATTAAAAAAGGCGATCGTGTCGCCATCATGCTTCCAAATACGCCCCAGGCTGTCATTGGCTATTTTGCTGTACTGTTGGCCGGAGGAATCGTCGTTCAAACGAATCCATTGTATACGGAACGTGAGCTGGAATATCAGTTGAAGGATTCGGGAGCGAAGGCAATCATCACTCTTGATGTCCTTTACCCACGAGTCAGCAAAGTAATGCCGCAAACCGAATTAGAACACATCATTGTCACTGCCATCAAAGACTACTTACCATTTCCAAAAAATCTAGTTTATCCCTTTATACAGAAAAAACAATATGGAATCGTCGTTAAAGTGAGACACGAAGGTCATTCCCACCTGCTTTCAGAAATCTTAAAAATGAAACCGCTTAAATTGACTGAGAATGAAATTGATCCTGAAGAAGACGTGGCATTGCTTCAATATACCGGGGGCACAACCGGTTTTCCTAAAGGTGTGATGCTGACTCATAAAAATTTAATCGCTAACACCACCGCAAGTGAAAAGTGGATTTATAAATGCAAACCGGGTAAAGAGACGGTTTTGGGCATTGTCCCTTTCTTCCATGTCTACGGGATGACGGTCTGTATGCTGTTATCGGTTAAAATGGCCTGTAAAATGGTTATCATGCCGAAATTTGATGCTCTGGATACTTTAAAGACGATTCATAAACAGCGCCCGACCCTTTTCCCTGGAGCACCAACGATTTATATTGGCTTACTGAATCATCCTGATATAAAGAAATATGACCTGTCTTCGATTGAAGCCTGTATCAGCGGCTCGGCACCACTGCCAGTAGAAGTCCAGCAAAAGTTTGAGGAGATAACAAATGGCAAGCTTGTAGAAGGCTATGGATTATCAGAGGCATCACCTGTTACACATGCAAACTTCTTGTGGGATGGGGAAAGAGTAAAGGGCAGTATTGGAGTTCCATACCCTGACACAGATGCAAAAATTATATCCTTAGATACGGGTGAACCGGTGCCAATAGGAGAAATTGGAGAAATCGTTATTAAGGGCCCGCAAATCATGAAGGGCTACTGGAACAGACCTGATGAAACGGCAGAAACATTAAAGGATGGCTGGTTGTATACCGGAGATCTTGGCTATATGGATGATAAAGGGTATTTTTATGTCGTAGACCGGAAGAAGGATATGATTATTGCCGGCGGATATAATATTTACCCACGAGAGATTGAGGAAGTATTATATGAGCATCCTGATGTACAAGAGGTAGTTGTCGCTGGGGTTCCAGATGCATATCGTGGAGAAACAGTAAAAGCCTATATTGTCTTAAAGGAGGGCTCTGCCGTTACCACGGAGGAAATCAACCAATTTGCAAGGAAATATCTTGCTGCCTATAAAGTACCACGAATATATGAATTTAGAAAAGAATTACCGAAAACGGCTGTTGGAAAAATTTTAAGAAGAAGTCTTGTGGATGAAGAAAAGCAAAAAAGGAACGATGAAAATAAAAAGCACGCCTGAAACCTTTCCCGTATTTATTTTAAAAATATTATGATAAAACTCATGCTGAATTTCTTGACAGAAACATATATTAAAACTATTATAAAAATATGAATGATGATTCATTCATATTTTTCTTTTGAATAAAATAATGATTGTCTAGCTAAAGCGACTTGGGGGTCTTTTTTGCAAGGTAAGAAAGTATAAAATTTTCGACTTTGATAATTGTCTAGCTCCAGGCGCCAGCGGCTCGAGGTCACAAGCCAATCCGTCAAGAAGGCTAAAGAACAGCCTTCTCGCCGGCTCGTCTTGTGCTTGTCGCCGCTAGGCGGGCGCCTTGCGCTTTTCTTATCTACAGCCAATCAAGAAAAGAGAGCTAAAAGTGAGCATTTCTGCCGCCTCTACTGCTTGTCACTCTTCGATAAGGCGCTTGTGCTTTTCGATTTTTCTCCGGAAGGGGGGATCATAATGAAAAATACAAAACCAAAATATATGCAAATTATTGATGCGGCAGTAATTGCGATAGCGGAAAATGGCTACCATCAGGCTCAAGTATCGAAAATTGCGAAACAGGCAGGAGTTGCGGATGGTACGATTTACCTCTATTTTAAAAACAAGGAAGATATCCTGATCTCCCTGTTTGAAGAAAAAATGGGAAGTTTCATCGAAGAAATCGATCAAATGATAGCAGGAAAAAAGACGGCGACGGAGAAGTTATTAATGTTGGTTGAAGCTCATTTTGACATGCTTTCTGCGGATCACCATCTTGCCATCGTAACGCAGCTGGAATTACGCCAATCAAACAAGGATTTGCGAATGAAGATTAATGAAATTCTAAAAGGCTACTTAAAGGTGATTGATAAGATACTGATAGAAGGCAAAGAAAAAGGTGAGTTTTCCAGCGATCTTGATGTTCGCCTTGCCAGGCAAATGGTTTTTGGGACAATCGATGAAACCGTGACGTCATGGGTTATGAATGAAGAAAAGTACGACCTAAATGCATTGGCAGCTCCTGTCCATCGACTCCTAATCAATGGATTTGGCAGCCGCTAGTGTGCGTAATATGATTTGAAGGAGGGATTCCCCTAGATGGAATATTTAAAATGGTCCAGTGAGGGCAGTATCGCTACGATTACAATTCAACGCCCACCGGCAAATGCGCTCTCATCAGGCCTGTTAAGAGAATTGTCTGCCGTGTTAGATGAAATTGAACCAAAGCGTGATATCAGAGTAGTCGTGATTCATGGAGAGGGGCGCTTTTTTTCAGCCGGTGCGGACATCAAAGAATTTACCACGGTTGATTCTTCTGAAGGATTTTCAAATCTTGGCAAGTTTGGACAAGATTTATTCGATCGGATGGAAAAGTTTGCGAAGCCAATCATTGCGGCGATTCACGGGGCTGCCCTTGGCGGCGGCTTAGAACTTGCCATGGCATGTCATATCCGCTTGGTAAGCGAAACCGCGAAACTTGGTCTTCCTGAACTCCAGCTTGGATTGATTCCCGGCTTTGCAGGGACCCAGCGCCTGCCAAAATATGTAGGAACAGCAATGGCAGCTGAAATGCTATTCACCGCTGAACCGATTACCGGTCTTGAGGCGGTGCAATACGGCTTAGCCAATCATGCTTATCCTGAAGCTGAAGTATTGGATCAGGCATATAAGCTGGCTGCAAAGATTGCCAAGAAGAGTCCTGTAGCCATTCATGCTGCTATTCAATTATTAAATTATACCAAGACTGAAGAATTTTATGAAGGTATGAAGAAAGAAGCGGAGTTATTTGGAGAAGTTTTCGGCTCCAACGATGCGAAAGAGGGGATTCAGGCCTTTATTGAAAAAAGGGAGCCGCATTTTAAGGGTGAATAAACTTACCTTAGCAGTCTCATTCAGGCAAGCTTTACTAAAATTTTTAACATCAATTTTTTCAATCTTTCAAACTAAACAAATGTTTGAATTTCATAGGAGGCGCTAGACCATGAATATTTATGTATTAATGAAAAGAACCTTTGATACAGAAGAAAAGATTTCGATTTCAGCTGGAAAAATCAACGAAGATGGTGCCGAGTTTATCATCAATCCTTATGACGAATATGCGATCGAAGAAGCCATTCAAGTCCGCGATGCAAATGGCGGTGAAGTTACGGTTATTTCCGTCGGTAATGAAGAGGCGGAAAAGCAATTGCGTACTGCTCTTGCCATGGGTGCCGATAAAGCAGTCCTGATCAACATAGAAGACGATGTTGAGAATGGCGACCAGTTTACCACTGCAAAGATTCTTGCTGAATACTTAAAAGATAAAGAGGCTGATTTAATTTTAGGCGGTAATGTAGCTATTGATGGCGGGTCAGGCCAGGTTGGTCCTCGTGTCGCTGAACTGCTTGATATCCCGTATGTGACTACGATTACAAAGTTAGAAATAGATGGAAGCGATTGTATAGTAACCCGTGATGTTGAAGGGGATTCTGAAATCATTAAAACAAGCCTGCCGTTATTAGTAACCGCTCAGCAAGGTTTAAATGAACCGCGCTATCCATCTCTTCCAGGGATCATGAAAGCGAAGAAGAAGCCGCTTGATGAATTGGAATTAGATGACCTTGATCTTGATGAAGATGATGTGGAAGCAAAAACAAAAACAATTGAAATTTATTTGCCGCCTAAAAAAGAAGCAGGCAAGGTTTTATCCGGTGAATTAGCAGAGCAAGTGAAAGAGCTTGTCAATCTGCTTCACACTGAGGCAAAAGTAATCTAAACAAACGTCTGGAAAACCAAACTAAGTTTGTATACAGGGGGTAAACACATATGTCTAGAAAAGTATTAGTATTAGGTGAAGTTCGTGACGTATCTTTACGAAATGTATCGTTTGAAGCCGTTGCTGCCGCTGCAACAGTCGCAGAAGGTGGAGAAGTTGTGGGGGTTTTAGTTGGCGAATCTGTAAGCGCTTTAGGATTAGAATTAGTAAAATACGGTGCTGATCGTGTGGTTGTCGTTGAAGATGCTAAATTAGCTCAATATACGGCCGACGGATATGCTCAGGCATTGTTAGCCGTCATTGATCAAGAAAAGCCGGAGGGTATCGTGTTCGGTCATACAGCGTTGGGAAAAGACCTTTCACCTAAAATCGCGGCGAGGCTTTCTTCTGGTCTTATTTCCGATGCAACCGCTGTGGAAGTAGCCGGTGGAAATGTTGTCTTTACAAGACCCATCTATTCCGGTAAAGCTTTTGAAAAGAAGATTGTGACAGACGGATTCATTTTTGCCACTATTCGTCCGAACAACATTCCCCCATTAGAGAAGGATGAATCGAGAAGCGGTGAAGTGACGGCCCTTTCCGTAGAAATTAAAGAGCTACGTGCCATCATCCAAGATGTAGTTAGAAAGGCTGCCGAAGGTGTCGATCTCAGTGAAGCAAAGGTAGTGATTTCCGGTGGACGCGGTGTAAAAAGTGCTGAGGGCTTTAAACCATTAAAAGAATTAGCCGATGTATTGGGCGGTGCTGTCGGGGCTTCCCGCGGTGCATGTGATGCCGAATATTGTGACTATTCACTGCAAATCGGTCAAACAGGTAAAGTTGTTACACCTGATCTATATATTGCTTGCGGGATTTCCGGTGCGATTCAGCACCTTGCCGGCATGTCCAACTCTAAAGTCATCGTGGCCATCAACAAAGATCCGGAAGCCAACATCTTCAAAGTAGCGGATTACGGAATTGTCGGCGACCTGTTTGAAGTAGTTCCGATGCTGACGGAAGAGTTTAAGAAATTGAAAGTTCACCAATAATACGGGGCGAGCGGTGTACAGGCCGCTCGCTTTTTGAATAACTGTCTTGTAGACGGGGGAAACATATTATTAGCGTGATTTTTTAAACGATGTTATACTTTCGTTAGTATTTGAAGAAATATTAGGAGGTAACGGAATAATGGCTATTTCACATGTAACAGATCAAAGCTTTGCGGCTGAAACAGGTTCCGGTGTGGTGCTTGTTGATTTTTGGGCACCATGGTGCGGACCATGTAAAATGATTGCTCCAGTACTGGAAGAACTTGATGCGGAATTGGGCGATAAAGTTAAAATTGCTAAGCTTGATGTCGATGACAACCCACAAACTGCTTCTAATTTTGGCGTCATGAGCATCCCGACATTAATGGTTTTCAAAAACGGCGAGGTCGTTGACAAAGTAGTGGGCTTCCAGCCAAAAGAAGCATTGGCAGACGTGCTGCAAAAGCATATTTAATCAGAATCACTAAAAACCTTTTCCGGAAATCAATCTGGTAAAGGTTTTTTTTTGCCAAAGCAAACCTACTTTCATTTACGCGGGGTTTGCTTTAATATTTATAGAAAAGAGATTGATTAAAGAGGAGTGGCCGAATGAATGATTCGATTAAGCAAAAACTGACGCTGCTGCCTGACCAGCCTGGCTGCTACTTAATGAAAGACCGTCAGGGGACAATTATTTATGTCGGGAAAGCCAAGATTTTAAAAAACCGTGTTCGTTCGTATTTTACCGGGTCACATGACGGTAAGACGTTAAGACTCGTTCAGGAGATTGAAGACTTTGAATACATTGTCACCTCCTCTAATATTGAGGCATTGCTGCTTGAACTTAATTTAATCAAAAAATACGATCCCAAATATAATGTCATGCTTAAGGATGACAAAACATATCCGTTTATCAAGCTAACAGCAGAAAGGCATCCCAAGCTGATCATTACGAGAAAAGTGAAGAAGGATAGAGGAAAATACTTCGGTCCATACCCGAATGTCGGCGCCGCCAATGAAACCAAAAAGCTGTTAGATCGGATTTACCCGCTGCGAAAATGTGCAACGCTGCCCGACCGCGTCTGTCTATACTACCATCTGGGACAGTGCCTGGCACCATGCGTAAATGAGGTGAGCGAAGATCAGTATAAACAAATAACAGATGAAATTACCCGTTTTTTAAATGGCGGTTATAAGGAAATAAAAAAAGAGCTGACCGAGAAAATGACAGCCGCAGCTGAGGAACTAGATTTTGAACGGGCAAAGGAATATCGTGATAAAATTCTTCATATTGAAACGACCATGGAAAAGCAAAAAATTACGATGACGGACTTTACGGACCGCGATGTATTTGGCTACGCAGTCGATAAAGGTTGGATGTGTGTTCAGGTCTTTTTTATCCGTCAAGGGAAAATGATTGAGAGAGATGTCTCCGTGTTTCCAATCTATAATGAACCGGAGGAGGAGATTTTGACTTTCCTTGGTCGGTTCTACGAGCAGCCCAATCATTTTAAACCAAAGGAAATTCTTATTCAGGACGATGTGGATTTGCCTATGGCTGAGCAGCTGCTCCAAGTAAAAGTCTTACAGCCTCAGCGCGGTCAAAAAAAAGACCTCGTTAAATTGGCCATCAAAAATGCCAAAATTGCCCTAAATGAAAAGTTTTCGCTCATTGAAAAGGATGAAGAAAGAACGATAAAGGCTGTAGAAAATTTAGGAGACCTTCTTGGAATCTACACTCCGCATCGGATTGAGTCTTTTGATAATTCCAATATTCAAGGAACAAATCCGGTATCAGCGATGGTAGTATTTATTGATGGCAAGGCAAACAAACGGGAATATCGGAAGTATAAGATTAAGTCAGTACAAGGACCTGATGATTATGAATCGATGAGGGAAGTAACGAGGAGAAGATATTCCCGGGTGTTAAAGGAAAATCTGCCGCTGCCGGACTTGATCATGATTGACGGCGGGAAAGGCCATGTGGAAGCGGTCAGGGATGTGTTAGAAAATGAATTGGGCCTCGATATTCCATTAGCGGGGTTAGTGAAGGATGAGAAGCACAGGACCTCACAGCTTTTATATGGAAATCCATTAGAAATTGTCCCGCTCCCACGTAATAGTCAAGAATTTTATCTGCTGCAAAGAATTCAGGATGAAGTTCACCGCTTTGCCATCACATTTCATCGCCAAACACGCGGTAAAAGTGCTTTCCAATCCTTATTGGATGATATTCCTGGGGTTGGCGAGAAACGGAAAAAACGATTATTAAAGCATTTTGGTTCCGTGAAAAAAATGAAGGAAGCAAGCGTGGAAGATCTCACGGCGATTGGATTACCGCATAATGTTGCGGAGGAAGTATTGAAAAAATTACAGTCATCATGATTGTTAGTAGAATAAAGTATAAAGCTATGCTATAATGGTTAAAAATTTAATTTACTATCACTTTTATACGCTAAAGTGAAGGTAGAGGTGCGAGCTTCAACAGTAACGGTTCGGAGAAGGATGAGCTTCGGGGATGAGCCGTGAAAGGGGATGTTCGCCGAAGTGAAGAAAGACTCATTGCTTTCTTTGCTGGTCCTGTATTGAACAAATACTGGATTGTCAAGGCTATTTGTCTTGGAGAGCTATCTTTAATTGTCTGCACAAGAACGATTTATTTGTGTGTATCATGCAATGGGATATTCTCTCATTGCTTTTTTATTTTTCTGAAAGAAGGGGAAGAAATGGGATTAATTGTTCAGAAATTCGGCGGAACTTCCGTTGGAAGTGTCGAGCGGATTTTGAATGTTGCGGATTGTGTAAAAGAGGAATCGCAGAGGGGGAACCAAGTGGTTGTTGTTGTATCCGCAATGGGAAAGACAACCGATAAGCTTGTTAACATGGCAAAGGAAATTTCACCTGTGCCTAACAGACGAGAAATGGATATGTTGCTTTCAACCGGAGAACAGGTAACCATTTCTTTACTATCCATGGCGTTAAAGGAAAAAGGGCTTGAGGCCGTATCTTATACAGGCTGGCAAGCTGGAATAGTAACTGAACCGGTCCACGGAAATGCAAGGATTTGTAAAATCAAAACAGAGGTGATTGAAAAGGCACTTCAAGCAGGGAAAGTGGTGATTGTGGCCGGATTTCAAGGGATAACCGAAAGCGGCGAAATCACTACTCTTGGTCGCGGTGGTTCTGATACAACCGCTGTAGCGTTGGCCGCTGCATTACATGCGGATAAATGTGATATTTATACAGATGTAACCGGTGTTTTTACAACGGATCCTAGATATATTTCTCAAGCCAGGAAATTATTATCTGTTTCTTACGATGAAATGCTTGAGCTTGCCAATCTTGGTGCAGGAGTACTTCACCCAAGGGCAGTGGAGTTTGTGAAGAACTATCAGGTTCGCCTTGAGGTTAGATCAAGTATGGAAAAGGAAGAAGGTACAATCATTGAGGGGGAAGCAACTATGGAACAAAATTTAGTTGTCAGAGGTGTCGCTTTTGAAGATGAAATTACCCGGGTAACGGTATTAGGGCTTCGCAATTCATTAACGAGCCTGTCGACTATTTTTACTACATTAGCCAGTAATCATATTAATGTAGATATTATTATTCAAAGTACAACAGAAACAGGCGCAGCCAATCTATCATTTTCTATTCATACAAATGACTGGCTTGAAGCCTTAAATGTTCTTGAAGATCACAAAGCCATTTTGGGTTATGAACAGCTTGATGCTGAAAATAAATTGGCCAAAGTATCTATCGTTGGTTCGGGAATGATTTCAAATCCCGGAGTGGCAGCGAAAATGTTTGAAGTACTCGCAGCTAACCACATCGCAATAAAAATGGTAAGCACATCAGAAATTAAAGTATCAGCAGTCGTTGAAGAAAAACACATGCTCAAAGCAGTAGAAGTATTACACGAAGCATTTGAACTTGAAAAATAAAAAAACGGTGTCAGGCACCATGTGAATTTTTCACATGGTGCCTGACACCGTTGGATCCTTTTGATCCCACTTGACAGTAAATCGGACTTTGTTGGATTTTTTTATTGGGTGTTCAAAGGTTTCGGTAATCACTTGTTTTTGCAGTTCAATTTGCTGGGCCAGAAAGCCGGCTTCCAGCTGGAAATGCTGTTCTGCCTTCGTTTTCACCCGGGAGACGATTAGTGGACTGTTAAGCTCAATTTCCATCTCGTTTTTCGTTTCATTTTTGATTTCAAGGCGGCCCCATGAGGCCTTTTCGAAAAATTCAACTATTTTATCGTAATCCTCTAAAGGATATTTTCGCGCAAGACGCTTACCCGCCCAATATAAAATTTCAGGGGTGTCTTTGCCCAGTATTTCAGGTAAAAGAACTTCTCGAATTAATTCATATCCAAAGATGGAAATGGATCTTGGCTCATCTGTATTCAATAATTGATTTGCAGCTGTACTTTCTTTCACAAGTTTCCCCTCTTTCTATCATTCTATTATATACAAATTGGATTATGTTGAAGTACTGTTTTTTGAAAAAAAGAGTAAAGCTTTGGGAATTATTATTTTCCAATATTTTATCCTATTTACTATGATAATTTAGTATTCCCTTCAAAGAAATAATTTTAACCGTTAGATATTGGTAATTCAACTTAAAAAATTCAAGCTATTTGTCTGTTTTTCCTGATGAATGTTGAAGTATCGTTCTATCTATTACAATATCAATATATTTAAAATATTTTATTACTTTCCCATGAATTGTGTATCCGTTTCCTTGACGCTCTATGGTGATGGGAGTACAATGGACATGTCACATAATTGTCACAGTGATGCTAAGTTTTGGGGGAATCGGGCAGAAACTTACCATCATGGAAAAATTTAAAGGGGGTCCGTTATAGTAATGGCGGGTAGTCGCGAGTTTTTTTACCGGAGATTGCATTCATTGCTAGGGGTTATTCCGATTGGAATATTCCTATTACAGCATCTAACAGTCAACCATTTTGCAACAGGGGGAGAATCGTCCTTCAACAAAGCTGCAGATTTTATGGCCAATCTGCCGTTTCGCTATGTGTTAGAAATCGTTATTATTTTTCTACCAATTTTGTACCATGCAATTTATGGACTGTATATTGCATTCACAGCTAAAAATAACGTTAGCAAGTTCAGTTTTTTTAGGAACTGGATGTTCCTCCTCCAACGAATTACCGGTGTTATAACACTGATTTTTATTGCTTGGCATGTATGGGAAACACGTCTGGCAAACGCAGTATATGGAACGGATGTTAATTTCCAAATGATGCATGATATCCTTTCATCACCATTTATGTTTGGATTTTATTTAGTAGGCATTATTTCTGCAATTTTCCACTTCTCAAATGGATTGTGGTCATTTATGGTTACTTGGGGTATTACGATTTCCCCCCGCTCACAAGTTATTTCTACATATGTAACCATGATTATATTCCTGGCTCTTTCCATCGTTGGAGTTCAGACTTTATTTGCTTTTATTTAAATAGCCTTTTTAATGAAAAAAAGGATTTATGGATTAGGGAGTGACATACGTATGAGTAAAGGCAAGGTGATCGTAGTCGGCGGTGGATTAGCTGGCTTGATGGCAACGATTAAAGCTGCGGAACATGGAACACCGGTAGAATTATTTTCACTTGTTCCAGTTAAACGCTCTCACTCTGTTTGTGCCCAAGGTGGTATTAATGGAGCAGTAAATACAAAAGGTGAAGGGGATTCTCCTTGGATCCATTTTGACGATACCATTTATGGCGGGGATTTCTTAGCAAATCAACCGCCGGTTAAAGCGATGTGTGAGGCAGCGCCCGGAATTATTAATCTATTTGACCGTATGGGGGTTATGTTCAACCGTACACCGGAAGGGCTACTTGATTTCCGTCGTTTTGGTGGAACCCAGCATCACCGTACAGCATTTGCCGGAGCTACAACGGGACAGCAGTTATTATATGCATTGGATGAGCAGGTTCGCCGCCACGAAGTAGCAGGGCTAGTAACGAAGTACGAAGGCTGGGAGTTTCTTGGTATAGTCACTGACGATGATGGCGTATGCCGTGGGATTGTCGCTCAAGACTTGAAAACGATGGAAATAAGGTCTTTTGCGGCCGATGCTGTGATTATGGCAACAGGCGGTCCTGGGATTATTTTTGGAAAATCGACAAACTCTGTTATCAACACAGGTTCTGCTGCATCCATCGTTTATCAACAAGGTGCGTATTACGCAAATGGTGAAATGATTCAAATCCATCCAACAGCGATTCCCGGCGATGATAAGCTTCGGCTTATGAGTGAATCAGCTCGTGGGGAAGGCGGCCGTGTGTGGACATATAAGGATGGAAAACCATGGTATTTCTTAGAAGAGAAATACCCAGCATACGGAAACCTCGTACCGCGTGATATCGCTACACGTGAAATATTCCATGTCTGCGTGGACATGAAGCTGGGTATTAACGGTGAAAACATGGTATATCTCGATTTATCCCATAAAGACCCACACGAATTAGATGTCAAATTAGGCGGAATTATCGAGATTTATGAAAAGTTTGCCGGGGAAGATCCACACAAAGTGCCAATGAAAATCTTCCCTGCTGTCCACTATTCGATGGGTGGCCTTTGGGTAGATTATGATCAAATGACAAATATCCCCGGCCTATTCGCTGCAGGGGAATGTGATTATTCTCAGCATGGGGCAAATCGGTTAGGTGCTAACTCCCTGTTATCAGCTGTATACGGCGGTATGGTGGCCGGACCAAATGCCGTTAAATATATTGAAGGACTTGAAAAGAGTTCTGATGCTGTTTCAACCACTGTTTTTGAACGTCATGTGAGGGAACAGGAAGAAAAATGGAACTCGATTCTATCAATGAACGGTACTGAAAATGCCTATGTCCTTCATAAAGAACTTGGCGAATGGATGACGGACAATGTGACCGTTGTTCGGTACAATGATAGATTGTTAAAAACAGATGAAAAAATTCAAGAATTATTAGAACGATACAAGAAGATTAACATTAACGATACAGCGAAATGGAGCAACCAAGGAGCTGCTTTCACCCGTCAATTGCAAAATATGCTGCAGCTGGCACGTGTTATTACACTTGGTGCGTACAATCGTAATGAGAGCCGTGGTGCTCATTACAAACCAGATTTCCCTAAACGTGATGATGAAAACTTCTTAAAAACAACAATGGCAAAATTTGTAGATTCCAGTACTGCTCCAGCTTTCCATTACGAGGATGTCGATATTTCCTTGCTTAAGCCGAGAGAGCGCGATTACACGAAAAAGCATTAAGAGAAAGGGGAGTAGGAAAAAATGGTAGAAACAAAAACAGTGAAATTTATCATAACCCGTCAGGATACTCCGGAATCTGCTCCTTATGAGGAGGAATTCGAAGTACCGTATCGTCCGAATATGAACGTGATTTCAGCGTTAATGGAAATTCGCAGAAACCCTGTCAACAGAAAGGGACAAGCCACCACACCGGTCACTTGGGATATGAATTGTCTTGAAGAAGTTTGCGGCGCCTGCTCAATGGTTATCAATGGAAAGCCGCGCCAAGCTTGTTCGGCCCTTGTCGACAAACTGGAGCAGCCCATTCGTTTGGCCCCAATGAAAACCTTCCCGGTTGTCCGTGATCTTCAGATTGACCGCAGCAGAATGTTCGACTCGTTGAAGAAGGTAAAAGCGTGGATTCCAATCGATGGAACTTATGATTTGGGACCGGGTCCCCGCATGCCTGAAACAAAGCGTCAATGGGCATACGAGTTATCGAAATGTATGACCTGCGGTGTTTGTTTGGAAGCATGTCCAAATGTGAATAGTAAATCAAACTTCATGGGACCGGCTGTTTTCAATCAAGTTCGTTTATTTAACGCACACCCAACCGGGGCGATGAATAAAGCGGAACGCCTGAATGCCTTTATGGAGGATGGCGGTTTAACCGGCTGCGGAAATTCACAAAACTGTGTTCAATCATGTCCTAAAGGGATTCCAATTACAACCTCTATTGCGGCCGTTAACCGCGACGCCACCCTGCAATCATTTAAGAACTTCTTCGGAAGCGATAGGGATTAATAAAAATTAAAAACCTCTTTTCAATTGTGAAAAGAGGTTTTTTTGGTTTTGCTAAAGAATAATTTGTTATAATTATACAAAGGATTGAAAAGGGAAGGTTCTGAATAGTGAGATCAAAACTGTCAATGATTTTAATCGTAATAGGATTAATTATTTCAGGAATCGGGGTATGGCAACTCATTGATGTGAAGATGCAAACAAAGGCTTCGTTAAAAAAAGCCAAGGAAATAGTAGCCGAAAATCAGTCAGGGAAACCAACTCCGGCAAAAAAGCAAAATCATGCACCGGCAACAGGTGATACTGCGGGGCTTCTCGTCATTCCAAAAATTAAAGCGGAACTGGCGATTATTGAGGGTACGGACCCGGATGATTTGGAGAAGGGTGTCGGTCATTATAAGGGTTCCTATTTTCCGGATGATAATGGACAAATTGTTCTATCCGGGCATCGTGACACTGTATTCCGCCATCTGGGCGAACTAAAGCTTGGTGATTCCTTAATAATACAAATGCCTTATGGAAACTTTACTTATGAAATAACCCATACGAAAATTGTTAAGGCAGATGATACAAGTATTATTACCTTACAGCATGATAAGGAAGAATTAATTTTAACCACCTGCTACCCATTCCGTTATGTAGGAAACGCCCCGAAACGATACATTATTTATGCGAAACCAAAATAAATTGAAAAAAGAAAAATTCATTCTCCGGTAAGGCAAATACAGTCACTACCCTTGCACAATTCACATATGATATGGTGACTAAATATATACCCACCCCCGGTGCATAACTGGCGAAGGCAAGGAGGGTTACAATACTTGAAGGAGAATGAATTTACTCACAAGCCATTACTCACCAAACGAGAAAGAGAAGTATTCGAACTGTTAGTTCAAGACAAAACAACAAAAGAAATCGCTGGTGAATTATTTATAAGCGAGAAAACGGTTCGCAATCACATTTCGAATGCCATGCAAAAGCTTGGTGTAAAGGGGCGATCACAAGCAGTTGTAGAACTCCTTCGTATGGGAGAGCTAGAACTTTGAACATGGCCGGCATCCATAATGGAGGCCGGTTCATGTTTTTTGGTGTCAGGCACCATGTGAACAATTCACATGGTGCCTGACACCCAACACATTGCTTGAATTTTTTGCAGAAAAAGTAGAAAATAAGGACAAGCTTTAGATATTTGTTATGAGGAGAAGTATATTAGGAGTGTAGAATACATGAAACCCGAAAATTCCAAAAGCAGCAAAGGGGACAGCGTTGCAAATATTGAAAAGGATTTACGCTATATTTCTGGAATTATCAAGCAAAAAGGCAGGGAATTACTGAGTGATTATAAAATTACACCGCCACAGTTTGTTGCATTACAATGGCTTTTCGAAGAAGGCGATATGACAATCGGTGAGCTTTCCAATAAAATGTATTTGGCATGCAGTACGACGACTGATCTTGTTGACCGAATGGAGAAAAACCTTTTGGTCGAACGGGTAAAAGACTCCCACGATCGCCGTGTAGTACAAATTCATTTGCTTGAAGAGGGAAAAAGAATTATCGATGAAGTGATAAAAAAACGGCGAGTCTATTTGGAAGAAGTGCTGAAAGACTTCTCGGAAGAAGAAATCCAACTTCTCCAACATAATCTCGAAAAACTGCACCAAAAAATGCGTTAAACACCTTGAAGGTGGGATTTTCGTGCGGTACGGTTGATTTTAAAGAATGGATGAATTAAATGAGGCGAAAAGTTTGAAACAGGCAATCGGTGTAATAGATTCCGGTGTTGGCGGGTTAACAGTTGCCAAAGAGATAATGCGGCAGCTTCCCAACGAAAAAATAATTTACTTAGGTGATACAGCACGCTGCCCTTATGGACCAAGGACAAGAAAGGAAGTAAAAAGATTTACTTGGCAATTAACGAATTTTTTATTAGAAAAAAATATTAAAATGCTGGTAATCGCCTGTAATACGGCAACGGCAGCAGCTCTGGAGGACATTCGTAAGAAACTGTCAATCCCTGTTCTTGGCGTCATTAACCCTGGAGCACGGACGGCTATTAAGCGGACGAAAAATTACCGGGTTGGTATTATCGGTACCGAAGGAACCGTGAAAAGCGGGGCATATGAAAAGGCCTTGAAATCACTAAATAGCCGGCTTTTTATTCAAAGCCAGGCCTGTCCTAAATTTGTTCCGCTGGTAGAGAGCAGTGAATATGATGGTCCAATTGCTGAAAAGGTCGTTCATGAAGCATTAAAGCCATTGTTAGATCAAAACTTAGATACATTAATCTTAGGTTGTACCCATTATCCTTTGCTTGAACCGCTGATTAAAAAGGAAATGGGTGATACAGTAAACGTAATTAGTTCAGGCGGTGAGACTGCTCGGGAGGTAAGTGCAATCTTGGAATATAACGGGCAGCTGGCTTCCGGAGAAGAAGATCCGGTACATGAGTTTTACACAACCGGTTCAACATGGATTTTTTCGAAGATTGCGTCCCAGTGGCTCGGCCCCCTATTTCCAACCAATCATGTAAAAAAAATCAAACTATAGACTTGAAAGAAAAGCGGTGGAGAATCGCAAAACGAATCAACATGTTCGTATTTCTTCGACTGAAGTGAAGCCGGATGTTGCTCACACCTTCTTTATAACATTGAAACTAGCATTAATCTGCTCAAATTTTCTTTCCAAAGACGGTCTAATTTTTCCTTAGGCTCGTATACATAATAGTACAAACTGTCTTTGGGGGGATAATATGTTTAAAAATAAAGCGAAAATTCTGGGCTACACTGTCCTGACTTCAACAATGCTGTTATCCGGCTGTGGTTTATTGGGCGGCGAAACGAAGAAGAAAATTGATCCGCCAAAAACAATATCTGTCACCGACCAGAAGGAAAGTAAGAAACCAACAACCGAAAAAACAGAGAACATGGTAAAGACAGAACTTTATCTGATTGATAAAAACGGCTATGTTGTACCGCAAACAATAAACCTGCCAACAACAAAATCGGTAGCAAAACAGGCGCTCCAATACCTAGTGGCCAATGGCCCTGTTACCGAGATGCTGCCGAATGGGTTTAAGGCGGTGTTACCTGAAGCCACGGATCTTTCTGTAGATATTAAAGACGGCGTTGCAACGGTTAATTTTTCAAAGGAATTTAAGAATTACCAGCCGGAAGATGAAACAAAAATTCTTCAATCGGTTACTTGGACACTCACTCAATTCGATAATGTGGACACTGTCAAGCTGAAAATGAACGGTCATACGCTTTCGAAAATGCCTGTAAAGGGAACCCCGATTAGTGAAAATCTCTCCAGAGCCTCCGGGATTAATGTCGATGTCGAGGATGTGGTGGATATGACCAACACGAAGCAAGTAACGGTTTATTTCATTGGCGGTGAAGAAGGTTCCTATTATTATGTACCGGTAACACGCAGGGTTGAAAACAGCAAAACAGATTCTATTGCAGCGGCTGTAAAGGAGTTAGTAAAAGGGCCAAGTGACAAATCAAACCTTGTTTCTGATTTCATGCCTGATGTAACACTGCTGAATAAACCAAAAATTGAGAATGGCAAGGTGACGTTAAACTTTGATGAAAATGTCTATGGCAGTTTCAAGGAAAAGGTTGTCTCACAGCATTTATTAGATGCTCTTGTTCTTACCTTAACTGAGCAAAAGGGAATTGAAAAAGTAGCCATTCAAGTAAATGGGAAAGCAGAAATTAAGAATGATCAAGGGAAGAAACTTTCCGAACCGGTAACTCGTCCAGAAAAAGTCAATACAGGTAGTTTCTAAAAGGGTATTTTTGTTATACTATAATAAAGGACAATGAGAGGAGGTTGGCACGCACGCCGCCTCTTTCTTAATGATAATTGAAGGAGGAAGTGTTTTGCGTGTTGATGGAAGGGAACCGCTGCAGTTAAGACCCATACATATTGAAACAAACTATTTAATGCACCCGGAAGGCTCCGTGCTCATATCCGTAGGAAATACGAAGGTAATTTGTTCAGCAAGTATCGAGGACCGCGTCCCTCCTTTTATGAGAGGAGAAGGAAAGGGATGGATTACAGCCGAATATTCCATGCTGCCTAGAGCCACCGAGACGAGAAATATCCGGGAGTCCTCTAAAGGAAAGGTCTCTGGTCGAACAATGGAAATTCAGCGGTTAATCGGACGGGCATTGCGAGCAGTGGTTGACCTCGGGGTAATCGGTGAGCGGACGGTTTGGATTGACTGTGATGTGATCCAGGCAGATGGCGGTACAAGAACCGCCTCGATTACAGGGGCATTTGTTGCCATGACACTGGCATTAAACTCATTAGCCGAGAAAAAGTCATTGGCGAAATTCCCGATTTTTGATTATTTGGCTGCTACTAGCGTCGGGATTCTGAAGAATGACAAAACGGTGCTCGACCTTAATTATGCTGAGGATTCTAAAGCCCATGTAGATATGAACGTGGTGATGACAGGCAGTGGTGAATTTGTCGAACTGCAAGGAACGGGCGAGGAATCCACCTTTTCCTATGAGCAGCTCCACGATTTGTTACATGCCGCCCAGGAAGGACTGATGGAATTGTTTGAACAGCAAAAGGCCGCATTAGGAGAAGAAATAACGAAAAAAATTGACGGACGCAGAAGGAAATAGATTAAATAAAAAAACTGTAAATTATTTAACTAAACCCGCAGTTCATTAACTGATTACGAGTGGTATACTAACTATTATAATAAAGGTGGAGTGAGCAAAAAACCAGCCATGCTAGTTTGATAATGGGTATATTCTGTTATTAAGCCAAGAGCACTAGCAAATTTTTGCCCCGTTCCACCCCGTTTCTGAAAAGAGGAGTTTACAATGAAAGAAGTCATTATTGCAACAAAAAACCCTGGAAAAGCGCGAGAGTTTGAGAATGTTTTTTCACCAAGAGGAATCGCTGTGAAGACTTTGCTGGATTTTCCTGAATTCCCCGAGGTCGAGGAGACTGGCTCGACGTTTGAGGAAAATGCGATACTAAAGGCTGAGGCGGTTTCAAACGCATTGAATAAAATGGTCATTGGTGATGATTCCGGTCTGATGATTGACGCATTAGAAGGAAGACCAGGTATCTATTCCGCCCGCTATGCAGGTGAACTGAAAAACGATAATAACAATATTGATAAAGTATTATCAGAATTAAAAGGCATTCCAGAAGAAAAGAGAACAGCAAAATTTTATTGTGCTTTAGCGGTTGCTGTTCCAGGCCAGGAAACCTTTACGGTGTCAGGCACCTGTGAAGGACGAATCCTCGAAGAACGAAGAGGAACAAATGGCTTTGGGTATGATCCGATATTTTTTGTCCCGGAAAAAGGTGTGGCCATGGCTGAGCTTACCTCAGATGAAAAAAATAAAATCAGCCATCGTGCCAATGCTTTGAAAAAATTGGATGAAGTACTAGATTCCCATATAGAAAGAGCTGAGCAGCTATGAGTAAGGTTCTTGTTGTTAGTGATAGTCATGGGTTAACGAAGGAGCTTGTGGCGATTCGCGAAAGGCATCAAAGAGAGGTGGATTTAATGATCCATTGCGGTGATTCACAGCTGATGCCAGATAATAAAGCGATAACGGGATACTTTACGGTGGCAGGGAATTGTGATTTCGGCGATTTTCCTTTGGAGCTGATCACAAATGTTGCGGGTAAAAAGTTCTTTATTACCCATGGTCATCATTATTCTGTAAAATCGTCGTTAATGAATTTACAATACAAAGCGCAGGAAGTAAATGCCAATATCGTTTGTTTTGGACACTCACATGAATTAGGTGCAGAGGTGGTGGACGGCATATTATTTCTCAATCCAGGCAGCATCCGTTTGCCGCGCGGCCGCATCGAAAAAACATATGTCATTCTCGAGTTGCTAGATGATACGGTCAACATGTCTGTCTATGAATCAAATGGTTGGGAGCTTACAAACTTAGCTCATACCTTTAACATTAGCTAATGACGGCGGGGAGAGGGCCCTCCCCGTTTCAGTCAAACGATAAGAAAGCATAAGTTTTGATTTTAAGAATTGTCCAGCTCCAGCTTTTGCGCTTTTCTTTTAAAAAATCGCAAAAGCTGTTGACTTTTAGATGTTAGGATAATATAATAAATCTTGTCTTTGTTAAACACTAGAGTGTCCCAGTAGCTCAGCTGGATAGAGCATACGCCTTCTAAGCGTACGGTCGGGAGTTCGAATCTCTCCTGGGACGCCATACTACATACCAGATATCAAAACTCACCATTTTAGGTGAGTTTTTTTTACCATTTCATTATGCTAAACTAATGGTCATCAATATGCCAAAGGGCGGATCTTTATGAAAAAGCGGAACCGGGTAAAAAGACAAGACAATGTGATATTTTTTCCCGGAATGGAAAAAAGGTTACTAGATAAAGGGATAGAAAGCTTGCACAATGGGAAGTTTTCCGAGGCGATTGGTCTGCTAGAAGCAGCAATGGAACACGATCCGAACAACGAGGAGATCCTAATAGGACTGGTGATGGCCTATTTTGAGGCCGGGGCCTTTCCAAAAGCAAAGACACTGGCGAAAGAAATGCTATTAAAAGGAATCGGCGACTATTTTCAAATGGTGGATTTATATTTGACGGTACTGATTCAGCTTCACGAATATCAAGAAATTATAACAACCATTGAAGCGCTGCTGGATGAAAAAGAGGTCCCACCGGAGAAGTATGAACATTTCTTAACAATTCTGCAATTCAGTCGAAAAATGGCGGCTCATCATGAAGAATCTGCAGAACCTTCGCCAACCAACGACGGCAATCAAGAGCTGGGGCTTTTGTCGGATAACAATTTAAACGACCAGCTGTTATTGGTTTCAAGTCTTGCTGATAAAAACATCCGTCCCTTTTTCAATGAAATAGAAGAGTATTTAAAGGCGGATTCAGGTCATCCATTTCTAAAAACGATATTGTTAAACCTGTTAAAAGAACAGGAAATTGATTTGCCAGTGACAGTCAATAAATTTGCCATCCAAAAGAAGGTGATTGCAACCGAGCTCCCTGATGCCAGACTGCAGCCAAAGATGATGGAGATTAAAGAAATTATAGAGGATCGGCTGGCAAGCAGCAATCCGGCCTTTTATGAAAGTATAGTAGCATTAATCGAACGGATTTTTTTCATTAGTTATCCGCTGGAATTAAAGCCGGAAAGTTCTACTGCCTGGAGTGCCGCCTTTCATTTACTCGCGGAGGAATATTATGGAATTGAATCGCGAATCACCGAACGTGCTAAAGAATATAAAGCAATACCAGAAGAAATGGAACAGGCGATAAGGCAGATAGAAATGATTGAGAAAATTTCTTATCCCAAACTGTAGGCTTCGCTGTTGAAAGAAATAATTCCTATGGTATAATGTAGGGGTTGCATTGTGTAAAAAGGATTATTTTACATTAAAAAATAGGACATGACTTGATAGACAAGACATACGCCTGCATTTAATTCGTAAAGAATGAAATGAGAATAGATGTTGGAGGGAAAAAGTATGACTGCAAAATGGGAAAAGTTAGAAGGGAGCCGCGGTGTTCTAACAGTTGAAGTTAGCGCTGAAAAGGTTAGCAAAGGTTTAGATACGGCATTCCAAAAAGTAGTTAAAAAAGTAAGCGTTCCAGGCTTCCGTAAAGGAAAAGTGCCTCGCTCATTATTTGAAAAACGTTTCGGTGTTGAATCACTATATCAAGATGCATTAGACATTCTTCTACCAGATGCATATGGCAATGCAATTGATGAGACAGGAATCGAGCCTGTCGATCGTCCTGAAATTGACATTGAGCAAATGGAAAAAGGAAAAGACCTCATCTTCAAGGCAACTGTTACGGTTAAGCCTGAAGTCACGTTAGGTGAATACAAAGGTCTTGAAATTGAAGAATTAGATACAACCGTTACAGATGAAGATGTGCAGAATGAACTTGAAACATTGCAAAATCGTCAAGCGGAGCTAGTGGTTAAAGAAGAGGGAACGGCTGAAAATGGTGATACAGTTGTAATCGACTTTAACGGCTTTGTAGATGGTGAAGAATTTGAGGGCGGGAAAGCTGAAAACTATTCACTTGAAATAGGTTCCAATTCATTCATTCCTGGCTTTGAAGAACAGCTTATAGGTGTAAAAGCAGGCGAATCTAAAGATGTGGAAGTAACATTCCCTGAAGAATATCATGCAGCAGAGCTTGCAGGTAAACCAGCAACTTTCAAGGTTACGGTACACGAAATCAAAGCAAAAGAGCTGCCTGAATTAGATGACGAGTTTGCAAAAGATGTGGATGAAGAAGTAGAAACATTAGAGGCATTAAAAGAAAAAATCAGAACTCGCTTAGAAGACAGCAAAAAGCATGAAGCGGAGCATCACCTGAGAGATTCCCTTGTGGAAAAAGCCGCTGATAATGCCCAAGTTGAGATTCCAGAGGTAATGGTAGAAAACGAAGTCAACCGTATGCTCCAAGAATTTGAACAACGTCTGCAAATGCAAGGAATGAATCTTGAGCTTTACTTCCAATTCTCCGGTCAGGATGAGTCAGCTCTTCGTGAACAGATGAAAGAAGAAGCGGAAAAGCGTGTAAAGAACAACTTAACGCTCGAAGCTATTGCGAAGGCTGAAAATCTTGAGGTTACAGACGAAGAAGTTAACGAAGAGCTGGAGAAAATGTCAGGAATGTACAATATGAGCACGAATGACATTAAAGCTGCTCTTGGCGGTGTAGAAGGCATCAAAGCGGATCTTAAATTGCAAAAAGCGGTCGACTTTCTTATCGAAAATAAGAAGTAATTTTTACTATACCATAAGGCACGATCTTTAGTCGTGCCTTATTTTATACATTTTTTCAATTACATATTATACTTATAGTAGGGAACATTTTTAACAATAGGCAGGAAAAATAATTTTTAAAGCGAATTATTTATTCCATGCATGATGATTTATTTTTTAAAAAAGATGGCTAAGATGAAGGCGTACGTTTGTTTTAAATCGCGATTCCACAAAAATGAAAAACATATTACGATAAAGCTTTTTATTTCTAGTCTGTCGGCCAAATGTGATACAATGCAAAATACATACAATTCAGTTGATACTAATGTTTGTGGGAATCGCGATTTATATAATAAAGGATTTTATGTTTCAAGGGGTGAAAGGTTTGTTTAAATTTAATGATGAAAAAGGACAATTAAAATGTTCGTTCTGTGGTAAAACTCAGGATCAAGTTCGAAAATTAGTGGCAGGACCTGGGGTTTATATATGTGACGAATGTATCGAACTTTGCACAGAAATCGTTGAGGAAGAGTTGGGGACAGAAGAAGAAGTTGAATTTAAAGATGTTCCAAAACCAAAAGAGATTTGCGAAATCCTCGATGATTATGTGATCGGCCAAGATAAAGCGAAAAAGGCATTATCGGTTGCCGTTTATAATCACTATAAACGGATTAATTCCAACAGCAAAATTGACGATGTCGAACTTTCGAAAAGTAATATTTGTATGATTGGACCAACAGGGAGTGGAAAAACCCTATTAGCGCAAACATTGGCACGGATTTTGAATGTACCGTTTGCAATTGCGGACGCTACATCTCTTACAGAGGCCGGCTATGTTGGGGAAGATGTTGAAAATATTTTATTAAAATTAATTCAAGCGGCTGATTATGATGTTGAAAAGGCAGAAAAGGGCATTATTTATATCGATGAAATTGATAAAGTTGCCCGTAAATCTGAAAACCCATCGATTACACGTGACGTATCCGGTGAAGGTGTTCAGCAAGCGTTATTAAAAATTCTTGAAGGCACGGTTGCTAGTGTTCCGCCACAGGGCGGCAGAAAGCACCCGCATCAAGAATTTATCCAAATTGATACAACAAACATCTTATTTATTTGTGGTGGAGCCTTTGATGGGATTGAGCCCATCATTAAACGCCGTTTAGGTCAGAAGGTAATCGGTTTTGGTTCAGATTCAAAGCAACAGGAAGTTACATCAAAAGAACTTCTATCCAAAGTGCTGCCGGAAGATTTATTACGATTTGGGTTAATTCCTGAATTTATTGGCCGTTTGCCAATTATTGCTAGTCTTGAACCGTTGGATGAAGACGCATTAATCGAAATTTTAACGAAGCCAAAAAATGCACTTGTGAAACAATACCAAAAAATGCTTGAGATCGATAATGTTGAGTTAGAATTTGAAGACGAAGCCCTTAAAGAGATTGCCAAAAAAGCAATTGAACGCAAAACAGGTGCCCGCGGTTTACGCTCGATCATTGAAGTCATTATGTTAGATGTAATGTTCGATCTTCCATCTCGTGACGATATTTCAAAATGTATTATCACGAAGGATACAATTGTGAATAACAGTGTTCCTAAGCTAATTTTAGAAGATGGAACCGTCATTGTTGAAGAAAAATCAGCTTAATGTACAAGGCCCGGCGTTGCTGCCGGGTCTTTATCATAGTATCAGAATTTATATGTTTTCGACTTTGAGAATTGTCCAGCTTCAGCGCCTAGCCCCTCGAGGTTATAAGCCACTCCTGAATTGAAGGCAAAGAGCGCCTTCTATTCAGGAGTGGCTTATACTTGTCGGGGCTGACCAGGGCGCTTGCGCTTTTCTAATGTTGTCTTAACCAAAAAAATTTAAAAATAGCCAATATAAACCATAACTCCTATTTCTAAATTTTTTTGTTTATTCCATCTACCTGCAGGAAATACTTATTATTATTATCAATTGAGTAATTTGGTGCAGGAGGAAAAAAGATGAGTTGGACGGGGATTGCCTTATTTATACAGCTGTTTTTTGGAATAATCATTGGACTATATTTTTGGAATCTGTTAAAAACCCAACGGACTCAAAAGGTTTCAATCGATCGGGAGTCCCGAAAAGAAATGGATCAACTGCGAAAGATGAGATCCATCTCCTTAACAGAACCATTATCGGAGAAAGTAAGGCCGACAAATTTTCAAGATATTGTCGGTCAAGAGGATGGGATTAAATCGTTAAAGGCTGCCTTATGCGGACCAAACCCGCAGCATGTCATCATTTATGGCCCTCCAGGAGTTGGAAAAACAGCTGCCGCAAGATTAGTTTTGGAAGAAGCAAAAAAGAATGCGAAATCACCATTCAAACGAGAATCTGTTTTTATCGAATTAGATGCCACGACCGCAAGATTTGATGAACGAGGAATTGCGGATCCACTGATTGGCTCTGTTCACGACCCGATTTATCAAGGGGCAGGGGCAATGGGACAGGCTGGTATTCCGCAGCCAAAACAAGGTGCGGTGACAAATGCCCATGGCGGTGTATTATTCATTGATGAGATTGGTGAACTGCATCCGATTCAAATGAACAAGCTGTTAAAGGTATTAGAAGACAGGAAAGTGTTTTTGGAGAGTGCTTATTATCATGAAGAAAACACACAAATTCCAACGCACATCCATGATATTTTTAAGAATGGTCTACCGGCTGACTTTCGCTTAATCGGGGCAACAACAAGAACGCCGAGCGAAATTCCCCCAGCCATTCGGTCACGTTGTATGGAGGTGTTTTTTCGCGATTTAACACAGGAAGAGATTGTAACGGTTGCGAAAAAAGCGGCAGCAAAGGTCAATATGAATATCAATGAGTCTGGCGTTCATACTCTCTCTACCTATGCGAGAAATGGCCGGGAAACCGTTAATATGATCCAAATTGCAGCAGGTCTGGCAATTACGGAGGAACGAAATTTTATTAAGGATGAGGATATCGAATGGGTTATCCATTCTAGTCAGTTGACACCACGGATGGAGCGGATGATTAATGATCGTGCACAAATCGGTCTTGTTAACGGTTTGGCTGTTTATGGTCCGAATTCTGGAGCATTGCTTGAAATCGAAGTAACTGTTATTCCAGCGAAAGAAAAAGGAACGATAAATATTACGGGAATAGTGGAAGAAGAAAGTATTGGCGGTCAAGGGAAATCCATTCGGCGAAAGAGCATGGCCCGGGGATCGATTGAAAATGTCATCACGGTGTTACGATCGATGGGGGTTCCTGCGAACGACTATGATATCCATGTGAATTTCCCGGGCGGGGTTCCGATTGACGGACCATCCGCAGGAATTGCGATGGCCACAGGAATCTATTCTGCTATTTATAAAATTCCGATTGACAATACAGTAGCAATGACAGGAGAAATTAGTATTCATGGCAATGTGAAACCAATCGGTGGGGTGTATCCGAAGGTAAAGGCGGCCAAAAAGGCGGGGGCGAAAACGGTGATTATCCCGGAAGAGAACATGCAAAACATTTTAAATGAAGTCAAAGGTATTCACATTATACCGGTTACGCACCTGCAGGAAGTGTTTGATATCGCCTTAGTCCATGACATCGACAAACATAATGTGGTTCCTGCATCTATCGAATTAACGAAAAAAGAATCTATTTAATGGACTACCAATCCAGCAGTGAAGTAAACTTCGGTTTGTAAACCAAGCGAACCGGAGTTTTTCAATGAAAAAGGGCAAATAGCTAAAATTAGACACTAAAAAATAAATGAGATAGAATTGTACAAAGACGTATAACATGGAGGTGCAGTACTTTGACGAATAAGAACGAAAGGATTGTCCCCCTCCTGCCGCTTCGGGGTTTGCTAGTATATCCAACGATGGTCCTACATCTAGATGTTGGACGTGAACGGTCAGTACAGGCACTTGAAAGAGCAATGGTAGATGACCATTTAATATTTTTAACTACTCAAAAGGATGTCGGAGTTGACGAGCCTGCTGAAGAAGATTTATATCGCTATGGGACCTTAACAAAGGTAAAGCAAATGTTAAAGCTGCCGAATGGGACGATTCGAGTATTGGTGGAGGGACTGAAGCGAGCAGAAGTCGTTTCCTTTTATGATGAAGACGATTATTACTCTGTTCAAATCGTTACATATGAAGACCCTGAATTGAACGATGTCGAAGATCAAGCATTAATGAGGACGATGCTTGATTATTTTGAGCAATACATAAAACTATCCAAGAAAATCTCTGCTGAAACATTTGCTTCCGTTGCTGATATCGAAGAACCCGGAAGAATGGCCGATATTATCGCCTCTCATCTCCCTATCAAGCTGAAGGAAAAGCAGGAAATACTAGAAACGATTGACACGAAACAAAGAATGAACTATGTTATCAACATTATTCATAATGAAAAAGAAGTGCTCAATCTTGAAAAGAAGATCGGCCAGCGTGTAAGGCGTTCAATGGAAAGAACACAAAAGGAATACTATTTACGGGAACAAATGAAAGCCATCCAAAAGGAATTAGGCGATAAAGAGGGAAAGACCGGGGAAATTGCTGACTTGACGGAAAAAATTGAGCAAGCTGGTATGCCGGAACATATTTATCAAGCAGCCATGAAGGAACTGGATCGCTATGAAAAGGTTCCAGCCAATTCAGCGGAAAGTGCGGTTATTCGCAATTATATTGAATGGCTTATTTCGCTGCCATGGTCCAAAAAGACAGAAGATGATATTAATATTGAACGGGCCGAGAAGATATTAAGTGAAGACCATTATGGCCTTGAAAAAGTAAAGGAGCGTGTCCTCGAATACTTAGCAGTCCAAAAACTGACGAATTCGTTAAAAGGACCGATTCTTTGTCTTGTTGGACCTCCTGGTGTCGGCAAAACAAGCCTGGCCCGGTCAATCGCTACATCCCTTAACCGTCATTTTGTCCGTGTATCACTGGGTGGAATCCGCGATGAATCGGAAATTCGCGGACACCGGAGAACATATGTTGGTGCCATGCCTGGCCGTATCATTCAAGGGATGAAAAAGGCGGGAACGATTAACCCGGTATTTTTGCTCGATGAAATTGATAAAATGTCCAGTGACTTTCGTGGCGATCCATCAGCGGCACTCTTAGAGGTATTAGACCCGGAACAAAACCATAATTTTAGCGATCATTATATTGAGGAAACATACGATTTATCAAAGGTAATGTTTATTGCTACTGCGAATAATCTGGCAACCATCCCTGGTCCGTTGTTAGACAGAATGGAAATTATCTCAATCGCCGGCTATACCGAGCTTGAAAAAGTTCATATCACTCGAGATCACTTGCTCCCTAAGCAGATTAAAGAAAATGGACTAACGAAAAGGACTCTGCAGGTCCGTGATGAGGCGATCTTAAAAGTTGTCCGTTATTATACAAGAGAAGCTGGCGTACGCAGTCTTGAGCGGCAAATGGCAGCCATTTGCCGCAAAACAGCCAAAATAATTGTTTCCGGAGAGAAGAAGCGCGTCGTCGTTACCGAAAAAACCGTTGAAGAATTTTTAGGAAAACCTAAATTCCGTTACGGTCAGGCAGAAACCGAAGATCAAGTCGGTGTGGCAACCGGTTTAGCTTACACAACCGTTGGCGGGGATACGCTGCAAATTGAAGTCTCCCTTGCTCCCGGAAAAGGCAAGCTTGTTCTTACTGGTAAATTGGGCGATGTCATGAAGGAATCAGCCCAGGCCGCTTTTAGCTATGTTCGCTCGAAAACGAAGGAATTAGGTATTGAAGAGGACTTTCATGAAAAATATGATATCCATATTCACGTTCCAGAGGGGGCCGTCCCAAAAGATGGTCCATCAGCAGGAATTACCATTGCCACAGCACTCGTTTCTGCCTTAACTGGCAAGCCAATACGCCGTGAGGTAGGGATGACCGGAGAAATTACGTTACGGGGCCGAGTGCTTCCCATTGGCGGTTTAAAAGAGAAAACACTTAGTGCCCATCGTGCTGGGCTAACAAAAGTTATTCTTCCAAAGGACAATGAAATGGATATTGATGACATCCCCGAAAGTGTCCGCAATGAATTGGTGTTTGTTCCGGTATCACATGTGGATGAGGTATTGAAGCATGCCTTATTAGAAGGTGGCGCAAAATGAAGGTAACAAGCTCGGATATTGTTATTAGTGCAGTAAAACCGGAACAGTACCCGGAAACAGAGCTGCCGGAATTTGCCCTTGCCGGGCGTTCCAATGTGGGAAAGTCTTCCTTTATCAATAAAATGTTGAACCGAAAAGGGCTTGCGAGAATTTCCTCCAAGCCCGGAAAAACACAAACGTTAAACTTTTATCTCATAAATGAAGTGCTTCACTTTGTCGATGTTCCCGGTTATGGGTATGCCAAGGTGTCAAAGTCAGAGCGTGCTGCCTGGGGAAAAATGATTGAAACGTATTTTACGACCCGTGAGCAATTAAAGGCCGTTGTCTTGATTGTTGATCTGCGGCACCCTCCTACTAAAGATGATGTAATGATGTATGATTTTCTCAAGCATTATGAAATTCCCTGCATCGTGATTGCAACGAAGGCCGATAAGATTCCAAAGGGTAAATGGCAAAAGCATTTAAGGATGGCGCAGGAAACGTTAGACCTTGAGGCGGACGATCACATCGTTCTTTTTTCAGCTGAGACGGGTGAAGGAAAAGACAAAGCGTGGACCGTTATAGAAAGCTATATGTAAATAATGTGAAAAAGTAAACGCCGGGCGTTTACTTTTTCTTTTTTAAGAGAAAATAGAAACCAACAACGATTAGAAGTGCCGGCCAAAATTTCCCTATAAAGCTCGCTCCACTTTGTAACCATCCGAAATAGCCGGCGATTGTATCATAAAAAAGCAGCATGACGGATAAGATGAGAAAGAGGAATGCTTGGAACAAACCAGTGTTTGTTTTTAAGAAGCGTAGAAAGAACCCAATCGAGATCATCAGGATTAACATGCCAATATGGTTTTGCGGCCAGAAGCTAAGCCGTCCGACAAGCTGAAAATGGAGACCAAAGCCGAAATTAATGACTCCAGGAAGAATGGCTTCAGCATCATGTGCCCCATAACCTTGACCTAAAAAGGCTGCCCCGACTATAAGAATTAAAGTTGGCCAAGTCGAGAATTGTTGAAAAAAAGGAATTCCCGCTTGCTGCAGTAAAAAGTAAGCTCCAAAGCCAATGAGAATAATCCCGGAAAAAATCCGTTGGTTTTTCATTGCAACCACCACTTCCAGTAAGGTTCACTTGAATCCTGCCAATTTTTTTGATACTGTACAAAGGGAGATAAATTACGGGACAAGTCTTTTCAACTTTCTATATTAACATATAGTGTCGTATTATGTTCACATTTTTTTAAGATAAGCAAAAAAGGACATGATATAATTTAATTAGATCGTACTGTCTTCAAATGTTGGGGGTGTCTTTTAACGAATGCATATTTTAGTTGTCGGTTTGAACTATAAAACTGCCCCTGTCGAAATCCGTGAGCGCATGACTCTCAATGAAACCGATCTTGTGGATGCGATGAAACAATTAAAAACAAAGAAAAGCATCCTCGAAAATGTAATCCTTTCTACCTGCAATCGTACAGAAATATACGCTGTCGTTGATCAATTACACACAGGCCGTTATTATGTGAAGGAATTCTTAGCGCAAAGGTTTGGAATGGGGCAGGCTGAATTTTCTCCGTTTTTATATATTTATGAAGACGACGGTGCAGTGGAACATCTATTGAGCGTGACCTGCGGACTCAATTCCATGGTTTTAGGGGAGACGCAAATCCTTGGGCAGGTTCGAACAAGCTTTACCGAAGCCCAAGAGCATGGCGTGACAGGTTCGATATTTAACCACTTATTTAAACAAGCTATTACTTTAGCGAAAAAGGCCCATTCCGAAACAGAAATCGGCGCTAATGCTGTTTCTGTCAGCTATGCGGCAGTTGAATTGGCAAAGAAAATTTTTGGATCACTGGCAAATAAGCATGTTGTTATTTTCGGTGCCGGGAAAATGGGAGAATTAGCTGTTCAGAATTTGTACGGTAATGGTGTAAGGAAGGTTACAGTGATTAACCGGACGTATGATAAAGCCATAGACCTTGCAACCCGTTTTCATGGTGAAGCAAGATCGATAGAGGAGTTGCAGAACTCCCTTGTGGAAGCCGATATCTTGATTAGCTCAACTGGAGCGAAGGATTTTGTGATTACAAAAGAAATGATGGCTCATGTTGAGAAACGGCGTAGAGGTAAGCCGTTATTTATGGTTGATATTGCCGTGCCGCGTGATCTGGACCCAAGAATTGCCGAACTAGAAAATATCTTTTTATATGACATCGACGATCTTGAAGGAATTGTCGAAGCCAATATGCAGGAACGGCAAAAGGCGGCAGCGAAAATTATGCTGATGATTGAAAAAGAGATCGTTGACTTTAAACAATGGTTAGGGATGCTAGGGGTGATTCCAGTCATTTCCGCCCTAAGGGAAAAAGCACTTGCCATACAGGCGGAAACAATGATTAGCTTAGAACGAAAGCTGCCCCATTTAACGGAGCGAGATAAAAAGGTTTTGAGTAAACATACGAAGAGTATTATTAATCAAATGTTAAAGGATCCGATTTTACAAGCGAAGGAATTGGCTGAGGAACCAGATCGAGAATTAAAGATGGATTTCTTTATGAAGATATTTAATATAGAAGAACTTGTAAAAGAACAGCAATTGAAATCAACCGAAACGAATAAACTGCCGGTTATCGAAGCGCATGCTTCCCTTCAGTCATAGGGAGCCAAGCGATATGATTAGCGTCTTTATGACAAGGGTTCATGAAGTTACGGTTGTTCTTTATGCCCTAAGTGTATTGTTATATTTTTTTGATTTCATTCATCATAACCGGAGGGCAAACCGGATTGCCTTCTGGTTACTTGCATTTGTATGGGTTTTACAGACGGCTTTCCTTATTCTTTATATGAAAGAAACAGGAAGGTTCCCCGTTTTAACGATTTTCGAGGGACTGTATTTTTATGCTTGGGTATTAATCACCTTGTCACTTGGGATAAATCGCTTATTACGGGTTGATTTCATTGTTTTTTTTACAAATATTCTTGGCTTTATCGTCTTGGCGATTCATACATTTGCTCCCATACAATGTCATTCCCATGTTATGGCGAAGCAGCTGGTGTCTGAATTGCTGTTGATTCATATCACGATGGCGATTCTGTCTTACGGGGCATTTTCATTATCCTTCGTCTTTTCAATATTATATCTTTTGCAATACGATTTATTGAAAAGGAAGAGGTGGGGGACAAGGCTATTAAGGCTTGCAGATTTGGAGAAGCTGGAAAGGTTGTCTTACATAACTGCTGTCATTGGTGTTCCCATGCTTCTGTTAAGCTTAATCCTAGGCCTGCAGTGGGCCTTTCTAAAGCTGCCCGGCATGCCTTGGTACGATATTAAAATTATCGGATCGTTTTTATTATTGACGGTTTATAGCATCTATTTATACTTACGAATAGTGAAGAATCTATCGGGGAAAAAATTGGCCATCTGGAATGTGGCATCATTTTTAATCGTATTAATTAATTTTTTCTTGTTTGGACAATTATCATCCTTTCATTTATGGTATTCATAACCTTAGGAGGCAGTCATGCGAAAAATTATCGTAGGTTCAAGACGCAGCAAGCTGGCATTAACACAAACCAATTGGGTCATTGACCAGTTGAAGAAGCTGGCACCGAGTGTAGAGTTTGAAGTAAAGGAAATCGTCACAAAGGGTGATAAAATCATAGATGTGACCCTTTCAAAAGTGGGCGGTAAAGGTTTATTTGTGAAAGAAATCGAGCAGGCCATGCTGAATAAAGATATCGATATGGCCGTTCATAGTATGAAGGATATGCCGGCTGTTTTGCCAAAGGGGCTGACGATCGGCTGTGTGCCAGTGCGTGAAGACCACCGTGACGCTTTGATTTCAAGAGGCCATGTGAAATTAGCTGATTTACAGCCAGGGGCAATCATTGGTACAAGCAGCCTGCGCCGCAGCGCCCAGCTGCTGGCGAAACGTCCGGATTTAGAAATTAAATGGATTCGCGGTAATATCGATACCCGATTAGCAAAATTGGAATCAGAAGAATACGATGCGATCATTTTAGCGGCGGCAGGTCTTTCCCGTCTCGGTTGGACAGCTGATGTCGTAACAGAATTTTTAGATGCAGATGTTTGTATACCTGCTGTCGGTCAAGGTGCATTGTCAATTGAATGCCGCGATGATGACAAAGAATTATTGGGGCTATTAGAACCATTCACTTGCAAGAAAACCGAAAGAGCGGTACGGGCAGAACGGGCTTTCCTGCAAAAAATGGAGGGCGGCTGTCAGGTTCCGATTGCCGGTTATGCCTATGTAGAAGATAACAATGAGGTTGCCTTAAATGTACTTGTCGGCTCACCGGAAGGACAAGAAATTTTTAAAGAAGAAGTAAGAGGGAATAATCCCGAGGAGCTTGGCGTTAAAGCTGCTGACCTTTTGATTGAAAGGGGAGCGAAGGACTTGATCGATAGAGTGAAGCGGGAGCTTGAGGGAAAATGATCGGGGACGAGCCATTACTTAACAAAAAGGTTCTTGTACCAAGAGGAAAGGATCAAGCTAAGTCCTTCTCCAAGCTTGTCAAGGCCTATGGGGGAATTCCTGTCGAAATCCCTTTGATTGCCTTTCGCCCTGTCGAAAAAAATAAGAAGCTTGAGGAATGTGTTGAAAGGCTTCATACATATGACTGGATTATTTTCACGAGTAATGTGACGGTCGAAACTTTTTTTTCGTTTGTGGCGGCCGGTTCTGACTTACCGAAAATTGCAGTCATTGGCAAACGGACGGAAGCGGTTTTAAAGGAAAAAGGGTTCCAAGTCGAGTTTGTCCCCTCTGCCTATGTTGCGGAAGTGTTTGTTGCGGAATTTTTACCGCATATTCACCACGGTTCACGGGTTTTAATCCCTAAAGGAAATCTTGCCCGGGAATATATTGCAGCTTCTTTAATGGAAGTCGGTGCCGAGGTTGATGAAGTCGTTATTTATGAAAATTATTTGCCGGATGAAAGCCGCCGCAAATTAGCAAAGATACTGGCAGAAGGGCAACTAGATATTCTAACCTTTACCAGTCCTTCAACCGTTGAGCATTTGATGGCTGTTGTAGATGAATATGGGCTGTCAGAGCAGCTAAAGTGTTGTAAGATCGGCTGTATTGGTCCGGTCACCGAGAAGAAACTGCGAGAATTTGGCCTGCCGATTCATGCATCCCCCGCGGTGTATACAGTTAAGGAAATGCTAAAATGTTTGGTTGAGTTTATCAGGGAAGAAGACGGGGGCTCCAAGCAGCATTTTTGCCAATTGTAGAGAGCTACTGCCAAAAAGAATAACTATTTATAGCTAAGAAGAGTATTTTTGTAACATAAAAAATATTTGGGGGTTAAAAAAATGGAGCTTCAATTTTCACGCCATCGCCGCCTGCGGTCAAGTGCTAGCATGCGTGCACTTGTGAGAGAGAATCACTTAAGAGCGGAAGATTTTATTTACCCGCTATTTATTTATGAAGGGGAAAATATCCGCAATGAAGTATCATCTATGCCTGGTGTGTTCCAAGTATCGATGGACCATCTTCAAGCCGAAATGGAAGACATCGCGGCACACGGGATTAAGGCTGTACTGTTATTCGGTATCCCGGCAACGAAAGATGAGTGCGGCGGTCAGGCTTACCATGATCATGGGATTGTTCAAGTAGCAACACGCTATATTAAACAACACTTCCCGGAAATTCTCGTTGTCGCCGATACCTGCTTATGTGAATATACAAGCCACGGTCATTGTGGAGTGGTCGAAGGTGAAAAAATTCTGAATGACGAGTCCCTCGAATTGCTTGTCAAAACAGCTGTCAGCCAGGCAAAAGCCGGTGCGGATATTATTGCACCGTCCAATATGATGGATGGCTTTGTTGCGGCCATCCGTGCCGGTTTAGATGAAGCCGGTTTTATAGAGACTCCCATCATGTCCTATGCGGTTAAATATGCATCGGCATTTTATGGACCATTCCGTGAGGCTGCAGAAGGCGCCCCGCAATTTGGCGACCGCAAGACCTACCAAATGGATCCGGCCAACCGGATGGAGGCATTTAGAGAGGCAGAATCGGATGTTGAGGAGGGCGCTGACATGTTAATCGTTAAACCAGGTCTGCCATACCTTGATATCGTTCGGGATATAAAAAATAATTTCAACCTGCCAGTAGTCGTTTATAATGTCAGCGGCGAATACTCGATGATTAAAGCTGCCGCCCTAAACGGCTGGATTGATGAGAAGCAGACGGTGATGGAGATGTTAGTCGGTATGAAGCGTGCCGGTGCTGATATGATTATTACCTATGCAGCAAAGGATGCGTGCCGCTGGTTAAAGGATGAACAATAATTCTGAAATGAGGGAATAAGATGCGCACCATTACAAAATCGAAGGAAGCATTTAAAGAAGCCCAAAAATTGATGCCCGGCGGAGTTAACAGTCCTGTCCGCGCCTTTAAATCCGTTAATTTGGATCCGATCTTTATGGAACGAGGAAAAGGGTCAAAGATTTATGATATTGACGGCAACGAGTATATCGACTACGTTCTTTCATGGGGACCCCTCATCTTAGGACATGCCAACAAACGTGTTGTCGAAGCCTTGAAAACAGCCGCTGAAAATGGCACGAGCTTTGGTGCTCCAACATTATTGGAAAATAAATTGGCGCAGCTAGTTCAGGACCGTGTCCCTTCTATTGAAATTATTAGAATGGTCAATTCGGGAACAGAAGCCACCATGAGCGCCCTACGCTTGGCACGGGGCTATACCGGCCGCAATAAGATTTTAAAATTCGAAGGCTGCTACCATGGCCATGGCGATTCCCTCTTGATCAAAGCTGGATCAGGAGTAGCCACCCTTGGGTTGCCTGACAGCCCTGGTGTACCTGAAGGTGTTGCCGCGAATACGATCACCGTGCCATACAATGACTTTGAAGGGGTAAAGTATGCGTTTGAACAATTTGGTCAAGATATTGCCTGTATTATTGTTGAGCCTGTAGCGGGAAATATGGGTCTTGTTCCGCCACTGCCAGGGTTTCTCCAAGGACTCCGCGAGATTACGAGTGAATACGGGGCATTGCTGATTTTTGATGAAGTAATGACAGGTTTTCGTGTCGGTTATAACTGTGCTCAAGGCTATTTCGGTATCACACCTGACCTTACATGTCTAGGAAAAGTAATCGGCGGCGGGCTTCCGGTTGGAGCATACGGCGGCAAAGCCGAAATCATGGAACAGATCGCGCCAAGCGGTCCCATCTACCAGGCAGGGACATTGTCAGGAAATCCGCTTGCGATGACTGCCGGCTATGAAACATTAAGTCAGCTGACACCAGCAGATTACGAGGAATTTATTAAGAAAGGCGATATGCTGGAAAAAGGTTATAAGGCGGCGGCTGAGAAATATGATATTCCAATTACGTTTAACCGCGCTGGCTCGATGATTGGCTTTTTCTTTACTAATGAAGAGGTCATCAACTATGAAAAAGCGAAACATTCAAATTTAGAATTCTTTGCCGAATATTATCGGCAAATGGCCGACCAAGGCATATTCCTTCCGCCATCCCAATTTGAGGGACTATTCTTATCGACAGAACACTCCGATGAGGATATTAAAAAAACGATTCAAGCAGCAGAAGTTGCGTTTTCAACACTTAAATAACCATTGTATAGAGCACCTGCCAAATTAGCGGGTGCTTTTTATACGTAATTAAGTTAAGTCGCAGCCTTTTACTTTTAGAAAAATACAAAAACCCCGATTCTTTTTTTCTTCCACAACGCTTTTTTATCATAAATAAAATAGATAATTCATAAAGTGTAAGTGACATAGTGATTTTACGTGAAGGAAATGAAAGGAGGAGTCGCTTTGTCCCAGGAGAATCAATCGTCACTAAGATTTTCCTTGGAGGAGTCTTTGTGGTTTCGAAAAGGACAGGAAGTCGAAGAGCTTTTGTCCATTTCGCTCGACCCGGACATTACAATCCAGGAAAATAATCAGTACGTAACTATACGTGGAACACTTGTGCTCACCGGAGAATATAAAAGTTATGAAGCCAGCAATGAAGATGAGGATGACGGTTTCACCTCTCAAAAATTCGTTGAGACGGTGGCAGAACGTGAGGAAGGACATTGTGAATTTTCACATCAATTTCCAGTTGATATAACCATTCCCAATAACCGGATTCAAAGTATTTATGATATCGACGTCCTTGTGGAATCGTTTGACTATTCCATACCTGAGCGGAGCTGTTTAAAGCTTACTGCCGAATTGACCATCAGCGGCTTATACAGTACCGAGCAAGAGGAACAACAGCAGGAGCAAGAGGAAGAAGAAATGGAGGTACTCCAGCGCGATCATTCCTCCGATGAAGAGAATCAAGAGATAGAAGAAGTAATTGTTGAACAGCCCGCTATTCCAAGTAATGACGCCAATCATCTCCTATTCGAGACGGAGGCAAGGAAACAACAAGAGGAAGAGTCAGAGGTGGAGTTACCAAAATTCCCAACCTTCAACTATCAGCCGCAAGAACAGGAGGATGAAGAAACGGAGGAGCCTTCATGGCAGTTCCAAGAATATACTCCTTCTGAAAGCCAGCCTTCCCAGGAAGCGAGAAGTGAGGAGAACCATCCTGTAGAAGTCGAGGTTGAAGTTGAAGAAGACATTTTGCCGGAGGATGCTCATGAGGAAGAAAGTTCATCATCCTCTTCAGAAGAAGCGCCAAAACAGAAGAAAAAATTATTTTCAAAAAATAAAACGATGACGCTGACAGAATTCTTTGCCCGTAAGGATGAAGGAACGGCACAGGTCAAATTAAAGGTTTGTATCGTTCAAAAAGGGGATACCGTTGATAGCCTTGCCGAACGCTACGACGTAACCGTACAAAACCTGCTCCGCGTTAATAATTTAGAACTTAATCAAGACGTGTATGAAGGTCAAGTATTATATGTTCCAGCAACACTTGCGAAAAAATAATTTTTCAAAAAGATTGAGCGAGCGGGTTTCCCAAACCTGCTCTACTTCTTTTCATAGATTTTAAAGAGAGAGTTGAGTTCCTATGAATGACTCGAATCGGCTTGAAGCAGTTGTTCCAATTCTCAAGCATTATCATGTTGAACCTCATTTTGTTGAGGATTATGGCAGTATTCAAAAAATTTATTCAAACAAGGGCACCTTTGCCTTGAAAAAAATTGATCCTACCATTGGAACCGACTTCATCCGCCATGTCCATTTTTTATATCAAAAAGGGTTTAACCGCATCGTTCCGATTTATCCAACAATGGACGGAAGGTATGCTGTGTTACATGATCATTATCTATATTATTTAATGCCGTGGATGGCCGATGACCACAAGGAAAACCGGCAGCAAAAAAGTCATCAGCTTTTCCGGGAATTGGCACGGCTCCATACGCTTTCTGCTAAAGAAATTACAGTGAGCAAAGAAGAAAGAATCGAACATTATGAAAAGACGATTCAACAGTTGGATAAACATCAGGAGTTCCTTGATGGTTTTATTGATGTCTGTGAAAGAAAAACGTATATGTCACCATTCGAATTATTATTTTGCTTATATTATAGTGAGATCAGCCAGGCACTGCGCTTCTCAAAAGCAAAATTTGAAGAATGGTATGAAGGGACAAAGGAAAATGAAAAGGCTCGAATGGTAGTTATCCATGGGAAGTTATCTTCAGAACATTTCCTATATGATGAAAGGGGGTATGGCTTTTTTATTAATTTTGAAAATGCCGCCTATGGCTCGCCTATTCATGATCTGCTGCCCTATATATCACGGACCTTAAACACAAATCCGAAGCGAAGCGATGATTCAATCGACTTGATTTATCATTATTTTAAATACTTTCCGTTTAAAGAGGATGAAAAACTATTATTCTACAGCTATCTAGCCTATCCCATTCCGATGCTCCAAACAGTGGAAAAATATTATCGGAAGCCGCGCCCCAAAAATGAGTTAAAGTATGTCCGCCAATTGCAGAAACGGTATTGGCATTTGAAAAATACCGAATATGCCGTCATGAGGATGACGGAAATTGAAAAACAGCAGCGAGAGGCTGGTAATGCTGCCCAGCAAGCAAAAGAAGGAGCCCAACAGCAGCAGTAATCTACAAAGAGGGCTCCTTAAATAACGTCAAAAAAGATGGAAATCGCAATGACGATAAAGAATGATAATAATAGGATATCAAAAACGGTTGGTAGAAAGATTGTTCTTATGAACTGGAAAATAATAAAAGGAACGATTAACTGCCCGCTCCATTTCCGAAACGTTCGAAACCAGGGACGGTATTTATATTTCTGGAAATTTCTCACCGAAAAGCCTCCCCTTTCAAGATACATTCATTTTATGTATATTCCTAAGTAGTGTGAACTTTTCTACATAGTATAAAATATAATAAATTCGGGTATCATGATTGACGTCAACCCCCTTTATTGGGTAGTATAACAATATAAAAATGATAACAAAGCTGTGACAGGGAAGAGTACGATGCCAGCCTGCTTCAAGAGAGGGAAATCAGTAGCTGCAAGATTTCCTAAGTGGAACTTCGGAATGTCGCCCAAGAGCTTCTTCTGTGAAACGGCCCGGCGCCGAATTAGCAGGAGACGGATAAAATCCGTTATTTAATGAAGTGTCAATCAAGTTTGATTGAAAAAAAGGTGGTACCGCGAAGCAACCCCATTCGTCCTTTTATGGCGATTGGGGTTTTTCTATTTAGCGTGCCCAGCAAGCCGTTAATTGCTAA
>NZ_JADDIU010000121.1 GCF_016464375.1 Bacillus renqingensis
ATATTGTTTTTTCAACACTAAATAGCGAAGAGCCTTTTTTTCTCCAAGCTCGATTTCCCCCTTGTATTTTCCCTTTGCCCTAAGGTAACATTTTTCTGAACTATCTAAATTTTATATAATAATTATGACTCTTTCATTAGACACTATGTTAAATCTATCCCATTATTTTTTTAACCAGTCATTTTATTACAATCTATGAAAAAGTGGATTTGCTCTACAATTAAAAGCTGAGGTGACATATATGCTTACAGTACAAGATGTTCTAGTACGGCCAATCTTTTCAAATACAGAAGTTGTTGCTGGATCAAATGGATTGCACCGTCAAGTTAAATGGACACATGTCCTTGATAATCCGTACTTTGATGACACTCTTTTACAGGGAGGGGAATTAATCCTTTCAACTGGCTTTGGGTTTGAATGGGGAGACTCCTCTAAAATTTCATATTTACAAAATCTTATCGAACACGATGCTTCATGCTTATGCATAGAACTTGGGCACTACTTTGAAGAAGTCCCTAAAGAAATGATTGAGATAGCTGATAGGTATAATTTCCCAATTATCACTTTTAAAGAATTCGTAAACTTTGTCGAAATAACACAAGACCTGCATTCATTTATCATCGATGCCCATCACGAGAAGTTGGTTAAATTAGATTTGATCTCAAGAAAGTTCCTATCATTGTCACTCACTGCTCATGGGTTATCCAATATTTTAAAGCTGTTGCAGCAAGAAACTAAAACACAGATTATTTATCTTCCTTTAGAAGGTACACTTTTTTCGATTCCACGATTAAAGAAAGACCAGGAACACCTGCTTCAAAACATTGACGAAAATAAAGAACGCTGGCACGACCGAATGACAAATAACTCACCCATTGAATGGAAGGCGTTAAACCAAACTATTCTTCTTCAACCGATTGGTGCGCTGGATCAAATCTGGGCTTACCTTGTTATGGTTTTAGATCGTGAATCGGATGAATTTGATTTCCTAATCCTTGATCGTGCTTCCCTAGCAATCTCGCAAGAATTATTGCGAAAACATTTTTTGGATGAAAAACGATTACGATTAGAATCTACATGGTTAAATGATTTACTTCATGGACGAGTCAATAATGAAGAACAAGCAAGAGGGTTTATTTCATTAAAATCTAAACATACTTCTATGCGTTATCGAATTGCAATTATTGATATCCAAGATGTTTTTCATCCGACGACACTAAGTTTATTGGGCTCTTCGCTATTTAGTGTTGAAAAAACAATA
>NZ_JADDIU010000122.1 GCF_016464375.1 Bacillus renqingensis
ATATCCGCGAGCCTTTCTTTTGGCAGCTTGAACTAGACTGTTTATTCCTTCAAGCAGACCGTTGGTCAATTGGGTTTTAAACCATCTCAAAATACCGTCTTTACGCTTTTTGAGAGCTTGAGCCAACTTAATCATCGGTTCCAGTTGGGATCGGATTGCCCAGTTATACCACTCTTCAAAGTATAATTTGGAGACGCTGGCTGATTTAGTAAACAATTTCTGCAGTGATAATTTCATGCGGTAAGCTCGCCCCGTCGCTAAATCCATATCTTTAAGTTTGGCGTATTTTTCTTGTTGCTTTTCGGTCAAATTTTCTTGGTTTTTAAGCCATACGTACCGTGAATTTTTCAGTTCGGGTTGGGTGGCCTGCTCTTGCCTTCGCACATTGTCTAATGCTTCATTGACCATTTTCATGACATGAAATTTATCAAATGTAATGGATGCATCCGGGAAATTATCTTCGATTCCTGAAATAAAGGCTGGAGACATATCGCAACAGAATTCTTTGATCTGAGAACGCTCAACCCCTTTGTTATCGAGGAATTGGCAGAATTCACGTAATACATCTGCACCTTTACCGGTCGTGATGAATATGACTCGTTTGGTGTCCACATCAACAAATATTGTCACGTACTTATGACCCTTTGTCCGTGAGGTTTCGTCCATGGCTATATTTTTTATTTTGGATACATCTATGTTTTCAACTTCTTTATCAACGTAGTGTTTAAATACGCGCCAAAGCCGAGTATCATGTTCTCCAACTTTTCGAGCAACTGCGGCAACAGGCATTTCAATCATCAGTGACAGAACGTGTGATTCAAATAGTAAAGAAAACCCGGCACCTGGCCGTGCCCAATCAATTACAACTGTACGTGTTTTTTTACATGATTCACATTTAACCCTAGGCATTCTTGCATGAAGGATGGTTTGATATTGCCAAAAGTCAAGATGTCTCCAAGTGCGATCCTGATCTTGAATATCATGAACCTTACATCCCGGTGATTCGCAATTGGGACAAGAAAATTCTGCACCTCTTCTGTACTCAAGGTAGATGTGAAGTGTCTTTTCCTCTTTAGCTAACTCGTGATGGAAAACATACCATGGCTCAGGTATTTCTAAAGCAGCTTGAAACATATTATATTCTTCTTGAAAATCTTTCATAAGGCAGTCTACTCCTGGGTATTTTTGTAGTTTTTACCCAGTATTTACAGCTATATGAGATTTTAAACTAAACACTAAATAGCGAGGAAGC
>NZ_JADDIU010000123.1 GCF_016464375.1 Bacillus renqingensis
TAGATGTTTGACAATAATGGCGAAATGACGCCGCCCTGAGGTACGCCGGTGACGGAGTCACGGAAATGGCCATCTTCCATGACACCTGCTTCTAACCATTTGCGAATGAGTTTTAATACTCTTCTGTCACTGATTTTCAATTCAATGAGTTTCATCAGCTTTTCCTGATTGATGTTGTCAAAGTACCCTTTTATGTCTACATCTACCACCCAGTAAGATTTCTTGCTTGCCTTTCTGATTTTGGCTATGGCTTGGTGGGCATTTCGTTTTGGTCTAAACCCAAAGGAGCAGTCTTGAAAATCTGCCTCAAAGATAGGTTCTATAACCAATTTCATTGCCATTTGTGCCACTCTGTCTTTTATGGTTGGAATACCTAACGGTCTTAATTTCCCATCCCCTTTCGGGATATAGGTCCTTTTAACAGGATTAGGTCGGAATCGTTTCTCTTTTAGTTCAAGATATAGTTCATTTAGGAACTCTCTTTCACCATATTCTTGGACAATCTTTTCGATGGTTTGTCCATCAATTCCTCCGCTTCCTTTCTTACTTTTAACTCTACGCCATGCTTCTTTAAGGATATCAGGTCGATAGACCTTGTCATATAAAGCATGAAATCGCCTTTTAGGGTTTTCCTTGGCACAAAGATATAAAGTTTTCCAGAGTTCTTGAGCTTTTACATCGGTGTAGTTAGCCAGTTTCCTAGCATTCACTCACTCTTACCTCCTTTCAACTTATGAACGAAGTAGGGTATTGGCATTAGCCGTCCTTCCCTAGACAACGTTATGTTGTCGTTGTCTTCATCGGTACTATGACCCCCTCCGACTCCCTCTCGGCTGTCCACCATTTCGTATTTACTTATAGGTTTCCACGTTACTTCTGTAGAAGTGCCGAGGAGGGTATCCCCAGTTCCGTCGATTACTTTCCTAACATGTCGCTCCCCTTACCCCGAGAGATTCTTCGGTGCCGCTGGTCCAAGTTCTTCACACCTTCCGTGGTCTTCGCCTATATTCACGAGGCTCGACTTCTCTTTGTCCTCAAATAAAGGTTTCTTTTGACGAGGCGGCAGGATTCACTTTATGTTACAACCTGTTAGTTTGCTCGCACTCTTCGAGAGAGTTACTTTGTCACAGGGCTTCAACCTTAGGATTTCTCCACCAGTTGCCTGTCAGCTACTGAGCGTCTTGGTACTTACTCAGATTGGACTTTCACCAATTAGCAATTAACGGCTTGCTGGGCACGC
>NZ_JADDIU010000124.1 GCF_016464375.1 Bacillus renqingensis
AGACCTAGAGTTCTAACTCAAGCCCCCACTGAAAAAATTCACCTCAGTGGGGGTAGTTGACTTGTAAAGCTTCACTGCTTCCTCCAAAAAGTTTAAATATTTAGCAATAAAACCTTTTGGCTTTATAATTTTCACTTTATTACCGAAGCCGGCTAAAAACTGGTAGGCAAATTGATTCTCAGGCAATTCAATTGTCGTAAGGTAACTTCTTGTAGTCACTTGTGTAACGACATTTTTTCCGTATCTCTCAATAAATTGATCTCTTACAGAAATATCGATCAATAGCTGTACACTAACCAAATCTTGTTGTTCATTATGTTGTTTTTCTTCTTTCAATCCTTTATCAGATCTTGGGACAAAAAAACCGTCTTTTTGGATATTTAATATCCTCGTCAATTTAAACGTTCGATAGTCTTCCCGTTCTAAACTATAACCAAATAGATACCAATGCATCTCGCTTACATGTATCCTATAGGGTTCTACGACTCGATACGTTTTGTTTCCTTTTTGATCCACATACTCAAACTTTATTAACCAATTATTTTCAATTGCTTGCTTGATAAATAAAATATCTTCTTTGATTTGACTTCTTCCTGGCCAATCGTAGAAAGTTAAATCAAGTTTTGGAGAAATATCAGCGCTGGTCATTCCTTTGATTTTTTGAATAGTGGTTTGAATTTCTTGATTCGCAATCAGTTGCTCAAAACCACCTAAAGCGACGAGTATATTTTCAATATCTTTGTTATTTAATAATCGTTTATCGAATTTATACTCTTCCATTAGCGCATACCCTCCTTCGGCACCATATTTCGCATAAATAGGGATGTTTGCATAGCTTAATGTTTCCATATCACGCTGAATCGTTCGTCTCGTTACATGAAAAAGTCGACTAAATTCTGATGCTGAAACAACTTCCTTTTGTAACAAGATCATCACTATCGAGATAAGTCGCTCAATTTTTTTCATATTATCCTCCCATATACGACATACATTTGTCGCCTATGTTCTATTATACTTCAAATATGAAAAGTCCTGCGGTAATATGTCAAGTACTAAAATC
>NZ_JADDIU010000125.1 GCF_016464375.1 Bacillus renqingensis
CAAGTTGCAAATCCTTATGGGCTTCGAGAAAAGGTTGAAGCAGTTTTGCATGGTGAATTCTAGCATTGTCTAGTATCATTACAATTTTCTCACCCTTATATTTGACTACAACTTTTTCAAGAAAAGATAGGAAAACTTGGGCATCATAGCGTTCTTCTTCTGTGACAAACACTTCGCCTGTTTCGTAATCAAGGGTACCCACTAATTTAACCCCATGATGTTTTCCATAAGTAGGTATCACTTTTTGTTGTCCTTTCGGAAACCATGTATGAGCTAAAGCTTGATAGTCCCTGATCATGGATTCATCTTGAAACAAAATTCGATCAATTTCGTCATTCATCATTTTTTTTAATCGTTTCAAATTCTTGTTTGAAAGCTTCTTGTTTCTCCGGGTCAGCTTTTGCGAGAGTATACGTTGGTTTGGTGTAACTAAATCCTAAACGAGTCAATAGCTTCCTTACACCCCGGTCCGTATAAACAATGTCAAATGTTTCCTTAATCCAATCACGAACAAGAAATGATGTCCAGTTCATTTCCGCGGGAAATCCGACATCAGCTGGCCCTTTTTCAACTATTAATTGATAGAGTTCCTTTTCTTGTTCCTCTGTTAGTTGGCAAGGACGCCCGGGAGATTGTCCGGGAACTAATCCATCCAAACCGTTATCTTTATAGGCTCTTACATAGTTGTATACAGTTTGCTCAGTACACCCTAAAAGCTCAGCGATTTCTACATAGGACCGTCCTTTTAAATGCATGAGGATAGCCTGGTAGCGTTTAAACATCCGTAAATCCCTTAAACCGTGCATACGAGATTTAACTTCCCGAATTGAATTTAAGTTTTCATTTTGAAGAATTTTCATTATGTGTCCGCCTTCCCATAGGTTTTATTTACCTATAAGAATTGGACAAATTTTCTTAAAATCCTTTAATTCCATTTATATA
>NZ_JADDIU010000126.1 GCF_016464375.1 Bacillus renqingensis
AATTAGCAATTAACGGCTTGCTGGGCACGCTAAAAATAAAAAACCACGCCCCTATCTATTATTAGAAAATAGATAAGGACGTGGTTTGGATCCACGTGGTACCACCTTAATTTACTGAATGCTTGCGCGATTGCAGCCTCTGCAAGTACGAGAGCGTTAATGTTACTCTTTATACTGTGGTATGGATAACGAGTACCAAATCTCGTCGGAACCTACTCCAATCAGTACAGATTGTTTCAGCACGCAGCTCTTGAGGCCATTGTTCGGATTAGTATTTTTGCTTCTTTTCAGCTACCGAAGCTCTCTGTGTAAAATCACATAATCTTACTTTCCCTCTTCAACGCTTTATATTGTTTAATTAAGTTTGAAAATTTATTTAATTATATTCAGTGCTATGGCAGAAGTCAAGCATTTTGAATACCAGTCACACAAAATAAAAAAGGGCGGTTTCCCGCTGCCCTCATGCAGTGGCAAAACCGACCTCCTTCCATTTAATAGGAAGCGGAAGAACCGTGTCTATGCTTCACTCTGATTCCAGTGTTGCTTTTAATTGTTCATAAAGGATTTCGGCTCCTTTAGGACTTAAAATGATATTTCCCGGATAGACTTTGTTTTCGTTTGTTACTTCCCCAGTAATTGCACAAGCATTAGCCGGCATGTATTTCTGTAAAATAATTTGCTGGTCTTCAACGAATATTTCCAATGGATCTTTAATTTGAATATCTAGCGTTCTTCTTAATTCTCTTGGAATAACAACTCTACCTAATTCATCTACTTTACGAACAATTCCAGTACTTTTCATATTCGATTCTCCCTCTACTTTTATATTAGTCTATTATATCATAACATAAAATGGGCTCTTCGCTATTTAGTGTTGAAAAAACAATA
>NZ_JADDIU010000127.1 GCF_016464375.1 Bacillus renqingensis
AGTAGAGTAGAAAACAGGAATTAGATATTGCCTTCTTGTCCTCGGGTTTCAGGGTGTTCCACCTTACTAAGCCAGACAGGAGGGCAATTCCTTTTCCTGCTCCCCCTCATCAATCCGTACGTGAGGTTTTCCCTCATACGGCTTTCCGACGTTCTTCTTTCTTCGGCATTACGTACTTACCTATCGGGCTAATTTCACTAGCGTATATTGTGTCATTTGGATGATTTGCCCAATTCCGCTGTGTTTATGACGTTTATTCCTTTTCTTATTCCAAAACAAAGTAAGTCTTTCTATTACATACCAGTCAATGCGGTTCAGCCACCTTTTGGCTATTGGGGAAATGAGATAATAATTCTTCATCCCTTGGAGTTTTCGGTTCAATCCTTTAATAAGTTCATCCATGTCCAGATATAATTTACTTCGTTTCTCCGTATACTCCTTGATATTTGTTCGCATCTTCTTCATTGCCTTCTTTGTTGGAATGTGAGACATGACGTATATTTTAAAGCCACCTTTGTTAAAGACAGGAAACTTTCTGTGATGTAAGCCTAGAAAGTCAAAACCGGTAGAGTCATCCCAAATGTTCACAAGTCTGGACTTTTCAACACTAAGGCTAAGGTCAAGTTTAGACATGATTCCCTTTAATACCATAATGCTTTCCAGTGCTTCTTTCTTTGTGTGGCACATAATAACGAAATCATCGGCATATCGAATGAGTTGTCCTAGATGGGAGAACCTCTTTATCCAAAGAGTGTCCATTACATTTAGATAGATGTTTGACAATAATGGCGAAATGACGCCGCC
>NZ_JADDIU010000128.1 GCF_016464375.1 Bacillus renqingensis
AATTTCTTTAACATATTTTCTTACCTACTTTCATAGTAAAACCACATCATCTATGTACGTCTATTTATCCATTATAAAATACAACTACCAATCCATCATGGGGATTTCGGCTTATTTTTTCCAAATTAGGGATATTGTTTAGTTCTTGGGGAGCATGGAAGGTTCAAACAACTTATTAAAAGAAAAAAGTTTGATGTTGTATAAACTTAAATAAACAAACTTCAATTCTTTTTCAGCTACTCTTGTATTTTCTGCTAAACTTATTCACCCTCCTTGGCAGACGGTTTTTTGATTAGATAGTTGAAGCCATTGCCATCCACAACCGCAGTGATTTTTTTTACCACATCGTAGTCAATATACCAGGCATCCGTTACATCAGGTTCTGTTTTAAAATTCTCCAGACATTTTTCATAGTCATTTTTTGTGATAATATAAATCTTCACCTGATAAGGTTTATTTAAGCCTGCCTTATATGCTGCTTTTACTGCTTGTTCAAATTTCTCCGGTGTTATATTAGCTGCTTCTTTCACAATCATAGTGGCCGCAAAATACTCCGGGTTATAGGTCTTGACATACTCCTCCACTGTAATTTTTGTGTTGGTCTCTGATGAACTATTTGCACCTACCGAGGCTGTATTTGTATGACTCACAATCCCTTCCTTCGATAATTCCGACTCAACGATTTGATTAAAAGCCTGACTAATCAAACCCGG
>NZ_JADDIU010000129.1 GCF_016464375.1 Bacillus renqingensis
TTGACTTGTTTCGTAATACTGCGAATGGACTCGATGGAAGTCGCTAACAAGAGGTCAATCGAATCTTCAACGCATTTCGATAATCGGTAAGAAGAACGAGCAGCCTTTTGAATCGACTTAGCCACACATTCGGCATCTGCAAAGCGATTTTTGCCCTTTTCCTGAAGATAACTGGCAAGTTCCTGGAGTTCCATAGAGCAAATTTCATCTAAGCTATATTGCTCTAAAAACAGATCTAACATGGCGTTTCCAAAAACTGAGCTGTCCACTTCAGTTGTAAACGAACTGCACTTGAAAAAGAGATGTTGCAGGAAATACTGTTTTTCCCGTGTTAAGTTGTAAACGAGATGATACCTCATTCTTGTCAGCCTTTGAAGGGCAA
>NZ_JADDIU010000013.1 GCF_016464375.1 Bacillus renqingensis
TGGAACTTCCTAAAGCTTCATCAACCACAACGTAATTGGAAACGGTCAGCGTGATGGTTTGAAAATGATGAAGATGAAACAATGGTTAATCAGCAGCCAAGCTCCTGTGAGGAAACTCTGGAGAAGGTTCAACGACTAGAGAATACGGTCTAAGATGCAAGCTATGGCCTATGGCTATGAATCTCGTAGGGCAGTAAAACTGTTCGAAGTGCCCAGCTCCATGAAAATCATGGATGAAGATATAGTCTATTCTATAACCGAAAGGTATAGCGGCAAAGCAAGCCAACCAACAACCACAAGGAGTTCTACAACTTCTTCGTTAATTTTAGATTTTTAAAAATGGCTCTAGATGAATTTCTTGAGCCATTTTCTACATAGTTTCATGTATCCTAATAATTGAATATTTAAGGAGGTGATGCATATGGCAGTTAAACACATACCGACTGGAATCGTGCATAGTGGAGTCAGAGGCGGAAAAACTGGTTGTGGAACTAACACAAATGACAATGCTAGCCACTGGGTAAATACTAGTTCCAAAATAACCTGTGAAAAAAATGGTTGCAAGAACTAATTGGGTAAATTAAAATTCCACCAAGTGATAGATGGGGACGTGGATGAGGCTCTAGTTTTCACAGGGTCCCTTTTTCACATAGAAGAGGAACAAAATGAACTATGAGTATATATTATAACCTTGAACATACATGTACGTGATGTTCATCAAATTGGGGCTTCTCTCTTCGGAGGGAAGTCCTTTTTCTATTTTGGAGGAGGAATTTAATCATGAAAAATCAATCAGCAAAACGTGTGGACATTGTTAGCCCAAGGCTTGTAAAGGAATCAAGCATCCTATACAAAAATAGCTACCTACGAAGCCCAGAAGATGGTTTTATCAATTGCTAAAGCAGTTCTTAGGAGATGCAGAAAGGGTTTGTTTGGACACAAAGAATTAGCCAACTGCCATCAACACCTGCCACATTGGAAACCCTAAACGCAAACATAGTACATCCAAGGGAGTGCTTCAACAATGCTTTTTTATATAATAAAAAAACATTGTTTGGTTAATCATGAAAATGCTGCAAAATTTTGCTGACCAACTTTTTACTACATTTAATATGGTAAAAGTAAGTGTTTTCATTAAAATGCTTACTATGTATTATTAAAGACAGGAAGGATAGTGATGGATGTGTTAGATAATCGCGAATATGAAATTGTTGATATTCTGCTAGAAAATCCACAACAAACTATTTCCCAAATAGCTAAGAAAATGAATTTGTCAAATAAGACAATTTCTAAATCATTAAATATTATTGAAGATTTTTTTAAAGGAAGTGATATCCAACTCATCCGTAAACCTAAGATTGGTATTTCGATTATTGGTGATCGGGAGACGATTCACCATTTAATCAATGAACCAGTAAATAAACAATTACCAAAAACAAAGGTTGAGCGAATTCAGTTTCTATGTTTTGAAATCTTAAAAAATACCAGCTACTTTACTTTACAACAGTTATCTGATGCTTTATTTGTTAGTAGGACTACTTTAGATAAAGATATGATAAAGGTTAACGAAATTTTTGATCAGTTTCATGCAACGATCGAGAAGATACCTGGTAAAGGTTCATTTTTAAACATCATGGAATATGAGCGGAGACGTCTTGCAATGGATTTAATCCATTATTTCTGGGGACAAAATTGGCAAGTGATAAAACATGGGGATCATTACATCCACATGATTGAAGGTGTTCCTGATTTTGCACAGGAATTTATCAATGTATCTATGCTAAAAGTAATTAACGATATCGTTCAAAAATATATACAAACAGAAAAAATTAAAATTAGTGATTTAGGGTATCAATCTTTAATCTTACACATTTTGATTGCTATTGAACGAATCAAAAGCGATCAGTTATTGCAACAAGACGATATTCAGTTGTTGCAAAGTTATGGAAATCTAGAAGATATTACACCGCTCATACAAAAAATTGAGAAGGCTTTCGGTATTAAACTATCTAAGTTAGAAATTCAATATATTGCAGTGCACATAAGAATGAGTGCGTATGGGATGGAAAAAGTAGAAGAGTCTTCAATAAAAGATATTGATATTCAATCTTTAATCTTAAAATCGAACACTTCTTTAGATGGACATATGTTGACAGGATTGGTTCGACATTTAAAAGTAGCGATTGAGCGAATTCAAAATAAATTACCTGTAAGTAATCCATATACGCAAGATATCAAAAGAAGCTTTCCTTTATCCTTTGATGAAGCTATCGGAATAAAGAAAAGTATTGAAGAGTTTTATCAAATTAGTATTCCTGAAGATGAAGTCGCTTACATCGCTGTTCATATTCAAGCACAAAGGGAGCAACTAAAGTTATCTAAAGACTCTAAATTGAAAGTGTTACTCGTGTGTAGCAGCGGAAAAGGAACTTCGCAGTTACTAGCTGCTAGATTACGCCGATCTTTTCCCGATCTAAAAGTTAATCGAATTTTATCTGTTCAAGAATTTTGGAACACAGAAATTGTAGAGGATTTAGTTTTATCGACAGTAAGTATCACTCTGACCGAACATCCTTTAATTTTGGTGTCTCCAATTCTTGATCAAAGTGACAGTGAAAAAATTCAAAATTTCTTATCAACCCATAGAAAAATTCAAGTTGTACGTAACGTTGAATTTAGTCATCTAATACATCCTGAATTAATTTTTCTTGATATATGTCTCTCTACTAAAGAAGAAGTAATTAATTATATTGGAAATCATTTAATTTTGACTAATTATGGAATAAGTGGAATTAGTGAAAGTGCAATTGAACGAGAAAAATTATCTACTACATCATTTGGAAAATATGCTACACCGCATGCTAAACCAATATTTGTGAAAAAATCTGCAATAGCGTTCATGCGATTGAAAAATGAGATTCCTTGGGGAGATCAAAATATTCGATTTGTGTTTTTCTTATGTGTGAATAATGAAACCCCAGAAGAATTAGAAAAAATTTTTGATTCTTTATTGGAGATTATCGATGAAAATAAACGAAATATCCTTCAAAAAGGAAATCTCCCGGATATCATTCATTATTTGAAAGAAGGAATATAGATGAAAGTTTTAGAAGTTTTTAACCCTAACAGGGTTTTATTAAACCTAGAAGCTTCTTCTAGAGACGAAGTTATTAAAATCTTGGCTGATTTACTTTATTCAGAAAAAGTCATAACTAATACAGAGGATTATGTTGAATCAGTTTTAGAACGAGAAGTTCATTCTACAACGGGTGTTGGTAATGGAATTGCTATCCCCCATGGGAAAAGTACCACAGTAAAAGAACCTGCAATTGCATTTGCGAAATTGTCCCATCCCGTTGAATGGGCTTCCCTGGATGATCAACCAGTAAATATTGTCGTAATGCTTGCCATTCCAGATAGTGAAAAAGGAACTACACACTTGTCATTATTATCTGAAATAGCTGTGAAATTAATGGAAGATGATTTAGTAGAAAGCCTAGAAAATGCCACTAATGTAAACGAAGTTGTCAAGTTATTGTCATAATTATTTAACTATTAGGAGGAATTTAAAATGAAACGAAAAATTATTGCTGTTACTGCATGTGCTACAGGAATTGCCCATACTTTTATGGCTGCACAAGCCTTGAAGAAAGAAGCGCAAAAGAAAGGATATCTAATTAAGGTAGAAACTCAAGGGGCAACCGGTGTCGAAAATGAATTAACAGAAAAAGATTGTCAAATTGCGGAAGTCGTAATTTTTGCTGTAGATACAAAAGTTCGTAACGAAGAACGTTTTTCAAATAAGAAAGTCTTGAAAGTTCCTGTTGCAGCTCCAATTAAAAATGCGGAAAAGGTTATCGAAGAAGCATTGGCCTTAGTAGATAACGATTAATTAGGAGGAAGTAAAATGAAAAAAGTCTTATCTGATGTTAAAAACCATGTTTTAACAGGAATTAGTTATATGATCCCACTAGTTATTGCTGGTGCAGTAATTATGGCTATTTCTCGTGTGGGTGGTTCATTTTATGGAATCACTGACATTTGGGATGAAAAGTATGCTGAAAGTGCAAATGCCTTAATCCGTCTATTGCATAGTATTGATGGATTTGGTGGAACAGCTTTGGGTCTGATGTTCCCAGTAATTTCAGCGTTTATTGCTTATTCTGTTGTTGATAAATTAGGTATTGCACCTGGTTTAGTTGGCGGTATGTTAATTAAAGACATTAATGCTGGATTTTTAGGTGCAATTGCTTCAGGGCTAATCGCTGGATACATCTGCTTATGGATTAAAAATCATGTAAAATTACCAAAATCTATGTCTTCAGTGGTGCCTGTCTTCTTAGTCCCTGTAATCGGTACCCTTGCTACAGTACTAATAATTAACTATATTATTGGAATACCTTTTGCATCCTTAAATGTTGGACTTGAAACTTGGTTAAATGGTTTAAGTGGTGGTAATCAAATCATTATGGCTGCAATTGTTGGGGCAATGGTTGGTTTCGATCTAGGCGGTCCTGTAAACAAAGCAGCAGTAACAACTGCAATGGCATTGTTAACTAGTCAAGTATATGCACCAAATACAGCAGCACAAGTGGCAATTATTATTCCTCCAATTGGCCTAGGTTTAGCAACTGTTTTTGCAAAACATAAATATAATACTGAGTTACGTGAAGCTGGTAAATCAGCAATCATTATGGGATTAGTAGGTGTTAGTGAAGGTGCAATCCCTTTTGCGGTAGAAAGTCCCTTAAAGGTTATTCCATCTACAGTAATTGGTTCAGCAATTGGTTCTGCAATAGCAGTAGGTTTGGGTGCTGTTAACCAAGCTCCAATTAGTGGTTTTTATGGATGGTTTACGGTTGAAAAATGGCCGGTTTACGTCTTATCTATTTCAATAGGTGCTTTGTTTGTAGCGATCTCTAGTATGTTACTTCGTAATAAAGACGCTGGGAAAGAAGTAGAAGCTGACGAGGTAGATTATAGTTTTGATGAAGCTGAGTGGGAAAGCTAATGAGTAAAGTGCATATTGTGAATCACACTCATTGGGATAGAGAATGGTATTTTACATCAATGGATGCTTTGGTCTTAAGTGACCAACTGTTCACTGATGCCTTAGATGAGTTAAAAAAGAAGCCAGAAGCAAGTTTTGTTTTGGATGGTCAGTTATCAATTTTGGATGATTACGTAGCTCTTTATCCTGAAAGGGTAGCATTAATTAAAGAATTGGTGACCAATGAACAGCTTTTTATTGGCCCGTGGTACACTCAGTCAGATGCTTGTTTTACTTCAGGAGAATCAATTTTACGAAATGCAATGATAGGTATTTTTGAAAGTAAAAAATATGGAAAATCAATGCGTCTTGGATATTTGCCGGATACTTTTGGATTTAATGCACAATTACCAGTTATTTTAAATGAAGCTGGTATGGATAATGTGATTATGTGGCGTGGTTTACATTTAAATAAACACGTAAAATCACCATATTTTAAATGGGTAGGTTTAGGTGGGAAAAATACAGTTTACGCATTAAATTTACCTCAAGGATATGGAACAGGAATGTTGCTAGAGCCGTCTGTTGACTATGTCTATGGCCGTCTTGATCCAGCAGTTGATTTTATTAAACAATACACCGATGGTGATATTTTAATTCCATCAGGTAACGATCAATTAGCAATCATCCACGACTTTTCAGAAAAAGTGGATAAAATCAACGAATTAGGTAAATATGATTACGTTGTCAGTACTTATCAAAGGTTTTTAAAGAATATAAAAAATACTGATTTAGAAGAATATCAAGGTGAATTTCGTGAACCAGTTTTAGCTAGAGTGCATAAAACAATTGGTTCTGTAAGAATGGATTTGAAAAAGGCTGCTTTTCACGTAGAAGATAAATTAGTTTATCGGATTGAACCATTAATGGTTATTGCGAAAAAACTTGGTATTCATTTAAGTAATCGCTTATTAATTTTAGCTTGGAAAAAGTTGCTAGAATCTCAGGCACATGATAGCTTAGCAGGTTGTGTTTCTGATACTGTGGCGGATGATATTCGTCATAGACTAAAGGAAGCCAATGAAATTTGCGACAGTATTGAAAACACCATTATGAAGCAACTAAGTGATCATTTGGATTTAACAAGTTATGAGATACTAGTGGTAAATCCTTCAAGTAATCATTTTGATGGTACGAAAACTGTTACTATCTTATCTGCTAAACCAAATGTGGTTTTTGAAAAGGTTGAATCACGTGTAGTTTCTTCTGAATACGTGAAAAGTCGTGAAAATATTTTAGAAGAGACTCCTGCTGGAAATCGGTACATTACTGAAGCCGGTTATTATATTTTAACAGTAGAAGTCAAATGTGAGTTGCCAGGGCTGGGATACCGTGTATTTAGTTTTAAGGAAAGCGATAAAGAACCACAAATAATCTCAGATTATAATAATGAAATTACTGGTGGTAAAGTCTCTATTCAATTTGATGGAGAAAAGGTAAATATCAAAGATGGTGATATTACTATTCATGATTTTATTCGATTAATTGATGAGGGAAATGAAGGTGATACGTATGATTTTTCACCACAAAAAGGAACATCTCCGATAACGCTCAGTTTCAATAGATGTGTCTGTGAGCGAGATAATGAAGAACAACGAATGATTTTGAATGGTCAAGTATCCCTACCGTATACGTTGGAGGAGCGTTTAAACAACAAATATAATCAATTGTTCGAATACAAATTAACTTTAGCAATTTCAGCAAACGATGAAATCAGAGGTAAAGTGGAGTTTGTTAATACAATTTTAAACCATCGCATGCGTTTACAGCTAGCAACTTCTGAAACGATTAAGTCTGCAAAAGCTGGTGTACCTTATGGATTTATTGAAAGGAAAAATCAAGACTTAGACAATTGGCAAGATGTCTATTCTGAAATGCCTGTTAACGTAGAACCATTTGAAAAAGTACTGTCTGTTCGTGATCTACAAGGAAGTTTAAATATTTTTACTAGAGATAGTCGAGAATATGAATATTCAAAAAACAACGTATGGATTACTTTATTAGCCACCACTGATAGTTTAGGAAAACCAAACTTAGCTTATCGACCTGGACGGGCTTCAGGTGATACTACTAAAAAAGGCCATGTCATGATGGCCACACCTGCTGCTCAATTGAAAAATCATCAAATATCCTTTGAATTTGTTGTGAGATTCGATTCACCAGATATTGATGAAGACACTCTTAGTTGGTGGAAGGATAGGTATTTACAACCAAGCATCTCATACCAAAAACAGGACTTGAATTACTTCGTTCATCGTATTGATAATAAAATACAACAATTTACTACCGCACTTAAGACAACAGATAAAGAATTTAAATTATTAGATTTCAGAGATCATCCTTGTCACGTAGCAAGTATTTACAATTCTTATTATCAGACTGATGCTTTTGTTATTCGCATTGAAAATCCAACGAATCAAGAAGTAAGATTACCTCTTGATAAATTATTTGATGGGTATCGTTACGAGCGAATAAACGCTTTGGAAGAACCGATTGCAATGACAGATACTATTTCAGAGTATAGTGTTTTAACGTTTTTATTAAAACAGAATTAAGTAAAAACTGAGGGGCTTTTGTTCCTCAGTTTTTTTAGAGAGGAACAATTATGAAAAAACTATCACAAAAAATTGGTATAGCAGAAGAACTGATTTATGGTTATTTTGGTTTAATTTTATTTATGTTTGGTGCAACGATAGAGTCAAGCTGGTTTTCATCATTTTTAATGGGGCAAGGAATAGATGTCAGTAAAGTATCGTTGTCATTTACATTATACGGAGTAGTGGTCGCTCTCTTTTCATGGATTACCAGTTTTCTAGTTAATCGCTATTCAGCAAAAAAAATTATGGCTTCTGGTTTAGTATTATTGTTAATTACCACTATACTATTAGTAATTAGTATATCAATAAATAGTACATTACTAACCATGTTTGCTTACGCCTTACGTGGAACGGCGTACCCATTATTTGCTTATTCATTTCTAGTTTTAGTTACGTTACAAACTGATACTGTTAAATTAGGCCGAGCCACGTCTTGGTTTTGGTTAAGTTTTAACTTAGGTATGACAATTATTGGACCAGCTCTTTCAGTACAATTATTGAAGCTATTTTCTGCAATCCAAGTTCTGATAATTGGTAGTACATTAGCTTCTGTTGGTGGATGTCTAACTATTTTGTTTTGTAAAGAATATATAAAACGAGTGGACACAACAATCTTTAATGAAATGAAGTCAGGCATACATATAATGATAGAGTATCCACGTCTATTTGTTGGAATGATTGTTAAAACCATTAACAACATTGGACAATTTGGATTTGTGATTATGATGCCAATCTTCTTAATACAGAATGGTTATTCATTGGTAGAATGGAGTACGATTTGGTCTATAAGTTATATTGTAAACTCATTCGCAGGTGTATTGTTTGGAATTCTTGGGGATAACATTGGTTGGCGCAAAGTTGTAGTTTACTTTTCAGGCACATTAACGGGACTATCTTGCCTGCTAATCTATGTAGTGGTGAACTTTTTTCCTAGCAACTATTTCTTATTATTAGGTGCCTTTATGGTCTTTGCGGTGGGAATTGCTGCATTTGGTCCTTTATCTGCATTAATTCCAGCAATTGTGCCAGAAAAAAAACCCACTGCTGTTTCGGTTCTGAATCTTGGCTCAGGGTTAAGTAACTTTATTGGTCCATTTTTAGTTACTTTAATTTTTCAATATTATGGTGGGAATCTTGTGTTATTCATTTTTGCAGGTTTATACTTTATTTCAAGCGGATTATCAACATTACTAAAAATTCACAAAAATCCTTCTAAAAGTTATGAACTGAGTATCGAACATTAAAATTACCTCGTGTGCAAACACAAGATTTCGAAGTCAATTTTCAATGTTGGATAAAGGAGGGAACCCTGCTGCATTTAGAATTTCAAACCACAGCCTCGGAGTCAGATATTGATCGTTTTATGAAATATGATGCCATAATTTATGATGAATGGAAAAAGGCATAGGAAAGGCAATTTTGGAAACAGCCCCCCATATGCTTCAAGAGGGAGCATCAATTGAATTTGTTATGAAAGTGACAAAATTACCCGAAGAACAGGTCAAAAGTCTTTTAGAGGATTTATGAAAATTAAAATATTACCGGGCAGTTATTCCTGCCCGGTTCTATCCGACAATTAAAATGGATTATCCGACAGTTACATAACCCTATCCGACAATTGCACTTCCCCCAAAAATCTTTCTTCCATATTTAAACTCCGACCTAAACATTTCCTTCCTTCCACCGATAATAATATACAAATGATGACATTTCAGGAGGGAATGGAAATGCTGGAGAAGTTATCAAATCAAACACCATCTACGGATTTTCAAGTTAAACAGGTTGATCAAGTGCCTAAAGTAAAAGAAGATTCAACTGAAAAGCATGAACACCTACAAAAGGAAGAATTTACAAAGGAAAGAACGGAAAAGGTCATTGAGAGGATGAATGACTTTTTAAAAGAATCTAACACGCACTTGAAATTTCAGTTTCATGATGGATTGCAGAAATATTATGTGGCCATTGTGGACGATACAACGGATGAGGTCATTAAGGAAATTCCACCGAAAAAACTGCTGGATATGTATGCGGCGATGACCGATTATCTTGGTTTATTGGTTGATAAAAAGGCCTAAAATAGGAGTGGTGATAAGTACGATGCAGCTCCCACAAATTCGATTACATCAAACATATGCCCAAATTGGAATCCGAACAACTCAGCCTGTTCAAGAGATCCATCAAGCGCCTGCAGATTTATCAATCAAACAGCTGCCATCAAAGATGATGATTGAACGAAAATCCTCCCATCTTGAAATTGATCAAAGAGAGGCCTGGAATCAGCTGGGCTTTAAAAGTCTTGGTGTACTAATTGCTGATATCGCTGATGAGTATAAACAAACAGGTCTGGAGGCGATTGGCGAAATTGCCGAAGAAGGGGATCAGCTGGCAGCGATTGAAAACAAGACCGATGCCATTGCGGAAATTTCAGCACAAAAAGGCAATCCACCACCAGCGGATTTCAATATTGCTTTTATCCCAAGCTATGGTTCTGTGAAAATCCATTATACCCCAACAGAGCTGCAGATTAATTGGAAACGGGGCGGAGTTGAAATCGATTCCAAAGCAAACAAACCGCTTCATCAGTATCAACCTGGCACAACCGAAGTCTACCTCCGCCAAAAGCAGCAGCTAGAAATTGATTTTGTCGGACAACATATTAATAATCAAATATGATAAAACAGTGACAGGTGAAGTGGCTACCTTTTTCACTGTTTTTTCTTTTAAAAAGAATCCAGCCAAAATATTTAATGAAAATGGTGGCAGATTTTGATAAAATGAAACTATTATCATGATCGAACACTCAAAATATATTTTTCTTTGAGCTTGCTAAACAATCTTTTGGTTGTGTCGATAAAGAATAATAAGGATTAGGGGGGACTTATATGCGTATTAACGATACGAGTTATGGATTATATTCCTACCAAAAACAACAGAATCGTGCGAATCATATACCAGAAAATACAACAAAGAAAACATCGTCCTCAGCAAGTGTGGAGATATCTTCACGCGGCCGGGAAATTTCACAGGCGCTGATGTCGGAACAGGCACAAAGGCAGCAGCGGGTACAAGAATTGAAACAGCAGATTGCTGCTGGCACCTATCAAGTTGACAGCAGTAAGGTGGCGGATAAACTGATTGATTTTTGGAAGGGTACTTCCAGGTAGGAGACAAAGTGTATGGAATCTTTGAATAAAGTAATTCAAACATTGGAGGCCATGGTTGCTGCTCATTCTCATTTGCTTAGCTTAGCGAAAGAAAAGCGAAAACTTCTTGTTGAAGGCGATATCCAGGGTCTTCAAAATCTGATACAGCTTGAAGGTAAATGGGCGGATGAAATTCAAAAACTTGAAGAGCGAAGAATAAATCAAGTTCAAGCCTTTATGATGGAAAAGGGTTATGCTGGTGACTCGCATTCACTGGAAGATTTGCTTAGTGTCCAGAATGATTCAGGCAGCAGGCAGACATTACATTCCATTGCGAAACAGCTTCGAGCACTCGTTCAAGAGATTGCTGCGTTCAATGAAAGTAATCAGCAATTGATTCAAACTTCAATCTCTTACATTCAATATTCCATTGGGCTGCTGGTTCGAAATGAACCAGCAATCGGTTATGGACCAAATGCCGCGAAACGTTATGCCAATCTTTTAGATGCAAAAATATAAACGAATTTTAAGAGAAGCAGGGGATACAATGACTTCAACTTTTCACGGAATAGAGGTAGGAAAAAGGGCACTTTTCGCCCAGCAAACAGCTCTTTCCACCACTGGCCATAATATAGCAAATATCAATACGGCTGGTTATACTCGGCAGCGGGCAAATATGCAGGCAACAAATGCGATTTCGATTCCAGGAATGTCGTCTTTTCAATTAGGTACCGGTGTGGATGTAAATAAGATAGAACGGTTAAGAGAAGATTATTTGGATGTCCAGTACCGAACAGAAAACAAGAACGTTGGCTATTGGGGAGCCAAAAGAGATACCTTGAGCAGGATGGAAGGGCTGATGAACGAACCTTCTGATAATGGGCTGGCCCATGTAATGGATGAGTTTTGGGCAGGCTGGGAAGAGCTTGCAAAAGATCCGGATAGCGCTGCTAACCGTTCCGTTGTCCGGGAAAAAGGGATAGCGGTAGCTCAAACCTTTAATTATATGTCTAATTCCATTGACCAAATTCAGGCCGACCTGAAGCAGGTTATTAAGACAAAAACAGATGAAGTAAATTCCATTTCAAGGCAAATATCCAGCTTAAATGACCAAATTTCCCGTCTTGTTGCCAATAATTATGAACCCAATGACTTGTATGACCAACGGGATTTGCTGATTGATCAATTGTCCAAAATTGTCAATGTCAAGGTGACACAGAATGGAAATGGCATGGTGGACATCGTAGTGGCTTCTCAAGCATTAGTTTCCGGAAATAAGGCCAATGAACTGGAAGTCGGTTTTGATAAAAAAGGTGATGCCGAATATGTTTCACAAGTTACCATAAATGGGAAATCAATTGATTTAGATTCCGGGGAACTGTTAGGCCGGATTGAATCATTTGGAAAATTGGATGGAACTGAGGTTGTCGGCACCATTCCTAATATTAAGAAAAATCTTGACTTGTTCGCAGCTGCATTTGCAGACCAAGTAAATAAAGTTCATTCGGAAGGTATGTACATAAAGAATAATGATGGAAAGATCGAAATGGTTTCGGCTGCCAATATCAAGTTTTTTACAGGATCCAATGCCAAGGATTTGGCCGTAAGTTCTGATATTAAGGGTTCACTTGATATGATTGCCGCTGCCAAAAAAGAAGGGACAACGGAAGGTTCCTCGTCAGGAAATGGGAAAAATGCACAAGCCATCGCTAATATTAAATCTGATGGGAGTATCTCGATAAATGGAACGACTTCCACATTGAAAGATTTTTACCGCAATATGGTTGGCCAGCTTGGGATTGATTCACAAGAGGCGCAGAGAATGCAAGGGAACTCAGAAGTCATCGTTAAGCAGGTGGAAAATCGCCGCCATTCCATTTCCGATGTTTCCTTAGATGAAGAAATGGCCAATATGATTAAATACCAGCAGGCATATAATGCTGCAGCACGGATGGTTACGGCGATGGATCAATGTTTAGATAAAGTGATAAACGGCATGGGCCGGGTAGGATTGTAGGTGGTTTAGAATGAGTAATCGCGTCACGCAAAGCATGTTGAATCAAAACTTTCTGTTTAATTTAAATAACATCAATAAAGCGATGGAACAATATCAGGAACAATACGCATCAGGAAAAAAGATTAATAAGCCGTCGGATGATCCGGTTACCGCCGTTCGGAGTATGTATTACCGATCTTCCTTAAATGAAATTAACCAATATAAGAAAAATGCCGGTGATGGTTTATCCTGGATGACCGCTACAGATGACGCGTTAGATGAGGTGACCTCCGTCTTGCATCGGGTCCGGGAACTTACCGTTCAAGGACTTAGTGGTGGATCTAATAATGAAAGTTCGCGGTCAGCCATAACGGCAGAAATTAATCAATTAAAAGAACATTTAGGTGAAATTGCGAATACACAAATGGCTGGGAGATACTTATTTGCCGGTACAGACGTGAAAAATCCTCCCTATCGTGCGGACGAAGGGGGAACAGATAAAAAATTTGTCAATGATAATATGGAAAAACTTGAACTTCAGGTTGGACAAAATAATCTTGTCGAAATAAATGTGTCGGGTAAACAAATATTTAATAATGACGGCCTTGGAGGCATTTTTCGGGTCCTTGACAATATTATAGCTGATTTCAATAATTCACAAACTGAGCCTTCGGACGATCATTTGAGTAAATTAGATGCTCAATTGGATAACATTTTGACAGCACGTTCGGGATTAGGAGCCCGCATGAACCGCATGGAGTTAAGCATGTCACGCATCGATGGGCTGGAACTATCGACAACCACTTTACTAGCTAAGGAAGAGGATGCTGATTTAGCAAAGGTCATTATTGATTTAAAAACACAAGAAAATGTTCAGCGTGCGGCTTTATCGGTTGGTGCACGAATTATTCAGCCTTCGTTAGTTGATTTTCTGAGGTAATTCAGTTATCCATGAGGAACTGCATATAATATGCAGTTTATTTTTTTGTTGAAAAGGGTTGGTACAGAGAAGCGGACCACGTATATGATGAACCTTATGACTCAAGATTGGCGCATCGCCTTTTTCTAAGAAATAATGACTGGAAGGTGAAGTTTATGTATCCCAAAGTTAATCAGAGAATAGGAATAGAAATCATCGGTGAAGGGGTGGTATGCCATTCAATCATTGCCGATATGGGGGAGACGGAAATTTTGATTAGCCACCCCATGGCAGGGAATACAATCGGACTATTTCAGGACGGGGCCCCAATCGCTATTTCTTATGTAATAGATGAAACGAAATACCAATTTAAAGCATTGATTATTGGTAAAAAGAAAGATAAAATCCCTTTGCTGCGAGTCACAAAGCCACTTGAATCAGACATCAGCAAAATTCAAATGAGAGATAATTTCCGTGTAGAATGTAATTTACGTATTCAATTGGATGAGATTGAATTGCATACAATCAATATTAGTGCGGGAGGAATGTTATTTTCCTGCACGTTGGAATTGCCCTTTAATGTTGGGGATGAAGTATCCGGAAACCTGTTTATTTCAGATACAGCGTCAATCCCCTTCAAAGGGGTCATCAAACGAATTTACGAATTGGATAATATGACCAAACATGTTGCGATGCAATTCACGGTATTAGATCGGAAGGATGAAGCAAAGATTGTCCAATTTTGTTTTCAAAAACAAAGACAAATGCGCTCACTGAAGCAGTCGTCAAAGTTTATCAAATAAAAAAATCCCTTTTCGAAGGGATTTTTTTTTAAAAAGTCAAGCAAATTATTTGAAAATATTTACAAATGTAATATAATGAATGTAGACTTTGTCATTTTGCTTGTTACACCCAAAAAAGTCTATGGACTATACGAATAATTTGTTAAAGCGAACAAAAATAAATGATGTTAATAAAGATATTGTTTGAAGGAGGGGAATTATTATGGGCTTGAAATCTGCATTATTCCAGATGAAAGAAGCTATCATAAATCAGCAAATTGATCAATCAGAAGAAGATTTCATCCAAGAATTAGAGGCTCAAAATAAATTAAGAAGCGGCACATTGGCCTATTATTTTAATTATTTGATGATGATGAGCATGAATAAAGAAGATGTCAGTCAAAAAAGTGAAAATAGCAAAAAAATGAATCGAAAATGGACCAAAGGCGAAATTGATTTCATGTTTCACTATATTGCAGAACGTCAAGAGGAAGGCGCATTAAATATTACGGAATTATTGGACGAGACTGCGCAGCTATTGGACCGGGGGTATCAATCAGTCAATTATAAATACTATTCATCCCTGAAAGTGAAAGACAAAAAACAAGTATCTCATTCGAATTCTGCCCAGATTAAAACCATTGCAGAGGAGCGAATTCCCGTAGTATCGACTGAAGTCATCCGTGAGCTTCCTCAAGAATCACAGGTAAGCCAACAAAGACTGTCAGAGGATGAGGACTTATTAGACGTATTATCGGGCTTAATTACGAACGTTCAAAAACTTCCTGATATTAATTTGAATGAACTATTGAGAAGTTTATATTTATTAACGAATATGGCGCTTCAAAATCAAGAGGTAGCGATCAAAGTTGAAACGATGAAATCAGAAATGGCCAAGGAAAAGGAAGGATCTCGTGAAAAATTACGAAAACTGGAACAGCAATTGCAACAGGAGAAAAAACGTAATGATGAATTGCAATTTGAAGTCTCCAAATTAGCAAAGGAAATTATGGCCTTTAATCAACTGGGGGATGCGGCTAAAATTCAAAATTTGAAAGCTTATAATCAAAGGCTTAACTACATTATTGATAATTTTGGAGTTGTCGTACAAGTGGGCAGTTAATGTGAGGCTTTCCATCCGGAAGCCTTCTTTTTGAACAATCGGCATTCCTCATGGATTCATTTCTTAACTTTTTTATTGTTAATCCGATAAGTTATAATAGAAGTACGGATCAATGAAGGGAGCACTTTTAATGACGCTGGCAAATCCATATCAAACCTATCAAAAGCAAGCAGTTTCTACTTCAAAACCGGAAGATTTAACCAATATGTTATATCAAGGATTAGTTAAATTTATCCGTTTGTCCAAACTGTCGCTTCAAAGCAATCGTTTGGAAGATTGTCATTCTTATAATTTGAGGGCGCAAGATATTATAACTGAATTAATGGTAACGTTGAAAGAGGGATATTCGGTTTCAGATTCGCTGCAAGCCTTATATGATTATATGAAAGCGCGATTAATCGAAGCAAACTTAAAAAAGGATGCAGCCATTTTAGATGAAGTAGAAGGCTTCGCCGTGGAATTAATGGAAACATGGATTGAAGCGATGAAACAAACTAAAAACAGTTAAGGGTAAGAAAATGATTAATGAATTAACGGAAGCAATCTATCAAACAACAGAGGCTATGAATCGTGCTTTGCTGGCAGGAAATGAGGAAGAATTTGATCGATTATTAAATGATCGAAACAGGCTAATGGTTAAAGTGGATACCTTAAAGGCTGAGGACCCGGAATTTCAATATTCACAGCAAGCGAAGCAGCAGCTGGCAAATGCACTGCGTCTTGATCAGTATATGGCTGACCAAATGAAACAGAATGTCGCCGAGACTCAACAATTACTCCAACAGACGAAGGTAAATAAACAAGTTTCTAATATGTATCGCCCATATTATAAACAAACGAATGGTGCCTTTATCGATTCAAAAAATTAACAAAATGCGTGTTTTTGTCACTATATTGGACAGAACACGCATTTTTTGTTCAATTTAGTATCATTTTTTTCAGTTTTGTTACAAATTTTTCATATACAAGAACGAAATAAAATAGGATAATAGGTTTATGATAAAATAAGCTAACATTGGAAAAGGAAGATTTTATGAACCAGCAGCAATATATTAAAGACAAACCAAAACAGGGTAAGCTTTATCATCTTTTAGATTATAAGCGGCAGAGACCATTTTTCACGCAGCCCATGAGGATCACCATTGATGACCCCAAAAGCCGTACATACTACTTGGTGAAAAATATTGTCTATAAGGATAAGCAAATTCTCGCTTTGAAAGGGGAAGAGGATCCTGATACGATTATTTTAGTTGAAGCTATCATTGAAGAGGGGCAACTAAAATATATTTCCATGCTGCCTAAACAAATCTTAAAAGATATAGGTAAGTTGTTTATGTAAAAAAAGAAAGGATGCTTTTTAAGTGAAAATTGGTGATGATTGGTTTACAAAATCCATGCTGATTAACACTCTATATGGGAATCAAAAAATACAATCGCAGATAGGGCTCGCAAATACTGAATTTAATAGCCTTTTTTCGTCCATATTAAATCATTTAGTAACACAAACGGAAGTTCAATCGTTCATTCCTGAAAAAGGAATAGCAGATTTACCGCTTGAGAATAATCATTTCCAATGGAATGATGGTGAACCAAAGGTGATGACAGACGAAAAACTGACCAATCCTAAAGAATTGTATCGTTATCAGACAATCAGTGCTGACAAATTGAATCAAGAGCTCGGTGGAAAACTGCAAGGGATGGGTCAAGCATTTGTCAATGCCGGTAAGGTGTTTAATGTGGATCCGGCTTTGCTGGCGGCGATAGCGCAGCATGAAACCGGAAATGGAAAATCAAGGGCCGCTGTTGAAAAAAATAATATTGCCGGCATGATGGGGATTAATGGATTAAAATCTTACGCATCGGTTGAAGAAAGTATCATGGATATGGCGCGAAATATCAGTAAGAACTACATAGGCAACGGGTTATCGAGTATCGCTAAGATTGGTGCTAAATATGCCCCGATTGGAGCTGCAAATGACCCTACAGGTTTAAATCATCATTGGATCACAGGAGTAACAAAGTATTTTAATAAATTTAGTGTGTAACCTGGAAGTTTGTTTTTTTCGATAAAGAAAATGGTAGATTTATTGCCCTTTTGTATAGTATATTTGTAAAGAATGCAATTTATTTTGATAAATATCAAAGATAATCAAATCATAAAAAGAAGTTGAAGCGGGGAATCATTTTGAGTACTATTAATCTTCTACAGTCTGCTTTAAATGCGTCAAGTTTACGTCAACAGGTTATTTCTAATAATATTGCCAATGTGGAAACGCCCAACTATAAAGAAAAAAAGGTAGTGTTTGAGGATATTTTGAAGCAGCATTTAGCCAAACAATCCAATTTTGTTGGAAATCGTTCAGATTTTCGTCATTTTGAGATTGGTAGTCCTTTTGACGCCCCTGTTGCGAAAATTGTAGAAAATTCAGGGACATTGATGCAAAATAACGGGAATAATGTCGACATTGATGAAGAAATGACTAATATGAGTAAAAATGCCCTATGGTATAACACATTAAGCGAGCAGGTTAATAGTGAATTTCAGCAGCTATCGATTGCCATTAGAGGGAGGAGGTAACAGTTATGTTTGATTCATTAAATATCAGCGCATCTGCTTTAACGGCTACCCGTCTTAGAATGGATGTTACCTCTTCTAATATAGCAAATGCCTCCACAACAAGAGGAAAAATAGTCGATGGAAAATGGGAGCCTTATCGTCGCAAGATGGTTGAGATGGAACCAAGGATGAAAAGCTTTAATCAAGTATTACAAGGGGAAATGGACAAACAAGCCCGGTCTGAATCAAACTTGCAAGGTGTAAGAGTAACCGGTATTGTCGATGATCAAACTCCCTTCAAAATCGTCTATGACCCAACGCATCCAGATGCGGATACCGATGGATATGTGCGGCTGCCAAATGTCGATCTATCAAAAGAGATGGTCGATATGCTGGCTGCTTCAAGAGCCTATGAGGCGAATGTTACCTCTTTTAATACGGGAAAATCAATCATGTTAAAGGCCTTAGAAATTGGGCGTTAGGAGGGTATTAATTGGATATTTCACAAATTAGCACCGGAGCTATCAAAATGAATCAAAACCCCTTTCAAAAAGTGGTGTCGAATCAAGCAAAGACTTCGTTTGCTGATACACTGAAGGGGTACTTAGAAAGCGTAGATTCAACGGTGAAACAAACCTCGGATCTTTCCGCTAAAACGGCTGCCGGAGAGATTGATAATATACATAATGTTATGATCGCATCACAAAAGGCAAAATTAGCTTTAGAACTTACGGTAACGGTAAGGGATAAAGCTGTAGAAGCTTATCAAGAAATGATGCGTATGCAAATTTAATGAATGATGGAAAGCTGGGCAGGGTGAGAAATGAATCGATCATGGATAGATCAAATCAAGAAATCTAAAGAGCACATTAGCCAATACTGGGGAGCACGAAGCAAGAAACAAAAATGGCTCATAATGGGGACATTCCTATTTTTAGTCATTGCCTTGTCAATCTTTATTTTTTGGGCGTCCCGGCCGCAATATGTACCTTTATACACCGGGCAATTGTCCCAGCGGGAAGTAGGAGATATCAAAGCTGAACTTGATAAACAGGGGTTTAGCAATTATAAAGTCTCCTCTAATGGGACGATGCTGCTTGTTCCTAAGAAAGATGCGCCTGATTTGATTGTTAGTCTCGCTTCAGCGGGGTATCCAAAAGATAATAAAATTAATTACGATATTTTTGGTCAAAATCTTTCATTTGGGGCGACAGACAAGCAATATGAAATTCTGGAACGCGAAGCGATGCAAAATCAAGTTGCTAATGTGTTGAAGAATGTTGAAGGAATCAAAAACGCAGAGGTGATTTTAACCCTGCCTGAGAATTCTGTATTTATCCGCCAGGATGAGGAACAAAAAGCGAGTGCATCGGTAATGGTGGAAGTCGAACCGGGGGTTAAACTTAATTCTGGGCAAATTCGTGCCCTCTATACATTAGTATCGCGCAGTGTCCCGAATCTCCCAGTCGAAAATATTACCATCATGAATCAATATAGTGAAACATACGAGCTTAATGATGATAGTGATGACCAATCATTAACCAAATATGATCAGCAACGAAAAATTCAGCAAAACATTGAACGTGATATTCAACAGAAGCTGCAAAATTTATTAGGGACAATTCTTGGGACAGATAAAGTGTTTGTTCATACCTTTGTAAAAATGAATTTTGACAAGGTGAAAACGGAAGAAAAATTAGTGGAACCGGCTAAGGATAGTAATAAGGGGCTTGTGATTAGCTCCGAGAAAGATTCGAAAACGTATAGCGGCAAGGGGGGAAATGCCGGCGGAGTTGTCGGTTCTGGTGAAACGGATGTTCCGGGGTATAAAGGTTCAGACTCAAGCGGTGATAGTAATTATGAAGAATCGCAAGAACGGGTGAACTATGAACTGAACCGTATTAATAAGGAAATTATCGGAAGTCCTTATCAAATTGATGATATTACCATTAATGTTGGCGTAGAGCCTGACTCGCCTAATACGAAGACATTATCGAAGGCTACCGAGGATAATATTCGAAACGTGGTTGCCAATACAGTACAGACCGCGCTTGGTCATCCCAACTTAAGCCAAAATGAAATTGATCAAAGGGTTACCATTTTTCCGCATGCCTTTAAGAAGACCACCCCGGCTGATAAGGGGCAATCGTTTAATTGGCTTTATATAACTGCAGCAGCAGCAGGTATCCTTTTACTAGGCGGGCTTGTTTGGTTCTTCCTGCGCCGCAAAAAGCAAGACCAGGACGAGTTGGAAGAAGATCATGAGTTTTCAAAAACTCCTGTTGAACAAGTGGATTATTTTGCTGAAGAAGACATGAGTGTTGAGAGTCAACTGAAAAAATTACTCGAACAACGTCCGGATGATTTTTCCAAAGTAATCAAGTCTTGGCTTCATGACGAGGAGGCTTAAAATCCATGGCAACAGCATTAAAGTTAACAGGTAAACAAAAAGCAGCGATTTTGCTTATCTCAATGGGAAGAGAGGCTTCCTCTAAGGTGTATAACCACCTATCAGAGGAAGAAATTGAACAGCTTACTCTGGCAATCGCAACTGTAAAAAAAGTCGATGCAAAAGAAAAAGAAGAAGTATTGAAGGAATTTCATGAAATGTGTATCGCCAATGATTATCTGGCTATGGGTGGGATTAGTTTTGCTCAAGAGGTGTTAGAATCGGCGTTAGGCAGGGAACGGGCGAAACAAATCATTCAGAAATTAACGGTCCAACTTGAGGTAAAACCATTTGATTTTGCCCGTCGGATTGATCCGATGCAAATCTACCATTTCTTGCAAAATGAGCATCCGCAAACGATTGCTCTTGTCTTGGCTCATTTGGAGCCGCAGCAGGCATCTGCGATTCTTTCCTCATTGCCGGCTGAGCTTCAAGCAGATGTAGCCAGAAGAATCGCACTGTTTGAACAAACCTCTCCAGATGTCATTAAAGAGGTGGAGCATATTTTAGAGCAAAAGTTATCAGCCACTATTCAGAAGGATTTCAGCGTGGTAGGTGGAATTGAATCGATTGTGGGCATCTTAAACGGCGTGGACCGTGGAACAGAAAAGAGCATTCTCGATAGTCTAAAGAAGAAAGATGATAAATTAGTTGAAGAAATCAAACAGCGAATGTTTGTGTTTGAGGATATTATTAATTTGGATCGTCGCGCCATCCAACGAGTGATTCTCGAGGTTGATAATCAAGATTTAATGCTTGCCATGAAAGCGGCGAGCCCAGATGTAAAAAAGGTCATATTTGAAAACATGTCCCAGCGGATGATCGATACTTTCGAAGAAGAGATGCAATATCTTGGACCAGTTCGAGTAAAGGATGTGGAAGAGGCACAGGGAAGAATCGTTTCCGTAATCCGCAATCTGGAGGAATCCGGTGAGATTTACATTGCCAGAGGTGGAAATGATGGCGTCATACTCTAAAGTGTTCAAGTCCTCAAACCTCTCTTTGCTGAGTGATGTCAAGGTAATTGCACAGCCATATTTTCCAGCTCATTCAGCCATTAATGAGGCTCATTCAGCTTCCAAAAAAGCAGATGAAGCGGGAACGATGGATCATCATCCGTTGATAGAAGAAGCAAAAGAACAAGCCCAAGATATTATTCAGACTGCGATACAAAAGGCAGAAGCAATAGAGGCGGGTGCGGAAGAAAAAATCAATCAATGGTGGGCAGAGAATCAGAAGAAACTGGAGTCTATGTCTGTTGAAGCAAAAGAAGAGGGATTTAAGGAAGGATTTGCAAATGGGAAGCGGGAAGCAACCGACCAGGTTCAGCAAGAATATCGGGAAAAATTAGCTCAGGTACAAGAAATGTTGCTTCAGGCTTATAAGCAAAAAGAAGCGATTATCTCAGAAGCAGAACCTTTTCTTCTCGAGTTAAGCACGGTGATTGCCACGCAAATTATCAAACAGGAATTAGAAGAATACCCTGATAAGTTTGTTGAACTGATCAAACAACATATTCTTCGCTTTAAGGAAAAAGACCATATTACCATCTGTGTCCATCCGGATGATTTTCCGTTTATTCAATCACAGCGGGTTCAACTCGTCTCCGTTGTGAATGGAGAAACAGAAATTAAAATCATTCCCGACCATTCCGTTACCACGAAAGGGTGTATTATTCGGACAGCATATGGCAGTATCGATGCCCGTATTGATACCCAAATAGAGGAAATCAAGAAGGCAATTCTTGAGGTAAGGAGGGGCCTGGGGAGTGACGTTATCAGCTGAAAATTATGTAAAGATGATTCGTGGGATGGACCCGGTAAGAGTAAATGGAAAAATCACGCAGATTATTGGACTTACGGTGGAATCCCAGGGACCTGATGTCAGAATTGGTGAACTGTGTTCTATTTACCCGGCTCAGTCCGGAACCCCAATCCAAGCTGAGGTTGTTGGCATCAGGGAAAACAAAGTACTGCTCATGCCTTTAGGTGAGGTTCAGGCCATTGGGCCGGGCTGTGATGTAGTGGCCAGCGGGAAGCCAATGACGGTCAAAGCAGGAAATCTCTTATTAGGAAGAATCTTAGATGGATTGGGGCAGCCGATGGATGGCAAACCATTGCCGCTCGGTTTAGAAGAAGTACCGATACATGCCAAGCCGCCTAATCCGCTCAGCCGGCCGCGAATTTATGCACCATTAGAGGTGGGCGTAAGAACCATTGATGGCTTATTGACGATGGGAAAGGGACAAAGAATCGGGATATTTGCCGGCAGCGGGGTCGGAAAAAGTACGCTTCTTGGTATGATTTCCCGAAATACTTCAGCTGATGTGAATGTGATTGCCTTGATTGGTGAAAGAGGGCGCGAGGTGCTCGACTTTTTAGAACAGAACCTGGGTGAAGAGGGTCTGAAAAAGTCGGTGGTCATCGTCGCAACATCCGATACTCCGGCCCTGATTCGGATTAAAGGGGCATTAACGGCCACTTCTATCGCCGAATATTTCCGTGACCAAGGAAAGAACGTCTTGCTCGTTATGGATTCCGTCACACGTTTTGCGATGGCCCAAAGAGAAATTGGATTAGCCATAGGCGAGCCGCCAACGACTAAAGGCTATACTCCATCGGTGTTTGCGATGCTCCCGCAGTTATTGGAACGGGCTGGTACTGGACCAAAGGGCTCCATTTCTGCTATTTATACGGTTCTTGTCGATGGAGATGACATGAATGAACCTATTGCCGATGCAGTAAGAGGGATATTAGACGGTCATATTGTCTTAAATCGGGCAATTGGCGGGAAAGGAATCTATCCGGCGATTGATGTGCTGAATAGTGCAAGCAGGGTAATGACTGAAATCACTTCAGATGAACACTTAATGGCCGCCAATCAGTTTAAAAAATTACTTGCAGCCTACAACGAGGCGGAGGACCTTATTAATATCGGTGCCTATAAAAAAGGGGCAAACCGGGACATTGATCATGCAATGCGTTTAAAGCCGCTGATGGATCAGTTTTTGCGTCAAGGTATTTTTGAAGCATCCCAATTTGAAGAGGCAAGATCCTACTTAATTTCACAATTTGGAGCGATGAAGTGATGGCCTTTAAATTTTCATTTCAAAAAGTGCTAGATTTTAAAGAAAAAGAGAAAGAGTTTGCCGAGCAGGAATACGGCACCATTAAGCAACAGCAAATAGAGATTGAGGGACAGCTGGAAGATCTGGAGATGGAAAAGGAGCAGGTATTCAGGCAATACAATGACGTCGACCGAAAAACGGTTTCCGACCTTCAGTCACTTCAACAGGAAGTGGAGCATGTCAACTTGAAAATGAAACAGCTGGAGTCAAAATCTCAGGAAATTGATTTGGAAGTAGAGCAAAAACAGCAAGTGCTTATTGAAAGATTGCAGGAAGCCAAAATGTGGAATCAATGGAAAGCGAAATCAATGGCTGCCTTTCAAAAGCAAATCGAACAAAAGGAACAAGCCATGTTGGATGAGATGGCTGTTTTACGCTATTCCCACAAGGTGTAAGGAGCGATACCACAATGGAAGAGAAGGAGCACGGGAAATTACGGTCGTTGCTATACTTTGGCCTTATTCCATTACTTGTTATGTTTGTTTTAGGTCTGTTTTTATTAAATTGGTTAGGATTTCCGGTATGGAAAACGGCTCAAGAGTGGGGAAGTGAACTTCCTGTTTTAGGCTATATCATTCCTGCCCCCGATTCTACTGTTACAAATGAAGAAAGCGAATCTGAAACTTGGAAGGAACAATACCATGACAGCCAGGCAAAATTGAAGGAAGCAACCCAAAAATTAACGGCATTGAATAAAGAGATAGAATCGAATCAACAAGAGTTACAGGAAGCAAAAAAGAGTAACGAAGAATTGCAATTGCAGTTAGAACAGAAAGAGGAACAAAAAAATAACGCTCAAATGAAAAAAGTGGCAGCCATTTATGAAAATATGTCCCCTTCAAAAGCAGCTTCCATGCTGGAATCCATGTCATTGGAGGATGCATCACTCACCATCTCCATGCTCGATCAGGACCAGCAAAGCAGTATTCTTGGGAGTATGAAGGATGTCAAACGAGCCGCACAAATCACAATGCTGCAAAAAGAGATCGGGACCTTCAATACGTCGGACCCGGCATTATTGAAGCAGCAATTACATGAACTAGTTCAGAACGAACAAGATCAGGCAGAAACAGTAGCGGAAACGATTGCGGGGATCCCTCCTGCCCAAGCTGCCGTGCTAGTGCAATCCATGATGAAAACAAACGAGCAAACGGCCATGGGATTAATGAAGCAAATCAACACAACGAGTCGTTCCCAAATATTAACAGAAATCGCCAAAAAAGACGCTGCTTTAGCTGCGGAAATCACGGTACATTTAGAGAAATAGAATTGACTCCAAGGAAGGAGAAAACCATGAAACGCATCATGATTTTATTTGCTTTTGTTTTTAATCTTATATCCTATCAACCTGCTATATTTGCTGCGGGGTTAACGGCCGCTGGCGAGCCTTCCGTCTATGACACTATCCAAAAAGGTGACCATCCATCGTCACCTTCATCAAGTAATGTCGAAGATAGTGGATCTTCTCTATTCTCCTTATTAATCAAATTTATCATTTCATTTGCTTTCGTGATAGTTTTATTGTTTGGTTTATTACGTTTTCTATCCAAACGAAACCGCGGGCTGCCAGCTAGTGGTCCGATTGTTCCGCTGGGAGACTTCCAGCTTGGCAACAATCGTTCCTTAAAAGTGTTGCTGATCGGGCAGACAATCTATATTGTCGGAGTGGGAGAAACGGTTACACTCCTTCGTACCATTACACAGGGCGAGGAGTATCAGCATTTACTGGAAAGCCTCGAAAACCAAGAGGAGGAGGCTGCTGGAAAATGGCTGCCTCAGGATACCAAGAAAGTATGGACTTCCGTTTTTCAAAAAAAGTTGCAAGACTTAAAGAAACATCATGGGGAGGAGTAAGAAATGTTTCGTAAGCTAGCTTTCCTTGTTCCGCTCCTTACCCTTTGCTTTTTATCGATTGTTCATAGTGCTGAAGCAGCTGGTACCATTATACCGGGTCTTGACATTGGTTCGAATGACCCTGATAAGGTTTCAAATACGATAAGGATTATTTTATTTATCACTGTATTGTCCATTGCGCCGGCCATCCTTGTCTTAATGACATGTTTCACGCGTATCGTTGTCGTCCTTGGATTTGTTCGGAACGCCTTGGGGACCCAGCAAATTCCACCAAATCAAGTGCTGATTGGCTTGGCCTTTTTTATGACTTTTTTTATCATGGGTCCTACATTTTCACAAATAAACAAAGATGCCTTTCAGCCGCTTATGGCCGGAAAAATTACGCAGGATGAGGCATTCAAAGCTGCGGGCGGACCGTTAAAGCAATTTATGTCCAAGAGTACACGAGAGAAAGATTTGGCCTTATTTATGGATTACGCCAAGATGAAAAAACCAAAAAAGGTGGAGGATATCCCCCTTCGCGCGCTTGTTCCTGCCTATGCGATTAGTGAATTAAAAACAGCCTTTCAAATGGGATTTATGATCTTTGTCCCTTTTTTGGTGATTGATATGATTGTCTCCAGCGTCTTGATGTCGATGGGAATGATGATGCTGCCACCGGTCATGATTTCCCTGCCATTTAAGATTTTATTATTCGTTCTCGTTGATGGCTGGCATGTCATTGTCGAATCACTACTCAAGAGCTTTTAAAGGAAGTGAAATAAATGACGACTGAAATGGTGTTACGGTTTGCCCAGGAAGCCATTTATACGATTCTCATTGTGATTGCACCGGTCGCAGGGGTTGCCTTGGCCGTAGGTTTATTGGTAAGTATCTTTCAAGCGGCCACCCAGATTCAAGAACAAACGCTGGCATTTATTCCAAAAATTATTGCGGTTTTTTTGACCATTCTTATCTTCGGGGCATGGATGCTAAGGCATGTCGTTGATTTCACTACGCATTTGTTGGGAAATCTCTCTCAGTTTGTGGGGTAGATGGTAATGGATGCTTCTTATTGGTGGAGTTTTTTACTCATTTTTGTTCGCATTACGGCCTTTATGGTAACTGTTCCTCTATTTTCCGGGCGGCAAATTCCTGCCGTTTATAAGATTGGCTTCAGTGCAGTTCTTGGCATTCTCTGTGCAGGGTTAATTAAGGAACCAATCGCATCATTACCGCAATGGACGCTGATCCTGTTAATTTTGAAGGAATTCTGTGTCGGCATCGTGTTAGGGCTGACGGCAACTATATTGCTTCATTCTGTTCAATTAGCAGGGGCTGTCTTGGATATGCAGATTGGCTTTTCGATGGCTAGTTTGTTTGATCCTAATTTTGGGACTACCAGTCAGCTTACTGGACGGTTTAAACATATTTTAGCCATTCTAGTTTTATTGGCAACAAATGGTCATCATCTGCTGATTCAAGGAATATTGGCCAGTTTTGATTGGATCTCATTAGAACAGACGATTCCGGCATGGTTCGACGGTCGTCTCTCACTCTTTATATTGGAATGTGTAAAGCAAATGTTTATGATTGGCTTCATGATGGCAGCCCCTATCTTAGGTGCCATGTTTTTGGCGGATGTCGCCTTAGGGATTCTTGCCAAAACAGTACCACAGTTGAATATTATCACGGTTGCCCCGCCGCTAAAGATTTTATTGCATTTTTTACTTTATATTTTTATTTTACCTAGTTTTTTTTATCTATTAAGAATTTTGTTTGAAAATATGTTCGACTCAATGTCTGCAATTTTGAAAATAATGGGGGCGTAGGCATGCTGCTTCATCTAGATTTACAATTATTTTCCGGAGAAAAAACAGAAAAAGCAACGCCTACAAAACGGCGTGAGGTGAGAAAGAAAGGGCAAATAGCCAAAAGCCCGGAGATTTCTTCCGCTTTGACATTGCTATTTTCCTTTGCTTGTCTAATGGTCTGGGGAAGGAGTTTCATAGAAGGTTGTTTGAATATATATCGTCATAGTTTTCAAGAATATTTGCTTTGGGATCTTTCTATCTCGAGCACCAAGATGCTATTTAATCAATTGCTGGTCGATGCTGTTAAAATAACAGCCCCGATTCTAGCGATTGTCCTGATCATTGCGATGGCAGCAAACTTGATGCAGGTTGGCTTTATGTTTAATTTTTCACTGCTGAAGGTTGATTTTGCAAAACTGAATCCGATTCAAGGAATAAAGCGGCTGTTTTCACTCAGGTCGCTGGTTGAATTACTAAAGTCGATTTTAAAAATAACCATTGTGGCAATAGTGCTGTTTATTATAATTTGGAAGCAAAAGAATGAGTTTCTCACTCTCGGTGAAAAAAATATCTGGGATGCGGCGGGTTTTGTTGGCTCACTGATTCTTCAAATGGGGATCGCTGCTTCGGCCTCTTTGCTTATCTTGGCGGTAGCGGATTATATCTATCAAAAGTTCAGCTTTGAGAAGAAAATCCGGATGTCCAAACAGGAAATCAAAGATGAATATAAGAAGACAGAAGGCGATCCGGTTATTAAAGGGAAGCGGCGCGCCATCCAACGGCAGATCGCCATGAATCAAATGATTCGTGAAGTGCCGAAAGCAGACGTTATTATTACGAATCCTACCCATTTCGCTGTCGCTATACGTTATGACTTTAACACGATGGACGCCCCAATAGTCATTGCGAAGGGACAAGATTATCTGGCTATAAAAATAAAAGAGCTGGCCAAAAATCATAAAATTAGCATCGTAGAGAATCGGCCACTTGCGCGTGCATTGTATGCATCGGTTGAAATCGGTGAAACCATTCCCGAGGAACTGTTCAATGCCGTAGGGGAGATTCTTGCTTATGTTTATTACCAAGAAGGACGGTATAAGGGGATGATGACATGAAGACAAAGGATGTATCTGTATTAGTAGTCGTTATTTTGATTGTCGCCATGATGATCATCCCTCTTCCTACGATATTACTGGATTTCTTATTGATTTGTAATATCTCTGTTTCATTATTGATTTTATTAGTCGCAATGAATACAAAAGAACCATTGGAATTTTCAATTTTTCCGACAGCCTTGCTATTGACGACGTTATTTCGTCTGGCATTAAATGTATCAACAACACGGTCGATTCTTTCAAATGCCGATGGTGGAAAAGTCATTGAAACGTTCGGTTCCTTCGTTATTGGCGGGAGTCCGGTTGTCGGTTTTGTTGTCTTCTTAATCCTTGTTGTCATTCAGTTCATTGTCATTACAAAGGGTTCGGAAAGGGTTGCCGAAGTGGCAGCAAGGTTTACCCTCGATGCAATGCCTGGTAAACAAATGAGCATTGATGCCGATATGAACGCCGGTTTAATCAGTGAACAGGAGGCAAGGCTGCGCCGCGGGAAAATTGAGCAGGAAGCTGATTTTTACGGGGCGATGGATGGTGCCAGTAAATTTGTGAAAGGGGATGCGATTGCCGGAATTGTCATCCTTTTGATTAACGTCATTGGCGGCTTTATTATCGGTATGGCCATTCATGGGATGGGATTTGCTGAATCAGCCAGCACCTTTACGCTTTTATCAGTGGGGGATGGATTGGTCAGCCAAGTGCCCGCATTATTAATCTCAACAGCTACCGGGATTACCGTTACCCGTGCCGCTTCAGATGGGAATTTGGGGTCGGACATTATTGAGCAAGTCTTCAGCTATCCAAAGCTGCTCTTTATCGTGGCGGGAACGATCCTGCTGCTTGGGTTCTTAACACCGATCGGTCTTTTACTGACGGTACCGGTGGCAGGGCTTCTCGTTTTGGGTGGTTTATCGATTAAGAAGGCGGCGGAAAAAGAAGAATTACGCAATGAACAAATGGAGAACGCGGAAATGGAAGAGGATATCCGCAGTCCGGAGAAGGTCATTAACTTGCTCCAGCTTGATCCTTTGGAGCTGGAGATTGGCTATGGATTAATTCCGCTGGCCGATCAGAAACAAGGCGGCGATATTCTCGATCGTATTGTCATGATTCGTAGACAGTTCGCCATTGAATTAGGGCTGATTATTCCTACTATTCGGATTCGTGATAATCTGCAATTGTCAGCCAATCAATATGTCCTTAAATTCCGCGGAAGTAAAATTGCTTCCGGTGAAGTATACCTTGACCATTATCTTGCGATGACCCAAGGGGCGGATGCCGGTGAAATAGATGGAATACACGTGATTGAGCCTGCGTTTGGACTTCCTGCCGTTTGGGTGACCGCGGAAGAGAAACAAAAAGCTGAATTAATGGGCTATATGATCGTCGACCCGCCGTCTGTTATTGCCACCCACTTGACAGAGGTGCTAAAGCAATATGCGCACCAACTGCTGCATAGAGAAGAAACACAGGAATTGATTGATAACCTGAAGGAAACACACCCTAATCTAGTAAATGAACTTGTCCCCAACCTTTTAACGGTCGGCGATATTCAGAAGGTATTGCAAAATTTGCTTCGTGAACAAATTTCGATTCGCGATTTGGCCGCCATTTTTGAAACATTGGCAGATTTTGCTGTTTATACAAAGGATCCTAGGGTGTTAACAGAATATGTAAGACAGTCCTTGACACGGCAAATTACCGAGCAATATGCAGACAATGGAGTGATCCAAGTGTTAACAGCGGGAGCTACTTTAGAAAAGGGGATTTCTGACAGCCTTCAGCAAACAGAAACAGGCGCTCCCTATCTTTCGATGGACCCGCAAATGTCTCGAAGAATAACAGAAGCATTACAAATGGAAATTGAACGGGTGATGAAAGCAGGTTCTCAGCCTATTTTCCTCACATCCCCTTCGATTCGAATGTATTTAAAGCAGTTTGTCGATAAAATCATGCCGACAGTGCCTGTTCTTGCCTACTCAGAACTTGAGCCAGATATTGAGATTCAAAGTATAGGAGTGGTGAATATATGAAAACGAAAAAGATCGTAGCCGATTCCATCCCTCTTGCTTTAAAAATGGTCCGGCAGCAATTAGGTGATAATGCCATCATTGTGAACACTCGGGCGATAAAATCCGGCGGATTATTTGGTTTTTTCGCTAAACAAAAATATGAGGTAACCGCTTATTCCATGGAAAAAGGCACTGCACAAACGGACAAGACGCAATCCTTGGAAGTAACCGATAAAGAAGCACAGGAGAATTTGAACAGCAGACAAAGAGCTAAAGACCAGGAAGAGGAGGAACTTGATTTTCCGATTGAACAAAAAACGAAGATGATTGAACACATGCTCAAAAAACGAAATCATCTACATGTTTATGGAGAAGACGGGCCGCCATATCGGATGAGTGATCTAAAGAACAATGTGATGGGTGAAGAAAATCAGGACGGGAAAGAAAGTATCGGCAGCTCTGTTTTTCACAAGAAGCCGCAAATGCTGTATCAATATTATTCGCAGACTGCTGAACAAGAGAAAACGGCTGCTCCATCCACCAAATCTACACAGTCTGAAGCTCAGCTGCTTGATGAAATGAAAAGTCTAAGGAATATGATGATGGTCTTCATGTCGGGAGAACAGAAAGGAAATCCATCATCCATCCGGTTATCCAAATGGGTAAACCGTTTGAAACGGCAAGGTGTCGATGAAGCGGTCATAGAAGCTATTATCAGTAGCACGATCGATTCTCTAAAAACCAAATTTGAATCACTTGAAGATGCCGCTGATGACGCAATTGAACAAGAAATTATTTTGATTGTACAGGGAATGCTTGAAAGGAAGATTCCAAAATCTACTGTGCTGCCAGAAGATATTCGGATGATCAATATCATCGGGCCTACCGGGGTGGGAAAAACAACGTCGATAGCTAAATTAGCGACCGAACAAATATTAAAGCAAAAACGTCGAGTTGCGATGATTACAACAGATGTTTATCGAATTGCAGCGGTAGAACAATTGAAGACATATGCTGGAATTTTGAATGTCCCGATTGAAGTGGCGCGAACAAGAGAAGAGCTGGATCAGGCGATGATGAAGTTGAAACACTTCGATTTAATTTATTTGGATACTACCGGGCGGAATTTTAAAGATGAAAAAAACCGCGAATCGGTAAGGGAATTTTTAACACATCCATTCAAGAGCGATAATTATTTAGCCTTAAGTCTGACAACCAAATATGAAGATTTGAAGCTGATATTGGAAGAGTTTTTAGACAGCCCTGTGAAAAAATTGATTTTGACGAAATTTGATGAAACATCAAGCTATGGTTCAATTCTAAACATCGCTTATCACTTTCCATATGAAATGGTTTATCTTACGAATGGTCAAAGTGTTCCTGAGGATATTACCTCCATTGATGCGGCCATGCTTGCCCATTCTATAGCAGGAGCTGAATTGTAGGATGGATCAAGCACAAAGCCTTAGGGAGTATATGAATCGCCATCACCTTCAGCAGGAAAAGACGCAGCCTGCTCGAATGATTACGATCACAAGTGGTAAAGGCGGGGTAGGAAAATCCAATTTCACGCTTAACTTAGCGTTGGCCTTAAAATCAATCGGAAAGAAAGTGGTGATTCTGGATTTAGATTTATCGACTGCTAATATCGATATCCTTATGGGAACCACTGCCTCGGGAAATAGTTTGGCTGATGTTCTTCATCAGCGAAAATATTTATTTGATTGTCTGGAAAAAGGCTCAGGCGGAATCGATTATCTCGCCGGCGGGCTTGAGATGCAAGAGCTGTTGGAAATAGACCAAGAGAAGTTATTATTCTTTATGAATCAAATTCAAGAGCTCAATACCTATGCGGATTTTATTTTACTTGACACCGGTGCAGGGATTTCCAACGTACTTGTTCATTTCATCCTGGCATCTGATGAAACCATCTTGGTAACGACACCGGAACCGACAGCCATTGCGGATTCCTATGCAGTCTTGAAAACCGTTCGCCAATTCACCACACAAGTCCCGCAGTTTCGGTTAGTAGTGAATCGTGCCAGGTCGTATCGGGAAGCGGTTGATACCTCAAGGGTCTTAAAAACTGCCAGTAATGATTTTCTGAAAATGAGTTTGAAAACTTTAGGCTTTCTTATGGAGGATATTCATGTGCAAAAGGCTGTCAGGTTACAAACACCCTTTTATCTTTCATATCCTCATTGTGAAGCCGCCAAAAACATAAAACAAATCATGTATAGTTTTTTACCTGGCAACGAAATGAATACCTCAACTCCGATAAAAGGGGTTCGTGGCTTTTTTGAGAAAATGTTGTCTTTAAGAAAATCGTGGTAGAGGGTGGACTTGATGAGCGGAAGTTGGAGAATTAATGCCTTTTTGGGGCTGAGTGCCTTTATTTTTAGTTATTTCTTGTCTTCTATAAATAATACGTGGCAGACCTCCCTTTTTAGAGCGGTCATTGGATTTATCCTCTTCTTTATTGCGGGTTATTTAGTACGACTGATTTTACATCAGCCGGAGACAGAATCACAGCAGCCAAAACAAAATTTGCCGAAGTATCGTTCAAAAGCAGAAAATCAAACGAACGATACACCCGAAGTGACGAAAGATGAGTCAACATTCCAAGCCGTTTCCTTAAACGCATTACACGATAGGAAGGGTGAGGATCAATCTCGATAAATCCGAATGCAAGGGGGGATAAACGTTGAAATCGGTTATTCAGGAAACGAATTCATCTAATCAGTTATGGAGAAAATTTAAAGAAAACCATGATCCAGCTGTCAAGGAAAAATTGGTAAAGCAATATTCCTATTTAGTAGAACGTATGGCCAATCGGCTAAGCCTAACCATCCCGCAACGTGTTATCCCAAAGGAGGACTTAATCGGGTTAGGGTTTATTGGTTTACTAGAAGCGATTGAAAATTTTGATTATACAAAGGGCTATCAATTTGACACATATGGTTTGTGGCGGATAAAGGGTGCTATGCTGGATGGAATTCGCAAAATGGATTGGATCCCACGCGGTTTAAGGGAAAAAGCAAAGAAGTTAACCAGTGCCTCCCGTGATTTAGAGCAAACATTAATGAGGTCGCCAACGGAAGAAGAACTTGCAACCTATTTGCAGCTTTCTATTGAGGAAGTGGACCAAGCAATGTCTGCCTTGTCATTGTCAACGCTGCTTTCGCTCGATGAACCAATGAATGAAAATGAAGACGATGGAAAACAGCAGAGTCGTTTGGATTTTCTGCAAAGTGATCAATCAAATACACATGAACAGCATCTCCAAATGGCGGAATTCCGTGAAATCATCACGAAAAGTATCGAAAAAATGCCGGAAAACGAACGTTTGGTTCTTACATTGCTTTACTACGAAGGATTAACCCAAGTAGAAATAGCCGAAGTGCTAGGCCTAACCAAAGGCAGGATCTCACAAATCCATTCCAAAGCGATTGTTCGTTTACGAAGAAAATTTGAAGCGATGGGATTTTCATTTGATTCGTTCGTTTAATTTTTTCAGATCTAAATGACCTGTCTAGGGTTACATTGAATGTAGATTTCCATAGATTAGAAATATAAAAGTCGTAAAATGTGAGAGAAATTTTAATATTTTTTTGAATCCTTTCGCATTATCATATATAATTTCCATTAGGGTCACATTTTAAAAATATGCTTGACCTTTTTACTTTAAAATGATTGGGAGTAGTAATATGGACAAAGTACTTATTTTCGGACATAAGAATCCGGACACAGATTCCATTTGCTCTGCGATTGCTTATGCAGACTTGAAGAAACAATTAGGCTTGAATGTTGAACCAGTTCGTCTTGGGGGGATTAATGCCGAAACACAGTATGCACTTGACACCTTCAAGGTTGAGACGCCTCGTTTAGTTGAAAAGGCTGCTGATGAAGTGAAATCTGTCATATTAGTTGACCATAATGAGCGCCAGCAAAGTGCTGATGATATTAGCGATGTTCGCATTTTAGAGGTCATTGATCATCACCGGATCGCCAACTTTGAAACAAGTGATCCACTTTATTACCGTTGTGAGCCTGTTGGATGTACAGCAACAATCTTAAATAAAATGTACAAGGAAAAGGACTTGACCATCAGCAAGGAAATTGCCGGATTAATGCTATCCGCGATTATTTCCGATTCATTGCTATTTAAATCTCCAACATGCACACATGAGGATGTTATTGCCGCTCATGAATTGGCAGAAATTGCCGGTGTTGATGCCGATGTGTATGGCTTAGAAATGCTCAAGGCTGGTGCCGATATAAGCGGCAAAACCGTTGAGGAGTTATTGACCCTTGATGCTAAAGGCTTTGAAATGGGTGCAAGCAAGGTAGAAATTGCTCAAGTGAACACAGTTGACACGGCCGATGTACTTGCCCGTAAAACTGAATTAGAAGCGGCTATCAGCAAGCGGATCGTTGAAAAGAACTTAGATCTGTTCTTATTTGTTATCACTGATATCTTAACGAATGATTCAGTGGCCCTCGCACTCGGTGACAAGGCAGCTGCAGTGGAAAGAGCCTATAATGTAACCCTAACTGACAATATCGCAACATTAAAAGGTGTCGTTTCACGGAAAAAACAAATCGTGCCGGTGTTAACGGATATCTTTAATAAGGTTGAAATCTAAGAAACAAACTGTCCATGGTTGGTATATGGACAGTTTTTTTCTTTAGCTCATTTCACCGGTGATCCAGGGGGATAAAAGTACGGGGGAATTTTGAGCCATCCGCGTTCCTGCATCATCTTTTTCATCGAAGAACTAAATTTGAGAGTTCCATACAGTATTTGTAACAAAAATTGTCCGACATCACTTCTAATGGATTGTCCTAATGTTTGACCAATAAGAGCAATTTCCGCTGCGACCTTTGTAGATACCAAATTGGCAATTTCCTCATCTGTATATTTGACTCCAAGAGGAATGGAATTAGTTTCAGATGCTGGTTTATCCTCTGAAGCCGGAGGCAGGGGAATCCCTTCCTTTCTTAAAAAAGTTCGAAGTTGGTTCGCCATGTAACTTGACTCCTTTTCACCATTCTTCAAAGCGTGTTGTAATTGTTGATCAACAGTAGTATTAAGACCTATTTGATAAACGGTTAAGCCTTCTTCAAATAAGGTTAATAACAACCAAAGATTCATAACCTCGCCAACGTGCAGCGGATTTTTTTCTTCACCATCGACGAATGGTTCAAACATATCCTTTATTGATTCAAAAAAATTAGCCATAATAACCTCCTCAGCTGTCAAATCATTATATTCTTATACATTCATCTATATTTTGTACGGTATTTGTCATTTTATGATGTTTAATATAAATGATATCCAGAATCGCTTTCTTCCCCAACTATAAAACTCCTTATTTCAATTTCCTTCCACATAAACGAGGAAAAGACATCGGCCTTTTCATACTTTATAGATATATTATTTTCTGAAAATTCACTTTAAAATAAAAAACAGTTTAAGCGGCACACGAAAGGAAGTCAGCTCTAACCCTCAAGTCGTGTCGGCTTACTTAGGAATTAAAAAGGAAAGGGCATGAAGGGAAAAATGTTAAAAACTAAGAAAAATTTTGGCGGCAGTTTTTTAATCCAAAAGACCTCTGAAGCTGATTTATTTACACCTGAAGATCTGACCGAAGAACATCAAATGATGGCTGAAATGGCGGAGAAATTTATCACAAATGATGTAATGCCAGTGCTGACGAAAATTGAGGATCAACAGTTTGATTATACGGTCTCCATATTGATTATTTAAACCAGTTGAAGGTCCGTTCCTATGGCTGGTTTTATTTTTTGATGAGGGTTTCTATTACGGTTGACCATGAAAAAGGGGGTTGACGGTAAGAAGAAATGGTCTCATTGCCCGTTGAGGAAAGAAAAAGAAGGTTTATATTAAATAGAACGGTTTCCATTTCCCATTGGGAATATATAAGAAGCCACCGGTAAAAGGATCGTTTTCATTACCCACAACCCCCTTTGACAAACATTAACTAATGCCATATAATTATTTTGAATTCGAGATAAAATAATTTGAGATTTTATCAAAAAGGAGATTATGCACCATGCTTAGAAAAATAGACAACGAAAATATGGGCAGAAGTAATTTAGGCTGGTTAAGAAGTATTTTCCACTTTTCATTTGCCGAATATTACAATCCAATAAATATCAACTTTGGGAAGTTAAGAGTCATCAACGATGACATGGTTGCTCCTGGAACCGGATTTGACCTCCATCCGCACCAAAACATGGAAATTATCTCATACGTAGTAGAGGGTGAACTTACACATGGTGACAGCATAGGGAATAAGAGTACAATTACCCGCGGTCATGTTCAATATATGAGTGCTGGAACCGGAGTTTATCACAGTGAACAAAACTTAGGTGATAAAACGTTAAGATTTCTGCAAATTTGGATTATTCCCGATAAAAAAGGCTATACGCCAAGTTATGGTGATTATCGATTCAACTGGGAAGACCGCCATAATCAATGGCTTCACATGGTCTCAAGCAAAGAAGGCCCTGCACCGATTAAAATAAACCAAGACGTAAACATATACGCTCTGGAGCTTGAACAGGATAAAGAAATCATTTTTGCAGTTGCTGAAGGCAGACAAGCTTATCTGGTACAGGTGGAAGGGGTCTCAAACGTAAATAATATTGAATTAGGTACACGAGACGCCATAGAAATAGTTGAAGAAGATTTAGTTATTAAAGCAAGTGAACATTCGCATGTTGTTATTTTGGAAATGAAAAAGATGGATTAAACAAAATAAAAATAAACTAAAATAGTAAAAAGAGGTGTATAGTTTGAAAAAGGAAGTTGTCAACCGCTGTGGCTGGGTAAATCACGACCCATTATATATCGATTACCACGACCATGAATGGGGTGTTCCGGTATATGATGACCGCCTTCTTTTTGAGTTTTTAAATCTTGAAGGGGCGCAGGCGGGTTTGAGCTGGTATACGATTTTAAAAAAGCGGGAGAATTATAAAGAGGCCTTTGATGATTTTGATGCGAAAAAAATTGCTATCTATGATGACCGGAAAATGGAAGAATTATTACACAATGAAGGAATCGTTAGAAATAAGCGGAAGATTGATGCTGTCGTTACCAATGCAAAGGCATTTTTGAAAGTTGTGGAGGAATTTGGTTCATTCTCTACATATATTTGGTCATTTGTTGACGGAAAGCCCATCCAGCATCATTTCAAAGACCTTAGTGAGGTACCTGCCACAACTGAAATTAGTGAGCAATTAAGCAAGGATTTAAAAAAACGCAGCTTTAAGTTTGTAGGACCGACGATTTGCTATGCGTTTATGCAGGCGGTTGGGATGGTGAACGATCATCTCACCACCTGTTTCTGTTATCAAAAAACGATGTCTTAACATAAAGACATCGTTTTTTGGGCTTTTTAGAAAAAACGGGATGTTATGTTTTTATTCAAGGGGTGTTGCATAACATGAACCGTAGTTCAAGTATTGCATTTAAAAAGTTGCTTGTCAATAGAAACATGAACTATAGTTCATTTTATAAATTTGTGTTATGATAGCAAAGAGGTGGTAATATGTCGGAGAGAGAAGACCGGCTAGCCGGGGAGTTTCCCTTTATTCCAAGACAGGAACGTGCCCAGCAAAAAAGAAATGCACTGCTTGAAAGCGGGCGCATCCTATTTGTATCAAAAGGCTACGAGCACACAACGGCCAAGGAAATTGCAGCACATGCCGGAGTTGCCACTGGGACCTTCTACCGCTATTTCTCAGATAAACGTCAGCTGTTAATGTCTCTTTTGGAAGATAAAATCGATTATTTTCTTGCCCCTGAGCCGTATTGGTTTTCTAACGACCCTGAGGCGTTTCTAGCATCTCTTTTAGAGACCCATGCAAACCGACTGCATAGATCTGGACTCTACCGCGTGTTACCGGAAGTTTTATCAAAAGACTCATACCTTTACGAGGTCGTACAAGCAGCTAGGAAAGGAGTTCATGCAAGAATTTTATTCGGTTTAAAAAAAATCTATGAAAAAGGACTAACGTGGAAAGACTTGGACTTAGCTACAGTTGCATGGTCGATCATAGTACTAGTTGAAAGTGGATATGAAAAGGAAGCGCAAAGTGGAAAAAGAGTAAATTACCAGGAAATAGCAAAGGTAATTTGTCGTATGGTTTTTCCGCCTGAAGTATTAGCAAAATTACGAGAATGTACGGAGTAAATGTTTTAAGGAAGGGACGTTCATAGGTGAAAATTGAACAGATTTTTGATTTTAAAGAGTTGAAGGAATTAAAACTCGAACTGACCAGATTTATGATGGCATATAAATTTGCGTTAGACGAAATGAATACCAAAATTAACATTCTTAAAGATGAATTCAATTATATACATGATTATAATCCAATTGAACATGTTACATCACGGTTAAAATCACCTGAAAGCTTATTGAATAAAATTCACCGTAAAGGCTATGAATTCACATTAGCTTCAATTAAAGAAAACGTCAGGGACATTGCAGGGGTCAGGATTACCTGTTCGTTTATATCCGATATTTATGAAATAGCGGAAATGATTTCGAAGCAGAAGGATGTCCAAGTGGTAGAATTTAAAGATTATATTAAAAATCCAAAGCCAAACGGCTATCAAAGTCTGCACCTCATACTGCAAATTCCTATCTACATGTCAGACAGGGAGGAATTAACCTATGTAGAGGTTCAAATCCGGAGCATAGCGATGGATTTTTGGGCAAGCTTAGAGCATAAGATTTATTATAAGTATAATAAGGAAGTGCCAGCCCATATGGTCGCCGAATTAAAGGAAGCAGCGGTTATGGCATCGCAGCTGGATAAAAAAATGGAGCGACTGCATAATGAAATCATTGAAATTAAACAGGCCGACCAAACAGAGGGAATCCACGAGCTAATCAATTTCCAAAATGGAAATTGGAATATTCCGCTGTTAGAAAATTTTTTGGCAAAGGAAGAATAAACTGCTAGGCCCATCATAATGTAGCTATGATGGGCCTAGTGTTTATTGAGTTGGCTTTTCGACTAAAAACTCTGTTGACGGGATTGTTATGATTTTTCCACCAATCTGTACATGAACGGTATCGTTGAAAATGGCTTTCACAATTCCTTTTAAGGAAATAGTGGAATTTACTGAGAGATTCTTGTTTGATTCAGTTTGGCTTGCCAATAAAACCAACACCTTTCAAATAATATATGAGAATATTATATAGGATTTAGAGGATAGTTGCGAACAATAATAACTGGAAAATGGTTATTTTTTAGTTAAATATTTGTTTCAGCTATTCCCAAAATGTTGTGACTTTATACCATTTATTTTTTAAAAAAGCCAATCCGGATGGATTAGCTTTTTAAAAGATATTAATAATGCAATTTATTCTCAATATTTGTCAGGAGACGCATGCTTGTTAAATAATCCCGTTCACGTCGTCTTTCAACTTTCATTCTGATGTCAAGCTTTCTGCTGTAGTCGGCAAAACATATTCCATGAGCGCCTAACATGGCCTTTTCCATATCGCTCGTGTAATTCAATTTTAACTGATTGATAAGAATCCCTCCGGTTTTTTTATCATTTAATGGCTTACTATGTTACATAGTTAACATCTTACCATCATGTGCGGAAAGGAACAAAGTCGATAAAGAAGGATGTGAAGCTATATAAGGGAAGAAATTTGAGTAATAGTAAAATAACTCACTGTAGCTTACAATACTAACCAAATCCGCTGAATAAAAGCATGTTTTCCGTTTCACAATATCTTCGCCTTACGATACGGGGGTATGATATAATCAAACAAAGAGAGGAGGCCGTGATATGTCTAATGAATTGGGACATGAAGAGGACATGGATCATTCCTGTTGTGCTCATGAGGGCAGTCACCGCAAAAGCCATCATTCTGATAAAGTAAAAAGCAATCTTATTACAAGATTAAATCGGATAGAAGGTCAAATTCGCGGAATTAAAGGGTTAATTGAAAAAGACACGTATTGTGACGATGTCATCCATCAAATATCTGCCACCCAATCGGCCTTAAACAGTGTAGCAAAAATTTTATTAGAAGGCCACATGAAAAGCTGTGTCGTTGAAAGAATTCAAGAAGGCGATTATGAAGTATTAGATGAAGTACTCGTTACGATCCAAAAATTAATGAGAAAATAAGAAAAGCGCAAGCGCCCTGGAGCTAGACAATTCTCAAAGTTGAAATTATATACTTATCTTATAAAAAAAGACTCATGTGACTTGAGTCTTTTTTTACTGGGAAAGTGATGGGGGTTGTGAAATATTGCTGGATTCCGGTACCTTTACGAGGATTATTGCGCCAATAATGAATAAAATAATTAAGCTAAAGACGCCGCTGTTTGTATTGCCGGTCATTTGCGCGGTGAACCCGACCAGGAATGGCCCTAAGATTGATGCAAATTTATAAAAAATACTGTAAAAGCCGAAAAATTCATTAGCATTTTCCTTCGGGACAAGTTGTGCAAAGTAAGAGCGGCTTAGTGCCTGTATACCACCTTGGGAGGAGGCGACAAGCATAGCCAGGATCCAGAAATCTAATACCGTTTTTAAGAAATAGGCATAAATACAAATAATGGTATAGACAAAAATTCCAACGAGGAGCATAGTTTTACTTTGAAATTTATCCGCAAGCTTGCCATACAATACTGCAAAGGGTGCCGCAACCACTTGTATTACAAACAGGATGATTAAAAGATTGGTAGAATCAATCCCAAGGTCCGATCCGTAGGCGGTCGACATCGTTATGATGGTATTGACTCCATCAATATAAAAGAAATAGGCCAATAAAAAGAGAAATAACGGGCGATACTGTTTTATTTTTTTAAATGTAGTAAGCAGTTGTTTAAAGCTATTGGAAATGGGATTGGCAATACGTGGTTTGTAATGGATTTGCCTTACGTGTTTCAACATTGGTATCGTAAATAATCCCCACCATAACGCTGTAATCGCAAAGGCAAGCTGGCTTGCGACCGAAACTGAGATGGGCAGGATGTGCTGCTGTGATAAAAGGATTAGTGCAATCCCTAAAATAAAGGGAATTGTACTGCCGATATAGCCCATCGCAAAGCCGTTAGAGGAAATTCGGTTCATTCGTTCCTCTGTCGTCACATCGACAAGGAAGGCGTCATAAAAAATATTTGTTCCCCCAAAACCGATAACAGTGAGCATGTAACAAATGAGAAGAATCAGCCACTGATGACTCGGGACGACGGCCAGCATAAATGTAAAAATAACACCTAACGCAAAGAAAAAGGTGAAAAAGCGCTTCTTAAAGCCTTTAAAATCGGCAATACTGCCTAAAATGGGTGCACAGATAGAAATGAGCATTGTAGCAAACGAATTGGCATAGCCCCAATAAGCGGTAGACGTCGTAGCCGCAAGTCCCGCCTCGGTGGCAGCCGCTTTGAAATACAAAGGAAATACCGCTGTGGTAATCAGGATGGAATAAGCTGAATTGGCCCAATCGTAAAAAACCCAGCTCTTTTCTTGCTTTGACATCCGGCTCATCTCAAGTCCCCCTTTATCTAGTTTTATTTTACTACAAAAAGTGGAAAATGGAAGAATGGAGACGGAATTTTTACAAAATTCCCAAAAAAGGTGTCAGGCACCATGTGAATTTTTCACATGGTGCCTGACACCTTTTATACATACCGGTCGCGGCCTGATAACATCCCGAATAGCATAACGATACCGGAGATGATGATGAGTGTGATAAGCGGGACGGTCCATACTTGGGTTTTGTCGAACAAATATCCAATAAATAAAGGGCCAATCGCCGCAAGGATATAACCAGTTGATTGTGCCATTCCAGATAGCTCTGCTGCTTGTTTAGCATTCCGGGAACGAAGCCCGATATAACTTAAAGCCAATGGAAAAATGCCTCCTAAGGAAATACCAATAAAAGTAATACTTACGATTAAAACGGGATAGGATGAGCCTAGCAGTAACCCGCTAAAACCAATAGCAGAGCACATACTTAACCCAAAAGCAATCCATATTTGAGACCGAAAACGTCCTGCCATCACAGGGATGAAGAAACTGAAAGGTAATCCGACAATTTGAGTAAAAGAAAGCAGCCAACCTGCTGTTCCGGTACTGATACCATGACTATGTAAAATTTCAGGCAGCCAGGAAATGGTTACATAAAACAAAAACGATTGAAATCCCATAAAAATGGCGACTTGCCAAGCGAGAGGTGTCTGCCAGATTCGATTAGAAGAGGATTGAACTCTTTTTATCCCTATATGACTGCCACGATTAAATTTTAGCAGAAAGGTCCACACCAAGATGGCGAAAACAGCGGGAATCCCCCATACGATTAAGGCCCCTTGCCAGCCTAGGTTTAAGCCATCTGCTAAAGGAACACTTAGTCCTGATGCTAAGGAGGCGATTAATCCCATTGAGGTTGAATAAACACTTGTGATCAAACCAAATTTTTGTGGAAATTTATCCTTTGAAACCGCTGGTAAAAGAACATTTCCAATCGCTATACCTGCTCCAACCAAAAGGGTTCCGGCAAATAGAAAAAACGTCAAGGGGACGGCACGAATACATAAACCGATTAAAAGAGTGATTAACCCGATTAGTAAAGTTCCCTCATTTGTTAACCGGTTAGCTATTTTTGGAACAATGGGTGACATGATGGCAAAAACAACTAACGGCAAACTCATTAATAAACCGGCACTCCAATGTGCCAATCCCACATCTTCCTGAATTTTTCCTACTAGCGGTCCTACTGATGTAATAGCGGGGCGCAAATTAAAGGCGACAAGGATAATCCCTGTAACAAGCATAAATGTAGATGTTGATTTCACACGGGTATTTGATTGTTGCAGCTCCACGAAAAGAAATCTCCTTTCTAATAAAACAAACTTATAAAAGTATAACATAAAAATAGGAGAACAGTTAGGGGCACTAATTTTTTGATACAGGCAGTACGGGGTTGTTAGTTACTGTCTCTTAGAGGAAGTTGGATCGAAACCTAAAGCAAATGATGTCCCACATTTTATGGAATAGACAGAGCAGGAAAGAGGGTTCAATTAAGCCTGTATAAAAGAAATGGACTTTTTGAGGAATGATAAATATAGTAGTAATAGAGGCAAAATAAAATTCATTTGTATTCTTATCAAAACGTTGGAGGATGAAAATGAAAAAGCTACTTTTCAAATCTTTACCTTTGATAATAAGCATTGCTATGTTTGGCTGTAATCATTCGGAACGTACACAAGTACAGAGCCAACCCGATAAGAAATCAATTGTGGATAATGAACATCATAAACAGAAATTCATTATTAGGAATCATGTAAATGACCCACTTCCACCAGAAGTCGAAAATGTGGAAGCAATGCCTGATAACGGTGGACCACAGCTGATTCCAAAAGCTGATCCCCATAAACCAATTGTGATTACAAGAATGCCATATTCTAAAAATGGCAAAAATCAATCCAACTGAGTGCAATTTACCAATAACGGAGGAGAACATCTTGGACCTATTTCAAAAAATCTTGGAGCTTGATATAGCTTATCTTGATACCCTTACAAAGCGAATAAACAGACCTTGGGGTTACCTTTTTTATAATGAAGCGCAACCCACCTATTTTGACGCCAATCATGCCCATATTCATGAAAATCCAAAAAATTCAAAGGCTGTAATAGAGGAAGTGATTTTGTTTTATAAGGAAAGGAATATAATACCGCGCTTTTATCTTTATAATCTAGAAAAACTATCATCTTTTATGAAAGAATTAGCTTCATTTAAATTTGGGTTTGAGGAATTAGTCAGCCCGATTCAAATCTGGAACGGTGAAGTTCATGTTCAAAATAAAAGTGAGTATATTTCAATTGAAAGAGTGACAAAAGAGAATTTTAATGAAGCATTGGAAATCGAGTGTAGTATTAAGGAATTAGGTGGAAGGGAAGTAAGAGAAAAAGCCCTTGCTGAGGAGTTTAAACACCCTTCATTCTCACATTATCTGCTTCGCTATGACGGTGAAGCATGTGCGACAGCTTGTTTATTTGTGCATGGAGGCCAAGTTCGAATGGAGAGCGTCGCGACGAAAGAACAATTCAGAGGCAGGGGGCTGATTGGCGAGCTTATCTATTTTCTGCAAGCAGAGGTGAAGAAAGCCGGCAAAGAAGACTTATGGGTCTTCCCGATCAATGAGAAAATTGAAAAAGTATATGCCAAGTATGGATTTATAACGGTGGAAAAATTTATTACAGGCCATGCCTTTTTAGGTGGGAGCAGTATTAAAGAAATCCAGGAATCTTGAGTCCCGTTCTTACTTAGATAAGCAATAAGTTACGCTTGTTTTTAGTAGGTTACGACTTATGAATCTTTAGTTAACATAATATATATTATGGAAATAAATCCATACAATCATTTGATTTTCATTATTTTCATGATATAATATTTTTCCGATTGGAACATAATGGAAGGTTAGGGACTACAATATGAAAGAGGATTTAAATGAAGATTTGGTTTAACAGATGGTTTACGACCGTTTTGCATTACATAGAAATGATACGCAACAATGAAGAACAGCGAAAATTTATTATTTACGGCAGTCATCCAAACCGGGATGCACTTTATTTACAATATTGTGATGTTGCATTTCAGGAGCCTGACATCACTGGTGACAAATATATCGAGTTTTGTCTTGATTTTTGTAAAACCCATGCCATTGATATCTTCATTCCGCGCATGGAAAACATGCGAATTTCAAGACGACTGGCTGATTTTGAAGCTATTGGGGTGAAAGTGTTAGTTTGTCCTGATGCGGAACTGATGGAAATGATGGATAATAAGGCCGTCACCTACCAAGAACTTTTGAAGAAGGATGGCGGGCCAATATTCTCAATACCTGATTATGAAGTTGTAAATAACGTCGGCGATTTCAAAAAAGCATATACAGCACTTAGCAAGAAAGGGCATAAGGTTTGTTTTAAACCGGTTATTGGGGAAGGGGCTAACGGCTTTCGTGTCATTAAGGATGAAATTGATTCAATCGAACAGCTTTTTCATCATGGCACTAGTTTTCGCATCCCTTTCAATTATGCCTGCGAAATTTTAGGCCAGCAGGAAACTTTTCCGGATTTAATGGTAATGGAGTATCTGAATGGAAGGGAATACAGTATTGATTGTGTGGCATCCCGGGACAAATTATATGCGGTGATACCGAGAATGAAAGGTGATGGGAGGGTGCGCGAGCTTGTGGACCATCGTGAGCTTATCAAGCTTGCTCACCAATTTCATCGTGAATATAAAATACCATATATTTTCAACATTCAGGTGAAATATAACAACGGAATTCCGAAACTGCTGGAAATTAACCCACGCATGAGTGGAGGGATGCATATCAGCTGTCTCACTGGAATCAACCTGCCCTACCTTGCCCTCAAAATACTGCTCGGCGAACGGGTCGATGCCAAGCAGCTAAAACCTAAATTCGGCATCCGTGCCAGCCACATTGAAAAGGAAATGATTTTGGTGTCAGGCACCGTAAAAAGACATTTTTATTGACTTTGTATCCATAAAATAGGGGGAGAGGCAGAAAACCCCAATTTGTCTACCCCAGAAAGACAAATGTCCACGAATGGTGCCAGGCACCAAAATCTGTGCTAAAGTATGGTGTGGGGGGGAGTTGGTATGGATAGTAAGTGGCTGATTGCGGATCGGGATTTGAACGAGCGGGAGGGGTTGAAGTGGCTGCTGAAGTCATCTTCGATTTCGGTGGCGAATATTATTTTGGCGAGGGATTATCAGGAGTTTGTGGTGTTGTTTGAGCGGGAGTCTCCAGATGTTGTGCTGCTGGAGCTTGATATGGTTAGCAGGGATGATTGGTCCTCCTTTCGTGATTTGATGCAAATTTACTCACCGGTATTGCTGTTAACCAGTGCGGAGGCGACATTTGAAAAGGCAAGACTGGCGATTGATATGCAGGCCTTGGACTTCATGATTAAACCTTTTTCCATTACCAAGGTTAAATCGGCCTACCAAAAGGCTTACCGTGGGCTGTTATCAAAAACCCATCCAACCGGAATGAACAATCCAAACTCCTATAAAGACGTTTCGTATGAAGCTCTATTTATAGAACAATCTAACCGAACAGAGAATTATCACATGGCCGCGTTTCAAACCGAAAGCAAAGGGTGCTTGCCCACCCTCAAAGCGTTTTTAACCGAGTATTTCTTCAAAGATTTGCACGGTGTCTTTCCATTGAGTGATATGGTCCTGCTTCTGTTTACAGAAAAATGCCAAAATACGAAGGAACAGTGCCAAAAGGCGATGAGACGGTGGGAAGAAGAATTCTCGGAACCGCTTGCCGTTGTCATCCATTCAGAACATTCCACCGGACTTTCGCTTAATCAGAAATATTTGCAAACAAGAAAAATGCTTGAGCTTACCTATTATAAAGGCTACCGCCAGGTGATTGAGGCTGAATACAAACAAGAGTGGGTTCATATCGACCCTCTTTTAACGCCGCCAGAGCAGCGGACCTGGGTGGACATGCTGACAAACTTTTCTTTAGAAAAAATAAAGACGTGGCTCTACAATGAATTCCTGCAAGTGAACGATCCGTACCCTGACCCTGGACTGGTCAGAATCAGGCTGACGAGCATCCTTGCGCAGATAAGGAGATATATGATGACCTATTATCTTGATGAAGATCCTAGTTTTGAGCAGGAATACCGCTATATTTTTAATTCAATCTTATATGACGCTGTTCTGTATCGAACGGTGCAAAACTTGATATTATTTATTCAAAAAATTTTTCACGGTGCTGAGTCCAGTATTCGCCATTTCAAACAAGATCCGATTGAACGCGGTATTGCCTATATGGAGGCTAATTATTCGAATAGTGATTTAAGGCTTGAGGATGTAGCCTCTTATGTCGATCGAAATCCATCTTATTTTAGTCATTTGTTAATGGTAAAAACGGGTTCTAGCTTTACAGATGTGATGACAGGAATTAGGATAAAGGAAGCAAAACGCTTGTTACTTGAATCAAGCAAGCCAATTAAAGAAATTTCAGCGCTTGTCGGGTACCAAAATGCCAATTACTTTAGCAGAATGTTTAAACAGCTTGTAGGGATGTCACCACGAGAGTTCCGCAGTAAAAAAGTAGATAGGGCGATGGATAAAATAGACTCCATATAAGCGGAGTCTTATTTTTTCTAAAAAAATTTACCATTTCTAAAAAAAAGGCTATTAAATGTGTCATTTCCCTTCTAATATATCACTAAATAATATAAAAAATATCTATTTTCTATTTTTTAAGTAATATTTTTCAGAAGATTACCATTTTATAATAAAAATAAGTTAAACCTCAAAAAAGGAGTGGATTAGATGGAAACAAAAATCTCACAATCAAGAGTTGTTAAAAATTACACTGGGACTGAATTACATGCAAAGGGTTGGATTCAAGAGGCAGCACTTCGAATGTTATTGAACAATCTTGATCAGGAAGTTGCCGAGAGACCAGAGGATTTGGTTGTATACGGTGGAATCGGTAAGGCCGCCCGCAACTGGGAATCTTTTGATGCAATCGTGAAAACGCTTTTACAGTTAGAAGACGATGAAACCTTGTTAATTCAATCCGGTAAACCGGTCGTTGTCTGGAAGACCCATAAAGACGCACCGCGGGTATTGCTCGCGAACTCGAACTTAGTGCCTGCATGGGCGAATTGGGAGCATTTTCATGAGCTCGATAAAAAGGGACTGATGATGTATGGTCAAATGACAGCAGGAAGCTGGATATATATTGGCAGTCAGGGAATTGTCCAAGGAACCTATGAAACCTTTGCTGAGCTTGCCCGTCAGGAATATGGTGGTTCGTTAAAACATACCATTACACTTACAGCCGGTCTTGGCGGCATGGGCGGGGCACAGCCATTAGCTGTGACAATGAACGATGGGGTCTGTATCGCCATTGAGGTGGATGAAACAAGAATCGACCGCCGGATAGAAACAAGATACCTGGATGTAAAAACAGCTGATTTAGATGAAGCGTTAAAAATGGCGGATGAAGCGAAGGCTGCCGGTAAGGCATTATCCATTGGTTTGTTAGGGAACGCTGCTGAAATACTGCCGCGGATGATTGAAAAAGGGTTTAATCCAGATGTATTAACAGACCAAACGTCGGCCCATGACCCGTTAAATGGATATGTTCCTGTCGGGTTCAGCCTTGAACAGGCGGTTGAATTACGCAAAAGCAATCCGGAAAAATATGTAAAGCTTTCGAAGCAAAGTATGGCTGCACACGTGAGGGCAATGCTTGAGATGCAGCAAAAAGGGGCAGTGACCTTTGATTATGGCAATAACATTCGTCAGGTTGCAAAGGATGAAGGCGTCGAGAATGCCTTTGATTTTCCGGGATTCGTTCCAGCTTATATTCGTCCGCTATTCTGTGAAGGAAAAGGTCCGTTCCGCTGGGCTGCATTATCCGGCAATCCAGATGATATCCGTAAGATTGACGAGGCTCTGCTTCGTGAATTTAAGGATGATGAGCATCTTTGCAAATGGATAAGAATGGCACAGGAAAAAATTGCATTCCAAGGGCTGCCGGCACGGATATGCTGGTTAGGGTATGGTGACCGTGCACGCTTCGGTAAGTTAATCAATGATATGGTGGCATCAGGTGAAGTATCTGCACCGATTGTCATTGGCCGCGACCACTTGGATGCTGGTTCTGTCGCTTCGCCTAACCGGGAAACAGAGGCGATGAAAGACGGCAGTGATGCAGTTTCCGATTGGCCAATCCTGAACGCTCTCATTAATGCAGTAGGCGGAGCAAGCTGGGTGTCACTGCATCATGGCGGCGGCGTTGGCATGGGGTATTCACAGCATGCCGGAATGGTGATCGTCGCTGACGGGACAAAAGATGCTGAAGTTCGCCTGCAGCGCGTATTAACAACTGACCCGGGTATGGGGGTTGTCCGCCACGCCGATGCCGGTTATGAACTTGCGATTAAAACAGCGAAGGAAAAAGGCATTCATATGCCAATGTTAAAACAAGATGAATAGATTTTTAAAAAATGATATATCTGCCATTGTAAGTCAATAGAATGAGAGGATGAAGAAATTGAGTAAAGCAATTTTTATTAGAAATGCGGCTCAGCTTATCACTCTACAGGGGAGCTCCGATGCTCCCCGTGTCAAGGGGGAGATGTCTGAGCTCGGAATTATCGAAAACGGAAGCGTTTGGATAGAAGATGGTGTGATTAGAGCAGTTGGTACAGACGCGGAACTGTCAGCTAAATATGCAGAACGCCTTGCAGATGCTGAAGTGGTAGATGCGGCCGGAAAGCTTGTCACACCAGGACTCGTAGACCCGCACACCCATCTTGTTCATGCCGGCAGCCGGGAAAATGAATTTAATATGCGGTTGCAGGGGGCGACCTATATGGAAATCATGAATGCCGGCGGCGGAATCCATGCGACGACAAGAGCGACGAAGGCTGCTACACATGAAGAGCTTTTTCAACAAAGCTATGAACGCTTAAATCAATTTTTACAGCACGGTGTCACAACGGTAGAAGCGAAAAGCGGGTACGGAATGGATTGGGATACGGAGCGAAAGCAGCTGGAAGTGGCAAAACAGCTTAATGAACAGCATGTAATCGATATCGTTTCAACCTTTATGGGTGCACATGCGGTTCCAAAAGAGTATAAGGAGCGGCCGGATGAATTTGTACAGCTGCTCGTTGAAGAGATGATTCCTAAAGTGGCGGAATTAGGTCTAGCGGAATTTAATGATGTGTTTTGTGAAAAAGGGGTATTCACTCCAGAACAGTCAAAGGTGATTTTGGAGGCTGGCAAGCGTCATGGACTAATTCCAAAAATTCATGCCGATGAGATTGAACCATATAAAGGGGCCGAGCTAGCGGCTGAGGTTGGCGCGATTTCGGCGGACCATCTTCTGAAGGCCTCTGAACAAGGCATGAATGCGATGGCAGAAAAAGGCGTCGTCGGCGTATTGCTGCCGGGGACAGCTTTCTTTTTAATGGCTGAGTCAGCGAATGGCCGCAAAATGATTGACCTAGGGGTACCGGTGGCATTGTCAACCGACTGCAATCCTGGTTCATCACCAACCATCTCCATGCCATTTATTATGAGTTTAGGCTGCATGAAGATGGGAATGACACCAGCCGAAGTGATTACCGCTGCAACGATTAATGCGGCCCACGCGATTAATCGCGGTCGTGAAATTGGCAGCCTGGAGGTCGGCAAAAAAGCAGACGTGACCATTTTTAACACTGAAAATTATATGAAGTTGCAATACTCTTATGGAGTAAATCATACGGATACGGTTGTGAAAAATGGCTATGTCGTCGTAAGAGGAGGTCATTTAGTTGAAGAGCTTTCTCTATCCTAAACTGATCCCACCCAGCTTTACTTGGGTAAAACCTGATAGCCCGACCGCTCCCACAAAGATTCATGAGTGGATTGAGCCATTATCTGCTGCTTCTGATCCGGAAAAGTGCAAGGGTGCTGATTTTGTTGTGGTCGGCGTCCCGCTTTCACGTTCATCGATTAGCGCCTCTGGTGCATCCGAATTCCCGGATGCCTTCCGTCGTATGTGGAAGGGTTTTTGTACGTATAATCTCGATGAAGACATCGATTTGTCGGAAATGGTAGCTGTTGATGTTGGAGATGTTCCGATGCACGTAACGGATATCCGTCGTTGTCATGATAATATAATCGAAGCATCAGCCACTCTTCATAGCCATTTTGTGGACTCTAAAATTTGTGCCATTGGCGGTGATCATTCGATCACCGCGATGATGGTAAAGGGAATGCAGAAGGCGAAACCAAATGGAAGAATTGGGATTATCCAGTTTGATACCCATTTTGACCTGCGGGATCTTTCGGACAATGGCCCATCCAATGGGACACCGATGCGCAACTTGATTGAAAGCGGCGTTGTCCAAGGTTCCGATATGTATAACATCGGCTTGCACGGTTTTTTCAATACGATAGATTTAAAGCAATATGCTGATGAAAAAGGCGTCCATTACATTACGGTGGGAAAGGCGAGGAAAAAAGGAATTGAACAAACGGTCAAGGAATGTCTAGAGAATTTGGCGGCAAAGGTAGATACTATTTATTTAACCGTCGACATGGATGTCCTTGACATCGCTTATGCCCCAGGGGTACCGGCATCAACACCAGGGGGAATGACAACAGCCGAACTGTTAGAAGGAGTACTAACAGCGGCCAAACATCCAAAAGTAAACGCCATGGACATCGTCTGTCTCGACCCATTAAAAGACACCCACGTACAACCAACGGTCAAACTCGGCACCCACATCTTTTTAACCTTTTTAACAGGGGTAATGTTGCGATAGATTGGTGTCAGGCACTACAAAAAGACAATTTGGGTAATTTGTCCGTCTGGGGTGGACAGTGTTTTTAGATTAATTGTTAAAAGATCTGGAAGAGAGTTTTCAACTGGTTTTCTTGCAGCTATGAAATTAAATTACAAATGGAAACGCATTGGATTTCGTTGAACTATGAATTCTAATGCGTTTTTTGTTGTTATATTAAAAGATCCCTTAAAACAAGTTTTGATTTCAGAGCGGAATCTGGATATTTGCCTTTACAAATTGTCAAGTACTTGAATTAACTATAAGAGACGGTAGGGATTTTCATCATTATATAAAAGGTATGGATGATTGATAACTAAAACCAATACCTATATTCCAACCTATAATGTTGGAAGGGAGGAAAACGATGGATACTGAGCAACTAAAAAAACAAATGAAAAAAATTAAAGTGAAAAATGTACTGAATGCTGACGTGGAAGTGGAGAATAACTCATCATTGCAAATGATTGGAAAAGGTCGCCAGGGAGCCGTATTTCAGTATTCTGATGATATTTGTGTAAAGGTATTTGGCAATCAAGAAGATTGCGACCGGGAGTATTATGCACTGTCTCTTGGGAAAAATACGGATCTATTTCCAAAAGTTCATGCAAAAGGAAAACTTTATATCGCAATGGATTTTGTCAGGGGAGTAGACCTTAGAGAATATTTACAATCGCAACCGTTAACAGAAGAGCTGTCCAATAAATTAATTCAGATGCTAATTGTCTTCAAAGAAATTGGCTATGAACGAATTGACCATCATAAGCGGCAAATTTACTTGCAGGAAGATGGAAGTTTAAAAGTAATTGATGTGGCGAGGACCGTTTGGCGCGACAGGGTATATCCTTATCCACGCAAATTATTAAATTCTCTTGGAGCCGAAAATAAAGAAGTTTTTCTATCACATGTACAGGCATTAGCACCAGAGTTATATAAGGAATGGCTGCATTACATTCAAATGGAGGAATTATCTCGAGAAATATATCAGGTAGTCTTGAACGAAGCCCCGGATAAGGAGAAGCAAAAGGAAGCCTTGAAAATGGAGAGCAATAAGCTGTTAACCCGTGATGATGAAAAAAATTACGTGGTCCTCTTGGAAGGATTAATGCACAAAGTGTTTAAGGAAGAATGGATTAAAACCATGTTAGCACGGGGAGAAGATCCATATAAAGTAATGGAAGAAATCGACAAATATTGGGTGGAACGTGAATTGGAAAGTATTGGAATGAAGGAAGCAACCTCCATTCCAATCAAAATTCAAAAAGAAAAAAAACACAGGTTTGTCGGTTTTCCTGAAAGTGCTAGCCGCTTCGGAACAAGGATAGCTAAGAAAACAAAATACGAAAAAAAAGCAAAATCCCAGTCGAAGATAAAAGATAAGGATTTCAAAAAGGAAATAAAAGTAAAATACAATAAAGAGAGCGGCCGTAAAATATATACAGGCATCATAAAGAGATAAGATCTTTCAATAAAAAGACTGGGGAGGAGCCTAACAATGAGAGGTGAAACGAGTATGAAAATCCTTGTCATCTGGCGCTTACTTACCGTTGGCGGGGTAAATGCCGGCTGGCGGAACCGTGCGATTTATTTTAAAAAACATGGCATTGAAACGGAATTCTTGTATACGACAGATCACGGCGGACTTCATATCATGCAGGATATTGCGAAAGTATATTTAACAAAGGATAATGAGGAAATTATAAAAATCATCAAAAGAAATAACTATGATGCCATTATTGTGATTGATACAAAAGATGCATACAAGTGGATTCGAAAAGCTCAATTTAAAGGGCCAATTTTTATCGAGGCCCGTACACCAGAGCTAATCAAGCTAACACCTCATTTAAAATCCTTTAAAAGGATTGAACCTCAAGTCATCATTGTACCATCAAACTACCAAAAAAGATTAGTTTCCATACTGGTTGAGGATACTCCTATCAATGTGATTTACAATGGTGTGGATACCTCGTTTTTCCATGCGCTACTTCCTGAGGAAATAGATGTTACTACTGCTCCGATTCTACCAAAGAATAAGAAAATTATTGGCTGGATTGGCCGAGTTGATAAACGAAAAAACTGGCCGATGTTAATCGAGGTCGCTAAAAAGATTAAAAGTGAGCGTTCTGATATTGAAATTTGGTTAATTGGCGGGGGACAAAGTGTCCAGCGGGAGGAATTTGCCACTGTATGGAAAGAGGAGAAGCTTGATGATATCATCAAATGGTTTCCAGTGATACCCTACCAGCAAATGCCGCAAGTTTATGCGAAAATTCGTCTGTCAGGCGGATGTACATTAGCGACAACGAAGTCGGAATCCTTCGGTAATACCTTCATTGAATCGATGATCTGCGGTGTACCAGTTGTAGCCTCAAACATCATGCCAATCAATGAGATTGTTGTCCATGGTGAAACAGGCCTGTTATATCGTGGGCAAAATGTAGATGATGCTGTTAACCAGTTATATGGTATTCTTGATAATCCGGATTTGCATCAACGAATGTCGAAGGCAGCCATTCAACGTGTGGAAGAGACGTTTGCCATTCAGGTAGTCGCTGAGCAATACTTAGAGCTTCTAAAAAAAGTGGTTACAACGGATGAAAAAGGCGATGGAGGGGATTTAACACAATGAAGCCCGTTGCCTATCAAAGAAAACTGGAAGGTAAATCTAATGCTTATCTGATTAATTTTAGTGATGGAAAAGACTATGTAGTGAAGTATTTTCAACCTGGATTTGAAAAGTCGCTGCCAAATGAATGGGTTGGTTACTGCCTAGGTCGATACCTTGGTCTCCCAATACCATTTGCCAAAATTATTGATATCCCTCAAGAATTTTCAGCCCAAGTACCCGAATTGGCGGATTTGAGCGCTACTCCATTCCAATTTGCTTCTCTCTATATACCGGATTGTCTAGATGGACACCAAGCATCAAATATCTGCCATATCCAAAATCATCAGTCATTGGCTGGGATCATTTTATTTGATTATTGGATGAATAATCGGGATCGGACCCGGAAGAATATTCTGCTTCGTGAAGAAATGCCTCATTCTTTTAGATTATGGATTATTGATCAGGCTGAGGTTTTCGGCGGGTATGCGTGGGAGCAACGGGAAATTGAAAATTTACCAGTAAACTTAATAGAGAGTGCAACCCATCAAATGATGGCCCTGTTTGTTGAGGAAGAGCAACAATTTTATCAACAATTGGAACTCATCCAAACGATTCCCATTCTTTTAATAGAAGAGATTGTTAGCTTAATCCCTGATGAATGGAATGTCACAAAGGAAGAAAAAAAGGCGATGGTCTCAGCATTAGTAACAAGACGCAATAAAGAGCTGCCCGAAATTATGAAAAATTTTATTAAAACGGTCTATCGACCATTGCACGAATGCTTGAAAAATATAAACGGCCTAAGAAACTCCCGGTCCTAATAGATTGGGGGTTCTTTGTCGTGTATTTTTGTGGCTTCGGTGGATCTTGTTACATGGAGAATGAAATATTCCTCGGGAAAGCGCAGGATTAGACATTTCTCGAGCCGCATTGTCGGAATGGAAAGAAATGCGTTCTGAAAAAAATTTGCCTTTTGACGGCACTTTAAAAAGGATTTTAGGAAGAAAACACGAATTTGTTTGATAAGGAGGGTTGTCAGATGAATCCTAATGGCTCATTATCAAAATCAGGTGTTTTTATTTATGACAGTTATAAAGATAACATCATTATTGATAAGTACAATCGGGTTTTTCACAAAATGAAAGCTTCAAAGCTTGAAGCCATTCGCAGTGAAAATAGTGAGGATGCCTTGACATGGAATATATTTCGGACGCTGCAGAAGATTGCCCCGGAACTTTGGCTTCCAGCGCTATTTCAAGTTTCATTCCAGGAACGACGTCATGATATCGTGAAAGACATGAAGATTTCCTTATGGAAGAAATTCTCTCCCCCAACAGCATGGCAAGAGTCAGAGGTAGACGTCATGCTCGAGAATGATAAGTTTGTGTGGTTTATTGTCGTAAAGTATAAAAGCGATATTAGCATGAGTACGGTCGATGACCAAAGGCGAAATCAAATCTTGCACAATATTAACATTGGTTTAAACTATGCTGCAAACAAAGATTTTTATATTTCCCTTTTGATTCTTGATGAAAAATATTCACCGAAAGGCAAACAGCTCATAGAATCATATAGAAATGATTTTAGCTGTTTATTGAATGGCTTGCCCCATCACAAACAACAACTGCAAAATCTGAAAGGGATTTCTTTATTAAGATTAGTGGACTTTCAAAAACTGTTTAGTTTTTGTGAAGAACATGTTCACTATGAAGATGAACAATACCTGGCAAAATTGGCGAGGAAGGATTTGGAGAAAAGAATTGACCGGATGTAATCGCCCTTTTGCTTGAAACTCAGGTTTAGTCCCAACAGGGGTGAAATCTTCCCTATTTCGCTCCAAACAGCAGGTAACTTGGAACAATTTTCTTTACTTCTACATGCCATAGGGGTATGATGAATGTAATTTAATAGAAATTGAACTACTAGGGGTGCCCTGTTTGCGGGCTGAGAGAAAACGATCGAGTTTTTAACCCTTCGGACCTGATCTGGATCATACCAGCGTAGGAAAGTAGCAGTGTATTTTGTTTTCATGCTAACAAGTCAGGTTCATTTATGGATCTGGCTTTTTTATTTTTACAAAAGGGAGAGATTGGTGTGAATCATGACAGTGTGTGTGAACTGTTGCGAAAGGTAAGGGAGGAAAACCCGCTGGTACATAATATTACGAATACCGTTGTAACCAATTTTACAGCGAACGGGCTGCTGGCGATTGGCGCATCTCCGGTTATGGCCTCTGCTCCGGAGGAAGTAGCGGACATGGCGAAGATTTCCAGTTCCCTCGTGTTAAATATTGGCACGTTAACGGCACAAACAGTGGAATCTATGATTCTAGCGGGGAAAAGTGCAAATGAGCACAATGTTCCTGTGATTTTTGATCCGGTTGGTGCCGGCGCAACTCGGTTTAGGACTGAAAGTGCACAAAAAATCATGTCCGAAGTGAATGTATCTGTCATTAGAGGCAATGCAGCTGAAATTGCGAATGTAGTTGGAGAAAAATGGGAGATTAAAGGAGTCGATGCCGGGTCAATAGAAGGGGATGTATGGAGTCTCGCCGTTACTGCAGCACAAAAATGGAATTGCATTGTAGTAATTACGGGAAAAGAGGATATCGCCACAGATGGCTCCAATACCTATGTGGTAGCAAATGGACATCCGCTTTTAACAAAGGTAACGGGTACGGGCTGCCTATTAACTTCGGTCATTGGTGCATTTGCAGGAGTAGAACAAGATGGACTAAAGGCATCTATAGCTGCTTTAACCTTTTATGGCGTTGCCGCAGAAAAGGCTGCAGAAAAAGCTTTAGAGCAAGGGCCAGGCAGTTTCCAAATAGAATTTTTGAATCAATTATCTTTCGTTTCTGATAAGGAAATCCAGCAGGCAGGTTCGTTTAAAAAAATTTTAGATAACCAAAAGGAAGGGGACTTATTTTAATGAATAAAGCATTAACCATCGCTGGTTCCGATTCAGGCGGCGGGGCAGGAATACAGGCAGACCTTAAGACATTTCAAGAATTAGGCGTGTTTGGAATGTCCGCCTTGACTGCGGTCACAGCCCAAAATACGTTGGGAGTCCACAGTATTTATCCAATGACAACCGATGCCGTAGTCAATCAGATTCAAGCAATTGGTGATGATATCGGCACCGATGCGGTGAAAACAGGGATGCTGTTCAACGCTGAAATTATTGAAGCGGTTGCAGTTCAACTTAAAAGATATAAATGGGAAGCGGTCGTCGTGGATCCAGTAATGATTGCCAAAGGCGGTGCCTCCTTGCTGCAAAGCGAAGCAATCTCAGCCTTGAAAAATTTTTTACTGCCGTTGGCAAAAGTGATTACACCAAACATTCCGGAAGCCGAAGTATTAACAGGGCTGACGATTCAGACTGACGAAGAAAAACAGGATGCGGCGAAAAGGCTTTATGATTTAGGTGTAAAAAATATCATCATCAAAGGTGGTCATGACGATAACCCGTCCGAATCCAAGGATTTATTATTCGACGGGAAAGAATTTTATACCTTTGCCAGTAAACGAATAAATACCAAAAATACACATGGAACGGGATGTACGTTTTCAGCAGCGATAACGGCTAAGCTTGCGAAAGGGGCAACTGTGTACGATGCCATGCTGACAGCGAAGGACTTTATTCAGGCAGCAATTGAAGACCAAATCTCAATTGGCCAAGGCCATGGACCGACAAACCACTGGGCTTACCGAAAAAGAATCGCCGACAAGGAGTATGCCAGGCAATGATAAACTTACATGAAGCTTTAAAAGTTTATTTTATTATGGGTAGTCCCAACTGCAGAAAGGCACCTGCTGATGTTTTAACAGAGGCAATCGCTGGCGGCATTACTCTTTTTCAATTTCGTGAAAAGGGAGAAGGGGCTTTGACCGGAACTGCCAAATACAAATTAGCGAAAGAGCTGCAGCAAATTTGCAAGCAGCAGCAAATTCCTTTCATCGTCAATGACGATATCGAACTGGCACTAGAGATCAATGCGGACGGTGTTCATATAGGGCAGGAAGATGAACCGGTCCAGGTAGTGCGCAATATGATTGGCACTAAAATCCTAGGTGTTTCTGTCCACACATTAGAGGAAGCAGAGGCGGCGAAACGAGAGGGAGCAGACTATTTCGGAATTGGTCCTGTTTTTCCAACAACGACAAAGAATGACGCTAAACCGTGCCAAGGAACAAGGCTAATTGAAACATTGCGCTCCGCAGGCTTTACCATTCCGATTGTTGGGATTGGAGGGATTTCCAGCAAAAATGCCTCAAGTGTGATCGAAGCGGGAGCGGACGGTGTTTCGGTTATTACTGCCATCAGTCATGCAGAGTCACCGTTGGAAGCAGCCAAGGCGTTAAGACTGGAGGTCTATCGAAATGAAGAAAACGTATAAACTGACGTTGACTGCGATGATGATTGCGATTGGCACGGTTTCAAGCAGTTTTGTTGCCATTCCAATTGGTTTTACCAAGGTGTTTCCCGTACAGCATTTTTTAAACGTCCTGTCTGCAGTTCTATTAGGGCCTGTTTATGCGGTAGCCCAAGCCTTCTGTGTCTCGCTGCTGCGAAATCTTATGGGAACAGGATCCATTTTCGCTTTTCCCGGCAGTATGGTCGGGGCTCTATTGGCAGCATTATTTTTTGTGAAAACAAAGAAAATTTATTATGCAGCCATTGGCGAGGTAATTGGAACGGGAATCATCGGCGCAATTTTATGTTACCCACTAGCAACCCTTTTCCTGGGGCAAAAAACAACATTATTCGGATTTATTCCATTGTTTATTTTTAGCTCATTCGCCGGGGCGCTGCTTGGTTTTGTTATTTTAGCTGTTTTTTTACGAAAGAAAGTTGTACAGGTCGGTCCCGCTAACGAAGTCAACATTTTAAAAACAAAATAAAATTTTCACTAGGGGAAGCTTAATCGCTTGAGATGGATTCCTACTATCCGAACCCTTTGAACCTGAACTGGATCATACCAGCGGAGGAAAGTTGAAAAATATCATCTGCTTCCCATTTCAACCCGCTGTCCTTCGTTCAGGTTAGCGGGTTTCTTCGTACTTAAGGGAAATGGGGGAGTATAATGAATCGTTTTGTTGATAAAATTTCACAACAAGTTGAAGAAAGGAAAGACGAACTGATAGACTTGCTCAGCAATTTAATTTCGTATCCCACGGTAAGTCCGCCGGCACGGAATACAAATGAAATTCAGACGTTTATTAAAGAATATATAGAGAAGTTGGGATTTAACACGGATCAGTGGGAAGTGTATCCAGGAGATGCCAATGTGGTCGGAATTTTACAAGGTAAAGACTCGAAACACTATAATAGTTTAATTGTCAATGGTCATGTGGATGTCGCTGAAGTTGGCGATGAGAAAGAATGGGATTCATCGCCGTTTACCGCTAGAATCCAAGATTCTTATCTTTATGGAAGAGGCGCCGCCGATATGAAGGGCGGCTTGGCAGCTTCTTTATTTGCCATCAAGATTTTGCAGGATCTCGGTGTTACGCTCAATGGGGACCTACAAGTCCAGTCAGTAATCGGGGAAGAGGTTGGTGAGGCCGGAACACTTGCATGCACAGAGAGGGGATATACTGCAGATTATGCAGTGGTAGTAGATACAAGCGACTTGCATATCCAAGGCCAAGGCGGCGTGATTACCGGCTGGATCACAATTGAAAGTAAAGAAACCCATCATGATGGTCTAAGAAGGAAGATGATTCACGCTGGCGGCGGCATTGAGGGAGCCAGTGCGATTGAGAAAATGATGAAAATCATTGCGGGTCTTCAAGAGCTTGAGCGTCACTGGGCAGTGACAAAAAGTTACAAAGGTTTTCCACCAGGGATCAATACGATTAATCCCGCAGTGATTGAAGGCGGCAGACATGCTGCTTTTGTCGCTGACCGCTGTGCACTCTGGATAACCGTCCATTTTTACCCGAATGAGGATTATCAAACAGTTACAAAGGAAATCGAGGAGCATATTCGTGCGGTTGCCGCTGCCGACCCTTGGCTGCGCAAGAATCCACCGCAATTTAACTGGGGTGGAACATCGATGATAGTCGACCGTGGCGAAATTTTTCCATCATTGGAATTAGATAATGGTCATCCTGGGATGCATATTCTAATAAACTCTTACGAAAAATCACTAGGACAAATGCCCGTTGTCGGGATGTCACCGACAGTAACGGATGCTGGCTGGCTTGGACGGGCGGGCATTCCAACCGTTATTTTTGGACCGGGGAAATTAGAAGATGCTCACGCTGTCAATGAAAGAGTAGAAATCCAGCAGCTGCTAGATTTTACAAAGGTTATCGCTGTGTTTATGGCAGAATGGTGTAATACAAAGAAGGGGGAAGAGTCACATGAAATTTTCACAACGGCTTTTTGAAAAAGTACAGGACGTTTGGAAAAAAACACATCAGCATCCATTTGTAGTCGGTTTGGGGACGGGGGAGCTGCCGGTTGAGTCATTTATCCGTTATATGAAACAGGATTATATTTATCTTATTGATTATTCCAAGATGTTTGCTTTCGGTGCAGTGAAGGCCCAGGACGTTGGAACGATGGCGGCGTTTGCCAGGCTTTTAGATGAGATTTTGCATGGTGAAATGGACCTCCACCGTCAGTATGCGGAAAGGTTTGGAATCACCAGTCAAGAGCTTGAAAAGACAGAACCACTGCCGAACAATTTGGCTTACACAAGCTACATGTTGAAGGTTGCGCAAAACGGGGGACTGGAAGAATTAATTTCCGCTCTTTTACCATGTATGTGGAGCTATTGGGAAATAGGTAAAATGCTGGCTGAAACCTATCCGGGTTCAAATAAGCACCCATTATATGGCGACTGGATAACCATGTATTCTTCAGAAGAATTCGGTGCCTTATCGCTATGGCTGATTGACATTTTGGATCGATTGGCAGATGGAAAACCGGAGCGTGAGCTAGCGATTTTAGAACAACATTTCCTGACGACCTCACGTTTCGAATTTATGTTCTGGGATATGGCTTATATGGGGGGCGATTGGCCTGTCTGAGACATTTATGTTATCGATCAATGAATTAACATACGCCTTCCCGGGGACGGGTCCGATTTTTCAAAAAATCAATCTAAGGGTGGAGCCCGGAGAATTTGTCTCTGTTATTGGTCCGAGTGGTTCAGGAAAAAGTACGCTATTTAAATTGATTACTGGCTTACTAGAGCCGGATCAAGGAGAAATTGGAATTAAGGGAGTCTATCTCGGTGCGCGTTTAGGTAAAGTGGGCTACATGCCGCAAAAGGATTTGCTGTTGCCATGGAGAACAGTTCTTGATAATGTCATGCTTCCTTTGGAAGTAGAGGGAAGGCGGGGCAGTCTGCCTGAGGTTCAGAAATGGTTATCCCGCTTCGGCTTATCAGGCTATGAAAAGGCTTTTCCCGATGAGCTCTCCGGCGGGATGAGGCAACGGGCTGCATTTTTACGAACGATCATGACGGGAAAGGAGCTATTATTGCTGGATGAGCCATTCGGGGCACTGGATGCCTTAACAAAACGGAATATGCACAGCTGGTTACTCGGACTGTGGGAGGAATTGCAGAAGACGGTATTATTTATTACCCATGATTTGGAGGAAGCTATTTTATTAAGTGACAGGATTTACCTATTAGGAGGCCCCGATGTTCAAGAATGGAAGGTCGGCTTGTCAAGGCCTAGAAATTCGGAGCAAATCTATCAACCGGAGTTTATCGAGTTAAGAAGAGAATTGGAGCGGCTGATTCATCATGAAAATTAAATGGAAAAAATGGATGGCAGATTATGGCCTGTTTTTGCTAGTTGTTATTTGCCTTGTCTCCATTTGGGAATGGGTTGTACGGGCCGGGGGAGTGCCATCCTTTATACTGCCTTCCCCTTCGTCCATTTGGAGAGCGCTGGTGGAACACCGAGATCTTCTATTGGGAGAGCATTTACCCGCCACTCTTATAGAAGTCTTGATCGGTTTTGGACTTTCACTGGCCGGCGGGATTTTGTTCGGAGTAGGAATGCACTTCTCTAACTTATTGGAAAAAATTTTTTATCCGTTTCTCGTCATCTCACAGACAGTGCCGTTGATTGCCATTTCGCCGATATTTATTCTCTGGTTTGGGTATTCGATTTGGAGTAAAGTCGCGGTTACATTTTTAATTGCTTTTTTTCCAATCGTCGTCAGTACATATGACGGACTGAAGGCGGGAGGAGATGAATATCGCGAATTGCTGCGGACGATGGGGGCAGGCCGCTGGATGATGTTTAAAAAAATTCAGATTCCGATGGCCCTGCCTTCTGTTTTGTCAGGATTAAAGATGGCGGTTGTGTACAGCGTAACGGGGGCAACGATTGGCGAATGGCTTGGGGCAAGTGAAGGCTTGGGATACTTTAGCCGGAGGATGTCGGGAAATTTACAGGCGGATGCCGTGTTTGCTGCGATCTTCCTTTTATCGATCATGGGGATTGTCCTATTTTTAACCATAAGTTTTGTGGAAAATCGGTTGTTGAGAAATGTAACTAGAGGACGGTAACATCAAAAAAGGAGGCTCATTCTTTTGAAAAAATGGCTGATAATTCTATTTAGCTTTTGTTTACTGGTTTTGGGGGCCTGCGGGAAAGAACAGACCGCTAACACATCAGGAACGGAAAAAGGGATACAGAAAGTGAGCTTAATGTTGGATTGGTATCCTAATGCTGTGCACTCGTTTCTTTTTGCTGCTGAGGAAAAGGGCTACTTTAAAGAACAGGGGTTGGATGTGGAGATGAAGATGCCTGCAGATACCAATGACCCATTAAGGCTGGTAGCTGCCGGAAAAATCGATATGGCGCTTACCTACCAGCCGGAGGTGCTTGTCGCACGGGGAGAGGAGATTCCTGTCCAATCATTTGCTGCAATTGTGCGCCATCCGTTAAATCAAGTAATGGTACGTGCAGATGGTCCTATTCAATCTCCCAAAGACTTAGCCGGGAAAACAGTCGGTTATCCGTCTATACCGTTAGATGAAGCAATTATTCATACGATGGTGAGAGCAGATGGCGGTGATCCCGGGAAGGTTAAAATGGTCGATGTTGGCTGGGATTTGATTCCAGCTATGGCTACAAAAAAAGTCGATGCCCTCATCGGCGGGTATATTAATCATGAGAAATTACTGCTGGATAAAGAAGGACACCCGATGCGAACGATAAACCCGGCAGACTACGGTGTTCCCGATTATTATGAATTAGTAATGGTAGGCAGTGAAAAAGGATTGAAACAGCGGCAAAGGGTATATAAAAAATTTATCGCGGCCCTAACGAAAGGACAAAAATTTGTAGCCGAACATCCGGAAGAGGGACTATCAATATTATTAAGGCACGAGGAAAAATCTTCACCGCTTCAGAAGGACATTGAAACCAAAAGTTTAGCCATCTTGTTGCCACTCATGAACGCCAAAGGCAAACCATTCGGCTACCAAGACCCGCAAAATTGGGAGAAAGTCGCCAACTGGCTAAAAGACACGAAAGTCATTAACCAAAAGGTAAACGCAGCCGATGCGTTTGTAAATTTCTAAACAATAGAATTTTGATTCGCTGATACTACTCGGCAATTTGTAGATAACCGACTTGGATTCGCTGATAAAAGATAAAAAATCGCCGATATCATTTAGTTTTGTATTTTTATCAGGCTTATAGAAGGAAGCGGGACGACCTTTATTGTGACCATCCCTTAAAAGAGGGGATAAAAGTTATAAAAAAGCCTTATACTCAGGTCTTGTAATCATATTCATAAGATAAGCTGAAATCCTGGGATTCGGCTTTCTTTTTTTATTGAGGAAGTTAATGATTGTGCTTGCACTGCGAATGCCTACCCCATGCCCATAGTATTTGTCGTTACCGAAATAAACTACGTTTTCCGCACGCCAATGAGGCTGTTTTGGATCAAAGTCGGGGTTATTGAAGTGGAGGACATCGCCTGGTAAATAATCATTGCCATACTTTTGATGGACCGGGAGATCGTCATCGAATTGCCAGTCCATCAAGTAAAGCCGGGTAAACAAATAATCAAATTTCGTGCTTCCAATAGAATAAAGTGTTGCAATATAAAGGACGATAGCGATAGCGGTCGAGCATTCGAAGGCATAAAGCTTCCCGTTTTTAAGGATATCAAGCATGGCTATAGAAGGACTGGCATCATTTTTCAGAAGAAATCCTCCATTGTTCAGCCGCTCCCAGTATATTTTATTCGGAGAAGCATAACGAAATGTCGCAAACTTTACACCGCTGTTATTCAGTTCTGTTGCTGCTTTCATCGTGTTAGAGCGAAAGGCAAGTTCAAATAGTAATTGATGGATGGTTTGATATTGATAGACTTGGTGATAGGTCGCCATTTGTTTCAGAATCGTTTGATGGCTAACATTGGATATCTGGCCAATGAGGTCCTCTGGTTTGACAATCTGATTGCTTATTCTAATCATTTGTAACCTCCGGTTTGCATCATGTTGTTTTGTTACAAAATATGATTCAAATGTTGTTTTTATTTGTATTGCTTTCATAATATATTTTTGAACATGCTATAATAGGGGCAAATACATAGGAAGGGTGTACCATAAATGACAACCAAAGCACCTCCATCGGAGCAAATTCAGTACCTGCCGCCAAAGGGTGAATATGAAACCTTTCGGGACGAGGATCACTTCAAAGAGAAGCTGAAGGAGTGGGGATTATCTGCAGCAAAGAAGGAATTTTGGTATAAAGAACGCCATTTTCAGCAGCAAGTTTCAATAAAAGGTTACGAAATATATGGAAAAAACAGTGAGTTTAATACGGTAATCATTGAATTTCCAGATGGGAAGTTGAGTTGCATCCATCCAGCCTTTTTAAAAGAAATGCAGCAATCGAGCTTTGGAAAAGAAAGCCTGATTACTGCTGAAGAAGATCAAGAAAACAAAGTCGCTGCTGCTAACCGGGTCGATAACATTACAGGAGACTCTGAGCCTGAAGAACAATCGACCATCAAAAAAGCTGAATCTGAGCCTTCCAAACCATCTGAACCAAAAGCTAATAAAGCAAAGGCAACAAAACTGGACCTTCCCGCTGACAAGGTCCAGTTTACCGCAAGGGTGAAACAATTTGCATTGACCTATAACCCGTTTAACGAGGAGAATGACGAAGTTGTTGTCTTGGAAAACGTTAAAATCATTCAAGAGAATCCGCTTGAACTCGGCCTTGCCTGGTGCAGTCACAGCAAAACGCTGAAAAAGTATGATCTTGCCCCAGGGGATATGCTGGAATTTTCTGGAAAAGTTGTGGCGAAGAAATTGACAAAAGGAAAAGAAGTGGCAAAGGAGTTCATAGTCGAAGCCCCTGTATTGTATAAAATCAACAACCCATCTAAAATCGTAAAAAAATAACTGAGACATCCGCAAGAAGCACCATGTTCTTAGTTTTTACAAACGCCAGTGTAATAGGCTAAAACCTATACCCTTTTTTTCATAGTCACATACACTATTGTGCAACCATATGAGGAGGAGATGCATAATGGATAGACAATTTATGGGAATGCCTGGCGGTTTTCCTGGAATGGGTATGAATGTAGGAACAGGTGCTGGAATGCCGGGAATGGGTGCAGGTGCTGGTACTTTTGGTATGGACTATTACCCTGGATATAGCGGCTATTATCCAGGAATGGGTTACCATCATGGACATGGTGGCTATTATCCGGGACATGGGTATCACCACGGACATGGCAGCTATTATCCGGGACATGGGT
>NZ_JADDIU010000130.1 GCF_016464375.1 Bacillus renqingensis
CAGTTTTGGATTGATAGTAAAGACTTTCGTTTTAAACTCCTTAAGGGATTCATCTTCATGAAAAAACATAGCCGGATGCCAGCTGTAAACGGACGTGGCCTCCATGCCGATTTGAATCTCAGAAATGGAGTTCTTCTGGGCTATCGTAACAATCTGATCTCTCAGATAAGAAGCACCAGATAAATTGTTTTCAACAGTGAGAGCAGTTAATGCTTCTCCTGCAAAATTCATGACACAAGCTTTCATATCTTGGGAGCTAATGTCTATCCCAACAAATAACTT
>NZ_JADDIU010000131.1 GCF_016464375.1 Bacillus renqingensis
AGCGTTAGCTTCCCAACCTAGTTTATCCCGTTTTTTTGCACGGTTTGATCACAAATCTATTGAGCAATTAAATCAAGCTAATCAAGAACTTCTAGACAAGGTCCATCAAATTAGAGATTCAAAAGCTCTTATCATCGACTTAGATTCAACACATGCCGATACATATGGAAAACAGGAATCCGCATCTTACAATTCTCATTACGGAACCGTTGGATTCCATCCTTT
>NZ_JADDIU010000132.1 GCF_016464375.1 Bacillus renqingensis
TGTCGTGGAATTTGTCAAACCTCTTATCGAACATTATAACGAGAAATTCCCAGAGATGATCCCGTTCCTACGAGGGGATAGTGGCTTTGCTGTTCCAGCTTTGTATGATTTATGTGAGGAAGAGTCGGTTTATTATGTGATTCGATTAAAATCAAATGCCAATTTGCAACGTCTCGCCGATGAACTACATCCTGCCTCCATACCATCCGATACAACAAAAACAGAGATTTATTATGAGGAAACCGAATATCAAGCAAAATCATGGTCTAAGCCTAGAAAAGTGATCATCCAATCTGTTCGCCCGGCAGGTGAATTGTTTTTCACACATTCATTTTTTGTAACGAACTTGATAGACGCATTTTCCCCGAAGAATATCGTGAATGCGTACAAAAAAAGAGGCACAATGGAAAACTATATCAAGGAA
>NZ_JADDIU010000133.1 GCF_016464375.1 Bacillus renqingensis
GGGGTTGAACCGCCATCGTTATAAATTCCGGGAATACAGGTTGTATGCTTTTTTGTCCTTCCGGAAAGCAAAGCTTACGTAGCCAATTTGTTAGGTTATATGCCAATAAACTTACCATTATCTTGAATTCATTTACTTGGAAAGAATGGCTGTTCATTTTATCCAAACCAAATCCATTCTTAGCTTCCTTGATATAGTTTTCCATTGTGACTCTTTTTTGGTACGTATTCACGACATACTTTGGAGAGAATGCATCTATCAGGTTCGTTACAAAGAATGAATGTGTGAAAAACAATTCACCCGCCGGGCGAACAGATTGGATGATCACTTTTCTAGTCTTAGTAGCCATTATAAGAATCCTTTCTGTGGTTATTCTTCGCAGTTTTAACCGTATCAGAAATGGATTCTTTTTTCATTTATTAAGTGCACAAACGATTTACGAGAAAGCCGATGATAGGCGGAAGTAGCCTATTTCAGAAAATCTGTGAATAATTCAGGCTACATATTAATTCTAGAATTTTTATTTATTTTAATTTTGACTCCACTAGAAAAGGCTATCCAAAAAAGGCAGTAATCTTACTTTTTTGGATAGCCTTTATGATTAAATATAGTGTTAATTAGGGCTTGCTGAATAAGAGAAAATTCCAG
>NZ_JADDIU010000134.1 GCF_016464375.1 Bacillus renqingensis
GGGGAAATCAACCGCCATCCGGTCATTAGTGCACCAATTAGACCCTATTCATTATCACTATCTTTACATATGTGATTCTACCTTAACTCCGAAACTTTTTTATCGGGAAGTTCTACAGAACTTCGGCATTCAGCCTGCTTTTCGATCAACGGATGTTAAGCGACAATACCAGTCTTTGATGCTTGATATTTATGAAAATGAAAAAAAGCTTCTCGTCATAGTATTGGACGAGGCTCATCACTTTTCTGATTCTATGTTACAGGAATTACGCTTTATTCTCAACTTTAAACAAGATTCAATGTCTCCCCTTTCGCTGATTGTGGTCGGCCAACCCAGCCTGCGGAATCTATTAAAGGTAAAGCAACTCGAAGCGATTGATCAGCGAATTCAGATGCGATATCAAATGAGTGGCCTAACCGAAAAGGAAACACATGCGTATATTCGGCATCAGATAAAAATGGTTGAAACTCCTCATGAAATCTATTCTGAGGAAGCGATTCAAGCCATTTATAACTTTAGCCAAGGGAATCCTAGAAAAATTAATACGCTTTGTAGTCAAAGCTTATTAGATGCCTTTATTCAAGGAAATAAAATAGTGGGGGAATCTCATATCCATCGGGTGATCAATGAGCTGTAGAGGAG
>NZ_JADDIU010000135.1 GCF_016464375.1 Bacillus renqingensis
TTGACTTGTTTCGTAATACTGCGAATGGACTCGATAGAAGTCGCTAACAAGAGGTCAATCGAATCTTCTACACACTTCGATAATCGGTAGGAAGACCGAGCAGCCTTTTGAATGGACTTAGCTACACATTCGGCATCTGTAAAGCGATTTTTGCCCTTTTCCTGAAGATAACTGGCAAGTTCCTGAAGTTCCATAGAGCAAATTTCATCTAAGCTATATTGCTCTAAAAACAGATCTAACATGGCGTTTCCAAATACTGAGCTGTCCACTTCAGTTGTAAAGGAACTGCACTTGTAAAAAAGGTGTTGCAGGAAATACTGTTTTTCT
>NZ_JADDIU010000136.1 GCF_016464375.1 Bacillus renqingensis
GAGCTTTGGGTTAATGGTAAAGACTTTTGTTTTAAATGGCTTAAGAGAATCATCTTCATGAAAAAACATAGCAGGATGCCAGCTGTAAACGGACGTGGCCTCCATTCCGATATGAATCTCAGAAATGGAGTTCTTCTGGGCTATCAAAACAATCTGATCTCTTAGATAAGAAGCTCCAGATAAATTGTTTTCAACAGTGAGAGCAGCTAATGCTTCTCCTGCAAAATTCATGATACAAGCTTTCATGTCTTGGGAGCTAATGTCTATCCCAACAAATAACTT
>NZ_JADDIU010000137.1 GCF_016464375.1 Bacillus renqingensis
TGAGCCATGAAGGACTCGAACCTTCGACCCTCTGATTAAAAGTCAGATGCTCTACCAACTGAGCTAATGGCTCTTATTAATATCATTCCTTTTGTCAATTACTTACCTAATAAAATGGTGGGCCATGAAGGATTCGAACCTTCGACCCTCTGATTAAAAGTCAGATGCTCTACCAACTGAGCTAATGGCTCTTATTAATATCATTCCTTTTGTCAATTACTTACCTAATAAAATGGTGGGCCATGAAGGATTCGAACCTTCGACCCTCTGATTAAGAGTCAGATGCTCTACCAACTAAGCTAATGGCCCACTATCAATAAAAAAATAAGTAAGGGCAAAAGGTGCCGGCCAGAGGACTTGAACCCCCAACCTACTGATTACAAGTCAGTTGCTCTACCAATTGAGCTAGGCCGGCATATCACAATAACATATGGTGGAGGATGACGGGATCGAACCGCCGACCCTCTGCTTGTAAGGCAGATGCTCTCCCAGCTGAGCTAATCCTCCTTTTTTTGCGCCCGGCAGCGTCCTACTCTCACAGGGGCGCATGCCCCCACTACCATCGGCGCTCTAGAAGCTTAACTTCCGTGT
>NZ_JADDIU010000138.1 GCF_016464375.1 Bacillus renqingensis
GGATTAATATGGTCCAAGCATCAATCAGGAAAGTTTCAAGCGGAAGAAACCAAAATGATACGCTCAGGTAATCGTTATCTTCGTTATTACCTTGTTGAAGCTGCCAACTCGGTACAGCGAAATGAATCTGAGTTTCGGGCATACTACCTGAAAAAGTATCATGAGGTTCCTAAGCACCAACACAAAAGAGCACTCGTCTTAACGGCAAGAAAACTTGTGCGTTTGATCGATGCGCTGCTACGCAATGATCAAATATACACGCCAAGAAGGAAGGTGAATAACTAAGGAATATTTTTCCTAAATCCTTCAACAAATACCAGTAAATGGATACAAATTTTACTGGGTTTCTTAAGTATTGTCTTTTTTAGATGTTGGTGGGCACAAAATTTCCAATTCCTTTGATTTTAGTACTTGACATATTACCGCAGGACTTTT
>NZ_JADDIU010000139.1 GCF_016464375.1 Bacillus renqingensis
GTGTTACTTTGTACTTTGCATTGTCTTTTATTCGAGTTACAAAACCAGTTTTTCGCTCAGTAAAGTAATCAAAAGCCTTGTAATCATTGTATCCTTTATCGAATATGTAAACCGTATGCTCATCACATTTTAGCTTTTCTAAGAATTGATGATCGTGTGTAGTAGCAGGAGTAAACCAAACTAAATTAGGCACTTTTTCATCCGCATTTATCACACTGTGAGACTTGATACCTCCTTTGCTTTTTCCGTCAATAGACTTTCTTCCAACGCATTTTAAAATATCTTTAAACAGACTTATCGTAGTACTGTCAACTATCTTCACATTCTTTCCTAAGGCTACTTGAATTCGACTGTCCGACAAAACAAAGCTATATTTCTTAAGCAAGTTGTTAT
>NZ_JADDIU010000014.1 GCF_016464375.1 Bacillus renqingensis
GGCTATTATCCAGGACATGGAGACCATCACGGCCACCATCACGGACATGGTGGTCACTATTCAGGACATGGCCATTATCACGGACATGGCAGCTATGGACAGGGGCGCTAAACTAATATAAATAAGACGCCATTCAAAAAGGAATGGCGTCTCCATTTTTTAAAATATTTTTGGTTTGAAGAGTTTCAATAATGGATGCTGGTTTCTATCGGTAATGTTTAATTCATTCATTACTAATTTTTCTTGATTATCAGTAATCCATTTTCTTAATTCTTGCTTGTCTCTGCATTGTGTATAATATGTTTCCCCACCCTTACCAAGAGCATTGACAACATACCTACATGTGTTCCCCATAGTGCCCACCTTTATATGTGTAATGTATTCTATATGCATTATATCAGGGATTTAAAAATAGTCCATCGTTATTTTTTGTCAAAATCCGCCAATGTTTTTGCAAGGCATTACACGGTCACAAAGAACGAGTCCCTCGAAGCTGGAAAATACCTGAACACAAGGAAAAAGGCACGTCTTTATTCAGTTTTTCTGTCGGGTTTCCACACGGTTTTCGGATCATTATCCTGTCTACATTGAATAAATGATTGGATCACCCTCTTCCTTTGTTCCTCGATTTGAAGCATCGTTTCAATTGTTTCATTCATTACATTATCGTTTGGGCAAAAACAGTGCAACATTCTGTATAATTCCATGATTTTTATTTTTCGATTAGAGGTTTCTTCAATATCTATCATACACTCACCCATTTGGAAATGCTCAAGAAGAAAAATAAATTTACGTAAAAGCAGCCGTTCCATCTCTGTGACGGCCTGAAGAAGGGGAACCACACCATTTTTAATGGTGTCAGTGAGACCCGAATTTTCCCTATTTTTATTTTTGTGAATGTCAATTGCAGAAACCATCTCATGTATCGCACAAATAGATTGATTAAGTGCTTCATTCAAACAGTTGAGAGGGGGGACGATTATATCGTTGTAATCCATTATCCGTTTCCCCCTTTCTTAAGATTAAACTGGCGGCGGATCAATGCAGGGAGATGAAGGAGTACTGTCATGACTGCTAAATTCATCAGGGAAAAAATCCATTATATTTTGAAACCTTCTTAACAAAAGCCATTCCTTCATTACGATTGATTCAATCACTCTTGCTGTCTCTTTGTTAAATTGAAAAATTTCAGCGTTACTCGGATGGGTCGGGAAATCCAACTCACTACCAACGAACGCCTGAATTTTTTTCGCCTCCGCACTTAGAAGATGGGAAATGGCGATTTCCTCCATTGCAATGGATTCCAATAAATTAACTAGTACATCATGAGAACGAGGGTGATGGGGCTCATCGGGCATCATAGGTGAATCCATGAAATAAGCCTCCTTTAGCATAAAATTACGTAATCAGTTTATGTAGGAGCGAAACGTTCTGTGACCATTTCTAATCCGACCTCTATTAATCAAAATTTTTTATCTTTTCAAAAAAACAAGAAGGACTTTATGTTTCCTAACTCGTATATGGTATTATAGAGCTTTTTTAAAAGGATGAATTTGTGAGGGGGATGAGAATGACGGTTGAAAAAATGGCTGGGAAGGTTCTATGGCAGCCTTCTAAGCAATTTCAAGCTGAATCCAATTTGAAAAAATTTATGGCCTGGCTGGGGGAAACAAGGGGGCTGCAATTTGAAACGTATGACGAGCTGTGGGAATGGTCGGTTACGAGCATTGAAGGATTTTGGTCAGCGATTTGGCATTTCTATGATATTCAGGCGAAAACTCCTTATGATGAGGTAATATCCAGCAAACGAATGCCGGGGGCGAGGTGGTTCTCCGGGGCGACGTTAAATTATGCTGAACATATTTTCCGCCATGAGGCTCCAGAAAAACCAGCAATTATTTATCAAACAGAGATTCGCCCGCAAGGGGTTGTCACATGGGCTGAATTGAAGAGGAGAACGGCTGCTATCGCAGACTATTTAAAATCACTCGGCGTTGGACCGGGGGATCGGGTTGCAGCCTATGTATCAAATATTGATGAAACAATCACCGCCTTTTTGGCCTGCGTGAGTATTGGTGCCGTATGGTCAAGCTGCTCACCGGAATTTGGCATCATGAGTGTGATTGATCGGTTTAAACAAATTGAACCGAAAGTACTGTTTGCTGTTGATGGCTATCGTTATGGAGGAAAGGATTTTGACAGGCTGGAAATGGTGAACAAAATCCAGGCGGAGCTGTCGACGCTGGAAAAAACAATTATTATCCCCTATTTAACTCCACAACCAAATGTAAGCGGTTTAACTGATGCTGTGTTATGGGATGAGGTCATTGAGGAAAATAAGGATGCTGTGCTAAGGTTTGAAGCTGTTCCATTTGATCATCCGTTATGGATTTTGTACTCATCAGGTACTACCGGGAAACCGAAGGCGATTGTCCAGAGCCACGGCGGTATTTTACTAGAGCATTTAAAATTGGGGGGACTGCAAAATGATTTAAAGTCAGACGACCGGTTTTTTTGGTACACGACGACGGGCTGGATGATGTGGAATGTGGTCGTTAGCGGGTTGTTAGCAGGCTCGACAATCCTTTTATATGACGGAAACCCTGGTTATCCAAACTATGAAACATTATGGAAATTTGCCGAAGCGACGAAGATGACGGTGTTCGGAACAAGTGCCAGCTTTATTACAGCGTGTATGAAAGCGGGAGTACAACCGAAGGAGCAATTTGACCTGTCCCATTTAAAAAGTATCGGTTCAACCGGATCGCCGCTGCCTGTCAGTGGGTTTGAATGGGTGTATGAACAAGTGAAGGAAGATGTCTGGCTATTTTCCACCAGCGGCGGCACTGATCTTTGTACAGCATTTGTCGGGGGATCCCCGTTATTGCCGGTCTATGCCGGCCAGCTGCAGGCCCGAGCGCTTGGTGCCGCAGTGAAGGCGTATAGTGATCAGGGTGAAGAGTTAATCGATGAAATAGGGGAACTCGTGATTACCGAACCGATGCCGTCAATGCCGATTTATTTTTGGAATGATGAAACGGGTGAACGCTATAGGGATAGTTATTTTGCTGTGTATCCCGATGTTTGGCGCCATGGTGATTTTATTAAAATTACCTCTCGGGGAAGTGCCATTATTTATGGCCGCTCAGATGCGACAATCAATCGCGGGGGGATCCGTATGGGAACGAGTGAGATTTACAGTGCCCTTGAAAGGATCCCGGAAATAGTTGATAGTTTAGTAGTGGATATTCCGATTTCGAGTGAACAATCCTATATGCCGCTGTTTGTCGTCTTAAAGGATGGGGCTGAAATGAATGAAGATGTGAAGACACGGATTCATCAAGTCATTCGTCTGAACTGCACACCGCGCCATGTACCAAATGAAATTTTCCCTGTAAACGAACTGCCGAAAACATTAAACGGTAAAAAGCTGGAAGTCCCCATCAAGAAAATTTTAATGGGGACACCCGTAGACAAAGCAGTAAATTTGGGCTCATTAGCAAACCCTGACTCACTGCAATTTTTCGTAGAATTTAACAACCATAGGGGAGATTCTTCTGCTTCCTAATAGGCTGGTTATTGAAAAAAGAACGGTCGCCAACTGGTGTTGGCGACCGTTTCGAATATAAAAGGTCTTGCGCATTGAATCTATCTGCGGGTTTACCACCTCGAAGAAATCAAACCTATAATGCGTCTCTTATCACTTTTTTGTAATAAAGCACCGATAGAATCCCGAAGACCGAGTATAAGGCAGCATATAGAATCATGACAATAATCATTGGTGTCCAAAGTTCTGTTCCAAAGAAAAACCAGCCCGATTTGACTGCAAAATAGCTGTGTGCTAATCCAATCACCAACGGAATCCCGAAACTAAAGAGCTGCTTCCTGCTAATTCCTTTTAATAAATCACTCCGGGTGAAGCCAAGCTTACGTAAAATCGAATAATTTGGCTTTTCCTCTTCGCTTTCGCCCATTTGTTTAAAATAAAGGATACAGCCGGAGGTAACGAGGAATGTCAATCCTAAGAAGCCGACAATAAACATCGTAAGCCCCATGATTTGCTTCATGCCATTGCTGATTTCCAGACGTGAGCGGGCTGAATCACCGTTAAACTTGAATTCGTTAAACACCTGATTGGCTTTTTCCAACTGATCCTCATTTTTCACATCAATCCCGATAAACAAGGTGGATTTGTTTTGAATCGCTGGATTGATATCCTTCTGCAGCCGCTCGAAATCCGTTTGGTTCACGATGACAACGGGTAGGCCCCCGGCCGTAAAATCCAGTGAGAGGACGGAATCGTTCCTTAACCCTAAATAGGTGAGCTGGATGGTTTTCGATTTACCGATCAAATCAAATTGTCCGGAAGCTTTAAAAGACATAAATTTCTGTAGAGCATTATTATAATCGGTAAACACAGCCTGCCCCGGAGCGACATCGATAGTGTCAACAGCCTGGTCGCTAATAACCGGAAGCTTCATTTTCTTTGGATCAAAGTTCAATTCCTCTAGATTAGTATCCAATATGTTCTTAAGGTTGGCATCTGCTTGAATCACCCTGATTTTTCTTTCGTGAAACGAAATATTATTTGCAGCTAATGACTTTTCAAATTTCTCGCCATCATTCACGTTTGTAAAAGAAAAATCACCGGCAACGGTATGTTCAGCCGTTTTTTCAATTGAATAATAGGAGATATAACTAAGCGATAGTAAACCAATTGCAAGTGCCGAGACAGTTGTAATAATCGTCAAAAGTAAGGCATTCGATTTCATCCGAAACATAATCGAAGAAAGTGATAATACTTCCTTAATCGTTAAATAGCCATCTTTCTTTTTACGAATGATATTAAAGATAAAACTAATTGAGCCCTTATAAAACAAATAAGTTCCAAGGATGACGGAGCCAAGAATAAAAATCATCGCCAGGAAAAGTTCATTTATCGTGGTGAAATCACCGCCAAACAATTTCGAGGAAATGTAGTAGCCGGAAAGGATCATGATGATTCCTACAGCACCAATCACAATTTCCCATATCGACAGTTTCTTTACCCTCGTTTCAGTAGAAGAAACGATCCTAAACAACGCTAAAATGCTTTGCCTTTTGATAAAAAGATAATTCATGAACATGATTAGCAGATAGATGACTGCAAATACAATCAATGTCTGGGCTAAGGCTTCGGTTGAAAAATGCAGTTCAGCAATGGCGTTGATCTGCATTACTTTAAATAAAATCATGATAATTAATTTGGATACTGAAAACCCAAGCAAGATGCCAATGAGTAAGGAACCAAAGTAAAGCATAAAGTTTTCGATGGTGAGAATCCGAAAGATTCTGTTCTTCGTCATCCCAATTAATTGAAACAGCCCAATTTCCTTACTGCGGCGTTTAATAAAAATAGTATTGGCATACAACAGAAAGATAGACACAATTGCCACCAGCAGGATGGAAGCTGATTTAATCGCAGCAGCCCCTTTAACAGAGCCTTCAACCTCATTCATTGCCGGATCGTATTGCAGGGTGACAAAGGCAAAATAGAGCGAAACACTAAAGATTAACGCAAACACATAGAGATAATAATTTTTAATATTCTTTTTCAAATTTTGGAAGATCAAGTGTTTAATGCTCATACTGTACACCACCTAGGACACCTTGCGTTTTCATGATATCTTTGAAGAATGTCTGGCGCGATTGGTCACCTTTATTTAATTGGGTATAGATTTGCCCGTCTTTGATGAAAATCACTCGATTACTAAAGCTTGCAGCAACCGGATCATGGGTGACCATGACGATAGTGGCCTTGCGCTTTTGATTTAATTGGCTCAGTTTATTTAACAGGTCAGAGGCAGATTTGGAATCAAGCGCACCGGTTGGTTCATCGGCGAAAATGATGCTTGGTTCATGAATAAACGCCCGTGCTGCCGAGGTACGCTGCTTTTGCCCACCGGAAATTTCATTCGGGTACTTATCTTTCACCTCAAGGATGCCTAATTCTTGTGCCACTTCAGCGAATTTCTGTTCAGCCGTTTTTTTGGGTGTCTTTGTAACCGTTAATGGCAGGAGAATGTTTTCCTTAACTGTCAAGGTGTCCAATAAATTATATTCTTGAAAAATAAATCCGAGGTGGCTTTTACGAAATTCCGCGAGTTGTTTTTCCTTCATTCGGGTAATTTCGTTGCCTTCAATCTTGATTGAGCCTTGACTTACCTTATCAATCGAGGAAAGGACATTGAGCAGGGTTGTTTTTCCTGAGCCGGATGCCCCCATAATGCTGACAAACTCTCCTTTATCAATGGTCAGGTCAAGCCCTTTTAACACCTCTTGCTTATTAAATTTGTTTCCGTAGTTTTTATAAATTTTTGTTGCTTCTAAAATCGTCATTTCCGACACACTCCTTATCTCGATAGCCTTATTATAATAGGATGTGGTGTTGGCCCGCCTTCGATTAGCCGAACAAAACATAAAGGCATGTGACAATTTTGTCACATGCCTGCAATATGGACAAATTCATTTTGTTTTGGAAACGTTAAGCTGAATGTCGTTCCGACACCAAGTTTCGATTGTACATTGATGCGGATGAACAACGGTTTTGCGGCTTTCTTTGCCAAGTATAAGCCCATTCCGGTTGCGGCGTTATCTTGATGCACGGTCGTGGAAGTAAAGCCTTTATCGAATATCCGTGGCAGGTCTTTTGCATCAATTCCCCGGCCACAATCTTCAATGAGAAGAACTGTTTGTTCTTCCTGCTGCCGGCTTTTAATCTTAATATCGGATGCTTCACTATACTTAATCGCATTTGTTAACAGCTGCCTGATAATAAATGCCAGCCATTTGCCGTCAGTTAGTACATCTGTAACCGCCAAATCAATCTCAAAGCCAACCCCTTTTTGCATACACCATGATTGTAAAGCCTTAATCTCTCGAAAAATTAGTTCCTTTAAGTCCGTTTGCTCAATATATAAGTCATTCTCCATAAACGGGATGCGTTTTTGATGCAGCTGTTGGTCGAGCAGATGATGAATTCGCAGCCACTCATAGTTTAATTTTGTCTTTAGCTTTTCATCTTCTAAGTCGTTAATCATTAAGGCAAGTGCTGATAGTGGTGTTTTCACTTCATGGATCCAAGACATAAGGTCTTCTTTTTCCTGCTCCAAGGCGATTTGATTTTGGGATGCCTCTTGTCTAAGCCGTTCAGTCTGGCTGATGACGCTCGTTTCAATGATTTTCTCAAAAGGGCTTGTGGCCTCCATCATAACTGTTACATCCAGATTATTATCCCACTCTTCCAGACTTTTATAATATTTCGTTTCTTTGTGGTACCGAATCACCAAGAAAAGGCTAAAGATGATGACCGACAGAAAAACGATATAGAGAAGAGGTGTGAGCGGTATGGCTGAATCCAAGTAACTGATAAAGACGGTTAAGAATTGAAGAAAGATAAACAGCAGGATCCAGCTTTTGCGTTCAAGCAGAAATCTCGTTATCATAATGGCTGTGCCTCTTCAATGGCCATGTACCCTTGTCCCACCTTTGTTTCAATAAAGCGTCCGAGACCAAGTTCATCAAGTTTTTTGCGTAGGCGGTTGACATTGACAGTTAACGTATTATCGCTGACAAAGCGCTCATCATCCCATAGACTTTTGATTAATGCGTCGCGTGTGACAATTTTATTTTTTTGCTCAATCAGCTGTTTTAAAATAAACATTTCATTCTTTGTCAGTTCAACTGAGCCTTCATTATGGGTAATCGTATTATTTTGATAATCGACGGTTGCACCGCACCATGTTTTGAATTCAATTTGCTCGGTATTGTAGTTATAGACACGGCGAAGGATCGCCTGGATTTTGGCAATCAGTACGTCAAAATGAAAAGGTTTTTGAATAAAATCATCGGCACCTAGTTGCATTGACATCACCATGTCCGTTGGGTGATCGCGAGAGGATAGAAAGACAATCGGGACATTGGAGTGGGAGCGAATCATTCGGCACCAATGAAACCCATCAAATTTTGGAAGTTGAATATCAATGATGACTAAATCAGGCTTGATGGCCGTAAATTCTTGCATTACTTGACTAAAATTAGTAATTCCATACACATCATAAGACCAACTGGTTAGCCGGTCTTTAATTTCTTGAAAAAGGGTTGCATCATCTTCAATTAATAATAGTTTAAACATCTTTTTCACCACTTTTACTTTTTCCTGCTACTATTGTAGCTGAAAAAGATTCGGCAAGCCAGACCATTTAGGACAATAGCAGCCGATTAGCCAACCCTATTCCGGTCTGATCCGTCATCTTCGAGCGGTAAGCGGTAGGTTATTGGCACGGGCCTGATTCGCAGCACGGAGGAATAGTGCCGTAAAGGGGAAAGCTGTTTTTTTCTATTTTCATTGTGAAAATTAAGAGTATAATAGAAAAGTATAAAAATTTTACAGGGGTAGAGAGTATTGGACAAACAAAATAGCAGATATCGGTGGGTTGTATTTATCAGTGTGCTGTTTGCTTATTTTTTAATAGTAAGCCAAAGAACTGCACCTGGATTAATTTCCGATCAATTAATGAAAGATTTTAATATGACGGCTTCGACCATTGGTTTACTGACAAGTATTCAATTTTTGGCATATGCCGGTTTACAAATTCCAATTGGGATCTTATCTGATCGGTTTGGGCCAAATTTTTTCCTTATTATTGGAACATTGTTAAGCGGAGTCGGAACGTTCGTATATAGTATTGCTCCGAACGAACATATTCTTCTCGTTGCCCGGTTACTGGTAGGGATGGGAGATGCGACCATTTGGGTCAATCTTGTGCTTATTTTAAGTATGTGGTTTAAATTGAAGGAATTTGTCGGCTTGCTCGGGATTGCCGGAATGTCCGGGAGCTTTGGTTTTTTACTCGCGACGGTTCCTTTCTCTAAATGGATTTCTTCCTTCGGCTGGCGGGCACCGTTTTTTACAACGGGAATCGTCCTAAGTCTTTGTGCCGTTTTGCTTTATTTTGTTCTTGTGAAAATTCCGCAGAAGAAAGCAGTTAGAGAATCGAAGGAAAAAGGGAAGACCTTAAAGCACGAAAATATCTTTGTGTTGTTGCGCCGAATTTTTTCCGATCGGCAGGCGTGGGCAACCTTCTTCTGTCATTTTGGGGCTGTGGGTACGTATGTTGGCTTCATTGGGTCTTGGGCGGTTCCATATGGGATGAATGTGTTTGGAATGTCACGTTCAGATTCAAGTCAGCTTATTATGCTTGGCCTGCTCGGGGCGATTATTGGCGCACCACTGACAAGCTGGATTTCGGGTAAATTCAATTCTATCAAACGGCCCTATGTAACGGTCCATCTAATAATTTTTATTAGCTGGGCAACATTTTTGTTCTTCAGCGGAAAACCGCCGTTTTATTTACTTGTCATTCTTTTCTTTCTCATTGGCTATGGCAATGGAGCGAGTGCGTTAACCTTTGCGGTCGTGCGTCAGTCCTTTCCGATGAAGGAGGTTGGTGTCGTCTCAGGGTTCGCCAATACCGGTGGTTTCCTTAGTGCCGTCCTGCTGCCGAGCTTGTTTGGCTATGTATTAGATCATTTTCATTCGGCCCCAAGTAATGTCGGCTATCATTACGGATTTATTATACCTGTGGTATTTACCCTATTCGGTTTATTCGGCGGAATACTGATCAAGGAACAACGGCAAGAGCAAGAGGCAAAGCAAACGGCATAAGGTAAATTTGAAAAAACAAGCCACCGGGAATTAATTCCCGGTGGCTTTAATTTTAAGATAAGCAAGCATAAAATTTTTGACGTAAATATAACAAATGTAACAGATTGATTAAATTTTGCCCGCTAAATTTGGGTGTTCATTAAAGAACGATAACAATTCAGTTATTGTGTATTAATTCGACAAAATTTCGGGAAATAGAAATATATAATGCAATGTAAAAGAAGGGAATTAGCCCAAAAATAAATGGAGGGATCCTGAATGAAAGATTTTCTTCAAGATGCTGTCCAGGAAAAAAGACAAATTTTGATGGAAAAGTTGATAAAATCGGGTGTATTTAAAATTAACGATAGGCATCTATACGAATGGAGTCTGTCTGAATTAGAAAATGCTTACCAAGAAATTAGTGATTTTGAGCTAGTCAATTCCTAATACTTAGAAAGAGAGGGTGGTGTCAGGCACCACCCTCAAAAATGGTTTCCCCTAATAACATCACCTTTAATTGTTTCGCTGGCAGCTTATGCTTTTCCCAAGCTTGATATAAGCGTTCTAACGCTTCAGGCCCGGTGTCGTCGGCCAAACGAAAAGTGCCGTAGTGCATCGGAACAAAATGTTTTGCCCCTAACTCGAGGAACGCTTTGACACTATCCTCCGGGGAGATATGAGCAGGTGCCATAAACCATTCCGGCTCATAGGCTCCGATAGGCATAAATACTGTATCAATCGTAAATCGCTCGGCTATTTGTTTAAAGCCAGAAAAGTAGCCGGTATCGCCGACAAAATAATAGGTGGTGCCTGGCGATTGAAAAATAAACCCGCCCCAATGGGATGTATTGATATCGGTAAGCGTCCTTCGCGTCCAATGCTGGGCTGGGACAAAATGAATCGTGATTCCTTGGTGTTCGATGCTGTCCCACCAGTTCATCTCCGTTACATTTTGATATCCTTTTCGTGTTAAAAGCCGCTTTAATCCGGCAGGAACGTAATAGTGCGGATTTCCTTTTAATTTTTTCAGCGTCGGAAAATCTAAATGGTCGTAGTGTCCATGGGAGATAACGACCACATCGATTTCCGGCATATCTTCGAGAGCAATTCCCGGTTTCGTCGACCGTTTCTCAAACCCCATCCGATTGGCCCACACCGGGTCGGTAAGGATATTCAGTCCATTCATTTGGATGAAAAAGGTAGAATGGCCAATCCATGTATAGGTGGTCAGACTTCTATTACCATGAAGCTGTTGTACTTTTTTAACCGGAGACTGCTCAATTTGTTTGGACAAATCTTTTATCTTCTTTCGTCTTTCTTTGCTCCAGCGCAGCATATCTTTCATGGACTTGTTGCTTCTAACCGCATCTAAATTTTCATATCTTTTTCGCATTTTTTCACCTGAATTGTAGAGATTATCTTGATTATACCAACATCTGGGGGCGATCGGCAAAAATGAGAGAGTCCATATGGACATTCACCCATTTCAAAGAGTAAGCTTATCATACGGAGGTGAAAGATGGTGCAGCCATTGTTCATCAATTTATCTGGTAAAAAAGTAGTCATTGCCGGAGGCGGGAAGGTCGCCGCCAGGAAGGCTCGGTCTATAGGGGCGGAACAAGTGGAACTCACTTTCATTGCTCCCAGCTTTTACGAGGAGGTAGTCAAGTTATCCGAAGAATACGGCTATACACTTATCCATCGAGAAGCAAAACTGGAAGATTTTAATAACGCATTTTTGGTCATCCTGGCAACAAACAACCGCAAACAAAATAAGACATGGGCCAAGCAGCTTTCACCGCACCGGTTAGTTTGTGTGGTGGATGAGGCGGGGGAAGGGAATGTAATCTTTCCGGCAGCCGTTCAGCGGGGACAGCTGCAAATTGCCATAACTACAAATGGTGCGAGCCCGAAGCTGGCACGCAGTCTAAAACATGACTTAGAATCATGGTTTGATGTGTCCTGGGAGCCGTATCTTGAGTTCTTGTCACAATGCCGGCAAAAGATAAAAAATTTAAACATCCCATTTGAAGAAAAGAACAAATTGTTGGAAGCGATTTTAGATGATGGTTACCGAATTAATAAGCAAGCTCAAAGGGAATTTTTAGCCCGGTTAGAAAATGGCAGCTATTGATTTGAGCGTTTGAAATTACCTTCGGCTTAAGTCAAGGGACCCCAATCATAAATTTTTTAAAAATTTTTCAATTTTCTAATTGAAGAAAACCTATGGGTATGGTAGGATTAATTTCATCGAATATCCATTTCTTATCAGAGCCGCTTAGGGACTTGCCGATGAAGTCCAGCAAACTAAACTCATTTTGGGTGCCAGGCTGATTCCTATATTTCCAAAGTGGAAAGGTTTTTTTACGAAAAGGGGGCGAATCCACTGAAAATAGAAGATAAGGATGAACTATTAGCACATCTTGAAAAAATGCTGGAATCTTTAAAATTTGGATCCATCACCCTTGTAGTCCAAGATGGCAGGATTATCCAAATTGAAAAAAATGAAAAGGTTCGTCTTCAATCGAATAAAAATCGCTGACTAGACAAACTAGAGGCGGTCTCCATATTAACCAATATGGCAGACCGCCCTTTTTTTGTTGAAAAAGGGGCTGCCGGAAAAAATGAAGGAGGTTTACCGTAATGACAAAACCAGTAACGTATGAAAATTGGACTCAACATTCAAATACCTTCGATCACAGGGATGAGACCAAAGGGGCAAAGACTGTTTTAGAGTGGGCGTACCATTCTTACCCGGAAGATGAGATAGTGTATGCTTCCAGCTTTGGGGCAGAGGCTATTGTATTAATTGATCTCATTCACCAGGTAAAGCCGGATGCCCATATCGTTTTTCTTGATACGGGGTTACACTTCTTGGAAACCTATGAAGTGATTGATAGGATGGAATCCCGGTTTCCAAGCCTTAGGATCGAGCGGAAGCAGCCAGAGATAAGTCTAGAAGAACAAGCGGCACAATTTGGATCAGCCTTATGGAAAAGAGATCCGAACAAATGCTGCGAACTTCGAAAGGTGATTCCTTTAAGGGAAACATTGACGACAAAACAGGCATGGATATCCGGCCTTCGCCGCGAACAATCGCTGACAAGGGCGAACATGGAATTTATCAATAAAGATGAAAAATTTAAGAATATCAAGATTTGTCCGTTAATTCACTGGTCATGGGAAGACGTTTGGTCCTATATTCGGATAAAAGACCTCCCATACAACCGATTGCATGACCAACAGTATCCAAGCATCGGTTGTTTCCCTTGCACACAGCCTGTTGTTGCCGCTGGTGATTCACGTGCAGGACGGTGGGCAGGAAGCGGCAAGACGGAGTGTGGTTTACACACCCGCTAAGGAGGACAGACAATGCTTTTGATAATGGCTATGATCATCGGTTTATTTTTTGCAATGAATATTGGCGGAAGTGGTGCAGCTGCATCAATGGGAATCGCCTACGGCTCCGGCGTTGTCAAAAAAGGTCTTGCATTAATGCTTTGCAGTATCGCTGTATTTCTAGGAGCCTGGCTTGGCGGCGGTGAGGTAGTAAAGACTATCGGGAGCGGCATCGTGCCATCCAGCACCTTTACCGTCCCACTTGCCTTGATTGTATTAGCTTCCGCCGCCTTGTCGTTATTTTTGGCCAATATCTTCGGTATCCCGCTTTCCACTAGTGAAGTAGCAGTCGGGGCGGTAGTCGGAGCGGGAATCGTTTACCAGTCTGTATATGCGGAGAACCTTCTGTGGATTATGTTATTCTGGCTGCTGACACCTTTTGCGGCATTTTTGATCGCTATTGCTGGTTCCTATTTTTTAAAAAGCAAATGGGTGCAAAGGCTGGTGTCGGTGCGGAAGGCTGTTCCATTCCTATCGTTGCTGGTGGTCTTTATGGGGCTGTTTGAGGCCTTCTCTGCCGGGATGAATAATGTAGCGAACGCTGTAGGACCGCTTGTCGGGGCAGGGATTCTTACGAAAGAAAATGGCATTCTCTGGGGGGGACTTTTCGTCGCCATTGGCGTCTTGCTGCTGGGGCGGCGCGCCATTGAGACCAATGGTAAAAAAATTACTACCCTTAAGCTTGAAGAAGGCAGCATCATTTCCGGAACAGGTGCAAGTATTGTTACGATTGCCTCCATGTTCGGGATTCCTGTACCGCTGACACAAATCACGACATCGTCGATTATCGGTATCGGCTTTGCCAAATACGGGAAGTCCGTATTGAAAAAAGATATTGTCGTTCAGCTGTTAACAGTATGGCTTGTCTCACCAGTGCTGTCGATGGTGCTGTCTTACACCCTGATTCAGTTGATCATTGAACATAATTTTTATCCAATTATTGCTATGGCGGGTGTACTAATTTCCGTATTTGGCGTGCTGTCATTAATGAAGCGACCAAAGCAGCCCAAGGAAGAGCTTTTTTGAAAAAATGCGGGGATAGTAGCTTGGGATTTTAATTCAGATAGTTAAAAATCCACAAATAAATGATTTGGACCACAGAAATAGCCTTTGTCATTCTAGTAAACTAAAAGAAAGGTTTGATTCTTCATGTCAAATTTACCAAAACCCCATGGGGGGAAACTAATCCAAGCGTTTCAACCAGACTTAGATAGTACCAATATTGAAAAAGAACTGGAAATTGATGCAATTGCCCTAAGTGACCTTGAGCTAATAGGTGTTGGTGTATTCAGTCCGCTTACCGGTTTTCTCGGCAAAGCAGATTATGAATCGGTTGTCGACAAGATGAGGCTTACGGACAATACTATTTGGTCCATACCGGTAACGCTGCCGGTTTCCTATGAAAAAGCCGCCGCCTTAACGGAAGGGGAAGAAGTCAAACTTGTATATAATAAAGAAGTATACGGTGTGATCAAGGTTTCCGAATGGTATGAGCCTGATTTAAAAAAAGAAGCACTGCAAGTCTATAAAACTCAGGAACTTGCTCATCCGGGAGTGAAACGGCTGTTTGAACGAGGTCCGGTTTATGTAGCGGGGGATATCACACTCGTCAAAAAACCGGAAAAAGGGGTATTCAGCGATGTGTGGTTCGAACCAAAGGAAACGCGGGCACTGTTTGAGGAAAAGGGCTGGAAAACGGTCGTCGGTTTTCAAACCCGTAATCCGATCCACAGAGCGCATGAATACATTCAAAAGGCGGCCCTTGAAACGGTTGATGGTCTGTTTGTTAACCCGCTTGTTGGGGAGACAAAGTCTGACGATATTCCAGCTGATGTCCGTCTAAAAAGCTATCGGGTTTTACTAGAAAACTACTATCCTGCTAACCGTGTACAGCTTGGAGTGCACCCCGCAGCGATGCGTTATGCCGGACCAAGGGAAGCTATTTTTCATGCAATTGCCCGTAAAAACTATGGCTGCACCCACTTTATTGTCGGCCGTGACCATGCAGGTGTAGGCAATTACTATGGTACCTATGATGCACAACTTATTTTCAGTGAATTTTCGGAGCAGGAACTCGGCATCAAGCCATTGTTCTTTGAACATAGCTTTTATTGCACAAAATGTGAAGGGATGGCTTCCGATAAGACTTGCCCGCACGCTAAAGAAGACCGGGTTATTCTTTCCGGAACAAAGGTAAGAGAAATGCTGCGTTCAGGTGTCCTGCCGCCATCCACTTTCAGTCGAAAAGAAGTTGTAGAAGTGTTGATTGAAGGGTTGAAAGAGCACGCAGTGGTGCAAGGGGGATAAAACAATGGGGAGAGCAACAAATATAACATGGCATGATACTGCCATTACAAAACATGATCGTCATCTGCAAAATGGACATGGAAGCTGTGTCCTATGGTTTACCGGCCTCTCAGGATCCGGAAAATCCACAATTGCTAACGCGGTTTCCGCAGCATTATATCGGATGGGAATCAACGAATATGTCCTTGATGGGGATAATGTCCGCCACGGACTTAATCGCGATCTTGGTTTTTCTGAAGCTGACCGTAAGGAAAATATAAGAAGGATTGGCGAGGTGGCCAAACTGTTTGTCGATAGTGGTACAGTTGTGACAACCGCCTTCATTTCACCTTTCCGTTCTGACCGTGACCAGGTTCGAACATTTTTTGAGGAAGGGGACTTTATCGAAGTGTTCGTGGATTGTCCGATTGAAGAATGTGAACGCCGTGACCCGAAGCAGCTTTATGAGAAAGCGCGTCGTGGTGAAATAAAGGATTTTACCGGGATTGATTCCCCATACGAGGCACCGGAAGATCCAGAAATTACGATCCGCTCCGACCTGTTAACCGTGGAAAAAGCAGTTGGGGAAATTGTTGCTTATCTTCAAGCTAAGAACATTATTTAGTTTTTATAGAGAAAGGAAGATGCGGTGATGGTCGGGAAGGTTTATTTAGTGGGTGCGGGTCCGGGAGATCCGGATCTGATTACCGTAAAGGGATTGCGGTGCATTGAACAGGCGGATGTTATCCTCTACGATCGGTTAGTCAATCCACAAATTTTAAAGTATGCAAAAGTCGAGGCACAGCTTGTATATTGTGGCAAGCTGCCCCATTATCATACGATGAAGCAGGAAACGATCAATCACTTCTTAGTGAAATATGCCAAAAAAGGGTATCAAGTTGTCCGCTTAAAGGGAGGAGATCCTTTTGTTTTCGGGCGTGGCGGTGAAGAAGCCGAAGAATGTGCACAAAATAACATACCGTTTGAAATTGTTCCCGGGATAACGGCCGGGATTGCGGCTTCTGCCTATGCCGGGATTCCGCTCACGCATCGGACATTGAGTAAAAGCTTTGCCTTTATTACCGGCCATCAAGCCGGTGATGAAGCAGCGGAGCATCAATGGTCGCAGCTGGCGAATGGAGTCGATACGATTTGTGTTTATATGGGGGTGTCCCATCTGTCTACGATCATAAATCAATTGATCCGCTATGGTAAATCTCCGCAAACACCTATTGCTTTGATCCAATGGGGGACCTTAAGTGACCAGCGAAAAGTGGTTGGAACCCTTGAAACAATCGAAGAATTGGTACGAGATGCGCAGATTTCAAACCCTAGTATGATCGTGATTGGTGAGGTCGTCCGGCTGCATGAAAGATTGAATTGGTTCCAGGATGAGGTTGTGCCGAAATTACCTGTTGTTCATGGATAATAGTAGATTTTTTTCACAGAAGGTTGGAGAGATTAGTAACTCATCGATAGTTGGATGGAAGTTGCAGTAATATGATGCTGACTCGAGATCGATTACTTAAAGGCACAGATAGGTTTATAAATAATACCCTCGATGTACGCGGTTAATCACAGAAAGGAGCATGCTGGATGAAGGCGATTCTTTATATTGGCCATGGTACCCGCTCGATAAAGGGAGCTGAGGAAGCCAAGAGATTTGTTAAACAGGTCATGCAGCGAATTGATGTGGAAATTCAGGAAATGAGTTTCCTCGAGCTAACTGAACCGTTGATTAAGGAAGGTTTCAGACGATGTGTTGAAAAGGGAGCAACCGAAATTACTGTTGTTCCGCTGTTCCTGTTGGCGGCTAGTCATATTAAACAAGATATCCCTCAGGTTTTGGCTTCTTTACAAGCTGATTATCCTCATGTTCAAGTTACAGTAAAGGATCCTTTTGGAGTGCAGGGAAGAATTTTGGATGCCGTTGCTGAGTTTGTTAGATCCAGTGCCGGTTACTTGAGGCAGTCGGATCATTTGTTAATTGTCGGGAGAGGAAGCAGTGACCCCGGAATCCAGGCTGATTTTGCAAGGATTCGCGACGGCCTTAAGGAGCGTCTCGGCATTGAACATGTATCCGTTTGTTATTTAGCCGCCGCTGAACCAAGGCTGCAGGAAGGACTTTATACTATTTTGGAAAAAACCTCCGGTACCATCATTGTCGTTCCCTATTTATTATTTTCCGGTCTCCTTAGTGTTGAGGTCAATCGCGAAGTACTTAAATGGAAAAACCAAGGCCGGCAGATCCTCGTTACTGAACCATTAAGCCGCCATCGGGTGATTGAGGATGTGGTCGTGGAACGAGCAAGCACCTGCGAGATAGTCTAGCTGCCCTCTGGGACAGGAAAAAAGGGTATAGAGGTCAACCAGAAAGTCCGTAGCTGCCCTCTGGATAGAAAAAAAGGTTATAGAGGTCAACTAAAAGAGCCCTAGCTGCCCTTAAGAAAAGAGGAACCGGTTTAAAGGTCACGTAGAAATCAGCAAGCAAATAATTCCTTTTAAAAAAATATACAAACCCATAGTGAGGTGGATTTTTTTGCCATTACAAGTATTAAACAGCCCGTTTAGTCAGGAACAGGCAGAGCTCCTCAACCGTCTTCTGCCAACACTAACAGATTCACAGAAGGCCTGGTTAAGCGGCTACTTAGCTGCTGCGCTCCAGCCAACTTTTGTTCAAGGAAATGCAGCATTACAGCCATTATCGCAAACTACTAACCAATCAGTCTCGAAAGAAGTAACCATTTTGTACGGATCGCAAACAGGAAACGCACAAGGGCTGGCTAAAAAAGCAGCAGATGCATTTGCGGCAAACGGATTACAGGTGACCGTATCGTCCATGAGTGATTTTAAACTGAACCATTTGAAGAAAGTGCAAAACCTCTTAGTAGTAGTCAGTACACATGGGGAAGGAGATCCCCCGGACAATGCGCTAACGTTCCATGAATTTCTTTACAGTAAAAGAGCACCGAAGCTAGACGATTTACATTTTTCTGTTTTGGCACTTGGCGACAGTTCCTATGAGTTTTTCTGCCAGACAGGAAAAGATTTTGATCAACGCTTGGAGGAACTAGGTGGGACACGGCTTTATCCGCGCTTTGATTGCGACGTTGATTATGATGAGCCTGCAGAAGAATGGCTTCAAGGGGTACTTGGCAGCATAAGGGAAGCACAGAACGAAAATCCTGTCCCATCACCAGCTGCACCACTACAAACGGTCGAATCTATCTATTCAAGAACGAATCCGTTCCGAGCGGAAGTGTTAGAAAATATCAATCTAAACGGTCGCGGTTCAAACAAGGAAACCCGTCATCTCGAGATATCATTAGAGGGTTCCGGTTTCACATTTGCACCAGGGGACAGCTTGGGAATTTATCCGGAAAACGACCAAGTTCTTGTAGAACTGCTTCTCCATGAATTGAAATGGAATCCGGAGGAGCCTGTGACGGTAAAACCCGGAGATGAACGCCCGCTTAAAGATGCTTTGCTCTCATTCTATGAAATAACGGTTTTAACAAAACCGCTTCTTGAAAAAATCAGCAAGCTTTCAAACAATAAAGAATTACAAGAACTTTTATCACCGGGCAATGAAGAAAAAGCAAAAAAGTACTTAAAAAATCGTGACTTGCTGGATTTCATTCGTGATTTTGGTGTGTGGGGTGAATCGGCACAAGAGTTTGTTTCTGTACTCCGTAAAATACCTGCCCGGCTCTATTCCATTGCCAGCAGTTTAGCGGCCAATCCGGATGAAGTCCATGTAACCATTGGTGCGGTTCGCTATGAAGCAAACGGAAGGAAACGAAACGGGGTTTGCTCGATTCATACAGCTGAGCGGCTGCAGCCGGGGGATACGCTCCCTGTCTTCATTCAGCATAACGAAAATTTTAAACTGCCGCAGAATCCGGATGCTCCAATTATCATGGTTGGACCGGGAACCGGTGTTGCGCCATTCCGTTCCTTTATGCAGGAACGTGAGGAAATGGGGGCGGAAGGAAAGTCATGGATGTTCTTCGGAGATCAGCATTTTGTGACCGACTTTCTCTACCAGATTGAGTGGCAAACATGGTTGAAAAACGGTATTTTAACGAAAATGGATGTTGCTTTTTCACGGGATCAGGAAGAAAAGGTATATGTGCAGCATCGCATGCTTGAACATAGCAAAGAATTGTTCGAATGGCTGGAAGCAGGAGCTTATTTCTACGTATGTGGCGATGAGAAAAACATGGCCCATGACGTTCATCAGACATTACTGGAAATCATCGAAAAAGAAGGCGGGATGAGCCGGGAAAAAGCGGAAGCTTATCTTGCCAATCTGCAGCAGCAAAGACGTTATCAGCGGGATGTCTATTGATAAAAACTCTGCGGTAAATGACAAAACAAACATTTGAGATATTTAGAAAGGAGTTTTTTCCCCATGGTTTTGAAACAAATTTTATCAGCACCGGATGGACCACCGAGTGATGTGGAGCGGATTAAAAAGGAAAGCAACTATCTGGAGGGGACATTAAGAGAATCGATACAGGATCGCCTCAGTGCCGGGATTAACGATGACGATAATCGATTAATGAAATTCCATGGCAGCTACCTGCAAGATAATCGCGACCTAAGGAATGAGCGGCAAAAGCAAAAGCTTGAACCTGCATATGGATTTATGGTGCGTGTCCGCGCTCCAGGCGGTGTCGTTACATCCGATCAATGGCTAGTGTTAGAGGAACTGGCGCAAAAATACGCCAATGGGGCATTAAAGCTGACGACCCGCCAGTCATTCCAAATGCATGGTATTTTAAAATGGGATATGAAAACAACCATTCAGGAAATAAACAACACGCTCTTAAATACACTTGCAGCCTGCGGTGATGTCAACCGGAATGTGATGTGCAACCCTAATCCGTATCAGTCGGAAATTCACTCCGAGGTACATGAATATGCCAGCACGTTAAGTGAGTATTTATTACCACGGACAAGAGCGTATCATGAAATTTGGCTTGATGAGGAAAAAGTAGCTGGCACGCCCGAAGTAGAGGAAATTGAGCCGATTTATGGACCACTCTATTTGCCGCGAAAGTTCAAGATTGGGATTGCGGTACCTCCATCAAATGATGTCGATGTTTTTTCACAGGATTTGGGCTTGATTGCCATTGTTGAAGAGGGGAAGCTGATTGGTTTCAACCTCGCCATCGGCGGCGGCATGGGCTTCACTCATGGTGACAAAGCAACATATCCTCAGGTTGCCAAAGTGATTGGCTTTTGCACACCAGACAAAATTGTGGAAGTAGCGGAAAAGACAATTACGATTCAACGTGATTATGGAAACCGTTCCGTCCGCAAAAATGCCCGCTTCAAGTACACAATTGACCGTCTTGGCCTCGATGTTGTGAAGGAAGAATTGGAACGCCGCCTTGGCTGGAAATTGGAAGAGGCAAAGCCGTACCAGTTTGACCATAATGGCGACCGCTATGGCTGGGTAGAAGGCAACAATGGAAAATGGCACTTTACCTTGTTTGTGCAAAACGGTCGTGTGAAGGATTTTCCCGATTACAAACTGAAGACCGGCTTGCGCGAAATTGCAAAAATCCATTCAGGTGACTTCCGGTTAACAGCGAATCAAAACTTGATTATTGCGAATGTTTCAAGAGAGAATAAAGAACAAATCAGCCAGCTGCTTAACCAGTATAGCTTGACAGATGGCCGGTTTCATTCGGCACTGCGCCGCAATTCTATGGCCTGTGTAGCGCTCCCAACCTGTGGTCTGGCAATGGCGGAAAGCCAGCGCTATTTACCGGGTTTAATTGATAAAATCGAAGAGATACTGGATGAAAATGGCCTTCGTGATGAAGAAATTACGATTCGAATGACCGGCTGTCCAAATGGCTGTGCTCGTCCGGCACTTGCGGAAATTGCCTTTATGGGTAAAGCTCCTGGAAAATATAATATGTATCTCGGGGGAGCATTTGATGGCAGCCGCTTAAATAAGATGTATCGTGAAAACATTGGCGAAGAGGAAATTTTAAGCGAATTGCGTGTACTATTGTCCCGCTATGCAGAGGAACGTCTTGAAGGGGAACACTTCGGTGACTATGTCATTCGCGCTGGAATCATTACAGCGGTAACGGATGGTACAAATTTCCATAGTTAATTGGTAGGACTTATCTAAATGGAGACAATTAGGAAGCCTTAATCTTACGTTTTGCCCAATAGAAATCCATAAGGAACGAGTTCCGGCAGTATTCGACAGCTGCCGGAGCCTTTTTCTTACATAACACTTCCCGTTTGTTAGGATTTTTAGGCTTCGCTCAGTCCTTCCTTTTGCTGGATCCGCTCTAGAATTCTCCGTTTTTTATACAACATGATTCCCGTTTCCGCAACATCCTGAATGGTTGAACGATTGATAAGAGCTCCAAAAATTACACCGGCAATCGGGACTAGCTGAAAGAGCTTTTTCCAGCCGAAATTATCGCGATAGGTCGTCACTACCTCTCGCCATCCCTGCAGTTGCGAGATCATGCGGTTATTTTTTCTATTTGAATTAAAATCGGACAGGTCTTCTAAAATGGCTCTTTTTCCAACTATGTCAGAGGAGGTAAATTGCAGGCATTTGACGATAAAAATCCGTTCCGCCTTTTCTTTTGGGTCATAGCCGTAGCACAAGGCAATTTCCTGCAGTACTTTAAGTGATAAGCCCAATAAAACAGGGATATCAATGGCTAGCGTAAAAATTCCGCCTATTCCAGTGGTAGCCCCTTGGATGGCTGCGACTTTTTTTCTAGAGTTCATCAGTTCATCCGCCACCTCATCCATGTTTGCAAGCGGTAACTGTATGACTTGGGCGAGGCTTGTCACATCATTATCTGGTTTGAATTTGTTAAAAATCGTTTTTTCACTGATTAGGTATTGACCGCCAGTTTGAATATAGCTCCCTAGCTCATCAATCGCAATCCCGATCTTGTCTTGAATAAATTGTGGTGTCAGTTTATCCAGCAATGCAAAGGGGATTCGTCCAATTTTTTCCCAGAACCATAACCCTTTTTGGTCTTTTTCCCATTTTTCAATTTTTCTTAATTCTTGTTCCAAAAACTCGGCTGTTTCAGTGGTTGGCAAACTAACTCAACTCCTTCAATAAATTTTGATATAGGTTAACTCTATATACGGATGAAAAAATATCAAGTTTCATATATAGGATGAGGTTGTTTAAAATCTGTCAAAAACCGACCTTAAAAAAGCCAAGAAATTCTTGGCTTTTTTCAACAGTTACTAGGATGAGATTCCAGAATTCATCGTTTCCTTTAACACGCTAACAGAATGGTTAAACTGTTCTGTTTCCTTTTCATTTAGGTCAATCTTTATTATTTCTCTGATGCCGGAGCGATTAATAATAGAAGGAACACCAACATATACATCCTTATGGCCATATTCTCCATCTAAATAGGAGGAAACGGTTAAAATACTGTTTTCATTATTAAGAATGGCTTTTGTAATTCGTACAAGGGACATCCCTATGCCATAGAAAGTTGCCCCTTTACGCTCGATAATCTGGTAAGCAGCATCCCGAACATTTACAAAAATATCTTCTAAGCATTCTTTTTTAACATCTTTTTTTGCTGCCAAAATTGTTTCAAGCGGTCTTACACCGATAAACGCATGGCTCCAAACGGGTAGTTCAGTATCACCATGTTCACCAATAATGGCAGCATGAACATTTCTCGTATCGATGTTGAAATATTGACCTAGGGCAAAACGCAGCCTTGCAGAATCCAAAACGGTTCCTGAACCAATTACCCTCTCTTTAGGTAGGCCTGATTCTTTATACGTAACATACGTTAAGATGTCTACAGGGTTTGTGGCAACTAAAAAAATTCCGTTAAAGTTATTTTCCATAATCTGAGCGACAATTTGCTTAAATATTTTTGTGTTCTTTTCCACTAATTGTAATCTGGTTTCCCCTGGTTTTTGGGCTAAACCTGCAGTAATCACAACTAAGTCGGCACCTTCACAATCTTTATAAGAACCATTCCAGACTTTTGTTGGAGAAGGTGCAAATGGCATTCCATGATTAAGATCCATGGCTTCTCCCTCAGATTTTGCTTCATTTACATCTATAAGGACTAATTCTTCTACGACCCCTTGATTAATTAATGAGTAAGCATAACTGCAACCAACTGCCCCCGTTCCAATTAGTACAACTCGATTTACTTTTTCGTTCGACATTTTCCTTCTCCTTTCGATTTTAAAGGATTAACCAACTAATGATTCTAATAAAAAGAAGTAAAAGTAACTGTACTTAATCGTTTTAATTTAAATACCGTTAACAGGATAATAATAAAAATAATGGGAATGGCGGCAATGATTGCGGATAACCAAATGTTATTTAGTGGATAATAGGTTTGTTCCCATACAGACAAGTAAATTCAACTCCTAGATTAACATTCATAATTAGTATTTTCTTTAGAAATTCCCCTATTCTTTTTTTTAAAACTAAATTCTATCAGAAAATTTTTCCTGCTAGTCTAAGTTTTGTTGCTAAGGCTATACGGATTACTTATTTTTTGAACTTGCCCCAAACCCTGCTGTGCGTTATTCTCTAACCATAGCGGTATGGGGAGTGAAAATCATGCAAAAGATATTTATCGTTGAAGATGATCCGCAAATACGTCAGTTACTTAAGGAGCATTTAGAGAAATATAATTATCAAGTGGAAGTTATTACTGAGTTTGGCAATGTGTTAGAGGTATTTAATAAGTTTCAGCCACATTTGGTGCTCATGGATGTAAACTTGCCGAAGTTCGATGGCTTTTTCTGGTGCCGGCAAATTCGTACAGTATCAACTTGTCCGATTCTGTTTATTTCCGCAAGAGCAGATAAAATGGACCAAGTTATCGCCCTGCAGAACGGTGCAGATGACTATATTACAAAGCCGTTCTATCCGGAAGTGGTGCTGGCGAAGGTGGAGAGCCAATTGCGCCGGGCATACGGGGATTATGCTGCTGCACCAAGGATCATCACATCAGGGGGATTAAGTTTAAATGTTGATACACAAGAACTCCAATATCAAAATAAAACAGCTGAACTAAGTTATAAAGAAGCCATTTTACTAAAAATTTTAATGGAACATGCGGGTCAAGTCGTCAGCCGGCTGTTTTTACTGGATGCACTTTGGGATGATCACCGATATGTTGGCGAAAATACACTGAATGTCTATATCACACGCTTACGTAAAAGTCTTGAGCCATTTGGGCTTGAGCATTCGGTTGAAACCGTGCGCGGAGTCGGATACAGACTAAAGGCCGGCGAGAGTAAATGAAACTTTTTCTTAGAGATCACCTGCCACTGATTAGCTTAAATCTGATCCAGCTGCTTATTTTACTAGCGGTCATCTGGCTGGATGGCTACAAAAGGCTTACAATACTTCTGTATATCCTGTTACTCGGTATCGTTTTTCTTGCCGTTTATTTAATTGTCCGTTACGTACAAAATCGAACGCTTTATCTACTGCTTTCTAAGGCAGAGACTGTGACTAATCTCGATGACACGATCCGGCTTGAAGCACACTCACCTTCAGCAAAACAAACAGAACGACTGCTGAAGAAACAATACGAACTCTTTACGGAAAGAGTCCATCATTACGAATCCCAGCAAAAACAGCATCTGCTGTTTATGAATCAATGGGTGCATCAAATGAAGACACCACTTTCTGTTGCCAATCTATTGACAAAGGGGCATCCGCAACCACTATTCGCCGATTTACAAGAACAGCTCGATCGGATGGAAAAAGGGCTTGATATGGTGCTCTATATGTCACGTCTCGAAAGCTTTGAACTAGACTTTTTTTTGGAAAAAATCGATGTACTTGAGCTTTTAAATGAGGTGCTGCGGGACCATCGTCGTTTATTTATTAGAAATGAAATTTACCCTTCTGTCGAAGCGGAGCAAGGTTTGGTAATTATTAGTGACCGAAAGTGGCTTTCCTTTATTTTGTCACAGATTTTGACCAATGCTGTAAAGTATTCAGCTGGACAAAGTGAAATCACCATTTGTTTGTTCAGAAAAGACAATGCCTATGTGTTAGAGGTGGAGGATTATGGAGTGGGCATCCCACCGCAGGATATTCCCCGTGTGTTTGATCCTCATTTTACCGGTGAAAATGGACGGGTATTTCGCGAGTCAACAGGGATGGGGCTTTATATAGCTAAAGAAGTGTGCCGACGTTTAAACCATTCGATTGAAGTAGAATCTATTCAAGACCAAGGTACCACGGTTCGAATGTCATTTGTTATTCCTCACGACGACCTTACATCGATGTAAGGAAAGTGTAATGGAAACAGGTGGCTTCTTTTTTTTGTCCACGTTAAGCTATGTATATCAGAAAGGATGAATGATACATGGAAACATTACAAATTAACCAAGTTAGTAAAGTTTATAACGGCAAAATATCCTATAAAGCTTTGGCAGATATTTCGTTTCATATTCAGCAAGGTGAGTTTGTCGGCATCATGGGCCCGTCCGGTAGTGGTAAAACCACACTACTCAATTTAATTTCCACGATTGACAAACCAACGTCAGGTGAAATCCTGATAAATGGGAAAAAGGCAGCCGGCTTATCAAAAAGAGAGCTTGCATTGTTTCGCCGTCGTGAATTTGGCCTTGTCTTTCAAGATTTTAATCTGCTTGATACGTTAACGGTTAAAGAAAATATCATTTTACCGTTAACGCTCGATAAAATGAAGCTTAGTTTGATGAATGAACGCGTCCAAAAGGTGGCAGAGCGAATTGGGATCCGCGATATTTTGGATAAACGGACATATGAAATATCGGGCGGTCAGCGTCAAAGGACGGCGATTGCACGAGCTGTGATCCATCAGCCGGCACTGCTTCTTGCCGATGAGCCAACAGGTAATCTTGACTCCAACGCTTCAAGAAGCGTAATGGAAATGTTTGAATCGCTGAATCAGGAGGATCGTATGACGACCCTTTTGGTGACGCATGACCCTGTTGCCGCCAGCTACTGTCAGCGGATTATCTTTATTAAAGACGGCCAGCTTCATAATGAGCTGCGCCGCGGTGATCACAAGCAAACATTCTATCAGGAAATCATCAATACCCTGTCATTTTTAGGAGGGGATTCTCGTGACGTTTAGGCAGTTCGCGTGGAAAAATGTGACCCGGAATGCTCAAGGGTATGTGGCCTACTTCCTTTGCAGTACTTTTTCTGTTGCGATTTTCTTTTCATATGCCATTTTCATGTTTCATCCAGTATTGGTGCAGGACCAACTGGGTGGGGCTGTAAAAGCCGGAATGACAGCTGCAGAGTATATCATTTTCTTCTTTTCCTTTTTCTTTGTACTCTATTCGGTTGGTTCATTTTTGAAGGTAAGACAAAAGGAATTTGGTATTCTAACCATCATCGGGGCAGAGGAGTCGCAAATTTATCGAATTGTGTTTATGGAAAATTTAACGATTGGGGCGTTGTCAATTGGCAGCGGTCTTGCGATTGGCCTTTTGTTTTCCAAGTTATTTCTATTATTAAGTTCTGAAATGACAGGATTCAAACATCTTGATTTTTATTTTCCTGTAAAGGCCATATCGTTAACATTAGGGGCCTTTGCCGCTCTGTTTATTCTTATTTCTTTTATCACACCGCTTTTTTTGCGTAAGAAAGAGACGATTGATTTGCTAAAAGGCTCAAGCAAGCCAAAACCCGAGCCGAAAGCTTCGATACTGCTATCGTTATTTTCGGCGCTATGTATTGGCTCGGCCTTTGTTTTGACACAGTTTAACCTTGGGCAAACCTATATATATATTCTTGCTTTAGGGACGATTGGAGTCTATTTCTTTTTTACCCAGCTTAGTGTGTACATGATTCGTCTATTCAAAAGGAAACAGCCTTTCTTTTATCGGGGAGTGAATCTGCTTTGGCTGTCTGAAATGGCCTATAAAGTTAAAGATAGTGCGCGAATCTTTTTCATTATCACCGTTGTAACAGCAATGGCATGTGGTTTTATTAGCATCGTTTTAAGTGGCGATAGTCAAAACAAACGGGAATTTACACATAACCCTTTTGCCATTCAATATACCTCCTACAATACGTTAGAACCAGGATGGGATCAAGACATAAAAACGATTGATCAAGTTTTAGCAGAAAACCGAATTCATTTTAAGAAAATTCAATATGTAAGCGAAAGTGTAAACTTCATGGAGGAGCCTTCTTATCCCATTACAGTGATTAGCCTATCTGTTTATCAACAATTACAACGCGGCTATGATCTACCTAAAATTCATTCTCTGGGAGAACAGAAGGCGGTGGTGGTACAAAATTCATTATATAAGCCTGAGAACGAAAAAAGGAAAACAGATGATCAGCCACTATCTAAATTGACTTACAAACCGTTTTCCTTCGATGTCATCAGGCAGGAAACGGTGAAGATTCCGAATGATTACACGGAGTGTTATCTCGTTATCGCGGATCAACAATTTAATAAGTTAAATCAAGATCTTAAGAAGCGGGAAGATGTATTACACATCTCTAAGGTCTTCTATTCTATTCCGGAATGGTCAAATAAGGAATTTCCAAAGAAAAATTCAGATGAACTTTCCATTACAAATAAAATTAAGTCACAAATAACTAAAGAGTCAGGAATGATTTTGCTAAGGGCACAAGATTACCTTGAACTGAAGCAGACTTACAGCATTGTCAAATTTGTCTGGATCTTTATTGCGGCGATTTTCTCGGTAGCATCTGTCAGCTTTTTATACTTTAAACTGTACAGCGATTTACAAACGGATCAAGAGAGGTACCAATCGCTGTCAAGAATCGGTCTGAGTGAACAAGAAATGAGTAAATCAGCCTCGATTCAAATAGCGATCTTATTCTTTTTGCCGCTGCTGATAGCAGCACTTGGATCCATTATTACCGTGGAGTTAATCGGACCGAAATTTCATTATGACACTACCATTCCATCATCTCTATTGACTGTTTCAGGGTATACGATTGTCCAAATTGTCTTTTTCCTCGTCATTAGAGCTCTTTATGTAAAGAAACTGACAAAGGCAATGTTGTAAGAAAAGAAAGGGGAGAAAAGAAGATGAAAAAAATAACTATTGGACTGGTAGTTGTACTGGTCCTTATCGGTAGTCTTTTATTAGTGAGAACAGAAGTGACAGATCGATTCAACCCGTTAATACCGAAAAAAGAGGTATATGTTCAAATAAATAAACCGGGGATTCACAGAAATCCGGGAGGGTATGACTATACCTTAGATGGTTATACAGAGTCAGGGGAAAAACAAGTCGTAACATTTTATGCTGGTGGTACCCTTCGTAAGGATGCATTTTTGAAAGTCTACACAAAAGGGAAGTATGTAAAAACGTGGGAGGAAGTGCAGCCTAACGAACTGCCGGAAAAAGTAAAAAATAAAATGAATCTTTAACCAAATGGCGAACAGTAACAGCAACTGTTCAAAAAATAGGGTGTTTAATTAGCGAGCAAGATGTTATAATAAATACAACTTGAACAGAAGGGAATGTGGGTGGACTGTGAAGAACTAATCTTATTTTACTCGATCAATCGTATAGAACGATTAACGAAAAATAGGATTAGTCTGCCCATTTTCATATAATATGAAAAGATGCCCTGTCACAAACAGGCTTATTTAAGCGCGAATTTTGTAGACTAATCCTTCCAAAAAAATTTGGGAGGATTTTTTGCGTTTTAGGATTGATTTCAAATGCTTAATGTCCTCCCCAGAAAGCAGGGATATGGATGAGAGAATGGTTAAATATACAAAACTTAAAGGTTGTAATTGAAGGCTTGACATTATTCGAAGCGGCTTCATTACACATAAAGAGCCGTGAAGTAATTGGGATCATCGGGAAGAATGGCGCGGGAAAATCAACACTTTTGCAAATTATTTCAGGTGAACGGACACCTGATGCAGGCAGCTTAGAGTGGAAACAACGCCTGCAAGTAGAGTTTGTCAAGCAGGAGCAGGCCATATATGATAATCAATATGTTAATGCCAATGAACGGGAACTACTAGCGAGGCTGTCCGTGCCATCAAATCATTACGAATATTTGAGCGGCGGTGAAAAACTAAAAGCGCGATTAGCGAGAGGATTCTCAACAAATGCGGAAATATTGTTGCTTGACGAACCAACGAATCATTTAGATGAGGCCTCACTTGAGTTCCTAATTGACTTAATTCAGAAATATAAGGGTACGATTATTATGGCCTCCCACGATCGATATTTTTTAGATCAAGTCGCAACAAAAATTTGGTCGATTGAGGACAAAAAAATAACAGAATTTAAAGGGAATTATACGGCCTATATGTCATTCAGAAACAAAAGGCGTGAGGCACAGCAACATGCCTATGATGTACAGCAAAAGCGGATGAAACAAGTGGAAAATCAGTTAAAAAACTTATCTTCATGGTCTGAAAAAGCACATAGCCAATCGACAAAGCAAGAGGGATATAAAGAATACTACCGTGTCAAAGCAAAAAAGATGGATACTCAAGTGAAATCGAAACGAAAACGGTTGGAGAAAGAGCTCGAGAAATCAAGGGTAGAGCGGCTAACTCCAGAATATACGGTTCAATTTTCACTGCCGCCAAATCAAAAGAAAGGCAAGCGTTTGATTGAAGTAAAGGATCTGCGTAAAAGCTTCGGCAACAAGCTGTTATTTAAGCGAGTAAACTTTACCATTCAAACGGGAGAAAAGATTGCTTTAGCGGGGCCGAATGGCAGTGGCAAAACTACCTTACTTAATATTCTGATGGGTAAAGAAACAGCTGAAGGGTCGATTTGGATACCACCAGCTGCTAAGATTGGCTATTTGACACAAGAGGTATTTGATTTACCGTTATCTCAAACTCCTGAGCAATTTTTTTATCAAGAAACATTTGAAAGACGAGGGAAAGTACAAAATGTTATGAAGCATTTAGGCTTTAATGCTTCACAATGGACAGAACCAATCGAAAAGATGAGTATGGGCGAACGAGTCAAGTGTAAACTGATGCACTATATTCTCGAGGAGAAAGATTTATTAATTTTAGATGAGCCAACGAACCATCTGGATTTACCCTCACGTGAACAGCTGGAACAAACACTCATAGAGTATAATGGTACAATTCTAGCCGTATCCCATGACCGCTATTTTATTGAAAAAATAACAAATAAAAAGTGGATCATTGCACAAAAGCAGATTAAGACCCCTATTGTTGAGAGTAGCAATATGGATGAACTGGAATCGCGCCGTCTCCAGCTTGAAAATGAGAAGCAGGAGATCCTCGGTAAATTAAGTTTACAAACGAAAAAAGACGAAACTTATGTCAAGCTAGACCAAAGATTCAATCAAATAATAAAAGAGCTACGGGAACTTAATTCATGAGATAATGGTGCCTGACACCCTCAGGCACCATTTTAATAGTAACTGGGACTATGTACCTAAATATTAAAAAACAGTTTAAGTTAATTCCTATTTATGGTATTATCGGTAATGTTTATGGTGAATCAAACAGAAACAGAAGAAAGCATTTTAACAAGGTTAAAGGGGTGGGTTATATTGAAAGGCAGATTTATTATAAAAGGTATAGTCCCTTTGATGATGGTAGTTGGCCTAATTGCCTGTTCAAATCAAGGGGATGAAAAAAAGAATGTAAACACAAGTACGAAAAGCAGTACAGAAGTGCAAAATGATGAACATGAGAAAAAGGAAGAGAATCATAGTGTAACAGATGCAACTGAAGCAGCTGAAGATAATACTAAGATAGAAAATAAAGCTACAAAAACCGACATAAATATGGATAACATGAAAAAGGTCGGAAAAGAGGAATATGGGTATGTGAATGTCCCAAAGGATTGGGTTAATTTTAAGGACGTAAATCCAAATACTAGTTTTCAAGTGAGCAGTATGGACGGATCACAAATTATTTCATTGAATGTATTTAAAGATGCAGGGAAGGATGCAACACTGGAAACCTATGCTAATATTGTAGCTGCCAACATGAAAAATGATGGTGGGAAGGATATAAAAGGGGCATCTGTCACTCTTGGGAAATATCAGGCACTCCAAGTATATGGAAGCTACAAACAGGGAAATTATTTTCTTGTAGCATGGGTTTTCAAAGCAGAGGACGGAAAATATCATTACGTTTGTGCCGAGGGAGTAAAAGATAAGATTTTAGATGTTGTTAGTTTTATTGAAAAAGGCGGCTGGTCTTTGAAATAAGATAGATTTAAAATTACGGTGCCTGACACCCGGTGTCAGGCATTTTTTAAGTAGAATTAATCACTATTGTTTATACTGGTTAAAAATTTACGATCTTAAAAAAAATAAAGATGAAGAATCTGTTTGACAAGAACATTTGATGAAGGGGGCCTATGCATGAAAATTGCTGTACCCAGAATTTCCGCTGAATTACCTTTAAGGAATTTTAATGCAATTCTTTATGAAGAGGATCCGATATTAGAGGAATGTAAAGTGGTTGACTCTGTTTTTGAAAATGAAGCGGTAAATAGAGTCCGGTTATATAATATGGTGATTAAAAATTGCCGATTCAATCACACCGATTTTCAAAATATTGGTATGACTGATGTCTGTTTTGAAAACTGTGATTTATCCAATGCCAATTTGAGCAAGTCTTCCATACACAGGGTCGTATTCAAAAATAGTAAACTATTAGGTGTAAACTTTACCGAATCAAGTTTTGGAAATGTCAGGTTTGACAATTCCGTATTAAACTTGACGGCATTTGGAGAATCAAAGCTGGAAAAAGTGATATTTCATGAGACTGCATTAAAAGGCACGGATTTTTATGATTGTAAACTTAAAAATGTTGACTTTCAGGCTTGTAATCTAGACGGTGCAAATTTAGAGGCAACTCCACTAAAAGGAATCGATATCAGCACATCTACTTTTGACACACTTACAGTCTCCATGAATGATTTAAAGGGGTGTAAGGTATCATCCTTTCAAGCCATTCAGTTCGCAGCACTAATGGGATTGGTGATCAAAGATTAAATGATTTTGGTGCCTGACACCCGGTGTCAGGCACCAAAATTTCCACCATTTTTCCCTTTTTTTATTTAACCATCATCGACAAAAGCCTACATTTCTCTGCTATAATTAATAGGGAGGCGGTGATTAAAATGGAGCAAACACTGAAGTTAATTTTGAACAAACTTGATAGCTTAGATCAAAAGGTAGACGCACTGGATCTAGAACAAAAAAGGCAAGCGGATTTATTACAACAACTAATAAATACAGTAGCATCAACGAATGTTAAAATTTCTGAAACGAACGAGAGAGTGGATAAGCTCGAAGCCAAAGTTGACACCCTCATTGATGATGTAAAAGAAATAAAAAATACAATGGCCACAAAAAATGACCTTGAGTATTACGATCGGATGATTTCCGAACACTCCAGAGAAATTTACAAGCTAAAAAATAATTAAGTCCCTTCACCATGAATCCTACTATATACAATTATTTCAAATTCAACATATATTTTCATTAAAATGGTAATTAAATTAATTTCTATTGCTTAAAAAGGATTAAAAATCTAGAGGATTCATACATCCCTTTTTTTAAAAATGGAAATAAACGCGTTCGTTCTAAATTTAAAGCCGGGCCGCCTTTTTTCATAGTCCAGCGTTATTTTGGTTAACTTGAATATAAATAATAATCCTGCGCTTGATAACTCTTAAATCCACAAGATTCATAAAGCCGTAGTGCATGGGCATTTTTGGCTTCTACCTCTAAGAATATAGGCAGCCCTTTTTGACGTTCAATTTGTACTATTTTCGATAGAGCTTTTCTCCCGATTCCTTTTCCTTGGAGTTCGGGAAATATGGCAAATCCGTATATCCATGCCTCGCCGTTCAATTCGGATACACGTATTTTCCCGACTGTTTTACCATTTGCTTCGATGATTAGCCTTTGATCACTACTGTTCTCTCCGATCATTTGCGCATAATCCCGCGCTTCTTTTTCGAGAAATCCAAAGCACAAGACATCGAGTTGTATCTCCGCTTCATCATCTTCATTTGTCATCGAAGGTCTAATGGTAATAGTCTCATCTTCAGTCAATTCAGTGTTATGCCATTTCATTTGATATTCAGAAAACGAAAAGCTGCAGGGAATGGTTTGTAGAAACTTTTTTGCCGATAGGGATTCTGCCGGAGCGTTCAACAAAATCGTTCTGACATCTTGTTTTTTCGTTTCTTCTAATCCCTTTTCAAGCAGCCTGGAAAAGATTCCTTTGCGGCGATATTCCGGGTGTACCATTCCACAAAGCTCTACTTTATTTCCAAAACTATAGCTTCCTAGAAAACCAACGAGCTTGCCGTCTTCATAATGGAAAAAGTCTTCCTGGTAATTTGCAGTACGGTTTTCAAGCATATCGAAATTTAGCTTTAACTGAAATCCGCCTTCTTTTTCGCAAATTTCTTGAAGCGCTTTTATTTCAACTAACTGTTTCTTTTTTAGCATTTTTCTCACCTTTTCAAAATTCGGAATTTATACTATAGTTCATAGCCGTTTACCATTTTATCATTTTATTATTCTAGTGTCTTATATTTTTTTAAATACTTTATTAAGAACGACCGGTTTTTTCGATTAAAAAAAATAGCAATTATGTCTTGAATATTTTCTTCATCTGTTATAGAATAAGAAAAATCAAAAAATTCAAATGAAATTAAAACACGATGATTGGGAGTATTAAGGAATATTTATTGTCGAGAGAGCTGTCGGTTGGTGAAAGACAGTCAATAAATTCCCCAACTCGCCCAGAAGTGGTAAGGCTAATCTGTAGGTCTTAACGGTTGACAGCCGTAATCGAGTCGTAAAGTGGATTTGTTTGTTTTAAAACGAATCAAAAAGAGTGGTACCACGTAGGCAAAGCCTGTCGTCTCTTATGAGATGATGGGCTTTTTGATTTTTTTAAAATGAGTCGTATCAAAGAAAGGGTGGTTGGGTATTATGAAAAACTTTGAAAAGTACTCCAGAGGGTATTTTATGCCTCCTGTAAAAAGTATGAAATGGACAGAGAAGGAATTTATTACGGAAGCTCCAACGTGGTGCAGTGTTGACCTAAGGGATGGAAATCAGGCATTGGTTGTTCCTATGAACCTAGAGGAGAAGCTGGAATATTTTCAATTGCTCTTGGAAGTTGGTTTTAAGGAAATCGAAGTGGGCTTTCCTGCTGCATCCGAAACAGAATATACTTTTCTTCGTACATTGATTGAACAGAATTTGATTCCGGAGGATGTAACGGTTCAAGTACTAACACAGTCGAGAGACCATATTATTGAAAAAACATTTGAAGCCCTCCGAGGTGTAAACAAGGCGGTCGTCCACCTTTACAATTCGACCTCAGTTGCTCAGCGTGAGCAGGTTTTTAAAAAATCCGAAGATGAGATCATCGACATTGCTGTAACCGGAGCGAAATTGCTTAAACAATATGCGGCTAAGACGGAAGGGAACTTCCAATTTCAATATTCACCAGAAAGTTTCACAGGCACAGAAATGGAGTTTGCGCTTGAAATATGTAACCGGGTGTTGGATATCTGGCAGCCTGAAGCGTGCAACAAGGTGATTATCAATCTTCCGGCGACGGTGTCCATGTCCATGCCACACGTTTACGCAAGCCAAATTGAATTTATGAGCGATCATTTGAACTACCGTGACAATGTCATCCTGTCTGTTCATCCACACAATGATAGAGGCACAGGAGTGGCAGATGCAGAGTTTGCCATTCTTGCAGGAGCACAGAGGGTCGAAGGAACCCTGTTTGGTAATGGAGAAAGAACGGGAAATGTTGACATCGTCACTCTCGCGATCAATATATATTCACATGGGGTAAACCCACAGCTTCATTTTGAAAATATCCGTGAAATCATTGCCAAGTATGAAAAATTAACAAGAATGAGGGTCCATGAAAGACACCCGTACGGCGGTGAACTCGTATTTACGGCCTTCTCTGGCTCGCATCAGGATGCCATTGCTAAGGGCATGAAATGGCGTGAGGAAAAGGAACGTCAGTATTGGACGGTCCCTTATCTCTTAATCGATCCAAAGGATATTGGCAGAGAGTATGAAGGGGATATCATCCGGATCAATAGCCAGTCCGGTAAAGGGGGGATTGGCTACATACTCGAACATCATTATGGGTTGGATCTTCCTGTTAAAATGCGCGAAAGCTTTGGCTATGATGTTAAAAATGTCTCAGACCGTTTGCATAAAGAGCTTATGCCGAATGAAATCTATGATATTTTTAGTAAAAAATATGTAAATATCGATGATCCTGTCGAGTTCATCCATTACAGGTATACTCATAATCAACAATACGAAACGTTTGTATCGATTCGGATCGATAATGAAGTGCACGAATTTACAGGCGTAGGTAATGGAAGACTGGATGCCATCAGCAATGTGCTTCAAACCTGCTTGGCTATAGAGTTTAAGGATTTAGTTTATAAGGAACATGCTTTAGAATCTGGGTCGCAGTCAAACGCTGTATCGTATGTCGGTATTACTGCTTTGGACGGTGCTGTTTATTGGGGCTGCGGCATCGACGCTGATATTATGACTTCTTCTGTAAAAGCGCTGTTTAGCGCCATTAACAACATGATTAACAGTGCTCAACTGCCAGTTGAAAAAACAATGATTTCACTTGCAAAGAAATAGCGGAATATTATCTTTTGGTCTCAAAATTCAATTTTGAGACCGATTTTTGTAAATTGCTTCTGTTTTAGTATCCATTCAGTTTATTTATTTTTTATATAGAAGTTCATCGTTCATATATTTCTGTTCGGTACATACATTTAGAATAGGTATAGTTAGAAAGAACCAGGGTGAGAGGGGACAGGCTGTACCGCTTGAGAGCAGATGCTGGTTTGCTCAAAACCACTTGAAAGGGTTTAGGATGAACAGATGGACTTTCTACAAGAAATTTTAAGAAGTTATAGTACGTTTTTTTCGTTAGAAACGGCAGAGCATGTTTTGACGAATCCTGGAAACTGGGGAGTTATCGGTACGCTTATTATTCTAGAAGGCTTATTATCTGCAGACAATGCTCTCGTGCTAGCGGTTATGGTGAAGCATTTACCAAAGCCACAACGAAGGAAGGCTCTCTTTTATGGGATTTTCGGTGCCTATTTTTTTCGCCTAGTGGCTATTGGGTTAGGAGTTACCTTAATTAATATTCCTTGGATTAAAATCGTCTGTGGACACTATCTGCTTCTAATTGTCTTTCAAAATCTTTTCATGAAAAGTGATGGAGAAGATATAAAGGCAAATAAGAAAATGGGATTTTGGCGGACGGTTTTAACCGTCGAATTAATGGATATTGCCTTCAGCATTGACAGTGTGATTGCCACTTTTGGCGTTTCAAATCAAGTCTGGGTCCTGTTTCTGGGAGGAGTATTGGGAATTTTAATGATGCGTGGAGTAGCGCAGGTTTTCCTAAAATTAATTGAAAAAATCCCTGAATTTGAAGTAACCGCGTTTGTCCTTATTGCTATTATCGGGGTAAAAATGATCGTTTCTGCATTCGGTTTCCATATGCACGAAATTCTCTTTTTTAGTATTATAATAGCTATTTTCCTTGGCACATTTATTGTTCACTTAATAAACGGAAATTCAAGCAATGAATCCAATATTTAAAAAAATAAGTTACGAGGGCTTAATGGTAAATTTCCCTTAATTACATGAGTTTTTATGGCTGATTGAACAGGCAGATGCAATTTGCATCTGCTTTTAATATATAGATAGTAGTACCTATCTTTTCTTGCAGATTTGTAACTTTTCTGGCTCTTCGCTATTTAGTGTTGAAAAAACAATAT
>NZ_JADDIU010000140.1 GCF_016464375.1 Bacillus renqingensis
TCTTGGGAGCTAATGTCTATCCCAACAAATAACTTCATAGGGGTTAACCTCCTTTCATTTTAGGATCAGGTGGAGGACTCTTCGGGATACCCCCAGCGCACTTGTCGGTCAATCACCCTCGCTTATTAGAACTCATTTTGGTCCATGAGCTGCCTAGAAGCTGCAACTTCCAGCATGGGGTGCCAAAGGGAACAGCCTACGGGTTAGAAGTTCAAACAAGAGCTGGGGAAACAGACTTTAAAAGTAGTCAAAGCTACAGGAGAAATAAGAAATTCCCCAAACGATCCTAAGACCATTATCTAGGGACATCCCGAAAAGTCCAACACCTACGACTTGAATTTTTCAGATAGTGGGGGGCTAGCCCCCCACTATCTGA
>NZ_JADDIU010000141.1 GCF_016464375.1 Bacillus renqingensis
TCCGGACAACGCTTGCCACCTACGTATTACCGCGGCTGCTGGCACGTAGTTAGCCGTGGCTTTCTGGTTAGGTACCGTCAAGGTACCGGCAGTTACTCCGGTACTTGTTCTTCCCTAACAACAGAGCTTTACGACCCGAAGGCCTTCATCGCTCACGCGGCGTTGCTCCATCAGACTTTCGTCCATTGTGGAAGATTCCCTACTGCTGCCTCCCGTAGGAGTCTGGGCCGTGTCTCAGTCCCAGTGTGGCCGATCACCCTCTCAGGTCGGCTACGCATCGTCGCCTTGGTGAGCCGTTACCTCACCAACTAGCTAATGCGCCGCGGGCCCATCTGTAAGCG
>NZ_JADDIU010000142.1 GCF_016464375.1 Bacillus renqingensis
CAGGGTCCACGCTTTCGGATAAAAAAAAGGCGTTAGACCTAGGATTGGACAAAGGATAGAGGAATTTGTCTTTTGAGGGTAAAAAATTAATTTTTTTTTGGAAATTAGCAGGATTTTTTTAGAAGAAAGAGAAAAACCTCCTTAGGGACCAACCAAAGGAGGTGACCACTGTGAAGAAACAGTGGATAAAGGAATTTATCCTTTATATTACTAATGTATTCGGTTTTGACAAAATGGTCAAGAGGGCAGCTGATTTTAGACGCTCACAGCGAATAAAACCAGAAGTTATTTTCATTATTCTGCTTTTTGGCTTTATCTTACGTTTGGAAAGTATGG
>NZ_JADDIU010000143.1 GCF_016464375.1 Bacillus renqingensis
GAAAACGCTATCAAAATCCAAATTTATTGTGTCTTGATAGTAAATCTTCTGATGGGAGTAATAAAGAAAAGTTTGAAAAGACAATGGTCTTTTTCCAATTTAGTTAGTTTTTGTAGAATTCATTTATTCAATTATATTCATCTAACTAAATTTTTAGAAAGCCCTGAAAAAGACTGGGAATTAAATACCAAAAGCGATGGGCAATTGGGTTTGTTTGATGATTATTTAGCAACCGGATAAAATTCGATAGAAGAAACCAAAAAT
>NZ_JADDIU010000015.1 GCF_016464375.1 Bacillus renqingensis
GTTTTTCCTCGTTATACATATCGGGAATGCAGGATACAAATCGAAACCATTCGAACAAGACTGATAAAAGTTGCCAGTAAATTAGTGAAATAAGGACGATCACTTTACTTTAAGTTGTCCTCTAGTTTTGTGTACCAAGAATTCTTTTGGAAAGTATTACAGAGAATTCAACTGCTAAAGCTGGAATAAAACCTGTCTTCTATCTAATGATCGGGCTGTGTTAATG
>NZ_JADDIU010000016.1 GCF_016464375.1 Bacillus renqingensis
ACAGGCGCGTTTAGCGCCGAGGAGGCTCCCGGGCTCGCCCGCGGAAAGCAAGCGCCCGGAACGGAAATCAACAGACAAATTCTAACTTCTTAAAGAAATTTCACCATTACCTAATAAATTTTTGAAAAAACACTCAGTATAAACAGTTGCCGATTTATTGATATTGAATGCTCTTTACCCGTTCCATAATAATTTCTACAAACCTATTACATCTAATGTAGTCTTCTTGTTGTGGTGTTAATTCAATTTTTAAGGTTGCTGCGAGGTTGGATTGGATAAACAGCATATCCCTAAATTTATCGACAGCCCCGCAAAACCTTGGATAACAGGTATCGCCCGTACCAACGACACCTGTCACAAGGTCTTTTAAATTATAAGTTTCAAACATTTCATAGATTGCCCGCATTTCTCTGGGTATTTCTCCATTTCCCCATGTATAGGTGCCGATGACAATGGCATCGTAATCCATTACATCCGCTGTAGGAAATTTCTCCGCACGAAAACAATCTGCCTGAACTTGTTTTTCAACAAATAGCTGCCATAAATGATCAACCACTTCTTCGGTATTCCCGGTTTTAGAAGAATAGACGATCGCAATTCTCATAGTTCATCAAACCCATTCGATTGAGACACTTTGGAATAGGTCCTTGATTTCTGTTCAAAGAAATCCGACTTCGTGTCATTCATCATTTCATCACTGAACACATGAATCCATGGCATTGGATTCTTTCGTTCCTCATATAAATTCTCCAGCCCGAGCTGCCGGAGCCGCTTATTGGCAAGATATTCCGTATAATGTTCATATTCCTGCAAGTCAATTCCATCAATATCACGCAAGATGAAGCGGGCCCATTCCTTTTCAAGCTCGACAGCCTGTCCAATTGTGTTGTAGATATAATCAATATTTTCCTGATGATGTAATTCCGGATTTTCAGTTAAAAGGATGCGGATAAACTGAGCAACGAAATAGGCATGCTGCATTTCATCCCGCTGGATGTAGCTGATCATTGTACTGGTTTTCAACATCTTTTGCTGGCGGGCCAGATGATAGAAAAAGGCAAACCCGGCATAAAAATAAATTCCTTCCAGATTAATCGAGTTAACCGCCAACTGGAATAAATGCTGTGGTGTAGGATGCTCACGAAAGCATTCATAGGCATCCAAAATAAGCTGGTTCCGCTGCTGTACGATTGGATCGCTTTTGGCTTGATTGAAGCGGAAATGTTGCTCTTGTAATGGTACAAGTGAACTTAAAATATAGGAGTACGACTCATTATGAACCGCCTCCTGCTGGGAAATGACCGCAAATATCGCCTTGAAGCTTGAATCGGTCACATAATCCATCACTTGATACATCGTCGGTGTTTGCAGACTGTCTAATGATGCCAGCTGGGTATTGATCCGTAAGAATACATCCTGCTCTGTCGGACTGAGCAGATCCCATTGTTTAATATCATCCTGCATATTGATTTCCTGCGCCTTCCAAAAATTAGACAACAAGGTCTGATACAATTCATACATCTGCGGGTAGGCAATATCATTCCAGTTAAGAATGCCTGATGATTGGCCGTTAATAATTCCTGTTGATTTATTAGGATATTCAGGGTTTAATAGCTTGATTTTTTTTAAAGGTGAATGAATAGTCATCACAATTTCTCCTTCTCTTAGCTTTGACATGCTTCACATGCTTCGATTTCGGCTTGGGACGTGCTTCTGACATAATAGGTCGTTTTTAACCCATGTTTCCAAGCTGCCATATGCAGGTTGAGCAATTCTTTTGCCTTAATATCGTGCTTCACATAAAGGTTGAAGCTTATCGCTTGATCGATATGGCGCTGTCTGGCAGCGTTTTGTTTAATGCTCCAAACCTGATCCAATTCATGCCTTGCCCGCCGGTAATAGTTGTATGTCCGATGATTGATGTCAGGGGCAGTTACCTTGAATTTGAAATTCTTCTTTTCTTCCGCATATTCAACAGAATAAATCGGGTCAATACCGTCTGTAGAGCCGCCAATCTTTGCCGTAGAAGAGTTGGGAGCGACGGCCATTAACCAGCCGTTGCGAATTCCGTTTGCAGCCACCTCAGTTTTTAATTTCTGCCACCGCTCAGAGCGGTAATTTTTTCGTGAAAAATATTCACCCGTCTGCCATTCGGAGCCCTGAAATTTCTCGTATGCCCCTTTTTCCTTTGCCAATTCCATCGAGGAGCGAATCGTATAGAAGGCAATGTCCTCGTACAGTTCATCAGCATAGGCAACAGCCTCCGGGGATTCCCAATGAATTTCTTTAAGTGCCAGCAAATGATGCCAGCCAAATGTGCCAAGTCCGACAGCCCGATACTTTTGATTGGTTAGCTGGGCTTGACCAACTGTTATTGTGTTTAAATCAATGACATTATCGAGCATCCTTACCTGGATCGGGATTAACCGTTCTACCACATTGGCCGGAACCGCCCTGGCAAGATTGATAGACGATAAATTACAAACAACAAAGTCGCCTGGTTTGCGAACCATTACGATGTTCCCATCCTCATCTTGAAATTCCTTAACAATTGTCGTTGCCGACATATTTTGAGCAATTTCCGTGCAAAGATTGCTGCAGTAAATCGAAGTGCGCCCATATCCGTTTATATGCTTATTAGGGTTTTGCCGATTTACCTCATCGCGATAAAACATATACGGGGTACCGGTTTCTAGTTGGGATACCATAATTCGGACCATGATATCCATTGCCCGATATGTTTTCCTTGGCAAGAGAGGATGGTTGACGGCCTCTTGATATTTTTCGGTGAAATATTTTCGCTCGGTTTCATCATAAAAATCTTCAAGTCCTAACGGGTTCCCGTTTTCATCTTTCCAGCCCATAATTTGCTTTACCTGATGGGGACAAAAAGTATGCCACTCGCCAATACTTCTACCGTGTTCATCGGTTTCTTCGAGTTTTTCCATAAAAAGATCCGGGATGGTGACACCAGTAAAAATATCATGGGCTTTGCGCCGTTCATCCCCGTTATTTGTTTTTAAATCGAGGAAACCGTTCATGATATCTTTATGGAACACATCTAAGTAAACCGCTATCGCCCCTTGGCGCTGTCCTAATTGATCCACACTTACGGCTGTATCGTTTACCAATTTAATCCACGGAATAATACCAGACGAGTTTCCTTTGAATTTCTTAATATCGGAACCAAGGGCGCGAACTTTTCCGTAATAGATGCCAATCCCGCCACCGTCTTTACTTAGGCGGGCGATGTCCCAATTATTTAAGTAAATACCGTCGAGTGAATCGTCAATGGTATCGATGAAACAGGATGAAAGCTGACCAAAGCTTTTCCCCGCGTTGGCGAGTGTCGGAGTAGCTACCGTCATATAGAGATGACTTAACGCCCAATAGGCTTCTTTTACAAGATGCAAGCGTTTGGATTTGCTTTCGTGTTTCATAATCGTCATGGCTATGATCATGAAGCGCTCCTGAGGAAGTTCAAAAACATTTCGTTCATGATCTTTAGCCAGGTAGCGGTCAGCTAATAAAAATAAGCCTATGTAATTAAATAAACCATCTTGTTCCGGGTTGATTTCCTTTGCCAATTCTGCAATTTCAGCTTTACTATAAAGGTTTAACAAATCACTAGAATAGATTCCAGAAGTGGTTAACCGATGGATCAAGTCATAGAAATCACCGTATTTTAAAGAACGGTCATACTCGCGGTTTTTCGCTGCTTCGGCATATAATTCATTGAGAAACAAACGGGCCGCGACATATGTCCAATCAGGGTGGTCGATCGCAATTTGATTCACCGCATACAATAACGCCTGCTGGTTTGCTTCAGCCTCGGATACGTTCAGTTCACGAACCCTTTCTATTAGTTTTGAGGCATCAATTTCGTATTTTCTTGCTGCTTGATTAATAGATTCTAAAAGATAACTTAATTCTGCTTGAACCTGCATGGTCATAGGTTTTCCTCCTCTTTGTCACATAAAAAAACCGCTCGGGGATACTCGAGCGGATGAAACGATAACAAAACAAAAGGAAAGACTCCGAACCTTTTGTCGCCACCGTTTCATCTTCTTAGATCCCCGAAGAAGTTGAAACATCATAAAAAAAGACAGGTCTCCTGACTTATGCTTCATTCTACTATGAACCCTTCCCGTATAAGCGCCTTGCTAAACATCCTTATACAGTGGTTTGTCCATTTCGTCAGCATTTACAGTTGCGGGGGCAGTTCTGGACTAACACCAGATTCCCTATTAAGCCAAACGGCATCTTTTCCTAAGGCAAACACAATATATAGTTAAATTCCTACAAAATCAAACAATATGTAGTATTAATGATTAACCTTAATAATAGTGGAAACCCCAAAATAATGCAAGCATTTTGTTCATTTTTGGTGTCAGGCACCAAGAAAAGCAGAAGTACCCGTTTAGCGACGTATGGACTGGAACCCTTTGACTGAGATAAAGGAAACACGAAGAGCGGAGTACACTAGTCGCTGGGTGCTGGAGCTGGACATGTGAAAATTTCACATGGTGCCTGGCACCAAAGTTTTCTGAAACTTTTCCTACCAAAAATCGTATGATTAAAAGGGGTAAGAAAAAACTGGTATTTTCGAAAGGAGTCTTTATATGGGCAATATTTTTTTATTTTCTTTGATTGTTGCCATCGCGTCGGCACTCCTTCTTCTTCCTATCAGCAAACACGCTCCAGCAACGAGCAAGGAAGGAAAAGGGGGAAAGCCGGCGGGTTATTTTGCAGTGATTTTGATTGTGATGATTGCTGTGTTCCTATTTTATTATTTTAGTAATTTGGACCGAAACTTCTCGTCATTGTGGCCATTGGCAATCATTGTCACTGCATTAGGTACGGTCTTTTCTGCAGGCACAGAACGCAAACTCAAAGCGCTATTGTTTATTGGAAGTCTCGCCCTTGGCGTATACTTCGCCACAGCGTTTTTGTTTAATGCCGATGAGAAATATGAGCTGGCAAAAATGAATGAAAAAGTGGAAATCAAGACGTTTGATGAAAAGGAAACACCAGCAAGTGTTCCGCCACAGTTTGCCCGAAACAAAATGAAAAAGGCATTCGGCCAGGTTCCAAATACAAGCTATTACGAGCTAGGGAACCTGCAAATTCAGAAGGTGAAGGGAGAATATGTTTATATTGCACCGGTGGAATTTTCGGGATTCTTCCGCTGGTGGAAGGGAGACCATACTCCGGGCTATTTCACCTTAAGTGCAACTGATTCTTCTGCTAATCCGAAGTTTGTGAAAAAAGAGATGACCTACACTCCGTCCTCTTTCTTCCATCAAAATATCAAGCGGCACATCCGCCTGCACTATCCGAAAAAGATTTTTTATGGGGATGTCCAATTAGAAGTGAATGAAGACGGAAAACCTTATTACATACAATCCTTTGGGAATTATGTTTCCGCCCGCAATGGGTTTAAAGTGGAAGGGATAGTGATGGTCGATGCAAAAACAGGCGAGACGAAAGAATATCCATTAGCTACTATACCGAAATTTATTGACGGAGCCTTGGCACCTGAAGTGGTCAGCCTGCAAAATAGCTATTTTGGCAACTATGTTCATGGGTTTTGGAATAGCAAGTTTGGAAAATCAGACGTAAAGCTTCCTTCAGATGAAGGGACAGAGGCAAACGTCAGCCCTATTTTTGACGAAAATGGAATCATGTACTATTTCACGGATTTCACCAGTCCGAAAAAAGGGGTCGACTCGATGCTTGGATACTCGCTAACGAACTCGAGGACCGGGAAGGCAACCTATTATACGGGAAAGCCAGCTGAATCCTACATGGACTCGCAAGGTGCTCTCCAGATTATTGAGAAAAAATTCATTGAAAAGAAATGGCATGGAAAAATGCCGATTCTTTATAACTTCTACGGTGAAGCCAGCTGGTTGGCCCCTGTCCTCGATTCCAACGGCTTTCTACAACATTATTTTATTGTCTCTGCTGCCAATCCGGAAATCTCTGCTTACGGAGTTACAGCGAACGAGGCGTTAAAGCAATATAAGACATCGCTGCAAAGAGGCCGTGGTACGGTTGACGGCAGCTCGAAAGCCGAAGAAAAACACATGGACGGGAAAGTTCTCCGGGTTTATAAAGAGAAGTCCGGCGATTCTACGATTGTCTCCTTTTTACTGGAAACCGGTCAAAACTTTATCATTTCATCCGAGAAAGCACCAATGGTCATTTACCTAAAAGAAGGCGACAAAGTAAACATTCACTACCTAGACACAGGCGATAACTTCCTGCCGGTAAAGGATATAACCATAGAAGGTCTGGAATAATTCCGGTGTCAGGCACCATGTGAAAATTTCACATGGTGCCTGACACCAACATCTGTTATGATAATTAATAGAGGGTGTATACGCTTTCAAAGGGAAAGGGGAAATGTTTGATGGAAGATAGGGTGTTGCATGCGATTCAAGATGAATATCCTGATGATTTCGCTTGGTGTTATGGCTGTGGGCGGCTCAATGAGGCAGGGCATCATTTTCGAACTGGCTGGCAGGGGGAGCAGACGGTTACCATTTATTCGCCAAAGCCCGAACACCATGCATTGCCGGGCTTTGTTTATGGTGGACTGATTGCTTCGTTTATTGATTGTCACGGGACCGGTTCCGCATCGCTGGCACTCCACCGAAAAAATGGTCACGAGCCGGGAGACGGGGTAGAGCCACCACGATTTGTTACCGCTTCTCTTCATGTTAACTTTCTAAAACCAACACCAAATGGTGTGCCATTAAAGGCAGTGGGAACTGTTCACGAAATCCATCCAAAAAAATTTAAAGTTGTGACAGAAGTGTTTGCCAATGATACTCTTTGTGCTACCGGTGAAGTCATCGCTGTCGTAATGCCAAGTACATTTTTAAAAAACGGATAAAAACTAACTCTTTGATACCGACAGTCAAGGAGGTTTAATGTCTTTTTAGATTTTTCCCATTTTTGAAACAAAACCCCTCTTTAAATCGTCTATATAATAGATAGGTTTTCAGGGGGTTTGAGAATGGGGCGGATGAAAAAAACACTATTGTTATTGATTATTATAGTCATAATGGGGGTTGGTCTAGTTTTTACCGGTTTTGGTTCTTCCGTTTTCCAGGAAGGGAACCCAGTTCCATTACTTGTTTCCGCCGTAAAGCTCCATCTCTCAAAATCTCCATATGTTCAGGTTACAAAATCAGAAAAACGAATTCGATTTTTGTCCATCAGTACAACGACTAATCACGATGAAATAGTAAAAAAATGTATGAGAACAATGGGCTGGGATTTTAAAGAACAAATGGGTGCCGGTTTAATCTTTACCAAAAATGGTGAGGATGCTGTTGTGGAGGTCAGGCCGTATTCAAGAAAATATTTCATTTGGGAGATCCAAAAACCGTTTTTTGACAATACATAGGTAGTACAGTGATCGATAATCCGGACAAGTGGGCGAGTGGTGAATGGTCATGAGTATACCAGGCTAAGAATAACCCCTATAGGAATGAAGCCGCTCCAAAAAATTCAAAATAAAACATAATAACGGCGAGACACCACCATTAATAGTGTCTCGCTGTTTTTTGCATCTATACCTTGTATAAACAGGAACCAAATATCACATTTTCAGCAGCGTCATAGGAATAGGGGCTATTTCGCCTCTATTTGCTCAAAGTAGTCGTCAACCAATTGTTCAAGTTCTTTAATTTGTTTTTGTCTTTCTTGATTTTCGTACCCCTGTAAAGAGAGCAAAACACTTTTTATAAGAAATCTGCGGGGATTCTTGGAATCCAATAACTCCTCTTCAATAAAATTCAATAAATCCATATATTTTAATTGTTCATGGTTTTGATGAAAACTATTTTTTATTATAACTAACTGCTGTTTAAGCTTCTTTCGGAACGTTTGATCCGGTTTTTTACAATCCGGCAGCCAGCTTTCTAAGACGTGTGGATGAATTAATTGTTCATTAGAATCTGCAAGCCCTTCCACAATATTTATTAACCGATTCACCGTATATCGGACGACTTTACTGATATTGCCATGTGACTCATTCGCAAAATAAGTAAATTTAATATTTTCCTTAAGCATCCCCATAAACATAATGGCGCAATCTAACAGATAGGGTTTCTTTTTTTCACCGAAAATATCGATGAACCGTTGGTATATCCATCGTATGTTCCGAATCTTTCCCAATTCGATAAATTTTTTAAGATCATCATCATGGGAAACCAATATTTCTTCAAATAGGGTAATTAATTTATTTTTACGATTGGCTACTAATTGTAATTCGATTTGCTTAATAAAAATCTCCATATCAGATGGATCCTGTCCAATTAGTACCTCATCCCGTTGTTTTTCTAACTTAGAAAATGACGTTTTAAAAATTTCCATTAATAATTCGTTTTTGGAGGCAAAATAATTATAAAACGTACCTTTAGAGATACCGCTGTAATCTAAAATATCTTGAATAGAGGTGGATTGGAAGCCTTTATCAATAAATAATTGATGCGCCATTTTGACAACATGCTGTTTCCGGTCATTCATTACATCACCCTAATTTCATAATGTACTGCCTGTATAAAAATATAGTACCTTATTTTCTGTGCGCTGACAAACTGATAATTTATCGGATTTTTTTATTGCAAAAATTGAACCAGGAGTATAATATAAGAAAGTATGAAATGAGAGTACAAAAAGTTGAACAATTAGTTTAAGGAGGAATTTTAATGGACCACGTTCAGAAACAAACGAAGCGTCCGCCATACGGGATTATTGCCGTCCTGATGGTTGGGGCATTTATTGCATTTTTAAATAATACATTATTAAATATCGCACTGCCTTCCATTATGAAGGATTTAAAAATTGAAGCATCAACGGTTCAGTGGCTAACGACAGGCTTTATGTTAGTGAATGGGATATTAATTCCAACGACTGCCTTTTTGATTCAGAAATATACTGTTCGCAGAATATTTTTATCGGCGATGTGTTTATTTACAATAGGGACCATTATTGCAGGTACAGCCCATGTCTTTCCCATTTTATTAACAGGCAGGATGCTTCAAGCTTCCGGGTCGGCTATTTTGATGCCAACCTTAATGAACGTTATGTTAGTAAGCTTCCCAGTGGAAAGAAGAGGAACAGCAATGGGCGTGTTTGGCTTGATTTTAATGTCCGCACCAGCTATTGGTCCAACATTATCAGGCTGGATTGTCGAACATTATGATTGGCGAATGTTGTTTCACTTCATTACTCCTATTGGTATTGTCGTAATATTACTAGGCTTTTTCCTCATAAAAGATAAGAAAGAGAAAGTTAATATTCATCTGGATTTTATTTCGCTTATCCTATCAAGTGTCGGGTTTGGCGGTATTCTTTATGGCTTTAGTTCTGCAGGGGATAAAGGCTGGGATAGTCCTTTGGTATATGGAACGATTGCAGTTGGGGCTATTTCGTTAACCATATTTATTCTCACGCAGTTAAGAAAAGAGCAGCCATTGTTAAATTTCCGTATCTATAAATACCCAATGTTTGCCTTGTCATCAGCGATTACCATGGTTGTCAATATGGCAATGTTTTCGGGGATGCTTCTGCTGCCAATTTATGTTCAAACCATTCGCGGTATCTCGCCAATGGATGCAGGGCTGATGCTCCTTCCAGGTGCTATTTTAATGTCGTTAATGTCACCGTTAACTGGTAAATTATTTGATAAGTATGGCGGGCGTATTTTAGCTGTCATTGGCTTAGCGATTACAACGGTCACCACCTATTTCTTCAGCAAATTAGAACTGGATACCAGCTACACTCACTTAATCATTTTATACTCCGTACGGATGATGGGCATGTCCATGGTAATGATGCCAGTTTCGACAAATGGCTTAAATCAGCTGCCGGCCCGCTTCTATCCACATGGTACAGCGATGAACAATACGTTAAATCAGGTAGCCGGTGCGATTGGAACTGCCTTGTTGGTTACGATTATGTCCAATCATACAGCAACACGAGCGAAAGAAATTGCTGCATCTGCTAAGGCTTCTATGGCCAACATGACAGCACCGCCAACTCCAGCAGCAGTTGCTGAAATGAAACACCAGGTTATGATGAAAGCCATGCTTGATGGTATTAATTACTCATTCGTTGTCGCAACAGGTATTGCAGCCGTCGCGTTTGTCCTTGCCTTCTTTATTAAACGGGCAAAACAAGCGAAAGATCCAGGTGATTTCAAACCTGCTGGTAAACAAGTAAAGGCTAAGTTAGTGGAAAATTAAACAATGGAGGTGACTTTCGTAGTCACCTCCATTTGCTTTATACTCATTTCTATAGAGAAGAAGTCGTGCCCGATAGGGAATAAATAAGGGAGTGGTATAATTGCGTGTTGTTTCATTATGTCCCAGTAATACTGAAATAATCGAATATTTAGGGCTGACGCACCTGTTAGTTGGGGTAGATGATTATTCAGATTGGCCGCCAGCGATTGGGGAACTGCCAAGATTGGGCCCGGATTTATCAATCAATATCGATTTAGTGGAACAATTGCAACCGGATATGGTCCTTTCGTCGTTAAGTGTTCCGGGAATGGAAAAAAACGTTGAAGCATTACAGAAACGAGGAATCCCTCATATTGTTTTAAATCCGCAATCGTTAAAGGAAATAGAGCAGGATTTATTGACTGCGGCTGAGGTGCTGGGGGAACGGGAACAAGGAGTAAAGGCCGCTAAACAATTTCGTTCTAGACTTGAAAACATAAAACAATGTACATTAAAGATTGAATACAGACCTTCATTATATTGGGAATGGTGGCCAAAGCCGATTTTTACACCGGGAAAAATAAACTGGCTTACAGAAATTTCCGAAGCAGCCGGGGCCGTTAACATTTTTAAAGATGTTGAATTAGCGAGCGTCCAAACGGATTGGGAAGATGTAATTAGCCGTAAACCCGATTATATATGCCTCGCATGGGTTGGGGTTCGAAAAGAAAAAGTTCAAAAAAGCATCCTAACGAAACGTCCTGGTTATGAAAGCCTTGGATATCCGAGTGATGAACGAATATTGATTTTGGAAGAAGAGCTCTACTGCCGTCCATCACCAAGATTACTGGACGGACTCGAAAAGCTGGTTAGTATCATACATGGATAAAGCCCTTTCACAAAAGAGTGAATAAGATCATTTTTTAATTTTCTAAAAAATCGTATTGACATTCGTACCATTTCTGAGGATAATCAAAGGAAATAATAATTTGAAATGGTATGGGACTAGTAAATCTGTGGAACGTGATAGAGAGTGAAACCCAGCGGCTGGAAGGTTTCTCACGGAAAGCTGATTGAACCTGCCCTAGATAAACTGCTTATGCAAACATAAGCCGGCATATGACCCACGTTACGGGTTCAAGAGGGTGCCTGACACTGGCATCAACAAAGGTGGTACCGCGGAAACGACTTTTCCGTCCTTTATATAAGGACAGAAGAGTCGTTTTTTATTTTTCAAAAAGAGGGTTTTAGTATGAAGAAACAACTGGTGGTTGTGAAAATTGGCAGCAGCTCGTTAACAAATGACTGCGGAACGATTTGTGAAGAGAAGCTTGAAGATCACGTTGCGGCGCTTTCCTCCTTAAGACAGCAGGGGCATGATGTTATCTTAATTTCATCCGGTGCGGTTGCCGCTGGGTTCCATGCCCTGGGTTATCCGGACAGACCGAAGACAGTTGCCGGAAAGCAGGCTGCGGCGGCAGTTGGTCAAGGGTTATTGATGCAGCATTATAATCAGCTTTTTCAGCAATATGATATTGTGCCGGCACAAATATTGTTAACCAGGGAGGATTTTTACACCCAGGCTCGATTTCAAAACCTTTATTCAGCAATAATGGAATTGCTTCACCGGGGAATGCTGCCGATTATCAACGAAAATGATTCTGTTTCGATTGATGAACTAACTTTTGGCGATAATGATATGCTATCGGCACTTGTAAGCGGCTTTTTACATGCCAATGCGCTGATTATATTAACCGATGTAAACGGACTTTATGACGGAAATCCAAAAGTGTCCAAAGAGGCGAAGAAATATCATTACCTTACAGAGGTCACAGACCAGCTTATTGGCATTGCCGGCGAAAAAGGTTCCTCCGTTGGTACAGGTGGGATGAAGTCGAAGCTACTTGCAGCGAAAAAGGCTTTATCACTCGGGGTTAGCGTATTTGTTGGTACAGGATCAGGCAAGGAAAAACTGGTTGATATTTTGGCGGGCAAGGGGGACGGAACGTATATCGGCGGTCCATTCCAAGCACAGATGCAAATGAGAAAGCAATGGATTGCCTTTCACTCCCATGTTGGCGGGATTATTGAAATCGATGAAGGGGCCGAGCAGGCAATCGTTCAAAAAGGGAAAAGCCTGCTGCCGGTTGGAGTGACGAATGTAATTGGTGAGTTTAATGCCATGGATGTGGTCGAAGTTCGCAACCAAAAAGGAAAAATCATTGGCAAAGGGCAGATTTACTTTTCCTCAAAGGATCTGGTGAAAGTGAAGGGGCTGCCGAGTGCCGAAACGAAACGTTTTTCCATTAATAAAAAAGGAGAGGTCATCCATCGCGATAATTGGGTGAGCTTACGAGAGGGGTAAGGGTATGAGTGAGTTGTTAAAAAAGGCAGAAAAATTAAAAATAGCTTCAAAGAAATTAGCCGTGCTTTCAGCTGAAGAAAAAAACGAAGCGTTGTTATATATGGCTGATACGATTGCGAGGGAAAAGGAAGCCATCTTGCGAGAAAATGAAAAAGATATCCAGAATGGGAAGGAAAAGGGACTTTCCGCTTCCCTTTTGGATCGGCTGCTGCTGACGGGTGAAAGAATCGACCAAATCGTGGAGGGTGTACGGCAGGTTGTGGCACTGGAAGATCCGATTGGTGAGATAATTGAGGCATGGGAACGGCCAAATGGGTTGCAGATACAAACTATTCGTGTGCCATTGGGGGTTATTGGGATGGTATATGAAGCCCGCCCGAATGTGACAGTGGATGCGGCAAGTCTTTGTTTGAAGGCTGGTAATGCAGTGCTATTAAGAGGAAGCACTTCAGCACTTTATTCTAACAAAATCCTCGTTCAGGTGATGCACAACGCCTTTCTTGAGACAGCGATTCCAGCGGATGCCGTACAGCTATTAGAGGATACAAGCCGGGAAACTGCTTCCCAAATGTTTAAGCTAAATCAATATTTAGATGTCCTCATTCCTCGCGGCGGGGCAGGTCTGATACAATCGGTAATGCAAAATGCAACGGTTCCGGTGTTGGAAACAGGTGTCGGCAACTGCCATGTTTTCATTGATCGAACAGCCCAGGAAAACATGGCCATTGAGATTACAGTCAACGCCAAGCTGCAGCGGCCATCTGTTTGTAATGCAATCGAAACAGTGCTTGTTCATAAGGAGTGGCCATACATTCATGAACTTTTCCGTACCCTTCATGAAAAAGCTGTTGAACTGCGTGGGGATAAGGAATTAGCTGCCAGATTTCCCTATGTGATAGAAGCGACGGAAACGGATTGGTCCAACGAATATTTGGCACCGATTTTAGCCGTTAAACTCGTTGACGATATACATGAAGCGATTGACCATATTGACCGGTATGGTACGAAACATTCTGAAGCGATCATTAGTGAAAATCAAGAAAATGTTCGGTTATTTTTCCAAGCGGTCGATGCCGCGGCATTGTATCATAATGCTTCCACTCGTTTTACCGATGGCGAGCAATTTGGTTACGGGGCGGAGATTGGGATTAGTACGCAAAAGCTTCATGCCCGCGGGCCGATGGGACTAAAGGCCTTAACAACGACGAAAGCCATTATTCAAGGAAACGGGCAGATTCGCAGTTAAAAAGTACGAATGCTTAACGCATTTATCGTTACTCAAACGTGGCGCTTATTTGGCTGGATTTTGCGAACCTATGTATTTTTTCAAAAAAAGCGGGTACACTGTGGGGGAAAATGATAAAAGGAGAGACGGAATGTCTATAGAAGAAGGGACCAAGTTTCAAATTTCTCAAAGTATTCAAGGGTATTTTAACTCCGCAGAATCAATGACCGTGATATCCAATAACGGAACGACGGTTCAATTTACCCTGGGAGATGGCAAAGGTGCCGGTGCCATGCCAATCGAGCATTTAAATCATTTGCTTAAAAAATCGACCTTAACCAAAATCCCCAATAAAAGAGCCTTATTGAATTCAGACCAAGAAGAACAAATTAGTTAAGGCTGTAAAACAGGGACTTCCAAACAATAGGAAGTCCCTGTTTTTTAACCAATCGAGTGCAACAGGAAATTGGTTAAAAACAATATAGAGATAATACAGATTGATAGAGATAGTTGCTTTTGCTTGTTTGTAAAAAGTTTTACCAATGGATAGGCAATAAAACCGAAGGCGATCCCATCTACGATGCTGTAGGTTAATGGAATCATGATGATGATTAAAAAAGCAGGGAACGCCTCGGTAAAATCAGAAAAATCGATATTGACAATATTGGTTAACATTAATCCGCCCAGTATGATTAAAATCGGTGCGATGGCGGAATCAGGCACTAATTTTATAAAAGGGATAAAGAAGAGTGTTAATAAAATGCAAAACCCTGTTACAACAGAGGTTAAGCCTGTTCTTCCACCAGCTGTGATGCCTGCAGCCGTTTCTACCGTTGAAACGGTCGGACTGGTACCGAAAAATCCGCAAGTAATCGCTGAAAGGGAAATGGCTTTTAAGGCCTTTGGATTTTTTTCCGGTGCTTGAAGCATTCCATCTACTTGGGAATGGAGTAAACCAATATTTTCAAACACGAGCACTAAGGCAAGGGAAAACGTAGCTGTCCAAAATGGAATCGTGGCGATTGTACCGAAATCAAAGCTGAAAAACACCGTTTTATATTCTTTAAATGAAAGCAGACTCGTATCCATCGATGAAAAATGAATAACCCCAAAGAAAAAGGAAATGATCGTCCCGGCGATGATACTGATTAAGAAATTTCCGGGTACTTTCTTTAAGAATAAGAAAAGAGTAATCATCAAATTAATAATCGAAGCCAACACGATTGGCGACGATAAATCACCCAATCCAACAAAATTATTGGGATTTCCGACGATTAAGCCACTTTTTTGCAGCCCGATAAAGGCAATAAATAAACCAATTCCGACTGATATTGCTTCTTTCAGGGAGGTCGGTATCGACTTAGAAATAATCGTCGATAATTTGGTAAACGCCACAATCGCAAATAAGATACCAGATAGGGCAACCGCTCCTAAAGCCTCCATATAGTTTAAGCCTAAGGAACCGACGAGCGTATAAGTAAATAAGGCATTGATTCCCATCCCGGGAACAATAATCAACGGTGCATTTGCGATGAAGGCAACCAATAAACAGCCCACAAATGAGGCAAAAACCGTTGCGATGATCCCGGCTTCCAGCGGTATTCCTGAGTCATGAAGAATATGACCATTCACGGCAATAATATAAATGATGGAAAAAAATGATGTTAACCCTGCTGTAACCTCCTTCTTTAAATTGGTATTGTTTTCCTTAAGTTTGAAAACTCCTTTCATTTATGATCACACTTTCGTAAAACGCCCTCTCCCACCCGCATTTCGTCATAAATCATACGTATGCCGTCAATCATTATAACACAGAAGAAAAGCAAAACTAAAGAGGTGCAATTTACTTTTCAATCTTTAAACCAACATTTCCATAGACCGTTTTGAAAAAAGTAAACTCCCGATTTTGAAATGAATGTCTCACCTTTTCTGCCGTAGGTTTTCTAATATTAATCTTCTGATAATCATCATACCTTAGAAAGATGGAATAGGTGGATGGAGGCAGGTGGCTTAATAGAGCGAAATCAATCTCCAGGTTCCCATTACCGCTGCTATCCACCACTACAGGAAATGATGCTTCATTCAAGCCATTTTTTGTATCACGAATCAGCACATCTGTAGTTGAATTCATATAATCCCCATATACGGTAAAGGTGAGACCATACCGATTTTGAGCAAAATAATCATCCTTATAAATCGCATGCATCGGAACTCTAATATGAATATTTTCGTCTTTAAAAATCATATAGGGGAGCCGCTCCTTAATCACAACCTCCTTGATTTTCTCTCGCTTATTCCAAGCATACAGCTTTTCCAGCTTGCGATACTTTTTTTCGCGAAAAAGCTGATAGACGACTTTATTCATCGGTTGCAGAAATTCCTCAGAAAACTCATAATCTAATCTTTTCGCCGTTTTTACTACTTGTTTCAGCTTGTAATAATAGACCTGCTTAAGCTTTGTTTTTTGAAAATGCGGGGTCGTAAAAAATCTGGCGATCGAATCGATTTCATATAAGCGATTTAACATCATCTTCTGTTTTTCTGTTTCCCAGTTTTTATTGAGAATATGGTGGATGACCTTCAGATTGCAATTCGTCTTTTGCATGATATTGGTTTGGTTGGACAAACGTGTCTCTTGATTATCGATCCGGTTTAAAAAATAGATTGGTTTTGTTGTTGTGGAAATCGAAGTGCAATGCGCCAAGACCTCCATAAAAAATTGTTTGTCTTCTGCATATTTCATTTCCGGAAAGGTAATCTGATTCTTCTTTACCACTTCTGTCCTTACCATTCTTGCTCTGGGACCTAGATGATAGAAAATGTGCGGGATTGAGAAGGGAGATACACTTCGGCGTTCTTTACAAGATTCATGCTCTCCGATAACGCTCGTCCCATTCGTTTTCACCTGCAAGGTTTTCCCTACGGCATAATCATCACCCGTTTCCTCCAAGATGGAAGTTAGAAGTTCCAATCCAGTCGGTTCCAGCCAATCGTCGGCATCCAAGAAGGTGATATATTTGGAGTTTGATAATTGCATCCCAATATTTCGCGGGCGTCCGGGGGTACCGGTATTCTTTTTTAAGAAGACAACAGTGATGTTGTCAAACCGGGAAGCATAATCTAACAAAATCTCTCTTGATGAATCGGTGGAACAGTCATCGATCAGAATGTATTCCATCTTATCCGGTCCAAGTGACTGCTGAACCACCGAATCGATTGTTTTTCTTAGATATTTTTCTGCATTAAAAACCGGGGTAATGACGGTAACTAATGGAGCATTTCGTCGCTGCTCCCCCATGATGGTATATTCCCAATTGTTTTGATTACGTGGTTTCAACAATTCAACGATATTCTTCATGGTTTTCACATCAACTCCGCTTAAATTCTCATCTTATTCATCGGCATAATTTTCAACTTTTATTCGAAAAAATAGGACGCTAGCTAAATTATATGATTTTTTACATAATTTACACTACAGTTGGCAGAAAAATGTTAAAATAATCGTTGTGACTATTTTTATCTATAGGGGGAATTAAAAATTGGATTCAATGTTTTCCAAACCAAAAGGAATCGGGGAAATTCTCGATCACACCTTTAGCTTAAGTAAGGGTCGGTTTAAGGATTTTTTCATCATTTTCCTAATCCTATTTGGACCGATTTATTTAATTGAAGCCATCATTCAACTGGCTGCCGGAACCAGCTTTTTCAGAGAGGTAGGCGGCGGCAGCACTTGGTATGAGCAAATATTGAACGGCTTTGCGGAAAGTGGAACGATTGATTCCGACAGCTTTGGGGATGTCATTGGGCTTATTGTCGTCATTTTGTTGACCGTTATCCTTGGTCCGGTAGCTGAAGCGGCGATTCTGTTCAGCATCGATCATATTCGAAAAAATAAAGAATTCACCGTCAAAGCGGTAATTAAGCAGGCTTTTTCCCGGTTTTGGCCGATGTTTTTCAGCAGTATATTATTCGGAATCATCGTCTTCGGGATCGTTATCATTCCAATTTTCATCGTGGCATTTTCCGGGGCATTGGGCTCCATGGCGGACCCGTTCATTGGTGTTTTACTAGCCATCGTGCTCTTTTTCGCTTGTGCTGTGGGAATTATCTACCTATTAACACGTTGGAGCTTTTATTTTGGCTCGGTTGTTCTTGAGCGTAAGTCACCGGGATTTGGCAGAAGCTGGCGCCTAACGCGCGGTCGCACATGGGCTTTAATCGGCCTTTATCTAATCTTTTACTTGATTATTTCCATTGTTAGTTTTGCCGTTGAAGCCACTCTCGGTTTGGCTTTAGGAACTAGCGTCTTACAATCGATCATTTCTAACCTTGTCACAATGATTACAACAATGATTTTCTCTGTGGGCTATGGTGTGATGTATTTTGACTTAAAGACGCGTCATGATGCCGATGATTTAAAAGAATTAATCGACGACTATACGAATCCGTCATTAGAAAATAAATAAGGTGATGACTATGCTTGATGCCCATAAGGCACGAGAAGAGCTTGAAGACATTTTGAAGCAAAAAGAATACCGGGTATATGACGAATCAAAAGGGCTGCTTGCCACCTGGTGGGAGGAAGCAAAACGCTGGCTCAGCGAGAAATTGGCAGCCCTGTTTCCGTCTATTGAGGTTTCGAATGGCGCTGCCAGTTCTATCTTGATTATCGTTATAGTAGTCGTTTTACTGCTATTGGTACTGTCCGTCTTTCTTCTCGTTCGACACCATAAACGAAATCGGATGCTGCGAAAGCAAAAACCGCTGCAATCGATGAAAGAGTTGAATTGGTCATTTGCACAGCATATAAAGGAGGCAAACAGGCTGGAAGCTTTAGGGGATTACACCCGTTCTACGCGCCACCTTTTCTTGGCTTTGCTCTTATTTTTCCACGAGCATAAGTGGCTTGAGGCAAGAATTTGGAAAACCAATTGGGAGTACTATGAAGAACTGAAAAAGGGAGATCAGCAACGGGCCGAGCAGTTTTTCCACCTTGCCCACTTTTTTGATGAAGTAACCTATGGAGAGCGAAAAGTGCAGCTACAAGAATACAGGCAGTTTCATGCGGATGTCATGAAAGAGCTTGGAGGAGAAGGGGGAGAACGATCCGTTGAAAAAGGCTAGACAAGGGTGGGTTTGGCTTGCTGTGTTACTGGTCATTTTTGTCGCCATCAGTTATTTCTCCTACACACCTAAGCCACAGTTGTACCCAAACTATGTATCGGATTCTCCTTCTCCTACCGGGGTAAAGGGATTATATACATATCTTAACAAGGAAAGAAAGGCAAAACGCTGGAGCCATACTCCTGATCTATTACCAAGGGGCCAGGCAAATCAATTACTGATGATGGTCGAGCCTTCAATCATCCCCGATGAAAAGCAAATGAAAGCCTATATGGATTTTGTCGCGGCAGGAAATACGATTTTATTGCTAAAAAATAACCCAAAAGGGATGTTTGATTTCAAAACGGCGCCGATTGCCGACGTTGATGACGAAAACACTGTTATGAAGGTAGTTGATCAGAACAAAAAAGCCTATAAGGCTGAAATCAGATCCGATTTTCGCCTTGAAACAAGGCAGGGGGATATCGTCCTGCTTCATGATCAGGCAGGTACAGTGGCGCTGAAACGCAACGTAGGGAAAGGCCAGTTGATCGTTAGTGTTGCCCCTGAGTGGCTGACGAATGGAAACATTTTAGCCAAAGACCATTTATCGCTGGTTATCAGTTTACTAAATGAAAGTGGTGAACCCTCGATTCTATTTGATGAATACCTTCACGGAACGGAGGATGCTTCGTCTACTTTAACCGTCTACCCGAAGTGGTTTATACTGCTAATTCTTCAAGGAATCATACTAGCGATTCTCTGGCTTTGGCTTCAAGGAAAGCGGTTTGGACCAATATTTGTCCCGCGGGAAGATTCCGTACGGTTTAGCGACGAGGGAATTCGGGCACTTTCTGCCTGGTATCTTCGCGGCAGACGCTATCATGATTCACTCCTGATTCAAGCAGACTACGTCAAACTGCTCCTCCAAGAACACTGGCAGATTCCTTACAGCCGGGAGTGGCAGAATCTTTCCGACTTTCTGGAACGAAAGTGGCAGGGAATGAAACCGACGGAGATCCATTCCTTCCTTAAAGGGTTAGTCGCTGTCCTTGAAAAAGAAAAAATAAGCAAACAGGAATATCTGCTCTGGTCTAGAAAGCTCGACCAACTACAGAAAGAGGTGGAACAGGGATGAACAAAGAACTTACATCCTTCTTAGAAACATATGAGCAACGAATTCTCGGACAAAGTTTAAATCTACGGCTATTATTATCAGCCGTCTTAGCAGGGGGGCATGTCCTGCTTGAAGGGGTGCCTGGCACCGGGAAAACGCAAATGGTGCGGACGCTCGCCGGGCTGTTGGGCGGAGACTTTAATCGAATTCAATTCACTCCGGACCTGCTGCCGAGTGATATTACCGGCAGCATGATCTACAATATGAAAGAAGGCAACTTTCAAACATTGAAGGGGCCAATTTTTACGAATATTTTATTAGCGGATGAAATTAATCGGACACCGGCAAAAACACAGGCCGCACTTTTGGAAGCGATGGAAGAGAAGCAGGTAACGATTCAAGGAGAAACGTACCAGCTTCCGGATGTGTTTTTCGTTGTCGCAACCCAAAACCCAATCGAATTTGAAGGGACATATCCACTGCCGGAAGCCCAGCAGGACCGTTTCTTATTTAAGTTGAACATCGATTTCCCAAGCTTTGAGGAAGAGAAACAGGTGTTAAAACAAGTAATTGAAAATCAAATGGAAGTTCGCTCTATTCATGAAGTGCTGGATTTGCCCGCATTTATCGCGATTCGGAAACAGATCAGCACTGTGACTGTCAGCGAAAATGTCCTCGACTATATGATGAAAATCGTCAGAAAGACGCGGGAGACGGAGGCAATTCGCTTCGGCGCCAGTACCAGAGCAGGAATTTCCATAGGAAAAGCGGCCCAAGCCTGGGCTTATCTCTCGGGAAGAGATTATGTGACGCCGGATGATATTAAAATCGTCGCAAAACCGGCATTGCGCCATCGGATTCAGCTATCCCCGCATGTAGAATTGGAGGGAGCAACCGTTGACCAAATCATTGAAGAACTTGTGGGCTCGATTCCTGTTCCAAGATAGAGGAATCCTGCCCACCAAACGATTACTGCTTATTTATCTTTTGCTGACCATTGGATTAGCAGTTGCGGTGGCAGGGGATCTGTCATGGTGGAATGTGGTGACAATCAATCTGATTGTTTTTTTCGTCAGTCTGGCAGATTTAGTATTCTCACCGAAAAAAACTCAGTTAAGCTTGAAACGGACCATACACGAGGAAATGGAGCGGGGAATCCCCTATCCGGTCACGATTGAAGTGAGCAATCCTTCTGCCTATTCTTTTTCCTACCGGATAATTGACAGTTTGCCGGAGTCTTTCGCAAGACCGTTCCCCCTTACCGGGGCGATTCCCAAGGATTCCATCATGAAGATCACGTATGAAACAACGGCTGCTGACAGAGGAAAATATGCGATAAACAAGTTATATTTTCGTTACCGAAGCTTGTTTGGATTGTGGGAGAAGCAAACGACAGTTGAATTGCCGGATACGATTAAAGTCATTCCGGATTTAACCGAGACAAAACAATATTTAGAAAACGCCCAGCAGTTCTTACTGTATGAAGGCGTTAAGATTCGCAAGCAGCAAAGCGGCATTGGCGAGTTCGCGAAAATCCGCAGCTATGTCGTTGGCGACGATCCCCGGAAAATCAATTGGCGTCAAACCGCAAAGCTACGGGAAGTAATGACAAACGAATATGAACCCGAACATGGCAAATATATTACCATCTTAATCGATTGTGGCAGAATGATGGGCGCGGAGCTGAAAAGAGGCAATCGCTTAGAAAAAGCGTTGGAGGCAGCGCTGACGGTTGCCGCTGCCGCCCTGCAAAAAGGAGATTACGTTTCTGTTCTTGCCTTTTCAAAGGAAATCAAAGTATACGTGCCAGCAGCAAAAGGGATGGCCCATCTGCAGACGATCCTCCAGGCGATTTACAATGTGAAGGTAGATGCCGCAGAATCTAATTATGCGGCGGTGCTGCAATATTTGGAGATGGTGCAAAAGAAGCGCAGCCTGCTGCTGTTGTTCAGCGATGTTCATACCTTTTTACATGAAGAATCAGCTCTTGTTTATTTGAAACGGCTTAGAAAGCGGCATTTATTTTTCATGGTTGGGGTAGAGGACCAGATACTGGTAAAGCGAACAAAAGAAGCCCCAACAGATGTTCAGGCGGCGATGTTGAAAAGTATCGCCCAGCAGCAGCTTTTGTTTAAAAAGCGGGAAAAAAATAAATGGGAAAAACAGGGCCTGCAAATGATTGAGGCCCGGGAGGAAAAATTAGCGGTAACCGCCGTTTCTCATTACATCGAAATTATGAATCAGAATTTGTTGTAGCTTTCATCAGCTTCATTTTTCCGATTAGGATATATAAGAATAACCCAATAACTGTTAAGAAAGCGACGATATACTTGGCTTCCAACGAGATGTTCGCCGGGGTGATAAAACCCTCAATGATTCCGGCGATGACAAATAAGGGAATCGTCCCAAGCAGCAGCTGAACGGAGCGTTTGGCTTGCTGCTTTAATTGATAGCCCCTTGAATAGTTGCCCGGAACAAAGAGCTTGTAGCCCATTAACAGTCCGGCACCGCCCGCGATAAAGATCGCCGTTAGCTCAATTATCCCATGGGGAACGATATAGGCCCAGAAATCATAGGATTTATCGTAATGCCAAAACAAGGCGGCAAGTGCTCCGACCATAATGCCGTTATAAATGAGCAAATAGACGGTTAAGATCCCAAATGTAATCCCGCCAGCAAAGGCTAGAATCGCAACCTGAATGTTGTTCGTCATAATGCTCGCCGACATGAGGGAGGAATTAACCGCTCCATCATAACTGCCGAGGCTTTCCGGGTCAACGCCTTGAGCGACATTTGCCGGAAGGACAGAATAAATATGCAGTGGATCACTCATCACCGCAAGAAAGCTGCCGATTCCTCCAATGGCAAACAAAATCATGGCAACGATGACAAAATTCCATTGTTCCAGTAACAAGCCAATAAATTTCGTACCAAAAAAATAACGAATTTGTTTTCCACTAGATATTTGATCCTTATATAATAGATTATGTGCTTTGGAAACAAGTCCATTTAAGTATCGGGTTACGTTGTCATGTTGAAAATAGGTCTGGCTGTAGGAAAGATTCTGGGCGGCCTTCTGATAGAGTCGATGAAATTTTGTGATATTGTCACCAGTAATCGCCCTCCGGCCTTTGCTTAAGGCAGCCACTAATTGTTCCAGCTGCTTCCAGTCGTCACGATGCTGCTTGATAAATTGTTTTACATCCATTATGACACCTTCTCTCTAGTTTACATCCATTCCTTATTATAGTAATATTGTAGAAAAATAGAAACACCTATTTTAAAAAACATCATGATTATGGGGGAATCTTAATGAACTATGAACAAATGGAGGTTAAAACTCCCGAATATGTCTCGCTGCAGTTTCGTCTTGCCGGATTAGGAAGTAGAGCTGCTGCTTTTATTATAGACCAAATCTTCTTAATGTTGGTTAATATTTTATGCATAATCATCGCTTATTTCGTCGTCAAAGGGATGTATTCATTACCATTTTTTTTAATTGACAGTTCCGTTCCCATCGCCATTACCGTTATTATCCTGTTCATTATTAATGGGGGTTATTTTTTTGCTTGCGAGTTTTTTACAGGTGGCAGAACACTAGGAAAGAAAATGGTAGGGATTCGCGTCATTCAAGATAATGGTCATAGCATTACTTTACTTTCAAGCTTTATTCGTAATCTCCTGCGCATCATCGATTCGTTACCGACCGGATATTTTGTCGGGATCCTCATGATCTTTTTCCATCCTAAGCATAAGCGTCTAGGTGATCTTGTCGCCGGCACGATTGTCGTCCACGAGCGTAAAGCGAAAGCGAAAAAGAAGAAGCTTACCGGCATTGAGAAAGAAATTCATAATAGAGGGCTCTCGAAAGATCATCTAGTGATTGATGAATGGACGTTGAAGTCATTTAAGGAAAAAGACTGGAAGCTCCTTAAGACCTATATAGGCCGTTTCCAGCAGCTGACTGAGATTGAGAGGGTTCAATTGACGAGACAAATCGCCGATCTATTGCTGCCGAAAATCGGGATAGATGCTGCGGGAAAAAATACAGAGGATTTAGAAAATATACTCCTCGTTCTTTATTTACATCTCCGGGATGAGTGGGAATTCGAGCTTTAGTGAAAAACCCCCTTGAGCTGCAGCTGCGGCTTAAAGGGGTTTTATTGCTTTAAATGGTATAATGAAAAAAAGTTCATTTTAGTTAAACTAAGTGAAAGCTTTACTTTGTAAGAATGATGAATATATCTGAAAGGGTGACAAAAAGTGAAACTTTATAACTCCATTCTTGATCTTATCGGAAATACGCCGATTGTAAAATTAAATAAACTGCCCGACTCAACAGGTGCCGATGTCTACATAAAATTGGAATCATTCAATCCTGGAGGAAGCGTGAAAGACCGTGCAGCTATTAATATGATTGAACGCGCCGAGGCCGAGGGCAAACTGATTCCCGGCAGAAGCACCGTCATTGAGCCGACGTCTGGTAACACCGGGATCGGGATTGCCATGGTATGTGCCGTAAAAGGTTACCGTTGCATTATCACCATGCCTGATAATGCCACACTTGAACGTGTGAAAATTTTAAAAGCATACGGCGCTGAAGTGCATTTAACACCGGCAAGTCTACGCATGCAGGGGGCCATTGATAAGGCCAGTGAATTAGCAGAAACCCTTCCTGATACCTTTATCCCGATGCAGTTTGAAAACCCGGCAAATTCAGATGCCCATCGCGGTACAACAGCGGTTGAAATCATGGAAGCCTTTGAAGGGAAACTAGACGCTCTCGTACTGACAGCAGGAACAGGTGGAACGGTAACTGGAGTCGGGGAAGAATTAAAAAAACAGATGCCTGATTTAAAAATTTATGTTGTAGAGCCGGCCGGATCTCCTGTTTTATCAGGTGGTAAGCCAGGGCCCCATAAAATTCCAGGAACTGGTCCTGGTTTTATACCAACGATTTTGAATCAAGGGATTTATGATGAAATCCTGCATATTAAAGATGAAGACGCCCAAGTGATGGCACGCCTCCTTGCAGCGAAAGAAGGAATTTTCATCGGTGCCTCCGGAGCATCTTCGGCGTATTTTGCGATAGAGATTGCAAAAAGCTTACCATCGTCAGCAAGAGTCCTTTGTATTGCGCCTGATACTGGAGAGCGGTACCTGTCTTCCGATTTATTTCCAGGTTAAGCCACAAAAAGGCCAGCCGAATCCGGCTGGCGATAGGCGAACATTTTATTGGTTGTACGGAAATTGCGAGGAATAGCTGCTAAATTGCTGATAGGCTTGGTCGATTTTTTGTTGATCTTCGGCTTCAAGCTTATACCAACCATTCTGGAACATTAACAGAAACAGTTCACGACAGCTTTGCTGTGTCTCATTAAGAATTTGCAATAAATCGGCATAGAGCTGTTGATGACTCGCCTCACGAACGGCAATGTTTAAACTGTCTGTAAGATATTTGCACGTACTTAGACCATCATTGATAAAATCGCGGTCATTCATTTCAGGACCTTTCACCTTAGGCAATTGACCCGTTTGCGGATTGGCAATTTGATTTGGATTTTGCGCTTGCTGTCCTTGTGCTTGCTGGTTTTGCATTTATTTTAACTCCCTTCCTGAGATCTTAATGCTGCCTAGGCATACTGGCTAATACCGTATTGTTATTAACCTGAAGGTGTGAGAGCAGCCTTTGATAATGGTTTTGATGCATCTGGCCTGCCTTATCGAGTGCTTGTTTTATTTCCATATTGGTGACTTGCTGGGCCATGAAATGAAATTTTTTAAATGCCAGAAGCTCCCATGATAAGGCATCCTTTATATATTGCAGGTCTTTGGTTGTGATGGCAGGGGGCGGGCTTTGCATCGTGACTTGATTTGCTTGTTGAGATTGCATATAAAAGCTCCTTTCGCGAATAGTGTCAAGAATAGGATGAACCATGTTGCCTCCATTTATGTAACATATTGTTGTTTTGTGGGTTGATTTGTTAAATTTCTAAGACTTTTGTTGTATTTAGTAAATATTAATCGAAAAAAATCGGCTGGGGTTGTATAATAGTATCTTGTTGGATCATTTCTAATAAAGGAGTGAATAAATATAATGGAGTGGACATTAGCGATATTATTCGGAGTTTCTGTTTTGCTGCTCATCATCTCAATTATTGGGAATCGGCAGACAGCTAAAAAAGAGCAAAATGAAATTGACATGGTTCACATGGCGCTGATGAAAGAAATCAACGAACTTCAGGAGGCTATTCGGAATCTCGAACTAGACCTTGAAGTGGTTGAAAAGGAAGCAGGCATTCAATTGTCAGCTGATGAAAAACTTTTCATGCGTGAAATACTAGATTTATATAAACGCAAATACTCGATTGAGAGTATTGCCGAGAAAAAACAAGTTTCCGTAAGTGAAATCAAACAGTTGCTTACTCCACATCTGGCATCAAAGGATGAAAGGAGCAAGGTATCAAATGAAATTTAATAGACTGAGCAGTCTTGCAGCAGGAATTCTGATTGCTACTAGTATCAGTGGTGCTGTTTACTTTCTCGGTGATAGCGGGTCCCCCTCTAAAGCTGTGGAAAAACCAACCGAAACGAAAGTAAAGGCAGAGCTTTCTGATACGGAGATGAAGGATAAGCTGACAGCTTCCGGCTATATTGTGCAAAAGAAAGAAGATTATGACAAGTCTATCGCAACGGCTAAGGCAGATGGACAAAAAGCGGCAGCTGATAAGAAAATTGTCTACCGGGCAGTCATTGGGGTATCACAAGGGATGACGAGTATCGATGTCGGTAAAATGTTGGAAAAAGGAAAAATCATCAAAGGCAGCGCCTATCAATTTTCAAAAGCAGTTGAGAAGAAAAAGGTAGAAAACAAGTTGCGCCCGGGCACATTTATCGTTGACAGCGATATGTCGAATGACGAAATTATTGCAGCTATTTTTAAATAAGGAGTAATGACGAGGGGCTTCCCGATAATCGGGAAGCCCTAAATACTTTTCGCTTGCTTCAATTGATTATATTTGCTACGATAAACTGACGAACGTTCGTTAAAATTGGAGTGATCTCATTGAAAAGTAATGAAATTAAAGAGGCAGCACTAAAATATTTTACCCGTCATGGTTATGCAGGAGCATCGCTTTCTCAAATAGCGGAAGAAGTAGGCATGAAAAAGCAATCCATTTACGCCCATTTTAAAGGCAAGGATGATCTGTTCCTGCAAGTGTTACGGGATGCGAAAGAGGTGGATCTTTCTACAAAACTTCAATATTTCAGTAGAATGGATAGGCACAATCCAGAAAAAGATTTATATGGATTTCTCCAATTGGTTATTGAGCTTTTTCAAAAAAATGAGCAGTTAAAGTTTTGGCTGCGCATGTCTTTTTTTCCACCGGCCCATTTAGCAAAAGCAATTGAAATGGAAGTAATCGACATAGAAGAGAAGGTGGAGGCGGAACTGGAAAGTAAATTTCAAGATTGGATTGATGCCCAAGTAATCGCTTGTTATGCAGCAAAAACGCCGACCTATGCCTTCTTAGGAGTCGTTGATTCCATCATGCTAGAACTTGTCTATGATACTGATGAGAAACGGCTAAACGATAAATTGGAAGCATCTTGGACAGTTTTTTGGAGAGGGATATCAAAACGAGGTGTTATTACATGAACAAAACAATAAAAGACCAAAAGTCGGTACTGTTTATTCTTCTATGCAATATATTCATTGCATTTCTGGGAATTAGTCTTATCGTCCCCGTAATGCCGGCTTTTATGAATATGATGCATCTATCAGGTAGTACAATGGGGAATCTTGTTGCCGTATTTGCGGTGGCACAGTTACTTATATCACCCATTGCCGGCCGCTGGGTTGACCGCTATGGCAGAAAGAAAATTATCATTATCGGCTTATTCCTTTTTGGTGTATCAGAACTTCTCTTCAGTTTAGGTACGAATGTATCTGTTCTTTATCTATCGAGGATTATTGGGGGAATGAGTGCGGCCTTTATTATGCCAGGTGTTACCGCCTATGTTGCGGATATTACATCCATTAAGGAACGACCAAAAGCAATGGGCTATGTTTCTGCCGCCATTAGCACTGGCTTCATTATTGGCCCTGGTATCGGTGGTTTCATTGCAGAATACGGTATACGCATGCCCTTCTTCTTTGCTGCAGCGATTGCCTTTTTTGCTTGCATTTTATCCATATTTATTTTAAAAGAACCGTTAACAAAGGAACAGCTGGCGGAAATTTCTGCTATAACAAAGCAGACAAACTTTATACAGGATTTTAAACGCTCCCTTCAGCCGCTATACTTTATTGCCTTTATCATTGTCTTTGTGCTTGCTATCGGTTTATCATCCTATGAAACGGTTTTTAGTCTATTTTCAGATCATAAATTTGGGTTCACACCAAAGGACATTGCCACGATTATTACGATAAGCTCCATCTTTGGTGTGGTTGTTCAAATATTTATGTTTGGAAAAATGGTCGACATCCTTGGTGAGAAAAGATTGATTCAATGGTGTTTAATTACAGGTGTACTTTTGGCTGTGGCATCTACCGTAATCTCAAGCTTTTGGGCCATTCTATTGGTTGCTTGCTTCATTTTCCTCGCGTTTGACCTGCTTCGTCCGGCATTGACGACATTCTTATCCAAAGCGGCCGGAAAAGAGCAAGGATTTGTTGCAGGGATGAACTCAACCTATACGAGCTTAGGGAATATCGTCGGTCCAGCAATGGGCGGAATCCTCTTTGACGTAAATATCCACTACCCTTATCTTTTCGCTGCTGTTGTTATGGTCATCGGTCTCGGTATAACCGTTATGTGGAAAGAAAAACAATTAGCAAAAAGCTTAGCGGAATAAAATCGTTTAATTCTTCTGCATTCAACAACCCCGCTTAGCATTTTGTTAAGCGGGGTTGTTAAAGATTATTGTTTTCGATTATGATAGTATGATGGTAAGAATATGCTGAAAGGAATGATTTGATGGCCATTCCGAACAAAAAACAGAAATATTCGTATGCTGATTATCTAACATGGGATGATGAAGAAAGACTTGAGCTAATCGATGGGGAAATCTTCAATATGTCGCCTGCCCCGTCACGCAGGCATCAACAGGTTCTAAGAGAGCTATCTACAGCCTTTTCCGTTTTTCTAAGAGGTAAGGATTGTGAAGTATTTTTTGCGCCTTTTGATGTTCGTTTATTAGCGGAAAATAAAAAGAACGATGAAATAGAACATGTCGTTCAACCCGATTTGTCCATTGTATGTGATCAGGAAAAGCTTGATGATAGGGGGTGCAATGGAGCACCAGACATGATTGTCGAAATCTTGTCACCTTCATCCGTTAAGTTAGACCGCTGGAAGAAATATCAGCTTTACGAAAAAGCTGGGGTAAAAGAGTACTGGCTTGTTGATCCGATGAACGAGTCAGTAGAAATACATCTTTTAAGCGGTAATCAGTATACATTTCATGGGGTCTATACAAAAGATGATACGATTTCCGTTCATGTGCTATCAGGGTTGGAAATAGATCTACATCAAATATTTGGATAAGAAAGCTGGACTACACAGGAATTTGGGGACAATTCCCTAACGCAAGCGCGTTTCTGCTAAAAGCAGAGACGCTTTTTCTTTTTGTGTTAGGTGAAACACGATTGACAAATTAGAATTGATATATAAGTTGAGGAAATTTTAGTATTCAACTAATAAGTTTACTTCCTCAAAATAAAGATGTTTTTTGCTTCACTAACACCTAAGTTGGTGGAAGATAAAGGTAGCTATTTATGTTATAATTCATGTGGTTGCTATGTAGGCTGAAAGTTTCGACAATTTTTCACAGGTAGTTAGATATTAAGAGAGAAGGGATAAATTTGGTTAAAAAGTTATTATACTTACCAATACGAGCCATCGCAATATTGGCTGGATTTTTGTTTGTTATAAATTTACCTTCTTTATTAGGTTTTAATAGTGAAAAGGGAAGTATTGAACTCCATTTTAGTAATTTCATTAAAAACTTCATTCATTCCTTTATGTCATTAATTCACATGGATGGGTTAACGCAGCTTATTTCATATTTTGAAGAAGATGGGATGCACAGGTATTTATATACAATGAGTATATTATCAAGTTCAATCCTAGCAGTTTCGGTTATAGGAATAATTGCAGCTACCGCAATTATGATGTTCCCAACAAAATTACGAAAAGGGACTATAAGCCTTGTAAATTTTACTGCTACAACCCCGGAACTGCTTGCCATTTTTCTGCTTCAATACTTAGTAATCTATGTATATAAAACATATAATCTTAAGCTTTTTCAGTTATATGGCTTTTTTAATGCAGAACCTAAATTCGCTCCTATTTTTATCGCTTCCTTTTTGCCAACTATTTTTTTCATACAATTAATATTGAAGGAGTTCTTGAATGAAGAGCTGCAAGATTATGTTCTGTTTGCAAGATCAAAAGGTCTTACATATAGGATTATTTATATTAAACATATTTTTTGGAACATCTTTCCATTCTGTTTAATACACTTTCGGATTATCATTTGGTTTTTACTAACGAATATTTTCGTAATGGAGTCCCTATTTTTAGTAAAAGGATATATGGAGGGGCTATACCAATTAACCGGTATTGCGTATCTAATTGGTCTACTCCTGTTTTCTATACCCATTTTTATTGCCAACGGTTTGGCTAAATTAGGGACCTTTTTAATAAATAGAAAGGAAAAGATTAGTTTATGAAGATACTAAGATACAAAAAAACAATTTTAGGGTTAACTATTTTATTTGTCCTTCTCGTTTTAAGTTTTATGTATCCGTTGTATGGACCAAAGGACTTTAACAAGGTTTCTTTGCTTTATGATGATAATGGAAAGGTGATTGGCAGACCTCCTTATCCACCTTCTTTTCAACATCCTTTTGGGATAGATCGTAATGGACAGGACATTTTCTTAATGATGATTTCAGGCGCAAAATATACGTTACTAATGGCTGCGGGTGTTACTTTTTTACGAGTATTTATTGGCGGAATGTTTGGGATTATTTTTTCCTTATGGCTTAGGCGTCTCCTGCACATAGTAAAAGACTTCCTTTTGGTATTTCATTTAATTCCGCCAATCATTTTAACTTACCTCTCATTTACACGTCAATTGATAACGAAAAGATTATTTATATGGTTTTACTATATCAGATGATTGTTCTGGCAATCGTCGGGATTCCATCAGTACTAAGTATGACAACGGAAATAATGGAGAAATTGAACGGAGAATCCTATATTCAAAGTTCCTATTTAATGGGGGGAAGTCATTTTCATGTATTAAAAACCCATCTGAAGCCGTATTTGAAATCGTATGGATTAATAATTGCGTTACAACATTTAGTTAATTCAATGGGGTTAATGATGTTTCTTGGAGTGTTTGGCTATTATATTGGCGGTTTTTCCATTGAAGAAGTACGAGGGGTAGGGATTCCTAATTCCTACACAAAAGAATGGGCAGGACTAATTGGGCAAAACGTTAACGAATTCGTAAGAGCGCCTTGGATTGTATTAGCACCATTGTTTTCATATTTTTTCATAATTATCATCATAAATAGGATAAAAAAAGAAATTGAGGTAGCAATGGACGTAAACTTGCTAAGCTCTAATTATAGAATGAAAAGGGTAAAAACTAGGAATCTGAAGAAAGAAAACGAACTTAAAAAAACTCCTATTATCAAAGATTTCACACTGCAAGGTAATCAAAAATACAGGGAGTATTAACCAATAGATGATATAGGGAAAGGAAGTTACTCAACAACCTTTCTAGTGACATAAATTTACTTTAAAAAAGGACATGCAATTTCTTATTTATGCCGGGGCTTATGTCTTTTGAATCCACCTGCCGAGGATGGAAGCATTATAAACTTCAGACCTATCAAGATTACTCCTTTAATGCTATACTTGAATCAAAAGGATACGAGTACTGTAACTTTGTGAAAAAATTAATCGGGGGTCTTATAAATGAGTAATAAAGAAAACGTTATTTTGATTGCCTCCGCACCTAAAGGATATGGGGAAAAAGTTATTACAAATCAATTAAATCAAATGAAACGTGATCGTGAAAATTTAAAAAATAAACTATCTAATATAAAGACTTCATCATGTTATGCCAATTAAGCCTTGCTCGATAACCCGCTTACTATTGTAAAGCGGGATTTTTTCTCTAAATAGGGATAAGTAACAAGGTAAAGTTAAAGAAAAATAATTATATAATCCAAGAGTTGGCTACACTATGCAAGGCTATCATGTCCGCCACTTAACGAAGTTATCCATATTAGCTGAAGGGGGAAGAGTATCATTCGCTTAAGTATTTTAGATCAGGCACCGATTTCAACGAATCAAACACCGCAACAGGCTTTAATTGCCGCAATGAAGCTGGCCCAAGCTGGTGAAGAATTAGGTTATTCCCGATATTGGATTGCAGAGCATCATGATCTTCCGGGGCTTGCCTGTCCGGCACCAGAAGTGATGTTAAGCTATATAGGTACACTTACGACACGTATTCGACTTGGATCCGGTGCTATTTTACTGCCCCATTATAAACCGTTTAAAGTGGCAGAAGTATTCAATCTGCTCGCCACCTTGTTCCCGGGACGAATTGATATTGGGATTGGCCGTGCACCTGGTGGAACAACCGAAGCCACCAATGCGTTATCTGATCATTTTTTACAAAATGTTTGGAGTATGCCGGACAAGGTCAAGGAACTGCTTTATTTTTTGGATGATAATTATCCAGCTGACGACCCGTTTACAAAATTATCGGCAGCACCCATCCCGCCCGTCTCACCAGTACCCTGGCTCCTTGGCACAGGGAAAAAAAGTGCGATGCTTGCGGCCGAGTATGGGATTTCCTTTGCCTTTGGTTTGTTTATGAGTGATTCGGACGGAGAGGCCATCATTAAGCAATACAAAGAGGCTTTTAAACGGAGACAACCAGGACAAAAGCCGGAAGTCATCTTAACTGTTTCCGCCCTATGTGCAGAAACCACTGAAAGAGCAGAGGAACTTGCGTTAAGTTCGCTAATTTGGTCGATTCAAAAAACAAAAGGCGAGGGGCTTAATGGAGTGCCATCGGTGGAAGAAGCGAAGCAGTATGTATTAACGGAAAAGGAACAAGCTGCGTTACAAAAAATGAAACAGAACATGATTATTGGAAATCCCGAGACCGTAAGTCTGAAACTGAAAGAACTACAAACCAAATACCATGCCGATGAAATCATGATTGTCACCATTACCTGTGATCCTGAAGACAAAATTAAATCCTATCAATTAATTAAGGAGAATGTTTTCAACTAGGTAAATAATCGGCTTTAATAATGAGGGAAATTGCAATCCATACCGAAATTTCCCGTGAAAGACCTTCAAAACGCTTGGAGGTCTTTTTTAATTGTCATGAAAGCACTTTTTATTTGAACTAATCAATTCAGGAGAAGATTGACATAGGTGTTGTATCTGTATATACTGTTTATATACAGATACAACGAATAGAGGGATGTTATGTAGTGAATATTATTATCTCAAACACTTCGGATGAACCAATTTATTTACAAATTGTAACTCAGTTAAAAGAACAAATCGTTAAAGGCGAACTGGTTGAATCTCAACCACTCCCATCCATTAGGAATTTAGCTAAGGAACTGAAAATCAGTGTTATTACAACCAAAAGAGCCTATGATGAACTAGAAAATGAAGGTTTTATCGTTACAGTTGCCGGAAAGGGTTCATACGTTGCAGCAATTAACAAGGAAATGTTTCGTGAAACCAAAGTAAAAATGGTTGAAAAAAAAATGGCAGACGCCATCAATACAGCAAAACTGGTTGGCTTAACATTAGAAGAGCTGCAAGATATGCTTAAAATAATATATGAGGAATGGTAAACGTGAATAACATTATGGAAATTGCCAATCTATCGAAAAGTTATAAAGACTTTTCTTTAAAAGGGATAAATATTACTCTTGAAAAAGGGTATATCATGGGCTTCATTGGTCCAAATGGTTCCGGAAAAAGTACTACCATAAAACTTATTATGAATTTAATAAAGAAAGATAGCGGGGAAATAAAAATTTTTGGCTTAGACAACGAATCAAATAATATCTCGATTAAAGAGAGAATTGGATTCGTTTATGATGAAAATTACTTTTACGAAGAATTGACCGTAAAAGAAATGAAGAATGTCATCAGACCATTTTATAGCAAATGGGATGAAGGAACTTTTAATAGTTACGTAAAAGATTTTGGACTCCCATTAAATAAAGAAATAAAGCATTTATCTAAAGGAATGAAGATGAAGTTCTCTTTAGCGATTGCACTTTCACATCAAGCTGAACTATTAATAATGGATGAACCAACCTCGGGGTTAGATCCACTTATAAGGGCTGAATTATTAGATGTTTTACAATCATTATTACAAGATGAAAACAAATCCATTTTCTTTTCGACCCATATTACTTCTGACTTAGATAAAGTGGCCGATTTTATTACATTCATTCATAATGGTGAAATTATATTGAGCCAAGCAAAGGATGAAATTTTAGAAGAACACTGTATCGTAAAAGGAAAAATAAAACAATTGAATACCCATAATCAAGGAAATTTTATCGGCATAAAACAAAATAGTTTTGGATTTGAAGGGTTATCCACAAATAAAAGAGAGATAATGAAACAATTTGGTGATTCCGTAATGATTGAAAAACCGACACTAGAAGATATTATGGTGTATTACACAAGAAGGAGTGAACATCATGTATCATCTTATTAAAAAGGACATTTTGATGCAAAAAAGAGCTTTAAGATTATCTGTTCTATTAATAATCTTTTTTACTATCACACTTTCAAATATTGGTCCTGCTGGACTTACGGTTGGTGTATTAACGGTAACCTATCAATTAGTTTTAGGGGCATGTGCATTAGAAGATAAGAATAATGGTGACATCATTCTAATTAGCCTTCCTATTAGGAGGAATACCATTGTTTTATCAAAATACGTGTCAATCTATGTTTATGCCGCGTATGCAACTCTGGGATTCTATCTAACCTATTTGATTATAAACTTACTAAATCTTCCACTTGATATTCCTTTTAATTTTACGGGATTTATTGGTGCAATTATGGCTGTCACTTTGTTTAGTTCATATCTTTTCCTTTAATTTTCAAGTATGGCTTTTTAAAATCGAAAATGGCAAACTTAATTATTTTTTTCGTATTTGTTTTTGGTGGAACTGGGTTGGTAAGTTATTTAAGTGGAAACAATAAATTGATGTTAAATCAAGATATCATTACTTTCTTCAGTAATCGTTCAGATATTGTATTATTAATGATATTGATGGTTCCAATGGTTCTAATTCTTATTTGTTCATATTTTGTTTCACTTACTTTATATAGGAAAAGAGAATTTTAAAACTAAAGAGGGATCTGTGATGAACAAGAATATTGAGACTTACGTAACTAAGAGATTAGACGAATTGGCAAATACTAAACACAAATTATTTAACTTGCTTCAAACTGCAAATAAACCAAACAATGAATTAGATATAACAGAGAAAAAGGATATTATTAAAATGAAACAGGAATTCTATCTTGTATCTGGTGCATTGGCGGAATTAGAGGAATTAAAAAAGACTTTTAGAATTTCAGAATAAGCATTTTGTTACAAGGATCAGAAATACTACATTATGAGTATCTGATCCTTATTTAGTTTTATTAGTCCGAAAGAAGTGAATAGACATTTTTAGTCTAGACTTTTTTGTCTCAAAACCATTTTAAAGGAGGGAGTTTAGAATTTCTTGTCCGGATGGTTTAGACTTTTTGTCTTTGTACAATAACAAGAGAGTGCGTGGAGCAAAAAAGTAATAACAGTATTATTATTACGTAAAATATAAATTTGACGAATTAATATAATCAAGGTAGAATATCATCGTGAGGTGTTATTATGGTAAATCCTACAAAGCAACAAAATTTCAAAAAGCTGCAAACTTTACTAAATGAGCTTCCTTGGTACGTTGAGGAATATATCAATCACAAACTAAGAAAGCTTTCAACTGCATCGTTATTCAATTACTGTCATGACTACAAAATCTTTTTCAACTGGATGATCTCTGAGCAATTGTGGACCGGTAGCATCAAGGATGTTCCGTTGGAACGTTTGGAAAAACTTACGGTGCTTGAAATGGAAGGATTCTTAAATTTTCTTCATTATCAGCTCAATAATAAGGAATTAACAGTCAATCGTAAGTTATCGGCGCTAAAATCATTGTTTAACTACCTTCAGAATATTGCTGAAACACCAGATTTACAACCGTATATCAACCGCAATGTAATGGCCAAAATTGAATTTAATGAGATAAAAGAAACAATGGAAACACGGGCCAATAAAATGGAAGGAAAAATTTTGCTTGGTGACGAATATGAACAGTTTCGCTTATTTGTAGCTCGTGAATACGGTGAGCTAAACAAAGATAACAAAAAAATCTTGAACTTTTACCAATTAAATAAAGAACGTGATACGGCGATTATTTCGTTGATCTTAGGCTCAGGTCTGCGCTTATCGGAGTTAGTTGGTCTAGACCTCGATGATATTGATTTCAGCAAGTATTGCGCCAGAGTTATCCGCAAAGGAAATAAAGAACAATTTGTTTATTTCAGTCAGATTGCAATGGATGATTTGCAGGAATATTTATCGATCCGGACGGCTAAATACCAGGTTGATAAGAACTTGAAAGCATTATTTGTAGCTGCTCCAATGGGACCAAAAGGAAAATCAAGACGATTAACAGCCAGATCTGTTGAGAAATTAGTAGAAAAATATGCTGCAGCATTCGGGAAACCAGCGTTATCGGTACATAAATTACGGCATTCATTTGCTACCAGATATCACGCAGAAATCAACGATGTACCGAAATTACGGCGGCAATTAGGTCATTCATCCATTCAAACAACGATGATTTACACACATATTCGTAATGATGATTTGAAGCTTGCTGTTGATAAAATGGATATGCCAAAGGAACAATAACAGCTGCCAGTTAAAATTGGCAGCTGTTCCTCCTCTATTAGAATCATTTTATCAGTTTACATAATATTATTATATTATACAAATTTGGTTTTGTCTCAATTACCAAGTATACTTAAGATAGTGAGACAGAATCAAATTTTTTCTTATTACCGTTTCATGATATTCAAAAAATCGCTAATAAATCGTTTTAATCATCCAATACGTTTTTATTTTTCCTTGTTTAAACATTGCATTATTATTGATTTCTTATTAGTCTTCTTCCCTATAAGTTTTTCCTAAAAGAAAAACCAAGCAATAAACATCTGGCATTAAAGTTATAGCCCCGTTACATTAGAACTTGCCCCTCTCCCCTCATTCAGTTAGATAGAAAATTATAGAATGGAATATTCTAATCTATTAAAATAAAAAATGCTTAGAAAGCGTACGAGCCTTCTAAGCATTTAGTCGTGTACTATCCAACATTTTTCATCCCGCCGCCGGCAAACTGGCTATTGTACAAGTCTGCATAAAAGCCGCCCTGATGCAGCAGTTCCTGGTGATTTCCTTTTTCAATGACTTTGCCCTGATTCATGACTAATATGAGATCCGCCCCCCGAATCGTGGACAACCTGTGGGCGATGATGAAGCTGGTGCGACCCTGCATCAAATGGTCCATCGCCTTTTGAATTTGCACCTCGGTCCGGGTATCCACACTGCTTGTCGCCTCATCAAGGATTAACATCGCCGGATTGGCTAGAATCGCCCTAGCGATTGTTAGCAATTGTTTTTGTCCTTGCGAAATGTTGGATGCTTCCTCATTAAGAATTGTATCGTAGCCGTCAGGAAGAGTCCGAATAAAGTGGTCGGCATTCGCCGCCTGAGCCGCTGCAACTATTTCCCGTTCTGTTGCCCCTTCGCGACCGTAGGCAATGTTATCGCGAATTGTACTATTAAAGAGCCATGTATCCTGGAGCACCATCCCGAATAAGCTACGCAAATCGGCCCTTCGCATCTCCCTTGTATCCACGCCATCAATCAAAATCTTGCCTGAATTGATTTCGTAGAAACGCATTAATAGATTAATAAGCGTGGTTTTACCGGCCCCCGTCGGTCCAACAATTGCAATCTTTTGACCAGGTTTTACGGAAATATTCATATCCTCGATTAACAGTTCATCTTTCTTATAACCGAAGGATACATGCTCAAATTCAACTTCACCTTTTGGAGCAGTAATAACTTTAGGCTCAACAGCTTCCGGAACTTCCTCTGATTCATCTAAGATTTCAAACACCCGCTCTGCGCTTGCAATCGTTGATTGAATGATGTTTGTAATTTGCGCCGTTTGCGTAATCGGCTGGGAAAATTGTCTGGCATATTGAATGAATGCTTGAATATCGCCAATTTCAATTGCTTTTTTCGTGACGAGAATTCCGCCGGCAACTGATACAAACACATATCCAATATTGTTGATAAACGACATAATAGGCATAATCATGCCTGAAACAAATTGCGCCTTCCACCCAGAGTGATACAATTTTTCATTGATTACTTCAAAATCGGCTATGGATTTCTTTTCTTGGCCAAAAACCTTGATGATTTTATGACCGGTGTACATCTCTTCCACGTGCCCGTTTAACTGGCCCAGTGCCATTTGTTGTCCTATAAAATAGCGTTGTGATTTTCTTGCGATACTTGCCGTCGCGACAAAACTGAGCGGTAAGGTAATGACTACAATTAAAGTCATCAGAGGGCTAATCGAGAGCATCATGACGATTACTCCAATTAAAGTCACGATAGATGTAATCAACTGTGTTAAGCTTTGCTGCAGGGTCGTGCTAATATTATCCACATCGTTGACGGCCCGGCTGAGAATTTCTCCATGAGTCCGGCCATCAAAATATTTTAACGGCAGCCGGTTCAGCTTTTCTTCCACTTCTTTACGGAGGTGGTAAACCGTTTTTTGTGCAACCCCCGCCATGATGTATTGCTGCACATAGGCAAAAGCAGCGCTTAAAAGATAAAGACCAATAAGCAGCAGGATAATATTCCCGATATAGGTAAAATCGATATGGGCACCGGGAACACCCTTTAATTTCATCATCAAACCTTCAAACAGTTTTGTTGTTGCTTTCCCCATAATTTTCGGGCTGACGATGGAAAACACGGTACTGATGATGGCGGTGATAAAGACAGCCAAAAGCTGCCCTTTATATGGCTTTAAATAAGTTATTAATCGCTTTAACGTCCCTTTAAAATTCTTTGCTTTTGGTGCTGGCATTCCCATGCCGCGAGAACTTCCAGGGCGCTGTTCAGATTTTTCGTTCTTAGTATTTGAACTCATGCAATCTCCTCCTCTGACAGCTGCGACATCACAATTTCACGATATACCTTGCTCGTTTCCATTAATTGTGTATGTTTACCGATACCAGCTATTTTGCCGTTATCAAGGACTATGATTTGATCTGCATCCATAATGGTGCTGACGCGCTGGGCGACAATTAACACCGTAGCATTTCCGGTCTCTTCTTTTAATGCGGCACGCAGCTTAGCATCGGTTTTAAAGTCCAGCGCAGAAAAACTATCATCAAACACATAGATTTCCGGCTTTCTCACAAGCGCGCGGGCAATCGATAAACGCTGTTTTTGTCCCCCGGAAACATTCGTTCCACCTTGGGCAATCATCGTATCATAGCCCTCCGGCATTGTCGCAATAAATTCTGACGCTTGGGCGATTTCGGCAGCGTGCCGTACTTCTTCCTCTGTGGCCTCTTCTTTCCCATAACGAATATTTTCTGCAATCGTCCCTGTGAAAAGAACAGCTTGTTGTGGAACGAAACCGATTTTTTGCCGCAGGCTTTCCTGCGTCATATCCCGAACATCGATCCCGTCTAGCAGCACTTTGCCGCTTGCAACATCATAAAAGCGAGGAATCAGATTAATGAGCGTTGATTTTCCTGATCCAGTTCCGCCGATAATCGCGGTCACTTCACCTGGATTCATTTTAAAAGAAATATTGGAAATAGCTGCCACTTCGGCACCAGGGTAGCTGAAACTGACATCTTGGAATTCAACTTGCCCATACCCTGCTTTAGGCTTAATTGGCTGAGCCGGGTTTTGAATATCAGCAACGGTCTCGAGTACCTCAACAATCCTTCCGGCAGAAACGGATGCCCTCGGAATCAACACGAACATCATAGCAAGCATCAAGAAGGAAAACATGATTTGCATCGCATATTGGATAAACGCCATCATGTCGCCGACTTCCATATGGCCATTGCTGATGCGAATGCTCCCAAACCAAATAATCGCGACAGAAGTAAGGTTTAAAATGATCATCATCATTGGCATCATTACAGCCATAATTTTATTTACTTTAATGGCCGTTTGCGTTAAATCCCAGTTGGCAGCGTCGAACCGCTTTTTTTCATGGTCAACCCGATTAAAGGAACGGATGACACGAATCCCGGTTAAATTTTCTCGTAAAACGCGGTTGAGTTTATCGAGTTTTAGTTGCATTGCTTTAAAAAGCGGAATGGCCTTTCTTTGGACGATTAAAATAACTATGATCAGAATAGGAATCGCTACAGCAAGAACCAAGGTTAACTTTGTATCTTTTGATAAGGCCATGATAATCCCACCGATACACATCATCGGAGCCAGGACCATCATTCGCAGCACCATAATGAGTACTTGTTGGATTTGCGTAATATCATTGGTGGTTCTGGTAATTAACGAAGCGGTGCCAAATTGATCGAATTCATGTAATGAAAAGGCACCTACATGTGAAAAGACTTTGCTGCGTAATAGTTTACCGAATCCCGAGGCTGCTTTTGCCGAAAAAAAGCTCGCCGTAACGGAACAAATCATCCCTCCAGCGGCAACGAGCAGCATGAAACCGCCAATTTTCCAAATGTAATGGGTATCGCCGGTAACAACACCTTTATCAACAATGTCGGACATTAAGGTTGGCAGGTATAGTTCCGCTAATGATTGCAGCAGGATAAGACCGAGGACAAAATAAATCGGGATTTGAAATGATTTTAGATATTTCATCAGTTTTAACATGGTTGTTCAACTCCATTAGCGGTTTGATTCTTGAAAATATTGTTGTACTTTGGAGAGCAATTCGGCCAATTGTTCGCTTTCTTCTTCTCCTAAATAGTCGATTAGTCCGAGTAAGGTTTCCGTGAATGCTTCTCTTGCTTTTCGGGCAACCTCCATGCCCTTCGGAGACAGTTTAATTTTTACCACTCGCCGGTCATTAGGGTCTATCCTTCTCTCGATTAGGCCGTCTTTTTCAAGTGTATTTATAATTTGTGTCACGGTTGGTGGGGTGACTTTTAACAGCTGGCTGATTTCCGAGACCTTCATTTCCCGCTGTTTCTTGTTTGCCCCTTGTTCGATAGCAGCTAACACCTTAAATTCACTTGGATTATACCTTCGATTTTTTTTATCATGCCAGCCGGCTTTACGGAATTGCATGAACACTTGAAGCAGTTTTTGTGCTGTGGCACTTTCTATATTAGCCACCGTTTTCACCTCGTTATTTAATTAAGTTTGCTAATAATTAAGTTACTAAATTATTTACGAACCTAATTATATGACCGGAGAAAACAAGTGTCAATCTATTTATACTGAATTGGTGATTCGATTTAAAAAAAGGAATCAAGGGGGGATTGGCTGGCGACCGTGGAGAGAAAGAATAAGGAGTGTCAGTCGCTTCTACACCTAATTGACGACCGGAAAATTGGTCGCCAATAAACTAGATCGGCGACCATGCAGAAGAAACACAAATGGTCGCCAATCATTAAACTGATCTCCTAAATTGTTTAGAAAAACTGGGGGACTCCGAGATTGCTTCTATTTGTTCTCATGAAAGTTTTACAATTATTTAATTACTCCTCCACCTCCATAACTTTAACATCAAGTAATTTCCATTTCTTATTTGAATAGGACCAGGTTGATTCTACATTTGCAATGGTATCACCATTGGCAATCCCCGCTACTCGCTGGACTCCCTTTACTCCCAGTTTCCCATCTTTAAGCTGAACCGGCTTAAAAATGGAGTAGGAGTGAACCATCAGCTCTGTCGGTTCATTCAATTTGCCTTTATAGTAAAGTCCTAGCTTTTTATAATAAGGTTTCCTATTCTTTAGATTAAAGTGATAGGTTTTTCCGGTTTCCTTAATTTTGATCTCTGCTTGATAACCTTTTAAAAAACGACTTTCCATTTCAACTGGTTCAGGTACAGTTAAATCGATGTGATTAAAGTCCTTAAATGAATGTAAAAAGGTAAGGACATCCCCGCCGCTTCCCCCAGTTTGAACACTTGCAAACACATCCTTTACACCATCGTGATTTAAATCAACTAATTGAAATGATGCTTTTACCCCGCTTTCTAATGGAATCGTATAGTTTTTTCCATTGGATGCTGAGACCTCAATAAAAATCTTCTTTAAAAAACTTTTTTCATCCTGATAAGGGACGCCTTTTAGCAAAATTGTCTCTAAATCTCCATCTCCGGTAATATCCGCTTTCTGTTCGGAAATCGTAATGGTTTTGTCTTTTTCATCGACTGCTGCGTACACGACAGTGGTTAGCGATATTAGAAAAAAGCCGACAAAAGCTAAAAACGTTTCTTTTTTCATCTTACATCCTCCCCTAAAAACTGATACAAGCTAGTATACCCAATTCATGAAAAAAGACTCTCATTTTACTAGAGAGTCTTTTAAAAAAGTCTATGCAATTGAACTTGCTGTTCAAAACCTGCTATTCACTTGGAGTTTCCTCTGCTTTTACCTTCCAAAGATCTGTCACTTTTCCGTTTTCTCCCTCATCAAGGATAAACGAGCCATTTGAATAGCGGTCACTAAACCGAATTTCTCCTGCTTTAACCGTTTCGATGCAGCCTTTTTCCGTTTGGATGAAGACTTCATCCTGATTACCCGCAACAGCAAAACCGATAATACGATGCGGATTCGCTTTTAGTTCACGTAAGATGACAACACCGCGTTTAGCACGGGTGGATTTTTCAAATTCAGTTAATTTCATCCGTTTCAAGGCACCGCGCTGTGTGGCAATCACTATGGATTCAGACGTACTGCCCTCAGGAGTAATAAGCTGGCCGCCAACTACGTAGTCGCCATCTTTTAAATTCATTCCTTTAACACCAGCAGCCCGAATTCCGACGATACTAATTTCTTCCTCGTCAAACCATAGGGCATAACCAAAATGAGTAACCAAGAACAATTCTTTCTGTCCATCCGTTTGATAGACATCAACGACCCGATCATCTTCCTTCAGATTGATGCCAACAAGCGGCTTGGAATAACGCTGTGCTTTATACTGTTTTAACATCGATTTTTTCACCATGCCATTTTTTGTAACAAACAGAAGGAACCCATCCGTTTCAAAGTCATTCACCGGTATTGCCTTGACGATTTCCTCATTACGGTCAATTGGAATAATATTGGCCACATGCTGGCCCAAATCCTTCCAGCGAATATCCGGCAGTTCATGAACTGGACAGTATAAGTAATTGCCTTTGTTTGTAAATAGCAGCAATACATCTTGTGTATTCATTTCAAGCTGTGCTAGCAGACGATCGGATTCCTTCATAGCAAAATCCTGACCGTTTGAGGCCGCATAGGAACGCTGGCTTGTCCGTTTCACATAGCCTTCTTTTGTAACCGTGACGATGACATCCTCGCTGGCAACCATAACCTCGAGATTAATTTTGATTTCTTCAATTTCAGCTTCGATTTTTGAACGGCGCTCATCAACGAAGCGCTTTTTCACGTCTTTTAGTTCTTTTTTAATAACAGAGTGAAGCTTCTTCTCGCTTTCTAAAATGCTGGTTAACTCGATAATTTTCTTTGCCAATTCATCCGCTTCATTTCTCAGGGCGGTGATATCTGTATTGGTTAACCGGTACAATTGTAGCGAAACAATCGCTTCCGCTTGTGCCTCAGTAAATGCAAATTCGGCGATTAAATTGTCTTTCGCATTGCGTTTATCCTTTGATGCCCGGATCGCAGCAATCACTTCATCAAGGATCGACAAGGCCTTCATTAAGCCTTCGACAATATGCTGGCGTTCCTTCGCTTTTTGGAGTTCAAACTTTGCTCTCCTTGTGACTACTTCCTTCTGGTGTTCGATATAGGCATCAAGCAGGTCACGCAGTCCCATCAGTTTTGGACGCTTATTATGGATGGCGACCATATTAAAATTGTATGTAACTTGAAGGTCGCTGTTTTTATATAAATAGTTCAAAACACCTGTCGCATCGACGTCCTTTTTCAGTTCAATCACAATGCGTAAACCGGTACGGTCGGTTTCATCACGTACTTCAGAAATCCCCTCGACTTTACGGTCCAGGCGGAATTCATCCATTTTTTTGACGAGATTCGCCTTATTGACTTCATACGGAATTTCCGTGATGACAATTTGCTGTCTGCCGCCACGGATGTCTTCAATCTGTGCTTTTCCGCGGACAATTATCTTACCTTTACCGGTTTCATAGGCCTTTTTAATCCCATCGATCCCCTGAATAATGCCTCCGGTAGGAAAATCAGGTCCATTTATGACCGTCATCAATTCATCAACAGATACATCGGGCTTATCCATCTTCATTATCACACCGTCAATGACTTCACCAAGATGATGGGGTGGGATATCGGTTGCATAACCTGCCGAAATCCCAGTAGAACCATTTACAAGCAAGTTCGGAAATATCGCTGGCAATACAGTAGGTTCCATTGAAGTATCGTCAAAGTTTGGGATAAAATCAACCGTTTGTTTCTCAATATCACGCAAAAGTTCTGCCGCAATTGCGGATAGTCTTGCTTCTGTATAACGCATCGCTGCTGGCGGGTCACCATCGACACTGCCATTATTTCCATGCATTTCCACCAACACCTTACGAACCTTCCATTCCTGACTCATCCGGACCATCGCCTCATAAACAGAGGAATCACCATGCGGGTGATAATTACCAATGACGTTACCAACGGTTTTTGCCGCTTTACGGAAGCCTTTGTCATGGGTATTGCCTTCTACATGCATCGCGTACAAGATTCTGCGCTGCACCGGTTTCAAACCGTCCCGGGCGTCCGGCAGGGCCCGTTCTTGAATAATATATTTACTATATCGGCCAAAACGATCGCCGAGGACATCTTCTAATGGGAGGTCACGAAATTTCTCTTGTGCATTCATCCTTCATAATCTCCTTCGGCAACCATAATATTTTCATTTTCCAAAATCGTATCATCTTCCTCTAACCCAAAGGCAACATTACTTTCAATCCACTTACGGCGAGGTTCTACCTTATCGCCCATAAGTGTTGTGATCCTGCGCTCCGCCCGTGCGGCATCATCGATTTTCACACGGATCAACGTTCTTGTCTCCGGATCCATCGTCGTTTCCCAAAGCTGGTCGGCGTTCATTTCACCCAGACCTTTGTAGCGCTGGATGATGTAGCCTCTGCCGACATTTTTGATAGCCGTTTGCAGCTCCTCCTCATTCCAGGCATATTCAATCACTTCTTTTTTACCGGTTCCGCGGCTTACTTTATAAAGCGGCGGCAGAGCAATAAATACTCTCCCCGCCTCCACAAGCGGCTTCATATAGCGGTAGAAGAAGGTTAACAGGAGTACCTGAATATGGGCACCATCCGTATCCGCATCTGTCATGATAATAACTTTATCATAGTTAATATCTTCGATGGTAAAATCAGAGCCGACACCAGCACCGATAGCATGGATGATTGTATTAATTTCTTCGTTTTTAAAAATATCCGAGAGCTTGGCCTTTTCTGTATTAATAACCTTACCCCGGAGTGGCAAAACAGCTTGGAAGCGGCGGTCGCGGCCTTGCTTTGCCGAACCACCCGCAGAATCTCCCTCCACCAAATAAAGTTCATTTTTTTGTGGATTGCGTGATTGTGCCGGTGTCAACTTTCCTGATAGCGGAGCATCTGAGCGTTTGCGTTTTTTCCCGCTTCTTGCATCTTCTCTTGCTTTTCTTGCTGCTTCGCGTGCTTGATAAGCCTTGATTGATTTTTTGATCAGCAGCGAGCTGATATCCGGGTTTTCTTCTAAGAAATAGGAAAGGTGTTCAGAGACAACGGCGTCCACTGCGGATCGTGCCTCACTTGTACCTAATTTTCCCTTCGTTTGCCCCTCAAACTGGAGCAGATCCTCGGGAATGCGGACTGAAATAATAGCAGATAGACCTTCGCGAATATCAGAGCCATCCAAGTTTTTATCCTTCTCTTTTAACAGACCCACCTTGCGGGCATAATCATTAAATGCCCTTGTCATCGCTGTTTTCGAACCTGCTTCATGAGTGCCGCCATCTTTCGTACGGACATTATTAACAAATGACAAGACGTTTTCCGAATAGCCATCATTAAATTGAAAGGCAAATTCGACCTCGATATGGTTTTGCACCCCTTCGAAACTGACTACTGGGTGGAGAACATCCTTTTCCTCATTTAAATAAGCGACAAACGCTTCAATTCCGTTTTCATAATGAAATACTTCGTGTAAATCGTTGCGTGCATCGATGATTTCAATTTTTAACCCTTTTAACAAGAAAGCCGATTCCTGGAGCCGCTCGCATAATGTTTCAAAATTATAGGTGGTAGTTGAAAAAATTTTCGGGTCGGGCTTAAAATGAATCGTAGTCCCCGTTTGGTTGGTTTTTCCAATTTTTTCAAGGGTTGATACTGGCTTGCCGCCGTGTTCAAAGCGCTGTTCATAAATGAAGCCGTCTCGTTTGATGGTGACGGTCAGCCATTCTGATAATGCATTGACAACAGAGGCACCTACACCATGCAAACCACCGCTCGTCTTGTATCCACCCTGGCCGAATTTACCGCCGGCATGAAGGACTGTAAGAATGACCTCTGCTGTTGGTTTTCCCGTTTTATGCATTCCGGTAGGAAATCCACGTCCTTTATCGACGACGCTGATGGAGTTATCTTTGTGTATTTTAACAATAATATGATCGCCATACCCTGCAAGCGCTTCATCGACGGAGTTATCGACAATCTCATAGACGAGATGGTGAAGTCCACGTGAATCAGTGCTGCCAATGTACATGCCGGGTCGTTTTCTAACGGCTTCAAGTCCTTCAAGTACTTGTATGGCATCATCATTATAATCAAAAGCTTGCTGATTTCTTGCCACTAAAATTCCCCTTTCACTACAAAAAAACTATCATCAATACTGTTTTATTCACATTCGATAAAGCATTCTATTTTCCTTTAAGAACGAATGTTTGCTATTTTATTTTATCATATTTCAAGCAAGGGTCTAAGGTTTATTTTAGCGATTTATTTTGATTTGGCAAATAAATAATGATAACCTGCGGTGGATTGACAGCCTTTTAATAGATTAATTCCGTATACAATAAAAAAAGCCGCCTCCTTTTTTGGCAGCTTTTAAGAAATCATCAGGCCTTTGTTAAAGCATGTTCCACTTTAATACAGCGATCCATAATCACGGTATAACCCTTTTCTTTTAAAAATTGATAGGCCTCTTCATTGACGAGACCCTGTTGGGCCCAAAAAACATCAGCATCAATCTCAGCAAATTCCTTTGCTACATCCAAGAGCTGCTCGGAACGGCGGAATACATTGACAATGTCTATATGACCTTCAATATCCTTTAATGACGCAACAGCCTTGACACCGAGTGCTTCATCAATGGTCGGATTGACCGGAATGATCTCATAGCCCGCTTTTTGCATCGCAGCCGAAACCTGGTAGGAAGTCCTTTCGGGATTACTGCTTAAGCCAACAACAGCAATCCGTTTTGCTTTTTTCAATATTGCCTTGATTTCCTCGCGGCTTGGATTTTCAATCGTCATTCTCTCCACTCCTCAATCATCACTCTCCTATATTTTACCTGAATGAATTAGGATTACACAACTAAAGGACTCAGACCGCTATCCTTTTGCTGCTGTAGCCTTGGGAACATTGATACTAAACCGTGCCCCGTCTCCGGTATTTTCGACTGTCACACTGCCATCCATTTTTTCTAGAGTCATCTTGGTCAAATATAATCCTAGACCCGTACCGTTCGGCTTCGTAGTAAAATGGGGATGGAATACCTTATCAATAATGGCAGGCTGTATCCCATAAGCATTATCTGTAAATATCGCCGTAACAAATTCCTTTGTTTCCATGATTTCGATCGTAATTTTTCGTCTGGGTATTTCTTTTAGCACAAAAGCATCACGGGCATTTGTTAAAACGTTTAATACTGCCAGGCTAAACTCATTTGGATAGCCATAGGCTAACTGCTGGCCTCTATTTTCAAATTCTACGAAAATCCCGTGAGTTTTAAGGCATGGCGAAAAAATCGACAACGCCTCTTCAATTGAATCTCCAACGGAGAAGGTACTTTTTTCATTGTTCGGTTTATAAAATTTACGAAAATCATGGATGGTTTGTGACATATGTTTGATTTGAATCATGCTCTCCCGTGTAAAACGATCGATATAAGATTCATTTATTTCCCCAAATTCCAGTGCATCTCTTACGTCTTGAATTAATAACAATAAGCTATTTAACGGCTGACGCCATTGATGGCCGATAGCAGACATGATTTCACCCATGACCGCAAGTCGAGAGTGCTGAATGAGAATTTGGTCTTTCTCAAGATTCTTGGCGATTTCCTCTTGGATTCTTTTTTCTAATAGTTGATTGATCGCCTCATATTGTTCTGCCAGTTCCTGATAATTTATTTCCTGTTCGGTTTCTGTTGACATAAGTTCACCTCATTATGAAAAGGATGATACGATAAAACCGACCCATAGTTCCATCATATGAAAGCCGACTGAATAGATTGTTTTTTATTTATTTTAACCCATATCCCCCCTATTAGATATAGAACAGGAAGGACTGTAACAAATGGTTTGAAAATTCTTCATATTTTTGTAAAAAAATTGACGCTAAACCTACACAAAAATAGAAGCATATGATGATTTTCATCATATCATGGTGTAAAATAGAATAGCTTGATCTTTTGTTAAAGGGGAAATCATGAATGGATCAATTTATCATCATCTTCATTCTTGCCTATTTACTTGGCTCCATCCCTTCCGGCTTAATTATCGGTAAGGTTTTTTATAAAACGGATATTCGTGAGCATGGGAGCGGGAACTTGGGAGCGACTAATACATTTCGTACACTTGGTGTGAAGGCAGGATCAGTCGTGACACTTGCTGATATTTTAAAGGGGACACTTGCAGCTGCATTACCCTACATCCTGTCCGTTGAACTACACCCATTGATTCCAGGTGTCCTTGCTGTCATTGGCCATACTTATCCCATCTTTGCCAGGTTTCGCGGTGGAAAAGCAGTTGCGACCTCCGGCGGGGTTATATTGTGCTATGCTCCGTTATTGTTCATAATACTTGTGCTTGCTTTCTTTATTAGTTTGTACATAACCAAATATGTCTCCTTATCTTCGATGATTGCCGGAATCGTTGCAATCCTTTACGTTTTAATTTCTGGGATGATAGGGGAATGGGATCCTCCGCTGCTAATTGTAATCATCCTGTTAGCATCGTTTGTGATATTACGCCACCGCACCAATATTAAACGAATTATCATTAAAACCGAACCGAAAATTAAATGGCTATAGACTATGCAGTAATACATAAGAAATAAGAAAGCGGAGCTTATAAAAGGAAGCACCGCTTTCTGTAAGAAATATAGTCAGTTTTACTTTTTCTTGATATCCTCATATTTTAAAAACCATTCTGGGAACGCCTTTTTAAACGATGTTGGTCTGAAATTGTCTTTTTTCACGATGATATGAGTTGTTTTTCCTTCTGCACACACCTCCGCATCACCGTTAACGATCGTATAGCCATAAACTGTTTTAATTCCATCGTTTTGTTCCACCCAAGTGTTAATAAACGCTTGGTCACCGTAACGCAATGCCTTCTTATACGTTACTTGGACATCATAAACAGGGGCGAAATAACCAGCTTCCTCCATGGCCAGATAGCTATACCCTAAATCTTCAATCAATCCCGTTCGGCCTAATTCAAAAAACTTCAAATAATTGGCATGATAGATCACACCCATCATGTCCGTATCGGCATAATAAAGCTGAATTGATCTTTCCGAAACAAAAAATGGATCCATTTTTAGTCTTCCCCCTTATTAAATTTTACTAAAAGCCGTTGCCACATCTGCCGCCTCTAAAATCAATGCTTGTTCAAGGAGGTGTTCGTCATGAAAGGCTTGTCCGTCGTCTGTAATTAATCTTGCTGCCTGGGCTTGAATCATCGCATCCACTATATTTGTAGCAAAGCGCCCGTTTCCTTTGACCGGCTCTTTTTCTATTTTTTCAAGCAGCAAATTTTTAGCCTCTTCCGTTATTTGATATTGATAGCCCCCGGCATAAGATACCATGATCCTAAGCAGTTCATCAGTAGAATAATCGGGAAAGAAGAAGAACTTTTTAAACCGGGAACGAAGCCCCGGGTTACTTTCAAGCAGCATCTCCATTTCATTTGGATAACCGGCGAGGACAACCACGAGGTTTTCATTGTGCTTCGTCATCTCATCGACAAGGGTATCAATAACCTCTTTGCCAAAATCGCCAGCTGTAGATCCAAGGAGGGAATAAGCCTCGTCAATGAATAAGACACCGCCGAGGGCTTCCCTAATCTTTTTCTTTGTTTTACCGGCTGTTTGCCCGACATAGCCCGCAACAAAATCAGCACGGCTTGTGACAACCAGATGACCTCTTTTTAACATACCACATTCTTTTAGCAGTTTCGCATAGATTTTGGCAACGGTCGTTTTGCCGGTCCCCGGGTTTCCGGTAAACACGGAATGCAGTTGTAGCGGCACTGCTGGAAGCCCTTTGTTACGCCTAAATTGCTGCATTTTCACAAATGAAAAAAGCGCCCTTAGTTCAGCTTTTAATGAATCAAGTCCGATTAAGCGATTCAGGTCTTCAATCGGCGAATCTTCCCTTTCCTTCCGCTCCGACAAAAAGTCTTCTTTATTTAAAATCATATACTGGAGGACATCATCGTCTCCGGCGTTTGTTGCCCCTTTTTTAAAAATCGCCTCTAGGACAAGATTACTGGCGGTGCGGGCATTACCAAATGTATCATCGACCCGTTCCTGTTCAAGACGATGGCCAAGCTCGATTCTAGCCTCATCCGTTAAATAATAATCATTATCGGCGGCAACCTTTTCACCAATTTCGATTAATTCTTGATTCGAATAATTGGGTAAATGAATGAAATTGGATTGGGGAAAACGACTGAAAAGTCCTGGGTTTGCATCTAAAAACGTACGCATTTCCTCAGGGTAGCCTGCTAAAATGACAGCAAATTTTCCACCGTACTCTTTACCGGTCATAAGTGAAACCAGCGTATCAATCGCTGCTTGCCCATAATCATTTCCTGCCTGCCCCTCGCGTTTTAAACTATAGGCCTCATCAATAAATAACACGCCGCCGAGAGAACGTTCGACAACCGCCCGGACGTTCTCCTCAGTCTGTCCAACAAAGGAACCGACAAGTTGTGAGCGGTTCGTTTCAATCACCTCTTCACGCGGCAAGACGCCAAGCTCATGATAGATTTTGGCGATGAGGCGCGCCAGTGTGGTTTTTCCAGTACCGGGATTGCCGATAAGAATCATGTTTAGATTCAGCTCATCTTTTATGTGAAATCCTTTTTCCTTGCGCAGTTTTTGGTATTTAACATATCGATAAAAAGCTTCTACCCGGTTCTTAACCGACTCCATCCCAATCATTTCATTAAATTGTTCCAATGCATTTTCAGTGGCGGAAGAGCTTTCCTCCTCTGTTTCCAAAAAGTGCTGCTCCCATTTCCGTTTTATTTCCTTCACCTTGGATAGGTGTAACTTTAAATCCTCATAGTAAACCGCTGTGTGAAACACACCGATAATTGACTGTTCGTACTCCTTTGCTGCCTTTAACAAATTTTCCGTTTCCTCAATGGCAGTCGAAAGCAAATCGTAAAGCTGTTGATATTTATAAAAAAGCTCTTTTTCCATCATCGTTGAGACAAGATCGACCGCCCGTTGTAAATCACGGAGCGCTTTTTTGCCATCTGTTAAAAAGCGCTGGCATATTTCTATGTACTCTTCCGCTATTTTTCTTTTGGCCGTCCGATTATCCGTTTCCCTTATAGCAGGGAAAGAGAGCGGTAAAAGTAAAGCTTTAAATTTCTTCCAATCGGAATGAATGATGACTTTTTTGGCTGTTTGATTATGAGGGTTTAACTTTACCGCCTTTTCAAGCCAAACGAAGGCAAGATGATCTTGTTTATTCCGGTTGAGTCTCGAACGGGCCACAAGCGTTAACAAGCTGGATACAACAATTGGATTTGTTTCCCGGCTTAAAATAGTTATGAGCTGACTTTCATTAATGATGGTTCCGGTTTCGTTCAGCTCTTGTTCCCACAGGCGAATTTGCTCATCAGAAACGGTTTGGCCATTGTTAGGTTGTATCAAAAGTTCATCACATCTTTTCAAAAATTCCCTTCTATCTTACCATAAGAAAGCTTAGAACAGTAAATAAGAGGAATTGAAAAAGGACCTCTCCGAGATCGGCGGTCCTTGATTTTACGTTATTCTTGCGAGGTGTTGTTTGCTTCATCTTTAATTTCTGAACGGAATGAATCAATACTTTCCCGTCTGCGCTGATTTTTTGCTTCGATTTGCCGGCGTTGTTGTTCACTATCAGTAAACTCTAATGATTCTTCCGCCGCTTCCATGTTCTCAATTGTATGGTGAACCATGGATTGCAGTTTTTCAACATTATCACTACGATCATCTGGTTTTGGTTTATTGTTATAAGCCATTCAAGATCCTCCTAAAAGTGTACTTGGTACAAATATAGTTTGTATCAAGAGTGAAAAAATATGATAAGAAGAAAGTAGCAAAAAGACCCATCAGCATGAGTGCTTCCTGGGTCTTTTCATCTATTTATTCACCTTTTGTTTGCATTACCTGGGCATGCTCACCTGATTTATCTTGCATTTGTTTGCCCTTATTACCGCCGAAGCCTCGCGGCTGTGTTCCAATATGATCGGGTCTAAACCGTTTTGTTTGATAACCTTTACCCATAATAACCCCCCCTTAGTATCATTTTGTCCAAAAAGCAGGGGAACCATGATTGGAAAACTTTTGGTTATTCGGCTTTGCCTAGTCGCTTTTGTTCTAGCCGTTGTTCGATCTTTTCCATCGCAGCGCTATCTTTCAAAAGTTGTAGCTTATTTTCTGAAACCAATTCTGCAAAGGAACGTTTTCTTGGTCTTCTCATGTTTATCACCTTCCTTATTTCCTATTGTAACAATTATTATGACCATAAACGCTTTCAATTATTACAACTTTTTGAAAATTTAATTGGTTTTTAACAATAAAAAAAGACGTTGAATGAAAAACCAACGTCTTCTATATCTCATTTTAGTTTACTTGTTAATTCCTTCATATCTGCAAGCTTCATTGTACCTGGAAATTTATTTTGAATAATTCCATTACTATCAATAAAATAGGTCGTTGGAATGGCAACAACTTGATATTTCTCATTTACAGCATCTTCCGTATCAAGAAGGATTGGGAAAGTAAGCTTATATTCATCAACAAAGCCCTTCACATCTAATTGCGGGTCGATATTGACAGCGAGTATCTTGATATCTTTATCAGCTGATTTGAAAAATTGCTCCATCTCAGGCATTTCTGCCTTACAAGGGCCGCACCATGTTGCCCAGAAGTTTAACATAACTTTTTTTCCCTTTAGGTCCGAGAGTTTAACGGTTTCACCACTTAGTGTCTTCAGTTCAAAATCAGGTGCCTTTGCTCCAATCGTCAGACCTGTCTTATTGGCTGAGACCTCTTTTGCGGTATCGGGCTGCTTATCTGTCTGTTTATCAACTGCCTGAACAATCGCCACTGTTAGCAATGTAATCAAGATAACAGCAGCAATTACCTTCTTTATCATCCCGAAAATCCCCTTCCTTTTCATTCATAATCACTACATTCGATTTTACACTATTAACTTAGGTAAAACAAAATACCAATTTGCCGATTCTGTGACAAATTAGAAAAGCGCAAGGCGCCCTTTTAGTGATAGTGTTTGTCGAAAAGCAAGAAACACCATGCGAATAACGCATGGTGTTTCTTGGCAGAGTTAATTACGCTTGTTGTAATCTTTCACGAAGAACCATTTGCAGGATACCGCCATGACGATAATAGTCAATTTCAACTTCAGAATCAAAGCGGACTACTACTTCAAATTCTTTTTTCGTGCCGTTTTCGTCAACAGCTGTCACTTTCACAAGGTCATGTGGTTTTACCGTTTCATCGACCTGTACTGCAAACGTTTCTTTACCAGTTAACCCCAGTGTTTCAGCACTGTCGCCTTCTTTAAATTGAAGCGGCAGCACACCCATTAACACAAGGTTCGACCGATGGATTCGTTCAAAACTTTCAGCGAGGACGGTCTTGATGCCTAAAAGGTTCGTCCCTTTGGCAGCCCAGTCACGGGAAGAGCCCATTCCGTAGTCCTTACCGGCAACAACCATCAAGCCAGTACCATTTTCTTTATACTTCATGCAAGCATCATAAATGGACATAACTTCACCAGTTGGCCAGTAAGTCGTAAAGCCCCCTTCCGTACCCGGTGCAATTTGGTTGCGGATACGAATGTTTGCAAAAGTACCGCGCATCATCACCTCATGGTTACCACGACGAGAACCGTAAGAGTTAAAATCACGAGGCTGTACGCCACGCTCTAATAAATATTTCCCGGCTGGAGTATTTTTACCAATTGCTCCTGCAGGAGAAATATGGTCAGTTGTTACAGAATCACCGAATTTCCCAACAATACGAAGTCCTGTTAATGGTTCAACTTTACCTGGCTCTTTTGATAAGCCCTCAAAGAACGGTGGGTTTTGAATATAAGTAGATTCAGGATCCCAATTATATAGTGGCTCATTGCTTGTTTTGATTTCGTTCCAACGCTCGTTGTCACCAAACACATTCTCGTACTCTTTACGGAATAACTCCGGAGTAACCGTCCGTTTCACAACATCATTAACATCGGCAGTAGATGGCCATATATCTTTAAAGAATACATCATTACCATCTTTATCTTTGCCGATTGGTTCAGAGGCAAAATCTACATTTACTGTACCTGCCAGTGCATAGGTTACAACTAACGGTGGTGATGCAAGATAGTTAGCTTTTACAAGCGGATGAATCCGTCCTTCAAAGTTACGGTTACCGGAAAGAACAGATGTCACTAATAAATCGTTTTCCGCAATTGTTTTTTCAATTTCTTCTTTTAATGGACCAGAGTTGCCGATACAGGTTGTACAGCCGTAACCAACAAGATTGAAGCCGATTTTCTCAAGATATGGAAGCAATCCAGAATCACGAAGATAGCCTGTGACTACCTTGGAACCTGGTGCCAACGATGTTTTGACGAATTTTGGTACTTCCATGCCAAGTTCAACTGCTTTCTTCGCAACAAGACCAGCAGCCACAAGAACATATGGGTTAGAAGTATTGGTACAGCTTGTAATCGACGCAATCGCGACGGCACCGGTTTTGATTTCGGCTTCATCCCCGTTGTTAAACTTGATGATAGCAGATTTCTCAAGTTCTTCCGCTTGTAAGCCAAAACCTTGATTTCCCTGTGGAGCAGAGACGGCTTTCACGAACTCTTCCTTCATTTTTGAAAGTGGAATTAAATCCTGCGGCCGCTTAGGACCAGAAAGATTTGCTTCAATTTCAGCAAGGTTAATTTCAATTACATCTGTATAAACTGGCTCCTCAGCAGGATTGAAGAATAAGCCGTTTTCTTTACAATATTGTTCAACCACTTTGATGTGCTCTTCATCACGGCCTGTTAAGCGCAGGTATGCGAGTGATTCATCATCGATTGGGAAGAATCCACACGTTGCACCGTATTCCGGAGCCATGTTTGCGATCGTTGCCCGGTCAGCGAGCGGAAGTGTCGATACCCCAGGTCCGAAATATTCAACGAATTTACCGACTACCCCATGCTTACGAAGAACTTGGGTCACTTTTAAGGCAAGGTCAGTAGCCGTTGCCCCATTTGGCAGCTCACCGATAAATTTCACTCCAACAACTTCCGGAACTGGGAAGTAGGAAGGCTGTCCAAGCATTCCCGCCTCTGCTTCAATACCGCCAACGCCCCAGCCGAGAACGCCAAGACCGTTGATCATGGTTGTGTGAGAGTCAGTACCTACTAATGTATCTGGATACGTTTCAAGCTCCCCGTCAACTTCAGCAACATGAACAACATCTGCTAAATATTCAAGGTTAACCTGGTGAACAATACCAGTTGCCGGCGGAACCGCACGATAGTTGTTAAAAGCTTTTTGCGCCCAGCTTAAGAACTGATAACGCTCAGCATTTCGTTCAAATTCAAAATCCATATTAATCTTCAAGGCATCAGCTGAACCGTAGGCATCAACTTGTACCGAGTGGTCGATGACAAGGTCAACCGTTTTTTCCGGGTTGATTTTATCAGGATCGCCGCCAAGATCAGCCATTGCTTTTCTTAAAGATGCAAGGTCCACAACAGCTGGTACACCTGTAAAGTCTTGCAGGATTACACGAGATGGCTTAAATGGAACATCCACCTCTTTTAGCTCCTTAGTACCCCATTTAGCTAAATTTTCAACGTGCTCTTTCGTGATGACACGGCCATCGTATTGACGGAGCACAGATTCAAGTAGTACTTTAACGGAATACGGCAATTTGGAAACATTGCCAATACCTGCTTCTTCCAAAGCATTTAAACGGTAATAATGATAGCTTTTGCCGTTTACATTAAAGGAAGAACGCGCGTTAAATACATCGTTTTTCACCATTCAAAAAACCCCCTTACTCGACATTAAAAAACAAAATTCCCAAAAAGATAGAAAAATTTGAATTTTTCCATTCAGCTTCAGTTCTATCTTAATACAAGCGATTACATAAGTAAATAACAAGAAAGTTATTGTGTTTGATAAGTTTTCCTTATCGATTTTTATGTAAATTGTTCAGAATAATTCGAAAAACTTGGATTTCCTTATATTATTAAGCTTCCTAAAACTGAATGGATATAATTGTTATTATGTCAAAAAAACAATTAATTGTCATTTATTTTGTTTCACAGGAAATAGTAACAAGTAGGAGGTGAATGGAGTGGCAAAAGATAAGGCGAATCATGTAATCCCTGGAATGAATGCTGCCAAGGCACAAGGCAATGGTGCGGGTTTTCATGAGGAGATGGCAAATGAGCCATTAACGGAAATGGAGAAACGGAACAATAAGAAGCGAAAGAAGAATCAATAAAGAATAAGCCCATCATACTCATTTGAAGGACCGAAGATGGGTCTCGAGGAGTGCCCATCTTCCCTTTCAAACTGGTTACTCTACTTGATTTACTTCTGTTACCATTTGTCGCAAATCCTGCTGGTAACGCTCCAATTGCACCCGTTGTGTTTCGGAGGCAACTTCTAAGGCATTTTCAATTTGCTGATATGCCTCATTTACCTCATTTTTTAAATGCTTTAGTTGATGACCATAATTGGCGCTGTCACTGACAATGGTTTCAAATAGACCTTGGGCATCCTCAAACCCTTGCTGTGCCGCTTGAAATGCCTCTTGTTTATTCTTGTTATAAGGATTTCTTTGTGTCACATTTCTTCCTCCTTCATTTTTGTTTACCCTTTAAATTGCACCAACAAGCAAAAAATATTCAGCATAAAAAGGGCGATTGATAACATCCTAACTATCATGAGGAGGGATAAAAAATGACAAACAAAAACGATAGTACCGATATGCGGAAAAATGCGCCAAAACAATCCGGTCAGCCTGAACCATTAAGCGGGTCTAAAAAAGTAAAAAATCGTAATCACACACGGGCTACACATAACTCCAGCCATGACATGTAGCGTACTGGATCAAAAGTTGAAAAGGAAGAAATCGGCGATTCAGCCGATTTCTTACTTAAGGTTGAACGTTCACTATTGCCTCAAGCAGCACTGCTTCTTCCTCCACTGAAACTGTCCGTAAATCGATGATAAATTCCTCTTTTTGAATTCTCCCCACAATCGCTGGTTTGTTTTCCGTACGTAATTTTCTTGCCAATTGTTCTGCCGTTAAGGAACGATGCTTTAAGGCAATGACCATTGTCGGAAGTTCGACATCAGGCATTGTCCCTCCGCCGACTTGGCTTGTTTCAGGAAAAATTTTCGCCTCAAAATCACTTGTTCTGTCTAACAATTTTGTAACAAAAACGTGCGATCTTTCTTCTAATTCCTTAGCAGTCACTAATAAATCACGAATGGTTGGAATATTGCGCATGGCATTTTCACCACGGGCATAATCTAGGAGTGTCCCCTCAAGAGCTGCAAGCGTCATTTTGTCTACTCGAACTACTCGTGCTAATTGATGTTTTTTTAAGCGGTTTATCAGGCTTCTTTTTCCAGCGATAATGCCGGCCTGAGGCCCTCCTAGCAGCTTGTCTCCACTAAATGTTACAACATCTGCCCCCATTTCAATGACCTCTTTAACTACCGGCTCTTCACCGATACCATGCTTCCTGAAGTCAAACAACGCGCCGCTTCCTAAATCTTCGTAAAAAATCACTCCATCAAGCGAGTTCGTTAACCGAATAAGTTCATCCGTGGCCACCGATTTCGTAAACCCAATCACCTTAAAGTTGCTCGTATGGACCTTCATCACAATCGCTGTGTCCGGCGTCACAGCTTTTTCATAGTCATATAGGTGAGTTTTATTGGTCGTGCCAATTTCCACGAGCTTTGCGCCGCTTTCCTCCATAATCGAGGAAATTCGAAACGACCCGCCAATTTCAACTAGCTGGCCTCTTGAGACGATAACTTCTTTGCTTTCGGCCAGTGCTCGTAACACAAGGTAAACCGCTGCGGCATTATTATTCACGACCATTGCTGCTTCTGCACCAGTCATTTCTTTAATGAGCGCTTCTACATGACTATGGCGCGAACCCCGTTCTCCCTCATCCAAGTTGTACTCAAGGTTAGAATAGTGTTTTGCTGTTTCAACGACATGGCTGATGGCTGCCTCACTTAATCTAGCCCTGCCAAGGTTCGTATGTAAAATCGTCCCGGTCGCATTCATTACTTTCTCCATTGTATAGCTAAACTGTTTCGTTACCGATTTCTTCAGCAATTGGAATAACTCATTGATAAATGGCTCCGTTCCAGGAACGGCTCCCTGCCATTGATTATCGCGGATGGCCTGCCTAATGTCGTCAATGATTTCCTTTAACTGTTTCGTTAGTTGAACGGTATCCAGTCCCGTCTCTTTAAGAAGATTGAAAAATTGGGGATGATGCTGCAGTTCATGGACAGGCGGTATTGATCGTAAAATTTCCTTCACGAATAAAACTCCTTTATTAAATCCTTCTTTTGACCTATTTTATACCAGCTTTCACATTTTGGCGACCGTTTGAATAAGATGAAACGAGCAAGGAGGAGCTAGAAATGGATAAGAACAAAAAAACGCAACAACATTCGCCCGATTCGGACCAGATGGAACAGTGGTTAAAGGATTATTTTCTTGATCCGCATACAACACATGAGGACCATACAATATTTAAAATAGATATTTATGAGACTGATGATCACTGGATTGTGGAGGCAGACTTGAAGGATTACTTAAGCTCGGAACTAGAAGTAAAGATTGAAGGTTCCATTCTATTCATTACAGCATTTCCCTCTTCATTATCAAAAAAGGAACGTAGAATTCATTTTCCCTTCCCTATTATCCACCATTGTGTATCCGCCTTATTTCAAGACGGTCTGTTAGAGATCTTTATTTCAAAAAAAGAGAATGGAATAGGAAAAAATCGCTATATTACCTTACCGTAGCTCTTCTTTTACAGAATTAGTTTACATAATATTATTACTGCCTATTAGAAAAACCCTCTTAAAAACGTAAGAGGGTTTTTCTTCTATTCGGATTCCAATTTTCGAATGATTTCATCTGTGTCTGGAAAAACACCAGTCTCATCCTTCGAATAGATTTTGACTCCATTAACAATTACTTCGAACACCCCGCCGGAACTTGGGATTAATTCGACCTTCTTAATATCTCTTCGGAAATGGGTAATCAGCTCTTCTGCGAAACTCGCAGCTTTTGGTGCGTAATTTCACATCATACAAAATTCAACAGTGATTTCATATGTCTTCAAAAAAGACCCTCCAATATAAGAAATTCACAATGTAATAGTAGGAATTATTTTATCTTATTTTATCATATTTTTGCAAATCCTTTTTACTATCCGTGCGGTTTCATTGTGAAAAAGGTATACTACTTGATAGTGGAGGTGTACATAATGAGTGAACAAGAGAAAATTCGCCTAACTTCGTTATCAACAAAAGCCGGTTGAGGCTGTAAAATTGGTCCCGAGGACCTGACGCAAGTTTTGCGTCTACTACCAAAACAAGCCCCTGTTCCGGAATTGCTTGTTGGAAATGAAACGAGTGATGACGCCGGCGTTTATCAATTAACGGATTCTATCGCCTTGATTCAAACCGTGGATTATTTCACCCCGATTGTCGATGACCCTTATATGTTCGGGCAAATTGCTGCGGCGAATTCATTGAGTGATGTGTATGCAATGGGCGGCGAACCAAAAACCGTGTTGAATATAGTTGGCTATCCCATTAAGAAGCTTGGCGCAGATATGTTAGCGGAAATACTGCGCGGTGCTGCTGATAAGGTTAAAGAAGCCGGCGCGATTACAGTTGGCGGGCATTCCATTGATGACCAGGAACCAAAGTTTGGGCTGTCGGTCACAGGAATTGTTCATCCTGATAAGGTGTGGAAAAATATTGGGGCTCAACCGGGCGATGCCCTCGTATTAACAAAACCGATCGGTGTGGGCATCTTAACGACGGGAATCAAACGAAGTGCGGTTACCCATGCGCAGGAACAACTTGTTACCGAAACAATGGCCATGCTGAATAAAACAGCTGCCCAGACGTTAACGGCTTATCAGCCACATTCCGTTACGGATGTAACAGGATTTGGACTGCTGGGTCATGGCAGTGAGATGGCACGCGGAAGTAATGTAAGCTTCGAAATATCATTCACACAGGTACCTATTCTGGATGGTGCCATAGAGTTAGCAACAAAAGGCGTTGTTCCTGGCGGCTCCAAGTCAAATCACAGATGGCTTGAAGCTGATGTGGAGTATCAAGATATTTCACCTGAGGAACAATTAGTATTATGTGATGCTATTACATCCGGTGGACTGCTTGTTTCCATGAGTGAAGAAGAAGCTGAGCGTTACGTGGAAGAGCTTCGTTCAAAAGGTTTAACCGATGCAGCGATTATCGGGCGGGTTAAGGAGAAACACGACAAATTCATTTATGTAAAAAGATGACAGCGAAGCATTTAAAGTGCCTCGCTGTCTTTTCATCTAATAGAAAATAAGTCCAACCTAAGCTGTCAACCGGATATTCTCAATTGCCGTTTTTGTCTTAATTTTTCAATCATATCCTGCGTCATTTTATCTAAATCATACTTAATTTTGAAGCCCCATTCTTCTTTAGCCGCCGTAGAATCAATCGAATTGGGCCAGCTTTCGGCTATTCTTTGTCGTACAGGGTCCACATCATACGAAATTTTAAACCCCGGAATGTATTTGGCGATACTGGCAGCAATATCATCCGGTGCAACACTCATTGCACTAATATTGAAAGCATTACGATGAATTAGTTTAGAAGAATCAGCTTCCATTAAGTCAACAATCGCAGAAAGGGCATCTGGCATATACATCATATCCATGTATGTGCCTTTATCAATATAGGAAGTATATCTGCCTGTGTTTACCGCGTCATAATAGATTTCTACCGCATAATCAGTGGTCCCTCCTCCAGGCATCGTAACATAGGAAATTAATCCTGGAAAACGCAGACCGCGGGTATCGACCCCAAATTTATGATAGTAGTAATCAGCCAGCAATTCTCCGGCTACTTTGTTTACCCCGTACATCGTTGTCGGTCGCATAATGGTATCTTGAGGAGTGGCGTTCTTAGGCGTTGACGGACCAAAGGCACCAATTGAGCTTGGCGTGAAAAATTGTGCTTTCAATTCCCTTGCCGTTTCGAGTGCATTTAACAGACCACCCATATTTAAATTCCAGGCAAATACCGGCTTTGCTTCTGCGGTTGCTGATAACAGTGCGGCTAAATGGATAATGCTGTCCACTTTATATTTTTTGGCGATCGCAATCATTGCTTTCGCATCTGTAACGTCCAAAACTTCAAATGGTCCGCTTAGGGCTGTCTCACTGTCATTCTTTTTGATATCGGTGGCAATAACATTGTCAGTGCCATAAATTTCTCTTAGCTTTAAGGTCAGCTCTGAACCAATTTGCCCTAAAGCACCTGTAATTAATATTCGCTTCATCGATGTTCCCCGTCCTTGTTAGAAATCTATTAGATAATGCCCATTTCTTTACCGACTTTTTCGTAAATGGCAATGGCTTGATTGAGCATTTCTTGTGTATGAGCAGCGGTAGGCATATTTCGGACCCGGCCGGTCCCTTTTGGCACAGTTGGAAAAACGATCGCTTTCGCATAAACGCCTTCTTCAATTAACCGTTTGCTAAATCGCTGTGACATGGTTTCTTCCCCAATAATACAAGGCGTAATCGGTGTTTCACTGTTGCCAATATTAAACCCGAGCTGCTTCAAGCCTTTCTTTAAATAGTTTCCATTTTCCCATAGTTTATGATTTAGCTCAGTGCTTTCCATTAAGATTTCAATGGCTCGTTTACTAGCAGCGACATCTGCCGGTGTTAAGGATGTGGAAAACAGGAATGGACGGCTGCGAACCTTTAACCAGTCAATGAGATTCCGCTTACCAGCAACATAGCCGCCGACAACCCCGATGGCTTTTGACAATGTTCCGATTTGGAAATCAATTTTATCGGAAAGACCAAAATGCTTCACCGTTCCCGCTCCGTCGCCAAGGACACCGGAACCGTGGGCATCGTCGACATATGTTATCATGTCAAATTCCTCAGCTATTTTCACGATTTCCGGCAGCAAAGCAATATCACCATCCATTGAGAAAACACCGTCGGTAATCACCATCATTTTGTTGTACTGCCCTGATTCCTTTGCTGCTTGTGCTTTCGCACGAAGGTCCCCCATGTCTGAATGGTTGAAACGGATAATTTTTGCCTTGGAAAGCCGGCAGCCATCGATGATCGAAGCATGGTTTAATTCATCAGATAGAATGGCATCATGTTGGTCCATAACGGCAGATATAGCAGCCATGTTGCAGTTAAACCCGGATTGGTAAGCGATTGCAGCTTCGGTATGCTTAAACTCGGCTAACTTTTCTTCAAGTTCCAGGTGAAGTTTTAAGGTACCATTAATGGTGCGAACTGCACCTGCACCAACGCCATATGTTTGAATGGCTTCTGTAGCGGCTTTCTTCAACCGGTCATCAGTGGCTAAACCAAGATAGTTATTCGATGAAAGGTTGATCAGTTGTTTGCCGTTAATTGTGATGATCGGACCATTCGGACTTTCAAGCGGGTCGATCACATTATATAGGCCTTTGCCCTTTAAATCTTCCAGATTTTCATTTAAAAATTGCTCTAACATATGACTTGTCACGGTCAAATCCCCCTTTTTCCTCTATGTATCAATCTTTGTCGTTACCCAACGTACATTTGTCCACATGGGGCGGACAGTTAGTTTTCGATAAACAGCATTATAACAGGATTTCTTACTACTACTTTATCATATTCTCTAGAAAATGTTCATGTCAAGAGGACAAATTTGCAAAAAAATTTACCCTATCTTAGGGTACCCCACTTTAAAGGAGGATATTTTAAATTACCTCTCCAAGAGGATTCCTATTTACCGGTTACTAATGAGGATTTCTATTGGAGATTTACCCGGGGTATCCGTCATTTTTCTCGTTTTATCCGTCTAAACTTAGAGATTATCCGTCTAAATTTAATTTTATCCATCAGACACATCCGACACCCACGCAAAACAAAAAGCAGCCTTCATCATATAGACTGCTTTTTCTAAATTCACCATTTTGCATGTGTCCCGGTTAATTTCGCGGCATTCTGATTCACTTTTTCCAACGCCTCATTATATTCCACCACTAAGCGGCTAATAATCTCACCAGCTGATTCAATTTGTTTGATTGCGCCAACACCGTGTCCAGCCGACCAAATATCGCGCCATGCCTTCGCGTTCGTTTCTTTTTGCATTGCATCAAAATTTATTTTCTCTTTCCGTACCAACTGTTCCGGGTCGAGACCTGCTTTTCTAATACTTGGTTTAAGCATATTGGCATTTACTCCGGAAAATGCATCCGTTAAGATGATATCTTCTTGCGTTGCCTCAACCAGCATTTTCCTATAGTCATCATTCGCCATACTTTCTGTTGCGACTATAAACCGCGTTCCCATATAGGCGAGGTCGGCCCCGGCTGCCTGCGCCGCTAAAATCCCCTTTCCTGTCGAAATGGCGCCAGCTAACACAATGATCCCATCCCAGAACGACCGTACCATATCAACAAATGCAAAACTGTTGATTTGCCCGGCATGACCACCAGCACCGCTGGCCACTAAAATCAAACCATCTACACCAGCCTCCGCCGCTTTCCTGGCAAACTTTACATCACTTACATCGGAAAAGACAAGGCCGCCGTATTCATGGACAATATTAACTACATGCTTAGGACTTCCTAAAGAAGTAATCACCAACTGCGGCTTATGTTTTTGTATTAACGCCAATTCCTCCTGAAGGCGGCTGTAGGAGCTATGTACGACCATATTCATTGCCCATGGTGCGATTTTTCTGTCAGGGTCTTTTTCCCGCGCCTCCTTCAATTCTTCATTTAATTGCCCCATCCATTGATCAAGCACCTCAATTGGACGTGCATTCGGAGCCGGAAACGAACCGATAACACCATTAAGGCAGCAATTTTTTACCAATTCGGTGCCTGACACCAAAAACATCGGTGCCGCAATCACCGGCAAGCGTAACTCATTCCACCAGATTTTTGGAATTGATTTTTTCATAACTGCACCTCTCCATTTTGAATTTTCAGAACAAACTTTACGATTTAATAGTACCTGAAAATGAATGACTATTCAATCATTCTATTAAATAGCGGAAGAGCAATGATGAAAGTGCTTCCAAAACACGAACAAAAAACAAAATAATCGACTTTATATTCGTTTTTTACAAAAAAAAGATTGATTTAAGCTTCTCCACTGTTTATAATGTATTTATTAATTGATGAAATTTCACTCATATAATCGCGGGGATATGGCCTGCAAGTTTCTACCGGATTGCCGTTAACAATCTGACTATGAGTGGGTAATGTGAAATTCCGCTTGGTCAATAAAAGCGGACTTCCTTCCTAACCTTTCGGACAAACTGCCCAAAGGGTCATTGCCTCACTCAAAATTTGAAGTGAGGCAATGACCCTTTGGGTTTTTATTTATGGTTAGAAAAAATGGGAAGATGCCTCAATGACATATTATGATGCTTAAACGACAAACTATTTGGAGGTAATCATGAAACGGTTAGAAGAAAGAATCAGTCAGGATGGACAAGTATTATCCGAACATGTATTGAAAGTCGATAGATTTTTAAATCATCAAATTGATCCTGTCTTAATGCAGGAAATTGGTAAAGAATTCGCAGCCCGATTTGCAAATGACGGCATTACAAAAATCGTCACCATTGAGTCCTCAGGGATCGCCCCTGCGGTGATGGCCGGATTGTATTTGAATGTCCAGGTCGTTTTTGCCAGAAAGAGAAAATCACTCACCCTGTCTGAGGACTTGCTAACGGCATCAGTCCATTCTTTTACGAAAAACGAAACGAACGAGATTTCCATTTCTAAAAAATATGTCCACAAGGATGACCGTGTATTAATCATCGATGATTTCCTCGCTAACGGTCAGGCAGCACTCGGGTTAATCGACATCGTCAAACAAAGCGGCGCCCACGTGACCGGAATCGGCATCGTGATTGAAAAATCATTCCAAGATGGAGCGGCAAAACTGCGGCAGCTTGGGATAAGAGTAGAATCACTAGCGCGGATCGCTGCTCTTACAAACGGAAAAGTAACTTTTACCCATAAACAAGTGGAGGAACTCGTCTAATGAAACCACAACCATTTAAAACTGCCTCATTAGGGATCCAGCATGTATTAGCCATGTATGCCGGGGCTGTGATTGTTCCGTTGATTATCGGTAAAGCCCTTCATTTTTCAACCGAGCAATTAGCCTATCTAGTTTCGCTCGATATTCTAACGAGCGGAATTGCTACTTTGTTACAGGTGTGGCAAAATCGCTTCTTTGGTATTGGATTACCTATTGTGCTCGGCTGTACCTTTACAGCGGTTGGTCCCATTATTGCAATCGGCGGGCAGTATGGACTTTCATCCATCTACGGGTCGATTTTAATTTCTGGCCTTATCGTATTCTTGATCGCAAAATATTTTGGAAAATTAATCCGCTTCTTTCCTCCCGTTGTAACCGGTTCGGTTGTAACGATTATTGGAACGACTCTCATTCCAGTTGCGATGAATAATGTTGCCGGCGGTCAGGGAAGCCCTGACTTTGGTTCTATTCATAATATTGTTTTAGCATTCGGAACGCTATTATTTATTATTGTCTTATATCGATTCTTTACGGGATTTATCCGCGCCATTTCGATTCTTTTAGGATTGATTGCCGGAACCATTGCCGCATCATTCATCGGAAAAGTAGATTTTTCTGCAGTCGGTGACGCCTCATGGTTCCAGATGGTTACCCCGCTACATTTTGCCGTACCAACATTTGACCTGGCACCGATAATTACCATGACGCTTGTCGCCATTGTAAGTCTTGTGGAATCATCCGGAGTTTATTTTGCTTTAGCTGATATTACCGGTCGAAAATTAACGGAAAAAGATTTAGTAAAGGGGTATCGTGCTGAGGGATTGGCGAGTGTCATTGGCGCGTTCTTCAATTCGTTTCCATATACAACGTACTCACAAAACGTAGGACTAGTCCAATTCTCTGGGGTGAAAGACAAGAGTGTGATTTATCTTATGGGCGGAATCCTTGTATTTCTAGGATTTTTACCAAAAATTGCTGCCTTGACGACTGTGATTCCTACTGCCGTACTTGGTGGTGCGATGATAGCGATGTTTGGGATGGTCATTGCCTCCGGAATTAAAATGCTTAGCAAAGTAGACTTTTCATCACAAGAAAACCTATTAATTATTGCCTGCTCTATTGGGGTAGGCCTTGGTGTTACCACCGTCCCTAACCTTTTTGATGCCCTTCCAGAGAGTGTAAAAATTTTGACAAACAGCGGGATTGTTGCCGGAAGTCTAACAGCCATCTTCCTGAATGTTATCTTTCATGTAGCGAAACCAATGAAACAAAAGCAATCAACTCAGAGTCTAAAGGCCTCTTAAACTTTTTTAGGTCATCAGACGGAGCGATTTGATGTTCCGTCTGGTGACATCCTAAGACCTTGAGTGGCTGCACATGAGCTGTTATTTCCTTCACCGGAACCGGCAACCGTTCTTGTTACCGATATTGGAGCAATGGTTCCAGCACCGCCAAAGTTAACAATCCCTCCAGAAATCGTGCCAATACTGATTCCAAAAGGAGTTTTCGTCACAAATAATTCCTCCCTCCTCTTCTTTTCTTTATAGTATGTACAAGCTCGATTGTTTGTTTAAACGTCTACATGATGGATGGAAAATTTCCTCAATTTAATTTCAAGACTGCTTCTTTCTCTAATCGGCAAATCCACTTATAGTATCCTAATAAAATCAGCAGCAGGATCGGGTCAACAATTACTGCATACGACAGTTTCCACCAGCCATAATGGAAATAGCCCCATGGTTCCGGAAGCAAGGTAATGACTTCATAAATTAAAAGGACAAAAACGAATCCTATTAGGTATAGAAATCGTTTCATCATTTTCGATTTGTATGGATACCAATTTAAAAAGATTATGTTTACCGGGGGAATCAATACTAAATGGGGAAGCAGTCCAACCCAGTCAATTTCTTTATCAAAGTACCAGTAGCCATAATATTTAAATTCAACCATTATATCAACTATATTTTGCAAGGCAATGGTGAATACCCAAATATGAACGGTTTGATTGGCTGTTAATATTTTATTTGTTTTGAAACCAATTACATTAAAAACGATAATCGCCACGATAAGTCCAACCATACAATTTTTCCTTTTTTATCTTAACTTACCCATTTTGGGAGCAATACTATTCATTCATTTTCGGCTAAAAAGTCTAGTCGAATTTTTAAAATTCTAGTATCATGGAAGAATGATTGATTTTTTCGAGTAAAGCGAGGATTATGAAGATAACATGAGTTTATTAAATGTTGAAAATTTATCACATACATTTGGGGATCGAACATTGTTTAAAGAGGTTTCCTTCCGTTTATTAGCTGAAGACCATATTGGGCTTACCGGAGCAAACGGTGTTGGAAAGTCTACATTAATGAATATTATAACAGGACAGCTCATTCATGATGGCGGCCGTGTCGAATGGACACCTGGTGTCCATTACGGTTATTTAGATCAACATACAGTATTGACACCAGGAAAAACAATCCGTCATGTGCTCCGCGATGCCTTCCTTCCCCTATTTGAAAAAGAAAAGGAGCTAAATGAGGTGACGGCACAAATGGCAGATGCCTCCCCTGAGGAACTAGAGGTTCTGTTAGAAAAAATGGGAGAAATTCAAGATGTCCTTGATGCCGGCGGCTTCTATTCTCTAGATATAAAAATTGAAGAAGCGGCACGAGGACTTGGATTAGACGCTATTGGGCTGGACCGTGATGTCAGCGTTCTTAGCGGCGGTCAGCGGACAAAGGTTTTACTCGCTAAGGTTCTTTTAGAACAGCCGAAAGTCCTATTGCTCGATGAACCGACCAACTATCTCGATGTTGAGCATATCCAATGGTTGTCCTCCTATTTAAAAGATTACCCTTATGCGTTTATGTTAATTTCCCATGATACGGAGTTTATGAACCAAGTGTCGAATGGTATTTTTCACTTGGAATTTTCCAAGCTGACCCGTTATACGGCAAGCTATGAAAAATTCCTTGAATTAGCGGAAATCAATAAAAATGCCCATATTCATGCCTACGAAAAACAGCAGGAGTTTATCAGAAAGCAAGAAGATTTCATTGCCAAAAATAAAGCGCGCTATTCGACAACGGGCCGGTCCAAGAGCCGGCAAAAGCAGTTAAACCGAATGGAGCGGATTGACCGCCCGGAAACAGCCGTGAAACCGACGTTTGAGTTTAAAGAAGCGCGCAGCAGCGGCCGGTATGTGTTTGCAGCAAACGATTTAGAAATTGGCTACTCCCGCCCGCTCTTGCCAAAAATGGACATGACAATAGAGCGCGGTGAAAAGGTCGCGCTAATTGGCTGTAACGGTGTCGGTAAATCTACTTTATTAAAAACGATGCTCGGTAAAATTGAACCTTTTAGCGGAAAAATAGAACGCGGTGACTTCCTCTTCCCTTCCTACTTTGAACAAGAGGTGAAAGCCGGGAATATCACGCCGATTGATGATATCTGGAATGCCTTTCCGCAAATGGATCAGCGTCAGGTACGTGCTGCTCTTGCCCGCTGTGGTTTGAAAAATGAACATATCTCCCGCCCGCTAAATCAACTTAGCGGCGGTGAGCAAGCGAAGGTACGTCTGTGTAAGTTGATGATGACAGAAAGTAACTGGATTTTATTCGACGAGCCGACAAATCACCTCGATGTCGATGCGAAGGCAGAATTGAAACGGGCCTTAAAGGCATATAAAGGAACTATTGTTCTTGTCTGCCACGAACCAGACTTTTATACAGATTGGATCACAAAAGTTTGGAATGTCGAGGAATGGGCACAAGTCAAATAAAAGAATCAAAAGGGTTCCGGTATCGCGGAATCCTTTTTTATTTATGTCATTGGCCTTTGAGCAAACTTGCGCTTTTCTTACTAAATAGTAATTCGGTGTTGCTTTAAATAAGAAATGAGCCCCGTAAAGACCACCATAATAACTGCTCCATCTGCAACAATTTCGACTATATTTCCATTTGGGTACACTTGATCAATGTATACGAGCCAGTTGATGACTCGTGGTTCTTTCACGATAACCATGACCGCATTATGGGCAATAAACCCCCCTGCAACAACATTAATCCAAAAATAGTTTGTCGCCAGTTTTTCAATCAGTGTCAAGAAATGCAGTGAGATTAACAGACTACAAAAAATCCCCACTAGTACCGGTACCATATGGGTTGAAAATTCGTAAATTACAATGATACTATCTAAACAAATTAAAAAATCGGTTGCCGCTAGCAAAAACAAAACCTTTATTTTTAAAAAAGCGGATCGCTGCTCGCGCTTAAGCTCCTCCCCTTTGATAGACCTTGTAACAAGCTTAAAAGCTATGAACAGGAGGATGATTCCAACTAATAAATGAAAGAACGGCAGCTGGGAAAGTCCTTCAACGACTGCTACATAAAAAGAGCGGGTAAGCGTAAGGACAATGACTGCCAGGAAGGTTACATTCAAATAGGAATACTTTCTTAAAATAGTACCCAGTATTAACATATTGTCGATATCACTAATTAAATTTATAAAAAATACCCTTAAAATTTCATGCATCAATTTACTGACTCCTTGTCTAAATAGTCTTCTATCCCATTTGTATGCGTCAAATTGCTCTATTATTAAAAAGGAATCATTTCGTGGAATGCACAAATTGGCGGATGATCCGCAAATGATAGTCCATCACAAAAGGGGGTTGCATACTCCGCCGATGCTAGGTGATAATGGTTAATAGGCTTGTGAAAGGAAATTTTTTAATTTGAAGCTTTAAAAAGGAGTGAACTTCCTTTGCAATCAAAGTCAGCTTTACCAATCTTATTTATCGTAATGTTCTTGGTGATGGTTGGATTTGGCATTATTATTCCCGTTTTGCCGTTTTACGCGGAAGAAATTGGCGCCAATCCGACGGAGCTCGGACTGCTCATGGCCGTTTATTCACTCATGCAGCTTCTATTTGCTCCGGTATGGGGACATGTCTCAGACCGGGTTGGACGAAAGCCAGTGATGATGATTGGGATTGCCGGTCTGGCCTTTTCATTTTTTATCCAAGCCATTTCAACTGAGCTGTGGATGCTATTTACCGCAAGGATTTTGGGCGGGATCCTTTCATCGGCAAATATGCCAAGTGCAATGGCATATGTTGCCGATATAACAACAGAAGAAAATCGCGGTAAAGGAATGGGGATTGTTGGTGCAGCAACAGGGTTAGGCTTCGTTTTCGGACCTGCGATTGGCGGAGTTTTTTCAAAAATGTCGTTGAGCATGCCGTTTTTTATTGCCAGTGCATCATCGTTCATTACATTATTCCTTGTCCTCCTTTTATTAAAGGAACCAAAATCGAAGAAGAGCGGGCCTGCCAAGGAAAAGCAATCTATCTGGAGCGCCTTTAATGGCACTGTCTCTGTCTTGTTAATCGTGCAATTATTTATTTCCTTATCGCTTTCCGGCCTGGAAGCAACGTTCGCCTATTTTGCGGCTAAAAAAGCGGGCTTGGGTACTGTGGAGCTTGGTTATATTTTTATGATCATGGGTTTTGGAAGTGCAATGGTCCAAGGCGGGTTAGTGGGGAAATGGACGAAAAAATATGGCGAAAATGCTGTCATCCAAGGTGGTATGATGGTTTCCGCAGTTGGATTTGGAGTCATACTGCTCGTACATAATTTTCTGACGGCTGCGATTTATTTAACAATTTTCGGACTCGGCAATGGCGTCATTCGTCCAAGTGTCTCCTCCCTGCTGACAAAGACATCTGAGGCAGGACACGGAAGTGCTACAGGACTTTTATCTTCATTTGATTCATTAGGACGAATTATTGGTCCGCCCCTTGGTGGCTGGCTGTTTTCCCTTTCAATTGGCCTTCCGTATATCTCAGGAGCGATTATGACCATTGTTGCCTTTATCCTGTTTCTTTCATTTCGACCAAAGGCGATGCCCACAAAGATGGAATCTTTAGAGTAGGACTAGCATAGAATGAGTACGAAGATTTACAAATAAGGAGCGGGGAGAATGAAATTAACTACCTTTACAAGCGTACTGGGTCTTTTGCTCGCATTAGGTTTTGTTGCCTATCTTGATTCACCGTACTCATTCCTAAATAAAAACTATTCCTATTCAGCTGACCAGCCTGTATTAGCCCAACCGGTTGATATTCAGCCATCTGATGAAGAACCGGAACTTGTCGAAAAATTGGACAAGACGGAAAAAGTCGGTGACTATATTGTCGAAACATACCAAGAATACGAGGTCTATAAAGATCAGGATGGAAATATCACCGAAGAAATCCCCACCTCCAAAACGGAGACGTTAAAATATTGGGATCAAGCGGCGATTGGGAAATAACCGAAGAATCGCATTGGAAGTTGCGGTTTGGCAAAAATAAAAAGCTAGGAAGTATCCTTTAGCTTTTTTATTTTTGCAAAAATTTTCTTAAAAAGTTGTAAAAAATAATACCATTTTCCTAATATCTGCATTTACTATTTCTGAGAGGAGGAGATAGTTAAATGATGAGCGAAAAAACGTTCCATCAGGTTGCCGGAGAACTTTTAGACCATGAAGTAAATGTCATCACAAGACAAGGCAATTTTGAAGGCAAGCTTCTGAGTGTTGGAACAGACGTACTTGTCATGCAAAATCAGGTCTTAGGAGGGCGGCCTGTCAAATTGTTTATCCGCATTGAAGAAGTCATTGCCATTTACCGTTCCGAACAAAGGCCGGTAGGACCATTTGGATTTATGCCAATAGGTGAAGAGTTCGAGGAATCGAGCGAAAAACACGAAAGTAATTAAAATTCCTTAAAAAATTTGCCAAAAGCAGAATGATTGTCTATACTCATTATTTCTTCCAGCATACGCTGTAGGAAAAGCGTTGGAGGTGAAGAATATGAGTGAAGGAGGAGCAGGATTAGGATTTGCTCTAATTGTAGTTCTGTTTATTCTGCTGATTATCGTAGGCGCAGGCTACATGGGCGGTTACGGTGGTTTCTATTAGAATTACTAGGAACAGCCATGGTGAACCCATGGCTGTTTTCTTATCATTTATTCTTTACATATACGGTTTCCGATTTATTCGGAATACGGAGTGAGAATAGTTCAAACGTTAATCCATAAAGAAAGGCTACAACGAACATCGAGCCAATCACGTCAAAGATCACATGTTGTTTGACGAAAAGCGTCGAAACAATGATTAGGCTTCCACCGACATGGATAAGTAGATTATTTATCACATGTTTATTTTTAATATGAAGTGCGGGCAGCATGATAGCAAACGTCGTCAGGACGTGGAGACTTGGAAAGCAATTATACGGTTGGTCTATGGTGTACATCCATTGAACAAGCATGGTTAGAAAGTCATCAGCGACAATGTCTGGTCTTGGAACTGTCGTTTGAAAAAAGAAATAAATAACGAAGCAGACACACTCTCCGATGACCATCAAAGATAATGTTTTGAGATAGACCTTGGTATCCTTGAAACAAAAGTAAACCAAATAACAAGAAAGATAGGCATACCAAAGAATATAGGGAATGATAAAAACCGGCAAAAACGGAATCGCCTGATCTATCGGTGTCGTTAAGTCCACCGCTTTATGTGAACGCTCATTTAATATTTGATAAATTAAACCAAGTGCAGGTATTACCAGCAAAAATAACAAATAGGGGGCCTTTTTCAAATTTCTCTTCAAACTTTCCCCTCCCTAGTCAAGATATAATTATAATACAAGAGTCCCAGAATTTTGTCGAATATCTCTATTTTCCATTTTAAAATTTTTCTGTTTCTCTTGCAATCTTCCCACGATGGCGCCTGCTTTTCGAAACTTGAACAACAGCTGCCGCCAACCCTGTTGCTTCATTTATCGGTGTTTTCTCAGCATTCGTTGCCGTTCCAATAATAATAGACGCAGTTTCCTTCAGATTGGTTCTCATTTCCTCTAAAAATATCTAGGTCAATTTTGTATTTTCCCGGGCCAGTATTCTGTTATTCCATTTTTATTTCTTCCATTGATGTTAATGGAAAATCACTTGAAATACAGCGGCAGCTTATCTTTCATTTTAGAATGAAATCGACATCATTCTTCCGCTTTTAGTTTTTTAACATCCCCTTCATAATTCTTCTATATACATGATACGAAATCCTTTGTAATTCTGCTATGTACCAGGGGTTTATTTCCTTCTAAGACTTGGGTCCTAGTAAGGGTTCTTCTATTCGATGTATAAAATAATAATTTCAGACATAAAAAAGAACCTTTGCGCAAATGTCAAAGGTTAACCTGAGTGCTCTGCAGCTTGCTGCCAAGAACCCAGTTTAGGAGGTCTAAACTCAGAAGAATTTAAACATTCTCATTTTATCATGTTCGAACCGAATATACAATAGTTTAAAGCGGTAAAGGATAAAAGTAGTTATTTCAGGCTGCGACATATTTCCTATATTGATGTTACGATTGCCTGACCATTACTTATCCTTCGTTACAGCAGCCTCTGAAGCGGATTTTTTCTTATTGTTATGATGAACCACAAATGTCGCTGCGAATGCCAAAATTAGAATTCCAAAAAAGACTAAATGATGCAGGTGGAATCCTAACACACTGGCAAACATCTTGATGGCTATAATTGCAATTAAAATAAACGCGGTATTTTCCAATTCAGGTACTCGATCAATTAACACTAAGAAAAACTTCGCCACCGTACGCATCATTAAAATTCCGAGCATCCCTCCAATGAGGAGCACCCACACTTTCTCAGAAACAGCAAACGCCGCCAAGATACTGTCTGCAGAAAAGGCAATATCCATTAATTCAACGGAGATAACAGTTCCCCAGAATACGCCAAAAACACGCACAAGAAAGCCTTCCTTTTTAACCCCTTCTACATCTTCCTCTTTCTCACCCAGCCAGAAATGTTTAATCACCAGCCAAGCTAAGTAAGCGGCACCAAGCACCTTCACCCACCAAAACTTAATCAGCAGCATCCCTAGTCCAATGAACACGAAGCGGAAGAAATACGCGCCTATTAATCCATAAGTCAAAGCTTTTTTGCGCTGGTTTTTCGGAAGATGTTTGACCATGACGGCAAGCACTAGGGCATTATCAGCAGAAAGCAGCCCTTCTAAAATAACCAATGTGCCTATGTAGCCCCAGGAAACAGGATCTGTCAAAACTTCTCCCCACATCTCCCAATCAAAAAATGATGCGTAAGTTGCTAAAATCTCATTCAAAATGTCCAATAAATATGCCCCTTTCTTTGCTAGCATATTGAGCTAGCAAACTAAAAATCATACAAGGATTACCCTTGAAATTTACAACAATAGATAACTATTCTTAGTCTACCAAATTTTAATGCAAAAGGTAAAATTTTGACTAATAAAGAAAATTCGACATCTTTTTTTTTAAAAAAAAGCCATTGACAATCATGTATATACAAGTTAGAATGAAAGCGTACACAATACATGTATATACATGTTTAAAAAATGAATAAAAACGCGGATACCAAGCCAGTGACGAAAAAATATTAAACGGGTATCTCTTATCCGCTAGGGGGAAAAAACAATGTCTAAGTACACAGAACCTGCTAAAGAATTAGTAGACTATATTGGAGGAAAAGCCAATATTGCAGCTGTCACCCATTGTGCCACAAGGATGCGCTTTGTCCTCAATGACCCAGGCAAAGCCGATGTGCAAAAGATTGAAGCTATCAAGCTTGTAAAAGGCACCTTTACCCAAGCTGGGCAATTTCAGGTCATTATTGGAAACGAAGTGGCCTCCTTTTATAACGAATTTATTAAATTTGCCGGCGTAGATGGTACAACCAAAGATGAAGCAAAAGTAGCCGCGAAACAGAATATGAACTGGCTGCAGCGGATGATTGCCCATCTTGCAGATATCTTTACCCCATTAATCCCGGCCCTTGTCGTCGGTGGTTTGATTCTTGGGTTCAGGAATATCATTGGTGACATCAAATTGCTGGAAGATGGCACAAAAACCATTATCCAAGTATCGCAATTCTGGAAAGGTGTCCATTCCTTCCTCTGGCTGATCGGCGAGGCTATTTTTCACTTCCTTCCTGTCGGAATTACCTGGTCCATTGCCAAGAAAATGGGGGCCTCACAAATTCTCGGGATTGTCCTTGGGATTACTCTTGTATCACCGCAGCTGCTGAATGCTTATGGAGTTGCTGATGCAAAGGATATTCCTGTTTGGGATTTTGGCTTTGCTAAAGTGGAAATGATTGGCTATCAGGCCCAGGTGATTCCAGCCATTTTAGCAGGTATTCTATTCGCCTTCTTAGAAACAAGACTGCGAAAAATCGTTCCAAACTCTATTTCAATGATTGTGGTCCCATTCTTCGCCTTGATTCCGACGGTATTAATTGCCCATATCATTTTAGGACCCATCGGCTGGACCATCGGTTCTGCCATCTCTAATGTTGTCTATACAAGCTTGACTTCTGCTTTTGGCTGGCTGTTTGCAGCAATCTTTGGTTTTGCTTACGCCCCACTTGTTATTACCGGTTTGCATCATATGACCAATGCAATTGACTTGCAGCTAATGAGTGAACTCCATGGTACAAACTTGTGGCCAATGATCGCCTTATCCAACATCGCTCAAGGTTCAGCTGTATTGGCGATGATTTATATCAATCGCAAAGATGAAGAAGAAAAACAAGTATCGATCCCTGCGGCCATCTCCTGTTACCTCGGTGTAACAGAACCAGCGATGTTCGGGATCAACCTGAAATACGGTTTTCCTTTCTTAGCAGCAATGCTTGGCTCCATGTGTGCAGCGGTCATATCTGTCAGCAGTAATGTAATGGCCTACTCCATCGGTGTCGGCGGTCTGCCAGGAATCCTTTCAATCCAGCCGCAGCATATGCTAATGTTTAGTGTCGCAATGGTTGTTGCTATTATCGTTCCATTCATCCTTACCTTGATATTTGCAAAAAGCGGAATGAAAAAATTTGCATTCAAAAAATAATCACAAACTTTATACAGGAGGAGGGATATTCGTCTCCTCCCTTTTCGTCTAAGCGTGAACAATATTTTTAGGCAGGTGCTAACAATGTCAACAGCATGGTGGAAAAAATCCGTCGTTTATCAAATATACCCAAAAAGCTTTTACGACACTACCGGTAATGGTACCGGAGATCTTCAGGGGATTATCAAAAAACTAGACTACCTAAAAAAATTAGGGGTAGACGTTTTATGGCTCACCCCGATTTACCAATCACCACAGCGTGATAATGGTTACGATATCAGTGACTACTATCGGATTGATGAAAAATATGGAACGATGCAAGATTTTGAACAGCTGCTCGTTGAAGCCCATAAGCGCGGGTTAAAAATCATCATGGATCTCGTCATCAATCATACGTCAACAGAGCATGAATGGTTTAAGCAAGCCCGCTCTTCGAAAGATAATCCTTACCGCGACTTCTATATTTGGAGGGATGGAAAAAACGGCGAACCGCCAACGAATTGGAAATCTAAATTTGGCGGCTCCGCCTGGGAATATGACGAAACCACTGATCAATATTATTTACATCTTTTCGATGTCACTCAGGCTGACTTAAATTGGGAAAATAAAAAAGTCCGTGAAGCACTATATGAAATGATGCATTTTTGGTTAAACAAAGGTGTCGATGGTTTCCGTCTTGATGTCATCAATTTAATCTCCAAAGACCAGCAATTTCCTCAAGATGACAGCGATGGTCGAAAATTTTACACAGACGGACCAAGAATTCATGAATTTTTGCATGAAATGAACACCCAAGTTTTCTCAAAATATGATTTACTTACCGTCGGGGAAATGTCATCTACTTCCATTGATAACTGTATTATGTACACCAATCCAGAAAGAGAAGAGTTAAACATGACCTTCAGTTTTCACCATCTGAAAGTTGATTATCCGAACGGCGATAAATGGACGAAGGCACCGTTTGATTTCCATGCCCTGAAAAAAATCCTTTCAGAGTGGCAGACCGAAATGAATAAAGGCGGCGGCTGGAATGCCCTTTTCTGGTGTAACCACGATCAGCCCCGGGTTGTCTCCCGGTTTGGTGACGATACGAACTATCACAAACAAGCGGCGAAAATGCTGGCTACAACGATTCATATGATGCAAGGCACTCCTTATATTTACCAAGGGGAAGAATTCGGGATGACCAACCCAAACTTCACATCCATCGAACAATATCGGGACGTTGAGTCCATCAATATATTTGAAATGAAGAAAAATCAAGGCATAAACGAAACAGAAATTCTTGAAATTCTCCAACAAAAATCACGGGATAATTCAAGAACACCAGTACAGTGGAACGCCCGTCATAACGCCGGTTTTTCGAATGGGACACCATGGATTGACATCGCTCCAAATTTCCGAGAGATCAACGCAGAGAAGGCTATAAACGACCCGGATTCGATTTTCTATCACTATCAAAAGCTCATTCAGTTAAGAAAAGAGTATGACATTATAACCGAAGGTAACTTTACACCCATTTTACAAACAGACGATGAAGTGTTTGCCTTTGTTAGAACGTTTGGCCGAGAAAAACTAGTGGTCATTAATAATTTTTACGGAAACAATAAAAAGCTGGTCCTCCCTGACTTAAACCTTGATGATTTTCAAAGTGAAATGTTACTCTCTAATTATGAAGACTCTATGCCGTTTGCGAGCGAGTTAAGTTTGAGGCCATATGAGTCGATTGTGTACCATTTGAAATAGTGAACGGAGATGTCTGTATGATCAACAAGTATCTAACGATATATGATACACTTGTAGAGCAAATCAAGAACGGTGAGATTCGACCAGGAACGCTGCTCCCCTCTGAACATGAATTAACGGAACAATTCCAAACCTCACGGGAGACGATTCGCAAAGCGTTAAATCTGCTTTCACAAAATGGTTATATCCAAAAAGTTAGAGGGAAAGGGTCGATTGTCATTGATGTCTCCAAACTTGACTTTCCTGTTTCTGGTCTGATTAGCTTTAAAGAGCTGGCAACAAAAATGGGGGACAAACCAAAGACAACTGTCCATGAACTGTCCTTAATCACCAAGCCAGAATACGCAATTCGCCAGCAGCTGTCCCTATCAGCAAAGGACCAGGTGTGGAAGGTTATCAGGACAAGAGAAATTCATGGCAAAAAAATTATCCTGGACAAGGATTTTTTAAATAAAAAATATGTCCCTAGTCTTACTAAAGAAATTTGCGAAGAGTCGATTTATGAATACCTGGAAAATGACTTAAACCTATCCATTAGCTTCGCCAAAAAGGAGATTATCGTCGAGGAGCCGACTGCGGAAGACCATGAACTATTGGACCTGGAGGGATTTCACAATGTGGTCGTGATTAAAAGCCATGTCTATCTTGAGGATGCCAGCCTGTTCCAATATACAGAATCACGTCACCGGCCCGACAAATTCCGTTTTGTCGACTTTGCCAGGAGACAGCGATGAATATGGAGGAACGCAGTAATTGTTTGAAAATAATCCAATCAAAAAAGTTTTGTACAAAATTTTGCAAAAATGGACAAGATGACTACATGGACATACTGGCTTTTTCATAGATTAAAGTAACCCATTTAGTTTTTCCTTCTTTTAAAAGTGGCTCCGGCCACTTTCTTTTTTTTCTGCGGCAAATCGGTCTTATTACCGCTCCCTGCGAATATACATAATAAAGCATCTACCGCCATGTGTCCTCGGAATTTAGGAAAGGAGAGTTAAGCAGCATGTATTTCATCCCAACAAAGCTCCAAATTGGCGGGTTAAAAATAGGCAGTCCCGACCATAAAAGCGCCATCCATTTTGGTGCGAATTTTCTAACAAACATAAATGTAGCAGGGAAAAAAAATCAAGGCTCCGGCCAGCAAAATGCTGATGACCTATTAACTATTAACCCAATTAGTATGACATTTGATGACGACCTCATTGATTTTCCCTCCATAAAAATAAAAAGGAACTTCACTAAAGCATAGGAGTGATGAATTTGAATATCGCACCAATGGCGTTTAACTTTTTAGGCTTTAAAGTCAATGCATTGGATAATGCCGCGTTTCTTAATCTGGGACCAAATCAATTCGTGGATCAATTTACTTCCTATAAAAGGAACCAGGGCGTAGGCGAACAGAACGGCGACGTCTCTCCAGTGAATATCCCCATTTCATGGGTGGTTGATCCTGATGTAACCGACAGCAACACCTCAAAAAACAGCATCATTTAACTTCCTAATAAGGGGGAATTTATTTGATTTTTGCACCAATGACGGTGAATCTTGGCGACCTTAAGGTCAATGTATTGGACCATGCCTCCGTCTTAACTATGGGACCAAACCAATTTATTGACCAATTTGTTTCCTACAAACGTAATCAGGCCTATGGTGAACAAAACGGTGACTTTGTTCCGACCTTTATCCCGATTGGCTATATTTTTGATTCAGATCTTAGTGATAGTTGGACGGCGAAAAATAATACCGATGCCCCCCTTACGTTTTAGGGGGATATTTTTTTGCTGTTTTTCAAAAACATACTTTTTGGGAAAGATAAAGCTAATCAATGAATTGTAAAGTAGGATGACGGTTGTGAGAATAATTGTTAAAAAGTGGCTTTATTACATCATAAAACTTCGGAACCAAATTTTTTTCCCTTTTGTTCTATTTTACATATTACTGGCTGGTCTTGGCATTCATCTTATTGAGCCGCAAACATTCCCAACCTATCTTACCTCTGTTTACTGGGTGTTAACCACACTCGCAACAGTGGGATTTGGAGACTACACCCCGGTCACCGACCTTGGAAAAGCCTATACTATTGTTCTTTATATAACGGGGATCGGATTATTGAGTGTTTTCTTAGGAAAAATTATCAATTCTGTCTATCTGATTGATAGGCTGAAAGTTGGAGGAAAAATGAAATTTACGGGAAAAAACCATATCATCCTGATTGGCTGGAGTACCAAAACCCAGCTGGCGATTGAGGAAATCTTCAAATCGGACAAAAAAACCGACATCGTCATTATCGATGATTTAGAGAAAGCTCCGATGATGGCTGAGCGCTTATTTTATGTCCGTGGTGATGCGACCGATGAAAAAACACTGCTTGATGCCAATTTACCAAAGGCGAAAGGTGTGATTATCTTTGCTGATCCTATCACTCAAGACCATTTTGCCAGAAAGGATCCACTGCTCGTCGACGGTAAAACATTATTAATTGCTACTGCTATTACTCTGGTTGAAAAAGAATATGATAAGGACATCCATGTTACTGCTGAGGTCGTAAATCAAAAGCATTTGCCTTTATTTAAACAAGTAAAAGTTGATGAGTTCATTCCGACGCAGGAAATGATTTCTCATGCTGCAGTCCGATCACTATTTTCCCCCGGGGTTACCCATATGTATTCTGAGATGATGAGTACGCAATACCGAGATTCGATGTATGAGATACCGAAAAAAGCAGAATGGCGGACGTACCGTGATGCTTTTAATGATTTGCTGGCGAAAGGAGCAACTTTGGTGGCGGACCGAGGTGATATGCACATCAACCAAAAACTAGACTATCTTATTCCCGAAGATGCCCAGCTGTTTGTCATTTGTGATAAAGAAACCTTTGAAGAATTGAAACCAAGGTCTTAATAAGAAAAGCGCAAGCGCCCTGCTCAGCGGCGTATGGCCTGGAGCGCTCCAACTGAGATAAAGGAAACACGGTGAGCGAAGCGAACCGATGTTGACTTATCGTAGGGCGGAGAGCGAAGGACACTAGCCGCTAGGGCGCTGGAGCTGGACAAGTCTAACCGGTAGAAAGTTATCCACAGTGTCATATTTTATAGTTTCCTAAACGATGAAAAAAGTCCTTCCCTTCCTTCAAAAAACGGTACTAAAATCAGAAGAGATTCATAAACTGGAATATACGTTCGCAGGGAGGCGAGGATTTTGCTTAAACGGAATGAGTCCTTGATTACAGGAGAGATGATAGTCAAGTATTATGAGCTAAACAAACAGAAAAAAGAAATTGAGCTTGAAATGAATGAACTAAAAGGAAAATTTCAGGATTATTTTAATCAATTAGTCGGAACGAATTGTAAAGGGGAAATAACCATCAATGGCTACAAACTCCAACGGCAAATTCGAAAAACTGAAAAATATGACGACGAGGCAACGGTTAGAAAATTAGAGGAATTGCAATTAAACGACCTGATTCAGGTCGTAAAAAGGCCTGATGATAAAAAAATGAAAGCAGCTGTCAATTTAGGTTTATTAAACCCTCACCATCTGGATGGTTGTATCACAACATCCTACTCTCCCGCCATTACCGTAAAGCCGGTAACACCACGATAAGATAGTTTAAAAAGGAAAACGACTGCCAGCTGTTAGCAGTCGTTTTTTAGCTAATACCTTTTTCCCGAAGAATGATTTGTAATAATAATCCAACCCCCACCCCAGGAACCACAAACAACATCGGCAGCCACACCGGGCCAAATAATACTCCAAAAATCTTTAACTTTGTTGAAAAGACTAAACCTACTGTTACGAAATAGGCAGCAAATACAAAAGGAAGAAATGAATAACGTCTTTTTCCCCCACCCGCATCCTTCACTGCATCCCACATAGCAAAAAAATACAAACATGGATAAAACATCAGCCATTGAAAATCAATTTGCTGGATTGCCAAATCAATATTCCCATGAAAACTAGAAATAATTGCTTCATTAAAGTTAGCTTGGACATTAATTAAAAATTCAAGGACAACAAAAATGAGTCCTTTAAACCATTTACCATTTAGAAGCTGACCAAAACCGGGAAGTGCGATGCTCCAAAATAATGCTTCCTTGGCATCCATATAATCCTAACCCTCTTCCAGAAAAGTTAAACGTTTCTTTTCCCAACCAATTACCCTATTGATGAAATCTCCCACAGCGTTCAATAAAAAAGGTATTGCCTGTATTTTCACTGTCCCAGTAAGTGACGAACTACAAAGCTCATCAGACGATAACTGAGGACGATTGTAGTAATTTTCCATGTACAACCTCTCGTCATTTATTATGTTTTAATATCTCCTTTAAGACAAAAATATATAAAAACAACCGAAAGAGAATTTTTTACAGAGAATAAAAAGGGTGCCCGAAATAATCGGACACCTTCTAAATGTTTACTCCCCTAAATCCACATTATGATAAACCTGTTGAACATCTTCTAAATCTTCTAATGCGTCAATTAATTTTTCAAACTTGGGAACAACCTCGTCTGGAAGAGTGATTTCATTTTGTGGAAGCATTGAAAGTTCCGCCACCGTAAACTCCGTGATGCCGGCATTTTTGAATACTTCTTGGACAGAATGGAACTGATCAGGCTCTGCATATACGATCACCTGTCCATCCTCCTCGACCACATCCCGTACGTCAACATCTGCCTCCATCAATAGCTCAAGCACTTCTTCCTCGTTCTTGCCTTCTATACCGATAACTGCTGTTTTATCGAACATATAGGCAACAGAACCGCTGACACCCATGTTACCGCCGTTTTTACCAAAGGCAGCACGTACCTCTGAAGCTGTACGGTTAACATTATTTGTAAGGGCATCAACAATAATCATAGACCCATTAGGTCCGAAGCCTTCATAACGAAGCTCATCATAACTTTCATCGGAACCGCCTTTTGCTTTTTCAATTGCCCGGTCAATAATGTGACGAGGCACATTATACGTTTTTGCCCGTTCAAGGACAAACTTCAGCGCTTGATTTGCTTCCGGATCAGGCTCACCTTGTCTAGCCACAACGTAAATTTCACGTCCAAATTTGGCATAGATACGGCTTGTATTGGCATCCTTTGCTGCCTTTTTATCCTTAATATTATTCCATTTACGACCCATATGAACACTCTCTTTCTGATTTGAATCGATACAAAACGAAAATCGCCCCATTCAGTTCAAGGAGACTTGACCATTTAATATTATACATTAAATGGTTCATTTGTTAAGGGTAGATTATAAAAAAATGAACTTGAATTGAGTAGATACAAACCTTTTTCAAAATATATAAAGGACCTTTCGCCAGAAAAGTCCTTCGTCATCATTATCATTATACCAGCATTTGAAATAACGTACTATCCTTATTTACCTCTCGATGTAAAAAACCTTTTGCCTTAATTCGTTGCACTAAAGGACCGTAATCCGCTCTATCCTTCAGTTCAATTCCCACAAGTGCCGGACCAGTTTCACGGTTATTCTTTTTCGTGTACTCGAAATGACTGATGTCGTCGTTCGGTCCAAGAACCTCCATTAAAAATTCACGCAATGCCCCCGGACGCTGAGGGAACTGGACAATAAAATAATGCTGCAGCCCTTCATAGATCATCGAGCGCTCTTTGATTTCCTGCATTCGACTAATATCATTGTTTCCACCGCTGATAACACAAACGACTGTTTTGCCCTTAATTTCCTCCGCATATGTATCAAGGGCAGCGACGGATAAGGCGCCTGTCGGCTCGACAACAATAGCATTTTCATTATAAAGCGATAGCAATGTTGTACAAACCTTTCCTTCCGGTACAACAATAATATCGTCAACGATTTCTTTACAAATATTGAATGTCTTATAACCAACTGTTTTAACAGCTGCTCCATCAACAAATGGGTCAATTTTCTCAAGGCATGTGACTTCTCCTTTTAAAATCGACTCCTTCATGCCAGGCGCCCCTTCAGGCTCGACCCCTATCAATCGAGTTTCCGGAGAAAAATGTCGTAAATACGTTCCCGTGCCAGCCATAAGACCACCGCCGCCAATGGCAGCAAATAAATAATCAATTTTTTCCGAACAATCGGTATGCAATTCCACACCAACCGTTCCTTGACCGGCAATCACATCGAAATCATCAAATGGATGGATAAAGGTCCGATTTTCTTCCCTGCTGCATTCCATAGCTTTTTCATATGCATCGTCGAAGGTGTCCCCGACCAATACAATTTCCACATCTTCCCGGCCCCAAAATTTCACCTGATTGACCTTTTGTTTAGGTGTCGTGTTAGGCATGAAGATTTTTCCATGAATGCTTAATAAATGGCAAGAGTATGCAACCCCTTGGGCATGATTCCCGGCGCTTGCACAAATGATCCCTTTTTCCATTTCTTCTGTGCTCAATTTTTTGATTCGGTTATAAGCGCCGCGGATTTTAAAGGAACGGACACTTTGCATATCTTCACGTTTCAAATAGACATGACAATCATAACGTTCTGATAAAAGATGATTATATTGCAGAGGCGTTGGAGAAATCACATCCTTAATGGTGTGGCTGGCAATAATGATATCCTCTACATTTAACGTTTTATTTTCGACTTGTTGACTCATTGTCTTACTTCCTCCTTTAGGTCTTACACATTTTTTCCTTTTATAAACAACAAAAAAACCCGTCCCCCCATATATAGGGACGAGTTAGCTCGCGTTACCACCCTACTTCCGCAGCAACACTATTGGCTTGTTGCGGCTCTCGATTGACGTACCCACAGCATTGGTACGTGTTCCTTTAACGGCGGACTTACCCGGCAAAGCTTACAAAAAGGTTCAGCTTTGCATCTCTGAGATGATCTTCAGATAGGTTTTGTCATCGACTCCCACCAACTGCCGACTCTCTTTGGACAGAAACATATCCTACTCTTCTCTTCATCGATTCATGGTTAATTTTTTTATAAGGTTACCACTGAAAAAATATCATGTCAATATATTTTGATTATTTCCTATTTTTAGATAATTAATAAAGCGCTTTCATAGGTGCCTGACACCATTAATTTTGATATAATTACAAATAGTTGATAAATTCTGTAATTTTAAAGGAGTGGGTTTGTGATGATCATTCCATACAATGGGAAATCCCCTTCCGTTCATGAATCTGTGTTTGTTGCTCCCGGCGCTTATTTAATTGGGGATGTCCAGATTGGGAAGGATTCGACGGTATGGTTCAACGCCGTTCTGCGCGCCGATGACGGGCCAATTATTATCGGGGAGAGATGCAGTATTCAGGACAATTCTACCCTTCATTTATACGAAGGGTTCCCTGTTATTGTTGATGACGATGTTACGATCGGCCATAATGTTATTTTGCACGGCTGTAAAGTAGGCAAGCGTTCGATTATCGGGATGGGGTCGACAGTATTAGATAATGTTGAAGTCGGCGAAGAATGTATTATTGGTGCCAACACATTGCTTGCTGGCGGCATCAAAATTCCGCCGCGTTCACTTGTACTCGGTTCTCCCGGCAAAGTCGTTCGTGAATTAACGGAAAAAGACATGCAAATGCTGCAAATGTCAAGCGAACATTATGTCCTAAAGGGTAAGGAATTTAGGAATATTCTAAAATAGTTTCTTTTGGAACAATTATCCTCATCAAAACCACCCAATTAGGGTGGTTTTCGTTTAGTCTTTTTCTCATATTCTATCAATGTCAAACGCTCATTTACTTGAAATTCTCCAGATTTTTGATAGCCAAATTTTTCATAAAAATGACGGTTTCGTTCATTATCCTTAGGTGTATCCAGACTCCATTTTTCCACTTTTGTAAACTGCTTTTCCATTTTCGAAAGGATCTTCGTTCCCAATCCTTTGTTTTGAAACTTTGGACTTAAAAAGATGCGAAATAAGCGATAATGGGTATCTGTTATCTTTACGAGACAGATTCCGCCAGCTATCTTTCCATCCATATAGAGGGTGTAATGAAGGGAATTGTTTATTCGATATTTAAAAAAATCCAATGATTCCGCTGCAGGGCTTGAATCGTAATCCTTATATTTTTTCAAATCTGCCTGAAAAGCCTCTTTTTGGATGTTTAACAACGGTTCCGCTTCCTTCATGTTCGTCCTGGCAATCTTAATATCCATTCACTCACCTCGGAGGTTATTTGAATCAGTATATGAATGGATTGGAATCAATGCCTTTAAAAAATACACCTATTTCAGATGTATATTTTCAATAAACCGTGTAACCCTATGAAAAAGGAGGCGAAATAATGAAACATTTGTTTAGATTAGCAATTAAATTCATTTCATGTCTTGTGGTTTTAGGGATTATTCTCGGGATGTTTTACGACTTTAGTTTTAGAGATGTTCTCTTAACTTCTGCAGTTTTGGGTGTTCTTAGTTATGTAATAGGTGATCTATTTATTCTTCGTACAACCAATAATATGGTCGCACTGGCTTCGGACTTTGTGCTGACATTTTTGGTTGTTTGGTTGATGGGCAGACAGCTTACTTTTGAAGATGATTTATTTTCAGCCTCTCTTATATCAGCCGCCGCTGTCACCGTTTTTGAATACTTCTTTCATCGATTACTTACTAATGAGAAGAACCAACAAACCAATAAGCAGGACAATACACTTAACCACCGACAGTTCCAAACGGAGACATCTGAAGAACTAACGCCTGTCAGACCTGACGTTAGAAATTCTGATGAGACTAACGATTAAACGAAAAAACCGAACATGCCATGTACATGTTCGGTTAGCCCATTTCATTCATCCCCCGATTGTTCAGCGATTGTACTTATAATACCGATAAGGTATTTCCTTTAGCCATTTACTCACGGGTATACGTATTTAAAAAACAGGAAAAATCCTTCTTGTTGCCTCCCTGCAATTTTATAAATATGATTTCATTCACTTAAATGACTCTTTTCATTGTAATAAATCATTCCGTTTTTACACATTCTAAAAATCAGACGGGGGTGAGAATATGGAAAAGGGCACCAATCAACAAAACGAAAGCAATAATGAAGAAATAATGAATCGAGTCAATCAAACTTTTGATAAAATTGCCCAGGATGTCAGAAACATGATTCAACAAAATGATCAGCAGGAAGATGACCAATACTCCTAACGCCTTAATGGCGTTTCTTTTATCCAGCTTTTTTGGCTTTGTTCGTTCGATTCATCCTAGCTTCTATGGGACATTTCCGCTACAATCTTGGCTGGTCCTGTCCCATAGACAACCCCCTTCGCTTGATGGGTACGATTCCTTATCGACGCATTGTCCATACTGTTGCTATATTGACAGCAATCCTTTCTACATATTCTGCTGCATTTTTGAAGGCATCTTCTAATGGAATGACACCTGGGACTATGCTGAAAATGGCATCAATTCCGTAGTTATTGACCACATGACTGTCTTTACCAACGGTTCCGGCAATGGCAATCACAGGAACCGACTGTTTTTTAGCTGTCTTGGCGACACCAATGGGCGTTTTGCCGAATATCGTTTGGCCATCAATCATTCCTTCTCCGGTAATAACCAAATCAGCGTCCTGTACCTGTTTAGAAAAATCTGTCGCTTCGAGCACAATATCGACTCCCCGCCTAAGCTCCGAAGGCAAGAAGGCTAAAAGACCTGCGCCAAGGCCTCCAGCTGCACCTGCTCCGGGAACATCGCTAACCTTCATACCAAGATCACGTTCAAGGATGGCGGCAAAATGAGCAAGATTTCGATCCAATTGCTTCACCATCTCCGGAGTAGCCCCTTTTTGCGGACCAAAAATAACAGAAGCCCCTTTCTCACCTGTAAGTGGATTATCAACATCGCAAGCGACTTCGATTTTTACCTTTTCTAGGCGGGGATCAAGTTTAGAGATATCGATTGAAGCAAGATTTCCTAATGCTCCACCACCGTTGCCAATCTCCCTCCCATCCTCGTCTAGAAGCCTGGCTCCGAGAGCTTGCGCCATCCCAGCACCACCATCATTCGTCGCACTGCCGCCGATCCCCAGAATGATATGGTGTACACCATAGTTAAGTGCCGCAGTAATTAATTCCCCTGTACCCCGAGTTGTCGTAACCAAGGGGTTGCGTTTTTCAACGGGTACGAGGTGCAACCCAGAAGCTGCAGCCATCTCAATAACGGCAATACGCTCGTTTCCAAGAATACCGAAAAAAGCCTCGACATGTTCGCCAAGCGGCCCTGTCACTATTTTTCTAATGATTTCCCCACCTGTTGCATCCACAAGTGATTGGACCGTTCCTTCACCACCATCAGCCATGGGAACCTTCACATATTCAGCATCTGGAACGATTCTCTTGAAGCCCTTCTCAATCGCAGTGGACACTTCGAGTGCCGACAGACTTTCTTTAAATGAATCAGGTGCAATGACAATCTTCACTCTTCAACTACTCCCCTCAATTTCAGTATGTGTTATTGCCAGAAAAGTCTATAATTTAAAATTGTACCTACCCAATTCAATTTGTACAAGCATTTCCTCTACCATTCAACATGTTTTTAAAATTAGCGCTATTTAGGAGGGAAGCAACAAGCATCAAATTAAAAAGGGACTGTCCAAAAAGTCGATTTTTCGACTTTTGGACGCCCCTTTTTCTGTTCGAAAATGTTGATATATCAGCATTCTTGACTTTTTAATTTTATAGGATTTGCCCTTCTTGGACAGCCCCTTCTACCACATTATATTTCATTTTGAATAGGTCCACGCAATCTTTGTACAACACTAAGATATTCGATTGTCCAAGCTACGTAAACCGTTTTGGGAAGATCTTAACATTAAATTTACAATCTCTTAACAATTCAAGGGATATATTTTTCAAGAAGGCAGTGAATACCGGTTTTTGATAGCGGTACAAAACAATTTCGTCAGCAATGTAAGGGGCAAAACGATAATAGAAAATTGTTTTCCCATTATGATGGATTGATTTTCGGAAAGAAAATGGATAATACTCAGTCGATTGCCAAGGTCATCTTTAAGTAGTATTTATTTTGAATAACTATATTCCAATTCATCTATCTTCTCATTATAATCCACATGTAAATCATGACCGTTGAAAAACCATAAATCCGAACCTTCTATATAAAATGTAATCCCATCAATTTCTGTTTGTACCACCATATCTACTGGTTCATTGTCCACTGTAAAGGCAAGGGCGTAATTCTCTTGAACTGGACTGCTGCCGTAAATTTGTGAATAAAACTTAATTTTGCCTCCTTCACTCAATCCGACTTCTTCCTTAAACCATTGCAATGCTTTATCACTAATGCTTATTTTCATGAGATTGTCCCCTTTGGTTTCCTACATATGATCTTTATTATCTTTAACATAGCTGAAACGATTTATCAAGAAAAAGGCGCTATACCCGTGCTAAAAAGCTAGTTTCATCGGGAATAGCACCATTATATTTCATTTAAGACATTATGCCCCCGGCGGGCGGTTCTCAAAATCATAATCCACCGGCTGAGGAGCTACTCGAGAGTGCTCTAACGCAGGAGTATCTGGTCGGGCGATTTGATAGACAGATGCACCAATGATTTCGGCAGTTTCTTGCAATTTTTGCTTATCAATATGTTCAATCGTATCTGTTGGTTTGTGATACCACGGCTCAAGCGGCGAGTGAATAAATAAAGCTGCTGGAATTCCAAGTTCATGGAATGGCTGGTGATCACTGCGTCCCAGCTGACCATACGGAACTACTTCACCCAATGCGGTTCTTGTACCTGCTGCAGACGCTAGGTCAGTAACTAAATTTTTCTTGCCATCAATCGTATACATGATTAAGCCGTTTGCTTCATGATCTCCGCCAGCGTCTTTACTGCCAATCATGTCCATTTGGAAGTGTGCGACAATTCGATCTGCTTCCTCGTTGCTCAATGTTCCTGCATAATGGTAGGATCCTAACAGACCTAACTCCTCAGAGCCAAAGGTGACAAAGCGTAGTTCTGTATCGATCGGCATATTGGCCATGACCCTGGCAAGCTCTAAAACAGCAGATACTCCGGAAGCATCGTCATTCGCACCTGGCCCGTTTGGAACAGAATCATGGTGAGCACCAATCATGACGACCTGTCCGGTATCTTTGTTTTTATTCGGCTTCATTTTGGCAATGACGTTGTAGGATGTCTTTTCTTCCAAACCGGAACCAGTCACATTAATATGGGCGGTTACCTGACCGTTTTTCACTTGCTCTACTAATGACAATCCCTGGGATCTAGTAATTGAAACAGCAGGAATATTTTGACCATAACTTGCCTGTCCAAACTCATTAGAAGTACCTGTGTTGTTGTACATAATTACACCAACCGCACCTTTATCGAATACGTTTTGTACTTTTTCAACAAAAGTGTTATCACCGCGTTCAATTAGAGCAATTTTTCCTTTAACGTTGTCAGGCACCGTTCCTGCAATTGCTTTTCCAACGTTCACAACTTCAGCAGTTACTTCCCCGCTGTAGGATCCAGAAAATACATAAGGCTTTAGATCTTGTCCGCCAATTTCTAAAAGTCCGCTTACATTGTTCCGAATAACTGTATAGATAGGAAAAGGCTGTACCTCAGTCTCATAGCCATACTTTTCAAACTGGCCCTTTATGTACTGAACGCCTCTTACCTCACCTTCCGTTCCAGCCTGACGAGGCACTTTTGATAGATAAGCAATCGTGTTGTACATATTGTCTGCACTAATCTTTTTGATAATCTTGTTGTCAAACGCGGATGCTGCATTCGAGTTTGGTGCTCCTCCCGGCCCCTGCGCGTAAACTCCAGTAGCACTTAATACAAGTCCCGCTGATAATAAAACTGACATCACTTTTTTCTTCGCCATTTAAACCCTCCTATTTTTTGCTTGAAGCGTTTCTACTAGATTATCAGTGATTTTATTAGCTTAGTAAACTTTAATAGTTTTACAAAAATCACGGCTAATCTACATTTATAATTACCTTTTTACTATAAGGATTGGAGAATTAAGTAAGCCTGTGTAGAAAAGTGCTTCCTCGCTATTTAGTGTTTAGTTTAAAATCT
>NZ_JADDIU010000017.1 GCF_016464375.1 Bacillus renqingensis
TTTTTTCGCAATAGCTGCTATTTTAAATCCTTGTTGAATATTGTCATGGGATAGTCCCGGTGTTGCCATCTTTTTGAGCCACCTCTGCCATAAAAATGACCCACAAGTGACATAGAGAGAGCCACTTCCGCATAAAAAAGCCCTACAGATTTTATATTTTAATTTCTGTAGGACCTTCATGTCTAAAGGGTTTAATTAAAATTGTTTCTAAAATAATCCATGATTATTTTTCTCGAACCTTCATAAATATCCTGCTCAGTCCAGTTGTGGGGAAAAGGTTCCTTTCCATAGACATTTAAAAGTTTTGTCTTTAATTCCTCAGGGAACGGATACCAGTGCTTGTACCCTGTCCAGTAATAATATTCCTCTGTTTTCTTTAGGTCTTTTTTTGTCATGATTACCATATCAGACTCGATCCCCCAATCCATGACGCTCTCGCATAGATACTTCACCATCTATAAAAATTTGATAAGAATCATGGACAATGCGATCTAAAATTGCGTCAGCCAGAGTACCTTCTCCAATCTTCTCGTGCCATCCTCTGGGATCAAATTGGGAACAAAATATTGTAGAATTTTGTTGATGTCTAGCTTCTACAATCTCCAAGAGATCCCTGGCTTCATTTTCCCTTAATGGGGTAAGAAGCCATTCGTCAAGGATGAGTAAATCAACTTTTTTATATTTTTTCACTACCTTGCGGTAAACACCTTCTCCTCTTGCGATAGCGAGTTCATCTAATAAATCTGGCAATCTAGTATATTGCACCTTGTAGAATTGGCGACAAGCTGCGATACCAAACGCACAAGCTAGATAGGTCTTTCCGTTTCCTGAAGCCCCTTTAAGAATGATATTATGGTGCTCCTCAATATATTGTCCAGAGGCTAAGCGAAGAATCTGTGACTTATCTAGCTTTCTATCTGGATGATATTCGATATCTTCAATAGAGGCCTGTGTGTCACGCAATTCCGCATTTTTAATTAAACGTTCTAGTTTGTTATTTTGTCTGCGGGACCATTCTATATCAACAAGTATTCCAAAACGGTCTTCAAAAGATAATTCTTGATAATCAGGGTTTTTTAACTGTTCTACATACTTCTCTGCCATGGCAGACATTCTCATTTCGTTTAATTTAGTTAATGTGCTTTCATTTGTCATTGTTCTTGCCTCCATAATATTCGGCTCCACGAGTGAATCCATAATCATTTGTCTGCTTTTCCTTTTGAGAATTTTTTGCTTCTTTCAATTTTGATAGTTTATCTTGTCCAGTCTTTAATATCGTTTGTATACTTTTAAGTGTAGGTCTTGGAGTATAAGACAGCGCTCTTTCACACGCTTTTTCAACACGCTCAATAGAATGCCTATCTGATAGCTTTATTAATCCAAGACATGATTTTAAGGCTTGTTTTTCCACTTTATAAGAGGCTAGTATACTCTTAACCGTGGCTAGTGTAGCCGTCAAGTAAAAATGAACACTTTTTGCTAATTAATTTTGAACACTTTTTTCCACAAAAATGGATGAACGATGTTTCATGCGATAGCTGTCGTCATTCCTAAAATGAATGATTTCTGCACGATGTAATAATCTATCCAGAATGGCTGCTGTAATGCCCGGATCTCCCAATAATTCACCCCATTCACCAGGACCCTTGTTAGAGGTCAAAATGACGGACGCATTGTCATACAGATCGTTAATCAAATGAAAGAATAGGTTGGCTTCTCCGGAATCCATCGCCATGAACATCAGGTCATCGATAATAACTAGGTTGGAGTCACGGATACGCTTCATTCTCGTCTGTGCTTTTCTGGTGACATCCTCTGTCTTTAGCGTATGAATGAGTTGCCCCATGGAAATAAAGGAAACCTTATAACCTTGATGAATCGCCTCTATGCCGAGCCCTGTTGCTAAGAGCGTCTTCCCTACGCCAGGCGGTCCAAGAATAATCAAATTATATAACTGGTCCAGCCATGTGAATTCCTTTAACTGATTAACCTGTTTTTGGCTTAGGGATTGTTGCTCTTCTATCCGAAATGCATCAATTGTTTTATAAAACGGGAAAGCTGCCCAATTTAATCGTTTTTCAATCAACTTTTCATCCCGGCGTTTCAATTCATGGGCTGTTAGTTTCTCTAGGAACACGCGGTGTGTCCAATCTTGTGACTCGGCTTGTTGAATCAGAGAAGGCAAATGATTTGCCGTCTCCGATAGCCGCAATGTTTGAAACCGTTGTTGGAGCTGTTCAAGTGATGTTGTCATACCGCGGCTCCTTTCAATACATCAAGATAAGGTGCCAATTCCCGAGTATCTGGTTCTGTATCTAAATCTGAAAGATCGATATCATGCAGTGCCTTGATTTCCTCATCGACTTGTTTTGCCCCGTTCTGTTGTAGCTGGCGCTGAATATATGCCAGCACATCACTAAATTCAGTCGCACTGTATACGCCACGTTTCATGCACTCTCGTAGTGCTTCATCCCTAACGGTTTGGTCTGCTGCCTTGGATACCTTTAAAACGATTCCCAGTTGATCACGCATATAACGTGGATATCTCTGATGAATCTCCTCCAAGAAGGCTGTAGCCGTTTCTCCATCCGTAAAATGTGTAGATACGGTGGCAATGTATGCGCCAATACCTTTGGTTCGATCCCGTGTATGCTGTCTGTCTTGGATGAGTTTTCCCCTTTCGAATGTGATGAGATGGTTGGCAATAACCGGTCCCTCTGATTGTTCACGAATCACCAAACGGTTATCGGCCGTAATTTCAATATAGACCTTTTTGTCTTTTTGATAAGTTCCCAGCGGAACGGAATAACGATTGGACTCATAAATAATCGTATTGTCCTTTCGCACCGTTCTTGTTATACTGGAATCAACAGTTGAAATAGAAATTTCTTTGATGACCGGCTTGAGGTGATGCTTTTCCAGCGTGAACACTTCGATCGGTCTCTTTTTTGTTGTGTTATGCACTTTCCAATTCCCGGTTCTCTCAAGCCAGGCCATGCAGCTTTCGTTCCATTGATCAATATTTTGAAGGACACGGTTTTTGGCGAAGTTGTCTTTGACAAAACCTACGACTCTCTCAATTCGTCCTTTACTTTCGGGATCAGCTTTTCTACAGAAATAGACGTTTAATTTCCTTGCCTCCCGATAAGCATCCTGGTCATACACCAATTCCTTAGGCATACCTCCAAAATACTGGAATGCATGTTCATGCATTCGAATCACATCCTTTGTCATAAATGGCCTGTCCATCCATTCAACATATTTGTATCGCGAATGCGATAATACAAAGGTGATGAAATACATTTTGATGTGCTTGCCCTGCGGCGTTTTTTGGTTGGTCTTCCCAAAGTCCACCTGTAGTTGTTGCCCCATTGGTGGATCAGGCACCGCCTCATAAACCCGCTGATGTGTCTCTTTTGGTATAGCATATTTCTCGCGAAGTTCTCTCACATAGCTTCGTACAGTACTCTCCCCAACAGTGAAGTGATCGTATTTCTCCATCAGCCAATCATAAATTTGCGCGGACGACATATCCGGATTTTCACTGAGCCATGTGTGGATAAGCAGCTCGTATGGATCCAGAATTTTGGTTCGGGTCTTTGTCGCAGCTGCCCAAGCTGCCATTTCCTGTGGAGACCTTTCCAGATATTTGTATACCGTTGTTCTAGATATCCCAAGTTTCCTTGCAATTCTTCTTATCTTAAATCCCTGCTCTTTTAGTTGCTTAATCTCCATGTACATTTCCCATTTTTCCACCTTTACTTCCTCCATCTCAATATAAATCAACTAATAATTATATCGTATGGAGTAGATTTTTGACGGGAATAGCTGCGGCGAGGCATTTGACAGGTGTTGCCCCTCCCCGGGGCAACACCTGTCAAATGCCTAATGCCTGCCCCCATATATCTCAGTAAAAGTGTTCATTTTTATCTAGCAGAAATGGTCTACTTTAGTTTAGCATTCACAGCTAGTGTACTCTCACTCTCACCCGCAGAGGATGCCCAATCCAAAACATAATCTTTATTGAATTCAAGAAATTGTTTGTGTTCCTTTGGCATATGATCCGGAATAGTAATTAACTGTCCAGGTTTACCAGTGAGTTTTTTATGGGAAGCAATTCGAAAATTTTTATAAAAAACCTCCACAATGGTTCGCGTTACACGAACATCTACACGGCGTTGTATATAATCATAAGGAACAGAATAAGACATATTGTCTACAGTTATGTGATAATCATATTGTACGGTTGCCTTCAGCCAAGTGGCCATCTCGTACGGGGAAACAGGCAACGGCATTAGCGCAAACTTTTCTTCTTCTGTAAAGGCTGTAAGCCTGTTCCCTTTTTTCTTTTGAAATGGTTTTGTATTAAATTCTTGAAGCTTCTCTTTAATAGATTCATTTAGTTCGGCCAGAGAGAAAAATTTCTGATCTCGAAGAGAAGCAATAATCCATGTTGATATATCTCCAACTGCCCCTTCAGCACTCGGTTTATCCTTCGGATGACGTACACGTGCTGGAATAATCGTTGTTTGATAATGTTCAGCCATCTCTTGATAGGTTGGATTAATGATAGGCTCAGATCGAGAGGCTTTAATTACCCCAGTCTTTAAGTTATCAGGAACAATAATCCGTGGTACACCACCAAAAAACTGTAGGGCATGAATGTGAGCTGTGATCCAATTTTCAGTGTCCATAGATAGGAATCCCTCTACATAAGCGTATTGACTACACGACAGTGCAGAGACGAATATATAGACAGGAATATCTTCACCAGTCAAATTATCTGTCAGACTCATTGTTTGTCCGGCCCAATCCACTTCCAGCTGTTCGCCTGGCTTACGTTTAATTCGCATAGTTGCTTTTGTTTTCCTAGCGTAATCATGATAGAAACGACAAAATTGCCTATAACTGTAGGGGATTTCATCACTTGCCCTACAACTTAAACAATACTCATCCCATAAAAGAGATAAGTTCACCCCTGGCTTAGCCAATTCCTTATGGATGTGTTCACAATCTGGTTTTCTCCTGAAATTAGGTGTCTCATGCTTTTCAGGAAACAGAAGTTCTTGAAGATCACTATCTGTCATATCCTCCTCGAATGGCCAAGAAATATTTAACTTTTGAGCTCTTTTAACCACCTCTCTAATCGTATTTCTCGAGTTAGTGCAACTAGATGCAATCCCCCTTTGACTTACTCCTTGGGCATGCAGCCTAAGGATTTCTCGATATTTAACCACAAAAAAACCTCCTATATAATAGATTTGCACAATATAGTGCAATTCCATTATATAAGAGGGGTGGTCCTCCGCTTGGCAGAGATGGGTCTAAAGTATGTCCTAAATGGTATAAAAACATGGCAAAGGTGGGTCTATTGGGTGGCAATATTCACCTTGTTCCTTTAATTGATGAATCTCCATATACAAGTGCAATTTTTCCACCTTTCGAATCCTCCAGTAAACTATGATGATATAAAATCATAATAGCTTAACTGGTGGCCATTTTGGGAAAAGTGTTCAATTCTATCTGGCGGAAACTGTTGATTTTAGTTTAGCAGTTACAGCAAGCTACAAAAGGTCCTCAAAAAGGGGTAGAAGCAGCTGTTAAAGCTGTTAGTGAGTTAACGGGTGTCCCGATCAATTACTATGTTGAAACCAATTACGGCGGCTTTAAAGCGATGGTGGATGCCGTTGACGGAATTGAGATGAATATACCATTTGAGGTGAAATTAACTCACCCATGGTATGCTGAAAACAAAAATAAAGTAATTAATCCTGGTACATATTCTTTTGATGGGAAAATGGTTACAGAGGTTGTCCATGAACGTTATTCTTTAAAAAATGGAGAATATGGCCGTCAAAAACTTCAAGAGGAAGCATTAAAAGGGGTTGCGAAAAAAGCCCTTAGCCCAAGCAATATTACGAATTTACCTTCATTAGTAAAATCCATTGATGACTTTGTGATTGCAACGAATATGTCAACAACGGATATGCTAAGCCTTGGTATGGCTGCAAAAGACTTCAATCCTGATAAACAATTTACCTACCATCAGATCCCGGATGAAGGCAAAAAAATGTATGATGATATCTTGAAGAATACAAACTATCAATTGGTTATTGACCAGAAAAAAATTGATGAAATTGTATCGGCTAATTTTCAATAGAAAATTAGCTGATATTCTATATAAAGCTGTCTTAAAAGATATAAATTCACCTTTTTGAGACAACTTTTTTATTCATGACCAACAGATTATGGAGATCTCGTAGGGGAAATTTGGGAAAAGTTAAAAAATTTTAGAGAAAAATTAATAGGGTCTTGTTAAAAGGAAATATGCTTCCTCGCTATTTAGTATAATGATTAAGTTGGCACAATCGTTAAAAAAGCGCAAAGATGGTATTTTGAGATGGTTTAAAACCAAATTGACCTACGGTCTACTTGAAGGAATAAACAGTTTAGTTCAAGCTGCCAAAAGAAAGGCTCGCGGATATCGTACTCCGGAAAACTTTATAGCTATGATTTACGCAACAGTTAATAAGCTGGATTTGGTCAAAGAGTCGTAATAAATGTCCAATAAACAAAAAAGAATGCGTTACAGTTTGGAGCCATACCTCGCTCGCAACCGAACACATTCCCTTGTCCGATTTTTGGTTTTCCTCTTTCCATTGACGGAGCAACAAGAACTGACAATGCACAAAAAGTGAAATGATAGAAATGACTAGATCCTATTATGTTGTTTTATCAATACAAATAGCGAAGATCCCTTCTTAAAAACTGTTGATTTCTACTTGACAGTTACATTTAAGACCAGCAAAATGAATAACTCCATCAATCTTGTAATTTTTAAAAATAATATCAACAGCTTTGCATCAGTTACATTAATCTCGTAAAAAGTAACTTCTTATCTGCTATATCCCTGATTTCCATAACAGTCTCATTCTTAATGTTGGAAAGATTTTCAGCAATAATGACTGAATGTCCTGCTTCTAAAAGAGCGATGTAGGTATGTGACCCTAAATATCTCGCACCACTGGTGACTAATATGTTCATCATGTACTACACCCCTCTTTTTATCAAAACCAAAAAATGAAATCCAAAAAATACCAAAAATTATCCTACCCTGTCCTCCCCACTGAATAACCATTAGACTAGTTGCCTATTAAAAAGGGACTATCACACTTTATTGTCCAATTCTTCAAACATGTAAAAAGAGTTATACTTTTATATTAAGGCTGAATTTCATTATCATTTCCTTTATTTATAATTTTAAATTCTCTATAGATATTAGCTATGTCTTTTCTCTTTAATATTAAATAAAAAATATAACATATAAAATATATTAAAAATCCTAAAGGGAAACTTAGAAACCAAGTAATAGAAATAAAGACCGATATTAAAAAAATCTCAAATAAATTATTTCTTTTTACATTAATATTTAATATTTTTGATAAATATAATTCTGAAATAATACTTCTTACTGCTAATAAGACTACAATAGATAGGATAGTTAGATTAAGGTCATTAAAAATATAAACATTAATAATTGTTACCAGGAAACTCAAGCAGACTGTAATTAAATTAAATATTAGCATCATATTCTCTTTTCGAAGAGTTTTTAGATAAGTATTTATCAACATTGAAGTTTTGCTTTCAAATATACACATAGGAAATAACAACCCTAAATAAATTAAACTTTCAGCATATTGCGGTAACCAAGTAGATAAAATAATTTCTGCTGGATAATATAGAAGCAGCAAACCAAAGAAAATTGATATCAAAAGGGTTCTCATTATTTCATATATATTTGCAAGATTATCTTTCGATGTTCTGCGTAAAGCAGGAAATAAAACAATAGATACTGCGTTAATGAATATCATTAACATATTAGAAATACTAAGAGTAAGTGAAACCTTTCCAAAGGTTTCTACCCCCCAATTATTTTCTATAAAAAAGCGAACAATTCCTATAATTAATAAACTTGCGAGATTTGCAATTAATAACTTACTACCAACAGAAATATTTGTTTTTATTTCCTCTAGAGTATCACCAATTGCAGATAATTTCCCAATCACTAATTCTTTTGAAGCATAAACTGCATATAGTAAAGAAAAGCTTTTACCCAACATATCAGATAGGATTAAATATCTAAAATCCTTTATCCCAAAAACCAGAAAAAATATGACCAAAATAAAATATCCCAATCGTTCTATTAAAATGATCAATGAATACTCTTTAATTCTATTAGTAGCTTGTAAAGTAAAGTTCAATAAGGAACGAGGTACAACTAGTACACCGGAAATGCAAGCTAACGTTACAACTATAAATTTATTATAATCCAGTGAATTTAGTCCGTAACTAATAATAATTGAAAAATATACCAGAACGTTAAATAAAATTAAAAACCAAAACTGTGATACAAAAACAGGTTTATTTAGATTACTATATTCCTTTCCACCATAACGCAAATATACTCCATCAGTTAAACCTAAAGACATGTAAGCAGTATAAGATGAATAAAAGATGTATAATTGCCAATAGCCATAGTCGATAGTACTAATAAATTTTGGTACTATTAAAATTAGTACAATAGAGATAATCATCGATAAAAAATTCGCAACTAGAGTATATGAAAAGTTTTTTAAAATTTCATTTAATTTTTTGTTCACATTATCCCGCTTCCAATAAAAACATTTGTATTGATTTATTTAATACTATTCCTTATTAAGTAGAATAGGGTTAAAGGTAGACTGAGTTTATATTTAATACATCCAAAAATAAGAATATCACTATACTTATACCCCCTGAGCTTCACCCTTGAGTATACATCCCTTACTTTATCATTATTCAAGATAACTTGAATATTCTCCATTTTCTTAAAAAAAGCATTTGGATTTTCTTTATCCATTTCATTTAATATTACTTTCCTTACAATTATCATGGTCCTACTATCTAAGATTTTACTATCTAATTTTTGATCTAGTAATTTTCTAATAATATTGTCAACCATTAATAAATTGTCAAAAAGATCTTTTCTATATCCGTTTGACAAGGACTTTTCGGATATTCGATAATGATAAAATGGTTTATTTATGATTGCTAAATTTTTGGATTTCAGTAAAAATTCTATGGAGAAAATTAAGTCTTCAGAATAACTCAAGGCTTTATTAAAATATATATCTTGTTTTACTAGTAATTCCCTTTTAAAGATATTTCTCCAAACAGAACCCATAACTCTATATTTCCATGAAACCATCTTTTTATCTAAAGTACCTACCATTGGTGTAATAACCTTGCTAACAATAACTTTGCTATCATAAGTTCCATCTTTAAGTGGTGTATTTACTTTGCTAATGTTTGAATCACTTTCACTAATATACCCGCACATTACAACATCTGCTTGATTATTTTTTTTAGCCAAATTATACATCTCAGAGTACATATTGCTATCAATCCAGTCATCTGCGTCAACAAAACCAATATACTCTCCATTTGCAGCTCTTATCCCTGTATTCCTTGCCTGAGCAGCACCCTGATTACTCTGATGGAGAACTATTACTCTATCGTCTTTCTTTTTATAGTCTTCTGCTATATTTCCACTACTATCGGGCGATCCGTCATCCACTAGAATTAATTCAATTTCTTTTAGCGTTTGGGCTAGTATTGAGTCTATACATTGCTTTAAGTTCATCTCTGCTTTATATAAAGGAACAATTATACTTACCAAAGGACTCACTATTTTCACACCTTTTTGACTTAAAAAATTATAAATTAAACAATCGTAATACCTGATAAGATAAATAATCCCAAAGATACAAATACCTTTTAAAAAAATACTTTTTACTCAACTTTCGCAGAGTGAAATCGGCAAATAAGCCTTGATATAGCTAGGAAGGCCAGCGATCCACTGTTCGAGTTGACTTTGAATTAACTTTTTGATTTTCTTATTCGTTTGTTTTAGGGTGTCGTGAAGAAGCTCTATTAACTGCTGTAATGCGACAGCCCAATCAAGTTCATTCACTTCATCACATAATTCGTAAAACAGACCACCGATTGTACGTTGATCGGTGTTACAACGATTCTGCCATGATAGTACGATAAAACGAGTAAATACAATAGTTGTATGGCAAATAAGCGCATCATAAGACCGGCTTTGGAACTCTTTTTCAAGTTTCAAAAGAGATTTGGCCGTCTTAAAGAATACCTCGATATCCCAACGCATTCCATAGATTCGGACGATTTCCTGTTCTGAAAGACTACAATCGGTACTGAGGATGGCAAGCCAGTCGCTTTTCTTGTTTCTGTTTTGAATAAATACAACTTTAATTGGTGTTCCGTTAGCCATAGTCGTATGGATGGAACGAAGAATTCCTTTCTTTGATTGAATAGGTCCAGCTAGGCGGTAAAGCTGCTTTAAAGAAACCAATTTACCGTTTACGTTATAGCGCTGTTTTGTTTCCTTGACCATGCCAATTACGTCTAATCCCTGATCCACAATGGCTTTGACAAGTGGCGGTAATGTAAACCAAGAATCCATTAGGACATAACTTGCTTCTATTCCACTAGTTAACGCACGTTTAATCATGTCAGGAATTTGTTCAGGCTCTGTTTGTAGGGCATTTTCTCGACGTTTATAGCCGCATGTACGTTTATCAATTTGTTCAGAAATGCCATTGATTTGAGATTTCTTTGAACTCACTAGGGAAAAGTCAATGGGCATAAATGTATAGCCATCTGACCAGCCCAAAGTTAACATACGAAAACCTTTGTAGAAGCGCATTTTAAGGGAAGCGTGGTCAAAACAACGTGCTAGTAATTCAACCTTTTCACTGCGATTACGATCATAAGCAGAGTCGTCGATAATAAATACTTTTGGACGTTTATTATTTGTAAGACGAGCAACCTTTTGAATCGCAAAAGTGCTTAAGAGTAATAAAAAACGACGCCAATTGAACGTTGATTGATTTAAGAAAAACGGTAGACAGCATCCTTAGCTGGAAATTGATCGGCCTTCCTTGAATCAAGAAGAGTAAACCAATTTTTGTGTTGGAAAATCAGGCAGAAAACAAGTTGAAATAAGTAAGAGCAACTAAAACCAAGGGATTTTTTAATCCCGACTTGGCGTAAATGCTTATTCATTTCAAGCTCAGAAAAAATAGAGTTAAGTTCATTTGGTAGTTGATTATATTGGCTATTTCGGTCTATCATATAGAGGGCACCTCTTCTGTAGGGTAGTGTTTTCTAGTCAATTACACTATAACAAAGAATGAGGTGTTTTTTTATTTTAAAAAGGTGTCAACTACCATAATTGATATAACCTAAATCCAGTACAGCCAACGAGTAGCGTTCATTTTCTTTGTGCGAAAGTTGAGTTTTTATATATAAAAGTGGATTATTTTTCCCCATTGATTATTACTTGGTAATACTCCTGGATTTCCTTTGCCATTGTGCTAATATCGAACCCTGCATTTTTAACTTTCTCGAATGATTTTTCTCTGTCTGTTTTAAAAGAGATTCTACTCAGCTCTTCAGCCCATCTTATTGGATCATTAATCGGTAAATGTTTTACTTGATCAGTTAGTAATATTTCCTTTGTTATATTTGATGATATTAGGCAAGGAAGGCCCGCTGCCTGTGCTTCAACTAAAGAGATTGGAAATCCTTCAAACTTTGAAGGGAACACAAAAACGTCAAATATTTGAAGTATTTCATGCACATTTTGAGATGTGCCAGTAAATATAACACTTTCTTGTAAATCTAGTTTAGAGACTTTTTCTATTATGTTATTTTTTAGGGGACCATCACCTATTAACATTAAAATAGAGTTAGGATTTTTTTTGTGAAAAATATTAAAAACATCTACAATAAAATCGTGATTTTTTACATCGGTAAAAAATCCTATATGTCCAACTACAAATTTGTTATTAATTCCATAATCACTTCTAATTCTATTTCTGATATTTTTATTAAATTTAAATTTTTTTATATCTATAGCATTAGAAATTACTTTAAAGGAATTTCCATCAAACATCCACTGTCCTGCTTCATAAGAACAAGCTAAGAAATTCGTTCCAATCTTATTAAGCCTCTTTTTATTCCATTGTTCAATTAACTTAATAGGCTTTTTTATCGGAAACATGTATCCAGTGCTATGCGAGTGAATTATTCTTATAGGGATATGGCATTGTTTTGCTATGATAAGAATATCTAAATCTATTAAATTTGTTCGATGTAAATGAACGCCTTTAATTTCTGTATGTTTTTTCAAGAAAGAATAAGGAAGATTCATATAACGTTTTAAAAATTCCTTCCTCGTGTATAAAATTGGATAAATCCTCCCACCCATTTCAATAATTTCATCTTGGTATGCAATTTTTGTATCATGTAAAGTTAAAAAATCAAACTGAATCCTACTTCGGTCGATATTCCTATAGACATTCATTATAAAAGATTCTATTCCACCATAATTTGAAGTCATTCCAACTTGCAATATTCTAACAGGTTCCATTTTCCCTCCTAATTTATCTAATTGTTTAAAGGTAGCGTTTTTTTAATTTTAACCGAGGTTTTCCTTTTTTGTAGAGCTATACAACCAACAAAAACCAAAGAAATTGTAAATATATTTATAAAGTTAAAGGTATCAACTATAAAAGCACTGAAACTTGAACGTGGAGCATATAGTATTGATCTCGTAATATTTAGGCACAACCAAGCACCTAAAACGCCCATATTAAATAACTTTAACATTGAGGCTAATAATATACCCAATACTAAATTACCTATAATTAAGCCTATTACACCAAAATCAAAATTAAATTCGGCTATATAACTAGAACCGTAACCCCAACCATTTTGATATCGATAAGGATCTAAAGTATAAGATATACTATCTGCAAAACTTGTCCCTTTTGTTGCAGACTCAATAGTTTGGGGTGAATAATGTGAAATATTAAAAACCTTTTGGGAGATTATATTATTATTCATAAGGTCGATTACTTTACCAAAAGTATATTCCCCCCCATCAGGTAAGGTACCACTTAATGTTTCTGAATAACCAATTAGATTTACACTAGTTCCTTGTTTATAGAAAAATTCACTGAATGTATCCCCTATTGAAAGTTCATTTACTTTTTCTTCTACTCGGACATATGAAACAACGTTTAATAACATTATGAGAATAGGTAAAGCAATAATACAACTTAAAATTTCTTTTTTACCAAACCAGACTTTATCTTTATCAGTTAAATTACGAAGACAATAGTAAATTAATATAATCATAATATTTAAAACAAAATTATTCCTATAACCTACAATTAATGACAATACACCTAGGAATAAATACAACAAAATTGGAAAAAAGCTCTTCTTTTTTGTTGGCATAGTTGCTAAAAATAAGAAAAATGCTACAGGGGCCATCTCTGAAATTTTTAGAAACCAATATGGTAGAGTTGTAGCATATGAAGTATATAAATCCATATAACCGTTATTACTTGAGAATTTGGCTTTATCTAATAACACTATGATATTAAATATCGCTGAAAAATAAAACAGAGTTTTACTTACAAATGCAAAGTTCAGGACATCTAGCTTACCGTTGAAGTTCTGTTTTGGTTTCCAAATACTGCCCTTAACCAAAGAATAACCAATATAAATAAGTAGTAAACTAATAAATAAACTTATGAAAATAAACTTAATAGTATTAGCATCATCAAAGTCTAATCCATAAAAATTATCATTATATTTATCATGATATCCAGTTAGGGGTTTAGTAACCAATCTAGCAACCAAGAATGTAAAAAAGGTTACATTAAAGGAGAAAAAAATAATCCTCTTACTAAATTGTTCACAAGAATACCAAAAGTTATGGAGAAGTATGCTACATAATGCAATTAATAGTACATTGAGGTTTGAAAATATTGCACCTAAAATAAACAAACTTATGGAAAAAAATAATATTAAATTACGTGTAACTCTTAGCAACTGATACACCTCCTTTACAAATCTAAACTCTATAATAATATATCTAATATATAGAAATCTGCTGATATTAAAGGACTTCATCCTACCCGTCAATCTAAAAATTATTTATATAAAGCAAATTAATTTTATTTACTGACTAGCTATCTTTTTCCAACTAGTTTATTTGCAAAGTTAGAATAAAGAACATCGGCATTACAACTTTCATTCCAAGTTCTTAATGCATTTTTTGACATTTCACTATATTCTCTATCGCTAAAACTATTGATAATAGATAGTTTTTCTACAATCTCAAAAATTGTACAATTCGGTTTTAATAAAAATCCATTTTTATTATCCAAAACTATTTCCCTTGTGCCACCAACATCAGTAGCAATTACTGGAAGGCTCATAGAAATTGCTTCCATAATAGCTACAGGTACCCCCTCAGATGATGATAGATTCACAAAAACAGTTGCTGGATTTTCCTTATACCAATTTAATACATCCTGATTTTTGACAAAGCCCATAAATTGAAAGTTATTCATATTCAACTTTTTTTGTGCTAGTTTTTTTATATTTTCAAATTCTGGGCCTCCACCAATATGTGTCCATAAGAATGGTATGTTCTTTTTCTCCAACTCTACTAAAGCTTCGATTAGTAGGTCTAATCGTTTAACTTGACGTACAACAGAGCAACTTACAATATATAACTTATCATTTCTAGTCTGACTTACCACATTAGTAGATATAGTTCCTAATCTCTCAACTTGTATCTTGTTTTTATATGCAGGATACGTCTCATTTAATACATCAACACCATCCTTAGAACAAGGATATATGGCATCTAACCCATTCAATAAGTAATCTCTTTCTGGTAAGTATTTTAGGGGTGCAGCATATTCATATAAATCATATCTATGAGCTCTAGTTATTGTATATGGTTGTCTATTTTTGAAATAATCATTCTTAAGTTCTAAAGCTACTCTTGCAGTAACATATAACCAATAACTATATATAGTGACAGAATCATATTGATCAAAATTATATTTGTCTAATTTATCTTTTACTTGATTGTATACATCCATTGAACGACTTTCAAAGTAATAACAATATAGTTTTGGAAGTATCTTTCCTTTTGTATCCCGCTTTATCATAGTCTTCTTTTCTTTGTCATTATGGATTGCTTTGTATTGTCTTACAACCATATGTGCTTTTCCTATTATAGAATGCTTGATCCCAACCGGTATGACTGTCACATTTTCAGGTACTTTTCTAAACTGTTTCATTTCATTAGAGACCATTGTAGAAATAACAAAAACTTGCTCAAAATTAGCAGCTAAATACTTAATCTCCGATTCTAAGTACTCCTCACCTTTATGAAAAGGATAATAGTTGGTTAAAAGTATTAAACAATTATTCACTTTAACCCCACCTTTTTTTACTATTTAAATCATTACGATTAATATTTTTAGATTTTATTACAGATACCAAAGTCAAATATATTATTTTAAGGTCTAAAATAAATGAAATATTCTCTACATAAAATAAATCATTTTTTATTCTTTGTTCCATTGTAGACTGATTTCTTAGAACCGCTTGATTATACCCAGTAATCCCAGGTTGTACATCAAACTTTCTAAAATACTCTCCTGGATATAATTCTTTATTACCTAACGGACTTGGTCTAGGCCCCACAAAACTCATATCACCTTTTAGTACATTTAGAATCTGAGGAATTTCATCAATACTTGTTTTTCTTAAAAATTTCCCTACTTTCGTTACTCTTGGATCATTATCAGAATTAAACGTACTACCGTCTTCATTTCGAATATCTGGTGCATTAACCTTCATCGAACGAAATTTATACATTGGAAATTCCTTCATATTTTTTCCGATTCTTGGTGCATTATAAAAAATTGGACCTTTATCCTCTAATTTAATTGCAATGACAACAGGTATCATCACAATCAGTAAAAAAAGGAGTCCTATTAAAGACAAAATAATATCTAAAATTCGTTTAATACCATAACGGTACATCATTTAACCCCCGCATTAATGAATATATTTCAGCCAATGCTTCTGTAAAGGTGTAATTTGGAGCGAAGTTTAGAAATCTTCTAGCCTCGCCACTATCCATATATGAAGATTGGATCCCTTCTTCCTTATCAGGGTCCTTTACTAGTAAATTATTATCATTTCCAAATGCAGAATTAATTTTCACCGCAATCTCATAGTTAGTAAATGCCTCACCGCTGCCGATATTAAAAGTTCCAGAGACAGAATTTTGCTTTAATGCACAAATAATAGCTTTTGCTGCATCTTTTGCATATAGAAACTCCCTCTTTGCTACACTTTTTGTATTCAATATAAGCTGTTCTTGATGAAAGGCCTGTCTAAAAAAACGATTAATCATATAGTTATTCTTTTCATTAAAACCGTATAAATGAGCGAATCTCAAGTTTTTAATGTTAAGGCCCTTTTTTTTTGAATATGTATTTCCAATATGTTCATTTGCCAATTTACTAATACCATACATGAGATAGGGTGAGGGAAGATGTTTTTCTGTCCATGGCAACAATCCTTCATCTGAATAAACAGATATGGTAGATGCAAATATGATATTTGTAATTCCATTTTCAGAACATGACTCATATAAATTTTGTGTAAAAATTTCATTATCATGAAATTCAGCGATATATCCCTGGCTACCTCTCTTAGCTGCAAGATGTACAACTGCATCAATATCATGTAACTTCTGGCTTAAGTCATTCGTTGTATAATTCGTATTTCTATATTCATTACTTTTGACATTATCTAAAGCCTTTCTTGTTAAAATAATTGGTGTATGATTATGCTCTCTTATAGCATCTACTACATAATTGCCTAAAAATCCTGTACCACCAGTTATAGCAATCTTCATTCTTTGTACCTCTTTCATTTTTCGAGATCGTTCCACTAATTAAGTATTCTACTTCTTATAAATAAAATAACCTATCTTGTCGAACTTACCATTTACTGGTCGGATATTTTCACCTTGCTTATAGTAAGTAAAGCTTGATAATGAATTTTTTATTTCATTTTGGTATGCAGTATAATCAGCATTTGTATTTGGTTGTTGACAAATAAACTCCAAAACATATCCGTCTTTAAAATCCTTTAATTGCTTCTCTAACTCTGAAGTATCATTACCTAATAAATGCTCAAAGGTGAGTTTTAATAAATTAACTCCAGTATAATAAGTTAAAAGGTTCCACATATGACACCCATCTAAACGAGGTGTTATTTCAATAATATAGGGTTTATCTTGTTCTAATTTCATTTGTGCATAAACAGGACCATTTATTATTCCTAACTTCTTACTTGCTGCCTCAATAATTTCCTTTATTTCACCCGTGATTTCTGAAGTAAGATTTACTGAAGGAACCACATGTTTGTGAATTAAGCCTGTATATTCGGGCCAAGTTTCACGATCTGATGGAATTAAAAGTGCTACTTCACCATTTATCATATATCCATTTACAGATAGTTCAGGACCCGAAATATATTGTTCTAATATTACCAATCCCGAGCGCGAATAATTTTTAGCTAATCTATAACTCTCTAGATATTCATCAGATGAATTAATCAATTTGACGCCTCTTTGTCCTTGTGAATCAGAGGGTTTGAGAATATATGGGTAATCTAAATTAACAATATCTTCTTCACTTGAGATCACTTGAAATTCTACATTTCCTTTAAATCCGTTTCCTAAGGTTGCACGCATTAAATCTTTATTATTACAAATACGAGCAGTTTCTTCTGAAACAAAATGGGGCATTTCCAACTTCTCGCTTATATAGTTAGCCACTGGCATAGCTAAATCTGAACCTACCGAATATACTAATGAAATTTCATTTTTTTTTATATAGTTTATAACTGAATCTACATCTAAAATATTTATCTCCGCAAAATGGTCTACTACATCTGCACCAGGGCCATCCTTTGCCATAGCACATGCATATGTTTCATAACCCATTTTTTTTAGTTCTAAAATAGCATCCAGCTGAACCGAAGCAACACCTAAAATTAATACCTTTTCATTCATATTAATTACTCCTTCCAATACTCTCTACTGACCTTTTTAAGTTTAAACAAATGTATTCTACGTCCTCATTACTCAATAAAGTATGAAGTGGAAGTGTAATTTCATTAACATACTGATTATAAGCATTCGGATAGTCTTTAATATCAAATCCTAGATTCTTATATGCTGTAAACATCGGCAGCGGCTTATAATGAACATTACATGCAACACCAGCCTCAGCCATCTTGACTATGATTTCATTTCTCTCTTTTTCACCAAAGCCAGGTATTCTTGCTAAATAAAGATGTCCCGATGAAGCAAAGTTGTTGCCATAATGCCGCAGACTCTGAATACCTAATGGAAGTAGCGAGCTATCATACAGTTCTATAATTTCTTTGCGTCTCTGCAACAGACCTTCATATCTATCTAACTGAATTAATCCAATGCTAGCCATAATGTCCGTCATATTGCACTTGTAGGCAGGGTAAACAATATCATATTCCCATGCACCTTTTTGTGTTTTAGCAAGTGCATCTTTAGATTGACCATGAAGACTATATAGCATGAACTGCTTATAAAGCCAATCATCATCTATACCTCGATCATTGCGCCATACAACTGCTCCACCCTCAGCCGTTGTAAAATTCTTTACGGCGTGGAAAGAAAAGCAAGTAAAGTCAGCAACCTGCCCACATTTCATTCCCCTTCTCTCTGCCCCAAAAGCGTGAGCAGCATCCGTCATAACAATTACTCTATTAAATAACCACTGTAGTTCATTGTTTGGCTTGAATAGTTCTTTGTTACTTTCTACTATTTCAAAGATAGTGCCGTAGTCACACATCTTTCCTGCTATATCTACTGGAATTATCACTTTAGTCTTCTCAGTTATTGCATCCGCTAGTTTAGAGTAATCCATTTCAAAAGAGTCTGGTGCAGTATCAATTAATACAATTTTAGCCCCAACATGCTCTATAACTGATGCAGATGCAGTATATGTGTATGCTGACGTAATGACTTCATCACCAGGTCCGATACCTAAAATCCGAAGGGTAAGTTCCATGGCAGCAGTTGCAGAATTTAGACAAACAGACTTGTTTGTACCTACGTATTCAGCTATTCTTTTTTCAAGCTCCTTAGTTCTTGGTCCAGTTGTAATCCAACCGGACTTCATTGCTTTTATAACTTCTTCAATCTCCGCATCTGTAATATCTGGTGGAGAGAAAGGTATATTTCTTAATTCAGTATCAATCATTTTATTTACCCCGCTTTACTCAAGTTTTAATATTAACAATTAATATTCATTTAGTGAATTAGGACTTAATTGGAATTTTTTAAGTCTTTTCAAGTCTTTCCAATCAACTACTAAGTCACCAAATTATCTACTTCTGATAGCCACCTCGTAATATCTATTCAGTCTCTATGCAAAGAAGAAATAGATATTCATCACTAAATCGCCTTTAACCGAGTTTCTTCCTAATCATATATACCATTCAATCAATCTATAAATCTCACTAAAAATGTCTTAAACCCTTATCCCGCAAGGTTTCTAGTGTTCAATCTAGGTACGATAGTCAGTTCCTAATGTACATTCAATCTGTCTTCAGAACATTTTTACTCAAAAAGCCCGCCATATCAGCGTTTCTCGTGCCCATATTTTTACAAATTGTCTTTTTATCTATTCCAAGGCGCTCCCAAGACCAGGATAGGCAATAGATAAAATCCATATATTGTACTTTTTATTGATTTTCTGCTAAAAATCACACAACATATAGTGTTCACCTATAACCATTCTGACTTCCCCTTACCCATTCAATTCAAAAAGGTCTTTTCCATAAAAAAATCATAGGTAAACTTTTACCTTTAAAACAAAAATAGGCTGAAAATACTCAAATAACTTTGCTTTCTTACAAAACCCCCAGCTATAAAAAAGATACCATAAATATTTACAAAAACAGGATATCTTTTTCTACTTCAACTGGCTCATTAACTTCACTGTTATCTTTTGAATGAATACTACAATTTACCACAGCATTTTCATATCTTAATTCCCCACCGCTTGGACAAATAACCTTGCTATGATTTAGTACATAATCACTTAAAAGAAGATCAGTATGTTTGTTTGGACTCAAGAACTAAACTGCCTTCATACATATTTACCAATTGACCTCAGTTGGTTAGACAAACATTTTCCTTTGAACTTTGTATTATATGGAATACACTGGGTGCAGCTATCGTTGCTACGATCCCCAATATAACTGTAACAGTCATTAATTCTCTAACGTCAGTCCCCTATTATCAAAACACTTACCCCTTATTGTTCTTATATCATATACATAAGCAATACCTTCCATATTGATTTAAGCAATGATGGTTTAGAATCTTAGTTGCAATCAAACTTTAACTCTGAGACCAATTAAACTTATTGACTAACATGGCAATAGCTCGAAGGGCTTAAAACACCCCCCTTCCACAACCAACATGAACAGAAGAATGTTCTAAACCTTCTACTTAGCCCAAAAATTATTCCAACTCACTACTTTGCAGTGCTAATTGACATCAACTAAAGCTCTAACACTCTCGAACCGATTATTCGCCACATTGATCAAAGTATCATGCATCTCTTGTTCAGACATGTCCAATAAACTATCAATCAACTTACGCAATACATCTGCATGAACAACCTTCGCCTTGCCAATATGAATCTTCTCAAATACCTGCTCTGGATGTACTTCATTCTCGTTCAACAGCTCTTCATACATCTTCTCACCAGGGCGTAAACCTGTAAAACGGATTCCGATTTCTTCCAAAGTATATCCCGATAGTTTAATTAGGTTTTTCGCCAGATCGACAATCTTCACCGGCTCTCCCATATCGAGCACAAATACTTCTCCTCCGCGTGCTAACGACCCTGCTTGAATCACAAGCCGTGAGGCTTCTGGAATTGTCATGAAATAACGGGTCATTTCTTCATGCGTCACCGTCACCGGTCCACCTGCTTGAATCTGTTTCTTAAACAACGGAATGACACTGCCGCGGCTGCCAAGTACATTCCCAAACCGAACGGCAACAAACTTTGTCTGGCTACGTGTTGCCATGCTCTGAATAATCATCTCTGCAAACCGCTTCGTTGCCCCCATTACATTTGGAGGGTTCACGGCTTTATCCGAAGAGATCATCACAAAAGTATGCACACCGAAGGTGTCCGCCGCCTCCGCGACATTCCTTGTTCCAAAAATATTATTCTTCACCGCTTCACGTGGATTGTATTCCATCATCGGCACATGCTTATGGGCCGCCGCATGATAGACCACAAATGGGCTATGTTGCTCCATGATTTCAAAGATCCGATTACGATCTTGAATATCACCGATCACAGGCACTATTTCAATTTGCCCCCGATACTTGTTACGCAGCTCCATATCAATCTGATAAATACTATTTTCCCCATGCCCGACCAAGACAATTTTTCGAGGATTGAACTTACAGATTTGCCGACAGATTTCCGAACCGATAGAGCCACCAGCACCGGTAACTAATACCGTTTTTCCACTGACTTTTTCTGAAATACTGCCAATATCTAACTCTACCGGTTCTCTGCCAAGTAAATCTTCAACCTGAACCTCACGGAATTGATTGACAGAGATCTTCCCGGTCATTAAGTCTTCAATCTTTGGAATAATTTGCGTCTTCGCTTTTGTTTTGGCACATTCATCGAAGATTCGGTTTAATTCCCTTTTAGCTAAAGAGGGAATCGCAATAACAATGTTTTCAATATTCAATTTTTCAACCGTATTTGCGATTCTCCGAGAATCTCCAACCACCGGAATGCCTAAGATATCTAATCGGAACTTCTTTGGATCATCATCAATAAAGGCTACCGGCTTTAACTCAACGTCTTGATTATGTAGCAATTGCCGTGCTACCAACGTTCCCCCGGCACCAGCGCCGATAATCAACGTTCGCTTGATATTTTGCTGTTTATTTATGATGTTATCGCGAAACATTCGCCACGAAAACCTTGAACCACCTATTAAAAGCACATGTATCATCCACGTGATCATTAACGCTCGTACATAAATATTGCCGAACCCAGCCTTCTGCATGATAGCCGTAACAATAATAGTAAATGTCACCGCTTTGACAATCGCAACCAGTTCTCCAACACTCGCATACTCCCATGCCTTATTGTAGAGTTTATAAATGGAAAAAAATAAATGATGACAGATTAATAATGTAAGTGATGTGGTAAGCAGCATTGGGATTTTAAAAATTTGCAACTCCGGATTCAGTATAAAATAGCTAAAATACACTGACGATAAAACAATGACTGAATCCAATAATGCCAGTACGGTCAACCTCTTCCCGTATGTCACTTCGTTAGCCCCCTATATATAACTTTTTTCTAAATCTCTTTTCAAAAAAATAAATACCTAATGGAATCCCAAGTGCCCCTACACTTATTCTTTCATTAGATATTTATTATTTTGGGCATCTAACCCGCCCTCACATCATCCTCTCGACGACGTGCGTCTAAGGCCTATCCTCCAAGAGACCCACAGCATGACCGAGTGCCACCCTCGATAACGGACAGGTAGCCTTGCCGATCAGGTTTCAAAACCTGATAATATAGCTTACTAGTTAAAAAAATAGAAACTTCTTTTTCTTCTTGATTTGTTCAGGCATTTCTTTCATGATGTTTTTGTTGTCAACGAGCAGTTCGGCATTTTCGGTAAATAGATAGATATAATCCATACCAAACTCCGATTCAATTAAATCTAACGCCTCTTCCATTTTAAATGCCCGGTTGCCGACATTATGGGCATCCGATGCAAGAAAATGCGTTAAATTTGCCTCGATTAATTGCTCTGAAAAGGTTTTGATCTTTTTTCCAAAATAACCGCATAGACTGGAGGCCGTGACTTGTGTTAAGGCACCCTTTTCAACTAAGTTGTACAACGTATCGGGGTGTTCCATTAATTCTGAATTCCGCTCCGGATGGACAATCACCGGTGTCAGACCCTTTAGCTGCAAATCAAACAGCAGCTTCTCACTGTATTTAGGCACATGATTGGATGGAAATTCAATGAACAGATAGTGGGTCCCGTTTAATGTCTGAACTTCACCCTTTTCATAGTCTTCGATAATTTCACCATATATCCTCGGCTCTTGACCCGGGAGAATTTTGATGTTCACACCCGCTTTTTTGAGTGCCCCATTCAATTCAGCCACTTTTTCCACGATAACCTGTTTCCGGTTATCATATTGCTGGTTCAAGTGGGGAGTGGCAATAATCGTCTCAATTCCTTCTTTGGCCGCTTGCTTTGCCATCGTTAGACTATCTTCTAAACTCTGTGCTCCATCATCCAACCCGGGCAAAATATGACAATGAATATCGATCAATCTTCCCACTCCCTACTTTATTTATTTTGTACCATAATAATAGTACTGTTGATTGCTCTTCATCTTTTTATTATTTAACACGACACCGAGCAGCTTCCCTTTGGCGGTGTCTAGCAGTTCCTTTGCTTTTACCGCCAGCTCTTTTTCCGTCTTTCCACTGGAAACGACCAGAATCGATCCCTCGCATTTGTTCGCCAGCAGCTGGGCATCGGTTACTGCCAATAGCGGCGGAGCGTCAAAGAGAACAATATCAAACAGTTCTTGTGCCTCTTCGAAAAATTGCTCCATCGCCTTTGAACTGATTAATTCGGCCGGATTGGGCGGAATCGGACCGCTTGTCAACACATAAAGGTTCTTCTCTGCCGGTTCATTAACCGCCTTGAGTAACGACATTTGCTGTGTCAGGACACTGGTTAGCCCAAATGTGTTCGTTTGATTAAACGTATAGTGAACGGTCGGCTTTCTTAAGTCAGCATCAACGAGCAATACCTTTTTTCCTTGCTGAGCAAAGACGACTGCCAAGTTTGCTACCGTTGTTGATTTTCCTTCCCCCGGTCCGGCGGAAGTGACCATTAACGTTTTAATTTCATTGTCTACACTTGAGAACTGAATGTTTGTCCGAATCGTCCGATACTGTTCGGAAATCGGTGATTTTGAATTTAACACGGTAATCAATGATCTACTATTATTGATTGTCTTTTTCTTATTTTTTTTAAGAGCCAAGCGTCTCACCTCTTAATCTCGCATTACGTTCCGGCCGGCTTTTTCCGGCTGTTTTGACGTCTGCTTCCTCCATCGTCGGAATCACCCCAAGCACTGGCAGCCCGAGAATCGTTTCAATTTCTTGTTCTGTTTTAATCGTGTTATCGAAGTATTCTAGTAGAAAGGCCAAGCCCACACCTGCCATTAAACCAACAACCATGGCAATGGCAATGTTTAATAGTGGCTGAGGTTTGATTGGCGCCTGATTATCGCCAATTTCCGCTTTTGCGAGAATACTAACATTATCGATGTTCATAATCTTTGATATTTCTTTTTGAAAAACTTGCGCCGTCTTATTAGCGATCTTCGCTGCTGTGGCGGCACTCGTGTCTTGAACAGATAAGTTGACCACCTGCGAATCCTTTTCGTTTTGAACGGTAATTTTTTCATTTAGTTCTTTAACGGTCATGTCTAAATGCAAGTCTTTGATGACTAATTCCAAAATCGCCGGACTTTTGATAATCACATTATAGGTATTAATTAATTGTAGGTTTGTTTGCACTTCATTGTATTGATAGGCAGTTTCTTGGTCCTTTGATTTATTGACAAGCAATTGCGTGGATGCTTGATAGATCGGTGTTAAGAAAAAGTAGCTGACAACACCGCTGATAAGAATCGCTATGAGGGTAATGCTGATGATTAATCTCAGTCGTTTGCGCAGTGTTTCCAGCAGTTCTTTTAAGCTGATAGTCTCTTCCATGTGGTCCTCCCTAAATTTATCCAATATAACAAGTTGTATTATAGCATAAAAATCCATTTATTCGACACAATTTCTTATTTTTTTCCTATCCTTCACTTATTTTACACTCATTTGTAAATTTTTGAAGGTAAAATTGTCAATTGGAATTATTTTTCATGAAGAATCTGCTATAATGAAGGTGCATTTTATAATGGGGGTATTATGATTAATGAAGAACTTTTTCACCTTATTATTAGGAATTATATGTATAGCTGTACTATTTGTCGGCCATTCCTATTGGAATAAACAAATCGCCGCATCGGCCAATCAGAATGCCGTAACAGTGGTTAAAGAGGAAGAGACCGCAGATTCGGGCGGCAAACAGCCCGCTGCTAATGCTGACGAACTACTTGACTATACGAAAAATTGGCCGGAAAGTGCCGTTAAACGTTTCAAGGCTACTTTAGCGGACAAGAAACGCTTTAAAATTCTTTTTGTCGGTTCTCCGGCCATCGGCTCGAATGCCGATGGGGTGTTTCCCGTTGTGAAGCAGAAGCTGGTGGAAGCCTTTGGTAAGGATCATCTTGAGGTTGCCAGCAAGACCTTTAAAACGACTTCTACTCAGTTTGTTTCTGCCGATAAGCAAGCGGACATTGCCGCATCCGGGGCCGATTTGATTATCCTGGAGCCCTTTATTTTGACGAATAACGGGGTTGTGTTAGTGGAAGATACGTTAAAGGATATCACCACGATTATCGATGATGTTCAAGCAAAGAAGCGTGATACATCGTTTATTTTGCAGCCGTCCTATCCACTTTACGGCGCTACGATTTACCCTGGTCAAGTGGCAGAGTTAAAGAAGTTTGCCAAGAAGCATAAGATTACATATATGGACCATTGGAGCGCCTGGCCGGACTCCAAAGACCCGAAACTTGAACAATATCTAACAGCTAACCAAGAAGCTCCTAATGATAAAGGCATCAAAGTGTGGAGCGATTATATTGTTAACTTTCTGCTTAATGAAGGCGAATCCGAATAAGGGATTCGCTTTTTTTGATAGGGTTGGGTGAGATGTTGGGGTGGAGTGTTTAATTGTCGGATGGCGGGCTCCAATTGGCGCACGGCATTTTTAATTATCAGGTAGCATCCTTGTCGAAAACAACTCTCCCACTCCCTACAAGATTCAACCAATTTCCCTCCAAGTTTCTGCTAAAGTGTAACTAGCAACGACTCAGGGAGGGGTCAATTTGTATTTTGAAATTTTGCTAGACGCGCTGCTTGGTCCACGGGAAATCCTGCATACGATCGAATGCCCGGTTTGTGGCTACGATGAAATCTATTACTACAATCCCGTGACAGCGAAACAAATTGGCAGAGCGTGCCAGGGCTGCAACTTTGTTCAGAAGTTTGATTTTTGAATGGCCAACCGCTTGCGGAGCGGGTGCATTACTTGCGGATACGCTTCTTTTACTTGAGAAGTGGGTGCATTACTTGCGGATGCGCTTCTTTTACTTGCGGATAAGACTCCGATACTTTCGGATGCGCTTCTTTTACTTGCGAAGCGGGTGCATTACTTGCGGATACGCTTCTTTTACTTGCGGATAAGAATCCGATGCTTGCGGATGGGCTCATTTTACTTGCGGAACACGATTAAGGTAGGGGTGTTGTAATGAAAGATTTCCATTGCTGTGCGACCTGCCGGCATTTTAAAGCGGAGAAAACAACCGAAGGAATGAAATATTACTGCAGCCGGTTAGGCTATGAAACCAAACCGAACTATAAATTTAATTGCTGGAGCCCGAAGGAGCAGGTAATTAAGTTAATGAATAAGAAAAATGAAGCGTGAGGAATGCCGGTTATTTTTAAAGAGAAGCAAGAATACAGACGTTATTATGGTTTTCCAATAAAATAAACAATATGTCGAAACCGGACATGATGATGTGAGCCGCCCGCTGTTAGCTGTAGATGGTCAATGACCACGCCTGATAAGGTCCCGTTTCATTGTGGTCACAACTCGAATCATTTTTCCTGCCTAAACAACTCCTTTTCCGGAACCCGCTCGCTCATTTCCGCCACCGTTCTTTTAAACTGATATAAACTAGTCTTGCATCATGATATAATAATATCAATATAACAGGGAGAGTGAGGTAGTAATGGAGGAAATTTTAACACAAATAATTGACAAGCTGGATAAGTTGGGAAATGGACAACAAGAATTAAACGAGCGGCTGGGCAAGTTAGAAACCGAAGTTACAGAAATTAAAGAGGATAACAAACAAATTAAATTAGCCGTTCTAGAAATTAATGAAATAGTAAGTCGGATTGAAGATAAGCAAAATGAACATCAAAAAGTAATGGAAGAATTAGCCTATAAAACAGCATTACATGATAATGAGCTAAAAAGGATTAAATAATTAATCGAGCAGCGAGTCGGAATGATGCCGACTTTTTTTATTACTCTTTTATTCTTTCTCACTCAACCGTTTCCCAGCATAAGTAACCAATTATTATCAGTTTTTTCTCCATTTAAGCTGTTTGCAGCAATTCTAGGTAATTGAAATGATCTTGTTTAAAACTCGTGACTTTATTATATAAATCCAGCAAAATTTCCTTTTTCGCGCAGTTAACTACTTCTACTTACTCGATACGCTGCATTCTTGAACGATTCGGGTAACTAGACCTATTCTGGTTACCCGAAATCCAAGAAAGTTACCTTTTTCAGCAATTAGTCGACTTCGAGTTGACCTCAAAAGCCTATTTCCCTTTTAGGTGGCAGCTTGAACCTGCCAACTTATCGTACGCTTCAAGAGCGGAAGAATCAGCACCCGAATAAAAAAAGAGGCGGGGTATCCCTTAAACAGGTTCTATGGGACAAACTGGTTGAAAATTTGCGTGAACTGTCCCATAGACAGATTCTATGGGACAAAACTAATAGAAAAATAAACAAATTGTCCCATAGAGGGGTTCTATGGGACAAACTGGTTGAAACTAGAAGAAAAGTCCTTCATTAAGCCGATGAAGGACAAATCCCTACGGAAAGCCAGAAGAAAAGTCCTTCATCCTGTCGATGAAGGACAAATCTCTGTTGAAAACACGTAAACTGTCCCATAGGATGGAAACTTCAACACTTATCCTTTGAAAAAAGCCAAAAGAAAGCTGCCGAATCACAAAAATCGGCAGCTTTTTTCTATCATTATCCATCTTATCGGGTTGTCCCGCATGCTGGGCAGGCATTCAGCTTAGAGTCAAACTGGCTGCCGCAGCTGCGGCAGAAGACGACTCCCGAGTCGGCCCCACCGAGATCAGAGCCGGAGCTGGTACCCGAGTTCGATGCTGCCGCGGTGCTCAGGGGCCCCGCCCCTGCCTGTGCACCTGCATTATTCCTGCGGATCAGTCCAATGACCAAAATCAACGTGACAACATTCAGCAGTAAACTCGCCGCCACGAGAATGACGATCCATAATTCCATTGTCATTCTGCTTCAGCCTCTTTCCTTTTCTTTTTCAAGAAGAGGACGAGCCCGGTAATCCCAATGCCGAGAATGCCGACGCCGCCGATGGAGCCCATGAACAACGGCTTGTTGTTATACAGGCGGACAATCGGGTTGGTGGAAACAAGGATATCGCGTATGTCAGTGACCTTTTCGTTTCCAGCCGCATCCACGGCGGTAATTTTCACATTCTGCTTTGAATTCAAGCTTGGTACCGCAAATTGGTAGTCCTCGCCCTTGTTCTTCAGACTAACCTGTTTATCGTTCAAATAGACGGTGACGCCGCTTAAGACGAGGTTGTCCTTGACGGAAACTGTGACCTCTTTGTTATCGACCGGATATTGCTTGCCGTCCTCAAGGTCAATCGGCACGATTACCGGTGCGGTCTTGTCGATACCGAAGGAGATTTCGGCCTTCTTCTTCTCGTTGATATTCTCGTTCACATTGCCGGCCGCATCCTCTGAGTACAGGGCAATCGTATATTTGCCGTCCCCGGCGAATAATTCTTTATGAATGACATACTTGTACTGGCTCCACTGGCCCTTGCCGCCGGAATGGGTCACATTGTAATCTTTGCCCTCCGTCAGGTCGGTCGGCGTGTCGTTTTTGGTCATCTTCACCTTAACCGAATCCTTCTTCAGGCTGTCGACATTAGTTTCGGTCACGATGACATCCTGTTCCTTCTGGACGTACTTGCCTTCGATCTCCTTCAGCGAGTCGGCAAACACGTACACCGACCCGTAGCGGTTCACCGAGAATTGGATCGTTTCGCTTGTCCGATTGCCGGCATAATCGGTTACAGTGGCCGACAAGGTGTAAATATCATCGGTTTTCTTTGTTTTAGCAAAGTTATTAAACTTAAAGGTCTGGCCGTTCGCCGCTTTTGAGTACACTCCATCCAATTTCTGCGGTCCGTTGTTGGCTCCCTTCAGCTTGATCGATACCGCATTTTGATTGAAGTTGGTGTCGCTGTAGCTGACCACCGGGATGACGTCGCCATTGTTGGCAGACTTGTCTTTGACACCGGTAATCGACAGCTTTGGTGCGGTCTGGTCGATGATGAACTCTTCCTTCTTGAAATCGTCAGCGACATTGCCGGCCATGTCGGTGTAAGCAATGTCGAACGTGTACTTCCCGTCCGCTGCGTAATGAATCGTGGCCGTGCGGTTATCGCCGTTCGACCGCCAGCCGCTGACCTGCGGGAAGGCCTTCTTCTTGCCGTTGTCAGAAGCCGTACCGGTAATCTTCAGCCGGCTTGTGTCAAAATTATGCTCTTTAATCGTAATCGTCGCCGTTCGCGCGGCTTTGTAATAATGGCCTTTCGCCGCCGCATTGTTGTTATACGTAACATGAATCACCGGCTTTGTTTTATCTAGTGTGAACTTCTGCTGCTTAAACGCTGCAGCCGCGTTGCCGGCGTTGTCCTTATAGTTGATATCGAACGTGTAATCCCCGTCCGCTGTGTATTTCACGGTCGCGGTGTGGGTTGTTTTATCCGGGTCATGGCTGTTAGCCGCGGTGCTCCAGCCGACAAGCTTCGGAATCACGCCGTCCGTATTGGTGATCTTATGGACGACATCCTCCGGCTTGAAGTTGCGCTCTGTGATCACAATCGTTGCCGTGCGGTCAGCTTTGTAAAAATCTTTGTTCACTTGATCCGCCCGGTTGTTGTCATAGGTTACCTGAATCGTTGGAGCGGTCTTGTCAATGCTGAACTTGATCTTCTCCGTTGATGTATTCCCGGCCCGGTCGGTAATTTTTACGTTAAAGACAATGTTGTTGCTGTTATTTTTCACGGTGAAGGTTTTCACCATTTGCGTCACAAGGTTGTGATCGGTTTTTGTCTGCTTCCAGCCTGCGGTGTTACTGCCATGGGCGTACTTTTTATCATTGTTAATGATAATTTTGCCGCTTTGGTTGTTGGCTGTATCATACGGTGCCGCAACCGACCATTCGATCTTACCAAGGCCTGAATAGCTGTCGGCAACGGTCAATTTGACGTTGACATTGTGGCTGTAAAGCTCCAGCCCGTTGTTGTCCTTGTGGCTTGTCTTTGCTTTTTCAAAAGTAATATGGGTTTCCTTGGCATGCTGCTTCGCGTTTTCGACGACCGTGCCGTCCGGTGTTTCAAATGCCCCGGTATTTTGCACATGGTCGGTCGCCTTGGCAAAAATCTGCCCTTTAAACGCCTCCGGCACATAGAAGCTGACTTCCCCTGTCGCCGCAATCGGCGCAATCCGGTTGATGGTTGCCTTGTCGATGGATTTGACCGAGCCGCCCGCGAGCACCGCATAGGTTTTGCCGTTTTCGTCATCCTTCAAATAGACGGTCAGCGATTTCACCTTACTGGTAAATTCGTGGTCGACCTTCGGATCTTCCGCCCGAACCGTCACCTTCGTTTGCTTTTTAAAATAAAAACCATAATCCGTCAGCTGCACGTCGTCCTTATGGTCGGCCGTTTCTGCCACTTTTCCGTATTTGCCGTTTGCACCCTTCGTGTAAAAAGAAAAATCGGTAATCTTCGGGCTCGTTCTATCAATATAGATCGTTTTTTCTTCCTGATTCGTATTGCCGGCGTTATCGACGACATAAACAGATAGGTTGTACTTGCCGTTTTCGCTTTTTTCCAGATCAGCGGTATTGATCTTGTAGCGGATTGGTCCGGTCTGCTTCGCTTTGTCGGTGGAATAATCGTAGCTGTTGTACTCCGTCCCGTTGACAGCGAAATGGACCGTGTTGACGCCGGAATCGATATCACGGGCAGTCACTTCAAAGGTGACATCCCCGTTGTACTGGTTGCCGCCGTTTGACTGAACCTTTCCATCCGGTTTGATGTTGATGGCAGCCTCTGGTGCTTGCTTTTCAATCATGACAATGCCGCTGTTGTCGGCTGCGATGTTGGAATTGTCTTTTGTCACCAAATACGTGCCTTTGTTGTTGACGTTGTCGGTCACTTTGACCGTGAAGGCGCCCTCGAATTTATCAACATCGATGGTAAACTTCGCTTGAGCAGTCAGACCGTCGGTGTGGAAGCTGCCGTCGACCAGCTCCGGCACGACTTTATCGTTATTGGTTGTTAAATCGATCGCCTTTATCCCCGAGGCATTGTCCTCGGTTTTCACCGTTACTTCGATCTTTTTATTAAAGAAGGTGCCGAATGACAGGAAGTTTAACACCTTGGCCATCGTGCCATCATTGACTGTTTCAAAGGTTACTGCCTGTTTGCCTTCCAGTAAGGTCGGTTTGCTGTCATCGATGTAAATCGTGTTAGCGGCTTCGCTTCTATTTCCGGCGTTATCCATCGCCTCGACGCCCACGGAATACGAGCCGTCCGGATTGCGATTGATTCCGGCATGGGCGAGATCCTTTGTCCGAAGCGATTCAATCGCCGGACTCGTCTGCTTCGCTTCCTCTTTTGAAAAATCATATGTTTTATACGGTTTGCCGTTCACGCTATTTTTCACCGTGTTAACGCCAGAGCCGTCATCCTGAACCTTGATATCAAAGGCCACATCGCCGCTGTAAAAAGCCTTGCCTTCAGGATTCGTATACGGCGTCACACTGTCCGGATGGGATATGCTCAGGTTGATGTTCGGTGCCGTACGCTCCACCATGATGACGCCATTGTCGTCACCGTCCAGGTTGGAATTGCTGCTTGTAATATCATATGTTTTCTTATTGTTCACATTGTCCGCTGCTTCCACGGCAAACGTGCCTTCGAAGCTGTCAAGATCGATCGTGAAGATGGCTTCCGCTGTTAAGCCGTCTTGCTTGATTCGGTCCGGAGTCCATTGTTTCGGTTCGTCGCCTTTTTTAAGCGGATTCGCTTTAAGGATGAGCGACTTCATCCCTGATGCCTCGTCCTCTGCCTTCACCGTTACTTCAACTGCTTTATTAAAGAAGGTGCCGAACTTCAGAAAGTTGAGGATTTGCTCCCAAAGGGAATCATTTTTTTGCTCAAATGTAACGGCCTTGCCTTCTGCGAGCTTTGGCGCGGTGTGATCAATATTGATATTGATTTCGCGTGCCGCTGAAACATTGCCGGCTTTGTCCGCTGCCCAGATTTTGTACTTCCCTTTGAATTCGTCTTCTGGAAGCTTGAACGTGTAGCGGCTCTGGTCCGCATCCCATTCTGCTTCTTTGGCCTCTTCGGCCGGGGCATCTGATTTACTGTAAAAAACTTTATCTATTTCTGTTGCATACGTAATGCCGTCAAAATACTGTTGTTCGTTGTCAATGGTGCCTGACACCTTGACGGAGTCGCTGAACCACTTGCTCTGGTCGACCTCTGCTTCATTGTTCCCTTCCAGCTTCGGTTCTGGAACGGATGGGCTTTTGGTATCAAAAACGAGGATTAGCGGGCTCGGCAGATTCACTTTGATGCGTTTCCCGCCCTCCTTCATTACCAGCTTGTTGATCGTGACCGGCTGGGTGACGGTTACCTTCTCTTTTAAAAATCGATGAGATTGCGAGAAATCTAGTTTCGTATACGGCTCTTTCGGCGTAATCGCAAGCTCGGCATCTTTGGAATAGATGCGGACCTCATGGCCGTTTTGATCTTTATAAGACTTTATCAGGGTGCCTTTTGTTGGTTGAATGTTCACGTACTTGTCCCAGGAACCGTCCTGCTGCTGGATACTCTCAAATGCCACTTCAATGTTAGTATCGTTTGTAATGTTGGTAACAGTGTAAGAGTAGGTAATTCTTGCACCATCGTTATTTTCCGTAAAATCGTCTTTTGGCTGACCGTTGATTGTTAGCGATTGGAGCCGGTAGGAATTGTCTTCAGGCGTCATCGTTACCTGAACATCGCCGCCATGTTCGACCTCGGTTTTATCGATATCAATCGACCCGTGCTCTCCCGCAACCTCTGCCGACACACGATAAGTGTTAATCGCAAAGATCACTTCTACCTGGTAATTCTTCGTGACGCTGTTGAAGGTGTACGTGTAGGTTTTCGTCGATTGCGTTACATCGTCCGGCAGATGAATCGGGTTGTTGTCGATTTTGATTTGTTCGACATGGAATCCGGTCTTTGGAATCACCGTAAACGAAGAGGCGTCGCCATGTTTGACGCTGACCGTCCCCCCGGCCGAGTTGATCGTTTGATTTTTATCGTCTGTTATCGTGCCGTTTTCATTGCTGTTAAAGGTAATCTTGTAGGTTTTCACCTGGAACTTGACGTTGATTTTCGTATCGGCTTCGATTGAGCCGATCGTCTCGGTGTATCTTTCATTGTTTGAGAGAACTCTTGCTTCCCCGTTGATGTCAACTGACTCAATGACAGAGTTGCTGTCGGGAATGATCTCAATGTCGACTTTCGACTTTTCCATCATACTGATGGGTCCGTTGTAGTCCTTTTTGTTGATTTTTACCGTACCCGACCCGGTTTTCGACACGGTTACTTGGTATTGTGCTGGACCTGGATCCGGGGTTGGATTTCCCGGGTTCGGGTCTGGTGTCGGTGTTGGATCCGGGTTGGTTGGATCCGGGTTTGGTATTGTTTGGCCCGGGTTTGGATTTGGGTTTGTTGCAGAATCATCTTGGTTGCCATTCGCTGGCGGATTTGGATTTTCTGCCCCCGGATTGGTTTCATTTTGTGAATTTTCTTCGTTCGTTTGCGGGCTATTCTTGCTTAGCTGCGGCTGCGGTTGTGCCGCATTTGTTTGCGAATCCACCGCCAATGCAGTTACCGGCGCCCCCGATGATATGTTGATGACCACCATCATAATGGCCAGCACCACCGCCAGTACACGCATCAGCTTAGGTTTCCTGTTTGAAAACAATTTGTTCCCCTCCCCTTTTTGATTAATGACCCCGAATTTCGCGATTATTCCGTGGATTGACTGGTATTCTCCGCCATTCGGCGGGTAATCGCCACAAAGCGACGGTTTTTTTCGCAAAAATGCGCTAAATCTCCGTGCTCGAATGGATGATCTTCAAGTCTTTTATCACCTTAAAATCAATCGGCTGCGCCTCTGGTTGTTCCTCATTTTCCAGTTCGACGGTTGGCGTTAGCACCGTGGTTTCAGCGGCCGGCATGAACCCTTCGGTGCCGGAGTCGAGGACGTCTGTCCCTTGGTCGAGTACTTCGGTCTCGGCAGCCAAGTATTCTGTCCCATCCAGCGTTCCTTCGATTCCATTGGTAAGAACCGCCGTGCCATCCTCCCATCCCCCTGTGCCGCTATATAAAACAGCCGTGCCATCCATTAATACTTCCGTGCCGCTTTCCAATATCGCTGTACCATCGACTAATACTTCGGTTTCGTTTTCGTCGTGAAAAGCTGTGCCGCCATCTGGCAACACCTCTGTACCGTTGTCCTGTTCTTCCGTTCCGTGGTCATTGACTAACACGGTGGTTTCAGCGGAAGGGGCTGCTTGAATTCCCCCTTGGGTACCGACTGCAATGAAAACGATTGGGCGTGAAGTTTCTGCTGTTTCGCCGCCAAAGTTTGGCTCGCGGGGAGCAGCGTCCAACCGCCTCGATTGGCGGGCCGCCCCCTGATCCGTTCCGCCTAACCACTTGGACCGTCGGCCGGTTTCCCCGCTTACACCTAATCGTTTCGACCGATGGGCGAGGGCTTGTCCGGTTTTACCAATTGATCCCGCCTGACGAGAATCGACAGGTTCTGTTAATACTCCCCGCTCAAGATTAAAGGCGTTCGGCCGGTAATGCTTGCTGCCCGTGAGTTTGTTCTGTTCGCGGATTTCCTGAATCTGCTTGGCTGCCGTTTTTCCGGTTAAATCACCGATAATCGCCAAAATTTTCAACTTGAAAAACAGAAAAATTGCCGTTGCCGACAGCACTCCTGCCAAGGAATAGCCGACGATGGAAATGGTTTTCCATATGTGTGCATCCACTCGAACCCCCCCTATTCATCGCGATAGGCATTGATGATAGCCTTTTCCGTTGTTCCGAAGCGCTGGATCAATTCCTGTTTCATCATCACGGTTTTATCTGCTGTTACCGATAGAGCGTTTGTGCTTTGTTTGACGGACTCAAACAGCGTGCGAATCTCATTTTCCTGGATGCCGTCTAATTTAAATTTCCTAGCATATGTTTCGATCGAAAACGTGATTAATTTATAGAGTTCGAGTTTGACAATTTCGCTTTCATCGGGATTTTTTTCAATCATTTGATTGAGCTGTTTCATATTTTTCCAATAAGGGCGGTATTTGCCTTTGTCGGATGCTTCCTCAATATGAAGGGTGATATCCCGGTTAAACTTGCCGATGTCACGGTAGATGACGGCGATTTTGTCATAGGCACTGTTTTTCGAGCCGTAGCGGACGGCGTCCTCGAACCACTGAATCGAGCTTTTCATTCGCGTCATCTGATTGTCGCTGCTGTCGGTTTTGCCGTAATCGTAGTAATACCAATAGACTTTTCCTATTTCAAAAGCAAGATCGGCATAATCCGGGTTCTCGCGGAAATCGACGAGATGGGCGTTGATTTTCTTTTTCAGCTGTGCCTCTTCCTCAACGGTAAAAGCGGCGTCCCCTTTGAACGCATTGAGCAAGCCAAGATAGGCCTCATTCACCGTTGGTTTCGTGTCGATCGCCTCTAAAAAATAATTTACCTTTTCGGCATCGGTTGCCGCTTTTTCCGCCATTTGAATTTTGGCATCGTAATCCTCATTATTGGCATGGATTTTCATCGCCTGACCGAAGATACCGACAAATAGGGATAAAACGGCAAGACCGGCCACATAGATAAAGCTGCGCAGTTTCTTTTTTTGTTTTTCCCGGTAAAGGTCGTCGACTTCCTCGTAATGATTGAGCGCATACAGCAGTTCCGCACAGGACTGGTATCGGTCCTCCGGATTTAGCTGGGTGCATTTTTGAATAATCCGCTCCAAGCCGCCGGATAATTGCGGATTCCAATAGCGGATCGGGTATAGCTCGTACGGCGGCTCACACGGGTTTTGCCCTGTAACCAGGTGATAAAGCGTTACACCGAGACAATAGACGTCGGTACGCGGGTCGGTCTGGCCCTTGCCGCCGAACTGTTCCGGTGCGGCGTAGCCCTTCGTCCCGAGGCTTACGGTGTCGGCTAAGTTTTGCTCTTTGTACTCTCTGGCGATACCGAAGTCGATCAGCTTCAGGTTGCCGTCGGGTTTGAGCATGACGTTGGCCGGCTTCATGTCGCGATAAATGATGGGCGGGTCGCATGTGTGCAAATAATCGAGCACCTCGCATAGCTGCTTCGCCCATTCAATCACCAAATCCTGCGGCTGGGCGCCGTATTCGTCTAAAATCGTGCTCAGCGGCTCGCCTTCAATGTAGTCCATGATGACGTAGATGACCTGCCCGTTGTCAATGATATCGACAATCCGCGGCAGCGCCGGGTGATCAAGCTTCTTGATCATGTTAGCCTCGGCAATCGCGCTCTGAATAATGACTTCGTTGTTCTTATCTCTTGCTCGTTTCTCAATCTCTTTCACGGCCCACTGCTTGTTGAGGCGCTTGTCCATGGCGAGATACACCTTCGACATGCCTCCCTGCCCAATCAGTTTCAGAATTTCATATTTTCCTTCCACCACAGAACCGATTGCTGTCAAATGAAATCCCCATCCTTCTTTAATTAGCCGGTACCCTCTACGATCGGTTTCGGGTGTACGTTTTAAGGTGCCGGTCATTTGTCACTTGTTATGAATGCCAGGCGACCGGATTGGCTCGTTTTTCTGGGTGCTCGTTCGGTTGCGTAGAGACCGGATACGCTACCGGAGCGGCTCTTTTTGCGGGCGTTCGGTCGCGTAGACAGCTTCTACGCGACCTTGGCTCTCCTTTTTTCACGATTTCGGTCGCCTAGAGAATCTTGATTAGCGACTGTAGAAACCTTTTTAAATCCCCCGAACGTCCACTCTATTAAAACCACTTAAACCTTAGACAATCTTCACCAGTACCACCGAAATGTTGTCCAGTTCCTGTCTTTGCTTGTTTAATTCCACTAATTCTTTTGCTTTTTCTTTCATAACCGCCTCATCGATCAACACATTCGGTGCGAACGCCTGGAAGATTTCCTCGTCGGTAATCATATGACGGAAGCCGTCGGAACAGAGCATGTAGACTTCGCCGGGTACGGGTTGTCCAAAGGAAAACACCGGCTCCACCAGACGTGATGCCCCAATGCACTGGAGCAGGACATTTCGACGCGGATCTCGTCTTGCCTGTTCCGGCGTCAGCATGCCACGCTTGACTTCCCTGGCGACGACCGTCTGATCCTCCGTCAGTACCGCAATCGACTCATCGATTCGGTAGACCCTTGAATCCCCAACATGCCCGATCATCATCTCCCGCGTATCAATCAGCAGTAACGCCGTCCACGTGGTGCCAAGCTGAATTTTCACCCTGCGTCCGTATTCACCGATGCGCTGATTTTGTTCTTTAATCAGCCGCTCCCAGCGGTAGCGGATTTCATCCAAATCAAACGCCGCGAGCTGGCGCGGGAGTTCTTTTTCAAACCAGTCCGAAAAGGCGTTGATGACGCTAGCGCTGGCGACCTCTCCCTGGGAAAGCCCCCCCATGCCGTCGCAAACTACTGCCAGCACGACTTTGCCGGCGGACGTGTCTGCTATTTTCACCAGCAGGCTGTCTTGATTCGTTTTCTTCTTCATTCCAACATCGGTGTGGGCTGCGGTTAATACCTCCATTTTTTCAAAACCACCTTGCTTATATGTAAAATACAAAGTCTTCGTTGGCCAGCCGCAGGCGGGTGCCCGAGAAGATTTCAACCTCTTTTTTCACCGGGATGACCCGGCCGTCGACATAGGTTTTATTCGTCGAGTTGTTGTCGATGATGTAGTAGCGGCTGTCCTTTGTAATAATGTCGGCGTGGCTGCGGCTGATGGCGTTGTTATTGACGACGAAATAATCGCAGTAGCGTCGTTCCTTGCCAATGCGGAACGACGGTTTATTAACGCTGATCTTTTCCTGCGTTTTTTCCCTGATTAAATACGGGAACGCCGGCTCCGGCTCATCTGCCCCGAGCACCGTTGTCCCGCCATACTCTTCCGCCCCCAGCACCGTCGTTTCGCTGGCCGCCGGGGTGTTGCCGAAATCGAAAGCGGCAGGTTCCGCAAGCGGCGAACCGCAGCTCGTGCAGAACTTCGCCCCCTCTGCGCCCGCTTTCCCGCACTTTGGACAAACGATTTGTTCGGCAGGCTGAAGCGGATTGTAGGCGATACTGCCTCCGGTGCTTCCCTTCACTGCCGGTGCTTTTTCGGAAAAACTTTGGCTGTCACCGGAACCGGACGAACCGGACGGGAAATAAGTCTTCGTTTGGATTTCCCTTCCCATCATTTCATAAATAAATTTTTCAAAACTGTTGGTAGAATATAGCCGATTATTTTTGAAAAACAGTAAATAATCCTTCACATAGCCATGGTCCTCATGTTTGGAAAAGACCACGCGAAAGGGCAGCTCGCGGAAAAATTCAGGGACCGACGATGCGTTTGTATTATTGACAATCGGCCAGAAGATGCATTTGATTTTTTTCGTCCTCAGGTCGAGAAAGATGTAGTCCCAATCCAGCATCAGATTGTTGACGTTGAGCAGATTCTTTTCACATTCCTTCACAACAGCTACCAACTCGGCCACAACGTTGAGAAACATTTTCTTTCTGATGATGGCGTTGAAGTAAGTTTTTAACGTCATCATACCGGTAACAGTGGTTTTCATGATGATCGCCTTCTTAGTGGTTTCGGTCGTAATCGGAATCAGCCGCTTTATTTGCCCCTCCGCAATCTTCTCCAGCTCAAGCTCGTTAATTGCCTCCGGATACGTCAGCCTATTCACCACGATATGTTTGTCTTTACTCTGTTCAACTGTTGTTTTTCCCATAGAAATTTCTCCCGCTATCAATATCTGATTCTACTGGCTACAAAATTTGCTTCCTTGTCTAATATTGAGAGGTGCCTTACGACAATTGAGAGGTGCTATCCGACAGTTGGCGCCTTCTATACGACAGTTGGCACCTGCCATATGACAATTGGCTTCTGCCATACGACAAGTTAGAAGCTGCTTTCCGGCAGTTGGCTTCCAAGTTGTAGATAAGATAAGCCCCCTTCAAACGCCCCTTACAGCCAATTTGCCCGATTTACCGCTTTTGATTGTGCAGCCTTATATTGACTTGCGGCGAATCGTAGGAAGTCGGCGTATGCCTCTAATGATTTCATCATGTTTTGCGGTGTCGAGCTTTTGTCGTTCAGCTTCCCCCACTTCTGCTGGAACTGGGTGGCGTCTTTGCCCTGCCACTGCTGGGCGAGGGTGGCGACCACCTGGCCGGCGGCGGCCATGCTGCTGTTATGTCTCGAAATATAGGTATCTATCGCCTTGGCTGTTGATTCAAATTGACTATGATTGACACGGATAAAATTGCTCATTCCCATCCCCCCTGTTGGTTAGCCGACTCTATTATTTGAACGCATCGGCCAATGATTTGTTCGTTGTTTCAGTTTGTGTATAGCCTGGATCAACTACCTGGTGCAGGAAATCGGTATAGTTTTTCACGACATTGAAGCGCGGTTCTTGATAGGCGTCTTTCAGCCCGTGGAATGCATCCAACGCTCGTTCCGACGCCACGCCGTCCCAGACACCATTTAACGACTTGATTGCCGACTCGACGGAAGAAAAGTCGTCTTTAATTTTCTTATTATATTGCTCAATCTGATTCGCCGCGGCATTTACACGGGCGGTGTCCACTTTAATAAGATCAGCCATTAGATTCTCCTCTTTCTTTCGTTATGTTCGGCCAAGCTTGCTGCTGACCAAAACTTCCCGCACGCCCAAGCGGCCATGGGAAGAAATCTCGCATTCTATATAGATAACATTGGCGACCGAAACTGCAAATTTTCGATTCCCCCGGCCAATAAACGGGATTAGGCCTTCTCCTTCGCGCCATCCTCTTTTACTTTCGACGTATCGATATTCCCCAGTTTTTGTCTCACTCTCCTATAGTGTTCGGCGGTTTTGTAAATTCTTTGGGCGCATTGATCGTTGCCGATTCCTTCAAAATTGCTATTTACTCCTGCTGCAATGTTTTCCAACTCGTTAATGATGCTGAACAGCTCACTTCTTATCGCATTAATTTCGTACTGGCCGCTTTTATCCATCTTCCATCCCCCTAGTTCAAAAAAATCTTGTATGTTTGTTTAAGAATTATCAGATTTTTTCATACTTCAGTTCCGCCCCCGCTGCGAAAATAACGGTTAAAAGCAGCAGGACCGAAAATCTATTCTCTCTTAGGTGCTAATCACTTAAATAATTTTGCCAAATATTCGTTGTTATTTTCAATCATTTCATATCCGTCCTCAACCTGTTGATGTAAAAACTTCACATAGTTATGGACCACGTCATATCGGGCCTCAAAATAGGCATCCTTTATTTCGTAAAAGGAACTGATGGCATGGGTGGCTGCGCTGCTAATCCATTCGTTACTCAACGCTCTGATCGCATTCTCCACTGCTGAAAAATCAGCATTGATTTTCCTGTTATAGCTGGCAATGTTTTTTGCAGCAGCCGCAACGTGGTCCGTATCAACTTTAATAATATCCGCCATGAATCTCACATCCTCTCAAAAACTAGTACGAATCTTCCGGTCAACTGCTTCAAAATCATTTGCTGTTTCCTCTAAATAGGATATAACCCTTTTAATTACCGTGCTTTCACTCATTAATAAATCAGCCTGCAAAAGACTCAATAAATCTAAAAAACCAGCCTGGGCATATAAAGAATCCAGCCTCCTGTCAATATTGACTAATTTTTGATTTACATGTTTCAGCCGGTTGGCGTAGTTTCGTAGTTTATAAGGATCGACCTTAATAAGAGGATGGGTAACTGCATAACGGTAGCCTGGGTTAGAAGCCATTTTAAAGGCTACTGATACTTTATTAACAAGCTCCACTATGAAATCAGTCAGAAACTCCTTTGTTTTTACAGATAGAGTAGTTATAGCATTGATCGTTTTCTTCACATTGTCCACGAACTTTCGTACCTTTTCAGGCAGGTCATTGATGAGGAAATCTCCCACACGCATGATAACACCTGTAGCAACCGCGGCTGGGATTAGGTGTTTTTGAACACCCGTCAGCACCTTGTGGGCGATGAAGGCATACAGTCCGGCGTGGTCGTCGCCGGAATATGGATTCTTTTCCGGTTTTGCCATTCCAAAGTCGTCCACTTCCATTGATTCCGGTGCGTGGGAACCAAATAAACCATCATCAGGGAATTTATCCTTTACCACCCTCACCGGATAGGCGACTGTGCCAAGCCAGGACACGATATCCCCATCAATCACAACAGCATCAAACTTCTTTGAGTGCAGGGCTTCCAGCTGACCCAGGCTTAATTTCCAAGGATTGATCGGCTGGGCATTCACTACATGTGCTCCGGCAATACCCTCATAATTATAAACATAGAGCTCTGCGACCACTTCTCCGCCCTTGGAATGCCCATATAAATAATTTTTTCCATCTTTATCTTTGTTCTTTTGATAAAAATCAAGCGCCTCTCTTACCTGTGGAGATGTTCCGAATGCCGCCGTTGCTCCGTTATCAAGCATATCTTTTTGTTCGCCAACAAATTCAGCAAGTCCCTTTTTCAAACTTTCGTTAAAATGTTCCAGCCCCTCCGTTCCCCTCATGGACATCCCTACATCCCCGGTGTATGGATCCTCGAAGGCAATGGCACAAAAACCGTTCCCCTTTTTATCATCTTCATGATATTTATCATTTTTATTGATGTAGTCCTTGATGACTAAATCTCCGAGACCGGCCTGGTTAAGTACTACAGCAAGATCTTTATCCACTTCTAACATAAGATTATATAAAGTTTGGGGGCCTCCTGTTTGGGTATCTACCTTATACCAACCGTCTTGTAAATCTTTATATGCTAAACGACTTAAAATCGCATTTTGCTCATCCGATAATTGTTCCAGTGTGATCCTTTCTTTTTTTTTCACATCGAAAGGCATAAACCTAACCTCCAATTTGTATCAGTTGATTTTTAAATTTTTCGAAAGATATCTTTTCATCTGTAATTTTCAGAACTGCTTTCACTTTATCATCAAAGGACTCCCAATCTTTAGGACCATATAATAAAAAGTTATTAACGTACTTAGCGGCTTTGCTCTTATCTCCGCCAAAAGCAACAATAAAAACCGGATAGTTTCCAAAACCTGAGGAAATGATTTTATCATAAACATTATACAATTGTTTCAATACCTCCTCATTTGGTTCACCAGAAATGGCAATGATGCTGTACCATTTGATTACCATCTCTTGAGACAATTTAAATTTTTGGCTTTCTAGGAGTTTCAAGTTTTCATAATTGGGTAAAATTTTTAAGGTTACAAAGTTTTTCGCAACTTGTAAATTTCTTATCCCACTATAGTCAATTACATCTTTTATTCGATTTGAGGCAACATAGTCAGTATAATTGTCATAATACCTTCCTTTATGGACCAATTTCTCTTTTACATTTACTCGAATTCCATCTTCTGATTCCGCGGTCAAAATATTCTCATTGAAACCATCATTGAACCCGCGTTTTGCCGGAGTATATTCAATACTAGTAAACTCCCGCTTATATTTATCACGCAAGTAGGAAAGCATCGCCTTTTCGTTTGCTTTATTTTCCTTTTCCCTTTGTTGCTGCTTCTGCTGCTGTTCTTGACTTGGTTGTTTGTTTTGTTGAACCATACACCCGCTCACTCCTGCCACTAATAGTAATGAACAAATACTTACAAGAAATTTTTTCATATTAAAACTCCATTTTCGTAAAATGTTTTTTAGATTATGTACTAATTTACTTTAGTAAGGTGCCCTTAAACTGTTTTTTGAAAGATAACTTTTCATCTGTAATTGTCATAACAGATTTCACTGTACCACCTAAATGAAAGGATGATATGGAAAATTTCAGTAGTTTGTAGGTAGCTACTTTAATCATCGTCTCAGTTGCCAGCTTACTGCTTCCGGTTTGAAAATCACTTTAACCCCCTTCGAAATCCGATTCATCGCTATTGGGATAAAATCGTCAACAAATCGGGTCTTCGCCTATTTATACGCACTGACAAACATAGTGACACTTAAGGAGAAGAAATTGTTGAAGTGTTGTCGTTTCCTTCTTTTAACATGGGAAACCATAAACCTAACCTCCAATTTGTATCAGCTGATTTTTAAACTTTTCGAAAGATATTTTTTCATCTGTAATTGTCAGAACTGCTTTCACTTTGTCATCAAAGGACTCCCAATCTTCAGGACCATATAATAAAAAGTTATTGACGTACTTAGCGGCTTTGCTCTTATCTCCGCCAAAAGCAACAATAAAAACCGGATAGTTTCCAAAACCTGAGGAAATGCTTTTATCATAAACATTATACAATTGTTTCAATACCTCCTCATTTGGTTCACCGGAAATGGCAATGATGCTGTACCATTTGATTACCATCTCTTGAGACAATTTAAATCCTTGACTTTCTAAATGCTTCAAATTTTCATAATTGGACTCCATGTTCAGGGTTACGAAGGTTTTTGCAGCTTGTAAATTTTTTATCCCACTGTAATCAACAGCATCTTTAATTTTGTTCGATACATAATAGTTAAGAAAATTATCATAAAATTGACCCTTATGGACCAATTTCTCTTTTACATTTACACGAATTCCATCCCCTGATTTCGCAATCAGGATATTTTCATTAAAACCATCATTGAATCCGCGTTTAGCTGGAGTATATTGGATGCTAGTAAACTCCCGCTTATATTTATCACGCAAATAGGAAAGCATCGCCCTTTCGTTTGCTTTATTTTCCTTTTCCCTTTGTTGCTGCTTCTGCTGCTGTTCTTGACTTTGTTGTTTGTTTTGTTGATCCATACACCCGCTCATACCTACCACTAATAGTAAGGAACAAACACTCACAAGAATTTTTTTCATAATAAAACTCCATTGTTGTAAACTATGATTTTTTTAGATTATGTACTATCCATTATCCTTTAACTTTAAACAAGGCGGTCTTTAAACTGTTCAAAAGATAACCCTTTTTTATCAATTGTCATGGTTCTTTTAACTGAATCATCAATTTGCTCCCATTCTTCAGAGCCATAGAGCAAGTAATTATTTATATAATTTTCTGCTCTGTTTTTTTCTCCACCAAAGGCAATTTCAAAGAAGGCACTACCATAGCCTAAAGAATTGGCTTTTTGATAAACACTATACAATTGTTCGAGAACCTGTTCATCCGGTTCACCGGCAACCGCAATGAGACAATACCTGCTGTTAATCATCTCCTTCGATAATTTAAAATCCTTGCTTTCTAAAAGATGTAAATCATCATATTCAAGTTTCAAGATCACATAGGTTTTTGCGACAAGTAAGTTTTTAATTCCACTATAATCAATATCTTTCTCGACTAGTTTTGATACATAATAATCAGTAAAATTATCATAAAATTCACCTTTATATACCAATTTCTCTTTTGTATTTACACGAACTCCATCCTTTGATTCCGCGGTCAAAATATTCTCATTGAAACCATCATTGAACCCGCGTTTAGCCGGAGTATATTCAATACTAGTAAACTCCCGCTTATATTTATCGCGCAAATAGGAAAGCATCGCTTTTTCGTTTGCTTTATTTTCCTTTTCCCTTTGTTGCTTCTTCTGCTGCTGTTCTTGACTTGGTTGTTTATTTGGTTTTTCCACACACCCGCTCATTCCGGCCAATAA
>NZ_JADDIU010000018.1 GCF_016464375.1 Bacillus renqingensis
TCTTCTGCTGCTGTTCTTGACTTGGTTGTTTATTTGGTTTTTCCACACACCCGCTCATTCCGGCCAATAATAGTAATGAACAAATACTTACAAGGATTTTTTTCATGTTAAATCTCCATATCTTAAATTGAAAGATGCCCTGGAAAACAGACTGATTGACCGTAACAGATAAATTAATCCTATTCGGGCAATGAAGACAACCTTTATAACCAAATATAAGAAAATCACTCTTGTTCTGGTAATAAAAGCACTCCTCATTTACCGAAGATTCCATTAAAGGCTCTCGTACGGGTAGCTTTAAATCCAACAATGGTTTTACTCTAAACATCATAATCGTCAAAAAAGGTAGAAGTAGCAGTCGGGTATTTATCCATTCCTTTTGTACATTCCGCATAGTCCTCACTTCCAACAATTCTTATTTGTGAACCAAAAGAAAGCTGTTTTGGCAGCCAGATTGGAATAGGCCTTATATATTGCTGTTGGTAGCTGTCCCTGATCACTATTGGAATCAATAATAATCGCTGCACTAAATTTGGCACCCGGCTTTCTCTTCATAAACTCATCGATAGTCAACCCTTTCGTTGAGTGGATGTCTTTGCTATCTCCGTATCCGTAGGCTGAAGCATTAGCATGGGCATTGACATGTTGACCTTTTAATTCTTGAACTAGCTCTTTTTCCAAAAGCTGACTCACAAAACTCGAAATATAGTTATTGTTCTCAAGCTCACCGTTCTTGTTCATAATGACAGTAAATAACAGCTTAGGGTTACTTACCGATAACAATAGGCTTTCACCGTGTCCTTGTTAGAAGTTCCAAGGCGGCTTCCAATTGATTTACAAGCAAATTCTTCTCCATACTTCTCGTCTAATTCACTTGTGATTTGGTCCGCATTGTCCTTATTTAAGGCACTGCAGCCAAACAATAAAAACTACATTGACATCCTTCGGATTATCCAGATTATCTACAAAATAGGCGGCACGCATTCCGTTATCTTGTGAAATATAATTGGTGACTTTATATTTAAGTAAAACTTTATCATTTTTAATGGCATTTATAAGACTCTGCCAATCCCCATTATTTAAACCTCCGTAATCAAGTTTTTGCTTTTGTTTAAGTTTATCTTATATCGTGTCCACTATTTTTCTACAGACTGTTTATTCTTAATTCCATCCATATAAATCAAATTATTTAACAATAATAATTGGTCATTCGATAAAGAGGGCATTAACTGTCACCACCTGATGAATACTTTCTTAACTTATATTCTTCAATTGAAAAATCAGTTTTGATATCGTACCCTTTCCTTTCAAGAAATAGATCTGAAGCCGAGTCCAATAAATCTTCTAAAGAAGAAGATTCAACTACACTTTCACTATTAGAATTTACCTTTATAAAATATACAGGAAGGCTGATCTTATTTTTAATTAATTCATTTACAAAAGCCTCGTATTGATCTTTAGACGTAGCTTCAGATATATTTGGGCTAAAAACATATAACTCCAGAAGAATATCTCCTTCTTTTAAGTAGTCAGAAAATGACGAATAGTTCCCTAATTTTGCTGGGCGTTCATGGTTCTCAAAACTCACCTTGGTAACAACATCCCCCAAAATCGGTTTCGCCAAATTCTCAAAGTACTGATTCGCTTCATCATTCATTTGTAATTTAAAATAATCGTCAGAAAAGGTGTATTTGCCATCTGCTTTTTTTCTGTATACATGAAGGGACTGATTGTTATACTTTTTGGATTTAAATGTAATCGTGTCGTAATCGTACGCCCAGCTTTTAAATTCCAACCCGACTGGTTTGAAACTATCAGAATAGTTGTCGTTTAAATAGGCCAAGGCTTGATCCTTCACTTTTTCGGCACTATTCACCTTGATCTCCTTTTTCATGCAACCGCTCCCTATTACAAGAATGATACTTAATAAAAATAATAGCCATCCAAACTGTGTTTTTTTCAAATTGATATCGTCCTTTCTGAGAGCGGGGGATTGCCCCCCTAAATCGCCCCCATAATGGTCCGCTCCACCGCTTCAAAGCTTTCGGCTGTTTCTTCCAAATAGGCGGCGCAGTTCTGCAGACTCCAGCTTTCACCGGTCATCAAATCAGCTTGAATCAGGCTTAGTAAGTCTAGTAAATTCGACTTTGCATAAAGGGAATCCATCCGGCGATCCAAAGCATCTAACCTTTTATTAATACTTCTCAGCCGTGCGGCATAGTCTCGCAGTTTGTAAGTATCCAGTTTAATATACGGGTGGGCGGTTGCGTAGCGGTAGCCCGGATTAAAGGTCTGTTTAAACATGGCTGTCACGTTCGACACGAGCTTGCCGACAAAATCCTTTAGCGCATTCTTCACATCCGTCGCAAAATCGAGGATTCTATCAATTGCCTGCTTCGAGTATTCGACAAATCTCTGGACCATTTCCGGCAGATCATTGACCAGAAAGTTAGCCGTCCGGATGGAAATATTTATAGTAAATGAGTAAAGATGCAGGCCATTTTGAACAGCACCCAATATGGCTGTGGCACCGTTAGCGATTAACCCCTGTGCCAAATACCCTGAGAAAGGCTCTGTCTCAATGACAGCCATCCCATTTTCGTCCAATAAAATAGAATCCACCGCGTGCGGACCAAATAACCCTTCCTGCGAGCCGTTGTTTTGGACATACCGTATCGGATACCCGACGTTGCCAAGCCATGAAACAACGTCTCCGTTTACGACAATAGCGTCAAACTTCTTCGACTGTAAGGCAACCAGCTGGTCAGGACTTAATTTGTTGGGATTAATCGGCTGTGCATTGACGGTATGAAGCTCGACAACATTGTCATAGTTGGTGACATACACCTCCGCCGCCAGTTCGCCTCCCTTTGAATGGCCGAACAAATAGTTTTTCCCGTTCTTTTCTTCATTTTTTTCAAAAAAGGCGATGGCCTCTAAAGATTGTGGAGAGACACCAATCGATGCCGTTAACACGTTGTCGGCCATGTCCTTCGGGTTATGGAGCAGATCGTCCATCCCTTCCGTCCCCCTGTAGGACATTCCTGTCTCGCCGGTGTAAGGATCTTCAAAGGCGATGGCGCAAAATCCGGAGCCGCCTACGTTTTTATTGACATAATCTTTGATCACCAAATCTCCGAGTCCGGCTTCTTTCAGTTTGTTTGCAAATTTCGGATCAACATCTTGAACAACACTGTACAATGTCCTCGGCCCGCCGGTCTTTTTATTCGGTGAGTCCCAGCCATCGCGCAGATTGGCATAGGCTAGACTGTTTAACAGTGCGTTTTGCTGATCTGTCATATCCTTCATTGCTATTTTTTCACCTGAATGATTATATGGCATCTCCTCAACCTCCTGCCTTCGTCAACTGGGCTTTAAATTGGTCAAACGACGATACCGGCTTGGTCACTCTCAGTACCCCGTTCACTGACTTATCATATTGCTCCCATTGCTGGGTTCCGTAGAGCAAGTAATTGTTCACATAGTTCTCAGCTTTGTCCTTGTCCCCACCAAAGGCAACCAGGAACACATTCACTCCGTACCCCAGGGCATTATTTTTCTCATAGACACTGTACAATTGTTTTAAAACTTCCTCATCCGGTTCCCCCGCAATCGAGATGACACTGTACCAATTCGATAACATGTCATAGGACAAAGTTTTTACTTCCAAACTTTTTAGATTGGAGCTTTCAGGCTCAAGGGTTGCATAAGCTTTCGCAGCCCGGAGATTTTTGATGCCGCTGAAATCAACTTTTCCCTCTAAAAGTTTTGAGGCGTGCGCATTCAGATAATCATCATAAAATTCGCCTCGCTCACCTACCCTTTCCTTTACATTGACAAACACGCCGTCATTCGCCTTTGCAACTAAGACCGACTCGTTCATAAAGTCATTAAAGCCCCGCTTCGCTGGGATATACTTCACTTTGGTAAACTCCCGGTCATACTTATCCTTCACATACGACAGCATCTTCTCGGCATTGGCGTTATTTTCCTGCGTATTTTTCTTTTCCTTCTCCACTGGCTGCTTCATACACCCGCTCACCCCTGCTACTAAAATGATTAAAAATAAGCTATAAAGAATTTTTTTCATCATCAGATCTCCAAATTAAGTATTGTACTCACAATATTCCTCTCAAGCCGTTTCTTCTAACTTAATCGACTGTTGTTACTCATCTATTTTTAAACCAAATGGTTTTTTTTCAATTTTGAATGGGCTAAAACCCAAAGGCGACGGTGTTGACTCCATCGCCTTCTAGGTGCTGTTGTGGAAGCCGCGCCAAAAGGGCAAGCGACCTCTTTAAAGGATTATTTAAATGCGTCCGCCAGATTAATATTGGCCGTTTCTGTTTCGAAATAGTTTTGTTCAACGTTGATGCGTAAGAATTTCACATAGTCATCGAGAATATCGTGATAAGTTTGGAAGTATTTCGCGGCAAAACTATCATACGATGCATAAGTCGCTTGGGCTGCTTCCCCATCCCATGTATTGGAAAGATTCTTGATCGTTTCCTGACTTCTTTTCAACTCATCATAAAGTTTTTTATTTAAACCATCGATTTGTTGAGCAATGTCGGCAACCTGCGCCGTGCTTACCTTAATTTGTCCAGCCATTTTCCTTCACTCCTTTTCAAAATTTCGCCTTTTTAGATAACCAAAAGCCATTTGCTCCGACTTTTTTCAGAAAAAGTTAGTTTGTTAGTTTCCTCACTTGAACCATATTGTTTTCTTGTGTTTGTGCATAGTTGGCTCTTTGAGTATCAAGGGCGCGGCTGGCGGTTAATAGTTTATCCGCCATATTTTTCAAATCATCGTTTAAGCCGTTGATTTGGTCGACGAATGCAAGGTTGTCCTCCCCTTCCCAAGCTTCTCCCATTGTGCTTGCTGCCTGCATCAACTGAGTGTAAATACCTTTGTAGGTTTCAGACATCTCAGCAAGCTTCTTAGAAGCTGTTTCCATTTCCTGAGGTGTTACTCGAATTCTTTTTCCCATGTTCGTTCCCCTTTCTTTTTTTTTAAAAAATTTATATCAGCATGAGCTTGGAACCGTTCTTAATGCCCAGTTCACATACAGCCATGTTAATATTGTAAATAATCCCGGTTGCCACGTCGCACAGCACCGCCTCCCCATTCGCCTTGTAACGGCCGTCTGACAGGTCGCTCAAGCAGGTTGAGACCAACAACAAGACCTCGCTCAGCGGGCTTTCCAGCGGGATGTAGACATCAAAGCTCTTGCCTGCGGCCGGCAGAAAAATTTCAACAAGTACTTTATTCATCGTTGTCACCAGTTTCTGTTTTTAGAGTTTACTAGTTTTACCTTTACACCCTTACCTTTGTGAAGGGCAAAGCCAAAGTCAGAACCCATGTCCTCGCGCATTTCAGCTGTTGTTTTCGCTGGCTTGAGGTTGAACTGCTCGGTGATGCCGCTGCCGACCCAGATGCCATCGCCGGCATTGATATGCCGCTTATACCACTTATCAAAGCTGACAGCGGAGAGATTCTTAGACTGTTCAGCGACAATAAATGTCAGCTGATACTTTGCCTCGCCCTTCTCCAGAAGCAGGCCGAGTTTCTCAGCGCCTTTCGGTGAAAGACTATTTTTCAACGCAGCAATAGAGTTAATCATGATGACCTTTCGCGCAAACGTCTCCGGTTCGCGCCCCTGCTCAATCGCCTCTTTGTATGTGTTGTTACGGTAAACGACAGTCTCAAACAGCTCCGACACATAGGTCTCAAAGTCCTTCACGGTCGAATAATAGTTCAAGCCGTGATGATTGTTTGCCAGATAGCTTTGCTCGGCATCCACCAGCGTGACATCATAGCCGCATGTTTTCGCCATTAGCTGTGACAGGTCATAAACAAAGTGCTGATGGTCGCCTGCAGCGGATAACACCAAATGGATGTAGGATTGCCCAAACGGGTACTCATGCACCTTGAGCGAGTTCTTTTCCACCCCGATCGGCACCAGCAAACTTTGATTGTCCCTGACATATTCGCTTAGGAATTCAAGATCGACCACCTCTGGTAAAATCGGAATCTTCGCCGCCGCCGTACCTTTCCAGGCAGCCGCAAGCTGCTTGCATTCCCCCTGAATAAAGTGGAACGGCACCGCTTCCTCGGTGATTTGCGCGATTTGGAATTCGTAAATCTTATCTTTTTTCACTAAGCCGCGGCCTTTACATTTCGACGGGAACAGCCCGTCGGTTTTTCCGACAATGGTGGAATAATCCCCTTCGTCGTTTAACTGTAATACCAGCAATTGCTTAAAGTTTTGCAGCAGACGGAAGCGGACCGCGCCGGTGCCAAGGGCCGTCAGGACAAAGTAGATGCCGTACTTCGTTCCTTCGCGTGACAGGTAGGAGACGGCTTCTTCTTTTTCCTCGTACATTTCCGTGAAGGCGGCAAAGTTGTTGATCGCTACTACTATCGCCGGCAGCTTCTCTTCTGTTGCCGCCATATAGGAGCGATAATCGCCGCCGTAATCTGCAAACCGCTTCTTCCGTTTCTCCACCTCGGTTTGCAATAGCTTAAACAGGTTGCTGATTTTCTCGCTTTCATACGAGAGAATCACATCGCCGACATGTGGTGCTTTGGCGAAGGCACGCAATGTTTCGGAGGCAAAATCCAGCAAATAAAGGTTGACCTCCTCCGGCGTATGCTCCTGCATCAGCGAATAGACCATCGTATTGATAAACGTCGTCTTCCCGCTGCCGGCCACCCCGTAGACAATCGTGTTGCCTTCCTCGGTCAGCGGCAGGCGTAAGAGACATTGCCTTTGCCTTGCCGGGTCATCGTACTCGCCGATCACCGGGTTCAGTACAAACGGATCTGTCTTCGTGACTCCATATTTTTTCCGGATGTCATCAAGCAAAATGACCGCCGGAATCGGTTCAAGCCAGAGCGGCCGGATTTTAAGCTGCTCCTCAGCGGCAATATTGCTCAAGTATTCGGTAATCACGTCGAGCTGTTTCTTCGGATGGGCAAACTTGTTTTTCTTTTTATCAAGCCTTGCCTCTTTGATTGGCCGGCCATTGCGGTCGATGACGACGACGCTGTTATCCTTTTCGGCGACCACCTTATCAGAAGGATAGTAGGGGGCGCCGGCCCATGCCGACTGGCCCATTTCAAACAGCTCGTTATAGCCGACCTGCAGATAAAAGCGGCCTGTATGGGTGAGCTCGGCCGCATCTGGGCGCTTGAGCATGTCCATACTGTCCGCCCTTTCCTGGACCTTGAGGCTGACGCGGAATTTACTGTTACTCCAAATCTGGTCATCGACGACACCGCTCGGTTTTTGCGTTGCTAAAATCAAGTGTACACCGAGGCTCCGGCCAATCCGGGCGGCGCTGACAAGCTGGGCCATGAACTCCGGCTGCTGCGTTTTCAGCTCGGCAAACTCATCGGAGATAATGAACAGATGCTGCAGCGGCTCCTTGACGACGCCTTCACGGTACAGCTTTTGATACTTGTAAATATCGATATTGCTCTCGCCGACCATTTTGCTGGCCTCCGCAAACAGCGCCTGCCTCCGCTTTAATTCACTTTCAATCGAAATGAGCGAGCGTTTGATTGCTGCACCGTCCAAGTTGGTTATGATACCGGCTGTGTGCGGCAATTTATCAAACGATTTCGCCATGCCGCCGCCTTTGTAGTCGATTAAAATAAAGGCCACTTCATTTGGATGGTAATTCACCGCCAGCGATAAAATATAGGTAATAATAAATTCACTTTTTCCTGAACCGGTCATCCCGGCGACCAAACCGTGCGGCCCGTGAAATTTCTCATGCAGGTCGAGCTTAAACAATTCACCTAATGTATCGACACCGACGGCCGCTTCCAATGATTTCGTCGGGTCGTTGTCCTTCCAGCGGGTCAAGGCATTCAAATGCTCCACCTTCCCGACGCCGAACAGCTCAAGAAACGTCACCATCGACGGCAGGTTGGATGACACTAAGGCCGTATCGAGCGGCACATTGGCAAGCTTCACGCTTAGCTCCGTCGGGTCAGCGAGAATTTCACGGTCTGGCGTAAACGGGGTTGATTTGCCGGTAATATCGTTTTTATCAAACAATAGGCCCCTGCCTTCGTTCAGCTCAACGACCATCGTACATTCCTTCGGCAGATTTTTCAGCTCATTGTAAAACGTCAGCACGCTCATTTGGATATTTTCTTTTTTCGCATAAATCTGTTTTAGCATCTCCGCCCGGATTGCCAGCCTCTTGCTCAAGGCAAATACGATGTAATACGGTGTGACATCTTCTATCTCACTTTCATTGATTTGTGAGCGGGCCTCGATTTCTTTTTCGATGAAGGCAGAGACCTCCTTCACTTCAGACGGGTTGGTCGCGATGAAACGAAACTTGTTGTCGTTGTTCCACACATGTGGCAGCCACTTGGTGAAGCCGAATTGTGCCTCTTCGTCCTCGTCATAAATGAAAATCATCTTCACCTCATCATAGCTGTACAAGGCGGCAATTTGAAAAATCAACCCTTTGGCCAATTCCATTGTTTGTTTCCGGCTGCCGATGACACCGGATATGTAGTTGTCAAACAGCGATAAGGTGATTGGGATATTTTTTAAAATTTTCGGTGCCTCTGCCAGGGTGTACAATTCTTCCTGCAGGTTGTCATCATCGATGGAGAATTTCTTCTCGGAATAGGTGATATCGGCTGCTAACAGGCCATCGCCCACACCGACTCTTACTTTCAGAAAATCATTTTGCCCGCGCCCGCGCTCCCATAGATTACGGTCGGTGTGCCTGATCCGTTCAATCAGCTCTTGGACCTGTACATGATTCTCACGCAGTATCTCCTCTTGCTTTTCGCATTCTTCTGTAAATAGGACCGCAAATTTGTTTAAATATTGCTTATATTTTTCTTGGCGGACTTTCTCCTTTTTCCGCCTCCGTCTCATATCATATTTTTTCGATAAAATCGGCCATAGAATCGTCCCCAAGAGCATGCTGCAGGACATGATAATCGACGGCATCGCCCGGGAGATATCGCCGGTCGCCATCGCATTGTTAACCGCGAAGATCGCCGTTGCCATCGAGGCCATCCCCATGGTCATCGATGGTCCGATAACGAGCATCAGCGGCATCTCTTCGCCGATCGCGTTCGGAGGCGGTGAATCGATTTTGAAAACAGCCTTCTCGACATCCCGCTTAAACCGCGGCGAGCGGTAAAAATAGTCCGTTTCCGGTATCTCATACTCATTCTCTTCGTCGGAAGGTTCCGGCACTTGCGGGATAAACGGCTTTAATTTGGTTGTCTGGAGCGAAAGTGTTCCATCGGGATTATTAAAGGCAATAAAACAGCTGCCCACAATCATTTTGTAGCCCATGATGTAGACCAGGTCGCCGAAGTTTAACTTGTGGTTTTTCACCCTCTTGCCATTGACGAAGGTTCCGTTCGTGCTGTTGTTGTCGACGATGCGCCATTCCCCGCCTTGAAACGAAAGTTTGGCATGTCCGGCTGATACAAACCGGTTCGCCAGCATGAGGTCATTTTGCTCTGTTCTTCCTATCGTAATCTCGCTATCTTGGTCGATTAGATATTTGGTAAATATCCGCCGGTCATCCGTACTTGGTTCTGTAAAGACATATGATGTGGCATCACTCCCTTCCAGCGCCAGTTTGTAGATGGCAAGCGGGCTTAAAACCGTGTTCCGAATCAGCTTTCCGGCATTGTCTAACACTTTCATTTCCTTATTGGATTTGAGGATCCAATCGCCGTTTATACCTTCGATGCTGATCAGTTTTTTAGATGAATAAGTGTTCGATTCATGGATCCAATACTGCCCCCTGACTTTCTCAGGCAGCGTGATCGATTGAATCTTGTCCTTATTTATTAGCGTTACAATCATTTTTATTTCTCCCTATTAAACAGCAGTGGCTAATATGTACAGTGAAAACCATGCAGGACGCTTGAGTCCCTTTTTAAGTCCAAACCGATGTGGCGTTACAAGCCACCATATACTATGGAAAATAATTCAAAGAACGATGCCCTGCCAATAAGGCGGTGTGAGCAGAGCTACGTTTTACTATATTCGGGTCGTAAAAGTGTAGTTTCATTATACTGATTCACCTTTGCGGCACTCCGTCCCTTTTCCATCCAAATAAGTAAATATTCTTACATAATATTTTATAGTATTTTCTGGTTATTTGTCTTTTGGTCTTTTGACCTATTCTCTTAATTTTAAATAGGCCTTTGTATCTATTCCAATCGATGACGGTCCTTTTTAGTTGGTTTAGACCACTAAATGAGATGGTGAATATTTCATTCCACATGAGGAAACAATAATCTTCGAGGAACCGTGAAGAAGCTTTGTGTGCCTGACTGGGAGCATCTACAGACTAAGAAATAGTGAGTTGATATCATTGAAAATCGCTTTATTTTTAAATAGTACCCTCATTTTCCTACTTTTCCTTTGCGTCAGCAAAAAAAGACTCCACATGTTCGCAAACATCTTTACCTTTATGATTTTAGAATTTCTCATAACTACTTACTTTTCCATACTAAATGTAAATTATCATCTTTTTAAATTCCCAAATAGAGATGATTTGTATTTTATTATAAGAGTATTCGAAGTGATTTTACTGCCCGCCCTGTTCATTTGGTATTTTAATGTAATGTCTTCTTTAAAAACCCGATTTTTTAAGATCGCCTTAACAATCCTATTATTTACGATATTCAACGGATTGGATTATTTATTCGTTCATTGGAAAGTCATCAAATTTTTAAATTGGCACTACTGGAAAACTCTTGTTTCCCTTCTTGCCATCCTATTGATTACCTTTTGGTTACAACAATGGTTTAGGATGATTTTAAGGAAAGAGGGGATCAAGGACGGATGAAACTTCCACAGCATTTTGACCAAAATGAATGGTTTATTCTCTTTTGGTTAGTCCTTACATTCTTGATTGTTCTCTTACTGCCGAAACGTTTTCCATTAAGCATCACCATCCTGATGATGCTGTTTTCTTCCACCGTTGCGCGGCTTTCGGACCATCTGTTGTCTGCTACTGCAGATTTATATGATGTCATGGATGCACCAACATATGAGCTTTTTGACCTGTTCACTTACGCCTTATATGCCCCGTTCGGTTATTTGCTTGTCTATTTTTTTGAAAAATTAACAATAAGGGGCTTATGGATTGCGGTTTATATTGTAATCGGCTCCATTGGAGGTACTTTATTTGAATGGCTGGCATTATACTTTCATGTTTTTACCTATAAAGGCTGGCATCTCTCCTTTTCATTTGGTGTTTATTTACTATCGCAAATCATTACATTGCTCTTTTTCAACTACATTAAATCTGTTCAGCAACTATCAACGAAATAAATAAAAGGGGATGCCGCGGGATGTATGCTATATCTCCAAAACAAAAAGGTTTACTGCCATGGAACTAAACAGAAAACCTTTTTCTTCAACTAACACCTGTTCTTTTTTTATTTTTTCGATAAAGCTTTTTTTCCAAAAGATGGCCGATTGCACCGAATAAGAGCCCAAATGTCAACCCGTTAAAAACTGGGAAATCCAGCATGATAGACATTTTGATCCAGCTTTGGTCATGCCAAAACAGGCCAAAATCCATCCCAATGGTCAATCCAATCGCAAAGCCGGTCAGATACGTCCTTTGCTCCGCCTCTTTACCGGCTGCCCTTCTGTTACTTGCCTTCGCCGAATTGAAGGCTTGCCATATCGCAAACCCATAAATAGAAGGGTAAAACAGCCCCCAGCCATAATCAACCGACTGATGGCTGGCTTGAAGATTTCCCATAAACGAGTAGAGTAACGTAATATTTAGGTCCGATTTTAAATTGACTAGAAATTCCAATACTAACAATACGAAGCCAATCACGTAATCCTTATTGTATAATTGCCCAAAACCAGGCAGCACGAGTGACCACAACATCGCGGCATACGGGGATTGGTATGGGCGGTTTTGTCTCATGAAGTCTCCCCCCTAAAAATGAAATATACTACTATAATTTCTTTTTTAATGGACAAAATTCCTTCTACGTTCACAAATTTTGGTAATTTGGTCATACTTGTTATTATTTTTTCAGGAAAAAAGACCTATAAGAAGGTTATTTAAAATCGATTAGAAAAGACTGCCGACTTGCAGTTCGACAGCCTTGTTTTATTAACCAATTACAATATTTTTTAAATCAGCTTTTAAATCCTCCATCAATTGATCGAGGGTGAGTTCCGTTTCATTCCGGCCTTTTTCATAGGCCTTTTTCACAATCGCTACAAAAGCGGCATTCTCTGGGTTATGCTTTATTTCCTCCTTCTCCAAATCAAAATCCTCCTAAAATATTTATAATTACATATTTTACTATAAGGATCGCTGGATGTAAATCAATTTCCAGTTGATAATTGTTGAAACTTTGTAGACATTGTCGACAGAAGAAAGCAAACTTTCTTTTTCAAGGAGAACCCCGGCAGGATTTTTAGTAAAATAGCTTCTTTTTGCAAATTGGCCCCATTTCACTAGTAATCTATGATAAGATATTGAGAAAAGCATAAGAAATTGAGGTGATTTGTCAAATGAAGAAAACCGTTGTTCGGACCCTGTCGACCGCTGCCCTCCTATCGATTATTTACACTGGGACAGCACATGCCGATACATACAAAATTCAAAAAGGCGATACTTTATCCAAGATTGCCAGCAAATATCATACGAGCGTAGTTCAACTAAAAACATGGAACAACTTAAAATCCGATCTCATCTATGCCAACCAATCCCTTCAGATTTCCGCTGCTGCTAAACAGACTAATCCAGCGCAACCGAAGCAGACGACCTATACCGTTGTCAAAGGCGATGCCCTAATCAAAATCGCCAACCGCTTCCACGTGACTGTTGGTGAACTTAAGCAGTGGAACAAGCTCGACAACACGATCATTTTTGTGGGACAAGTACTGAAGGTTTCGGATGGGAAACAGACTGGTACGACGGCTAAGACAAAGACCGTAACACAGACCAAACCAGCCGCGAAGCACACAGCGGCTGCCGCTTCAACAGCAGCCTATACCGTCAAAAGCGGTGACTGCTTAAGTATCATTGCCGCAAAACATAACACAACCGTCAGTAACTTGAAGTCGCTGAACAATCTCAAATCAGATTTCATCCGCGTCGGACAAAAGCTGAAGGTACCTGGGAAAGCCCAGCCAGCGAACAAGCCGGCGCCAACAAAACCGGCGGCCTCGGGCGGGAACGCGGCCACTCATAAACCGGCACCGCAGGCAACAGCTGACTATCTTATCAAAAGCGGTGACACCCTCGGCAAAATTGCCGCGCAGTATCACACAACCGTCAATAACCTGAAGTCGCTGAATAACCTTAAATCAGACTTCATCCGTGCCGGACAAAAGCTGAAAGTACCTGGGAAAGCCCAACCAGCGAACAAGCCGGCGCCAACAAAACCGGCGACCTCGAACGGGAACGCAGCCACTCATAAACCGGCACCGCAGGCAACCGCTGACTATCTTATCAAAAGCGGCGACACTCTCGGCAAAATTGCCGGACAGTATCGCACAACCGTCAATAACCTGAAGTCGCTGAATAAACTCACTTCTGATATAATCTATGTCGGACAGAAACTGAAGGTGCCTAGTAAATCGACTGGCGGAAACCAACCGGCTGTCACCAAGCCAAATTCTGACTATGTTCAAGCTGATTTTTCGAAAAAGGTCGTTTCGGTTGCTAAGAGTTTACTAGGTGTTCCATATGCTTGGGCCGGCAGTGATCCTTCCGGCTTCGATTGCAGCGGGTTCATCTATTACGTTACCAACCAAGCCGGCAAGTCCATCGGCCGCTCTTCCGCCGAAGGCTTCTATAGCCGCGCCTATTATGTTGATAAGCCGCAGCCCGGTGACCTTGTCTTTTTTGAAAATACATATAAAAAAGGCATATCCCACGTCGGTATTTACCTGGGCGGCGACCAATTTATTCACGCCAATGACGGCAGCAAATCCGGCGTGCAGATCTCCAGCTTGTCAAACAAGTATTTTACCGAACACTTGGATGGCTTTAAACGATTCTATTAATATGATAAAAGCCAGTCCCGTTGATTGTAGGGACTGGCTTTTTAAAAGTGTGCTTTTGATTTGCAGTAACATTTATTTTTTTCGTGAAGTCGTTTGTTACTGAATCTTCATTTTCTGCTCTTCCTTAAATTTAGTGAGACACTTTTTACAGATGCAATGTTTTCTCCTGCTTTCTGGGGGAACTAATTCAAAGATTTCAACGGGAAATTTCTCTGCATTACACCAGCAGTCCCCTTGTTCCCCCGCACTTACCCTGCACTTGTTTTCTTCACCACATATCGGGCAATACTTATTGGCCATAAGAATTAACTCCTTTAACCTTGTCAGACTTTGTATCTTATCCTATTTTATCACACGAATTCGGTCATTTTTAAGGTTTTTCTAAGAGGGCAAATTACTTCATCCAAGTTAGCTCTCCGCTTATTAGGGGAGTGTGAGTTGACTCGTTATCCTATTTTTGCTATTTAGATAGTCACTTTCCTTGTTTTACATGCAAAACTTTCGACTAGTCCGCTAGAATAAAAGGGTGAAGTATACGTAGGCAGGTCCTATGGGACAAATCCGGTTGAGATATGATGCGAACTGTCCCATAGAAGGGTTCTATGGGACAAAACCAGACGAATATTGCCGTGAACTGTCCCATAGACAGGTCCTATGGGACAAATCCGGTTGAAATATGATGCGAACTGTCCCATAGGCAGGTTCTATGGGACAAATCCGGTTGAAATATAACGCAAAACTGTCCCATAAAGTGGAAACTCCAAAATACCCTCATAAGAAAAGTGTAAGGCGCCCGCCTATCGACGTCTGAACTCCTCGAAAAAGCTAACGTTTTTTCTTCATGCGATGCTAATGCTGCCGAAGTCTTCCTTATGGAACGCTTCGACTAGGATATAGGAAACACGGGAAGCGCAAGTGAACCGATGTTAACTTTCAAAGTCGTCTCGCCGATGGCGCCTGGATCTCGACAATTCTCAAAGTCAAAATGGATAAATCTTTATACGATAGAGAATGCCCCCCTCTCTTCCCATCGGAGCGGGTTATTAGGTATAATAGAGAAATATGGATTTTTTTGCTGAAGGGCGGTACTGGTGATGGAGTATGTTCGGGAGCTTGGGGATGAATTGAAGCAATTGTTGAATCCGAATGTGCCGGAGGATGCGCGGCTGGTGCAGAAAGGGCTGATGTTATACCGGCAGGGGATGGTATCTCAGCTGCAGATTTCGGAAGCGGAGATTTCGGCGACGGTGCAGGATGTTATACCCGTGAAGACGGTGCTGGATCCGCTAATTTTGGCGTTGGGTGATTGTTCGTGTCCGAAGGAAGGTCTTGGTCTTTGCCGGCATCAGCTGGCAGTATTCTTCGCAGCCTATGCGCAGGTTGGCAGTGTAGCTGATTGGGTGACGGAGTGGCGCGAGCCTTTCCGTCAAAAACAGGCAGTGACAGCTTGGGGGCTGCAGAAGGCGAAGGATTTGGTCAAGGCGAACGGGAAGCTAAAGCCGGATTACAAACGCTGGGTAGATTCATTTGAAACAAGCTTCGATGCCTTGCTTGCGTCGAAAAACTACACAAGTCCATTTGTCGTTTCAGAGTTGTACGGGATTTATCGGCGACGGTTAAAGGTGAGTGCACCGGTGGAGCAGGAATGGCGCCTGCTATACGAGCTGGTAGCGACAGTAGTGTCATTTCGGAAGCTTGCGCTGCTGAGTGAGCAGCTGGGTCACAGCGAGGATGTCATGCGGCGGGCATATGGGCATTTGTTTGAAATTCTTATCGATGATGCGGATGATTTGATTGAAAATATGGGCATGCAGACGCTGCCATTTGATTTTGATGAATTTGTCATGGCGTTGAAGGAGGAAACGTTCGGGCTGTTGACGGTGGTACAAGGCTTGGAGCAGCAGCGGATTGCCTTGTACCGGTTGCTGTGGAGCGGCCTGTTTCGAAAGACCGCTTGGCGGGAGGCGGAGCTGGAAAAGGTTCGCGAGCGGTTGAAGTCGATTGCAGAGGAGGAAAATCCGCACCCGCTGATAATGGCAGCGATTCATCTCTGTATTTTGCTTGGAGATGATGAAAAGGCACTGAAAATGATAGATTTAACCGCCGATGAAGGGATAGTACCCTATCTAATCTTTTGGATCGGAGCTTTATCGGAGCAGAAGGCCTGGCGCCGGGCCGGGCAGTTAGTCGATGTATTTGTGAAAAAATTGAAGGGATATCTTGATGGAGTTAGTGGACATCACAGCCGCGCTGGTTTTGTCAAGCGGGCATTAAGCGTGATCACACCGTATGTGGCGGAGAATAACCGGGTCGACGTGTATGAACAGGCATTGCTGTATTGTCTTCCCTATAGTTATCCGGAGTATGAATATATGCTGTTTGAACGCGGGATGTATGACCGCTGGGGTGAGCTGCAGGCAGTGGTCGGTATGGAATTTCAAGATTTGCCAAAGGACCGGGTGAAGATAGTTGAAAAAGAACAGCCGGTGGTGCTGTTAGGATTATTGCACCAAGCGGCCCAGCGCGAGATTGATCAAAAAAACCGTGCAAGCTACCGAATGGCCGTCCGGCACTTGAAGAAATTGCGGACCCTTTATAAAAAGCTGAAGCGGGTCGATGACTGGGATTACTTTCTCGAACAATTGCTGGAACGGACGAAGCGGCTGCGGGCGTTTCATGAGGAGTGCCAACGCGGGAAGTTGATATAGTGTTTATTAAAGTATTTCGTTTTTATTTTTTTCTAAAACAGTAAAGGCCCAATACATATTTGTAGAAAATCCCATTCATAGGGAAAAGGAGCATGCATGACGATGCTGAAGACCAGATTTTTAAAATTGCTGACAACTACATTAGACGAAAAACACTTTCTCATTCGTGCCGAAGACGAGCACGGGGTAGAGCTTCCCACTTCCATTTGGAAAAACCTCGTATTCAGCAGCCACGAGGAAAGTTTTTTCGGGACGGTGCTTCAGGAGGACGGCAATGGTGTGGTGCTGAACGGCTGGCAGCTCGTTTCACTGTTCGCGAAGGAATCGTTCAATCATTTTATGAGGTGGGATTGGAATGAAGAATCCGAGATTTGTCTGGCGGCTGCTCTATCGCTTTATGAGGGGATAGTAGAAAAAGACTGGCTGCCGGATTTTTCCGTTTGGGGCGAACCTGATGGCGATTTCCGCTGGAAGCTTCCAAAGCGGGTGATGGAGGAGTTTGACCCTTCCTTTTGGGAACAGGAAGTGACAAATGGTGTAACGGCTCAAGAATACATTTCTGATTTGTATAACAAAGCGCTCGATGCCTATTTGACGCGAAATACCAAAATGAAAGAATTGTTCGGGCCAAAGCTGGAGCTGTTGAAAAAGCAAAATATCTCTGGCGGGGAGCTGGCACGCTATTTTGATGAAGAAAGCTGGAACGAATGGGTCGGGATTAAAGAAAACGATACACCGTTTACCATTGGGCTCCGTCTTGATGAACCGCTGGATGGGGAAGGCGCGTGGACGCTGGATGTTTTTTTACGAGAAAAAAAGAATCCCGATAAAATTGTTGATGCCGAAGATGCCAAACGGATTCCCGCAAAATGGCGTCCGTACCTAGACAAAGTCGACCGCGAACGGTCACGCTGGGTGCGGTTAATCCCATGGCTCGGACAGGACGCAGCGGACGGTTCTACTGCTTCCTTAAAAACACAGCTTACTGAGGAGGAGGCGTGGTTATTTTTAACCGAGGCCAGCGAAACGCTGGTGGCGCTTGATGTCGAAATCCTTCTCCCTTCTTGGTGGCAGGCGATGAAAAATGCGAATTTGCGGGTGAAGGCGTCGCTAAAAGGGACATCGAGCCATCGGCCGTCATTTGTCGGGCTGCAGGCGATGCTCGATTTCAACTGGCGATTTTCGATGAATGGGGTCGATTTGTCCGAGGAAGAGTTTGGTAAGCTTGTCGAGGAAAAGCGGCGGCTTGTCTATATTCGCGGGCGCTGGGTGAAGCTCGATCCGCAGTTTATTCGACAAATTCAGGATTTGATGAAACGGGCCGAAAAGGAGGGCCTGCAAGTTCGCGATTTGTTGGAACAAGAGCTAGTGGAGCCGAATGAGGACGGTGATGAGCCGGATAATCCGAAGGCGTTTGCGAGGATTCAAATTGAGCTGAACCGGCAGTGGAAGCAGATGGTCAAGCAGCTGTCAGAGCTGAATGAAATTCCGCCGGTCACGGTTCCTTCCGGATTGAACGGTGAGCTCCGCCCCTACCAGCAGCTTGGCATGAGCTGGCTCTTGTTTTTGCGGCAGTACGGATTTGGCGCCTGCCTCGCCGACGACATGGGCCTCGGCAAAACCGTCCAGCTCATTTCGTATTTACTGAAGGTAAAAGAAGAGAACGCGGTGGCTGGTGCTGATGAGACTGCGGCTGGCGATAAGGTTATTTCGGCTGTGCCTGGAACGGAAACAACTGATCGCCACTTGAGCGTGGTGCCTGACACCAAGCCCCGCAGGAAGAACAAGGAGGAGGCTGCTCCGGCGGTGAAGGTTCCGACAAAGGCGGCGTTAATTATCTGTCCTACTTCCGTACTGGGGAACTGGCAGAAGGAGCTGGAGCGGTTTGCTCCGGAGATGCAGTTGTATTTACACTACGGTTCCAACCGCCTGAAAGGGGAAGCTTTTACCGAAAAGGCGCGCGAGATGGATGTGGTCCTGACTTCTTACGGCTTAAGCCATTTGGATTCTGAAGACTTCGAATCGGTTCTTTGGAGTACGATTGCGATTGATGAGGCGCAGAATATTAAAAATGCCCAAACCAAGCAATCCCGGGCCGTTCGCAAGCTCAGGGGCCGCCACCACATTGCTTTGACGGGTACACCGATGGAAAACCGCCTTTCCGAGCTGTGGTCGATTTTTGATTTTACCAATCACGGCTACCTTGGCAGCTTGGGGCATTTTCAGAAAAAGTTCATTATCCCGATCGAAAAAGATGAGAAAAAGGAGAAAATCCATGAGTTACAGGCATTGATCCGCCCCTTCCTGCTGCGTCGGACGAAAAAGGATGAAGAGGTTGCGCTTAACCTTCCGGATAAACTGGAGCAAAAAGAATACTGCCCGCTGACGGTAGAGCAGGCATCGCTTTACGAGCAGTTGATTCATGACACATTTGCTCAGATTGAACAGTTATCCGGCTTTGAGCGCAAGGGATTAATTTTACAAATGTTAAGCAGGTTGAAACAGCTTTGTAACCATCCTGCACTTTATTTAAAGGAAAAAAGTGCAGCTCGAAAGCTTCTTGAACGCTCGAATAAGTTGGAGAAACTTGTCGAGCTGGTGGAAGCGGTGCTGGATCAGGAGGAAAGCTGTCTGATTTTCACCCAATATCTCGATATGGGAGAAATGATTCGCAGTGTGCTAAAGCAAAAATTTGCGGTCGAGGTGCCTTTTTTGAATGGCAGTGTGGCGAAGTCGTCGCGGGATATGATGATTGAGCGGTTTCAAAACGGGGAATTCCCGGTGTTCCTTCTGTCGCTGAAAGCGGGCGGTACAGGATTGAACTTGACTGCCGCAAACCATGTCATTCACTATGACCGCTGGTGGAATCCGGCGGTCGAGAACCAAGCAACCGACCGGGCCTACCGCATCGGACAGTCGCGGTTCGTGCACGTACACAAGCTCATCTGCACCGGAACATTGGAGGAAAAAATCGACACCATGCTCGAGAAAAAACAATTCCTCAACGACCAAATCATCCAAAGTGAAAACTGGATCACCGAACTATCAACAGACGAACTCAAAGATTTGGTCTATCTAGGTCACTAGGGTGTCAGGCACCATGTGAATTTTTCACATGGTGCCTGACACCACATCAAACAGCAGGGCAACCCGTATCAAAGCGTGCCCTGCTTTTTATTTTTCCATTTGGAAACATTGTGTTAGAAGCTCTAGGTTATATGCTGCTTCGTGTGCTAATTTGCTTCTAAATGTCGGCAGTATAAGAGAAGCGCAAGCGCCCTGGTCAGCGGCGTATGGCCTGGAGCGCTCCAACTGAGATAAAGGAAACACGAAGAGCCGGAGGCGATTCGATGTTGACTTATCGTAGGGCGGAGAGCGAAGGACACTAGCCGCTAGGGCGCTGGAGCTAGACAATTCTCAAAGTCGAATGATATAAATTCTGGTACTATAACAAAAAATGGAGTGCTGCAATTTAGCACTCCATTTATCATGTAATTTGTTGTTTTGCATCCTTAAAGAGAACCCGTTAGCCTAAGCCTTCGAAGGCTTTTTAGTTTAGAACGATTACTTTTACTGTTTTTCGTCCCCAGCTGTAGGCGGCTTTTTTGGATGGTACGAGGACGTCAATTCTGTGTCCCTTAATGGCCCCGCCTGTGTCACCGGCAACGGCCACACCATAGCCTTCCACCCAAACCTTTTTTCCAAGCGGAATGACCCTTGGGTCGACAGCGATTAGTTTCATATTCGGATTTTTTCTTATATCGTAGCCAGCAGCAGTGATATGATAGGATTCCTCAGGACTGTAAGCTGTCGCTGTCACATACATCTCCTTACCGCTTTTCGCCGCGCTTGGTTTTGAACCGTTATTTACCCGAACTGCAGAAACATGTGCAGCGGCAGAAGGCTTCCTCTCAAATGCTTTGGCCGCAGCTTGTTCCTGCTTGATTTTTGCCTGAATGCCCTTCATTTGCGATTCAATGCCTGCCTTTTCCCGCTCGGCAAGCTCCATTTGCTTGGTAATCTGCTCGTATTTTTTTTGCATTTCGTCTAAGACTGCTTGTCTTTTCTGCATGTTTTGATTGAGCTCTTTTTGTTTTTTCGCAAGATTGCTTTGTTCTTTTTCTAAAACCTTCTCCTGATCGTCAATTTCTTTTTTATCGTTTTCAATTTGCTGAAGGTCTTCCTTCTGCGCGGTTAAAATACTTTTATCCGCATCCAATAGAGTAGAGGCGGCACTTGCGCGCTGAATGAAATCCGTGATGCTGTCAGCTTCGAAAAATAGGTTGATCATCATATTCACTGAATCATTTTGCTGAAGCGCCACTGCCCGCTTTTTCATGATGTCTTTACGGGCGAGGATCTTGTCCTCTAATTTCACGATTTCTTCTTTTTTCTTTTCAATCAGTTTTTGAACAGCTGCAATTTTTTTCTCCGTTGCTGCCATTTCCTTTTGATTTTTTGTTATAAAACTATATAAAGATTGTAATTGCTGCTGAATTTCCTCTATTTCTTGATTAACCGATTGCTTTTCCTGCTGCCTTTGCTCCACTATCTTTTGCTTCTGCTTTAGCTCTTGCTTGGCATCCTCCAAAGCATCCTTATTGGTTTGTGCATATGTAATCATCGTCCCCGATGCACATAACAAGACTGTAAGTAACACGAGAATTATACGCTTTATCGCCTCTTGCATACACTTCCCCCTCCTTATGAATCTAGTTATAACAAAATAATATGCCAGTTATGTTACAAAAAGATTAAATGAACATCACAAATCGTTCGTTAGGTGGTGTCAGGCACCACAAAAAGACACGATTCCACCCCACGTGGACAATTTGGGTTTTTATTCCATATAGAAATAGTAAAAAAGGTTCCGGCATCTGAGCCGAAACCTTTTTGCTATTTTACTGGTTGTTCATTAGTCTTCGTCTGGGCTGTCAGTTTTTTTGCTTCAGCTAAAACTCGGATTGTCTTCCTTTTCACTAGGCTGGTTTTCCCTTTGGGCATTTGGACTAAGTAGCTTACCCGATTTCCTTCCTTTAATAAGAGATTATGGAACACATCGAAAATTTCTTCTTCGGTCGGTTCCGTCCCTTCTTTTGCAATTAGTAATGTCTGATGGTGGTATGTAAAATAGATGTGATGATCACAGAGGTTGAAAGCAATGTTGGCCGATCTAAGCGGAATGCTTTGATAAGGATTAGCCGCCGCTCTTGCTTTTTGGGGTGACTGATGTGAAAGTAGGATTGCGTCGTAAAAGTCTGGTTCCCTCGTAATTCTCCATTCCCGTTCTCTCAGCTTTTCACCGATAAAAATAATTGAACTCTCCATAGAATCTCCCCTACAATTACAAAATGTTACATCATTTTCAATAATTCGATTTCATTGTCTAAATTCCTCCAAACCCGCCTCTTCGTTTTCTTTCATGTGCGCAACTTTCACAATGAGTGACGTGCATTTTATGCACAAACAAACTCCAAGGTATTTTTTCCCGTTAAGTTAAGGACAGAAACGTTGAGACGGTGGTGAAATAGATGTCAATAGCAGAAAAATTACGCATGCTTCGTGATAAACAAAACTGGTCCCAGGAAACTCTTTCAAAGATGATCAATCTACATCGTTCAACCATAAGTCGGTATGAAACAGGAAAAATGATTCCAGATGAGGAAACATTGCTTAAATTTGCAGAAGTATATAAGGTGGATAAAGATTTTTTTTAAAAGGATGTGGACCCACCCGACCCAAATACTAATGGACTCATCATGAGGGAAGGACCGGACGATCCTGACTTAGCGATGATTCAGCAGCTGCTTGAAAGTCATGAGGAATTGAAAAAGGCATTGATAGAACTTCATTTAATGGCGCCGAAGCGCAAAGCCTTTTATATCCATGCAATCGTAAACTTCATTAAGATAAATAACTCGCATAAAGACAAGATCTAACATCGAAGAAGCCGCTGACACGAGTCAGCGGCTTCTTTTAAAAAAAACAGGGGGGTTTTACTAAAAGTCTGTCCATCTGTTGGTTTTTTATACATTTTAGCTAAAAAATTTCCAATCCCTTTTATTATTGAAAAAGTTTTTTCGCAGGTTGATGAATTTTAATTCCCTTACAAAAGTTATCCGCGAATTTTAAGAGGTTATCCGCGAATTCAACCCATATATCCGCGAATCTCCGCAACTTATCCGCGAAAATCAAAAGTTATCCGCGAATCCAAAATCGAAACAAAAAAATTCCGGCAATGATACTGCCGGAACGCCATGGATGGGGAAACGTGCGGGGAAAGGATTGATTTTCTTTTTAATGGAAGGTAAGTTTAATGGGGAATTTAGACTCGCACTCATGAATGATTAGGAATTTTTTCACGTCGTTTGCGTGGTTGCTTAGAGAGGGTTCTGACGGGACCTCGTTCCCTGATTTCAATCTGTTGCTCCCTTATAAGCCACTCCAACTGGCTGACACGCTTTTGTAAGCTGTCGACATTTTTATGGGCTTTTCCAACCATTCTAATTAAGCTTTCCAGCAGCTGCTCCAGGTTGCTGGCATCCTTCTCATTAAAACGCAAGCTCCTTCTCCTCCCTCTTCAATTCCGCTGCAGCAGCGGGATAGGCCTCGGTACTGATCTGCTCTGTTGCCGTCGTACTAGCGGAAGGCATCGAAGCAACAGTCCGCAGCTGATCAGGAGCACTTGCCGATGGAACTGTTACAGCTGTGCGACTTCCAGCAACATCAGCAGGTGGCACCGCGGCTGTTGTACGCTGTTCACCTTGACTATACGGCGGAACCGCAGCAGTCCGCTGCTCAGGAGCACGTGCCGGTGAAGCCGTTGCGGTAGGCCGCTCACTGGCAGCAGGCGGGTCTGCAGCAGATGCGTGCGGCCTTGAACTCAGGAAACGAACTGATTCTGTGACCACCTCTGTCACATAAACCCTTTTGCCCTCCCTATTATCATAATGGCGCGTCTGCAGCCTTCCCGTGATTCCGATAAGCGCCCCCTTTCGACAATAGTAGCATGTGTTCTCTGCAGCCTTACGCCATAAAGTGCATTGGACAAAATCCGCGTCAATCTCACCATTATGGTTACGGAAATTGCGATTTACGGCCAGGGTCACCTGTGTCACCGGTGTTCCGTCGATCGTTGTTTTCAACTCTGGATCCTTCGTCAATCTGCCGACAAGCGTAACTTGATTTATCAAAGTCTCAACTCCTTTTCCGTTTGATGTTTTCATCATAGCCTTGATGGCAGACGATTGTAAAACCGAAATAAGGCCGTTTTGCAGAGGTGAATTGACTCGAAAAAGAGCCCTTTTAGGCGGTTTTTGTAAAATTTTGCTGAAAGGTGTCCGCGAAAAATGATTCTTCTTAGTTCGCTAAAGACTTTTCGACATTTGCATCTGCCAATCATATGCTATAATTAGGAAAAAGCAAACTGGAGGATACCGATGAAGACGTTTAAGTTGTTCTCGTTGGATGTTTTGGAGGATGATCAATCAGTTGTTGTGCCATTGGTTGATGGTTTGGTGCTGAATAAGGAAGATGACCAATCCACATGGCTGCTTGAGGCTTACACAGATCTGGAACTTTATGACTATTTTAATGCCATTTTTAAAGAACAGCGTGAAATAATCGTTGAGGCCAAGATTACGAAAAAGGAAAATGCTCCTGCCTATTTTCAAACAAAAGTTTGCTCCCTGCTGAAATTTGAACAGCACATCAGCGTCCTTTTAGAGGGACACCTTCGCCGCAACAAAAGCGATTACTCCGAGCTCTTACTCGATACCCTGCTGCAAAGAGGCCTAGAGGGCCAAGCCTTGCTCGACGAATTCAAAGATAACATGAAAAGCAAACCAAAGCTTAAAGTGAAGAATTGAAGCAGAGGGCCGGTTCTTTTGCTTCCCAAAAAAGCAAAAGAACCGGCCCCCTATTTTATTCATCCTTGTTGTCGCGGTCGTTTCGGTCGATGTCATCCTCGATAATTTCCTCACGCTTCGTGTTGCTGTCCTTCATTGGATCTTTGTCGCTGTCGGTGTTTTTGTCCTCCGCCGGACTGTAATGGTCATCATTGTTAATCACGTCATTTTGGTCGTTTGGGGTAACATCATTGTTGGTATCGTTTGGAGTCAGGTTATTGTTCCTGTTATGGTTGTCATCACGATCCCCTTGGTTGTTTACAGTCGGAGGCGGCGGATTTAGGTCATTTTTATTGTTCGTACAGCCCACTAGCAATAGGCCGGAGAGGACAGAACCCGCGAGCGGGATAAGCCACTTTTTCTTCACGATAGGTAAACTCCTTTCAAGTGCTTTTTTCCATTCATAGCTTCCCCATCGGTTGAAAAATATTGCTGGAACTTTTTCACAAAGGGCTTTCCTGAACGGGCAGGAGCGTAAACGGCTCGAATATCGCCTTATCTGCCATTACCTAAGAAAGGAACGAACGTGCATGACACCATTTACCGAAAAAGCGATTGACATCATTCATCATATCCCTGCGGGTAAAGTCATGACCTACGGGCAAATCGCCAGGCTTGCCGGGAGCCCACGTGCTGCCCGCCAGGTTGTCCGCATCCTTCATTCAATGAGCCGGACACACCGCCTCCCCTGGCACCGGGTTGTAAACGCCAAGGGGGAAATTGCGATTCAAGATGATCAATCCTATCATGAACAATGGATGTCCTTAGAGGCCGAAGGAGTGGAGGTCGGGCTTCACGGGGTCATCGACTTGCGGAAGTATCAGTGGGATCCTTCATAAGGTTACTAGTTAGAGAATAGCCGCGACTGTTCGAGCCAACCGTAAGCGCGTAAATTCCACAAAAAAAATAACACCCGTCCCCAGGTGTTATTTTTTCCAAGATAAATTTACTTCCACTTCATAAAGATGTTCTTCACCTTTTTCACCGGTATCGATGAGCCGCCACGTTTCTGGACGTTCTCGACCATCATCGCAATCATCAGATTCGGCTTGTTCGTATTGTAGCCGATGAACCAGCCATTCTCTGTTCCGGTTTCACCCTGCTTCTGTTTGATTTCCGCCGTACCGGTTTTTCCAGCAAGGGGGTATCCTTTCATTTCCGCAGCATGGGCCGTCCCGTGGGGATCACTCACCACTTTTCGTAAATCCGCGGCAATCAACGCGGCATGATCCGTTGACACAACTGCTTCCTTCAATACCTGCCCCTGCTTTTCGTCCGCCAAAAGAATCGGCTTGATCATATTCCCATTGTTCATAAATGGCGTATAGGCGGCCAGTAAATGTATAATACTCATCTGAATCTGTCCCTGACCATAACCGGAATCGGCAAGCGCAATATCATTCTCAAGCCCGCCAATCTTGGAGGTCTCTAGTGGATATGGGTACGCCATCTCGCTCTCGAAGCCAAATTTTTTCAAGCCAGCCGAAAAATCAGCTTTTCCCATTTTCAATGCAGCTTGGGCAAAATAAATATTATCCGAATATACAAATGCTTTTTCCAAGTTGATGGGGCTGCCAGAGTGAACCCGGGTTACATAGTATTTGCCCCATGATTTATCCTTTTGCCATTTCGGACCGTTGATATTCACACCTTGATCCGGGTTGATCGCACCGCTGTCAAGTCCAACGGCCGCGGTAATCGGCTTCATGACCGATCCCGGTGCAAACACTTGGCTGAACCGCGTCAACAGCGGTTTTTGCTTATTGTCCTCTAGCGCCTTCCATTCATCTGAGGAGAAACCGAGCATCGCTTGATTCGGGTCAAACGACGGGTTCGAGACGAGCGCCAGCGTCTCCCCGGTTACAGGGTTGATCGCGGCTGCTGTTCCCACTTCCTTGCCCATTTCATCAAACAATGCCTGCTGCATATCGGCATCGATCGTCAGCTTAATATCCTTCCCATCAGCAACAGGCCGCTGGGCAAGTACTTCTTCCGTACCATCCTGTTTCTTTATTGTGATTTTCGTGCCGCTTGTGCCCTTCAGCTGTTCGTTAAACACCTGCTCAAGCCCGCGAATCCCAATCACGTCGTTGGCCGTATAGCCCTTATCCTTTAATTTTTCCAGCTTATCAGCGGTGATGGGCCCGACGTAGCCGATGAGCTGGGCTGCCGCCTTGCCGAACGGGTATACCCGCGCCTCGACCTTTCGTGTTTGTACCGGCTCGAGTGCAACCAGCTGGGCGACGCGTTCCTTATCGTCCATGGCCACTTTTTTCAGCGGCACAAACATTCCCGGCTTTACCCAGCTTGCGTCAAGCGCTTTCGTAATCTGTTCCGACGGCATTTTTAACAGCTTGGACAGCGGCTCTAAGACGGAATTGTCCAGCTTTCCGGCGACCACTCCGACTTCGTACACCTGGCCGTTTGCCGCCAGGCTGTTGCCAAAGCGGTCAAGAATCTCTCCCCGTTTCGCCTGGGTCGTGCTCAAGCTGATTTTGTCACCCTCTTTTAATTTTGGAAAAATAAACCCGGTATTCCAGTCGACGAACCAGTTCTTCTTATCGTTCCTTTCTTCCTTCTTTAGATTCGCCTTGTAGGTGAACTGAATCGGACCGGCAACGCTATTCATCTTTGCCGTAAATGAATAGTGGGCCTTTTCGTTTTTCGCCTGTTTATCCTCTTTTGGTTTCTTGAAGTCAATCTTAAGATCTGTGATCTCTAAGTCACTATAGATTTTCTGATAGCGGCTCGTAAATTCCTCTTTAGAGATTTTCTCCTTCGCACTATTCGAAAGGTAATCATACATCTTATCAAACTTCTGCTGATTCCATAAATTTATGTACTCCGCAAACCGATCCTGCGGCGCCGGCTCCTTGCTGCACCCAGCAATCACCAAAACCAACACCACCGAAAGCAGCACCCCAACATACTTCCTCACGTCTAAACCCTCCTTTGCCTTTACCCCCATTTTATCATAAATGATTGGTGCCAGGCACCATGTGAAAACTTCACAAACTTTTAAAGGACACAAAAAAAAGAGGAAAGTTGTTTTCCCCTTCCCCTTTGTTGGTGATTGCATTTATTCCAAGTTATTAACTTGAATTATGAGTTTGTGTTTTCTGTTGAGTTTAAAGATTCGTTATTGTCTGAGGATGGTTTGTCATCAGTAGGCTGATCCTCACTGGCAGGTTGATCCTTATCTGTCGACTTTTCGACATCCGTAGATTTGCTGCCTTCAGTTGAATCAGTTGACTCGCCCTTTTCAGTTGACTTATTATCATCTTCAGATTTTATTGAATCTTCCATTTTTGGCTGTTCTTTTTTGAAATTTGGCGTCTCCATTGACTTTTTCTCGTTTGAAACCTTTTCTTCTTCTAAAGCACTTACAGGTTTGTCAAAAAATTTCGTTGGGTTTACCGCTACGCCATTTTTGCGAATTTCAAAGTGGACATGTGTGCCAGCCTTCTCATTAAACTGGCTTTGTCCAGCCTTAGCAAGAACATCGCCTTGCTTTACTTCATCGCCTTCTTTGACTTTAATATCTTGAACGGATTGATATTGTGTTACAATACCATTGGCATGTTCAATTTCAATCACATTCCCAAGAACGGCATCTTCATTATCGACACGAGTGACAGTCCCACTTAATGATGCGGTTACATCAAATGTTTTTCCATCATCCATCGTGATATCGATACCGGTATTCGGCGAATAAGTATTGTTATAAAAGACGAGCGCGGATTCCTGATCTTCTTCCTTGGCATTAAAATCATAGAATTGAGTTTTAATCTTAGCAGACTCAAGCTTCGCAACCGGCATTTTAAAGTTTTCCAATCCTTTGTTGACTTCGACAGCAGGCGGGTTCTTTTTACCGGTCAAATCAGTAGACTTGTAATTATACTTGTCTGTATTATTTGCCGCGGATTGATACCAAAGAACTCCGGTTAAAATGATGGCTGCACTTGCGATATAAATGGCTGGAAACACCCAACGCTTTTTGAAAAAGCGTTTTACTTTTGAACCTTGAGAAGATCGTTTGTTTTCTTCCTCTCTCATTTTCATCACCTCAGCAATCATTCTGAACAGATAAGTAGAATTATATACATGTGGCTTTAAAAATTTTTTATTTTTTATCAGAGCTGAGGGTTTTATGCATGCTTTTTGAAAAAACAATTCCAGTTAGGAGGAATCGTTCATGAAACATAGTTTAAAATGGGGGCTGCGAATTTTGCCTATCCTCTATATGGCAGCAATTTGGATCCAATCAAGCCTGCCGTCGGATCAGTTTGTCAAGCTGCCCGATTCAGAACTTGATCGTACCATTAAGGAATCATTGCATTTAATCGAGTTCGCGATTTTGTATGTCCTGCTCGTGCTGGCATTTTTAACAAGGCAGCGCCGTTTCACTCCCACCCTGAATGTGATCTGCGCCTTGTTCGCCGCCCTTTACGGCATCAGCGACGAAATCCACCAGTCGTTCTATCCGTACCGCTCTGCATCATTATTTGACATCGTAAAGGACTTTATTGGCATCGCTGTCAGTTTTTATTTCATCCGCACGGCGCTGTTTGGTGGGAAGTTCGTACGGCTAAAGAAGGCGCTCGGCCGGCTGAGAGGATTGTGATGCATGCCAAAAAGCCAGGTTTCGCCTGGCTTTAAGTAACTTATCATTTATTTATCCGAGCCTATTTCTTCGCCGTAAACGTTGCTAGCATGTTTTCAGCTGATGTGATTTGGACTCCTGTATAGTAATGCTTTACAATATCTTTATAGTTTTTACCTTGTTCAGCCATTCCATTGGCACCATATTGGCTCATCCCTACGCCATGGCCGAAGCCTTTGGTCGTAATGACGATGTTATTGCCTTTCCGCTCCCAGGCAAAGTCAGTCGAGCGCAGGTCCAGTTTTGTACGGATATCCTTGCCGGAAAGAATTTTTCCGTTAAAATTCACCTTTGCCACCCGCTTCCCTTTCGTCCGGGCGGTAATTTTTCCAATTGTCTTTCCCGAGCCAATCTTAACACCAAGACGGGCTTCAAACTCTTTAACCGAAAACTCCTTTTTAAAGATGAACTTCTCAGTATTTTTATCCCAAGGGCTCGAGACGCTTCGCAAATAAGGAATGGCACCCGGCCAGTAGTCCTCGGAATTTTCCGTATAGCCGTTGCTTGTCGAGAAAAACAAGGCATCGATCGGCTTATTCTTATAGGTTAAAATTTGTCCGCTCGTTGCCCGGACTGCCGCTATTACCTTTTTCTTTTTCCAGGCATAGTCCTTTCCCCAATCCCTTCGCTGCTCGGCATCATTTTTATATACTTGATGAATGGTTGTATCGGTAACCAGGGCGCCTTTAGGCACACCTAGTTTATCTTTGCTCGTCAGGCGGTTCACAATATAAGTTCTAGCCGCCAGTGCCTGGGCCTTAAGGGCCTCTTCGTTAAAATCAGCCGGCATTTCTGCGGCCACAACACCCACGAGATAGTCTTCCAGCTGGACCTTTTCAATTTTCGATTTCGTTGAGCGGAATACAGCCACTTCTAGTGCTGCATCCTTTGGAGAGGAATTGGCCGTTTTACTGGCAGTGTTCTGAGCCTTCGTTTGCGTCTTAGCCTTCGTGAATTCCTCAACCAATTTACCGCTCGCCTTCCCATCAGAAAACGGCAGCACAAGCACTGCGGGGATAACTAAAGTCAAGGCAAAGAGAATTGATGCGAGTACGAAGAATGGTTTGAATTTATTCATGAATGTGCCTCCAGATAGTAAATTCGCAGCCGGCGCCATTGCACGGATGCGTCTCATTACAACATATGGAGGAGGACAAGCATTTATTACAAATTTTTGAGGACGTGGTGCCAGGCACCATGAAAAGCGGAAGCGCCTAGGCGCTGCAGCTAGACCATGTGAAAAATTCACATGGTGCCTGGCACCACACCACAAAATAAAAACAGGACCCGTTTGGTTCCAGGTCCTGTTGCTTTGGTTGTTTTTCGTTTTCATGCATTTAGATCGGTGACGTATTTCTGGAATTCGACGAAGGTTTCTTCTGCTTCATTTACACGTTCGATGTCTGCACCTAGCGCGGCTAGTTTTTGGTGGAAATTGACGTATCCACGGTCTAGGTGTTTTAGTTCGGTTACACGTGTTACACCATCAGCAACAAGGCCTGTTAGAATCAAGGCAGCTGCTGCCCGAAGGTCGGTTGCTGACACTTCTGCACCCTGTAAATTGGAAGGACCATTTAAGATAACCGAACGGCCTTCAATTTTAATATCGGCGTTCATTCGGCGGAATTCCTCCACATGCATAAAGCGATTCTCGAATACCGTTTCTGTAATCATAGAAGTTCCATCCGCCCGAAGCAATAAAGCCATCATCTGCGATTGCATATCGGTCGGAAAGCCCGGATGCGGCATGGTTTTAATATCAACAGCCTTCAAGTGCTCAGGACCGATGACACGGATGCCTTCCTCTTCCTCAATAACAATAACACCCATTTCCTCCATCTTGGCTATAAGGGAAGAAATGTGTTCTGGAACTGCCCCTTTGACAAGGACATTTCCGCCGGTAATCGCAGCGGCTACCATAAAGGTACCTGCCTCGATTCGATCTGGAATAATGGTATGGTCAGCGCCAAACAATACATCTACGCCTTCGATTTTCAAAGTACCGGTACCAGCACCTTTGACCCGGGCACCCATTTTATTTAAAAAATTGGCTAAATCGACAATCTCCGGTTCTTTTGCGACGTTTTCAATAATGGTCGTACCTTCTGCAAGCGTCGCCGCCATCATGATGTTTTCGGTTGCCCCAACACTTGGGAAGTCCAAATAAATCTTTGCTCCCCGTAAGCGGCCATCTACCTCCGCTTCAATAAAGCCATTACCCACTTTCACTTTGGCGCCCATGGCTTCAAAACCCTTAAGATGCTGGTCAATCGGCCGGGATCCGATCGCACAGCCTCCAGGCAAGGCAACGCGGGCACAACCATTTCGTGCCAATAATGATCCCATAACCAGGACAGATGCGCGCATTTTTCGAACGTATTCGAACGGCGCCTCCTCTTTCAACACTCTGGATGCATCAACCACAACCATATTATGATCAAAACTAACTTCTGCATTTAAGTTCCGTAACACTTCGTTAATTGTGTATACATCGGAGAGTGTAGGTACATCACGTATTACACTTTTTCCATCACTTGCTAATAATGTTGCAGCGATAACAGGCAGGACGGCATTTTTTGCACCTTCAACTTTTACCGTTCCATGAAGCCTTTGTCCGCCGCGGACGATGATCTTTTCCAAGAGTATTCCCCTCCGCGTCCATTTTCTCTATATTAATATTCAATCGTAATAATAGGTGTTCCTACGATAATGGTTGTCCCACCACCCAATCCTTCGGAACGCGCACCAATTTGCAAATTAATTTTTTCAATCGATTCCGAAAACATTGGCGATGCAGCCGAAACGGACATGAATGTCTCCTCTTTCAAGGACTCAATTTCGTTTGCGTTAAAACTGGTTACTAACTGATTCATTTTCGTATGTAAAGCCGTATCAATCTTATCACTGACAACGCCTTTCATACAAGAAAAAAATGTCGGTTTTCCCCGAAATATGCCAGATAGCTTATTTTTAAATTCTTCAGTGGTAAAATAGGCCCTCGAAGATTGGTTCCACTCTTTTCCGGTCACACGATATACTATATACGCATTCATAGGTTTTTTTGTGTGGGTTGCCATAATTTGCAGCGTTTCATTGTGGTGTTGAGATGTTGGAGATACAGCTGTTATTTCCCATTTTTGCCGGCTGTTCCGAACGTTCCAGTCCCAGCTGGGAAACTCTTGTTGAAGCCTATCTGCGTACTCCCGCACTTCTTGTTCGCTGTTTAAGCCTGTTAATCGTTCTCTTGCATAAAACGACCATTCCTTAGGCAAAATATGTTCGGCTTGCAAAATCGCGCCGATTTTTTCTAAGTCATGAACGTTTTCTGCGGGAAAAAGGCTTTCAGTTCTTTTCGCTTGAAAGTTAGCCTTTTCGCTTGAAAAAATCGCTGCCCCGGCACTGAGCACTTTTTGAAAAAGCGTTCCGCCGCCGCTATGCAACTTTTCAATTTGAAACAAATTCAGGCTCGCGACTGCCTCTGTCTTTTGGTTCCCAGTCACAATTAGGAAAAAAATAATTACGGTTATCAGGCATAAAAAAAGTTTTTTCATCTCACTTCTCCCCCTTACTACCATTGTTTCCAGGGAGAGAAAGAGCATACTTGGGAATTATCGTCACTTTTTGACAACAGCTTTTTTCTTAGTAGGTCTAAAAGTTATACGTCTGACCAATTTTCGCGACAAAATTGAACCCTTTCCTATGTAAAAAGAGCACAACATCGTTCACGATGGTTGATTTTTTCCACACAAAGATGATTGTACCCAATTTGTAGTGTTTTGGAAATACGTACTAAGACCTAAATTTTTACCATATTTTCAATTTGACCCCTTATTGAAAAATAAGCGGCAGTTGTCTGGACCATTGAAGATAATCAAGGAAAAAACTGCTAACAGATGATCCGATGAAAATGGCTAATAATATGTATAGCAATCGCGCCTGAAACACATGGTTTGGCCGCAGCAGTTTCTCCAGGTTGAGTGCTTGCAGCGCCCACCAGGAAACCGCGATAAACACTAAATGTGACAGGATACTAACCAGTGCGATTTGTCCAAAATCATTTATCATTCTGTTACCCCCTTTACCATGATATGATCGACAATTATGATGTCCTACTAAACAGCAAACCATTTGAAGTCTTTTTACACACACAATGACTATTCTACCATATAGACGAAAGAAAATGGGAAATGTTACTAAGCTTTTAAATTTTTATTACAAATTTAACAACTTTATGACGCTTTTGTGGTTTTGATGCTTGTTTACAAATGAACTGCCTAAACACCATTTCTCACACTTTTAACGGTGTTTAGGCAGCTAATTTCTACATATACTTCCTTTCAAACTTTATTCAAGTTAAGTGACAGATAGACCTGCTCTTCGGGAATTTCCGGATCGATGATCGGAGCGTTAAAGACCTTTTTTAGATAAAACCCCCTATTTCAATCACCAGCCGCGATCATCACCAAACAAATATCATCCTTCGGTGCATTCAGCTGATCTGCACTCAGCTGCAGCTTCTCGAGAAGCCCCTCTGCATCGGCATCCGGCGAAGCCTGAAGACAGCTGACCAACCGCTCTTTTGAATCGCCGTACTCGTCTTCCAGCCACTCCGACAGCCCGTCAGTGTAGAGGAGAATCCTCGCTCCATCATGATACTTTATAACCCCTTTTTTACTATCAATCTCCTCAAAAAATCCCAACGCACAAGAACCCGAGGCCAATAGCTCTACCTCCCCGTCGACAATTGCAATCCCCGCTGGATGCCCGGCATTCACATACTCAATCGTCTGTGCTTGCGTATCCAAAACAAAATAAATAGCGGTAAAGTAATAGTTGATTAAACTCAAACTCTCCGGCAGCTGCAGCTGGTTCATCCGTCTGTTCAACTCCCGCATCACCGCCTCCGGATCGCACATCCCCGTAATCGTATCTTTTAACACAGAATAAATATACATGCATACGAGTGAGGAAGAAATCCCATGGCCCATCACATCGAGCAAAATCACGCCATAGCGAGTGGGGGAAATCCGGTACCACGCATATAAATCACCGGCGAGCTCAAACGAAGGCCTGTAAACGGCTGAAATCGTCACCTGATCTTCCTGCAGCGGTCCGCTCAACATGCTCCGCTGCACCTGCTTCGCCAAGTCCAGTTCATACTGAATCCGCTGGTCCCGCTCCTTACGCAATTCTTTTTCCTTCTTCAGGCGCAACACCGAGCGAATTCGGGCCAATAGCTCGACTTTATTAATCGGCTTCATCACGTAATCAAGGGCACCAGCATCCATTGCTTCGGCCATCTTATAGGAATCGCCCATGGCAGTAACAAAGATAATCGGCAGGTCCTGGAAACGCTCACACTTAAGAACCGTGCGGCAAGCTTCCATCCCATCAATTTCCGGCATCATCAAATCCATCAAAATTAAATCCACCGGGACCTCCACTGACGAGGGCACAGCTCCAGAATTATCCAACTGCAAGTATTGATACAATTCCTTGGCAGAAGAAAGCGAAACAATTTTTTCATAGCCGGCCCGCCGCAATATTTTTTCAACAATTAACAGATTTGTGGCATTATCATCAACTATTATAATATTCATTGTTTTCATTGATTGTTCCCCTTTCAGAAAAGGTGTCTGACACCTGGTGTGTTTACACTAACGCAACAGGGATCAAACACCTTTTATTTCGCGAGTGTCTTTCGCAGCTTTTCGAGTGCCCTTTTTTGCAGGCGAGAGACGTGCATTTGCGAAATTCCTAGAAACTCCCCGGTTTCCTTTTGGCTTTTGTCTTCCAAAAAGGTATAGTGGAGAATCGCCCTTTCCCTTTCCGTCAACATGGGAAGGGCGCTTTCAAGCAACAACCTCCTGTCCACCTTCTCAAAACCTTCATCGCGGGTGCCGATGATGTCCAACGCCGTGACTGCGCTGCCCTCGGAGCCAATTTCCAGCGGTTGATCGACAGAGGCTGCCTGGTAGCTCCTTCCCATTTCCATCGCTTCCAGCACTTCCTCTTCAGTCACATCTAAATACTCGGCAATTTCCTGAACCTTCGGTGAACGCTGATAGCGATGGGTGAGCTCGTCCATGACCGATTTCATTTTTGTCCATAACTCCTTGATCCCCCTCGGCACATGGACACTCCACGTTTTGTCCCTTAAAAACCGCTTGATTTCCCCAATCACCGTCGGAATTAAATAAGCCTCAAATGATTTTCCGGTGCCTGGTTCGTATCTTCTCAGCGCGGCTAATAATCCGACCATACCGACCTGCGTAAGATCTTCATGAAAGCTCCGCCCTTTTGAATACTTCCGCGCAAGACTGGCGACAAGCGCTGTATAATGTTCGATTAAGATCGTCTGTGCCTCGGCATCCTCGTGCTCTTGGAATGCTAAGATCAACGCATCAATTTCTTTCTTCGAACGTTTCACGGCGGGAGTTGGTTTCGTCATGATTTTCACGCTCCCCACCTAGATACTTCATCATGAAGACCGTCACACCGGAATGGTTCAACACACGGACTTCATCCATAAGCGTTTCGATCAAATAGAGACCTAACCCTCCCTCTGAAAGCTGTTCAACGGTACTTGATTCTGTATAAGGTTGCAACGTGTTTTTTATCTCGAGAAAATTAAAGCTCTTTCCGCTATCGGCTACCATTATTTCAAGCTTGTCCTGATAAATGGCAAAACCGACAATCACTTCTCCGCCTTCATCCTTCGCGTACGCGTGCTGGACAGCATTCGTTGCGGCCTCGCTGACAGCAATTTTCATATCCTCGATTTCCTCATATGTATACCCCATGCGGCTGACAATTCCTGATAACGTCAATCTGATAACCCCTACATAGTCCGGTTTCGCCGGAACTTTGATTTCAATATAATCCATTACTTGCTTCATCTTCCTCCACCCTTAATTTGCCGAAATATTCATCACGTGACTTAAGCCGGTAATCTCAAACAGGCGCTTTAATCGGTCAGACAACTCAATCAGCTGCAATTCGCCGTCCGTTTTTTTCAATTGTTTAAATAAGCCAACAAAAACGCCGAGTCCGGTACTGTCGAGATAGGATACATCTCTCAAGTTCACAATAATGGTGTTCCCCTGCGCAAACGGCAGCAGCTCTTCACGTAGCTTCGGCGCCGTAAACGCATCAATCTCCCCAGCCAACGTCACAACGATTTTCCTATCATTCTGCTGTTTGTCTATTTTTAAATCCATATCATCATCACCTCTGATATTTTAATCTTAAATACCCTCTCTATCTGAACTCTAAACTTCTTTTTGAAAAAATTTTTTGTTCGTTTTTAAAATTATACCAAAATACGCCGTACAGCCGAATGTTTTGTTTTTAAAAAATAGGGTAAGAAAAGGAAAAGGAGGAGAAGTCGATGAATAAGAAGATAAAGGATGCAGATAATAGCTCAATGGCGCAGAATTTGGAGGAGATGAAAAAACTTGGCAAGGAAATGGAACAGGAGAAAACCGGCGAGGAGCTGAAAAAAGAGGATGGGCTCACGCAGGACCCAAAGCAATAGACTTGGGATGGAAAAGGGGCAGGGCACCTCTAAGGGTGATTCAGTATTGACGATATGATATAATTATTATAGGATACTGGCTCTTTTTGCCCCTTTTTGGGTAGTAGCCTTTTAACCGCCAATTTTTTAATGGAAAGATCCCATAAGTTAAACAGGATGTAAATTGGGATGTATGTTTTAAAGGAGACTTACCATGACAAATAAAAACAGTCAACTGAGCTTTCCCGACGTTACAGAAATTAGGAATATTGTTTTTGCGATGATGCATGCAACAGACTTGATTTCGAGTCATTCCCCTGCCGGAGTTTTTACGTATGTTTCCCCTTCTAGTCTTTCCTTGCTTGGTTACACTCGGTCGGAGCTTAAGGGAAAGCAAATCCATGAATTTTGCCATCCGTTGGATATCGAACAATTAAAGGACTTTTTTAGTTCGCCGGTACCATCTCGAACTTCCTTTCGCTTTAAAAAGAAAGAAGGAGACTATCTTTGGCTGGAGAGTTCCAGTTCTAAAACTCTTAATAATGAGGAGATCGTGTTAATTTCACGGGATATTACAGAACGGATGGTAAAAGGAGAAAAGATTCTCGAACATCAAAAAAGGGATCGGTTATTCTTACAACATTCTAAAGACACGATGGGAATCGTGACCCGCGAAGGAATCTGGACCTACATCAATGATGGAGGAAAGAAACTACTAGGTGCTACCAGTTTTGACGAGATTATTGGAACATCCTTATATGATTATGCCGATAAAGGCTCTCATTCAAAACTTAAAAGGCACTTGAGTACCTTAGAGTATGTAGATTTTGAAATGGATTTTTTTAGAAACGACCATGAAATAAAAAGAACTGAAGTCAGACTCATTCCAACTGTATTTAAAAATAGAGATGTTTTTTTGATCATGATTCAAGACATCACTGAACATAAAAAGGCCGAAGAACAATTAGAAGTAGCCGAGAAACTTTCTGTCATCGGACAGATGGCAGCTGGCATTGCACACGAAATTCGGAACCCCTTAACGGCTATTAAGGGATTTACCCAGCTTCGAAAAGAATCAAATGATGATTTTGCTGAAATAATTCTGAATGAACTCAGCCGGATTGAATCCATCGTCAGTGATTTATTGGTTTTGGCAAAACCGCAAGCCTCCCAGTTAACAAACACAAATTTGGTATCGTTAATAAAAGGGACCATTACTTTCATCTACCCACAAGCGATACTGTCTAATATCGCTATTGAATATGAACCACCTAGTGAACCGGTTTATATTCAATGCGAGCAGGATAAGATCAAGCAGGTCCTGCTAAACCTTATTCAAAATGCCATTGAGTCAATGGAAAAGGGGGGAATCATTAAAATAACGCAGGAATTACATAATGATCAGGCGGTCATAAATATTATTGATCAAGGCACCGGTATACCGGAAGACCGGATTAGTAAATTAGGAGAACCGTTTTATAGTACAAAGGAAAAAGGAACCGGCTTAGGCTTGATGATCTGCCAAAAAATCCTTAAAAACCATGGGGGGAAAATGGAATTTTCCAGCAGGCTGAATGGAGGAACAACAGTCAAAGTCACCTTGCCGCTCTCCAATAATCGTGAAGAGAATGAAGATTAACCTAAAAAAATAGGGCCATCAAAAGAGTGATTTACACTACAACTTCCTGACAAACAAAAACAGCCAAAAAATCAGCAATCACGCGGATTCGAGGCTGTTTTTTCATTCACTTCAACTGCAAAAGTCAGGTGAAACAGGTAGAATGATAAGTAACATTACTGTTGCAAAAACCACAACCTTGTCGAAAAACTCTTTTTATTGGGCAACTTACTATTACCCCCTTATTTTTCACCTAAAAAGTTCCATTGATTACTATACTATTTTCAACAAAGTTGATAATCTCCAAAAATTGTATTACAATATTATGTAAACTAGTTTTATCATAATAAGATTGGAGTTTTGGTAATGTTTCATATTGGTGATATTATTATTTATTCGCTGTATGGTTTAAGCAGAATTGACGATATATGCGAAAAAACGGTGTCGAATGTGACCAGAAAATATTATGTCTTACATCCCCTTAATCAGTCAAGTTTAACGATAAGTGCACCAGTTGATAACGATAAAGTCGTCATGCTAAAGATGATGAATCCAGAAGAGGCTGAAGAAGTTTTGCAATCCTTTAAACAACCGGGGGTAAGCTGGATAGAAGATTCAAGACAAAGATACGGTAAATACCAAGAGATAATAAATACGGGAAACCGCAAAGAGATTGCCAAAATAGCCAATACGTTTATGAGGAAAAAACGAGAGTTACATTTGAACGATAAAAAACTGCATGAGCAAGACCGCAAACTATTTGAACCTATTCAAACTATCTTATTTAATGAACTAGCCATGTCTTTGGATACTTCTATTGAAAAAATAGCTGAACAGGTCAACAACATGATAAAAGAGTAACATTCACTCCCTAAAAGGATACAAGGGATTAAAAGATATACCCCTTTCCATCTGCCCCTACACCTCCCCGATTTTAATTCACTTTTCTTTATTGTTGTTTTTTTACCTTCACTACCATCACCAGTAATTTGTACAAATAACCTGAATTATTCATACCTGAACATTAGTCCATAAAAAGAAACCTAGAAATTCAATTTGGCGAGCAATTGCCATTCATTCACATGAATATTACCTATCTATGGAATTCCCTCGGCGACATATCCTAAAATGGTTAGTGTTTTTGGGTAGACTACCCCCTTGGTCTAAAAAGTTGTTTTTACCTATTGACTGCATTCAATTTGTCTGTTGATTTCCGTTCCGGGCGCAAGATTCCTCGGGGAGGAAGTCGAGCCACCTCGGCGTTCCGCCTGTGGGGTCTCGACTTTTCCTCTACATCCCGCAGGAGTCAAGTGCCCTTCACTCCAATCAACAGTGTGTAAAAATCAAAATGGCCCATTAACACAGCCCGATCATTAGATAGAAGACAGGCTTTATTCCAGCTTTAGCAGTTGAATTCTCTGTAAT